>CAVWAR010000011.1:0-6981 GCA_963753075.1 uncultured Actinomycetes bacterium
GCGGCGATCGGTAACTGCACCTGCGGCGGTTCGCCGCCGAAGGTGCAGCCGATCATCGGTCCGCGCCTCACGCCCCCGTGCCCCCACCAGCAGCGTCCGCCGCGCACACCGTGCCCTTGGCCGGCAGCGTACCGTCGAGGTAGTAGGCGTCCACGGCGTCGTCGATGCAGCTAGACCCCGACGTGTAGGCCGTGTGCCCGTCGCCGTCGTAGCTCAGCAGCGTGGCGTTGTCGAGCTCGTCAGCCACCTGCACGCCCCAGTCGTACGGGGTCGCGGGGTCGTACTGCGTGGACACGACCAGGATCGGCGCCGAACCCTCGGCGCGGAAGGCCGGCAACTCCCCGCGCGCCTCGGCCGTTCCAGCCCCCATCGGCCACTCCCAGCACGGCAGGTTCCCCCAGGCCAGATACGGCCCGAACACGGGTGCCTCGGTCGCCCACTCCTGGGCAAGCTGTTCCGCATGCTCGACGCCACCCACGGCGGGCCGGTCCAAGCACGACACCGCATAGAACGCCTCGTTGCCGTTGTTGTCGAACGTCCCGTCCGGCCGGCGCTGGATACGACTGTCCATCATGTCCATCAGAACGCTGCCGTCCCCGTCGAAGGCAACCTCCAGTCCGAACCGGAGGACCTCCCAGTCGGTCGGCGGGAAGTAGAGGTAGCTCAGGATGGCGTAGGTCCCCAGCGCCTCGGTAAGCATCCGATCGCCGACCCCGGGCAGCGGGTTCTGATCCAGGTCGTCGAGGAACTGCTGGATCCGCGCAACACCCGCATCCACGTCACGCGGCAGCGGGCAGTCCTCCTGCGTGATGCAGTCCTCGGCGAACCGACGCAGAACCTCGTCGAAGGCCTTTGCCTGGCCGAGCGTGATCTCGTCGGAGTTCAAGGAGCTGGGCAGGACCCCATCGAGCACGACACGACCGACCTTGTCCGGAAACAGTTCTGCGTACTGCGCGCCCAAGTACGTGCCGTAGCTCTTGCCCAAGTAGTTGAGCTGCTCGTCACCGAGCACCGCGCGCAGGATGTCCAAGTCGCGGGCGGCCGACTCGGTGTCCATGTAGGGCGCGACGTCCGGTGACAGCGTCTGGCACCCCTCGCCGAGCAGAGTGGATGCCTCAGCCAGTTCGGCGACCTCCAGCGGAGTGTCGGGCGTGCCGTCCGCGGCGAACAGGACGTCGAGTTCTGAGTCGTCGAGGCAGTCAACGGGCGTCGAGGAGACCACCCCGCGGGGATCGAACCCCACCACGTCATACGCGTCGACCAACTGCGACGTGAGCACGCCTCGCGCCGCACGGGCGTAGTCCACTCCGGATCCACCCGGGCCGCCCGGATTGAGGATCAGCGAGCCGATCGGGTCCTTGGCCCTCAGCCGGATGACCTCGAGCTCCAGGGTGCCGGATTCCGGGTCGTCGTAGTCAGCCGGAACGGTGAGCGTGGCGCAGTCGAAATCACCGTCGCAGCCCTTCCAGTCGACGTTCTGGTCGTAGAAGGCAGCTAAGTCCACCGGGGCGGGCTGAGAAGCGACTGCCGACGACTCACGCGGCTGCTCGGGTTCCGAGCCGGAGGTGCAGGCCCCGAGCAGGACCAACGTCGCAACGCCGATCGGTGTCAGTCGAACAAGGGGGACCACAGCAGCCTCATCTCAGCAATGGGAGGACTCGTCAGAAGAGTCTGAGACTACCCGGCCGGGGGGATCTCGGATGACGACCGATCGGACCTAGCGGGTCCCGACAACTCACCCGCGGAGTCGGGATCCGCCACGATAAGCCCGTCGTCTTCCGGGTCCGCGGGTGGCCCGCCTTCCCGGTCCCCCATCAGCGCCAACGAGCGCCCCGCAACAACGGCGAGCGCCGCGATCCCCAGATGGACCGTGTAGCCAACGGACGGGGTGAGAACCTCCACAGCCATCACGACCGCACTGCAGGTGAGGACGGCCACCAGGGCGCGTATGTCTCGGTCGCTGAACCTCACGGCGAACCAGACAAGGAACCCAAGGGCCAGCACCGCGGCGCAGATCCCCACCAGGCCGCCGAGACTCCATGCCTGGAGCAGCTCATTGTGCGCATGGGCGAAGCGCACGGACACTGGTCCACATGAAGCTTCAAAGCCCCCCGGAGGCCCGAGGCCCCAGGACGGTGTCGCCCGTATCAGAGGGATCACGGTGTCCCAGACGCAGTCGCGACCGCTGTAGGAAGGCCCACCCCAACGCAGGGTGTGGACCACCGGGGCCATGATCAACACCGGAAGTGCGAGCGCTGCAACCGAAGCCGCCCACCGGTTCCGGGCCCAGCCGATCGGCACGAGCATCACGGCCGCTCCCGCGATGACTCCGAGCAACGCCGCCCGGGCATCCAGCAGGTCGAGCAGGTAGACGGCCGGAACGACCACAGCGGCTGCCAGAGCCACACGGGCGGGATAGACAACTGCTCGGCCTCGCCACCCCGTGGGGTGCCAGCGGCCGGCGGCGAAGGGGATCGCGAATGCCACCAGCGGGGCCATGAACATCCCGGTCAGGTTTGGGTTCGTGGTGAGTCCCTGGTATCGGTAGGTGGGCAGAGCCACACCCGACGGGAGGAGCAGCGTTGCGTCCTGTTTCAGGCTGAGCAGCGCTCGGGCCCGGTCGATCAGGCCGCTTGGGTAGTTTGCCCACTCAGGGACAGATGGGACTGACAACGTGTAGCCGCCCGGGTATTCGAACAGCCAGCGGTTGACCAGTGGGAACTCCCCGCCCAAGGAGTAGTAGTTCTTCCAGAGGACTGCCAGGTGGAGGTACACGTAGGCGAAGCCGATCAAGTAGATGCTCCAGCCGCTCCACGTGGTTCGGGCCGCGGCGGCCCCAAGGACCAGGCCACCGCCCGCCACGGCCATCAGCAATGATCGGGTGTCCGGCTCGCCGGACAGCACCCATGCGCTGAGGGCCCCCGAGCCCAGCCAGATGCCCAGTAGCCCAGCCAGCACCCACGCCGGCCAGCGGACGCGTCCACCCAGGGCAGCCAACAGAACGACCAGGGCACCGGAAAGGGCAGCCGCGCGCAACCACGACTCGGGGGCACCCAGGACCCACCCCCCAGGCCGGTCGGCCCAGGCCCACTGCATGACCACACTGGATCCGAGTACCAGCCAGAGGTTGGCCAGGCCGAGCCATTCCGCGCCCACACTGGCCCACAAACGGGTGCGACTACCGGGGACCGTCACCGACTCAAGGGCAGGGATCTCGGACGCAGGCGGAATCGTGCTCGCGGTACCTGCGCGATCGGTGCCGGTCATTGGCTTAGCCTCGCACGGCCACGCGTTGCGCGGGCCTGGACCCCTAGGGGCCCCGCGCGTGTGCCCTGGTAGGGCGGTGCCCGGCGTCTGCCGCCTGCCTACCCGCCGCTCAGGCGCGCAGCATTTGCGGCATTCAACCCATGGGCGAACGCATCGAGCGAGTCGATGGCCGGGGCGAGGGTGTCCGGCACGCCGTCGCCGATGTCGGGGGCCGCGAGCATCCGGGCGGCCGCGGCGAGAAGGTCCTCCAGCGCGTCGGCACCGCCTCGCAGCCGACCAGTGATGTCGGTGCCGGCCGCCATGGCTGCCTCAGCCGCCCGCGAGTCGGGCATCTCCCACTCGATCCGATCCAGGGAAGCGAGCCGCTCGACCTGCCCACGCAGCAATGGCTCCACGTCGCTGACCGCGCGCCAGAGCTCCTGCCCAGCCTCGGGGTAGAGGCGTCCGACGCTGGGGACGAGGTCGTACAGGTGCAGCAGGGCATTGGCCACCCGATCGGCCTGGTCTCCCCCGCGGGCTCCGGGACGCAGTCTCGCCGGCGGCAGCGGTGGCAAGCGTGGGACGGGCGGGTGCGCCTCGAGATCCTTGGCCCGGCGTCGTGAGCGCCACCCGACGAAGCCACTGCCCGCGGCCAGGCCGCCCAGCAGCACCATCTCGACCGGGGCCCCAGTGCCCGCCGCGGAGACTGTGGCCACACCGAGCACTGCTGAGCCGGCGCCCCCCGCGATCGTGCCGGCCCGGTACGACGAGACCCGGCCCTGGTACCGACGCAGATCCGCCTCATAGCGCACCAGGGCCGCACGATGGGCCTCGGCCATCTGCCGGTCCCGGTTGACAGGTGACGTGCTGGACTTCGCTGCCGCGCGAGCTTGGCGCACGAGGTCCATCCCGACCTGCATGGCACGCTCCAAGCCCTTGCCCGCGCCGGGGTTCGGCGTGGGGCGGCTGGCGGGCATACGTCAAGAGTACGGCGGCACCCCGCTGACGGGCCACCGTCGGGGCCTGGGCTCCCGCACAGCATTCACTGCTTCCGGATGATCCTCTTCAAGTCCCGCGCGGGGCTGGTGATCCGCCATGAGGCTGAGGCAAGTACATCGGCCAAGGCGTCTTCGCTCGCCCGCGCCCGATCCAGCGCTGCATCCCGACCTCGAGATGCGGCAGCCGCGACATCTCGCTCGTGGATGAGGCGAGCTTGCGCCTCCTTTGCCTCATCACGGGAAAGTCGAGCGTCGTTGCGCGCCACGCCAGCTTCATGGTGGGCCAGGTTCGCTTCCTGGCGGGCCTGCTGTGCCGCGTGCAAGGCACGGGCCGCCGTGCGACCCATTTCGATGTAGTGGCCCGGCAACGGCGCCGGATCGTCCTCCGTCCAGTCGCTTGCCTCCCGGGCAATCTGGCCAACCCGTCGCCAGAGGTCACCCACCTGGGGGATGATGACATCGCTGGTTCCAGTGGCATTGACCAAGGACGGAATGATCGTCGAGGAATCCAGGCCACCCACTTCCTCACCTCGGGCGACTTCCAACCACTGCAGCACCCGCGTGAGCTCCTCAGCGGGGTTTCTCATGAGCGCGGCATGCTCCACCCATATCCGTGACATCGCCCGGGTGCCGCGAATGGCGCCAGTCACGTACTCGTACCAGAGGAGTTCGCCGAGAACCAGGGGAAGGCCATTTCGCTGATAGAGGCTCTGCGCAACCTGTGTGGGATGGCGAACAATGACCACCGCAGTCGTTGACGCTGGCCATACCCGCAGCCACCACGGGAGCGTGAGGCACAGACGTGGATCTTTGAGGAGGAAATCATCCGCGCGCGCCAAATGGCTCCAGCGCCCGCGGAGTTCCTCGACTTCGCTGGGACTGGGCTCAGCGCCCACCAAGCCCCACGGGTCATCCCATTCGGAGTCGTGCTGTCTGAGGATCCAGTCGTTCATGCCAACGAAGTCCGCGTCCTCGAAGTGCCCCCGGGGATTGTCCTCGGCTGGGCCGAGTAGGCGATCAGGGGCAGAGATGGCCAGGCGGCCAGTGGAGGCAAGCGCCTCGGTGAGAGCACTCGTCCCACTTCGATGCATCCCGACGACGACAACAAGTCGCTTGTTGATCGGTCCGGCGACTCCGGGCGCGGGCTGGTCAAGACCCCGATCTGGCTCGTCAACCTCGGCGATCCTCCCCGGTGGAGCTGCGAAGGTCAGCTCCACGCTCTGCTCAGGACCGGCGACCGGGTCACTGGCGGTCATGGCGCCCGCCAACTCCTGCAGATCCCGCCCCGATGAGAAGTCGATCCCGACCCGAGTGCTGAACTCAGCCATCCACTCTCGGAGCGCATCCCATCCCCAGTCGTTGAGGTCATCCGCTGGCCAGAGGAAGGTCGAATCCGGGGCGAAGCTGTCATAGTGCACGTGCCACCCCCTGGCGGCTCGCTCGGGTCCGAATCGTGGCAGCCTGTCTCGGAATACCTTGGCGCGCGCCTGCTCCGGCGATCGAAGCGGGTAGTGCCGCAGGACGAGGTTGAACGGGAAGACCCGCTTGTCGGCGACGACGACATGCCCACCTGAATCGGCAATGCCCACTCGGCTTCCGCGATTCCTCCAGGCGCGCTCCAGGTGCCGGGCGCCCCGACGATCCCCGAACTGCCATCGTGCCGGCAGCGCTCGCGCGGGAGCAGTTCTCGTATGGCCCGACTGAGGATCCTCCGGCCTGAACTCGATGAGAGTGAAGTCGACAACGTCGTAGCCAGCCTCGTCCGCCCTGCCCAGTACGTCCAACACATCCATCGTGGGCGTGAAGGAATCGAGTTGCTCATCGGCGTCAACGTGCAGGATCCAGTCGTGCCAAGTCCTCGATGCGAGAGCATCCGTACGTTCAAGGATGGATGCCAGGTCGAAGTGCGGGCTCGGAGACCCAGGGAATCGCTCCAGACTCACGTTCGGGCCCTTGCCGTAGCGAGTGCTCAGACGTTCCCACGTTCCGTCATTCGACCAGTTGTCGATCACATGAACGTCCATGCCCTGGGAGGTGAGCCTGTCGATGGTCGTCTCGATGATGTCGAGTTCGTTGAAGCAGGAGACGTAGGCGATGGCGCTGGGTCGCTTCGACTGTCGGTCCAACCCGGACAGCCTCCCAGGGATGAAGGCTGCCTGTGTCGCTCGTTCTGGACCCGGATCACTGCCGACATAGCCATGGAGCAGCGGGTCGAGGTTGTTGGCCCTGAGGAGGCTGTCGAGCTCAAGGAGCGACCACGTGATCGCGTGAGACGGGTCGGCCGGCGGGCCGAGTGCTGCGGAGCCGGCCACCCGGCATCTATCCGGCGTCCGGATGAGGAATCCGTGCACTCTGTGTTGGATGCGCCGCAGGAGGTCGAGAGCTGCGAGGGGATCGACGAGCCGTTCCAGCACTCCGTCGATGACGACCAACGACCGATCCACTTCCATGCCGGCCAGGTCGCTGATGCTCTGCACGAACTCCCAGCCGGGGGCGTGGGTGGGCGCCATCTCCGGTGGGACCACATGCAGCAGAGAGTCGACGCCCAGCCTGCGCGCAAGTTCGACCTCCAGCTCATCGGAGATCTCTTGGGTCGGCTGCACGCGCGAGCGATGGACCCAGAGCCCTGGTAGCTCCGGCACGCTTCTTCGCCGATATTCGGGCGGCAGTCTCAGGTCAAGATTGGTGACAGGCACCCAACTCCCCTTCAGATCGGACAGAGGCCAGCCGTCAGGTC
>CAVWAR010000012.1:0-256012 GCA_963753075.1 uncultured Actinomycetes bacterium
TACAAGGACTACGTCCTCACGTTGCTGTTCATGAAGTACGTCTCGGACAAGTACGCAGGTCAGACCCGGACAGCCTGATCGACGTCCCCGACGGCGGCGTCTTCGCCGACATGGTCGCGCTGAAGGGCGACAAGGAGATTGGCGACCGGATCAACAAGATCATCGCCCGGCTCGCCGAGGCCAACGACCTGCAAAAGCGTCATCGACCTGGCCGACTTCAACGACGAGGACAAGCTGGGCAAGGGCAAGGAGATGCAGGATCGGCTGTCCAAGCTGGTCGCGATCTTCGACGGCCTGGATTTCCGCGCGAACCGGCCGAGGGCGACGACCTGCTGGGCGATGCCTACGAGTACCTGATGCGCCACTTCGCCACCGAGTCGGGCAAGAGCAAGGGGCAGTTCTACACGCCGGCCGAGGTCTCGCGCATCCTGGCCAAGGTGGTCGGCATCAACGGCCAGACCCGCCAGGACCAGACGGTCTACGACCCCACCTGCGGCTCGGGCTCGCTGCTGCTGAAGGCCGCCGACGAAGCGCCGCGTGGCATGACCATCTACGGCCAGGAGAAGGACAACGCCACCTGGGCGCTGCGCAAGATGAACATGATCTTGCACGGCAACCCCACCGCCGAAATCTGGCAAGGGCGACACGCATCGCCGCTCCCAATTCACGAACGGCGACGGCAGCCTGAAGACGTTCGACTTCGCTGTGGCCAATCCGCCGTTCTCGACCAAGTCGTGGACCAGCGGCTAACCGGAGAGACGAGTTCGGCCGCTTCGAGTATGGCATACCGCCCGAGCCAAGAACGGCGACTACGCCTTCCTGCTGCACGTCCTCAAGTCGCTGAAGAGCACGGGCAAGGCGCGCGATCATCCTGCCGCACGGCGTGCTGTTCCGAGGCAACGCCGAAGCCGACATCCGCCGCAACCTGATCAAGCACGGCTATCAAGGGCATCATCGGCCTGCCGCCGAACCTGTTCTACGGCACCGGTATCCCCGCCTGCATCGTCGTCATCGACAAGGAGAACGCCCACGCCCGCACCGGCGTGTTCATGATCGACGCCTGCAAGGGCTTCATCAAGGACGGGCCGAAGAACCGGCTGCGCAGCCAGGACATCCACAAGATCGTCGACGTCTTCAGCAACCAGACCGAGGTCGAGCGCTACTCGCGCAGGTGCCGATGGCCGAGATCGCCGATCCGAAGAACGACTACAACCTCAACATGCCCCGCTACATCGACGCCACCGAGCCCGAAGACCTCCAGGACCTGCACGCGCACCTGCACGGCGGCATCCCCGACCGCGACCTCGACGCTCTGCGCGACTACTGGGAGCCCTTCCCGCAACTTCGCGGCCAGCTCTTCACAGCCCAACCGCCCCGGCTACAGCGACCTCGCCATCGACCTGACCGACGTCCAGCAAGCCATGCTCGACGCGCCTGGCTTCAGCAAGCTGCGCGACGACGTGTCGACGATCGTGTCCGACTGGTTCGCGACCCACCGACCCAACTGGCCACCATCGACGCCGACACCAACCCCGCCAACCTCATCGCCGCGATGAGCGAGGACCTGCTCGGTCGCTTCGACTCGGTTCCGCTACTCGACAAGTACGACGCCTACCAGCAACTCATGACCTACTGGCACGACGTCATGCACGACGACGTCTTCCTCCTCATGAACGATGGCTGGATCAATGCCGCGAAGCCCCGAAAGACCATCGAGGACAAGGAGCGCAAGCTCTCCGAGGACCCTGACCTGGTACTCGGCACGGGTCGCAAGGCCACCAAGTACAAGATGGACCTCATCCCACCTGCCCTCATCGTCGCTCGCTACTTCGCCGACGAACAGGCGCGGGTAGACGAGCTCAACTTGGCTCAGGAAGAAGCGAGCCGAGCAGTTGAGGAGTTCGTCGAAGAGCACTCCGTCGAAGATGGGCTCCTCGCCGAGGCGATGGACGACGACAAGATCAACAAGGGCCTCGCGTCCAAGCGGCTCCGCGACATTAGGCGTGACGGCGACCTCGACGAAGTCGAGGCATTGCAGCACCTCGTCAAGCTGTACGACACCGAAGCCGCCCACAAGAAGGCCGCCAAGGAAGCCCAGGCAGAACTCGACGAGCAGACCCTCCGCCAGTACGGCGACCTCACCGAAGCCGACGTGCAGAGCCTCGTGCTCGAGAGTGGAAAACCAGGATCGCGGGCCGCATCGACGCCGAGGTCAACTCACTGACCCTCGCACTGGTCGACCGAATCCAGCAGCTCGGCGAACGCTATGACGAAACCGTGACGACCTCGAGACGAGCCCTGGAGGCCCTCGAATCGAAGGTTACTGGCCACCTCGCGTGCGATGGGGGTGGAGTCATGACGGGATACGCCAGGTTGCCTAGACTACGGGTGAAGTCGGCACGTGCGCTGCGGCATGGATTCCCGGTCCGCTTCAGGAGCGGCCAGGTCGGAGCCTTGCGATTCGTCAGGTCCAGACTTTCGAAGAAAGCCCGGACACGGTCGTTCATCCGTACGCGGACAACTCATCAGAGGAGGCTGCGGCGCAGGGAGATAGGGGCATCAGAACCCCGACACGGGGAGTCATCTTCAGCCAAGGTCGGGGCAGCCACTACCTCGAGGCGAAAGCGGGTTCTAGCGCAAGCCAGCTGTATTGACGCCGACATGGATCCCTTCATCGTGGCCGGCCCGGGTGGATCTCCGGCTCCCTCAGCTGCACTCGATCTTGCGCGCGACTTCAATAATGTCGAGCTGTGAGTGTGCAACGCAAGGAGCGCATTCCAAGCTCAATGCGAGGACGACTTCCGATACATTGCGCTTCTCATTCCCGCTAGTTAGGCCGAGCAGCGAGCCATCGCTGCGGCCCTGGCCGATGCCGATGGGCTGATCGCGACCCTGGAACGCCTCATCGTCAAGAAGCAGGCGATCAAGCAGGGCACGATGCAGCAACTCCTCACCGGCAAGACCCGCCTCCCCGGCTTCACGGACGAGTGGGCTGATGTTCGACTGGGTGATCACGCACAGTGAAGACGGTTGCGCTGTCTCGCGCTCAACTCGGACACGACGTCTCCGTTCGCTCTGCACTATTGGAGATATCCACACAAGCGATCTATCGTCGATGCCGCTCGGAGCGTTGCCTCGGGTCACCGCGCAGGCAAGGCTGGACGAGCGGGTCGTTCAGCAGGTGACGTGTTTGCAGACGCGTCCGAAGACCCCGACGGCGTCGGGAAGTCTAGTGGAGATCACACTGGAGGACATCGCCGTCGCCAGCTTACAGCTATCGGGTCTCGACGCGATCTGACGACCCAACGATCCGAGGCGATCCCGATTCAAGGCGTATGCTTTCAACCGAGCGTTTCGCGACCAGCTCCATGCGACTCGCGGCGCAGGTACGAGGTTCTCGCAACCACGGTTCCGACATCAAGCGTGACGTTTGTTTCCGCGGCCTCGACGAGCAAGTGGCAGTTGCGGAGGTGCTGCGCGACACCGAGCTTGAGATCGAAGCGCTCGGGATCGGCTCACAAAGGCCCGCGCGATCAAGCACGGCATGATGCAGGAGCTGCTCACGGGCCGCATTCGTCTGCCGGTCCGGAGGCGCGCTCATGAGTGACGTTGGCCAGATCGAGCGCAAGGCCCAGGAGCGCGTCGTCGCAGCTGTTTCGGGACCAGCTTGGCTACGAGTACCTCGGCAACTGGGAGTACCGCGAGGGCAACGCGAACGTCGAGGTTGAGCTTCTGGCGCAGAACTCTGAAGCGCGTGGCTACGAGCGACAACCTGATCAACAAGGCCTTGACAGCTCCAAGGCATGCCTCGGTCGGCGGTGGCCATGACTGTACGAGGCGAACCGCGACGTCTATCAGCTGCTGCGCTACGGGGTGAAGGTCAAGCCCGGCGTCGGCGAGCACAACGAGACCGTCTGGCTGATCGACTGGGAGAACCCGGAGGCGAACCACTTCGCCGTGGCCGAGGAAGTCACGGTCGGCCGGCGAGCACACCAAGCGGCCCGATGTGGTGCTGTACGTCAACGGCATTGCGGTCGCCACGCTGGAGCTGAAGCGATCGAAGGTTGCGGTCTCGGAGGGCATCCGGCAGACGATCGGCAATCAGAGGCCGGAGTTCATCCGGTCGTTCTTCACCACGGTGCAGCTCGTGATGGCCGGCAACGATGTCGAGGGTCTGCGCTACGGCGTGATCGACACCCCGGAGAAGTACTGGCTGGAGTGGAAGGAGACATCCGACGATCGAGCGAGCCGCTCGATCGGGCGCTGCATGCAGATGTGCTCGAAGGAGCGCCTGCTGGAGCTCATCCACGACTTCATGGTGTTCGACGCCGGGGTCAAGAAGACTGCCCGGCACAACCAGTACTTCGGTGTCAAGGCCGCGCAGGACCGCGTCGCGCAAGCGTGAGGGCGGCATCATCTGGCACACCCAGGGGTCGGGCAAGAGCCTGACGATGGTCTGGCTGGCCAAGTGGATCCGTGAGCACCAGGACGACGCGCGGGTGCTGCTGATCACCGACCGCACGGAGCTCGACGAGCAGATCGAGAAGGCGTCTTCAACGGCGTCAACGAGGAGATCTACCGCACCAACATCGGGTGCCGACCTGATCGGCACCCTCGAACCCGAGCGAGCCGTGGCTGATCTGCTCGCTGGTCCACAAGTTCCGCGGCTCCGAGGATGAGACGACCGTGACGAAGCCGAGGCAGGACTTCATCGATGAGCTCAAGCGCAGCGATCCCGAAGGATTTCCACGCCAAGGGCAACCTGTTCGTCTTCGTGGACGAGGCGCACCGCACCCAGTCGGGCAAGATGCACGACGCGATGAAGCAGCTGCTGCCCGAGGCGATGTTCATCGGCTTCACCGGCACGCCGCTGCTCAAGGCCGACAAGGCAGACCAGCATCGAGACCTTCGGCTCGTTCATCCACACCTACAAGTTCGACGAGGCCGTCGAGGACGGCGTGGTGCTCGACCTGCGCTACGAGGCCCGCAACATCGACCAGAACCTGACTTCGCACGCGAAGGTCGACACAGTGGTTCGAGGCCAAGACCAAGGGCATGACCGACCTGTCCAAGGCCGAGCTGAAGAAGCGCTGGGGCACGATGCAGAAGGTCGCTCAGCTCCGAGCCCCGCGCTCGAGCAGATCGTCAACGACATCCTGCTCGACATGGAGACCAAGCCCCGCCTGATGGACGGGCGCGGCAACGCCATGCTCGTCGGGTCGAGCATCTACCAGGCCTGCAAGTTCTACGAGCTGTTCTGCCAGGCCGGCTTCAAGGGCAAGTGCGCCATCGTCACCAGCTACGAGCCGCAACGCCGGCGACATCTCCAAGGAAGACTCCGGCGAAGGGCACGACCGAGAAGCTCCGCCAGTACGACATCTACCGGCAGATGCTGGCCGATCACTTCGATGAGCCCGAGGACGCTGCCGTGGGCAAGGTCGAGCAGTTCGAGAAGGAGGTCAAGGAGCAGTTCATCAACGAGCCCGGCCAGATGCGGCTGCTGATCGTGGTCGACAAGCTGCTGACCGGCTTCGACGCCCCCAGCGCCACTTACCTCTACATCGACAAGAAGATGCAGGACCACGGCCTGTTCCAGGCGATCTGCCGCGTCAACCGCCTCGACGGCGACGACAAGGACTACGGCTACATCATCGACTACCGCGACCTGTTCAACTCCCTCGAGACGGCCATCACCGACTACACCAGCGGCGCGCTCGACGGCTACGACGAAGAGGACATCGAAGGGCTGCTCTCCGACCGGATCGACAAGGCCCGCGAGGACCTCGACGAGGCGCTCGAGAAGATCCGCGCGCTCTGCGAACCGGTCGCGCCGCCGAAGGGCACCCTGCAGTACCAGCAGTACTTCTGCGCCACCGAGCAGGGCAACGCCGAGCAGCTCAAGGCCAACGAACCGAAGCGGGTCGAGCTGTACAAGCAGTCGCCGCCGCTGACTCGCGCCTACGCCAACCTCGCCAACGAGATGGCCGCCGCCGGCTACACGCGACGCCGAGGCCGCCGCGATCAAGGCCGAGGTCGCCCACTACGCCGACGTGCGCGACGAAGTGAAGCTCGGCGCTGGCGAGGACGTCGACTTCAAGCAGTACGAAGCCGGGCATGCGGCACCTGCTCGACACCTACATCAGCGCCGAACCGTCCGAGACGTCTCCGACTTCGAAGACACCGGCCTGATCCAACTCATCGTCCAGCTCGGCGCCGGCGCGATCGACAAGCTGCCGGAAGGCATCAAGAAGGACCCCGAGGCCGTCGCCGAGACGATCACCAACAACATGCGCAAGGTGATCATCGACGAGCGGCCGCTGAACCCGAAGTACTACGACAAGATGTCCGAGCTCCTCGACGCCATGCTCGAAGAACGCCGCAAGGGCGCGCTGGACTACAAGGCAGTACCTCGCCAAGCTGCTCGAACAGGCCAGCCAAGCTCGGCAAGGGCGAGTCCGACACCGAGTATCCCGAGTGGGCCGACAACGGTGCGCGCAAGGCCCTGGTCGACTTCTTCGCCCGGACGACGCACCTGGCCATCGAGGTCGACACGGCCGTCCTGCACACCAAGCCCGACTGCATGGGTCGGCAACTCGATGAAGGAGACGACTCGTCAAGCGACGCCATCCGGAGCGACGCTGCCCGCTGACTTTGAGCGCGACTCGACGAACTGTTCGAACTGGTGAAGGCGCGCCATGAGTACCGCTAGCGCCTACCTCACCGTTCGCGGGCATCGACGTCGACGTCGTCTACAAGGACATCAAGAACCTCCACATCGGCGTCTACCCGCCCGTGGGCCGCGTCCGGGTCGCCGCACCCGACCGCCTCGATGATGACCAGGTGCGCCTGGCCGTCGTCCAGCGACTGCCGTGGATCAAGCGGCAGCGCAAGCAACTCCAGGCCGCTGATCGGCAGTCCGAACGCGAGATGGTCACCGGCGAGTCGCACTACGTCTGGGGCGTCCGCGCTACCGCCTGAAGGTCGTCGAGCGACCCGGACGTGCGCACATCGAGCATGACGGCGAACGGCTGGTCCTCTACGTGCCCGCAGGCACGCGCGTCGCAGCAAGCGCCGGCGAGTGCCTCGATCGCTGGTACCGGACACAGCTTCGCAGCGAAGCTCCCCGCGCATCATCGCCAAGTGGGAGCGAGCGGATGGAGTGTCAGGTACCCAGATGGAGCATCCGCCGCATGAAGACCAAGTGGGGCTCCTGCAACCGCGAGACTGGCCACATCTGGTTCAACGTCGAACTCGCCAAGAAGCACCCGACTGCCTGGAGTACATCGTCGTCCACGAGATGACCCACTACCTCGAGCGCGGACCACGGCGAGCGCTTCACCAAGCTCATGGACGGCTTCATGCCGGACTGGCGCAGCCGCCGCGACCACCTCAACGAGTCGCCGCTCGCGCAGGAGGTCTGGACGTGAAGGGAGTCCTCAGGCGGTCGTGAGGCGCGCGAGGCCGACTGGGCAGAGCGCTCTCATCGTTCGGCAGTCCCATGCGGTCAGGGACGCATTGCGTAGGGTGGTGCCCGATTCAACTCGGGGTGCGGGGCCAACAAGGAGGACGGGGGACGCGATTCGGGCATTCAGTGCTCGCTGGCCGGGGTTCGCGTGGAACGGCTCAGGGGGTTCAACAATGTCGCCCTCGGCCTTCAGCGACCGCATCTGTTCCTCGTCGGGCCGAACAACGCTGGCAAGTCATCATTGCTGCGGATCATCGACTGGGCGCTCAACCAGGCGGACGAATCACTTCTGGATGGCCGACGGAGCCTCTTCGCGCGAGGAGCTCGAGCTGCTCCTCCCGGCATCGGACGCAGGGGGCCGCGCGAGACGGATCACACTTGACGTGACAATCGCCGACGGGCGGAGGCGCAAGAGGTTTCTGGCGACTGGCGGGACGGCCACGATCAGGCTCAAGGTGCGACAGGACCTGCTCCGCCCATTTGGGTCCCCCCCGGCGTGGCGAGTCAGAGACATCCGAACCCAGAGCATTGGAACTCCTCGATGCCCTTCGTCAGCAGCAACGATTCGTCTACGTCCCAAGCGCACGAGATGCTGCTTCCTCACGCTTTCGCGACGCCCTCGTCAGCCAAGCCACGGAACTGTTGACGGAGGCGCTTACACAAACCACCAGCGGACGACCCGGCAAGTTGGTCAGTTCTACCCAGTCCTCTGTCGCGAAGCTGTCCTCGAATGCCCAGGAAGCAGTTGGGGAGCTTCTTCCAGGAGCTCACATCACAGGCTGAGGGCCTGTTCAACACCGCTGCTCTGGAAGTCGACCTCTCTGTCGAGGCGGTCGTGGGGCTGCTCGCGGACGGCACACAGCTGCGCCTTGCGACGGGCAGCACGACGTCAATGGGGTTCCGGCCCACGAGGTTGGCTCGGGACTCCAGTCACTCCTGTTTGTCGGCTTGATGAGGTCCGCGTCGCGAGTGGGGGATGCGGAGGTCGTCCTGCTGCTGGAGGAGCCGGAGACCTTCCTTCATCCAGCAGCGCAACGAGAGCTCGCGCAGGCGCTACTTGATTCGCCAGATCTCAAGTTCATCGCATCAACGCACAGCGCCGCGATGCTGGATGAAGTGACGGCGGGCGACGTCGTCCTGCTTCGGAATCACCGAGTCTTTGAACCCACTGCCCTTGATCCGTCGCGAAGTGAGATCGACTCAGCGTTCATGTCCGGGCAGGGAGCAGAAGCGGTCTTCGCGCGGTCGGAGTGCTCGCTGTTGAGCGGCCCTGGGGACCTAGCCGTGTTCGAGCAGCTCCGTCGACGGGTCGCGCGCCTGCCCCACATGAGTCGGGTCGCAAGCCGACTCGCGGTGGTGCAGGTTGGTGGCTGCGAACGCTTCGCGCCCTGGATTCGTTTGCTTCGTGGCTACGTCGATCAGGTCGGGGCTGAGGCCATTTCGTGGTTTGCCTTGGCTGACGGTGACGCAGGCAAGCGCCTGCGTGCGGGGCTTCGGGAGGCAAAGGTAACGGTTCCAGATCCAGTCAGCCATGCGATCGACGCCAGCGTCCGCGCGTATGTGGCGCACGATGTGAAGGAGCACGTCGAGGAAGTGGCGAGCGTCAACAGGGCCGCCCGCGAGGCAAACCTCAGAGCGGCCTTGTTGCCCTTCGACCTCGAATACTCACTCTTGGCCAATGCCGCCCCGCAGGACGTGGCCTCCTACGCGAAGCGGTTCGATCAGCCCGCCGACACAGGTCTGGAGTTGGCGCACAAGCTTCGATCAGTATTCAGCGAGGATCGCCGAAAGAATCCGCCGAAAGCCGATTGGATGCGTGGCTACATCGCGGAACGAGCGCCATTCGCGGACCTGCATCCACAAGTGCGGCACGTGCTTAGGGAGTGGCTGACGCCAGCCTTGGAGGGCCAAGCGGTTCCCGAAGAACTTCACCCCTGAACCGAAGCCGATCGGTGCCTTCTGATCGCGTGGCGCGGGTCGCGTCGGCAGGCGGTGAGAGCCTGGCCGCAAATTGGCGCGACGCGGCATTCCGCCGCAAGCGCGCTGTGTAGGCGGGCGTCTCCGCTAGATAGGGGGCGGCGCCACTGCGTCGTGAACGAGTTCAACCAGGTGGCCGCCTGCGCGCCTGACATCAGCGAGCGCCGCTGAAGTCTGCTGACCTGCGGAATCCTCCCAGAGCGCGCGGCTCTCTGCAGCCACTTCTCGACCGGATGATGCCCCGCAGCACTTGAGCGGACGTGAGCGGCCCCCAGCGGTCTGACGGACCCCCGTTGGTGTACGGGTTGGTGTACAAGGCCGAATCCGGCCGTGGTTGCGGCCCCAAACCACCCCCTGACCAGCCACGTTGTGCGCCCGGAGGGACTCGAACCCCCAACCGACCGGGTAGAAACCGGTTGCTCTATCCATTGAGCTACGGGCGCAGGGCGCAGGTAGCCCCACCCCCGTCGCCGCCCAGGTGCCGGTGCCACGCGTGGAGTCGAGCCATGTGCCGTGGCAATTGTATCGACGTCCCCCCAGGCCCCTGCCGGTTCGAGCGGGCGGGCATTCGACAGATGGCAACGACAGCCCAGCCCGCGCCAACTCGTCTACGGTGTCACCGACCCGAGGATGTGGGCCCAGCCCCAAGGAGACCGACGTGAGCGATCCAGCATTCGTCGGCATCGACCTCGCGTGGGGCGTGCGGGCCCGCACCGGCCTCGCAGTCGTCGATTCCGCGGGCTCGCTGGTCGACTCAGCGTCCGTGCGCTCGGACGAGGACATCGATGCATGGCTTGACCGCACAGCGCAGACGCCGGTGGTCGTTGCCATCGACGCTCCGCTCGTCGTGGCCAACGCCACCGGGCAACGACCCTGCGAGCGGATGGTCTCTGAGCAGTTTGGCCGCTTCGGGGCCTCGTGCCACACCTCGAACCTGGGTCGGTCGTGGTTCAACCCTCCTCGCGGTGCGACCCTCTCCGACCGCCATGGATGGGACCTGGACGCCGCGCGGGTGGGCAGCGAGCAGCATCCGGTGGCCATCGAGGTCTACCCCCATCCGGCGATGGTGGCCCTGTTCGCCCTGGACCGGGTCATTCCCTACAAGGGCAAGGCTGGCCGGAGCGTGGACTCCCGGCGATCCGCATTCCGGGATCTGATCGGCCACATGAACGGAATCCGCCCGCTGGAGCTGGGCACATCGGATCGCTGGGGAGCCCTCGGCTCCGCTGTCGATCTCGCCTCCCGACAGGTCGACCTCGACCAGATCGAGGACGAGATCGATGCCATCTTCTGCGCCCACCTCGCCTGGCTCTGGCACCACGAACGCGACTCGATGCAGGTGTTCGGCGACCCAGCGACCGGCTCGATCGTGACTCCGGTGCTGCACCAGTCGCGATGAGCTGCCCTGCCGCTGAGGATCCCGCGACTCGGGTGACTACATTGAACGTATGGGAATGACAGACACCGCCCGTGCGCGGGCGCAGGCAGCAGTCTCCAAGGCGCAGGCCCAGGTCACCAGCCTCCAGGCTGAGTTGGCCAAGGCCGAGGACGGGCTGAAGGCCTCACAGGCGGGGGGTGGGCTGCTCGACTCGGTGAAGGACGTCAAGGTTGTTGGAGACCTCACAGGCGGGATGCGCGACCAGTCCAAGGTGGACCAGGATCAGGGCCAGGCGCAGGTCGACGAGCTCAAGGCGCAGCTGAGCACAGCGCAGAGCAAGCTGGACAGGGCCAAGGCGGCCCAGCGCGCGCTCGAGACCGTAGTCGGTGACGACGGCTAGATCTCTCTCTCCGCGGGAGCCCGCTCGCCCGGCTTCATCCACGTCGCGCAGGGCAGGATGGGTGCGCCGAGTTCCGAAGCCTGAGGAGGCTGCCGTGGAGGTCATCATCGTCCCCAAGCCGGAGGACGCCGCCCCGATCGTTGCTGATGCGTACACGAAGCTCCTGGCGGACAAGCCGGCCGCCGTACTCGGCCTGGCAACGGGATCCACACCTCTCGGCGTCTACAAGGAACTGATCCGTCGGCACAACGAGGACGGCCTGAGCTTCGCCGACGTGCAGGCGTTCAATCTCGATGAGTACGTCGGGCTGGCCGCCGGGCATCCGGAGCTGTACCGCACCTTCATCGAGCGCGAGTTCACCTCGCACGTCGACTTCGCCGCGGACGCCGTGCACGGCCCCGACGGGCTCGCCGAGGACCTGCTCCAGGCGGCGGCGGACTACGACCAGTCCATCAAGGACGCCGGCGGCATCGACATCCAGATCCTCGGAATCGGCGCCGATGGCCACCTCGCGTTCAACATGCCCGGGTCGTCGCTGGTGTCACGAACGCGCCTGAAGACCCTGACCAAGAAGACACGAGAGGACAACGCCCGGTTCTTCGACGGTGATATCAGCCAGGTACCGAAGCACTGCCTCACACAGGGCCTGGGCACGATCATGGAGTCCCGCCACGCGATCATGCTGGGCTTCGGCAAGGGCAAGGCGCAGGCCGTCGCCGAGGCCGTCGAGGGTGGGGTCTCCGCTCACTGGCCGGCCTCAATCCTGCAGATGCATCCGCACGCGACCGTCGTTGTCGACGAGGACGCCGCCGACCAGCTGCGGCTGACCAACTACTACGTCAACACCTACGAGGGGAAGCCCGACTGGCAGGGGATCTGATCGGGCCATCGACCACGGATCGGGAAGGGTCCACCCGTGACCAGCACGCGCACGGACGCTGATGCTGCGGGTGATTCCCCGACGCTCAAGAAGCGGATCACGTCGTACTTCCCCATCCTGACGTGGTTCCCGGAGCACCAACGCGGTTGGTGGTCCAAGGACGCCATCGCCGGGCTGACGCTGTGGGGGTTGCTCGTCCCCGAGGGGATGGCCTACGCGGGCATCGCGGGCCTTCCGCCGCAGGCCGGCCTCTACACGTTGGTCGTGTCGCTGTTCGTCTACGCCCTCATGGGAACCTCGCCGCACCTGTCCGTCGGACCGACCTCCGCGACGTCGGCGCTGCTCGCATCATCGGTGGGCCGTCCTTCGACTTCACGATGGTCCCGCTGAGGACGTACCTGCCATGGTCCTGCCGGCCCTGGGTGTCTTCCTCGTCGCCGACAGCGAGGCCCTCGGCGTCGCCCGGGAGTTCGGCGACAAGCACGGCTACGAGGTGGACGCCGACCAGGAGCTGAACGCCCACGCCGCGACCAACATCGTGAGCTCCTTCTTCGGGGGCATGATCGCCGCCGGCGGGATGTCAGGCAGCGCGGTCAAGGAGGGTGCCGGTGCCAGGAGCCAGGCGTCGAACCTGGTCGCCTGGCTCGCCACGATCCTCACCCTGCTCTTCCTCACGCCGCTGTTCGAGTCGCTGCCCGAGGCGGTGCTGGGTGCGCTGATCATCCACGCCCTGTGGCACATCCTGTCCTCCCGCAAGCTGCGGACCCTGCGTCGTGGGGTCGAAGACCGAGTTCTGGTTCGGGCTGCTGGCCCTCCTGGGAGTGCTGCTCGTGGGCGTCCTCGAGGGTATGGTCATCGGGCTGATCGCGTCGCTGGTCTACTTCATCTACCGCACCAGCCGGCCCTACCTGGCCTCGCTGGGCCGGATCCCCGGAGCCCCGGGCGCCTATGGCGACCTCGGCCGGCACCCCGAGTTCCAGGCGGTGCCGGGGATGCTCGTGCTCCGGTTGTTCGGAGAGTTGTACTACGCCAACGCCCTGACCGTCCCTGACGAGATCCGCGACAGGCACATCGAGTCGAAGTGGCGGGCCGAGGGTGTCGAGCCGGCGTCACGTCGGGCAACGACGGCTCCGGAGCCGACACGGGAGCCGGCGGGACCGAGGCCACGAGCCCGTAGGCCGACCCGGACTACTCCGTCGGCCGCAGAATCTCCGGGGTCCTGGCACGGTGGAAGCCCTCGAAGGCGTCGTTCGGCCCGTTGCCCACCATCGGCCACACCCGCTTCGCGTTCGGTGCAGCACCGTCCACCCGCAGGCAGCTGCCGGAGATGAAGGCAGCAGCCGGCGAGAGGAGGAACACGATCGCTGCCGAGACCTCGCTCTCGGTGCCGAATCGGTTCAGCGGCACGCTCTTGGGCAGGCCGGTGATCAGCGGCTTCATCTCCGGTGGGTAGTGGTCCATCCCACTGGATGCGATCCAGCCCGGCGCGACCGCATTCACCCGAACCGGCGCCCACTCGAGCGCCGCAGTCTCAGTGAGGTTGAGCATCCCGGCGCGGGCTGCGCCGGAGTGGCCCATGCCCGGCATGCCGTTCCACATGTCGGCGATGATGTTCACGACTGCGCCGCCGTGGGACGCCATCCACTGCGTGTAGCACTCCCGAGCCATCAGGAACCCGCCCGTGAGGTTGGTGCGCACCACGGCATCCCAGCCCTTGGCGCTGATGGCAGCGAGCGGGGCGGGGAACTGCCCGCCTGCGTTGTTCACGAGCCCGTCGACCCGCCCATGATTGACGATCACCTCGGCGACCACCGACCGCACCTGGCCCTCGTCGCGGATGTCGCACTCATGGATGCTCGCCAGGCCACCATCGACCTCGATCTCGGCGGCCACCGACTCGAGCTTGTCCCGGGCACGCCCGACGAGCGCGACAGTGGCGCCGAGGGCAGCAAGCTCATGAGCGGTGCATCGACCGATGCCGGACCCCGCCCCGGTGATGACGATCACCTGGTCAGCGTAGATGCCTTCGCGGAAGATCGACTCGTACGTCACGTTCCACTCCTGCCCGTGGGTCCTTCAGCGGATCGTAGCGGGGTGGTCAGCGATGCGGGTGGCTCGTGCCTGAGCCCGTGCCCTGGGGCTGGCCGGGCTCAGACGCCGTGTCCTCGCGGCCGGCGAGGCGCCCCTCCCCAGCCATACGTGCCGGCGAGGCGACCAGGGCGAACTTCAGGACCCGGAGCGCGGCATCGGCCGCGGCGATGTCGAGTGCCGCTGCGCGAGGCTCTGAGTCCAGCATCCGCAGTGCCCAGCCGGGTTGGCTGGCCCACGCCGCCCGGGCCAGCACCCGGTAGCCGGGACGCAGCGCCAGGGGCAGTGGTGCGTTGGTGACGAACTGATGGGTCTGCGCGACCAGTTCGTCCACGCGCAGCTCGGACCGGAACCCGGCGAACCGCTCGGCGAGCTCGGCCTGCGAGCCCGGCGGCTCCTCGACACCCATCCGGCGTCCGACGACCGCCATGTCGGCAATGTAGGCATCTGCATCGACCTCCCCGTCGTGGCCCAGGTGCTGGTACGCCACGAGCATCGAGTCCACGAGCGAGATGTGTACCCACTCCAGCAGCCGGGGGTCGGAGGCAGAATAGGCGCGCCCATCGGATGCTGTGCCCTGGACGCGGCGGTGCATCCCGCGGATGGCACCGACCGTCTGTTCCGCCAGGTCAGCCGAGCCGTACGTCGTGGCGGCGATGAACGCCCCGGTGCGCTGCAGGCGCCCGAAGGGGTCCTCGCGGTAGGACGAGTGCCGATCCACTCCAGCCAGGGCCAGCGGGTGCAGGGCCTGCAGGTACAGGCTGCGGATCCCGCCGACGAACGTGGCCACCGAGCCATGGACGGTCCAGATCGCGTCACCCGGGGCGAACCATCCGGGAGCACCGGTAGGCCGGGCGATCGCCCGGGCGATATCGGATTGACCGTCGGTACGGCCTGAGAGCACCTCGCGCACGGATGCCGCCAACGGGGACAGGAGCGTGCTGGCGGCCATGGATCAAGGGTGCGACACGAGCGCGCAGGCCGCATCCGCGCGCTTCTCCACGTCGACCCCGGCGGCCGCCGGCCACCGGCCACCGCAATCGGATGCCGATCCGACTGGTGCCAGCGCCCGCGGGTTGCGACGATGGAGGCATGAGCCAGCCCGACGACATTGAGAAGCTGCTCCGCGAGATCGACGCGATGAACGCCGGCACTGCCGGCGGAGTCCCGGCCAAGCCCGAGGAGAAGGCCATCGAACCCGCGGCGCCCACCGAGTCCGGGGGTGGCGGTCGGCTTGCGTGGACGGGTGCGAGCGCGGTGGGGGGGCTGTTCGTGGGTGGGTTCACCGGCACCGTCCTGATGTTCCTGCCCTATGTGGGCCCTGCCTCAACGGCGGTGGGTGCTGCGATCGGGGCAGCCGCGGCTGCGGCCGTCAGCGGCCCGCCCCGGTGGTTCAACAAGGACTGACGCCGCAGGGTCGTCCGGGCTTCACACGCCACTGGCCCCCTCTGCACGGTCGCGCCAGGCGGGCAGCCACAGGCCGTCCATCCGCAGGGGCTCAGCAGCGCGGATCGCTCGCAGCACCGCTTGGGCGGTTGCCTCCGCAGCCATCACCGGCAGCAGGACCCCGAGCGCATCGGGCAGAAGGGCGCCCTGAACCGCTGGGTCCACGGTCCCCGTGGCCGCGGCGAACAAGGTGTCGCCGTCCATGGTGGTGTGGACCGGGCGAATCGTCCGGGCGAGGCCATCGTGAGCCACCTGCGCCATCCGGGTGGCCTGGGTCTTGCTCAGCGCCGCGTCCGTGACGATCACGCCGATCGTGGTGTTGGCACCCGAGCCGGAGCTGCCTGCCTGGCCGGGGCCGTCGGCGGGATCGGGCTCGCGGGACGGATCGTCGGCGGGTCCAGGCGGCGCGGGGTCGCCCAGCATGTTCTGGACGGACCCGGCGAGATCGAGGCTCTCGATGGCCACCCGCGCACCGGCCAGCGGGCCCTGCTCCGGGTCGATGACGTCCCCGACAGCGTTGACCACCACCACCGCAGACACAGTGAGGCCGTGGGCGTGGACCGAGGCGATCCCCAGCCCTCCGCGCATGGCCAGCAGCGGTCCGAGCAGCTTGCCCACCGACGCCCCCGCGCCGGCCCCGACGCTGCCCTCCCGCGCCTTCGCCAGCGGCACCGCACCCGCACACGCACGGGCCCCGCTCTCGGCATCCGGCCGGATGGCGGGGTCTCCCAGCCACAGGTCGAAGATGACGGCCGCGGGCACGATCGGCACCCGCACTGCCCCGACCTGCACGCCGCGGCCCTGCCCCTCGAGCCAGCGCATGACACCGCCGGCCGCGTCGAGGCCGAACGCGCTGCCCCCGGACAGCATCACGGCGTCGGCGCCCTGCATCGTGTTGACTGGTTGCAGGAGGTCGGTCTCCCTGGTTCCCGGGGCGGCGCCGCGGACGTCCACCCCGGTTGTGGTTCCCTCGGGGAGCACGACGACGGTGACGCCGGTCGGGCGTCGCTGGTCGGTGTCGTGGCCGACGAGGACGCCGGGGAGCAGGGTGTGTGACGGCGGCTGCATGGGGATCATGAAACCCCGCGGGGGCGCCCGTGTCTGCCCGTGGCGGGTCGAACGCAGGTCCGCGCGGCGCCGATCCCGCCGGTGGAGGCCGGCTTCGAGCAGGCGTCGTCTGCCTCTCGCCCGGCCAGTCGGCAGCCGTGCGACGCGCCCATCCGGCGAGTCAGCGCGCGCGACCGCCGGCCCACGAGCCTAGGCTCCCCGCATGGGATCCGTTGACATGACTTCGGCCCGGTGCGCCAATCTGGTGGGACCGGCCGGGGCCGACGTCATGCGCAACTGCGACGGGCTGGCCTGAGCATGTCCCAGGCACCCCTGAGGGAGGCCCCAGGCCACTTCCTGCGCGGCATGGCCATGGGCAGCGCAGACATCGTCCCGGGCGTCTCCGGCGGGACGATCGCGCTGGTGCTGGCGATCTACCACCGGCTCGTCACCGCGATCCGCAACGGGTCCTCGGCCCTCGGGCACCTGCTGAAGCTCGACCTGCGTGGCGGCTGGACCCGCCTGCGCGAGGTCGACTGGATGTTCCTGATCCCCCTGGCCCTGGGCATCCTCTCGGCCATCCTGTTGCTGGCCAGCACGATCGAGCATCAGCTCGAGACCCACCCCGTCCAGATGTCCGGGCTGTTCATGGGACTCGTTGCCGGGGCCACGGTGGTCGCCACGGGTCTGCTCACCCGACGGGACACCCGCGAGATCGCACTCATCATCGGAGCCGGCGCCATCTTCTTCGTGCTCCTCGGGTTCACCTCCGGGGCCTCGGAGGACGGCCTGGCCGGCGACGTGCCGATGTGGGCGTTCTTCCTTGCCGGGGCGATCGCCATCTGCGCGATGATCCTGCCCGGCGTCAGCGGGTCGTTCCTGCTGATCACGCTGGGCATGTACGGACCCGTGCTCGCTGCGGTCAACGACCGCGACCTCCAGGTCCTCGCCGTGTTCGCGCTGGGCTGCATCGTCGGGCTGGCCCTGTTCAGCCAGGTGCTGCACTGGGCGCTCACCGAGCACTACGACACCGTGATGGCCGTGCTGATCGGGCTCATGCTCGGGTCGCTGCGGGTGCTCTGGCCCTGGCCCGACGGTGCCGACTCCGTGGAGCTCGGCGGCCCGGACGAGGCGGTCGTCGCGACGGTCGGCCTGGCCGTGCTGGGCTTCCTGGTCGTGATGGGCCTCGATGCCGTCGCACACCGGATCGAGCATCGGCGCAGCCGCGACGAGATCGACGAGCTCCAGGCAACGTAGGCCGGCGCGCGGCTGGTGCCGCGACCCGAGTCGCCGGTGTCCGCCGAACGGTCGTCAGCGCGCCCCCGGGCCTGTGCCCCTGCATTGATCGGGAGTAGCGTGAACACGTAGCCCGGATCCGCGGACCAGCGGAGGTTCCGCGTGGGTCACGACTGAGGAGGCAGCGATGGGCGCCAGGCGAGCATGGACTGCGAGGGTGTCGACGGCGGCGATGCTGGCCGCGCTGGGGCTGGGCGTCGCGGGATGCGGAGGTTCCGACGGGGAGACGACGATCGTGACCGAGGACGGCTCCGTCACCATCGACGAGAACGGGGACGAGGGGTCGATCACGATCGAGTCCAGCGAGGGATCGATGACGATCACCGGGGAGTCCGGCGGCGAGCTGCCTGAGAGCTGGCCGTCAGTCGTGGCCGTGCCTGAGGGCGGGACCATCACGGCCTCGGCAGCACTCACCGGCGAGGAGCAGGGCTGGACCGTGTCGTTGGTCTACACCGGCATCTCGGCGACGGATCTGGCCGCAGACGTCAAGGCGGACCTGGAGGCAGCGGGCTTCGAGCAGCAGACCGAGGTCAACACCGGTGATGGAGCCCTGGGCACCTACACCGGCAACGGCTACGGCGTGACCGCGATGGCCGGGGAGGACGACTCCGAGGTCACTCTCGTGATGACGGTCGCTGAGACCGGCTGACCCCGGTCGGCGACCGGCGTGCCGTCGAACGGACGCTGCCCATAGCAGGCGAGGCTATCCTCATCACCTATGGGAGACGGAAGCTCGGGCAGCGATGAGCGCACGGCACGCCATCGGGTGGTGGTGATCGGATCGGGTTTCGGCGGGCTCTTCGGCGCGCAGGCGCTCAAGCGCACCGACTGTGACGTGACCCTGATCTCGCGCACGACCAACCACCTGTTCCAGCCGCTGCTGTACCAGGTAGCCACCGGGATCCTGTCGATGGGCGAGATCGCTCCCGCGACCCGCGAGATCCTCAAGCACCAGGCCAATGCCGACGTGCTGCTCGGCGAGGTCACCGACATCGACCTGGAGGCCGGGACCGTCACCTCGCAGGCTGCGCCAGGACCGCTGGTGACCCGCTACGACAGCCTCATCGTGGCCGCAGGCGCCGGACAGTCCTACTTCGGCAACGACCAGTTCGCCGAGTTCGCGCCAGGCATGAAGTCCATCGATGACGCCCTGGAGCTCCGTGGCCGGATCTTCGGCTCCTTCGAGCTCGCTGAGCGGGCCTCGGACCCCGCCGATGTCCGGCGCTTCCTGACGTTCGTCGTCGTCGGGGCCGGCCCGACCGGCGTCGAGATGGCCGGCCAGATCGCCGAGCTGTGCTACCGGGCCCTGAAGAAGGACTTCCGGCACATCGACACAACGTCTGCGCGGATCGTGCTGCTGGACGCTGCCCCAGCGGTGCTCGCCCCGTTCGGGGAGAAGCTCTCCCAGGACGCCGAGAAGATCCTCACCGGAGCTGGGGTCGAGGTGATCCTCGGAGCCAAGGTCGTCGGTGTCGACGCCGATGGCGTCACCTACGAGACCGCCGAGGGCGAGCAGACCCATATCCCAGCGGCCTGCAAGGTATGGGCGGCTGGCGTCGCTGCGTCGCCGCTGGGGGCACTGCTGGCCGAACGCTCCGGGGCCGAGGTGGACCGGGCCGGCCGGGTCCTGGTCGAGCCCGACCTGACGCTCCCGGGGCACCCGGACGTGTTCGTCGTCGGCGACATGATGGCCCTGGACAACCTGCCCGGGGTGGCCCAGGTCGCGATCCAGGGCGGCCGGCACGCAGCGGCGACGATCCGCTCCCGGATCGACGGCAAGCCCGCCCCCGGGAACTTCGAGTACCACGACAAGGGCAGCATGGCGACCATCACCCGCTTCAAGGCGGTGGCCAGCGTCGGGAGGATACGAACGGCCGGCTTCATCGCCTGGGTGATGTGGCTCATCGTGCACCTGATGTACATCGTGGGCTTCAAGAGCCGGCTGACCACGCTGATCAACTGGTCGGTGAGCTTCCTCGGCCGGGACCGCTCCGAGCGGACGACGAGCGCCCAACAGGTCGTGGCCCGAAACCGCCTGCGTCGGGACTCCGGCGACCAGCCGATCTGGCCCGGGGCCGTGGGCGAGGGAGTCAGCTCCGCCTCCGGGGGCTCCCCGCCAGAGTGAACGGCACATGAATGGAACATGTCGGGAATCTGTTCCACGGGTTGCGGCTCACCTGACATAGAGCCGCCGGCGGGTCTAGCCTTCGACCGACATGGCCACCCGAGTCCAGAAGCCGGCAAACCTCGGCGAGCAGCCCCGGGACTGGTTCCCAGCCCGCCGTTGGATGCGCACATACCAGCGCAAGTGGCTCAAGGGAGACCTGATCGCCGGGTCGGTCGTGGCCGCCCTGGCCATCCCGCAGTCCCTGGGCTACGCGACGATCGCCGGGCTGCCGGTGCAGGTGGGGCTGTACTCCCTGCCGACCGTGCTGATCTGCTACGCGCTGCTGGGCAGCTCGCGGATGCTCATCGTCGGACCCGTGTCCACCGTGGCCCTGCTCACCGGCTCGCTCATCGCAGGCTTCCAGCCCGAGAGCCAGGCGGAGGCGGTCGCCCTTGCGGCCGGGATGGCAATCACCGCGGGCCTGATCCTCATGGTGGCCAGCGTGCTGCACATCGGCTGGGTGGCGGAGTTCCTCTCCAAGCCGATCGTCACCGGATTCGTCCTGGGCCTGACCATCCTGGTCATCGTGGGCGAGCTGCCCAACATCCTGGGCATCCCGGTCCCGCCGGGGGATGTGGCTCAGCGCATCCAGGACCTCGTCACCGGTCTCGGCGAGATCAACCGCGAGACGGCCATCGTGGGTGCGGTCTCACTCGGCCTCATGTTCGGCGGCACGAAGCTTGTGCCGAGGATCCCATGGGCGCTTGTGACGCTGCTCGTCGGCCTGGTTGCCTCCAACCTCCTCGACCTGGCCACCGACGGGGTGGCCGTCGTCGGCGAGGTCCCACAGGGCCTGCCCACTCCGGCGCTGCCCGGAATCCCGTTGTCCGAGTGGGGGCAGGTTGTCGTCGCCGGTGCCGCCGTGGCGTTCGTCGGGCTGGCTGAGGGCCTGAGCGCGGCCCGGCTCTACGCCACCGAGGACACGCGGGTGGACGCCAGCCAGGAGCTGCTGTCGGTCGGTGTGGCCAACGTCAGCTCCGGGATCGTTGGAGGTTTCGGGGTCGCGGGCAGCCTGTCCAAGACAGCCACCGCTGATCGAGCAGGCGGGCGGTCGCAGGTGACCGGGCTGACCACGGCGGTGCTGGCCCTGGCGACGATCATGTTCCTTGCGCCGCTCCTGTCGGCGCTCCCGAAGGCCACGCTGTCCGCGATCGTCATCCACGCCGTGTGGGGTCTGCTCGACTTCAAGTCGATGCGCCGGTACGCGGGCCTGCGGCGCAACGACATCATGGCGGCCAGCGCTGCAGCCATCGGTGTGCTCGTCTTCGGTCCGCTGCAGGGCCTGCTGCTGGCCATCGCCCTGTCGGTGTTCGGCCTGGTCTACCGATCCAGCCGGGTGGACGTCGAGGTCATGGGCAAGGTGCCCGGCGAGAAGGCTGCGTGGGGCGGGATGCGCAACCATCCCGAGCGTCGTCCGGTGGAGGGGATCCTCGTCCTGCGTGTGGACGTGCCCCTGTTCTGGGTCAACTCCGCGTCGGTCAAGGACGCGATCCTCGCGCGTGTCGATGGTGTCAAGAAGTTCTCGGACCAGGCGATCCTGGCGGTTGTCCTCGACATCGAGGGGACCAACCAGATCGACACGACGACGGTCGACATGCTCGATTCACTGCTGGCGGCCCTTCGTGAGCGGTGCATCGATCTCTATCTGGTCCGGGTCATGTACCCAGTCCGAATCGTCCTGCGGCGCGCGGGCTTCGTGGCCAAGATCGGCGAGGACCACATGTGGCACTCGATCAGCCAGGGCACTCGCGAGGCGCGGATCCACTACGGGCTCAAGAACGGGGTCGTGGATGCTGCCGGTGGGTACGACAGCGCGGCCGAGGAGCACGAGGAGCGGATCGTTCCGAGGTACTTCGCCGACTCGCAGGAGGAGTCTGAGGAAGCGGACCCAGCCCCAGACCCGAAGCCGGAAGGAATGCCGGGCACTGACGCGGAACCGGGACGGGAGCCGGGCACCGGCGGCGGCTGATTGGGTGCAACGCGGGCAGTCGTGCGCCGATTGCCCACGCGTCCCAGGAGGTCGCCGCGGCCACGGCGCGGGCCGACGATCGAGACGAATGCCCTGGAGCGCGCCCGCGGCCCTACCCCGTTGCTGCCAGGGCCTGTTGGCCCAGGGCGACGCAGCCGGCGACTCCCGCTCGGTTGCCCAGCCCCGGTGGAACGATGAACTCGTCGATGTGCTCCAGGATCTCTGGGGCCTGCACGTACCCGTTGAGCAGCTCCACGGTCCGGGTCCGGATCCGGGGGAACAGCTGGAGCTGCTCCATGACCCCACCCCCTAGGACGATGCGCTGCGGGGACACCGTGCAGATCAGGTTGCGGCAGGTCTCGGCGAGGTACTCGGCCTCCAGGTCCCACGCGGGGTGGTCGGGGCCGAGCTGGTTGGCCGGGAGGTTCCAGCGCTCGCCGATCGCCGGCCCGGATGCCAGGCCCTCCAGGCAGTCGCCGTGGAAGGGGCATCGTCCCGGGTAAGGGTCCCGGACCGGGTCGCGGCGCATGACGACATGGCCGGCCTCCGGGTGGATCAGGCCGTGCAGGATGCGGCCGTCGACGATGATCCCGCCGCCGATACCGGTGCCGATCGTCAGGTAGACCAACGAGTCAACATCCTGGGCCGCTCCCCACAGGTGCTCACCGAGGGCTGCACCGTTCACGTCGGTGTCGAAGCCGATCGGCACGTCGAAGGCCTCCCGGAGGGGGCCGACGACGTCGGTGTCGGTCCAGCCCGGCTTCGGGGTCTTGGTCACCCACCCGTAGGTCGGGGATGCCGGGTTCGGGTCGCAGGGGCCGAAGGTGCCGTACCCGATCGCCGCGATCTGCTCACCATGGTCGACCTGCCAGCGGGTGAAGTACTCGATCACCGCGGGCAGGACCTCGTCGGGGCTGCTGGTGGGGAACCGGACCTCTTCGTGCAGGTCGTCGGGACCCGTGCCAACGGCGCAGACCATCTTGGTCCCGCCTGCCTCGACAGCTCCGATCAGTGGCGTCATGATTCGGTCCCTTCGCTCGGCCTATGGCAGCAATCCAACCGCGGCGCGGTGCGCCCGCGCGCGCTGTGCATGGAGATTCGGGTCGCGGCGATCAGTCCGCCACCCAGATGGAGACCCCTCGGGCGGGGCAGCGGAACTCCGCCCGCCCGTCGGCATCGGTGCTGATGGGGTCCGCGATGCCGCCGGCAACGTCCACGAAGATCGTCTCGGTCCGTCCGGTGGCGAAGCGTTGTGTGCCCATGGCGCCGTTGCTCATCAGGACGACCACAACGAGGGCGTCCGTGCGGCGGACCCACCCGATCACGTTCGAATGGTCGAATGCGTCGATCTGCTCGGCGTCGCCGAGATCGCGACGCAGCCCCAAGCAGATGTCGATGAACTGACGATGAGTGGCCATCTCGACGTCGACGGGTTGCTCGCCCCAACGCTGCTCCGTGTAGGTCGCGCCGTAGTAGTCGGCCCAGAACACGCACGGGAACCCAGCCCTGCGCAGCAGGATCAGGGCGTGGGCCAGGGGCTTGAACCACGGCTCGACCGTCGACTCCAGGGCCTGCATCGGCTGGGAGTCGTGGTTGTCGACGAACGTGACCGCCAGGTCAGGTCGGGCCTGCACCAGGGATCCGTCGAAGACGGTGCGCAGGTCGAATGAGTCGCCTGCCCGGCTGGCTCGATGGAACGTGAAGTGCATCGGGACATCGAAGAGCATCATCCGCTCGCCAGTCACCGCGAGGAACCATGTGAGAGCCCCGCGGTCGGCACTCCAGTACTCGGCGACAACAGGAACGTCGCGGTTCACATGGGCGCGCAGGGCGTCGACGTAGAGGGAGAGCGCCCACGCCGGGATGTGCTTGACGGCGTCCAGGCGCAGCCCGTCCACGGCGGTCGTGTCGAGGTACCAGGTGCCCCAGTCGATCGTCATCTGCTGGACCTCGGGGTTCGACTGGTCGACATCGCACCCCATCAGGTACGAGTAGTTCCCGAACTCATCGGCCACGTGCGCGTCGAACCACTTGCCCTCGAACAGGTAGACCGTGTCCCACTGCTCCGGGCGCAGCGCGTCGAAGTCGACGGCGTCGAAGTGCCGATGGTCCAGGGTCCTCGGGTCATAGGCGCCGCCACGTCCGGCGAAGTCGAAGCGGGTCCATACCTCCACCTCGCGGGTTGGTCCGGAGGGCTGGCTGCGGTCCAGTGTCGAGTGCGGGGTCGCGCGGATCCGCTCCGGGGAGTCCCCACCGAGCCTGTGGTTCCAGACCACGTCGCCGTACACAGCCAGACCTGCGCCCTGCAGCGCCCGGATCGCAGCCAGGTACTCGTCCTTCGTCCCGTACTTGGTCGGGATCGTCCCCTTCTGGTCGAACTCCCCGAGGTCGTACATGTCGTATGTGCCGTAGCCCACGTCGTACCCGCCCACGTGGCCCTTGTAGGCCGGGGGCAGCCAGACCGTGGTGAAGCCTGCACGGGCCAGGTCCTGTGACGCCAGCGCCAGCTCGCGCCAGAGGGTGCCACCGGCGGGCAGGTACCAGTGGAAGGCCTGGAACATCACACCGGTCATCGTGGCGGCCTACCGATCAGCTGGGCGCGGGGCTCATGTGGGTGGGTGCGGCGCGCGCCCGGCTACGGATCGACAGGATCGAGTGGGACGACGTCACGCTCCACCTCTCGGTGCACTCGCAGCGACCATGCCTGATCGTCGCATCGTGCGGCTCGGAAGTCGCGGGGTGGCCACTACCCTGAACGGATGCAGTGGTTGGCGCGTGGCGAGGAGCAGGTGCCGGCCGGGCGCGAGTGGCTGGCCGACCGAGAGGCAGAGCGCGCTTCGTCGATGCGCTTCACGAAGCGCCGGACGGAGTACCTCCTGCGCCGGTACGCCGGCAAGAGCGCGGTGGCCGCTGCAGTCGGGCTGCCCGCCGACCCGGCGAGCCTGGGCCGGATCGGCGTGCTCAACAGGATGACCGGGGCCCCGTATGTGGAGGTCGATGGGCAGGGCCTCGGACTCGACATATCGCTGACGGACCGAGCCGGCTGGGCGGTCTGCCTGGTCGGACCGGACCTCGGCGCCGTCGGCGTCGACCTGGAGATCGTCGAGACACGCAGCGACGGCTTCGTCCGGGACTTCCTGACACCGGCCGAGCAGGGGGTTGTGGCCCGATCGATCGGGCATGACGGGCATGACGCAGCCGCGAACCTCATCTGGTCGGCCAAGGAGAGCGCGCTGAAGGTGCTGCGAACAGGGTTGCGGGCCGACACCAGGACGGTCGAGGTGGCATTCGCCGACGAGGCTCGGATCGTCGATTCGGCGGGCGGCTGGCAACGACTCACCGTCGCATCGGGCCCGACCGTCTTCCCGGGGTGGTGGCGCCGGGACGGGGTCTTCCTGCTGACCGTCGTGGCCGCCAGTGGCCTGGCCGAACCGCCCGCGGAGCTTGCGGGTTCGGCCGACCTGGCCCACGGCCGGCCCATCCACTCCTGGGTGGACAACCCCCTGGTCGACTGAGCCCAAGACGCCGCTACATCCCGGCGGCCGAGGCCTCCTCGTCCTTGGCCATGCCGCGCTCGAGGGCGTCGATGACGTAGGGGCGCAGGTCCTCCGCGGCGATGATCCGGTCGACCGAACCGGTCTTCAACGCCCGCTGGATCGTGTGCACGGAGTCGAACTCGGCCGCAGCCTCGCCCAGCTTCTCGGAGCGCACCTGCTCGGTGATCTCCGCCAGCCGGGCCCGTCGCTGGGTGGCCTCCGTCCCGCTGGTGCCCGCCAGCAGCTTCTTGGCTGCGACCACACGGGGATCGGCCTGCACGCGGGTGCGGACCTCCCGGGCGAACACGGTCGCTGCCGCCGGCGCGCCACCGATCACCGAGGCGAACGAGCCCTCGACGGCCACCACCTCCATCTGTGGGTTCAGCGCCTTGGAGAAGACCACGAACGCGCCGCCGTGGTACCTCGAGATCACGACGAACACGATGGGACCGCGGAAGTTCGTGACCGCACGGCCGATCTCGGCGCCATACTCCAGCTGCCAGTGGCGCATCGACTCCGGGGATCCGTCGAACCCGGACAGGTTCGCCAGGACCACCAGGGGGCGGTTGCCACTGGCGGCGTTCACCGCCCGGGCGGTCTTGCGCGACGCCTGCGGGAAGAGCGTTCCGGAGGTCCAGGACGGCGGGCCGTCGGCGGGGACGAACCCACGGCGGGCGATCGGCCGGGACTCGAGGCCGAGCATGCAGACGCTGATCCCGCCGACGCGGGCATCCCAGACCACGGAGTTCTCGCCGCCGCGCCAGCGCTCCCAGCGCTCCATCGGCTCGCAGTCCTGGTCGGTCACCGCACGCATCACGGAGCGCACGTCGAACGGCTTCTTCCGCTCCGGGTTGCGCTCGGCGGAGAACACATCGCCGACCACGGTGAAGTCGCTGTCGGGCACGGGGGCGTGCGGGAAGGGCCGGACGTCGCGGTTGCCCGGGTCCGCGGTCGGAACCCGACGGGGGAACCGCTCGCCGGGCGCGACGTAGGTGTATTCGTAGTGGTGCAGCAGCAACTGGCATGCGTCGGACAGCGACGGGGCCCAGTACTGCGCCTGGCCGTTGGGGCCCATGACCCGTTCGTAGCCACCGATCCCGAAGTTGTCGTCGGCTGAGACGCCGCCGGAGAAGTCGAGCGCCTGCTTGCCGGTGAGCACCATGGCACTGGCCGGGGTCATGATCAGGATGCCCTTGGTGTGCAGCAGCATCGTGGCCTCGGCGTTCCAGTACGGCTGACCGCCGACGTTGATGCCGGTCACGACGATGTTGATCTCGCCGCCCTGCTGGGTGAACTCGATGATCCGGCGCAGGGTGAGTGCGATCCAGTCCATGTTCTCGGTGCCGGACTCCATGGAGATCAGCGCCCCGGAGGAGACCGCGAACCACTCGACCGGGACGCCCATGTCCGAGGCCAGCACCAGAGCCGCGTTCACGATCCGGCACTCAGGCTCCGCGAGGTTTCCCAGCCCGCGGGTCGGGTCCGAGAGCATGATCACGCGGGTCATGCCCTGCGGGTAGGCCTCGGTGTAGGTCGTGAGCAGGCCCACGACCAGGTTGGAGGAGTTCAACCCGGGCTCCCGGCTGACGGGCACCAGCACCTCGCCGGACTCGTCGAGATCGTGCTCGACGAAGTGCGCGGGCTTGAACTTGCCCACCGTCCCCTGCTGCGGGGCGAACATCCGCAGGATCTCGAATGGGTAGGGGACGCCGAACCGCTCGGCAGTCAGCACCTTCTGCCGGTAGCGGGTCAGCGGGCGGACGGGGTCGTCGCGCTCGGGCTCCTCACTGATCGTGATGGCCCGGGTCGTGATGCCGTCGACGTTGAGGACCATCGGCTTCAGGCTGCCGTCCGCCTGCGGCATGATTGTGCGCAGGACCATGAGGTCGAGGCCCGCACCAGCCGCCAGCGGGATGAGCAGCTCAGCGAGGTCCGACCAGTGCTCCGACGGGACGGTCCACGGCGGACGGACGAACAGCGTGATCCGGTTTGCCTGGGGACGGCCCCGTTCCGGGAAGGTCGAACGGGCCCGCCGCATGGCGATGATCGCCTGCAGGCCCATCCGTTCCAGGGTGGGGTAGCCCGGGGCGCCACCGCGCGCGCCCGGCACGACGGTCATGTCGCGGACCTCGGCCATCGCGAACAGGCGATGGTCCTTCGGGTTGTCCCGGGCAACGCCGTGGAACAGGTACACGTCCTCCATCGACGGCAGCCGGGTCAGGTCGAAGTTCTCCAACCGCCACAGCTCCAGCCGCTTGGCGAGCATCGGGTGCAGGTTCCGGTAGAAGTGGTCCTCGGCGAGCGTGCCGTCGTCGCCGGTGCGGAACGTGAAGTACTGGGTCTGGTTCTCCGGGTCCACATCGGGCGCGAGGCTCGTGACCGTCACGTCCAGGCGCCAGATCGGCCGGCCGAGGTCCCAGTCGGACACCTGCTGGGCAATAGCCGCAGACAGGTCATCCCCGTTCGGGACCGTCTGCGTGCGCCAGGTCATCAGGTCGATGACCGGTGCCCGGCTTGGATCCACGTCCGCCAGGTGGGCGGCGATCGCCGGCCCGACCTCGGCGATGTCCTCGAAGGGTGTGAACGCCAGAACGACGTGGATGGAGCGCCCCTCGTAGTCGTAGTCGGCGCAGCACAGGGAGATGTTGTTGACCTCGACGACGCGGACGTCGCGGATCGGGCGGGTCCGGTACCAGCGCCGGGCCCGGATCTCCAGCAGCACCGACTGCAGATCAACGTCAGCGCCGGTGAGGCGTCGGCGCAGGATCAGGTCACGCATCGGCTGCGGGGCTGCGACCAGCGCCTCGATCCGATCGGCGCGCTCGGGCCGGTTCGGGTCCTCGGCGAGGGCGTCGAGGTGGGCCTCCATGAGGGCCTGGGTCTGGGCACGTCCGGCCTCGACGAGGGGTTCGTCCAGGAAGCGGAAGGCGGCATCCCGGGACAGGTCGGAGATTGCCTCCATCTGCCCCTGGGTGGACAGCGTCAGCCGGTCGTACCGTGTCCTCGCGGAGCCATCGACGAACGGCAGGATCCGATCCCGGTAGCGCAGCCGGCGCTCGAGGATCGCCGCGACAACGCGGGCCAGTTGCGGCCGGCGGGCCTGTGAGCCGAACAACAGGACGACTGCCTGCTCGAGGTCCGGGTTGCGGTACAGGTCGGTGACGCCGTAGCGGGCCAGGACCTTGCCCAGCCGGCGGCGCATCTGGCTCGGCAGGGCAATGCGGTCCGGGTCGAGCCACTGCATGTATCCGAGCAGGTACTCGCGGGCGCTTGTCACGACCCGGTCCTCGTGCGCGGCGACGTCGCGCTCCGAGCGCCACAGCAGCCCGATGTCGGTGAACAGGTCGAGGAAGGCATCCTCAGCGGCCAGGAGCTTCGTGTCCCCGGCGCTGGCCCGGTTTGCGAAGGACCGCTGCTCGGCCAGCAGCGCCGTGAGGGTGGCGGGATCGAGCTCGTACCCGAGCAGGTAGCCGCCGAGGGCCGTGTAGACACGCTCGAAGGGGGAGCGGCCGGACGTGTCGGCCAGGGCCAGCCCAGAGAAGTTGACCCGCGACCCGGCACTGGCGCTGTCGATGGGCGCTGCGTCGCCACGGTTGTCCGGGCGGATCAGGACCAGGGGCGCGCCGGCGTCGACCTGCTCGTTGGGCAGCACGGCGATCGACGTGATCGACCCTGCGAAGGGGGCTCGGAGGGTGGACTCCATCTTCATCGCCTCGGCAACCACGAGCGGGTCGCCCTCGGCAACGTCCTGGCCGATCTCCACGGCCACCGAGACGATCAGCGCCGGCCACTGTGCCCGCACCGCGATGCCCTCGTCGCGATCGATGTGATGGGCGACGCCGTCCACCTCGAGGACGCAGCCGGTGCCCTGAGAGGCCACCACCACGTGGTGCTTGCGACCGGCAGCGGTCACGTCCCACTCGTAGTCGTTGTTCCGGGCGATCGCAAGCTCGGCGACGGCGTCCCCGGCGTCGATCCGGAAGGTCCCGGGGCCTGTCTGGAAGACCTGCAGTGCGTACTGGTGGCCGTCGTAGGACAGGGTCGTGGCCACGCCGGCCGCGTCCGCGGGCTCGGGGCGACCCCGCGCGGCGCGGGCGTGGAAGGCTGCCCGCTGCGTCTCGCGCTCGGAGTCGCTGGCTCGCACGGCGGAGACCAGGACGGCCACGGGATTCGGTTCCGCGGTTTCCGGGGTGGGAACCCCGGTGATCTCGGCCGTCAGGGCGGCGATCAGCGCCGACCTGTTGGTCCATGCGCCCTCGACGACGACGGCGCAGTCCATCAGCGCCTGGCGCAGGCGGGTCAGGGCGGTGGCCCGGTCCCGCCCATGGGCGATCACGCTCAGGGCGACGCCGGAGCCGATCGGGACGCCGGCCTCGGCGCGCGCCACCACCCGGACCCCGGGTCCCTGCGGCGAGCGGATGTGCTCGAGCAGGGCGTCCTCGGGGGCGTCCGCGGCGCGGACCCGGGCCTCGATGGCATGCCCCGTCGGGGTTGGCGCCACGGCGCCGAACCACTCAGGAACCTGGGCCGCGGTGCCGCGCAGGTTGATGCCGAGCAGTTCCTCGGCAAGGGCCCACCCGTCGAGGAGTGCACTGGCCGGGACATCGGCGACAGCAGCCGTGATGGTCGCCGTCGCGCCCGGATCCGACGACATGACCACGGCCACATCGTGGCGGCCCGGACCGCTGGGCTCGGCGATCGAGACGGCCGTGGCAGCCGCCACCTTGGCGGGTCCGGGCTCCAGAGCGGGGCTCTCGAGCAGGAACCCCGGATCGACTCCGGGGATCGCCGCGCAGGCCGGCAGAGCCGACACCTGGCCATCGGGACCCACCAGAACCGGTACCTCGACCATGCCCTCTGCCACGTGTCCTGCTCCCTGATCCTGTGTGTCGCCAGCGGTCTCGCCCATGGCTCTGTCAGTCTGCCATCACGGTGCGGATCGGCGCCTGCACAGCGTCATCCAGCGGCTGGGGCAGGGCGACCGTTCGGTAGCCCTCCAGCCGGACTGCCACGGCGCCGGAGGCGTCTGTGACGACGCAGTCGAAGCCGTCTGGACCCTGCTGTGCAGTGACCAGGAGCGGGCCCTCTGCGGCCTCGCCGGCGGACCCCAGCACCACGGCCCTGGTGACGTGAGTCGGCAGGGCGAGGCGGCCGTCGCGGCCAGCCTCCCAGAGACCCGCTGCCTGGAAGCACAGCTCGATCAGGCGGGGGGCGGCCTGGGTCACCTGGTCGCTGGGGGTGTGGTTGGGCGGCAGGTCGCCGGCGAACTCCGCAGCCGCCCGGTCCCCGTCCCGCCAGGCGGAGCTGACCACCTGGTACGCGGGGCCGTGGAAGTACATGCGGTACACGTCGTCGGCTGCCAGCTCGGCACCCTCCCGTGCAGGCGGGTCCTCGTGCTGCCCGTCCGGCGCCGAGTCAGTGAGCCGGACGCGGCCCGTGAAGTGCGTCGTCCGGGTCGGCTCGTCTGATCCGGGCAACTGCCGCTCGGCCTCGATCCGGCACTCCGCGACGAGGTCGGCACCATCGGGGTGCACGAGGGCGATCAGCTCTATGGTGCGCGGCTCATCCCGGTAGAACTTCAGCGGGGCGTGGAAGTCGACATCCTCGACGGCCGCCACGGACCACCCCGGTGTCAGGAGCTGGGCGACCTCGACCATCCCCTCGATGCCCATGACGCCGGGCAGGAGTGCCGTGACGCGGTCACCGCGGTGGTCGTCGAGGAACGGCTGCTCCTTCGGGTCCAGCGTGGTGCGGACCGTGATCCCGTAGTTCACGCTGTCGCGGAGGACCTCGCCGAGCATCGGGCCGGCCTCGGCGCACGCCTGGGCGAAGGCCTGCGGGTCGATCCCGCCGGTCTCGTCGAACTCGGCAGCCATCATGCCCAGCGTCCCAGCCACCACGACCTCACCCGCGGGCGTGCCGCTGGTCAGCTCACGGCGGATCCACGCGATGCCCGCCTGCGGCGGCAGCATCTGGACGCCCGCAGCTTCCATGATCTTCGGGATGGATCCACGTGTGGCCATGCCGATCCCGCCCCATGCGGTCCAGTCCAGCGCGATCGCGTGGGTCTCCGGACGGGTCGTGCGCATGCTGCTGGCGATCTTGCACAGCAGGTCGTTGGCCGCGGCGTAGTCGGTCTGCCCGGCATTGCCGAACCGGCCGGCGACGGAGCTGAATGCGACGGTGGCCCCGATGGGCATGTCACCGGCCGCGCTCAGGAGGTTGAACCAGCCGTCGGCCTTGACGCCGAACACCAGCTCGAACTCCGCACGCTCCTTCTTGGCCAGGCCCTTGCTGATCTCCAGGCCCGCTGCGTGCAGCAGGACATCGACGCGCCCGTGCGCCTCGCGGATCTCGTCGATGACGGCTGTGACCGCCTCGCCGTCGCGAAGGTCCACGGAGTGGTAGTGCGCCGTCCCACCCGCGGCCGTGACCGCCTCGATCGCCGACAGTGCGGAGGCGAGCCGCTCGAAGTGGGCCAGCTCCTTCTCGATGAGAACCGGGGTCGGGCGCTCGCCGCGTGCGGTGATCTGCTCGGCGAGGTAGCCCTTCATGCTGTCCGGGTCGCTGAGGTATCGGCTGAGACCGGGATCCTGCGGGTCCGGGGTTGGTGTCAGGTCGAGCAGGTGGAACGTCCCACCGGACTCCTGGGCCAGGTCGGCGGTGATCGCTGAGACGATGCTGCCGGCCGCGCCGGTGATCACGAACACCGAGTCGCCAGTGAGCTCCATCGCCTCGGGCAGGGGAGCGTCCACCGCGGGGAACGGCTGGACAGCCAGGCCCACACCCCAGCGCTGGTCGTCGAGATGGCCAACCTCGACGCACCCGGGATCCGTGAGCGCTTCGCCGATCAGGATGTCGGCCAGCGCAGCGGTCTTCCGGCTGGCCGGGAAGTCGACGGCCTTGACCAGGACGTCGGCTCGTTCGCGCTTGTACGACTTGGCGAACCCGACGACGGTGCCGCCGAATGGAGCCGTGGCGCCGGGGTCGTCGTACCCGTGCTGCCCGCCGAGGCGGGAACCCGTGACGAGGAACGGCTTGGCACCGGTGACCTCGTGGAACAGGGCATGCAGCGCGACCACGCGACGGCGCAGCAGCTCTCGCCAGCCGGCGAGGTCCATGTCGCCGATCGGTCCCTCGTCATCGAGGGCGGGCAGCCAGAACACGCCAGTCAGCGGTGTGTCGCCGGACCACTCGGCCACCTGGGCCAGCAGGTCGTCCGTCGCGGTGGCGGCCGGGAGGGCCAGCACCGCGGCGCCGAGGCCGCCGAGCTTCTTGACCAGGGCCTTGCCGACACCTCCGTCGTCGAGGACGACGAGGACGCGCGCGCCTTCGCCGAGGTTCACACCGGTGGGGGTGCACCGGCTCAGGTCGGGGCGCAGTGCCGGGACCGGGATGCGCCTGGGCAGGGCGTCGACAGCAGCGAAGTCGCCGACGAAGGCCGCTGCGTTCGACTGCGCAGGCGGCGCCTCAGGTGCGGCGCCGGCGGCCGCTGGTGCGGCGGGTGCGGCTGCGGCGGTGGCCTGGATGCCGGTCTTGTCGCGGACCCAGCCGATGACGTGGGTCAGGGTGGGGAAGTCGCGCAGCTGGAGGTTGTCGTCACGTTCGACGTCGAACCGTTCGCGGACGGCGGCGAACACCTCGGCCTGCTTGACGGTGTCCACACCGAGGTCGGCCTCGAGGTCCAGGTCGAGGTCGAGCAGCTCCGGCGGGTAGCCGGTCATCTCGGCCACGATCCCGATGACCGCTTCGGTGACCTCGTCGTCCGCTGCTGGGGCGGCGGGTGCAGCTGCGGCCGGTGCTGCTGCCGGGGCGGCCGCTGGTGCGGCGGGTGCGGCTGCGGCGGTGGCCTGGATGCCGGTCTTGTCGCGGACCCAGCCGATGACGTGGGTCAGGGTGGGGAAGTCGCGCAGCTGGAGGTTGTCGTCACGTTCGACGTCGAACCGTTCGCGGACGGCGGCGAACACCTCGGCCTGCTTGACGGTGTCCACACCGAGGTCGGCCTCGAGGTCCAGGTCGAGGTCGAGCAGCTCCGGCGGGTAGCCGGTCATCTCGGCCACGATCCCGATGACCGCTTCGGTGACCTCGTCGTCCGCTGCTGGGGCGGCGGGTGCAGCTGCGGCCGGTGCTGCTGCCGGGGCGGCCGCTGGTGCGGCGGGTGCGGCTGCGGCGGTGGCCTGGATGCCGGTCTTGTCGCGGACCCAGCCGATGACGTGGGTCAGGGTGGGGAAGTCGCGCAGCTGGAGGTTGTCGTCACGTTCGACGTCGAACCGTTCGCGGACGGCGGCGAACACCTCGGCCTGCTTGACGGTGTCCACACCGAGGTCGGCCTCGAGGTCCAGGTCGAGGTCGAGCAGCTCCGGCGGGTAGCCGGTCATCTCGGCCACGATCCCGATGACCGCGTCGGTGACCTCGTCGTCCGCTGCTGGGGCGGCGGGTGCAGCTGCGGCGCGGTGCTGCTGCCGGGGCGGCGCGCGGCTGGTGCGGCGGGCTGCGGCGGCTGCGGCGGTGGCCTGGATGCCGGTCTTGTCGCGGACCCAGCCGATGACGTGGGTCAGGGTGGGGAAGTCGCGCAGCTGGAGGTTGTCGTCACGCTCGACGTCGAACCGTTCGCGGACGGCGGCGAACACCTCGGCCTGCTTGACGGTGTCCACACCGAGGTCGGCCTCGAGGTCCAGGTCGAGGTCGAGCAGCTCCGGCGGGTAGCCGGTCATCTCCGAGACGATCCCGATGACCGCATCGGTCACCTCGTCGCCGGCCGGCGCGGGTGCCGCCTCAGCGGCGCCCGGGGCTGCAGCAGGAGCTGGCGCAGCGGCCGGCGCCTGCGGTGCTGCGGGGGCGGCGGCGACGGCCTCGATGCCGGTCTGCCCGCGGACCCAGCCGATGACGTGGCTGAGCGTGGGGAAGTCACGCAGGGCGACGGTGTCGTCGCGCTCGATGCCGTACTTGTCGCGGACCGCGGCGAACACCTCGGCCTGCTTGACGGTGTCCACACCGAGGTCGGCCTCGAGGTCCAGGTCGACGTCGAGGAGCTCCGGCGGGTAGCCGGTCATCTCCGAGACGATGCCGACGACCTCGGCGACCAGCGGGTCCACGGCGGCCGGGCTGGGTGCTGGCGGAGCGGCTGCTGGTGCCGCCGGGGCTGGCGCAGCTGCAGCGAAGGCCGGGGCGGCAGCCGGGGCAGACCCGGCGGCCTCGGCGGGAGCGGCGGGAGCGGCGGGGGTCGGCGCGGCAGCCGCGGCCGGCGCCGGGGCGGACGCGGCGGCAGGAGCGCCGGTGTCGACGATCCGCAGCCTGCGGCGGTCCACCTCGAGAGTGGCCCCGGAGCGCCCGGCCGCGTCGGCCAGCCAGCGATCCCACGCGGCGCGGTCGATGATCCGGTAGGCGTACCCGAGCTCGCTGGGTGCGCGCCGCCGGCCATCGGGCATGGGCGTCCAGCGCAGCAGCGACATGGCGATCTGGGAGCCGAAGCCGGCTGCCAGGCGCAGCGCGTACTGCACCGGGTAGGCGCCGCCGAGCGAGAGGTTCAGCGTGCCGAGGTCCGGATCCGGCACCTTGTAGTTCGGGACCGGCGGGACGATGCCGGTCTCCAGCGCCTTGATCGCCACCACGTCCTCGACGCCGGCACCCATCGCGTGGCCGGTGAACCCCTTGGTGTTGGTGATCACGATGGAGTTCGCGGCGCTGCCGAAGACCCGCCGCAGCGCGTTGACCTCCGCTGCGGCCGAACCGCCGCGGGCGGGTGTGTAGGTCTCGTGGGACACGAACACCGTCTGTGGCGCGATCTGGGTGCGGTCGATGCCGCGTCCCTCCGCGGTACGGACCAGGCCCTCCATGACCTGGCCGACGTGCTCGACGTCCAGCCGGGTGCCGTGGAAGGCGCTGTTCGCGGTGGCGGTGGCCAGCACCTCGCAGATCGGCTGCAGGCCGCGCTCGCGGACGGACTCAGCTGACTCCACGACGAACGCGGCTGCGCCCATCCCCACGACCATGCCGTGCCGGCGCCGGTCGAACGGGGTGGCGACCTCGCTGACGACGTCCTCGGTCGCGGCTGCGCCGGTGGCCAGGAAGCCGGAGCCCACCCAGGGCAGCAGCACATCGCTGGTCACGTCATCGGCGGAGACGACGACGACGCGCTTGCAGCGGCCAGCCCGGATCCAGTCCTCGGCCAGGGCGGTCGCCTGGGTGGTGCTCGCGCAGGCGGCGTTGATCTGGGTGTTCGGGCCGCGGGCCCCGATCAGCTCGGCGAACTGCGAGTGGCCCATCGCAAGGCAGCGGAAGATGAAGCGCCGGTCGTACTCGAAGCCCTCGACGTCGAGCAGGTGGCGCAGCTCCGCGATGCGCCGGTCGACCTCGGCAGCAGCAGGTTCGACACCGGTCATCCGGGCGCGCACGGCCTCCAGGGCCAGGAGCTGCTCGCGGCGGCCACGGTCGGCCATGTACTTCTCGATCTCAGCGGCGAACTCGCCGTAGCCCGGGAAGGCTGAGGCGAAGATGACCCCGGTGTCGTCGCGCATCGACTCGGGCAGGCCCCACTTCTCGGGCAGCATCGTGCCCAGCGTGGTGGACCGGTAGCGCATGACCAGGGGGATGCCGGCATCGCGCAGGGCGTCGAGGCCGGAGCCGATGGCCAGACGGGTGGTGCGGTCCAGTGCCTTGTCGCGGGCGGCCTCCACGCCGAACTCCTCGACGACATCCAGGGGGGCTCCCCGGCCGGCCAGCTTGATGACGCTGGCCTCATCGTCGATCGTCTCGAAGACGGGGTCCTGCCCGGCCCTCTTCACCAGCCGGGTGATCCGCTTGTCGACGATCGCCTCGCGGAAGCGGGTCGGGATGATGTCGATGAACTGCTGGCCATCGAGGATGCGCGCGACGTTCTCGTCGTCGAAGACGCGGTCGACGCCGGGTAGGCCAAGAGCGGCGCCGGTGATGGCCACCGGGGTCGTCGAGGCAGGGCTGATGGTGACACCGGGCGTGGGTGCGGCAGCGCCCTGATCGCCTGAGTACACCCGCAGTCCCTGCTCCAGCACGCCGGCGAACAGCCGACCCAGTTCCTCATAGCGGGCGGTGGTCATGGGCGTCCTCGGGGTTGATGCTGTGGCGGTGGGAAGTGTGCGGACCGCGGCGGCGACCGGCGCGGCGGGCGGAACAGCAGCAGCGGGGGCGGCGGCGGGGGCGGCAGCGACGGGCGCAGCAGCCACGGGGGCGGCGACCGGGGTCGGCTCGGCGGCAGCTGGGCCGAACCCGAGGCCCGCGGCGTACAGGCCGCACAGCGCCTGGTTGAACGATGCGACGTCGCCCAGCTTCGGGTGGTTGGTGAACAGGGCCACCACGTCGTCGTGCTGCGAACCCAGCACCTCGTCGACGAAGCCGTGCAGGGCCTTCTTCGGCCCGACCTCGACGAAGACGCGGGCGCCGGCGTCGTAGAGGGTGTTCAGGCCCTTGACGAACTGCACCGGCTCGGCGATCTGCCGACCGAGGATCTCGAGCATCGTCTCGGTGTCGGCGTTCTCGGGGTAGAACTCACCGGTGACGTTGGCCACGATCGGCAGCTGGGGCCCGCGGACCTCGAGGCGGCGCATCGCGACCTTCAACGGCTCGCTGGCCCCGGCCACGATCTGGGTGTGGAACGCGTGCGAGACCGGGATGCGCATGGCGGTCATGCCTCCCGCCTGGAAGGCAGCCACGGCGGCCTCCACGGCTGCGGTCGCACCGCCGATGACGGCCTGGGTGTTGGAGTTGATGTTGGCCACGACGACGTACCCGTCGACCTCAGCCACGATCCGCTCGATGTCGGGCAGCGGACCGAACACGGCTGCCATCGCGCCGTTGTCCTCCTGGGAGACGTGGGTCATCTCCCGACCGCGGGCGCTGACGGCCTCAAGCGCGGCATCGAAGGTCAGGGCGCCGGAGGCGACCAGGGCGCCGTACTCGCCAAGGCTGTGGCCCATGACCAGGTCGGGGGCGATCCCGTAGGCGGCCAGCAACTGGGCCATGGCGTCGTCGGTGGTCAGTACCGCGGGCTGGGTGATCTCGGTCTGCAGCAGCTGGGCGTTGAGGCGCTTGACGGCCTCCGGGTCCGAGGGGTCGGCGAACACATAGTCCGAGAGCGGCTTGCCCAGCAGCGGGGTCATGATCCGGTCGGCCTCGTCGTAGATGTCACGCACGATCGGCTCGCGCGCACGCAGCTCAGCGAGCATGTTGGCGTACTGCGACCCCTGACCCGTGAACAGGAAGGCGACCTTGGGAGCCGCGCCGCGGCCCACGAACACGCCCTGCGAGCGCAGCATCTTCCACATCGCCGGGTTGTTGGCACCGAAGGCCTGGATCGCCTTGTCGGCCTTCTTGGCCAGGTCGGCGGCGTCGGCGTAGTCGATGGCGACGCGGATGGCCGCGTCAGCAAGCGCGGGGTCCGGCGCCGCCGGTGCCGGGGCACGCCCGGCAGCAGCCTCGGCGGACAGCGCCGTCAGCGCGGCGACGACGTCGGCCTCATCGCGTCCGCCGAGCACGGCGGCGCCGCGCAGCGGGACCTTGCGGGCGGCCGGCGCAGCAGCCGGCGCGGCGGCCGGTGCAGCAGCCGCGGGGATGTCGGCGCCGGCGAAGGACCGGGGGGCGTCCTCCTTGCGGTGACGTCCGGGGACGTACTCCTCCAGCGCGATGTGGAAGTTGGTGCCGCCGAAGCCGAACGCGCTGACGCCCGCTCGGCGTGGGTCGGCGCCACGCTTGTCCCACTCACGCAGGTCGGTGTTCACGGCGAACGGGGTCGTGGCCCAGTCCACCTTCGGGTTCGGGACCTCGAAGTGCAGGCTCGGCGGCAGCACCTTGTCGTGCAGGCTCATGACGGCCTTGAAGAGCCCGGCCGCGCCGGCTGAGGCCTTCAGGTGGCCGATGTTGGACTTGACCGACCCGAGGGCGATGGAACCGGGTGCAATCCCAGCCCCTCCGAAGACGTCGTTGAGGCTGCCCAGCTCGGTGGCATCCCCGACGGCGGTCGATGTGCCGTGCGCCTCGAGCATCCCGATGGTCGAGAGGTCGACTCCGGCGCGGTCCCATGCGCGGCCGATCGCGAGGCGTTGGCCGATCGGGTTCGGGGCGGTGATGCCCTTGCCCTTGCCGTCCGAGGAGCCGCCGATGCCCAGGATGGTCGCGTAGATGCGGTCACCGGCCGCTTCTGCGTCGGAGAGCCGCTTGAGCACGAAGAGGGCCGCGCCCTCACCCATCACGAAGCCGTCGGCGCCCGCGTCGAAGGGCCGGGTGCCCGTGGCCGACAGCGCACCGATCTTGCAGAAGCGCACGAAGGCGCTGACGCCCATGTTGCGGTCGATGCCGCCGGACACGACGGCGTCGTAGTCGTGGGCCTGCAGGCCGTGGACAGCCGAGCTCATCGCGGCCAGGGCCGATGCGCAGGCGGCGTCGGTGGTGAAGTTCGGGCCGCGGAAGTTGAACAGGGCGGCCACTCGACCGGCCAGCACATTGGACAGCTGGCCCGGCATCGTGTCCTCGGTGATCTCAGTGATCCCCGAGACGAGCTCCTCGCGCGCCTGGGTGAGGATCGAGGCCCGCACATCAGCGGGCAGCGCAGCGAACGCAGGTGACTTCTCGAAGGCCTGGGCCAGCTCGGGGTAGGCGATCCGCAGGTGGCTGGCGTAGTGCTTCTCGCCGCCCAGGGCGTTGCCCAGGATGACCGAGACCTCTTCAGGATTCACGTTCCAGTCCGGCCAACCGGCGTCGAGCAGCGCCGAGCGACCGGCGCTGACCGCCCACTTCTGCCCGTCGTCGAAGTGCTTGGTCACGTTGGGCGGCAGGGGCAGCTTCCAGGCCATCGGCTCCCAGGGGAACTCACGGACCCAGCCGCCGATCTTGGAGTACGTCTTGTCCTCAGCCCGCATGTCCGGGTCGTAGTACAGCTCCGGATCCCACCGCTCGGTCGGCACGTCACTGATCGAGTACACGCCGTTGCGGATGTTGCCCCAGAAGGCGTCGGCGTCGGGGGCGTCGGGCATGATCGCGCTGATCCCCACGATGGCGATCGGCTCGGGGTAGGTCATCTCAGTCTCCTGATGGATCTGGCCGGGGGTCAGGCGTAGAGGACGTCGGACAGGGCGGTCATGTCGGTGACCAGCCCTGCCTGGGCGGTGCGGATGGCGTCCAGACGCAGTGTCGCGGGAAGGGTGGCGTCAAGGCCCAGCGCGGGGTCGGCGGAGCCGATGACCCAGCGCATGCCCTCCTCGCCGGCCTTCATGGCTGCCTCGCGGGCGAAGACCCGGGCGATGACGGCCAGCGCATCCGCGTCGAAGCGCCGGTTGGCCTTCTCCGCGAGCGTCCCGTCCGCGGCCGCGGCGGCGCGCCGGCACATCGCACCGGCGCACTCCACGTTGGCGACGAGCTCACCGAGGCGGAACAGCACGTGCTGGTTGCGGGTCAGCCGCCCGGTCTGGCAGGCGCTGAACACCCCCGCGAGGGCCTCGAAGCCGAGGGCCGCGGCTGCCGCGCCCACCTCGGGGTGGCGGGCCGCGAGCGCGTTCATCTCCTGCGCGGCGTTGAGGTAGTGCTGGCCGCGGGACTTCAGGTGCTCCTGCCAGCGATCGCGCGCGATGGTCATCTCGAGGATCTCCGAGGTGCCCTCGTAGATCGTGGTGATGCGCACGTCGCGCTTGATCTTCTCCACGGTGTACTCACGGGTGAACCCGTAGCCCCCGAGTGCCTGGATGGCGTCCTCGGCTGCATGGTTGCCCGACTCGGTGGCCAGGTACTTGGCGATCGCGCCCTCGGTGTTGAGTGCGCCGTCGGGCCCCTCGCCCTCGTCGATGCGCTGCGAGGTCTCCTCGATGAAGGCACGTGCGGCCTCCAGGCGGGCGACGTGCGGGACGATCAGCTTGTGGGTGTAGCCCTGCTTCTCGGACAGCGGTGTGCCGCCGGAGATCCGGGTCTTGGAGTACTCGATCGCGCGGTCCACGGCCTCCCAACCCCCGCCGAGGCCGAATGCGGCGACCATCACGCGGGTGTAGCCGAACACCTGCTGGGCCTGCACCAGGCCCTTGCCCTCGACCCCGCCGATCAGGGCGTCGAGCCCGACCTCGACATTGTCCAGGTAGAGAGCGGCGGTGTTCGACAGCCGGATCCCGTGCTTGTCCTCGGGCTTGGCGCTGGTGAAGCCGGGGGTGTCCTTCTCGACGACGAACCAGGTCGGCCCGCCGGGGGCGAGGGCGAGGATGGTGGTGGCGTCGGCGATGGTGCCGTTGGAGATCCACTGCTTCGCGCCGCTGATGCGGTAGCCGGTGACCGCACCGTCGGTCTCGATCGGCACGGCCTTGGTCTTCATCGCGCCCAGGTCCGAGCCGGCCTCGGGCTCTGTGGCGCCGTAGGCGAAGACGATGCCATCCTCGGCGATCGCGCCCAGCCACTTCTCCTTCTGCTCCTCCGTGGCGCCGACCAGGATCGGGTCACTGCCCAGGAAGGTGGCGAAGATGGCGGTGGCGAGGCCGATGTCCTTGCGGGCCATCACTTCGCACAGCAGGTAGGAGTCGAAGGCGCCGCCGCCCATGCCTCCGTAGTCCTCAGGCACGAAGACCAGCTGGATCCCGAGGTCGGTCGACATCGCGCGGACCGTGTCCTCCGGGCAGACGTCCTCATGATCCAGCTCCAACTGGCGCTCGGGGGGCAGCGCGTCGGAGATGTACTCCGTCAGACCGTCCAACATCATTGCGAGTGTTTCGGCATCCAGACCCTGGTCAGTGCTCATTCGTTTCCTCCTACGCGGACTCCCGCTCAGGGTATTTGGGTACTGCCCCCCAACGGGTGGTCGAAGTGACCGCCTTGGCGGGACCAATGACTGTTACCCACGGGTATGGATCCCGCCCGTCAGGGTGCTGAGCATGGCCTCGTGGGTCAGACCAGGGCAAGTCCGGCGCGCAGGTAGTCAACGACCGCGGATGCCAGGTAGGGGCCACCGGCGGAGCCGTTCGAGGCAAGGGCCTCGACAGCGCGGAAGTCGTCCCCGGAGGTGACGATGGCCGGCTCGACGGATCCATCCGGACGATGCTGGGGGAGGTCGGCCGCCGACAGCAGCGCGTTGCACAGGCAGCGCCGGCCCTCGGCGTTGGCCGCCCGGCCGCCCTTGCGTGTGTACACCGCCAGTGGCTCGGCCGGGCACCGGTAGTCGATGTCGCCGTTGGCCTTCTTGTACGGCGAGCGCAGGGCGCCGAGGTCGCAGACGGCCTTGCGGCCAGTGGCGATCTCAGGATCGCTGACGGTCCCCTCGAGCTGGATGACCCGGAAGGGGAATCCTGTGGGCGACGCCCGCCAGTCGCTGCGCACGTCCAGCGTGCCGGCCAGGACCTCGCCGAGCACCTGGCGCTTGAGCGAATCGGCCAGTCCCGATTCCTGGCTGTAGGCGAAGGCCGTCCCGACCTGGATACCCATCGCACCCGTGGCCCTGGCCTCGGCCAGTCCCTCGGGGGTCCCGTAGGCACCGGCCAGCCAGAACGGCAGCCCGATCGCAGCGAGCGTCTCGAGGTCAACGGCGTCCCGGTCGTCATAGACGGGCTGGCCCAGCTCGTCGAGCTGCCGCGGACCGCGGGGCGGGGCGTTGTGACCGCCGGCGCTGGGCCCCTCGACGATGAATCCGAACGGGCGCGTCGCCGGATCGCCGGCCAGCCCGGCGGCCAGGTCCACGGAGGCGACGATGGCCAGGAAGCGGGGGACGGTCATCCCGTGGGCGGCCGCGCCCAGCAGCTCGGTCGGGCTGCAGCGGACCGTCACCGGTGGGTCGTCGGAGCGCAGCCCCTGGGCCCGAACGCCGAACTCGAGATCCTCGCCGGCGGCCAGCGTGCGCATCAGCTCGGGGATCTCCGAGGGGTTGCCCGCCCCGACCAGGACGTAGTCGACACCGGCGAGCATGGCGCCGAGCAGGCCGAAGGGGAGTGGGATCTCGATCTTGCGCAGGAAGTTGATGCCCACAGGAGCGGTGTGCTCCTGCTTGGCCAGCCACACCTCGCAGAACGTGCCGACGACCGCGAGCTCCTGCAGCTCAACGGAGGGGGTGACGGTGAACCGCGGCACCGCCTTGAACGCCGCGTCGGGTGCCTTCCCGCCGTGGACGTAGTACTTCTTCATGATCCGGCGGGACATCTCCGGGATCGGGAACGCGGCCAGTGCCTTGCGCATGTGGCCCCCGGGGTCGCCGGCCTGCAGCCGGCGGGCACAGACCACGTCGAGGGCAGTGCCGGAGACAACACCCAGTTCACCGGTCCGGCAGACGGCACGGGCCAGCTCCCAGCCGGAGACAGCGACCCCCATCCCGCCCTGGATGATCGTCGGGAGCGTTCCCTGGTCAGTCATTGCACCACCTGAATCGTCGAGTTCCTACGCAACCGTAACCTACGTTGCCGTAGGTAAGTCAATGTCGTCACCTCGTCGTGGGGCTGGGTGCCGGGCGTCTGTCTGGCCCGGGGATGCCAGCTCGGCGACCGTGACTGTCGCGGAATGGCCATGGCATGGCCCTTCGCTGCGCAGCCATGGCCGGCGCAGAGTGCGGGTCCATCTCTGTTGGCGAACCGATGTGACGTTGGTCACATCGTCAGTGACGCCTCGCTGCCTTGGCCTGGGCCCTGTCCGGTTTGTGCTGTCGCCGCGCCGGCCTCGACTCCTGTCGCGATCCGCGTCGTGGCTCGCGGCTGCCTAGCTTGAGCCGGAGGTGCCGAGCTTGCTGATCAGTCCGGAGATGTCCCCGCGCGCCAGCTTCGAGGTGGTCTCGTCATCGAAGGAGATCGTCGTCGGGTCCACCCCCCACTTCTGCAGCTGCCCGAGCACCGACGAGCGCGCGGAGTCGAACTTGTTCGCGACCATCCGGCGGGTGGCCCATTCCCGCTCCCGCTCGCGAAGGGCGGCCTCGATCCGCTCGACCTGCGTGGGACTGGCGGGCAGGTCGAAGGCGTACCGGAGTGCGTCGGCGAGCTCGATCCGGTAGTCGTGACCGAGGCGCTGGAAGAGCCCGGGCCTGCTGTTCATCCCGTTCTTGAGGTCGATGAGCGTGATCACGAACGTCGTGATCGGCCGGAACGGCGTCTCCTTGGGCACACCCGGGGGGCGGGTGTCCGGTGGGCCCATCCACCACGGTGCCCGGACGACCGCGTCGTAGGAGAACATGTTGATCGGATCGTCGTTGTGGATGATCTGGACGTGTCGCACAGTCGCGGGCAGGCCGGGGATCTCCTCGGCCTGGGACACCCGGCCGAGGAGGCCGTCCGGGTCGACCGAGGCCGGGTCAGCGAACCAGCGATCCCACAGGGCGGTCCGGAACGGCGTGCCAAGGTAGAGGCCACGTTCCAGGCCCAGCTCGTCGAAGCCGGCGGTCCCATCAGCGGCGACGTCCAGCGCCACCTGGGCGCCCAGGCTCTCGCCGAACTGAAGCAGTCGGGGCCGGCGATCCGAGGGTGCGGCTGCGATCCGGTCGCGGATACCCTCGAGGATCAACGTCTGCATGCGGATCCCCGCATCGGTCTGGTTCAGGGCCAATGCGCTGGGCACCAGGGCGTACTGCGGGACGATGATCGCGCAGTCGCCCCGGGTGAGGTACTCCAGTGCCTCGGCGAATGAGAAGTTCACGTAGCCGACGCCCGTCGGGGCGGCCACGACGATGACGGACTTGTCGTAGGCGCCCAGGGCTTCGAGCTCCGACAGGGCGATGATCGCGCGGGCCTCCGGGGTGGCGGCGCTGTCGAACCCGGCCACGGCGCGGATCGGCTCCTCGGCGGGCTCGCCCATGACGGCGGAGATGTCCTGGGCGGTCAGGGTCATCAGGACGAACCGACGGCCCTCCTTGCCGATGTCGTCGAAGGCGATGAGGCTGGCACGACCGGAGGTCACGTTGGGGCCGGTCGGGGGGTCGGGGTAGGCAGCCTCGACGACGTCGTCGGCGTGCATGATCCTTCGGCGCAACCGGTCCAGCAGCGCGAACCCGGCAGGGACCATCAGCGACGCCGCGATCGTGTGACCGACCAGCGGCGTGACCTTGTCGTCCGAACGTCCCACGGCCCAGCTGACCAGGGCAGTCGATCCCTCAGCCAGGGCGTACTCGGCGCCGGCCAGTGTCAGCAGGCCCACACCGACGGCCCCGCCCATCGCGACGGATGTGGCGACCCCGGTGGCTGATGTCGGGCGCTGGATCTGCTGGCGGTTCCCGATCTCTCCGACCGCGACGGCTCGCCGGTCACGGGCGTTGACGCGCCATGCGGCGATGACCCCGCCGATCCCGGCGGCGCTGGCCATTCCGAGGGCCGGTCCCACCGGACCGATCAGGGGACGGGTCGCCTTGTCCGAGGCGATCACCAGCGCGGCGATTGCGGCGCCGCTGCCGATCAGGCGGGCAGCGGAGTTGGCGGCGGCCACGGGCAGCGGGGTCGTGCTGGTGTTGGGCAGCACCCTTCCGGCCGCCAGCCCCACAGCGGCAACCAGTCCGGCGGCGATCAGGGTGGTGTTCTCCGGGTCGCCGCGGCCCCGTGAGGCAGCCACCAGCTCGGCGGTCGCCTCCACGGTGGAGACGGCCATGGTGCCGATCCCGAGTCCGAGGACACCGGCCACACCCGTGACCATGGCCTGATCGGTCGTCGACCGCGGCAGGAGCCCACGAGCGAACGTGTTGGAGGTCAGTGCGGCAGCACCCGCCACGCCGGTGCGCAGCGCCAGGTATCGCCGTCCGGATGCGCGCGCCATCTGTTCATCCTGCCTGAGACATCAGCTACACGGTGGTACCCGGGGCGTCTTCAGCTCGGGTGTCGACGGGTCAGGACCCGTGCTTGTACGGAGAGGATCCAGCCGACGAGGTCCTTGTCGATCATCGACTGCACCTTGCCCGCGATCGGGAAGGGCAACGACGCCTTCGTCGTCGTGGAGGTGGCCAACGTGCATCCATCCCCGGCGGCCGTGAGCGTCGCGGCACCGTTCGAGACTGCCTTCGGATTGCCGAGGAGGTTCACCTCGAGGGTACCGGCGGCGACCCCGTCGATCAGGGTGCCCCAGCTCTGGGCCCACGACAGCCGCACCTCACCGGGCAGCATCTTCCTGGCCAGCGAGGGGATCCCGTCCTTGTCGGTGGAGAACTGCCACAGCATCTTGGCCGCCGCGTCGTCGCCGGAGGTGCCGACGATCAGGTCGTCGACCTCGACCCCCACCTCCTCGGCGAAGGCCAGCAGGAACTCCTCGCTGATGAGCTCGGCCAGGACGACGTCGGGGTCGATCGCAAGATCGAAGCTGTGTTCCACGGCGCTATTGTGTCGTGTCCGCTGCATCCATGGCCCGCTGCCCCCGAGCCCACGCGGCATGGCCGCGTTGGGCGGGTTAGCGTCGTGGGTCACGTGCCGCTCCGTCCACCATGCTGAGGTCGCCATGAACGAGTCCGATGAGTCCGCCCGCACCGACCTGCCCCGGTACTCCCTGAGCCTGGCGCGGGCGGCCGCGCCGTGGAAGCGCTCTGCCTCGGCCACCACCACACTTCCCGACACCGGCACGCTCGTGACCGGCTGGGTCCCCGACCGTGGACTGCTCGCCGAGTATCGGACCCTGATGGGCTCCTGGGCGGATCTGCCGATCGCCTTCCCGCAGGTTCCGGTGATGGCCCTGCACATCGACCTGCTCTCCCGATGGTCGTTCCCGATCCGGGCGATGGGCATGGTGCACCAGGGAACCGTGATCGAGGTGCTCGACGACCTCCCGGCCGACGGTCCGTGGGACGTCCGTGCGTGGGTCTCCGGCGCCCGGCACGTGCGTTCCGGCCTGGAGTTCGACCTGTGCGGCGAGGTCAGCTCCGGCGGACGGGTGTGCTGGCGCTCGACGGCCGTGACACTCTCACGCAGCCGTTCAGCCAGTGGAGCCGAGGAGTCCCACGTGCCCATCATCGACTCCCAGGGGCTGTGGGAGACCGAGGAGGTGCTCCAGGTCGACGAGGGGACCGGCCGCGCGTTCGGCCGTGTGACCGGCGATGTGAATCCGATCCACATGCATGCGGTGCCCGCCCGCCTGTTCGGCTTTCGGAGGGCGATCGTGCACGGGTGGTGGACGACGGGCCGGTCCGCCGCAGTGCTCGGAGTTGACCAGACCGTGCCCGGTCGACGCTTCGAGATCTCCTTCCGGCGTCCCGTCGAGCTGCCGTCGACCCCTGTGCTGTGCTCGCGCGCAGCGGCCCCGGGCGGGGTCGAGTTCGCGCTGTTCCCGGCTTCACCGGTCGGTGCCGGGGAGGACGAGGTCCGCGCGTTGGTGGCGGGCGTCGTCGTCGGCTGAGGCGGCCGGGGAGAATCGCGGCATGGGCGCATCCGGTGAACGCGGCGGCCGGGGCGGTGCACCGACACGGGATCCGGCCCGCGAGGCTGTCCAGCGTCGCGTTGTCGAGGCCAGGCTTGGCCCGCTGACCCCCTCGGCGATGGAGGCGATCCGCAGGGCACGGGGGCGGGAGTTCCAGCGTCTGGAGTTCATCGGGGATTCGATCCTCGAGGTCGTCCTGCACGCGCACGCGGTGATGGTCGGTCCCGCATGCCCCTACTGCGAGGGCAGGGCCGACAGGTTCACCACCGACGCCCATCTGGGCGAGCTGGCTGGTGCGATCGACCTCGGCGACTGGCTCGACTGGACGCCGTCGGAGCATCGGATGGCCGACCTGGTCGAGGGGTGCGTCGGGGCAGCGTGGGTCAGCGGCCGGTGGCCCCAGGTCGTGGAGTTCGTTGACGCTGAGCTCCATCCGCTGCCGGCCGACGAGCAGCGACGGCTCCTGCACGGGGGTGCGCAGGTGCACCCGGAGGCCCCCGCCCGGGCGCGGGAGATCCTGGGGGCCTCGATCCTCGAGGCCGCCGCCTCCACCGCGGCCTATCGGCGCCATCCCGAGGGCGATGAGGGTGACCTGTCCCGGGTCAAGGCGCGGATGCTGTCCGGGGAGCACGTGCTGGGCCGGTGCCGTGAGTCGAAGTGGGTCCGGCGCAGCCTGCGCACACGTCGTTTCGTCCGTGACGATGTCGAGCGGGAGCTGAGCAACGACCTGCTGTCGCATGGCCTGGCCTCGGCTGTCACCATCGCGTGGCCGCTGACCACCTGAGATCGGGACCGGTGCGGGGCGGGGTGGGGGCGGGGCGTGGACGGCGGGGAGCGGCGGGGCGGTCGGGCTGCCCGTCCACAGATGTGGCCTCGGGTCTGGTGGAGGACACCCCCATGCGGCAGGGTGCGGGGTGCGGCGCCGGGGGGCGCTGCGAACGGGGGGATGATGAACGAGACCATGATGACCGTCGCGGGCAACCTGGTGTCCGACGTGGACTTCCGCACGACCGTCCGGGGGGATGCCCTTGCCAGATTCCGGGTTGCCACGACGACCAGGCGGTACGACCGTGCGAGCGGGCGCTGGCTCGATGGGGATACCGCCTACTGGAACGTCACCGCGTGGCGGCGTGCCGCGGAGAACGCCGCACATTCGCTGGCCAAGGGACATCCGGTGGTCGTGCACGGCAAGGTGCGCCAGCGCGCCGTCGACCGAGACGTGCCCGGGGCGCCGGGCACCACGATGGCCGTGACCTTCACCGACCTCGAGGTGGTCAGTTTCGGTCTCGACCTCACCCGGTGCCGGGCGCAGTTCCAGCGGGCCCCGATCGGACCGCAGATCAGCTCCGGCGGCTCACCGGAGCCCACGGACCAGGAGCCCGCTGACACCGCTCCGGCCGGAGGTGGCGGGGCAGGGGTCCTCGCTGGAGCTGGCCCGGACGGAGTTGGCGGGGCCGAGGGCGGCGAGGCTGGCCCGACAGGGGGAAGTGGGGGTGGCCCGACAGGGGGAAGTGGGGGTGGCCCGGCGGCCGACGGCGGTCCCCGGGTCGACGCTGCGTGAGTGGGCTGCGGGCGCTCGGGCCGGTTGCCGCCCGCTCGCACCGATGAGGTGGCCGTGGACCGGTTCCGGAGATCGAGAGTGCCGGGGCACCCGTGCGCGGCCGATACCCTTGGACCCATGGCTGAGTTCATCTACACGCTTCGCAAGGCACGCAAGGCCCACGGCGAGAAGGTCGTCCTCGACGACGTGACCCTGTCGTTCCTGCCCGGGGCCAAGATCGGTGTTGTTGGTCCCAACGGGGCGGGCAAGTCGAGCCTGATCAAGATCATGGCGGGTCTCGACCATCCTTCCAACGGTGATGCCACCCTGAGCTCCGGCTACACCGTAGGGATCCTGTCCCAGGAGCCCGAGCTGGATGAGAGCAAGGATGTCCTGGGCAACGTCGAGGAGGGCGTGGCCGAGACCAAGGCCCTCGTCGACCGGTACAACGAGATCTCCGAGCTGATGGCCGATCCGGAGGCCGACTTCGACGCGCTCATGGCCGAGATGGGTGTACTGCAGGAGAAGATCGACCACCTGGGCGCCTGGGACCTCGACAGCCAGCTTGACCAGGCGATGGATGCCCTGAACTGCCCGCCCGGTGATGCCGACGTCTCGGTGCTGTCCGGTGGCGAGCGTCGTCGCGTGGCCCTGTGCAAGCTGCTGCTGCAGCAGCCCGACCTGCTCCTTCTCGACGAGCCCACGAACCACCTCGACGCCGAGAGCGTGCAGTGGCTCGAGCAGCACCTGGAGAAGTACCCCGGCACCATCGTCGCCATCACCCACGACCGGTACTTCCTCAACAACGTCGCCGAGTGGATCCTAGAGCTCGACCGGGGCCGGGCCTACCCGTACCAGGGCAACTACTCCACGTACCTGGAGGCCAAGTCGGCCCGCCTCAAGGTGGAGGGGGCAAAGGACGCGAAGCTCCGCAAGCGCCTGACCGACGAACTCGAGTGGGTGCGGTCGAACGCCAAGGCCCGCCAGACCAAGAGCCGGTCTCGCCTTGATCGCTACGAGGAGATGGCCACCGAGGCCGAGAAGACCCGCAAGCTCGACTTCGAGGAGATCCAGATCCCGCCGGGTCCGCGCCTGGGTTCGCTGGTCGTCGAGGCCAGCCATCTGTCCAAGGCGTTCGATGACCGCCTGCTGATCGACGACCTGAGCTTCACCCTTCCCCGCAACGGAATCGTCGGGATCATCGGACCCAACGGTGTCGGCAAGACGACCCTGTTCAAGATGATCGTGGCAACGGCCGACGAGGACACCTCCGACAAGGCGGCGCTGCCGACGTCTGGTGATATCCGGGTCGGGGACACCGTGAAGCTGTCCTACGTCGACCAGAGCCGGTCCGGGCTGGACCCGGCCAAGAACGTCTGGGAGGTTGTCTCCGACGGGCTGGACTGGATCAAGGTGGGCAACGTCGAGATGCCGTCGCGTGCCTACGTGGGGGCGTTCGGCTTCAAGGGCCCCGACCAGCAGAAGCCCGCGCGGGTCCTGTCCGGTGGGGAGCGCAACCGGTTGAACCTCGCCCTGACCCTCAAGCAGGGCGGCAACGTGATCCTGCTCGATGAGCCGACCAACGACCTCGACGTCGAGACCCTGGGTTCCCTGGAGAACGCCCTGCTGGACTTCCCGGGCTGTGCGGTGATCACCTCGCACGACCGCTGGTTCCTTGACCGCATCGCGACGCATATCCTTGCCTACGAGGGCGACTCCCAGTGGTTCTGGTTCGAGGGCAACTTCGAGTCCTACGAGAAGAACAAGATCGCCCGCCTGGGTGCCGAGGCAGCCCGCCCGCACCGGGCCACCTACAAGAAGCTGACGCGGGGCTGACCCGACGGGGGCGACGGCTCGCCGAGGTCGGGCGATCCTGACGGACTCGCCCGATGGACAGCCCGATCATCGCGAACGGACAGGTGCCCGTCGTCCGCGTCGAGACCTGGTGGGACCGCCTGTGGCGGCCCTTCTGGGCGCTGCCGCTGGCCATCTGCCTGGCGGCGTTCCTCCTCGGGCTGCTGTTGCCCCAGCTCGACGAGGAGCTCGATGAGGGACTGCCGTTCGCCTTCACCGGTGGGCCCGACGCGGCCTTGAGCATCCTGAGCACGATCGCCACGTCGATGATCTCGGTCACCGGGCTGGTATTCACCATCACCATCGTCGTCCTGCAGCTGGCCAGCAACCAGTTCACGCCCCGGGTGCTCTCGACCTTCCTGAGCAGCCGGATCACGCAGACGACGCTGGGAGTCTTCCTGGCCACCTTCATCTACTCGCTGACGGTGATGCGCTCAGTCCGGGGCAGCTTCCAGGGCACCGATCCGTTCGTGCCGCAGGCGTCAGTCACGGTTGCGTTCTTGTTCGTGGTCGCCAGCCTGGGGCTCTTCCTTGCCTTCATCAGGCACGTCACGACCTCCATCCAGGTCGCCAACGTCATCTCCGGGGTCGGTGACCGGGCGGTGCAGGTCATCGACGAGTTGTACCCCGCTCGGGCAGGGGAGAGCCCGGTCGCTGGTCCCACGTGGTCCCCCTCACCGGGTGCTGCTCGGGTCGAGATCAGGTGCTCGCACGGCCACGGAAGTGTCACCGAGTTGGATTTCCCCGCGCTCGTTGGTCTGGCCGCTGAGCATGGGGCGGTCCTCGACGTCCAGGTCCAATCGGGGGACTTCGTCGTCGAGGGCCAGGCGCTGGCCCGCGCTTGGGGTGTTGCGGACCTGCCCGAGGAAGCGGCCATCAAGGTCGCGAACGCTGTCGGGCTCGGCCCTGAACGGCTGATGAACCAGGACCTGGCGTTCGGGATTCGCCAACTCGTCGACATCGCCGATCGCGCCCTGTCTCCGTCCTTGAACGACCCGACCACCGCCTGCCAGGTCGTCGACCAGCTTCACCGGATCCTGCGACCGCTGGTCGGCCGGGAGTCACCGAGCCCGTACGTCGCCGACGAGGCCGGGACAGTCCGGGTCGTCTACCGCCCGCAGAGGATCGAGCAACTGATCCAGGGCGCTGTGGGAGAGCTCGTGCACTTCGGACACTCCTCACCGCCGGTCGTCGAGCGCCTGGGGGTGCTGCTCGACGAGCTCGCCGGGGCAGCGAACCCGCGGTACCTGGACACCCTCGAGCGGCAGCGGCTTGATCTGTAGGAGCGGTACCCGCCTCCCCGCTACCTCGTTGCCTCGTCCAGCAGGAACAGGAAGCTGGCGTAGTCGTGGCCGATGGCTCGTGTCATGCCGAGTTCGCATGTCCGGTTGGAGCACAGGTAGGCATCGAACTGACGGCCAGCAAGCTCGGCGGCCTGTTCCTGTCCGGCTCCGTCAGCCAGCTCGGGGTGCAGCATCCCGCGGTCACCGGCGAACCCGCAGCACGTCCCGTAGATGGGGACCGTGACCTCCTCGGCCACGGCACCGGCCACCTCGGCCAGGGCCGGACCGAGCCCGAGATGGGTGCCGGCGCAGGTTGCATGGATGACGGCCGAACCGACCTTGGAACGGACCTCGAGGCGGGGCAGCAGCTCGTCGCGCGCCCACTCGATGGAGTCCAGAATGCGCAGCCTCTGATGCTGGCTCACGGCCGGCCCCTCGAGGTACGGCTCGACCTCGTGGACGAGCCCGAAGGTGCAGGAGGTCGCGTCCACCACGACCGGCAGGCGGCCGCCGTCGGTCCAGCGCCACAGGTGATCGACTACGGCGTTGGCCATGTGGCGGTTGCCGCGCTCGTAGCCCTTGGAGTGCCAGACAGTTCCGCAGCACAGTCCGCTGACGTCATCGGGGATCCAGACCGGTTGGCCTGCGCGCCCAGCCAGGGCCACGACCACCTCGGGCAGGCTCGCCCGATGCGCCATCGCCTCGGGATTGCCGAAGATGCGGTTGATGCAGGCGGGGAAGTACACCGCCGCCGCGCCCTCGCGCGTGGTTGTCGGCAGCCTGCGTGGCGCCGAGTCGGGGATCTCCGGCAGCCATGTGGGCAGCACGTCCCTGCTCACGATCGTCCTGCCCGCCCTCGTCACCCCGGTGACCAGGCCATCTCCGGTGGCAATCCCCACGCCGTGGGCGGTGCGCAGCGCGATCCGACCCGCGCGCTGCATCAGGCGGTACCGCTTGGCGATGGTCAGGGCGACTGCCTCCGCCGGAGGGTTGTGGCCCCTGATCCGGAACGCCTTCATCATGTCGCCGGTGTTGATGTCCACGGGGCAGGCCAGCGCGCAGGTCCCGTCGCCGGCGCAGGTCTCCACCGCGTCGTAGGAGTACGTGCGGGCCAGCTCGTCGGCCACGGGGGATCCCGCCGGCTGCCGCATCATCTCCCGGCGCAGCGCGATCCGCTGCCGCGGGGTGGTCGTCACGCGGCGGCTCGGGCAGACGCTCTCGCAGAAGCCGCACTCGATGCAGCGGTCGGCAACCTCCTCGATGGTGGGCGCGGTCTTCAGGTGCTTGAGGTGGGCCTCGGGATCATCGGTCAGCACCACCCCGGGGGACAGGACCGCGTTGGGGTCGATGAGCCGCTTGACGGCGCGCATGTGCCCGGTGATGACCGGCCCCCACTCGGTCTCGACGAACGGGGCGATGTTGCGCCCCGTGCCGTGCTCGGCCTTCAACGACCCGTCGAACTGCTCGGTCACCACGCGAACCACGTCCCGCAGGAAGGCATCGAAGCGCGCCACCTCCGCGGGCTCGCGCAGCCAGGGGGTCACCAGGAAGTGCAGGTTCCCGGCCGAGGCGTGGCCGAAGATGACCGCGCTGTAGGTGTGCGTGGCGAACAGGTCCTGCAGCGCCAGGGCGCCCTCGGCCAGCCGCTCCGGGGGGAAGCAGACGTCCTCGAGGATGAACGACGTTCCCGAGGGCCGGGCGCCCCCGACGCTGGCCAGCAGCCCGTTGCGGATCACCCAGTACTGCGCTGACAGATCCGGGTCACGGGTGAAGGTGGTGGGCTCCAGGAGGGTCAACTCGGCAAGCAGCAGGTCCGCTGCGGCCTGGGAGGCCAGCGACAGCTCGGCCGTCTCGTCGCGGAACTCGACCAGCAGGCCGGTAGCGGTCGCCGGCAGGTCGTCCCAGCGCGCTGGGACACCGGGTCGCCCGCTCACGGCCGCGATCGAGGCGCGGTCGAGCAGCTCGACCGCCGCAGCTCCCAGCGCAACGAAGGGCGCGACCGCCCGGCAGGCCTCGGCCAGGTCCGGGAAGATCATCAGCGATGTCAGGTGGTGCGAGTCGTCGGCCACCGTGTCGAAGACAGCCTCGGCAATGAAACCCAGGGTTCCCTCCGAGCCGACCATGAGTCTTCGCAGGATCTGCACGGGCGTCTCGGCATCCAGGAACGCGTTCATCGCATAGCCGGTGGTGTTCTTGATCCGGAACTTCTCCCGGATGCGGTCGGCGGCCTCGGGCTGGGCCAGGATCGCGTCCCGGATCTCCATCAGCCCCATTGCGATCGCCGGTTCGGCTGTGGCGAAGTGCTCCTCGGCGTCGGGTGCGGCGGTGTCCAGGACGGTCCCTGAGGGTAGGACCAGGGTCAGGGAGCGCAGGGTCTGGTAGGAGTTCTCCACCGTCCCGCAGCACATCCCGCTGGCGTTGTTGGCCACGACACCGCCGATTGTGCAGGCCGTCTTGGACGCGGGGTCCGGCCCCAGCCGGAAGCCGTGTGGCTTCAAGGCGGCATTGGCGCGAGCCAGGATGGTCCCCGGCTTGCTGCGCAGGACGCGCCCACCCTCCTCCACGGTGCAGCCGATCCAGTTGCGCATGACCTCCACGAGGATCCCGTCGCCCTGTGACTGTCCGGACAGGCTCGTGCCCGCCGCGCGGAACGTGACGGGGATCCCATGGGTGTCGCCGTAGGCGAGCACCCGCTGCACGTCATGGATGTCGCGGGCCAGGACCACCACCCGCGGGAACATCCGATAGGGGCTGGCGTCCGTCGCGAACCGGACCAGGTCGAACCCGCGGCTGAGCACGACTGAGGGGTCGCCGAGCAGCTGCTCGAGATCGGCCCGCAGCTGCGGATCGGTCCCGTGGGCCAGGGCGTCCGGGGCGCGATCGGCCGTCGGGGTCGGCGCAGCGACCCGATAGGTCTCGGTGGGGGCGTCGAACAGTTTCCGCATGGGAAGCAGGCTTCCACCACGGCAGGGCCATGTCCTGATGTGGTGGCCCGGAGGCAGTCGGCGGGCGCCAGGTGCTCCTTCCACAGGAGCGGGCGCCCCGCCACCTGCGCCGAGCGACCGCGCTGCCCTAGCTGCTAGCCCAGGTCAACCGAGTCCCACTGGCCGTCATCGGGACCGGCGGTGCCGTCGATGACTGTTGGTGCCTGGAACGCGCTGTAACGGGCCTCGCCCGTGTCCGATCCATAGATGCAGTACCACGCCCAACCGTCGGCCTCGCCGAAACCCAGGTACCCGCCCTCGGCATTGGGCCCCTCAACGACCTTGAACTCGGCGATGGGCAGACTCAGCGCGGCCACTTGTTCGATCGTGGTCCGCTCCTGCTCGGAGCTGATGTCTTCCTCGGGCACGTCGCCCGGGTCCGTGTAGGTATTCGCGCCGTTGCACGCGTCGAGCATCCCCGCGGGGGCCTGAGCGCCGGTCGACTCACCTTCACCCGTGCCCTGGGTCGTGCCCGCCTGCGATTCAGACGTGTCGGTCGACTGGTCCTCGGCCTGGGTGGTGCTGGAGGCTGCGCTGGCAGTGCTGTCGCCATCGGAACTGCACCCGGTCAGGCCCAACGCGACGGCGATGGCCAAGTGGACGGTCTTGTTCATGGTATTGCCCTCCGTGGTGGGCGGACTGGGGAATTCCGCGGTGCTGACATCGCTGAGGTCTTCATGCCCGAATGGGGGATTCCTTTCAATGTTCGGGGCGGACAATGCGATGGGAATGCTCGCAGGGGGGAAGCAACTCGTCAATGACTGCTGCTCATCCGCGGTGATCGTCAGGGCTGGAACAACCACCGACGTCGAACGCGACAGGCTCCGACACGCCGGCCAGAGTCAGCATCGTGCCGACCGCCGACCGCCGACCGCCGACCGCCGACCGCCGAGTGCCGAGCGCCGGTTGCGGATGCCGGGGCCCTCGCGAATCAGGGCCGATGCGTCCGCCGATCTGCGGCGTGCACGGCAGCTGCGCCAGGCATGGCGCGCGGCCCACGCACCTGCGAGCGCAGGCACCGCGCCCGGGTGGCTTCGCCCCGGGCCGGCGCTACCTTGACCGGGTCACCCCCCGAGCCGCAGGAGGCTTCCCATGGACCCGGCCAAGACCGCCGTCGTGCTCATCGAGTTCCAGAACGACTTCATCAGCGAGGGGGGCGCCCTGCACGGAGCGGTCGCCGACGTCAGGGAGCAGACGTCGATGCTGGAGAACGCGGGGACTGCGGCTGCCGCTGCCCGTGCGGCCGGCGCGACCATCATCCACTCGCCGATCCAGTTCGCGGAGGGCTACAACGAGATCACCGCCCACCCCTACGGGATTCTCAGGGGGGTCGTGGACACGAACTCGTTCGTCAAGGGCTGCTGGGGCGCGGAGTTCGTCGAGGAGGTGTCCCCTGAGGCTGGCGACATCGTGCTGGAGGGCAAGCGCGGGCTGGACGCCTTCGCGAGCACCAACCTCGACTTCATCCTGCGCGGCAAGGGGGTGCAGACCGTCGCGCTGGCCGGCTTCCTGACCAACCGCTGCGTCGAGTCCACCATGCGCTCGGCCCATGACAAGGGGTTCGAGGTCATCACCCTGACCGATTGCGTGGGTGCCACGAGCATGGAGGAGCATGCCAACGCCATCAAGTACGACTATCCGATGTTCGCCAAGCTCATGACGTCCTCGGAGTTCACCGAGTCACTGGCCGGGGCCGAGCCCGACGACCAGTCACGAGGCTACTGAGCCGTCATCCACTGGAGAAGGGCGAGCCGGACCGGCCGCGTTGGCGATCGACCCGGGGGTGTGGCGTGGGCTCAGCGCGGCCGAGCGGCGGGCTTCAGCGCAGCCAGGCCGCGGTGTCCGGCATGAGCCAGAACCCGCCGTCCCCCGGCTCCGGGTGATCCCCGCTGAATGCGATCACCTCAGTGGCCGCGACGAGGGCCGACTCGTTGCCCATGTTCATTGCGACCAGCACGTGCGGGTCGGTGTCGCCTGCCGGACGGCGCAGGACCAGGCAGGCGTCGCCGGGCTCGCTGACCCACGTGAGCTCGCCAGCGCCCAGGGCAGGTTCGGAGCGACGCAGCCGCAGGACGGACCGGGTGAGCTCCAGCATCGAGCCCGGGTCGTCGGTCTGCGCCTCAACGCTGAGTGATCCCCACTCCGCCGGCATCGGCAGCCAGGAAACCCTCGTCGGGCCGAAGCCGAACGACGGACCGGTTGTGGTCCAGGGCATCGGGACCCGGCATCCGTCGCGGAATCCCTCGTCGCCCCCAGTTCGGACGTAGGCCGGGTCCTGGCGTGCCGCCGGCGGCAGGTCGATCACCTCCGGAAGGCCCAACTCCTGGCCCTGGTAGATGTAGGCCGATCCGGGCAGGCCCAGCATGAAGACCATCGCGGCGCGGGCACGGGCCACTCCCCGGACGTCGTCGGGGCGCACCTGCGGGGGGCGCGCCATGTTCGACCGCGGCATCTGGCCGCCCACCGCCTCCATGCCGTACTTCGTCCGGGCCCGGGGCACGTCGTGGTTCTCCAGGACCCAGGTGGAGGGCGCCTCCACCAGGCCGGGAGCGTGCAGGGAGCTGTCGATCACGGCCCGCAGTGTGCCTGCCTCCCACGGGGCCTTGAGGTAGTCGAAGTTGAAGGCGGTGTGCAGCTCGTCGGGTCGCAGGTAGGCGGCCAACGACTCGTCGGAGTCGACCCAGACCTCCCCGACGAACGCCCGCGGAGGGTGGTAGGTGTTGGCGACCGCGCGCCACTCCCGCCAGATCTCGTGAACGCCCGGTTGATCCCACTGCGGCAGCGCGATGATCTCGCCGAGCGTTGAGCGCAGGCCACGGCCCTCGCCGGAGTCCGGGTATCCCGTGGCCTTGACAAGGCCGTGGGCCACGTCGATCCGAAACCCGTCGATGTCCCGGTCGAACCAGAATCGCAGGATGTCGAGGAAATGCGCCCGTACGTCGGGGTGGTCCCAGTTGAGGTCCGGTTGCCTGGAGTCGAACAGGTGCAGGTACCACCATCCGGTCGGATCCCCACCTTCGTCGGGGATGGGGTCCCACGCAGGCCCGCCGAACACGCTGCGCCAGTCGTTCGGCGGGGTGGCCCCGTCGTCACGCCCGCGAACGCAGTGGTAGCGGCTCCATGCCGCGGATCCCGGTTCGCTGGCCATGGCTTCGACGAAGAACGCGTGCTGGTCCGAGGTGTGGTTGGGCACGATGTCGACGATCACCTTGAGGCCCAGGTCGTGGGCCTCCACGACCAGCGCCTCGACGTCGGCGACGTCACCGAACATCGGGTCGATCGAGGTGAAGTCGGTCACGTCGTAGCCGCCGTCAGCCTGCGGGGAGCGGTACCAGGGGCTGAACCAGACCGCATCAACACCCAGCCTGACCAGGTGCGCCAGGCGTGCTCGGATCCCGGGGATGTCACCGAACCCGTCACCATCGGAGTCGGCCCAGGACTTCGGGTACACCTGGTAGATGACCGCGCTGCGCCACCAGTCCGCATCGGTCGTGATCGACATGGGCGTCATCCTTGCCGAGCCTCACGGGCTTGTCACGACGGTCCAGACGTGACCAGCTGCGCGTGGCTTCACCCTGGCCCCCGCGATCGGCCGGGGACGTGCGACCCGGGCCTTCGCCTGGCCCCCGCGATCGGCCGGGGAGTGCGCGCCACCGTGACGTCGCTCGTCGTGTCGCTCCGAGCCGGCCCCTCCGAGGGGGCGGCAACGCGCTCACTTCGCGTGGGAGGTGGAGCCGGCGTCCGATCCCTGACGAGGTGGTCTCGCCGCGAGGTCCGGATCGTCACGAAGCACGCTGGTCGCTAGGTTGGCTCCATGACCTCCTCCGCCGCACGGCAACCCATGAGCCGCAGGCCCCTCGGCGCCCGAAGCGGGCTGGCCGTGAGCGAAGTCGGGCTGGGGCTGTGGGCGGTCTCGGGCAGCGAATGGGGTCCGGTCCAGGACGAGGAGAACCTCGACGCGATCGAGGCTGCCCTGGAATCAGGCGTCACCTTCTTTGACACCGCAGACGTCTACGGCGGCGGTCACTCGGAGGAGCTGTTGGGGCGGGCGATGCAGGTGCGGCGTGACGCGTTCATCGTGGCTACCAAGATCGGCTGGATCGACTTCGACGGGCAGGCGAACCGCTCCCAGTACGACAGCGTCGAGAAGCTGGTGGCCGGTGTCGAGGGGGCATTGCGGCGCCTGGGCACTGACCGCATCGATGTCATCCAGTGCCACGTGGGCTACCCGGAGCCGAACACGCAGGTGTTCATCGACGGGTTCCGCCAGCTCAAGGAGGCAGGCACGGTCCGGGCATGGGGTGTCAGCACCAGTGATCCCGAGCACCTGCGCCGGTTCAACGCCGACGGCGACTGCGACGTGCTGCAGACCGACTACTCCATCCTCAACCGCACGGCCGAGGCGGAGCTCTTCCCCTACTGCCAGGAGAACGGGATCGGTGTCATCGTGCGGGGCCCGCTCGCGATGGGGCTGCTCACGGGCAAGTTCACCGCCGCCGACACCTTCCCGGAGGGGGACTTCCGCCGGGCCTGGATCGACGACCCGGCGCAGCATGAGCAGTTCCTGCGCGACCTGGCACTCGTGGAGCAGCTGCGTGAGGTGGTCCCCGAGGGCCAGACGATGGCGCAGTTCGCCCTGCGGTTCGTGCGCAGCCACTCGGAGGTGAGCACCGTGATTCCTGGAGCCAAGGATCGCCGACAGGCCGAGTCCAACTCGGCCGCCGGGCTCCTGCCCCTGCTGTCGGCCCAGGAGAGCGCTGCCGTCGATCGCCTGGTCCTCCCGGGAGGCGGCCGGAAGATCTGGCCGGCGTAGGCCCAGGACCCTACTGATGGGCAACCGTGGTGCGGCCCAGGAGTGGGCACAGCGCTGAAGTCCTCCGAACGAGGTTCCGCGTGCTGCGTTGCAGGCCGCGGCCTGCCTGTCCGGCGGGGAGCGACTGAGCAGCTGGGACATCGCGGTGGATCTGGTCGATAGAGGGCTCGGCCGGGCGCCTGCTGCTGTGGTCCGCGCGTGTTGTGGTCGTTCCACCGGTCTGTCGGCGGGGCCTTTCGACCACATGTGGCGCAATGTGGGTCAACGGACGGCCGAGCACGTCCTCTTTCGACCACAACTCATGCGATGTCCTGATCGCTACGTGCGGACCCGAGTGCGGGAGTCAGGAGGCGCACGCGCTCGGAGCAGTGGCGGGTACTGCGGCATCCGCGCCGGGCCGAGGGCGGTGCTGGTACTGGGTCTACGGGCGGGCCCACAGCAGGATGCCCGCAGGTAGACCGGTGGCCCACCCTGGGCTATCGCAGGACCGCCCACCGGGTGTGGACTAGATTCGTCCCCGTGTCGACCAACCCTGCCAGCCACTTCGATCGGTTCGGCGGGCATGAGTTCTTCGACCTGCTCGTGGCCAGGTTCTACGCCGGCGTCGCCGAGGATCCCGAGCTGCGCCCGATGTACCCGGAGGCCGACCTCGGCCCGGCTGCCGAGCGCCTGCGGATGTTCCTCGAGCAGTACTGGGGCGGGCCGACCACGTACTCCCAGGAACGTGGCCACCCTCGGCTGCGGATGCGCCATGCGCCGTTCCCGATCGATGCCGCGGCCCACGACGCGTGGCTGCGGCACATGCGTGCCGCCCTGGATGAGGCCGTCCCGGCCGTGGGGATGTCCGCCCAGGACGAGGCCGAGCTGTGGGACTACCTGACCCGCGCGGCGCACAGCATGGTCAACACCTACCCGGGCCCGGCCTGACCGCTGGCTGACGTCACCTCGGCGATGAGCGCCCCCAGGGCTGTGCGGTTGGACCCAGTCAGGGGCGCAATCGGGCCCGGCCGGCTACCCGGGGCCGCTCGGAACCGGACGACCGTGCTGCTCGGCGTCCCGCTCGACAGCGGCGGCGCTGATCCGCTTGAGCATGGTGGGGAACACCGCCCCGTGGAACGGCAGGACCGAGTACCAGTACGCCTGGCCGGCCAGGCCGTGCGGGAAGAACGTGGCCCGCTGCCGCAGTGTCGATCGGCCGCCGTCGGCGGGGCCGACGTGGAACTCCAGCCACGCCAGCCCGGGCACCTTCATCTCCGCACGCAACCGCAGCAGGCTTCCGGGCACGACCTCCTCGACGCGCCAGAAGTCGCAGACCTCGCCGACCAGGAGGTCCTTGGGATGCCGCCGGCCCCGACGCAGCCCCGGCCCGCCGATCGCGCGGTCGAATCCGCCGCGGATCTCCCAGGCCCATTTCAGCGAGTACCAGCCGTTGTCCCCGCCGATCGACTCGACAACGTCCCACAGGGCCTCCGGCGACGCGTCGACGACGGTGCTGCGGTCGTCGGTGAACAGCGATCCGCCGGCCCAGTCGGGGTCCGTGGGCATCGGGTCGCTCGGCGCCCCGGGGATCGACGCATCCGACCAGCGCGTGGCCACGTCGGCGTCCTGGACCCGCTTGAGGGCCAGCCGGACCGAGTCGTCGAAGCCGAGCAGCCCGCCGGTCGGGTCGGGGATGTAGGAGCGGATGTCGTCCTCGTGGCAGACGACCTCGTTGCGCAGTGAGGCAACCAGGGGCCGGGCGATCGAGCTGGGCACCGGGGTGATCAGGCCGACCCACCGCGACGACAACTCCGGCTGGAGCAGGTTGATCGGCAGGATGCGGCGCCGCTTGAGCCCGGAGACGGCCGCGAAGTGCTGCATCATCTGCTCGTAGGTCAGGATGTCGGGCCCGCCGATGTCGAAGGTCCGGTTCACGTCCGGCGGCAGGTCCACACATCCGACGAGGTAGCGCAGCACGTCGCGGATGGCGATCGGTTGGATCCGCGTGCGCACCCACCGCGGGGTGATCATCACGGGCAGCCGCTCGGTGAGGTAGCGCAGCATCTCGAAGGACAACGACCCGGAGCCGATCACTGTGGCTGCGCCGAGCGCCGCCGTGGGCACGCCGCTGGCCAGCAGGATGTCGCCGACCTCGGCCCGGGAGCGCAGGTGCTCGCTCAGGTCGTCATCGTGGGCCAGCCCGCCCAGGTAGATGATCCGGCCGATCCCCGCGTCCTTGGCGGCCCCGGCGAAGGTGCGGGCCACGGCTTCCTCGGTGCGTTCGAAGTCAGGTCCGGTGCCGATCGCGTGGATCAGGTAGTAGGCGACGTCCACGTCGGCCATCGCGCGCCCCAGGGCAGCGCGGTCGGAGGCATCGCCGACGGCGATCTCGACGTCACCGTGCCAGGGATGGTCGCGCAGTCGTTCCGGGTGTCGGGCCAGCACCCGCACGCGGTGGCCGGCTGCCAGCAGCTCCGGGACGAGGCGGCCGCCCACGTATCCAGTGGCGCCGGTCACGAGGCAGAGTCTGTCGGCGGCATCTCCCATGGGCCCAGTGTGCCGGTCCTCGGGCTGGGTGCAACTGCGTGCCCCTACGCGGGACGGTGGACGGTCAGTACACCCCGTCCACCGGGGCGCCGGTGCCGGGAGTGATCGGGATGCCGTCGGGATCGAAGCCCATCGGCCGAGTGATCACTGGGACGACGATGCCGTGCTCGTCGAAGGCCCCCTTGAGCCGCTCGCGCAGCTCCCGGGTCAGCGGGATCTGCTGCGCCGCGCGGGCCTTGGCCAGGACCTTGATGTAGACGGCCTCCCCGGACACCGCCTCAACTCCGGCGAAGATGGGCCGGCCGAGCATCCGTTGGCGGGTCTCCGGGTCGTTGAACATGTCATTGCCGACCTCGAGGACCACCTCGCGGACCGCGGCCAGGTCCGACTTGTACGACACAGGGATCACGGCCGCAGCCATGGTCCAGCCCTGCGACTGGTTGGCGACGCGGAGGATCTCGCCGTTGCGCACGTACCAGACGACCCCAGACGGGTCCCGCAGCCGCGTGACCCGCAGGGCGACCTCCTCGACGGTGCCGATGACCTCGCCGACGTCGACACGGTCGCCGACGCCGTACTGGTCCTCCACGATCATGAAGAAGCCCGACAGGTAGTCCTTGATCAGCGTCTGCGCGCCGAAGCCCAGCGCCACGCCGACCACACCGGCGCTGGCCATGATCGGAGCGATGTTGACGCCCAGCTCGGTGAGGATGATCAGGGCCGCCGTGCCCCAGATCACCAGGACGAGGCCGCTCTGCAGCAGCTGGCCGACGGCGTGTGCGCGCTGTTCGCGGCGCTGGGACATGATCATGGACTGGAGCTCGACGGTCGCCTCGGGCGTGTCGGTCATCGAGTCCTCGCGGCTGCGCCCTGAGGCGACCCAACGCTTCACCGATCGGCGGATGATTCGCGCTCCGACGAGGTGCAGCAGGGTGGCGACCCCGACCACGATGAGGATGGTGATGGCGGTGCTGGAGAACCCCGCCAGCCATTCCCAGAACGTCTCAGGGGTGGCGGAGTCGCTGGTGTCATCTGCGAGGGGATTCACGCTGGCACCCTAGCGCTGGGCGGTGGCTGGTGCGGGTCCATGTCCGCCCGGCGTGGGGCCTGCTGGGCGCGCGGCCCGCACCGTGAACGGCCTAGCCTGACACCGATGCCCGTGCGAGCCTCGGGTCCGGATCCGGGTCCGCGCCCGGGACGGGCAATCCGAGTTCGGGACCGCATCGGCCAGGACGTCCGACACATGACTGGAGGCCACCGCTGTGAGTGCAGATCGACCGGCGAAGCGTGACGATTCCACCGGGATGCCGTCACCGGACGAGGCAGTGCAGCCGCCCGCGGCGCCCGTCCTCGTGGAGCCCGAGTGGGTCGAGCCGAGTCAGGAGCTGATCGAGCTCGCCCGCTCCTACGGCGTCGCGGTGGAGTACTGGGACCAGTCCGGTGGGTACCACCGGGTCGGGGCCGCCACCATCATGGCGGTGCTCGCGGCGCTCGAGGTGGATGTCAGCTCGCCCGATGCGATCTGGACCGCGCTCTACGATCGCCGCAACGCCCCATGGCGACGGATGATCCCGCCGGTGTTCGTCACCAGGGCGGGGTCGGACAACCAGTGCTGGGTGCACGTCCCCCATGGTGACGCCGTGTCCATGTGGGTCGATCGGGAGCAGGGCGGCGACGCCTGGTTCCTCGACCAGGTGGATCGCTGGGTGGAGCCGCGGCACGTCGACGGGGTCCTCGTCGGTGAGGCCACGTTCCGGATCCCGTGGGACCTGCCCCTGGGGTGGCACACGCTGTGGGCGCGCTCCGAGGGTGCTGACGGTGTGGTGCGGGAAGCCTCCTGCCCGCTGGTCGTCACCCCCGAGCGGCTTGATCCGCCGGCCCTGGCCGCCGGCCGCCAGTGGGGCTTCATGACCCAGGTGTACTCGATGCGATCCGAGGGCTCCTGGGGTGTTGGTGACCTGGTCGACCTGGCCGACCTGGCCGCGTGGAGCGGTCATGCGGAGGGCGCCGACTTCGTCCTGGTCAACCCCATGCACGCTTCGCTGCCGATCGCTCCGATGGAGCCCTCGCCCTACCTGCCCGTCACCCGTCGCTTCGCCAACCCCATCTACCTGCGGGTCGAGGCCATCGAGGAGTACTCGGGGCTGTCGATGCAGGAGCGCTCGCGGATCGAGGCACTGTCGATCCCGGTGCGCGCGCTGTCGACCTCACCGGACCTCATCGACCGAGACGTCATCTGGGCGGCGAAGTCCAAGGCACTCGCGATCGTCTTCGCAGGCGCCATGTCGCCCGGACGACGAGCGCTGTTCGATGCCTTTGTCGGGCGCGAGGGGCAGGGCCTGACCGACTTCGCGACCTGGTGCGCGCTGGTGGAGGAGTACGGTCCGGACTTCGCGACCTGGCCGGCCCCCCTGCGCGATGCCCGCTCGGGTCAGGTGGCCCAGGAGCGCGAGCGGCTCGCGGACCGGGTCCGCTGGCACTCGTGGCTGCAGTGGCAGCTCGACGAGCAGATGACCCGGGCCCAGCAGGCGGCAGTCGACGCCGGCATGCGCTCGGGGATCGTGCACGACCTGGCCGTCGGGGTGCACCCGGAGGGATCGGACGCCTGGGCGCTCAGTGGCGTGCTGGCCCAGGGTGTCTCGGTGGGAGCCCCCCCGGACATGTACAACCAGATGGGGCAGAACTGGTCGCAGCCGCCTTGGCGCCCGGATGCGCTGGCCGAGGTGGGATTCGCCCCGTACCGCGACATGCTGCGCACCATCCTGCGACACGCGGGCGGGATCCGGGTCGACCATGTCCTCGGCCTGTTCCGGCTCTGGTGGATCCCCGAGGGGATGCCCGCATACAGCGGCACGTTCGTCACCTCGGACCATGAGGCACTGATCGGGATCCTGGCCCTGGAGTCCCAGCGGGCGGGCGCCTGGCTGGTGGGCGAGGACCTCGGCACCGTGGAGCAGTGGGTCAAGGACTACCTGCAGGACCGCGGTGTCCTGGGCACCACGATCATGTGGTTCGAGCGTGACTACGCCGTCCAACCCGACGTGCCCCTGGCGCCGGAGGCGTGGCGGCCCAACGTCCTTGCCTCGGTGACAGTGCATGACCTGCCGCCGACTGCGGGGTACCTCGCCGGCGAGCATGTCCGGATCCGAGATGAGCTGGGTCTGCTCACGCGTCCTGCCGAGGAGGAGCTGGCAGAGAGCGCAGCCCAGGTGGCTGAGTGGCGGGCGATGTGCGTCGACCGCGGCCTGATGCCGGCCGATGGCTCGGACGAGGACCTGATCGTTGCCCTGACTGCGCTGGTCGCGGGGTCCCCGTCGGTGCTCGTGGGCGTTGCCCTGACAGACGCCGTGGGAGATCGTCGGGCGCAGAACCAGCCCGGCACGGACAAGGAGTACCCGAACTGGCAGGTGCCGCTCACCGACTCTGCGGGCCGGGCCGTCCTGATCGATGACCTCCCCGGCAGCCCGCTGTTGCGTCGGCTGGTTGACGCGGTCAACCGCAAGGGGTAGCCGTCGCCTGGGTCGTTACGTGGTTCGCCCGCTCGGGCGCGGACCCGACCACCGCTCAGGCGTCTCGGGCCTGGCAGCGCAGGGCCCGCTCGACTCCGTCCAGGCTCTCGGCGATCACGCGGCGCAGGCCGCTGGGCAGGTCCTCGTTGTCCAGATGGGCCCGGGTCAGCGCAACGGTCGTGGGCTCGACCAGGAGGATGGGGTAGAGCGCTGAGGCCAGCATGCTGCCCATCTCCAGGCTGCGGCTGTGCCAGACCTCGCCGATGACGTCGAAGTAGCGGGTCCGAAACGGTCGGTACAGCTCGCGCTGGTCGGCGATCAGCAGCCCGGACAGCGTTGCCTGAAGCATCGCGTTGGGCAGCGTCACGTCGGTGATGGCAGTGTTCCAGGCCTGCTCCTTGACCTCGGGTGAGGGGATCGCGGCTTGTGCTGCCGCGGCGTTCCGGCGCCCCGTGGCCGTGTCGTCGCGGGCGAGCTCGGCGGCGATGGCCGGGCCGTCCTGGCGGCCGACAGCGACCAACCGGGTGAGCACGGACCAGCGCAGGTCCGTGTCGACGGCCAGCCCCTCGATCGCGACCGAGCCGTCGAGCATCCCGGTGAGCAGGTCGAGCGCGGGTCCGGTCCGGGCCACCGCTATCAGGGATCGGGCGTAGGCCAACTGATGGTCGCTGCCTGGCTCGGCGGCCAGCAGGGCGGCCTGCATGCCGGCCTCGAAGCGCATCTTGTACCCCTCGCGATGCGCGTGGGACGCGTACAGGTCCATGGCCGTGCGGACCTGTAGCAGCACCTTCTGGACGACGCCGATGTCGGTCTCGGCCGGCAGCGCAGACAGGGCCATCTGCAGGTAGTCGCCGGTGGACCACTCGGCGTCGCGGGTCATGTCCCACGCCGCGCCCCAGACCAGGGCGCGTGGCATCGGGCGGTCGAGGTGCCCGAGCCGGGAGATCACCGTCGCTGAGGAGCGTTCGCCCAGCCGGATCTTGGCGAAGGTCAGGTCGTCGTCGTTGATCAGCATCAGGTCGGCTGCGCGCCGCCCGGCGAACTGCGGGAGCTCGGTGCGCTCGCCGACCAGGTCGACCTCGACCTGGTCCGTGCGGGTCAGGCGGTCATCGACCATCTCGTAGAGGCCGACCCTGATCCGGTGGCTGCGCAGGACCGGCTCCAGCCCGGCCGGCGTGCCCGGCGGCTCCTGGACGATCGTGACCGTGCCGTACGTGTCCGGGTCGGCGTACACGACCTCACCGCGCAGCAGGTTGACCCCGGAGGTCTGCAGCCACTCGTGGGTCCACTGGGTGAGGTCCCGCCCCGAGGTCGCCTCGAGCTCGATGAGCAGGTCATGCAGCTCGGTGTTGCCCCACTTGTGCGTGGCGAAGTAGTTGCGCAGGCCAGCCAGGAACTCCTCCTCGCCCACCCAGGCGACCAGCTGCCGCAGGGCGGAGGCGCCCTTGGCATAGGTGATCCCGTCGAAGTTCAGCTTCACCGCCTCCAGGTCGATCATGTCAGTGGCGATCGGGTGGGTGGAGGGCAGCTGGTCCTGGCGGTAGGCCCAGGTCTTGCGCAGGTTCCCGAAGGTGGTCCATGCCTCCGTGTAGGCCGTGGCCGTGGCCATGGTGTGGTACGACGCCCACTCTGCGAAGGATTCGTTGAGCCAGAGGTCATCCCACCAGCGCATGGTCACGAGGTCGCCGAACCACATGTGCGCCAACTCGTGCAGGATCGTGTTCGCTCGGTTCTCGTAGGCGACCTCTGTCTCCCGGGACCGGAAGATGTAGTCCTCCATGATCGTGACGCAGCCGGCGTTCTCCATCGCGCCGGCGTTGTACTCCGGCACGAACAGCTGGTCGTACTTGCCGAACGGGTAGGGGTGGCCGAAGGCCTGCTCGAGGTAGGCCATGCCCTGCTTGGTCTCGGCCAGGATCCGGTCGGCATCGAGGTAGGGGGCCATCGAGGTTCGGCAGAAGACGCCCATCGGGTACGTGCCGTGCGGGCCGACGTACTCGTCGCGGACGACGTGGTACGGCCCCGCGACCAGCGCCGTGATGTACGTGGACATCCGCGCCGTCGGTGCGAAGTGCCAGCGGGCAACCCCCGCGCGCAGACCTGCCGGCTCGGGGGTGGGTGAGTTCGACACGACCTGCCAGTGGTCCGGCGCTGTGACGTGCAGCGTGAACACGGACTTCAGGTCGGGCTGGTCGAAGCAGGCGTAGACACGCTGGGCATCGGCGGTTTCGAACTGGCTGTACAGGTAGACCTCGTCATCGACAGGGTCGACCAGCCGGTGCAGACCCTCGCCGGTTCGTGAGTACGCGCACTCGGCGACGACGACCAGGGTGTTCCCGGCTGCCAGCGCGGGCAACGGCAGCCGCTGCCCGGTGTACCCCGACACATCAATCGGCTCGCCGTTCAGGCTCGCCGAGATCACGGTGGGCGCGACGAGGTCGATCCACGTGCTGGCCCCCGGTTGATGGCACGCAAACGTGACGGTCGTCGTCGACAGGAACGTCGAGTCCGACGTGGTCAGGTCCAGGTCGATGTCGTAGGAGTCCACGGACAGCACGTCCGCTCGCTGGGCGGCTTCCTGGCGGGACAGGGCCGGATGTGCCACGTGGGACTCCAAGTCGGTTGGCGCGGGCGCCACGCCCACGAGCGAGCGGGCGGCACGGTTCGGGCTGCATTGTTCCACGCCCAGAGTCTCAGACCAGCCCGCGTGCGAGCTCAGGCGGCTCCACCGAAGCGCCCGGATGGAGCAACGTCGACCAGCGCGTCGCGGATCCGGGCAAGCTGCTCGATGTCCGGGGCCGGCCATCCGTTCACCGGCCAGCTCGGCCCGGGCCCCGCGGTCACCCCCACCATCCCCGACGGACCTGGCGAGGCACCGTTGGTTCGGTAGCCGCGGGCGGAGACGTGGATCTCCGGCACGAGCGTGTCGGCGACGAGGTCGCGCGCGGTGTCAGCGGTGATTCCTCCGCCGGCCATGACGATCCGTCCGTCGGGGGCGTTGCCCACGAGCCGCGCGAGCATCGCGGCCCCGTCGACCGCCGTCGGGGCGCCTCCACTGGTGAGGACCCGGTCGCACCCGAGGCCGAAGGCCATCTCCACCGCGACCTCGATGTTGCGCGCAACGTCGACGGCCCGGTGGAACGTCACCGACAACCCCGAGCCAGCGGAGATCAGGCGCTGCAGGAGGTCCACGTCGACGTCGCCCTCCGCGGTGACGACACCGACCACCAGCCCGTGGGCCCCCAGCCGGACGGCCGTGGCGACGTCGCGGAGCATCGTCGCCTGCTCGTCGCGGTCGTAGACGAACCCGCCGCCGCGGGGCCGGATCATGACGTGGATCGGTGTGCCGTGGGGGTGGGCGAGCTCGAGGGCAGTCTCGATCGTGCCGGCGGACGGCGTCGTGCCCCCCTGGGGATCGTTCTCGCACAGCTCCACCCGGTCGGCGCCTCCGAGCAGGGCCAACCGGGCGGCTGCGACCGACGTTGCCAGAACCTCGATCGGGGGTCCGATGCGACTCATGGGTCCAGCATCCGACAGAATCAGGTTTCATGCGGGTTCATCTGGGTTGTGACCATGCTGGCTACGAGTTGAAGGAGATGCTGGCTCGGTACCTGCGCAATGCGGGCCACAACGTCGTGGACCACGGAGCGCACTCCTACGACGCCACCGACGACTACCCGGCCTTCTGCTTCGAGGCTGCTGAAGCGGTCGTGGATGAGCCTGGGAGCCTCGGGATCGTGATCGGTGGGTCCGGGAACGGCGAGCAGATCGCGGCCAACAAGGTGCTCGGCATTCGCGCGGCGCTGGCCTGGTCGGTCGAGATGGCCAGACTGGCTCGGGAGCACAACGACGCCAACGTGGTGTCCATCGGGGCGCGCATGCATCCGACCGAGGAGTCCTTCGAGATCGCGCGCACGTTCCTGGAGACGTCGTTCACCGAGGACGCACGCCACCAGCGCCGCATCGACCAGTTGGCGCAGTACGAGTCCGACCGCTGACCTGGGCCGCACGTGGCCGAAGCTCGCCGCGGGCCGGCGCCGGCTGTGGGTCGGGACAGTCGGGGGTCAGGCTCGGATCAGACGGGACCCCAGGTCGAGAACGGCTCTCGGGCGAGGTTCACGTTGAAGTAGCGCATGTCGTCCGAGACCTCCGCGCCTGACCAGGCGGGGAGGACGACGTGCTCGTCGGCGTCTGCGAGCTCCACCTCGGCCATCACGAGGGGGGCATTCGCGCCGGCGAACACGTCCACCTCCCAGACGTGGGATCCCACGGGGACGAGATGCCGGACCTTGTCGATGACCGGCCCCTGCGCCAGCTCCTCGAGCATGGCCAGGGCGTCGTCGACTGGGATCTCGTACTCGAACTCACTTCGGGCCACCCCGGTCGTGGCCCCCTTGACCGTGAGGTAGCCCGTGTCGGCCCGCACCCGGACGCGCACCGTGGCGACCTCGGTCTGGGCGATGTAGCCCTGGACGATCCTGGTCGCGGACGTCACGGCGTCGCGCCAGCTGTCATCGGTCACGAGGAACTTGCGCTCGACTTCTACTCCCATATCCGACCTACCAGCATCCGGTGATGCCCGACACGACCCGGTCGACTGCCTTGCGGGTGGTCAGGCGCGAGTAGCGGGTGGGTCGGGAGTTGACGATGGAGACGAACACCTTCGTGTGCCCGTCGGCCCCAGCAGCGTATCCGGCCAACGCGATCGAGTCGGCCAGGGTGCCGGTCTTGGCCTGGACCAGACCTGCGGCACACCGCGCCCGCTTGGCCGTGAACCGCAGGTAGGCCGCCTGGAGGGTCCCGGTGCGTCCCGCCACGGGCAACCAGCCGCGCAGGCGTTCCAGTTCCGGATGGTCGGCCGACAGGGCCAGGGTCAGCGCGGCCGTGAGTGCCCGAGCGGTGAGCCGGCCGTCGAGCGACAGGCCGCTGCCGTCGATGATCTGGACGCGCCGCATGGGCACGCCCAGCTCGGTGAGCGTGTCGGTCAGCGCCTGGCGCGCGCCATCCCAGGTGCCCGGAAGACCCCGGGCGACGGCGATGTGCCGGAACAGCATCTCGGCGGTGTCGTTGTCCGAGACCAGCAGCGTCCGGGAGACGGCCTTGGCCAGTCGGTGGCCGCGGTAGCTGGCCAGGGTCGCCGAATCCGTGCCAGCGACACCCTCGCCCGAGTAGGTGGCTGCCACCCCGGCTGCGCGCAGTGCGGCGGCGAAGTAGGCCCCGGTGTCCTTGGTGGCATCTCGGACCTTCCGGTCGTCCCGGGCGAACGCGCCGACTGGACGGACCTCGTTGGGCAAGTAGAAGTTCGGCCACCCGCGCGACTGGCCACTGCCGCCGAACAGCGAGTCGTCGGCGCGCACCGTGATCCTGCGTGCGGTCGGCTCTGCGGGCGCATTCGACGGATCGGGGCCGCTCGTGGCGGGGAGGCTGGACGCGGAGGGTTCGGGGGAGCCCGACGCTTCGGGCGCGGGGGAGGCCGGCCCTTCGCCCGCCGAGGCAGTGGTGAGTGCAGCGGCGGTCCGCCTGGCCAGGGCCCGGAGGTTGGCGCTGGTGAGCAGGGGGTCGCCGCCAGCGACGAGGATGATCTCGTCCGGGGTCGAGCCCTGACGCACCGTGGTGGGGAAACGGTGCTCAGGACCGAGCAGGCTCAGCGCGCCGATGGTCGTCAGGATCTTCGTCGTCGAGGCGCCCCGCAGCGCGGCCTTGCTCCGGCGCTTGTAGACGAACTCGCCATCCTCGGCGTCGAAGACGCTCATCGTGAAGCGCTTGCCCAGGATCTTCTTCCGGGTGCGCTTGGGCAGCACCGACTTGATCCGGGCGTTGGCCGCGACGGTGGGGATGAGCAGCTGCTGGACGCTCGGCGCGGCGGCCGGGGTGCCGACGGAGTTCGGGGCCGCCACGGCGCCGGGCAGAGCTCCGGCCGCCGCCGTGGGCCCGGCCAAGGCGACCAGGGCTGCGGCCAGGGCGATCCCGGTCAGGGATGACGTGGGGCGACGCATGGTGACACGGTAATGGGTACGTGATTGCTCACTGTGACAGGCTCCGGCTAGCGTGGGGATAAGGAAGCGGCAGCCAGCCCGGCAGAACAGCAGTTCTCGCCACCGGATCAGCGGGCGCCGAACTCCGCCAGGCTGTCGCGCAACTGCGCCACCGCCCAGATGATCTCGTCCGCTGTGATCACCAACGGTGGCGCCAGCCGAATCGTCGAGCCGTGGGTGTCCTTCGCGAGCACCCCACGCGCCAGCAGGGCCTCACAGACCTCGCGACCGGTGGCCAGGTCCGGGTCGATGTCGACGCCGGCCCACGTGCCACGGCACCGGATCTCGACCACGCCGTGGCCGATCAGCTTGGCCAACTCCGAGGACAGCACCTCGCCGAGCTCGGCGGCGCGCTCCTGGAACTCCCCAGAGCGCAGCAGCCGGATGACTGCCCGGCCCACGGCGCACGCCAGCGCGTTGCCGCCGAAGGTGCTTCCGTGCTCGCCGGGATGCAGCACGCCCAGGACGTCGGCGTTGGCTGCGATCGCCGAGACCGGCAGCACCCCCGCACCCAGCGCCTTGCCAAGGATGTAGACGTCGGGGACGACTCCCTCGTGGTCGCAGGCGAACGTGCGTCCGGTGCGCGCCAGCCCGGACTGGATCTCGTCAGCCAGCATCAGGACGTTGTGCTGCGATGTCAGCGCGCGGACGTCCTGCAGGTATCCAGCCGGGGGGATGACGACGCCGCCCTCGCCCTGGATCGGCTCGATCAGCACCGCCGCGGTGTGCTCGGTGATCGCGGCCCGGATCGCGTCAGCGTCGCCGTAGGGCACCTGGATGAATCCCGGCGTGTACGGGCCGAAGTGATCGCGGGCCGAGTCGTCGTCGGAGAACGAGACGATGGTTGTCGTGCGTCCGTGGAAATTGCCCTCCGCCACGATGATCGTGGCCGCATTGGGGCTGATCCCCTTGACCGTGTAGCCCCACTTGCGGGCCACCTTGATCGCGGTCTCCACCGCTTCAGCCCCAGAGTTCATCGGCACGACCATGTCCTTGCCGGTCAGCTCCGCGAGCTCAGCGCAGAACGGACCGAACTGGTCGTGGTGGAAGGCTCGACTCACCAGGGTGACGCGGTCGAGCTGCTCATGCGCAGCTGCGATCACCTCCGGATGCCCATGGCCGAAGTTGAGCGCCGAGTAGCCGGCCAGGCAGTCGAGGTACCGGTGACCCTCGATGTCCGTGACCCACGCCCCAGCAGCGCTGGCGACGACGATGGGAAGCGGATGGTAGTTGTGCGCCGAGTGCTCCTCCGCCAGTTCGATCAGGGCCGCAGCGTTGCGCTCCACGTCATCCTCTCCGTCGCCGTTGGGCGAAGTGTGCCCCATGGCAGCACGTCAGGTTCCCATCGGGATCCACACCAGGCCCAGGTCGCCGACTCTGATGTCGGACTTGTCCAGGGGAACCTCCAGGGTGCTGATGCTTGCCGCCTTGTCGTCCCACTCGCTGCGGATGCCGTCGATCTCGTCATCGAGTTCGGCGCGGAGGTCTGCCAGCCCCGACTCGAGGTCATCGACCTTGGCACGGGCTCGGGCCAACTGGCTCTGCGCGGAGCTGGCGCGGCGGGCCGATGCACCGATCGAGGAGCGGCCGAAGAGCCCACCGATGAGGTCGGTGGCCATGGTTGAGGCCCGCTCGCCCTCCTCCCGGTCGACGGTCCGCCGAGCGCTGTCGATCCGTCGCTCGAGGGTCGCGGCCTTCCGCTCGTACTTGGTGCTCAGGGCGGCGATCTCCCGGTCGCCGGCCTCGTCGGCTGCCGCTCGGCACCGGGCGGCGAACTCGTGCTCGGCCTCGCCGACCCGGCCGTAGAGCTTGAGTTCGGCGTTGGCCGGCACGTCGACGCTCTTCGTCCGGTACAGATGGTCGGACAGGTCGCCCTTGAGCCGGGTCCACCAGGTCCTGGCGGTGATCCCTGAGGGGGCAAGCGTGTAGACCGCTCCCGGCGGAGCCTCGCTGAGCAGGTCCCGGTCGTCGTAGTCGACGGCGACGAACTCGTCGGCAGCGGGGTTCTCGGTGATCGGGAACAGCAACGCCTCGTAGACCTCGTCGTGCACAAGGTCTGCCTTCGCCTCGTCGAAGCGCAGGTCGACCCGGGCGATCGCCCCGGGTGCGAACCGAAGGCCCGGCAAGGCTCCGACCTGCGTCGCCCAGGTGGCCGCCGGGTCGAGGTGGTGCACGGGGATCCCGGAGGCGACCCCGGGGGCGACCGGGGTCTCGTCGTCGGCGAGGGGTCTGGGTGCGGGGGAGGTGCCCGGGCTGATGCCAGCGGCGGCTCCCGGGGTGGGGCTACCCGCCGCCGTGGTGGGGGCTGGCTCGGCAGGTGCGTCGGCGGACGCGTCGGCCGGTGCCAGTGACGTGATCTGCTCGCGGGTCAGTGGGCCGCGCAGGTAGCTCATGGCCCACCGGGTCGTGAACACCTCGATGTGGTCAGCCGAGGCGCGCTTCATCACGAACTCGCGCTTGGCCAGACCGGAGATGGTGTCTGACGCGGCCTTCGTGTCGATGGTGCCAGCGGCGCTGGTGAGCCCGTCGAGCAGCCGGGCCTTGTCCTGCTCGGTCTGCAACCGGCCGATCATCCAGGTCCCGGCGTTGGACAGCGCCTTGTAGTCGATGTCGACCGGGTTCTGCGTCGAGAGCACCACCCCGACGCCGAAGGCCCGGGCCTGCTTGAGCAGCAGCATGATCGGTGCCTTGGTCGGCGGGTTGCCCGTGGGCGGCAGGTACCCGGCCACCTCGTCCATGTAGACCAGCGTGCGCAGGTCCGACGTGCCGCTCTGGCGGCGCATCCAGGAGATGAGCTTGGCCAGGATGACCGAGGTCGCCGACTGCCGCTGGTCGTCGTCGAGATGGGCAGTGGTGATCACCGCGCATCGCGGCTTGCCCTCCGCTGTGCGCAGCATCGCCTCGATGTCGATGCGCTTGCCGCCGAGCCAGGCTGCGAACGCCGGGGAGGCGAGCAGCCCGTTCAGGAGCAGCGCGAGCTTCAGCCGCTCGTCCGCCGGGTAGTAGGTGTCGATCTCCAGGACGCCGACCTTGCGGACCGGCGGCTGCTGAACCGAGGCCACCAGGGCCGCCAGGTCCAGCGAGCGTCCCTGGGTCCACGTGTGGTTGATGATCGTCGACAGCAGGATGTGCTCGCGTGAGCTCAGCGGATCGGCGTCGACGTGCAGGAGGTTCAGCAGTGAGGAGACGTAGGCATCGATCTCCTCCTGGACCGCCTGTGGGTCGCCCATGTCCGTGGGCACGTCCAGCGTCCCGATGATGTTCAGAGCCACGCCGTGCCCGGATCCGGGGGTGTACACGGTCACGTCGGCGGCGTCGTGCAGGGCGCTGACCTGATCGGGTCCGAGGTCCCAGCCGGCCAACCCCTCGGTCCACCGTGCGGCTTCTGCGGTGGCGAACTCGGCCACGGACTGCCCGGCCTTGGCGGCATCACCGCCGTTGACCCATGGTTCGAACTCCGGCGGCGACAGCGACGGGAAGGTCAGGGCGATGTTGGTCAGGTCACCCTTGGGGTCGATCAGCAGGGCCGGGACGCCTGAGGCGAGCACCTCCTCGATGAGCACCATGCCCAGACCGGTCTTGCCCGATCCAGTCATGCCGACGATGACTCCGTGAGTGGTCAGACCGTCCGAGCGGACCTCCGCGGAGCTGGCGGTCATGTCGTGGGTCACGGGGTCGACATGCCCGCCGAGCCTGAGGTCAGTCATGCCGACAGCGTAGGCACCCGGCCGCGAGGTGGCTCGCCTTGCAGGCGCTGCTAGGTGGCCGGGCACACCGGCTGGTCGGCCGTGGTGGTGGTCAGGGTCGGGCTCGGACTCGCTGTCCCCTCCCCGGAGCCGGGGGTCTGGGAGTCGGTGGGGCCAGCCGACCCCGAGGCGCTCGGTGCAGCCGTGGGTTTCGGCGTCAGTGGCGCGTCGAGGCGGAGCTTGCGCCACAGCTCGTCGGCCTCGGGTTGCTTCCACTGCACGCGGTTGGGGTCCGGCGGGTAGGCCTCGTTGGGAACGGTGGTGAACTCGATCGAGTCCAGGCCGATCTCACGGACGCGCACCGCCACCGAGGCCATCGATCGGATGCTGCCGATCCCGGGATCGGTGGTGACCGAGCGCGTGACCGCATCGAGGAAGCTGTAGAGCTCCAGCGGGTTGAACAGCACGTCGCTCGAGGTCACCTTCTGGATCAACGAGGTCAGGAATGCCTGCTGGCGCTCGATCCGGCCAAGGTCCGAGCCGTCCCCTCCGCCCACACCCTTGCGCACGCGCACGTAGTCCAGGGACTGCTTGCCATCCAGCGTCTGGCAGCCGACCTCGAAGTAGATCCTGGACTGCGGGTCGCTGATCGGTTCGGGGATGTAGACGGTGACCCCACCGACCGCATCCACCATGTCGACGAATCCGCGGAAGTCGACCACCACGAAGTGGTCGATGCGCAGGCCGGTCAGGGCCTCGACGGTGCGCTGGACGCACGCCGGCCCGCCGATCGGATACGCAGCGTTGAACTGGCGCAAGGCGCCCGGGACCACGGTTCCGTCGGAGCTGACGCAGTCGGGCATCTGCACCATGGAGTCGCGGGGGATGCTGACCCCGGCCGCCCAGCTGTTGTCCGCGGAGAGGTGGAGCACCATGGTCGTGTCGGCCAGGCCCTCCGACTCACCGCCGACGAGGTCGTTGCCGCCGTCGCGTGTGTCCGAGCCGATGGCAAGGACGTTGAGCGACTGGTTCTCCTTCGCGGGCCGGATGTCGCCCAGTTCGTCGGTCGGGTCGATGGTCGTGATGTTGGAGTCGAGGTTCTGGTAGGCCACCCAGATGGTGATGGCACCCGCCGCCAGGAGCGCCACCAGCAGGCCCGCGACCACGTACGGCCAGCGCCGCCGACGAGCCCGGTCCTGCACCATCACGTCCTCCTGGTCAGCGCTGCGCCTGAGGGTAGCCCGCGCCGCGCCGGTCCGGGCACCGGTTGGCATGACCGGTGCCCGGGTGACGTGCTTCACATTGCCGGGGGAATACCCGGGGGGGTATGACAGTTCATGTAGGGGAAGCAACAGTCCCGCACCCCACTGAGCCCAGGAGCCGTCATGACCAAGAACGAAGGAACCCTCGACCGCGCCATCCGTGGCGGTATCTCCGTCACCGCGCTCGGCATCGGACTTGCTGTCGGTGGGGTGTTCAACCCCCTCGGCATCGTCCTGTTCGGCGTGGCCGGGATGGCGGGCTGGACTGCCCTCTCGGGCTACTGCCCGCTGTACTCGGTGCTCGGGTTCTCAACCTGCCCGCTGCCCCAGCAGGGCTGAGCAGATCCGCACCGGGGCACCTGCATACCCGGTGCGTGACCGGTCCAGCGCTCGCTGTTGATACCGGGCAGCTTTGGGACTGAGCCCGCGCTGGCCCCGCCGAGGAGCGCCAAGCACCCACCCCCGGTCAGTCGAGGACATGGCTGACCAGGCCATCGAGCAGCTTCGGCTCGAACCACGTGGACTTCGGGGGCATGATGCCGCCGGCGTCGGCCACGCCGACCAGATCGGCGACCGTGGTGGGGTGCAGCGAGAGGGCGGCGGTCCATGTCCCGTTGTCGACGGCCACCTCAAGGTCGGACAGCGGGCGTACTCCGCCGACGAAGCCGATACGCGGGTTCGTGCGCGGGTCGTCGATGTCCAGGACGGGTCCGAGCAGGTGGCGCTGGAGAACGGCGACATCGAGCTGGTCGACTGGGTCCTCGGTGCCGCGAAGACCTGCGTGGGCGGTCAGCAGGTACCAGCGGCCATCCAGGTACAGGCCGAAGCGCCCCGGTGCCGCGGGCGTCACGGGACCATCGGACCTCTCAACGTCGAAGTGCTCAGATGCGCCAGCGAGCACGTCGTCATCGGACACACCGTCCGGGGCTCGGACGACGCGGTTGTACGGCAGGATCCGGACCTCCGCGGCGGGGAAGGCCACGGCCAGGAACAGGGCGGCCGCAGGGGTCGGCATGTGCGCGTGCACCGCCGACGCAGCGGCACTGCGATGATGTCCGTCGGCGATGTAGAGCGCCGGCAGGTCGTCGAAGGCCTCGGTAATCGCGGCAACCGTCGCCCCGTCACTGATCGGCCAGAGTTCATGACGAACCCCACCAGGGCCCTGAACCGCAGTCGTCGGCGGGCCGGACGTCGCTGCGGCCACGATCGCTGCGATCGGGTCGCTGTGGTGGTGGATCAGGAACACCGGACCGGTCTGGGCGCCGACTGCCTCGATCTGTGCAGCCCGGTCGGCCTGCTTGGCCGGGCGTGTCGTCTCGTGCCGGCGGATTCGACCGGCGTCGTACGCCGCCACGCTGGCACCCCCCACGATGCCGGTCTGCACATGGCCCCCGGACGCCATCCGGTAGATGTGGAAACGCGGGCCGTTATCGCGCACGAGCATCCCCTCGTCCTGCAGCCGGGCGAACGCCGCTGCTGCCAGCTCGTAGGCCTCGGCGCTGTCGGCGGGGGAGTCGGCTGGCAGGTCGATGTCCGGCCTGGACACGTGCAGGAAGGAGTGCGGGCGCCCGGCCGCCATGGCCAGAGCCTCAGCACGGGTCATCACGTCGTAGGGGAGCTCAGCCACCTCCGCGGCGGAGGCCGTGGGCGGGCAGAGACCGCGGATCGGTTCGAAGAGGCTCACGTCGTCCCATCGTAGGCGTCCGGCCGACGAGCCCGGCAGGCCCGTGGCGTCAGTGCGCGAAAGTGACGGTGATCCGGGCCCGGGCCAGCGTATGGAAGGCGAGGTGGAAGGCCACCGCGACCGGGGAACCGCCCGCATCCACCCCGAGGGACTCCACGTCCACGGCGTGCACCACGAACATGTAGCGGTGCGGGTAGTCGCCGGCGGGCGGGGCGGCACCCCCGTACGCGGCTGTGCCGAAGTCGGTCAGGGCGTGCGCCCCTCCGGGGAGCGTCGCATCGGAGGCACCCGCGCCGCGGGGGAGCTCCGTGGTCGAAGCAGGGATGTCCAGGACCGACCAGTGCCAGAAGCCGCACCCTGTCGGTGCGTCGGGGTCCAGGCACGTGATGGCGAATCCCTTGGTGCCGGTCGGGGCACCCGACCACGAAAGCTGCGGGGAGATGTTCTGTCCGCCGGCCGATCCGTGGACGTTGGCCATCGGCATGGGATCGCCGTCGATGAGGTCCGCGCTGGTCAGCTCGAACCACGGGCGCGGTGGCAGGTAGTCGTAGGGATCGGGGGCGACGAGGCGCTCGAGGGACATGGCAGAGCCTCCTTCTGGGTCCGGGCCGGATTGGGGGCCGTGGACGTTCTGTGCGCCTACAGCCAATCACGCGTCGGCGGCCGATTGAGGATCGGCGCAGGATTCCGGTCCTCGGGCCCGCCGGGGCAGGAAGAACCCCACCGATCCGACGGGGGAGCAAGATCGGTGGGGCCCGTTCACCAGGAATGCGGCTTGCGGATCTTCGTGTGACGGATAGATCCTGTCCGGCGCCTGCCCAGCGGGTCAGGTGATCGAGGCCGCGTAGATGCTGCCGATCGAGGTGTCGAGGGTGGCGTCGAACTCGGCTTGGCTCTGCTGGGCCGACAGGCCCTCCGTCAGGGCTCGGGAGAAGCTGGCGACGACACCGTGGTTGCGGGCCAGGAGCGCATCGGCCTCCTCCCGGCTGTATCCCCCGGACAGGGCGACGACCCGAAGGACATTCGGGTGGCCGACGAACTCGGCGTAGAAGTCGTCCTCATCGGGCGGTGTCAGCTTGAACATCACGATCTGATCGGGATCGAGCTGCTCGAGCTCGGCCATCAGCGCATCTTTGAGCAGAACCTCGGCTGCCGCCTTCTCCGGGCTGTGGATGTCGATCTCCGGCTCGATGATCGGCACCAGGCCTGCCGCCATGATCTGGCGGGCAACCTCGAACTGCTGGCTGACCACTGCACCTACCCCCGCGGCGTTCCCCAACTTGATGACCGAGCGCATCTTGGTGCCGAAGACGCCGTGGCCGATCGCCCGGGCGAGGACAGCATCGAGGTCCGGCATGGGCTTCATGACCTGGGCGCCGTCGGCCTCGGCGGCAAGCCCCTTGTCCACCTTCAGGAAGGGCACGATGTTCTTCTCCTGCCACAGGTACTCGGCCGAGCCCTTGCCCATGATCTGGCGTTCCATCGTCATCTCGAACAGGATCGACCCGAGGATCCGGTCACCACCGAAGACAGGGCTGGTGATGATCCGCGTCCGCATGTCGTGGATGAGGTCGAACATCTCGGTCTCATCGCTGTAGGCGGATTCGTCGATGCCGTATCGCGTCAGGGCCTTCGGGGTGCTGCCACCACTCTGGTCCAGGGCTGCGACGAAACCCTTGGCACTCTTCATCTTCTCGAACTGCTCGATGTTCACCGGTCCACTCCTCACCGTCGACGCCTCTCCCTGCTCCTCCCACTTCCGTACTACGCCGTTGGCACCACCGAGTCAAGCGGTCGGGGTTCCGTCGGACATCTGACGGGCTGGTGGTTGTCGACGTGCACGCGCGGCTAGGGCGCATTGACCTCGACGTCCACGTCGATGTGCACCTCGTCGGCGACCTTGAGCTGGCCGAGCATGGCCGAGTAGGGCTTGACCCCGAAGTCGCTCTGCACCACCGGCACCGTGCAGTGCACCCGCACACGGCCGTCGGCGCGCTCGACGTCGGCCAGTGCGGAGATGGCTCGAGCCGTCCCGGCCACGATGAGGGTTCCCTCCACCGCGAGCGTGTCCCCGGTCAGCCGCAGCCCGTCGGCCTCGAATGTCACCTCTGGGTGCTCATCGGCATGCAGGGCGCCAAGGGCGTTGGTCCGGATGTCGGCGCGGTCCCCGTCGCTGATGGGCTTGATCCCGCCGGACCCCGACTCGATCCGGAGGCTGGCCAGGACGACGCGCAGCGACACCGCCCGGGGTCGGCCCCGGGACATCGTCACGGTGGCTGACCAGTCGTCCATGACGATGACGAGGTTGTGGCCCATGCGTGCCGCCGCGCCGGCCACGCCAGTGGTCAGAGTCAGAGATCCTTGGTCAGGACCGATGTCCACAGCACCAGCGTCACAGGGCACGACGGGGGTGGCAACCCCGGGCGAACCTCGGCGCTGAGGGGAGGCGAATATCACCCCGATCGGGCTCTGGCACGAGGTCTTGTCTGCGTGAGACTCGGGCAACGCAGCCTCTGTGGCGCCGTCGCGGCGAGCCGGCACGGGTCAGCACTGGGCCGTGGCGGGAATTGCCTCGTGCCTTGGTGCGAGGAGCCGGTTCGACAGGGCGATTGCCGCCTTCGCGGTGACGTACGCCGACCAGAACGAGCGCGAACACGAGCGTTTCTCCACCGCTGCTCGTGCGGGCCGTCTGGAGCCGCAGGAGGGCGTATCAGGGTGTCGTGGGGTCCTCGCCAGGGCAGTTCGTGATCAACATCAGCGTCGGGCGTGCGCATGTCCCCGACCTCTGATGAGCGCGTTCGTCGAGCCGGGTGCGCAGGTGCCGACCGTGGGGGACGATGTACCCATGACCTTCGTCGCGATCAATGTGCTCAGCGTTCCCGAAGCCGCCGGGGCGACCCTCGAGGAGCGGTTCGCGCGACGGGCCGGCTCGGTCGAGCGGGCCCCGGGCTTCGAGCACTTCGAACTCCTTCGACCGCTCGAGGGCACCGACTCCTATCTCGTCTACACACGTTGGGACAGTCGCGAGTCGTTCGACGCATGGACCCAGTCGCAGTCGTTCGGCGCCGGGCACGGCCAGGCCAGCGGTCGCACGGGCGGTGAGGCCCCCGCAGCCACCGGCTCGACGATCTGGAGCTTCGAGGTCGTGCAGGCCGCCGAGCCCGTGTGATGCGGTGGGCCTGGCCACCCCCCCCATCTCGCCGGCGCTACCGTGGCGCCATGGCATCGTCATGGACCGACCCGTTCGACACCCCCGAGCGCAGGGCCCTCCGCGAGCTGACCCGCGACTTCGTCGTCCGCGAGGTGCTGCCCGACCTCGATGAGTGGGAGCGCGCCGGGGAGATCCCCCGATCGCTGCACGCGCGGGCCGCCACGGCCGGGTTGCTCGGCCTGGGCTTCGCGGAGGAGGTCGGGGGCAGCGGCGGGGACCTGATCGACGGGCTGGTGATGACCGAGGCCCTGATCGGGTCCGGGGCCAGCGGCGGCCTGGCCGCCGGCCTGTTCACACACGGGATCGCCGTTCCGCACATCGTGGCCGCGGGAGACCCCGCCCAGGTGGAGCGCTTCGTCCGACCGGTCCTCGAGGGCCGGTCGATCGCGGCCCTGGCCGTCACCGAGCCCGAGGGCGGGTCCGATGTGGCTGCCCTGCGCACACGCGCCGAGCGCGACGGTGCGGACTACGTCGTCAACGGCGCCAAGACCTACATCACCTCGGGGGCGCGAGCCGACTGGATCGTTGTCGGGGTCCGGACCGGGGGGCCGGGATTCGGTGGGATCTCCCTGATCGTCGTTCCGACCGACACCCCCGGGCTCCAGGTCGTCCGGCGGCTGGAGAAGGTCGGCTGGCACTGCTCGGACACCGCCGAGCTGGCGTTCACCGACTGTCGGGTGCCGGCGGCTAACCTCGTCGGACTGCCCGGGTCCGGGTTCATCCAGATTGCCCAGCAGTTCGTCGTCGAGCGGCTGTCCATCGCAGTTCAGGCATATGCCACGGCCCAGCGCTGCCTTGACCTCGCCCTGGATTGGGCGCGCATGCGGCACACGTTCGGCAAGCCGCTCGTGGGCCATCAGGTGGTCCGCCACCAACTCGTCGAGATGGACCGGCTGACTGACGTGTCGCGCACCTACACGCGCAATGTCGCCCTGCGCCACGCCGCGGGGCAGGAGGTGATCGCCGAGGCCGCGCTGGCGAAGAACACGGCAGTCGCGGCCGCAGAGGCGGTGGTCTACCAGGCCGTCCAGCTCTTCGGCGGCCAGGGGTGCATGCGCGATTCCGAGGTGGAGCGGCACTTCCGTGATGTCCGGATCCTGTCGATCGGTGGCGGGGCCACGGAGGTCATGACCGAGCTCGCCTCCCGACGGCTGAAGCTGTAGCGCACCGCTTCACAGCGCCCCCGCGGTGGGCCGGCGGCTCACTCGCGACCGGGGTTCGGCTCCGGCTCTGGCGTGCCGGGGGAGCCTTCGTCCTCGGGTACGGATGCAGCCCACAGGGCGTGCTCCCGTTCTGCCCAGCTGCGGGAGACGAAGCCCGTGCGGAGCCCGCGCCGGGCCTCGGCGTCGTTGATGGCCATCCAGATGTGCCCGCCGGTCACGACGACGATCGCGGCGGCGAACAGGTCATGGACGAAGGTGGCCCCCGTGCTGATGTCGTCGGGGAACAGGGTGAAGTAGTGCAGCATCAAGCCGGTGATGAGCAGGACGACGACAGCGCCGAGGACGAAGGCTGAGTTGAGCTTCTGGCCGGCGTTGAACTTCCCCGAGGGGTAGTAGCCACTGCGTCGCGCGCTCGAGCGCAGCCAGGCCCAGTCGCCGGGGAGGAACCGGTTGAGGCGGCGCACGTCCGCCCGGTAGGCCTGCGAGGCCACCAGCCCGGCCAGCAGCGGCACGGGCAGAAGTAGCCCGCTGGAGTAGTGCACTGCTTCGACGAGCTCGCGGCGCCCGACCAGGGTGCTCAGCGGAGCCCAGTAGAGCATCGCGGCCGTGGCGATGCAGACACCCATGAGGACGCCGAAGGACATGTGCACCCAACGCTCACCGCGGCTGAACCGCCGCACCAGGTCAGGTGATGGGTGCATCGTTGCGCCCGTTGGACTGCCCGACCCAGGCGTCGATGTCGTACCCGCGGTCCTCCCAGTAGCCGGGCACGACCTCGGCGGTGACGGTCACCCGGTCCAGCCACTTGATCGACTTGTAGAAGTACATCGGCGCCACGTACAGCCGGACCGGTCCACCGTGATCGTGGGATACCGGCTCGCCCTCCATCGACGTGGCGATCAGGACGTCGGGGCGCATCGCCTGCTCCATGTCCAGGGACTCGGTGTACACGCCATCGAACGAGCCGAACTGCACGGCAGTGCCGATCCTGGCCACGCCGACGTGGGCCAGGAGATCGGAGAGCAGCACACCCGACCAGGTCACGTCCTCGACCCGCCACCCGGTGACGCACTGGACGTCCCGGGTGAGGGTCGTCTGCGGCAGGCCAGCCAGGTCTGCGAACGACAGGGTCGCCGGCTGCTCGACGAGTCCGTCGACTGTCAGGGCGTATTCGGAGGTCGGGGTCTCATCCACCCCGCCAACAACGGAGTAGAACCGGAATCGGCCATTGCCGGGGAGCAGCCCCGTGAGCCCGGTCGGATCCCGTTCGGCGATCGTCGTGATGACCGAGCCGACGCGACTGCCGAGCGCGATCCCGAGCGCCCCGAGGCCGAGCAGGCCCAGGACCACGCGGCGCCCAACGGGTGTCCCGGGTTCCACGGCCCGGGGTTCGAGGGCCCCGGGTTCGGTGATTCCGCTGTCGTCGGTCACCTGCCAAGGATGGGTGTCGGACGGAGCGCCCGCAAGCGTGTGGCGCGGGGGTCCCATGGCGCCTGGCCCGCGTGCCGGTCCCGTGCCGGTTCCGCGCCGATCCCGCAGCGGCCACGCCCGGGCGGGTCATAGGGTTCGACCCATGAGTGATGAGGGCCTGTGGGCTGCCCAGGACAAGATGCGTGCCGCGGGGGTTGCGGCCAACGCCATCGATGTGTTCTCGCACTACTACCGGGAGCTGGAGCATGGGGCGACCGGGCTGATCCGCGAGGACTCGATTGCGCCGGTGCTCGACCCGCCGCAGCTCGCCGATGTCGCGATCGACCAAGCCAGTGCCCGGCAGGCGCTCGCGCGGACCGTGATGATCAAGCTCAACGGCGGGCTCGGCACCTCGATGGGGATGGACCGCGCCAAGTCGCTGCTGCCGGTTCGCGACGACCAGACGTTCCTCGACGTGGTCATGGACCAGGTCCGGCACGCCCGGCGTGAGCACGGGGTTCGGCTCCCGCTGATCCTGATGGACAGCTTCCGGACCAGCGAGCAGAGCCTGGCCGCCGTGCGCGCCCATCCGGACATCGAAGTGGCGGGCCTGCCCCTGGACTTCCTGCAGAACCAGGAGCCCAAGCTGCTCGCCGAGGGGCTGACCCCGGTCACATGGCCAGCGGACCCGAGCCTCGAGTGGTGCCCGCCGGGCCACGGCGACATCTACACGGCGATCCAGTCCTCAGGGGTGCTCGATGCCCTGCTTGGGCAGGGCTTCCGATACGCGAGTGTGTCGAACGCTGACAACCTGGGCGCCGCGCCCAGCGCGACCCTCGCGGGCTGGTTCGCAGCGACCGGCGCGCCCTACGCAGCTGAGGTGTGCCGCCGCACGGCGGCCGACAGGAAGGGGGGCCATCTGGCGATCCGGCGATCCGACGGCCGGCTGATCCTGCGGGAGCGCGCCCAGACTGCCGATGCGGACATGGACCTCTTCACCGATGAGGGGCGGCACCCGTACTTCAACAGCAACAACCTGTGGCTCGACCTGGAACAGATCCACGCCGCGCTGGTCGACCGTGGGTCGGTGCTCGGCCTGCCGCTGATCCGCAACACCAAGACTGTGGACCCCACCGACCCGACGTCCCCAGCAGTCGTGCAGATCGAGACCGCCATGGGCGCGGCGATCGAGGTGTTCGAGGGAGCGCAGGCGATCGTCGTGGGCCGTGACCGGTTCCTACCGGTGAAGACCACCGACGACCTGCTCGTGCTGCGCTCCGACGTGTTCGCCAGGGCCTCGGACGGGACGCTGCAGGTGGCCGGCCCCACGACCCCGCTGGTGCAACTCGACCCGCAGCACTACCGGACGATCGCCGACTTCGATGCGAGGTTCCCCCTCGGGCCACCCTCGCTGCGCCAGGCGACGAGCCTGACCGTCCGCGGGGACTGGACGTTCGGGGCGGACGTCGTGGTGGTCGGGGATGTGGAGCTCGGAGACACCGGGGGTTCGGAGCGGATCCCGGCGGGCACTCGGTTGAGCTGAGCGCGGTGTCGCGCAGGGGGACGCCATTGGCATGCACCGGGACGCCACAGGCATAGTGTTCCGACTCTCGGTCCGCGAGTGAACAGGAGCCTGCCTTGGCGATGCACGACGAGGCCCCAGTTGTCACCATCACGCGCAAGCAGCGCACCTTCGCGTCATGGACCTCCGACGTCCTCATCTACACGGTTGTGCTCAACCTGTTCGTCGAGTACCGGCCGTCAGTCATCGTCGAGTCGTTCACGATCTCGATCCTCACAGCGGTCCTCTTCAAGGTGCTCCTCGACCTGGTGATGGGCTTCGAGGGGCGGGTGCATGCGTTCTTCTCCGCGAAGGAGGGGGCGATCTACCGGGTCATGGGTTCGGTCTCGCTGTTCGCGGTGCTCTTCTTCGGCAAGCTCCTCGTCCTGCAGGCCGTGCATCTGGTCTTCGGCGATGCCGTCGAGCTGGGCAGCCTCGCCCAGGAGGTGGTGCTGATCCTCTCGCTGATGATCACCAGGGAGGTATTCCACAGGATCTACCTCGGGCTGGGCGAGCCCGAGGCAGCCAGTGACAGCGAGCCGGTTCCGCCCTCGCGGTAGGACCGGCGCCGGGCGGCTGAGTCCTACCGGCCGAGCAGCGATGCGGCGAGCTGCGCATTCGCCGTCGCGAAGCCCCGCCAGTCCTCGGGTGTCTGTTCGACCTTGCGGCGCGGCTCCGCGTCCACGAGGGCCTGTCTCCAGCGTTCCATCCTGCCGGCGCGGATCTGCAGGCTGACGAGCACGCCCTCGGACCAGCCATGAACGTCGGCGTCGATCCGCTCACGGGTCGTGACGCGCTGCACCCCGGTCGCCCACCCAATGGCGTCCATCTCGCTCGTGATCTGACCGGCCAGCTCGAACGCGAGGCCCGCGCTTGCTCGATCCCGGGCCGCAGCCAGCCCGGCTCGCCACTGGTCGACCTCGGCAGCTCGGCCGGCCAGGGCATCCTGGATCGCAGCGGCGAAGCTGTCCCGATCCTCCGGGCCGACCCCACGTGTGGCCGCCATGTCGCGCTCCGAACCGGTCAACCCGGTCCCGGTGGCGGCGATCGGCCAGACCCGCAGGACCCCGGATCGGACAAGTCGGGCGCGATCTGCGCCCAGGTAGGGGCCGATGGTGATCCCCTCGGTGGCCGGAGCATGGGTCAGCCGCAGGCTGGGCGAGCGGGGCGCGGGATCGATCACCAGCCACACGGGCACCTCGAGACCGCCGCGGGCGCGGTTCCAGCGCAGCAGGCCCCGCTCGAGGATGTTGCGTTCCAGCCATGCCGCTTCATGGACCGACGCGCACTCGATGGCCTCCACTGCGCTGATCTGGGGGACCATCCGGCGCAGGTGTGCCCGACCCCTCAGGCTGCCCCAGTACGAGATGGTCCGGCTGCGCAGGTTGGTGGCCCGGCCGACGTACATGCTGACGCCCCGCAGGTCCCGGAACCGATACACGCCGGGCCGCTCGGGCAGGAGTTGGCACGTTGAGCGCACGGCCAGCGGGTCACGCGGTCCGAGCGCGTCATGCACGGTCGGCCCGGCCTGTCCGGCCGGCGGGTCATCCACCGCCCGCGCCACAGCCATGGTCACGAGTCTAGGGAGGTCATGCCCCTGGGCTGCATCCGCCGCGCGCTCCTCATCGTGGCCGCAGGGCCTGCGGCGCGATGTCCTGGAGCGGGCCCTCGCCAGCAGCATGACGCTCACGGTGCTCGGCCCGGGGGGAGCCATGGTGGGGTTCGGCCGTGTCATCACGGATCGAGCCACCTTCGCCTACTGGTGCGACGTCTACGTCGAGCCCGATCATCGTGGCCAGGGCCTGGGTCGATGGCTGACCGAGTGCTTCGTGGCGCATCCGGAGCTGACCACCTGCCGGCGGTTGTTGCTGGGCACGCGGGACGCCCACGAGCTCTACGCCGCGTCCGGATTCGTCGCGCTCGCCCACCCGGAGGTCTTCATGGGGATCCACCGGCCCCTGGCAGGCAGCAGCCGCCCGGACACCTGGGCCGGTGCCCGCTGCGCCCCACCCCACACCTGCCCACCGCACACCCCACGCCCCAGGCCGGCGGTTGCTGCTGCCCCACCGGCTCCCTCGGGTGCTGGTCGTGCGGGCTGCCCGTGAGGCTGGTCAGCTGCCGGGGTCTGGTTGTGCGTCGCCATGGGCCTGCTCGGTGGACAGCCGTGCGGCGAGCCACCCGCCGCCGATCGCGGCCACCAGCCCGATCCCGGCTCCCAGCAGGTACTCGACGAGGCGAAGGCCCAGGGCCAGGCTGCCGTTCGGACCCAGCGCCGCGGCCGCTAGGATCACCGGAAGTGGCGTCATCAGGATCTTCGCCAGGATCATGTGTCGAAGCAGGAGCGCCGCCCCGATCAGCAGCAGGATCCCCGCCACGGCCATGACCGAGGTGGTGTCGAGCCCGACGGACAGCAGCAGCGCGGCCAGGGCGATCCCGGCGAGCGTTGAGGTCACCGTCTCCCAGCTTGAGCGGCGCGCAGCCACCGGGCTGGGGCTGAGCACGCCCACAAGGGCGAAGACGGCCCAGAAGGGCTTGAACCCACCGGTCACGGCGTCGGCGACAACCAGCACGACCGTCGCCAGCGTGCCGAGGAGCAGCGGGTAGTGCCAGTCGACCCACGCCGGTGAGCGCACCATGCGACGCAGGCGATCCGTGTCGACCTTCAGCGCCGCCGGCGGGATCGGGAGCCGGGAGTCGTGCACGAACCGGGGTGTCACGACGACGAGGATCGCCGCCCAGGCTGAGCCGGCCGCCGCCGCCAGCGCCACACCCGCAATATCGGCAGAGCCTGTCGAGAGCACGGACGCGATGAGTCCCAGGCTCGACACCGGGAACCAGGCGAACTGGCTGATCAGGCCGGCCTCCGTCAGGGCCCCATGGACGAGGTACAACAGGAAGACGATGAGTAGGGCTCCCGTGGGCGACGGTCCCAGCACGACGCCGGCGACCACCGCGATCGGGGCTGCCACCGCGGTGACAGCCGTCCAGCGCGGTTGGCCCACGTCCGGTCCCAGGTCTCCGAAGGAGACGAACACGGCGACGAGGGCCGCGATCACGCCTGTGCCCCTGAGGTTGCCGGTCAGAACGGACTGCACTGTCAGCGGGGTGATAGCCGCCAGGCCCATCCGGACAACGAGGTTCCAGCGCAGCAGGTGCCGCGTCGGGAACGCAGACAGGTCGACCACGGGACGATCTTGGCCGATCAGGGCCCGTTGTTGCCACGGGCGCACCATCCAGTGGTGCGGCCGGCGTCAGGTCTCGGTCTTCCTAGACCCCCGGCGCGGGAACATGTTGAGCACATGGGTGGTTGCCAGTACGTCACATCCCGGGCGGAGGGTCCACCCGGGTCCGCAGTTCAGGAGGGCACATGGAGACCCGCGAGGAGGCCAACGAGGGATCCGCGTCGCCGGGCGAACCGCCGAGCGAGCGGGCCGACGCCCTGGTGCTCTTCGGGGCCACCGGAGACCTCGCTCGGAAGAAGCTCTTCTCCGCGCTGTACGACATGACCGCCGAGCACCGGCTCGACATCCCGGTCGTCGGCATCGCCCGGTCCAGCTGGAGTGACGACGAGTTCCGGGCCCACGCACGCGAGGCGATCGCGGCCACCGTGAGTGCACCGGACCCCGCCGTTGTGGACGCGCTGATCGCCAGGCTCAGCCTGGTGGGAGGGGACTACTCCGATGAGTCGACCTTCGTCAGTCTTCAGGCGGAGCTGGTGAGTCTGGGGTCGACCAGGCCGACGTTCTACCTGGCGATCCCGCCCGCGCTGTTCCCGACCGTCGCCGAGGGGCTTTCCCGCGAGGGCATGAACAAGGGCTCGCGCATCGTTGTCGAGAAGCCATTCGGTCGAAACCTGGCAACGGCGATCGAGCTGAACCGGCTCCTCCTACGGCATTTCGACGAGCGGGCGATCTTCCGCATCGACCACTACCTGGGCAAGGAAGCGGTCGAGGATCTGCTGGTCTTCCGCTTTGCCAACACCTTCCTTGAGCCGATCTGGAACCGCAACTACGTCAAGAGCGTCCAGATCACGATGGCCGAGGAGTTCGGCGTCGAGGGACGAGGTGCCTTCTACGAGGGTGTTGGTGCCCTGCGCGACGTCGTGCAGAACCACATGCTGCAGGTGGTGGCGATGCTGGCCATGGAGCCTCCGGTGACCCCACGCGCCGAATCCCTGCGCGACGAGAAGTTCAAGGTGTTCCAGGCGATGCGCCCGCTGGACGCGGGATCCGTGGTCAGGGGGCAGTTCGAGGGCTACCTCCAGGAGTCCGGCGTCGCCGAGGACTCGACGGTGGAGACCTTCGTCGCCTGTCGCTTCGAGATCGATTCGTGGCGCTGGTCCGGGGTGCCGTTCTACGTGCGCGCCGGCAAGGCGCTGGCAGGCAGCGCCCTGGAGGCGCTCATAGAGCTCCGGGAGCCGCCCCGCATGCTCTTCGCGCACCCGGACATGCCGGTGCCGCACAGCAACGTCATCAGGTTCCGCCTCAGCGCCGAGGACGGAGTCACGATGACGGTTCAGGCCAAGCAGCCCGGACCCGACCTCATCGCCCAGCCCGTTGACCTGTCCGTCGACTTCGGCCAGAGCCTGGGCAAGCGTCATCAGGCCTACGACCGGCTCCTCCACGACGCCATCGCCGGCGATGCCACCCGGTTCGCCCGCGCTGACGCGGTCGAGTGCACCTGGCGCGTGGTGCAGCCGGCGCTCGACAATCCCGGGCCGGTGCACCGCTACTCCCGGGGGAGCTGGGGACCCCCGGAGGCCGATGCCCTGCTGGGCGAGGACCACTGGCACGAACCCGAGCAGCGAGCCCCATGATCGACGTGACTGGGCGCTAGCCCGCAACCCCACAGGAGGAGAACACATGGCAACGGATACCCCGATGACCCTGGGAGTGGTCGGCCTCGGGCGTATGGGCGCCAACATCGCCCGCCGGCTCATGGCCGACGGGCACACGGCGGTCGTGCACGACATCAATCCCGCAGTGATCGAGGAGCTGGTCGCCGAGGGGGCCGTCGGTGCCGGGTCGCTGCGCGAGCTTCCGGCACAGCTGCCGGCCCCGCGAGCCGTCTGGGTCATGGTTCCCGCCGGCCGGATCACGGAGCAGACCATCGAAGCTGTGGCCGACGTGCTTGCCGCCGGTGACACGATCATCGACGGGGGGAACACCCACTACACCGACGACCTCCGCCGGGCCGCCACGTTGGGCGAGCTGGGTATCCATCACATCGACTGCGGGACCAGCGGCGGCGTGTGGGGAGCCGAGCGCGGCTACTGCCTGATGATCGGTGGCGAGCAGGGACCCGTGGATCGCCTCACCCCGATCTTCGCGTCACTGGCGCCAGGAGTGGACGCCGCGTCCAGGACACCGGGTCGGGTTGGTGACGCAGCTCCGGGCGAGCCGGGCTACCTGCACTGCGGCGGGAACGGTGCCGGGCACTTCGTCAAGATGGTCCACAACGGGATCGAGTACGGCCTGATGGCCGCCTACGCCGAGGGCTTGAACGTCCTGGCGAACGCGGACGCAGGCCTGCGGACCAGGGAAGCCGATGCCGAGACAGCTCCCCTGGAGAACCCGGAGCGCTATGCGTACGACTTGGACCTCCCAGCGATCACGGAACTGTGGCGGCGCGGATCGGTGATCGGGTCATGGCTCCTGGACCTGACCGCGTCCGCGCTTCAGGCGTCTCCCGAGCTCAGCGAGTTCTCGGGCCGGGTGTCGGACTCGGGGGAGGGGCGCTGGACCGCTGTTGCGGCCATCGAGGAGGGCGTCCCGACGCCGGTGCTCACTGCCGCGCTGCAGGCCCGGTTCGACTCCCAGGGGTCAGCGGCCTTCGCCAACCGGGTCCTGTCAGCGATGCGCAAGGAGTTCGGCGGCCACGACGAGAAGGCCGGCTAGCGTGTCGGTCCCCCAGCGGCCGCGCGTGGAGGTCAGTCCCGACGCGCTCTCGGCAGCAGCGGCGGCTGCCGCCGAGATTTCCGGGCAGGCGCATGCGGCTGTCCGGGACCGCGGGTCGTTCACGCTCGCGGTCTCGGGGGGTCGCAGCCCGTGGCCGATGCTCGCCGGGCTGGCGGCCCACGACCTGCCTTGGGAACGGACGTCGGTCTTCCAGGTCGATGAGCGGATTGCCGCGGCCGGTGACCCGTCGCGCAACCTCACGGGGTTGTTGTCGGCCCTGCCGGCCGCTGGAGCCTCGCGGGTGGTGCCCATGCCCGTGGAAGAAGGCGTTCTGGAGTCGGCGTGCGGGCAGTACTCGAGCGCGCTGCCTGCGATGCTGGACCTGATCCACCTCGGGCTGGGTGCCGACGGGCACACCGCCTCACTCGTGCCCGGTGACCCGGTGCTGGACGTCCACGATCTCGACGTGGCTCTGAGCGGGCAGTACCAGGACCGGCGCCGGATGACTCTGACCTACCCGCGGATCGCCAGGGCCCGCGAGATCCTGTGGCTCGTGACCGGCGCGGACAAGGGACGGGCCCTTGCCCGGCTCCTTGCCCACGATCCCGAGATCCCCGCCGCGCGGGTCGAAAACCCGATCCAGGTCCTGTTCTGCGACGCCGAGGCGGCCGGTGCCGCTGGTCTCGACGCGGTCTCGTCCGCGACGTCCTGATCCCCGGCGAACGACGAGGAGCGGCAACCTGGCGCTGGCGGCCAGGGCAATCGCCCCGGAGGCGCATTCGGCCAGCGCTGCCCCGCCGAACATCTTCCTCGACGTCACCGCCCCAGAGGTTGCAGGCGATCCACCAATGACTCCGCCGCGAGGCGACCGGTCTCAGTCTCCTTCGATCCGTTGCCGCCCACGCACGACTCCTTCGGATGCCTGACGCCTCGCGGCACGGTCGGGGGCCTGCATCGCGCCATAGTCGGCGGCGGCAGCGCCCTCATGACGGGTGGTGATCGGGAGGGGGTCAGCCAGCAGGACGATTCCATCGATCCCCGCCATCAGCGCGGACCAGTAGTCGTTGTCGTCGCCGGTTGCGACCCATTGGAGGACCTCGCCATAGGTGAACGCCAGCGCCATCCGGGCAAGGACTCCGTGTGCAATCCGGTAGTGCTCGTGGGCCTGCTCCGCGATCTTGTCGATCAGGCCACGCGCGACAGCGAGGTCGGCCTCGGAAGCCGACCAATCGCCCTTGACCAGCTCCCGGATCTCCCAGCTGATCAGCGCGGTGCGGGCACGGTCGCCCAGCACGTGGACGAAGTAGCGGCGGGCAGCCGACTGCAGCTCGGTGCGCAATCCACCGTCGCCCACGTGATCGATGATCGCGTCCCAGTTGGACTCCCTGTACTCGATGACCATGTCGAGCAGGAGCAGCCGCGTGCTGGGGTAGACGTAGGTGAGCGTGGACAACGACACATCCATCTCCTGTGCGACGTGCCGCAGCGAGAAGCCCTCGAGCCCGGGGTTGTCACGCGACAGCACGGAGAACGCAGCCGCCCTGGCCGCTGCCCGCCGTTCATCGGCCTTCATGTAGCCAGCCATCGTCAGAAGCATAGGGGGCTGGGGCGGTTCTCGGCGGCACATCGCGAAGGATGCTATGTTTCGTATTGGAATATTACTTCTGGAAGCGGGGGATTGTGGATCTCAAGGCACTCCTCGGGCTGCAGCGGCAGCTGTCCGACCCAGATCGATTCCCCACAGCCGAGGACGTGCTCCGTGTTGTGTGGGAGTGCCAGGACCGGGCGGACGAGGCGCGGCAGCGCAATGACCAGGTGCAGGCCGACGAGTGGTGGAAGATGGCCGAGCTGGCACGTTCCGAGTACCGCCAGCGGTACATCCGCGATCTCGCCGGCCCCTCGCGCCGGGCGTCCGGTGGGTCGTGGGACGGGACGCGGGGCCAGCAACATCGGGAGTAGCGGGCCCCTGGGTCCTGCCCCGCAGCGTCCTGGAGACGCTGGGCACCGCTCAGCCGGTCCCCGGCAGGGACTCAGACCCGCCGACGACGAGCTGCACGGTGAGGTCCACATCCTGGTAGCCGGCATCGTCAAGGGACGTCCGCAGCGCATCGGTCGAGATCTCGGGGGGCGCTCCGAGGGCCCTGACGGTGACGGCGCTTCCGGATACCTCCAGGCTCGCGATGAGCCATTCGTTCGACTCCGCCCAGTCCGTCGCAATGGGCCCCACCCTGTACCTGAGGAGGTTCTCGTCCAACAGCTGCTTCGTGTGGTAGCTGAGTGGGAGCGCTATCAGGACCACGAGCCCGATCACGGCTGCGAGGGTCACCCCGGACAACTGGCCGACTGGGGCGCCCATCTCCTTGGCCGTGTCGCGAACCCTGTACAGGAGCAGGACGAGCGTGGCGGTGAAGATCATGGCAGTGACGTTCGTGAGGAACAGCAACGTCGCTCCCCGGGACTCCTCGTAGAGGCCATCCTGGAAGGTCAACCCGATGACGGACAGTGGCGGGACCAGCGAGATGGCGATCGCGACGCCTGGCAGGGTGTCGGCGACGTCTGAGCGGACGAGCGCGAACGCGCCGACGAGACCCGTGGCCAGCGCGGCGATCAGGTCGATCAAGCGGGGGCTGACCCGAGAGGACACCTGGGAGTTGCCCTGGGTCATTGTGTCAAGGGAATCGATCAGCCCGATGCCGTAGCCCATTGCGATCACCAGCAGGGCGCCACCGAGGACGAGGAGCAGCGACCTAGCCATCCGATTCCGGTCGGCCAGCACGAGCGCGAAGGTTGTGCCCAGGATGGGTGTCATCAGCGGCGCGACGATCATGGCCCCGATGACAGTGGCCGTCGAGTCGTTGGCCACGCCGGCGGTTGCGATGACCCCGGCAAGGGTCAGCAGGATCCAGAACCGCGAGTACTTCGCACGTGAGTTCGGGCCGTAGGAAAGAAGGGTCGCGTCCGCCATCCGCTCGACGTCAGCGGGCTGCACGCTTGGCCTGTTCATCCGTACCTCCACCATGGCTGGCCCAACCGCCAACGACATTCGGATTCATGATGCCGGGTGGCATGTGCCCAAGACCTCCCGGGTGGGGTGAATCCGGGTGGACCGGGTACAGCGAGGAGGCTCGCGTGCGGCTGCGCGGGAGGCATCCGCCCGCTCCGTGGCATAGCGTGGTCGGCGCACCTTGCCTCTGGCGCCGACCGATCTGGAGGGTCCGACAATGCCTGATCTCTCAATCTCCGCACCTGCGCTGCTTCGCGACGGGAAGTTCACCGGGCCGGGCACGGTGACCGTCCGGGGCCACCGGATCACAGAGGTGGCCGACGGGCCGGGCGCAGGCGGTGCAGCGACGATCGATCTCGACTCGGGTGTGCTCACCCCCGGCCTCATGGACCTGCAGAACAACGGCTCCTTCGGGGCAGACTTCGCTGACGCCACCCCCGAGCAGTGGACCGCGGTCCTGACGGGACTGGCAGTGCGCGGTGTGACGGGCTTGGAGCCGACCATCATCACCGCCCCTCTCGATGAGCTGAACCTGGCCTTCGAGCGGGCGAAGGTGGCCAAGGATGCGCACGCCGATCAGCCGGTCTGCCGGATCCTCGGCGTGCACCTCGAGGGGCCGTTCATCTCCGAGGCGCGCAAGGGCGCCCACCGCGCGGAGTGCATGCTCGACCCGACGCAGGAGGCGCTCGACGAGCTGCTGGGCAACGAGGCCACGCGCGAGGTCCTGCTCACGGTCACGCTCGCCCCCGAGCGCGACCATGCGCTGGAGGCCATCCGCCGGCTGGTCGCCGACGGCATCATCGTGTCGGTCGGACACTCGGACGCAACTGCCGAACAGGTCTGGGCCGCCGCCGACGCCGGGGCGACCATGACGACGCACATCTTCAATGCCCAGCGACCGTTCAGCCATCGCGAGCCCGGTGTGCCCGGGGCGGTGCTGGCCGACCCGCGGTACTTCATAGGGACGATCATCGACGGCCAGCACGTGGACCCGGCCGTGGTGAAGATCGTCTTCGCCGCCGCGGCGGGGCGGGTCGTGGGCGTCACCGACGCCATCGTCACCGCGGGCCTGCCCAACCACACTCCGCTCATGTTCGGCGGCCAGCCGGTGGCCAACGACGAGCACGGGCTCGGTCGCCGCGACGACGGGACCATCGCCGGGGCCGGGATCGTGCTCGACGAGGCGGTGCGGCGGATGGTCGCAGCCGGGATGGACCCGGCCACGGTGATCGCGTCGACGACCGAGGTCGCTGCCAGGTCGCTGGGCCGGACCGATATCGGCCACATCGCTCCTGGGGCGCTGGCCGACCTGGTGTGGTGGGACGAGGACTGGACCCCGCGGCGGGTGTGGATCGGCGGTGCCGAGGTGGCGATGCCGTAGCCCTACCCGGCTGAACCGCACACGGGAGGGCCGTTCTCGGCGACACGTCCGGCCCCTCCTGGCGATGGTGCGCACGGTCGGGCCGCTATGGGGCCCCGATGCGACGGCAAACGGGTCCTTGCGTGTGCGGTTCGCGAGGTGCCCACGGGCCACCCCCTCGATAGCGGCCCTTTCGTGCGCGGTTCAGAGGTCTGTGAAGAAGTCCACGACGATCTGCTGGAACGCCGCCCGCTGGGCCGGGTCGCGCAGCGCATGTGGGGCGTCCGGCTGCACGATGTGGACGGTGCCCGGCCGAGCGGCGAGGTAGGCCTCGACGATGCCGTGGTCGATGACCTCGTCGTGCTCGGACTCGACGAGCGTGACAGGGCCGGTGAAGTGTGCGAGGTGCGCCAGCGGGGTCGGAGCCGAGGCCGCGTCGCCGAACCCCCGCTCGCCGAGCCCGAGGTCGAAGCGGTCGTCGGCGTATAGCGCGGGAGCGCGCAGCAGCAGCCGGGCGACCCGACGGTGGGCCGTGAGCAGAACCGAAAGGTACGCCCCGTAGCTGGCCGCGCACACCCCGATCCGTGCCGGTTCGACACCAGCAACCGAGGCGAGCTGGTCGTAGCCGGCCACCACGTCGGCGGCATTGATGCGCGGGGTCATCTGCGTCAGCCGGCCGGTGCTGTCCCCGTGGCCACCCAGATCGACGGCCAGGCAGATCGCCGAGCTCTGCTCCGCGACGGCCTGTGCCCGCTCGATGTTCGTCGACCGGGCGCTGCCCAGCCCATGGACGAAGAGCACGGCAGCCCCGCTGGGCTCGCCAGGGGCGACCAGCGTCCCTGCGAGGAGCCGCTCGTCGCTGGCGAAAGACACGTGCCGGATGTCCACTGGCACACTCTCTCGCGACTGACTCACCGAATCGTGTCCGGGCCGCCGCCAGCTCAGTACCTGCCCCGCCCGCTCCTGGCGCGAGACCGGAAGGGGGAACTGCGCAGCGTCGCCCCGACGACCCCGAAGGCGGAGATTCCGACGTACTCTTCGGCGGGCGCGCCGGAAACGACCGAGCGATGCTCACGGAGACCGCAGGCGCGGCTTCGCTGCAGGAGATGGAGACGCGATGGCCGGGGCCACGGGAGCGGATGCGCAGACGCCTGCGCGCCATGTTGCGGACAGCCACGACCTGATCCGCGTTCAGGGTGCGCGAGTGAACAACCTCAAGGACGTCAGCATCGAGATCCCGAAGCGGCGGCTGAGTGTGTTCACCGGGGTCTCCGGCTCGGGCAAGAGCTCGCTGGTGTTCGGCACGATCGCCGCCGAGTCGCAGCGGATGATCAACGAGACCTACAGCGCATTCGTGCAGGGCTTCATGCCCACGCAGGCACGGCCCGACGTCGACGTCCTCGACGGGCTGACGACGGCCATCATCGTCGACCAGGAACGGATGGGGGCCAACGCCCGCTCGACGGTGGGCACTGCGACCGACGTCAACGCGATGCTCCGGATCCTCTTCAGTCGGCTCGGAAAGCCCCACGTGGGCTCGCCGAACGCGTACTCCTTCAACGTCGCCTCGGCCACCGGGGTCGGGCAGATCAAGGTGCAGAAGGGCACGGCCAAGGCGGAGAAGCGCTCGTTCACGATCACCGGTGGCATGTGCCCGCGCTGTGAGGGTATGGGCTCGGTGACCGACCTGGACCTGTCCCAGCTGTTCGACGAGAGCAAGTCCCTCACCGAGGGGGCGATCACGGTGCCGGGATACAGCGCCGACGGGTGGTTCGGACGGATCTTCGGCGCCGTGGTGCCCACTGACGTGCCCATCGCCTCCTTCACCGCGAAGCAGCGCCAGGAGTTCCTCTACGGCGAGGCCCGGAAGATCAAGGTCGACAACATCAACCTGACCTACGAGGGGTTGGTGCCCAAGATCCAGAAGTCGATCCTGTCCAAGGACGTGGACGCGATGCAGCCGCACGTGCGGGCCTTCGTCGAGCGGGCAGTCACGTTCACACCCTGTCCCGAGTGCGCGGGCACCCGGCTCAACGAGTCGGCCCGGTCGTCGAAGGTCGACGGGATCAGCATCGCCGAGGCCTGTGCCATGCAGATCAGCGACCTGGCCCAGTGGGTCCGAGGCCTCGACGAGCCTTCGGTCGTTCCGCTGCTCGCCGCACTGCGGCACACGCTGGACTCCTTCGTGGAGATCGGGCTCGGCTACCTCTCCCTGGACCGCTCCTCGGGGACGCTGTCGGGGGGTGAGGCGCAACGGGTCAAGATGATCCGGCATCTCGGTTCGTCCCTCACCGACGTGACCTACGTCTTCGACGAGCCGACGATCGGGCTGCACCCGCACGACATCCAGCGGATGAACGACCTGCTGCTGCGGCTGCGTGACAAGGGCAACACGGTGCTGGTCGTGGAGCACAAGCCGGAGGTCATCGCGATCGCCGAGCATGTCGTCGACCTCGGTCCCGGCGCCGGCACCGAGGGCGGGGAGGTGGTGTTCGAGGGCAGCGTCGCGGGGCTGCGCCGCAGTGCCACGCTCACCGGCCGGCACCTCGACGACCGGGCCGCGCTCAAGCCCTCCGTCCGAACGCCGGCAACGGCCCTGGAGGTCCGCGGCGCCAGCAGCCACAACCTTCAGGACGTCGACGTCGACATCCCGCTCGGCGTGCTGGTCGTCGTCACGGGTGTTGCGGGCTCGGGCAAGAGCTCGCTGATCCAGGGCTCGGTGGCGGGGCGCGATGGTGTGGTGGTGGTCGACCAGGGTGCGATCAAGGGCTCGCGCCGGAGCAATCCGGCGACGTACACCGGCCTGCTCGACCCGATCCGCAAGGCGTTCGCCAAGGCCAACTCCGTGAAGCCGGCGCTGTTCAGCGCGAACTCCGAGGGTGCCTGCCCCACCTGCAACGGAGCCGGAGTCATCTACACCGACCTGGCGATGATGGCTGGCGTCGCCACCACATGCGAGGAGTGTGCGGGCAAGCGCTTCCTGGCCGAGGTCCTGGAGTACAAGCTCGGGGGCAAGGACATCAGCGAGGTGCTCTCGATGTCAGTCACCGAGGCGGAGGCATTCTTCGCCTACGGCGAGGCGAGGACCCCGGCCGCGCACCGGATCCTGAGCAGGCTCGAGGATGTTGGCCTGGGCTACCTGAGCCTCGGCCAACCTCTGACGACCCTGTCCGGCGGAGAGCGGCAGCGGCTCAAGCTGGCTATCCAGATGGCAGCCGACGGCGGGGTCTACGTTCTCGACGAGCCGACAACCGGCCTGCACCTGGCCGACGTGGAGCATCTGCTCGGGCTCCTCGACCGCCTCGTCGACTCCGGGAAGTCGGTCGTCGTCATCGAGCACCACCAAGCCGTGATGGCCCACGCGGACTGGATCATCGACCTGGGGCCGGGAGCTGGCCACGACGGCGGCCGGGTCGTGTTCGAGGGCACCCCCGCCAACCTCGTCGCCGCCGGCTCGACCCTCACCGGCGAGCACCTCTCGGCCTACGTCGGAGGCTGACCGGGCCGCTCGGACACCCGTCGCAGTCAGTCGCGGGCTCCTGCGGTGTCGATGATCACGGGCATCCTGCCGCGCCACTGCTGCCAGAGGGCATCGTCGGTCGCCAGCTCACTCATGAAGTGGGCGACCTGCGCCATCCGTGTGCTCTCCGGGCGGAACAGGCTCGCGACCAGCTCGCCGGTGACCTCGTACTCCCTGACCGCACCGTCGCGCAGGGTGTCCGGTCGGACGATCACCCACTCGATGGTGCTGTCGGAGGACCCCAGCTCGACGGTCAGGAAGTCCGCTGCTCGCTGGTTGTCGCGCGCTGGCGGCACGGCCGCACGCATCAAACCCATGTACGCCCGCTCGCCGCGCCCCCGGCGGGTGTCCGCGTGGTCGGGCTGGTTGACCGAGACGCTGCTCATCAGGATCAGCCGGACTGGCCGAGTCGGGGGGAGGCCGCGACCGCGGCCTGCACGGAGCGCACGGCCCTCTCGACGAGGTCACGCGGAGGCCCGAGGACCCCCTTGGCGCTGATCGTGTGACCCAGGCACGAGATGACGGTGCCGCAGCCGTCCAGATGGCGCGCCAGTTCCTCGACCGTGAGCGCCAACGGGTCCGCCTCGACCACCGTGAGCTGGGCGTTGCCAACAACTCCGGCTGGGAGCCGATCAGCCGCTCGGACGATCGCCAGCACTGGTACGTCCCTGTCGAGAAGCTGGGTCATGACCCGGCTTCCCGTGCGGCCGGTGCCGCCCAGGACCAGGACCCGTGGTGTGGCATTCATGAGGTGCCCCTTTCGCGAGGGTCAGCTGTGGTCAGCGGGTGGGGCCCGCCAGCCGTGTCGGTGGTCGGTCTACATGCCGTGTGGCTTCCGTTCACGATTCCTCCTCGGGATACTGGAAGACCTGCTCCAGAGGCGCGCCGAGGGCCCGGGCGATCCGGAAGGCCACCTCCAGGGAGGGGGAGTAGCGACCCTGCTCGACGGCGATGATCGTCTGCCGGGTCATTCCGACCCGGTCGGCGAGCTCGGCCTGGGTCAGCTCGCCAGCCGCGAACCGCAGCGCTCGGATGCTGTTGGTGACCCGCGTCGGGCGAACCATCACGTTCCCCAGCGGTAGGCGTGGATCTTCACCCCGTCGGAGACGAGCGCGGCCACGACGAACGTCAGGTAGAGCGCGTTGGCGATCCAGAAGTACTCGTACTCGAGCATCGCCAGGGCCAGCGCGACCAGAGCGCCCGCGGAGGTCGCGTAGAAGGCGACGACGTCGCCGCGGCGGCCGATGCTCACATCGCGCTCGTCCTTGCGGTCGATGTCGTCGACAGAACCTTCGCCCGTCACCTCCGCGCTGACAGCTGTGCCGATTGCCATGGCGATGGCGCCGATGATCATCAGGACGATCGACGCCCCGATCGCGATGAGCAGGGAACGCTGGTAGGCGATGTCGGCTGCCGGCACCTCCCCGAGCTGCCCCAGAACAGTCGCGAAGTACAGCCCCGCCACCACCACGGTGACGAGCATGCTGACCCACGACATCTTCTCCTCGAATGGCATCCCAGCCACCTCCTCCTTCGTGTCATGTCAAAGATCCTTTACACACCTAATGTAAAGAAACTTTGACGCGATGTCAATAGTTCGTGACATCGCTGGATGCCTGCGTGCTGGCTCTGCCGGTCCTGTCGGCGAAACCGGTTGAGTCCAGTCGCAGGGGCAGACGGGGAGTTCGCGCGGGGGCCCGGCCCAAGTCCGACGGCGGGGGCGTCAGCGCCTACGCTCGCCGCATGCGTGCAGTCGAGATCGTTCGCCCTGGCGGCCCAGAGGTCCTCACCGAGACCACCCGTCCTGATCCGGTCCCCGGCCACGGTGAGGTACTCATCCAGGTGGCTGCGGCCGGTGTGAACCGCGCGGACCTGCTCCAGCGCCAGGGCAACTACCCGCCGCCTCCCGGCGCGTCGGACATACCCGGTCTGGAGTGCTCCGGCTTGATCGTCGGTATTGGCCCCGACGTCATCGGATGGCAGGTGGGTGACCGCGTGGCCGCGCTGCTCGACGGCGGCGGGTACGCGGATCTCGCGGTGACCCCAGCGGGCCAGCTGCTCCCGGTCCCCGATCACATCGACCTGGTCGACGCGGCAGGGCTCCCGGAGGCGGTCTGCACCGCGTGGTCCAACCTGGTCATGGTGGGTCGCCTCGCGCACGGCGAGTTCGTGCTGATCCAGGGGGGCAGCGGTGGGGTGGGCTCGGTCGCCATCCAGCTCGCGGCCGCCCTGGGCGTCCACGTCGTGACCACCGCGGGTGGGCCGGAGCGCGTCAATCGCTGCATCGCATTGGGCGCCGAGAGTGCCCTGGACCACCGTGCCGACGACGTCGCAGCCCGCCTTGCCGAGGCCACATCGGGCCACGGTGCCGACGTCATCCTCGACGTCCTCGGAGCCGGCGGGCTCACCGCGAACGTGCGCGCCCTGGCCACCGGCGGGCGGCTCGTCGTGATCGGCCTGCAGCAGGGCCGGCGGGCCGAGCTCGACCTCGGCCTGCTGATGGGCAAGCGCGCCAGCGTCCACGGGACCACCCTCCGCTCCCGGCCGCCCGCCGAGAAGGCCGCGATCGTGGCCGAGGTGGCCGCGCACGCCTGGCCCCTGCTGGGGCCGGCGGACATCCGGCTGCGTCCCGTGATCCACGCCCGGATACCCCTGGCCGAGGCCGGGCGGGCGCACTCCGAGCTCGACTCCGGAGTGGTGTTCGGCAAGCTACTGCTGGTTCCCTGACGAGCAGACGAAGCCAGCAGGCCCTGCCAGGTGCGGCGTTGAGACGCCGAGGCCCGATCCGAGCCGCCCAGGGGCTCTGTTGCTGCCTCACGCGCTGAGACCGGCAGGAGGCGCGACCGCCACGGCGGTCAGTTGGCCTTGCGCCGGAAGACCGACCGCATCCGCTCCTTGTTGATCGCGGCGATGGCCGTCAGCGGGATGCCCGCTGGGCACACCACCGAGCACTCGCCGTACGTGGAGCATGGTCCGAACTCGGACTCCATCTGGTTGATCATGCTCACGGCCCGGGTCCCGCGCTCCTGCTTGCCCTGGGGCAGCAGCCCGAGGTGTGCCAGCTTGGACCCGGTGAACAGGTGGGCCGCGCCGTTCGGGCAGGCGGCCACGCATGCGCCGCAGCCGATGCAGGCAGCGAAGTCCAGGGCCAGTTCGGCGGTCTCGAAGTTGACCGGTATGACGTCGGCGTCCGGGGCGGTCCCGGCGTCCACGGCCACATGCCCGCCGGCCTGGATCACGCGGTCAAGTGCAGAGCGGTCGACGATGAGGTCGCGGATCACGGGGAATGTCTCGGAACGGAAGGGCTCCAGGACGACACGCTCCCCGTCGCGGAACGAGCGGACGTGCTGCTCACAGGCGGGAGTGTTGTCCTGCGGGCCATGCGGCTTGCCATCGACGTTCATGCCGCAGCTGCCGCAGATCCCCTCCCGGCAGTCGGACTCGAAGGCGACGGGGTCACGGCCCTCGGAGACCAGCTGGTCGTTGAGCCGGTCGATGAGCTCCAGCAGGGTCATCTCCGGGGTCGCGTCGGTGACCTCGTAGGTCTCGAAGCGACCAGCGGTCACGCGGGACTCCTGCCGCCACACTTCCAGGGTCAGCTTCACTTGTAGTTCCTTGTCTGCAGCGGGACGGCCTCGAACGCCAGGGGCTCGTCGTGGCGGACGAACAGCGCGTCCGGGGTGGTGGGGGACTCCCACGCGGAGACGAAGCACCAGTCGTTGTCGTCGCGCATGGCCTCACCCTCGGGGGTCTGGTGGTCAGCCCGGAAGTGTGCGCCGCAGGACTCTTCACGGTCCAGGCCGTCCAGGCAGAGCAGCTCGGCCATCTCCAGGTAGTCGGCGATCCGACCGGCGCGCTCGAGCTCCTGGTTGAGCTGGTCGCCGGTGCCCATCACCCGCACATCGGCCCAGAACTCCTCACGCAGGGCCCGGATCTCGACGATGCCCTGGGCCAGGCCCTCGGGCGTCCGGGTGACCCCGGCGTAGGTGTAGAGCAGCTCGCCCAGGCGCTTGTGGAACCGGTCCGGGCCCTGGGTCCCGTCGTTGGTCACCAACCGCTGGATACGGGTCTCGACGTCGGCCAACGCCTCGGTCACGGCCGCATCGTCAGCGGCCAGCGGCGGCTGTCCGAGCAGGCCGGCCAGGTAGTTGGGCACCGAGTAGGGCAGCGTGAACCAGCCGTCCACGCATGCCGAGAGCAGGGAGTTGGCGCCCAGCCGGTTCGCCCCGTGGTACCCCCAGCCGACCTCACCGCCGACGAAGAGGCCCGGCACCGACGTCATCATGTCGTAGTCGCTCCACAACCCACCCATGGCGAAATGTGCGCCCGGAGCGATCCGCATCGGCGTCTCGAACGGGTCGTCGCCGGTGGCCTGGGAGTACATGTGGAACAGGTTGGAGTACCGGGTGTAGACCGTCTCCCGGCCCAGGCGTGCGATGGCGTCGGAGAAGTCCAGGTACACCGAGTTCTTCAACGGGCCCACACCGAACCCTGCGTCGATGCGCTCGCGGGCCGCTCTGGAGGCCACGTCGCGGGGGGTCAGGTTCCCGAACGCCGGATAGCGCCGCTCCAGGTAGTAGTCGCGCTCGACCTCGGGGATGTCCCCGGGCGCCCGGGTGTCGTCGGCCCGGGTAGGCACCCAGATCCGGCCGTCGTTGCGCAGTGACTCCGACATGAGGATCGTCTTGGACTGCCATTCGCTGGACAGCGGCAGCGCGGTGGGGTGGAACTGGATGAAGGACAGATTGGCGTACAGCGCCCCGCGGCGATGGGCCCGCCAGGCGGCCGTCGCATTGCTGTTCCTGGCCAGCGTGCTCTTGTGGTAGATGTTGCCGTACCCACCGGTGGCCAGCACGACGGCGTGCGCGGTGACCGCTCGGATCTCCCCGGTGACCATGTCGCGGACCACGATGCCCTGGGCGCGCCCGTCGGCGACGATCAGGTCGAGCATCTCCTGGCGGGTGTGCATCGTGACCGTCCCTGCGGCAACCTGGCGGAGCAGGGCGTTGGCCCCGGCCACCTGCAGCTGCTGCCCGGTCTGCCCGCGCGTGTAGTAGGTGCGCGACACCTGCACACCGCCGAACGAGCGGGTCGCCAGCTCGCCGCCGTACTCGCGTGCGAAGGGCGCCCCGATGGCGTTCATGTGGTCGATCACCCGCACGGACTCCACGCCGAGGCGGTAGGCGTCGGCCTCCCGGCCGCGGAAGTCCCCGCCCTTGACGGTGTCCTTCACGAACCGGTCCACGGAGTCGTTGTCGACCTTGCGCGCGCGGGCGGCATTGATGCCACCCTGGGCGGCCACGGAGTGCGCCCGGCGCGGGGCGTCGTGGTAGGTGAAGCACTCCACGTTGAAGCCGAGCTCACCCAGTGCTGCTGCGGCACCCGAGCCGGCCAGGCCGGTCCCGACCACGATCACGGTGAACTTCCGGCGGTTGTTGGGGCTGACCAGGTCGTAGTGCAGGCGCCGGTCGTCCCAGGCCTGGGCTGCCGGGACATCGGGAACGTGACCGTCCAGGGGGGTGCCGATCGTGCGCAGGACGTCCAGGTCGATGGCGGGGGAGGCAGTCGCACTCTGGGTCGGTTCGGTCATGCCACCCACCCCACCTGCACCGCGATCGGGATCATCATGTTGCCCAGGGCGATCACGACGGCGATGGTGCCGGCCAGCAGGAGGCCGACCTGGCGGGTTCGGTGGCCGGTCGCGCCCACGTCGTTGACAACGCTCCACAGCCCGTGGCTCAGGTGGATCGCGATGAGCAGCATCGTCAGGGCGTAGAACAGTGCAACCGCCGGACGCTCGAAACTGGCCACCAGGTTGCCGTACGCGTCTCCCTTGGTGAACCCTTGCGTGCTGGCCGCTGTCTTTCCGATCGTCATGTCCAGCAGGTGGAAGATCACGAAGCTCAGGATGATCGCACCGGTCATGAGCATGGACCGCGCTGACCATCGCTTGGCCGGCATCGCCCTGCGCCGGTGGGGACCGCGGGCCCGCCGCCCCCGGACGAACAGCGTGGTCCCGGCGTAGATGTGGGCCACGAACGCCGTGAGCATGACGACCCGGAAGATCCAGAGGAAGCTCTCCCCGGGCATGAGCGGGTTGAACAGGGTGCGCAACCACTCCGCGTAGTGGTTGAACTCCTCGGGGCCGAGGAAGACCTTCAGGTTGCCGGCCATGTGGAACAGCAGGAAGCCGGCGAACATCACGCCGGTCACCGCCATCACGACCTTGAGCATCCAACTCGGGGGCTGTGGCGGTCGGGCCGTGTTCGGTCGGCTCGCGGCGGGGACCGCACTCTGCGAGATCAGGTTCGTCATCGACATCCTCCGAGTCCGAGGCACCCATCCGTGCCCGTGCCGCACCTCGTGCTGCGGGATCCGCGAGGCGGAGAGTGCGCCCGCAGCACACCGACCTTCCCAATCGTGGCCATCCACCGGCAGCTGTGGGGGGGCTGAATGTCCCGGGAACCCGGCCGGAAGTCACTTGAAGAGCATCCGGGGGAGCGGTTCGCCCCGATGCGGCTCTGTGTACGTACGACATGGCACCCGGGTGAACCCGACACCGCCGCCGTCACTCAGCCGCGCTTGCCCACCTCCCTGGTGGCACGCTGGGTGCAGGCGCCCCACCGCGCCGACGTGCGGGGCGGCCAGGGGGCGCCGGGCCGGGAGGTGGTCATGCTTCGGCGCGAGGCCATGCGTGAGTACCTCGGCGGTGCGCTCTGGGTGATGCCCTTCGCCGCGGGCATCCTGGCGTTGATCGTCGCGAACGTCCTGATGAACGTCGAGCCCGCCGAGGACACTCTTCTTGCGCGGTTCGCGTTCCAGGGGTCGGCGGAGGATGCCCGGGCCGTCCTCCTGGCGATCACGGGGACGGTCGTAACGGTGATCGCGCTGGTCCTTGGCCTGTCCGTCGTTGCACTCCAGCTGACCTCCACGCAGTTCTCACCGCGCCTGCTGCGCAACTTCCTGCGGGACCGACCGAACCAGATCGCGCTGAGCGTCTTCCTGGCCACCTTCGCCTACTGCGGTGCGCTGCTGTTCTCCGTGGGCGTGGGGCCCGAGCCAGAGGTCTACCCGCGGATTGCGGTCAACCTCGCCATCGTCATGCTGTTCGCGAGCATGGCGATGGTTGTGTACTTCGCCGACCACCTCTCCCACTCGCTACAGGTGGAGGCGATCATGCGCCGTGTCGAGGGCGAGGCGCTGCAGGTCATCCGCAACAGCCCCACGGACGTCGACATGAACCCGCCGACGCCGCCCGAGTGGGCGATGGAGATCCCCGCAACATCCTCCGGCTACGTGCAGACGACCCATCCGGAGCTGCTGCTCCCGCTCGCGATCCAGCACCGGGTCGGCATCGCACTCACCACGGGCGTCGGCCAGCACATCGCCACCGGCAGCGCGATCGCCCTGATCTGGACCCCCGCGCCGGACGACCCCATGCCGGACCTCGAGTCGATCGAGCAGGCCTTTCATGTCGATGTGGGCATCGGGTTCGAACGCACCCGGCAGCAGGACTCCGCCTTCGGCATCCGGCAGCTGGTCGACGTCGCGGTCAAGGCGCTCTCCCCGGCAGTCAACGACCCATACACCGCCGTGCAGGCGGTTCACCACATGACTGCGATCTTCGGTGCGATGGCCGTTCGGCCGCTGGGTCCGCGCGTTGCCCGCGACCCCGATGGTCCGGCCGTTGTTGTTGTCCCGAGCCGGGTCTTCGGGCAGTACCTGGCGAAGATGTGCGGGCTCGTTCGGCGCTACGGCAGCCCGGAGCCCAACGTCATGACAGCTCTGCTGCGCCTGATGGACCACTGCGCCCAGAGAGCGCGCACCGATCCCGCACGGCTTGACGCGCTCTCGGAGCAGGCGCGGCTTGTCCTCGAGGACGGAGTGCGCGACATCGCCCAACCCGCCGACGCCGTTCAGGTGATCGAGGAGGAGGCCGCCCTGCAGCAGCGGATCTCGGCTTACAGGGACGAGTTGGGGTAGCCCTGACCCCCGGCTTCGCCCTGCTCGGCGGCTGCCAGCTCCGCCTCGACCTGCTTCTTGCGCCACGGCACGACGCCGTCGGTCTCGGTCTCCAGGGAGAAGCTGAGGATGACCCGGATCAGGACCAGGAGCCCCAGTGACGCCGTGCTCTCCAGGGTCCGGTCGACAGTGATCGTCTCGATGATGTCGGCTGCGACGAGTACTTCCAGCCCGAGGAGCAGCGGGCGTGCGAACCCGTCGCGCGCGTTGTCGTAGAAGGAGTCACGAGACTTCGAGCTGACCGCTTGCGCGATGCCGATCACCCCACCGATCGTGATGATGGCGATGCCGACGACCTCGAAGCCGAGCGCAATCGCTTCCACGGCCTCCGTGAAGTCCACGTTGTCAGCCTAGCCAGCCATGCTCACTGATGCGCAGCTCTGCGATGGGCGGCCGCCACCCTGTGCTCCGCAAGGCGGTTGCGGGTTCGGCGGCGCTCGGGCATTCGTCGTGGGTCGTCGACCTTCATCGTTGCCTCCCAGCGTCCAGCAGGTGTCTGGGTGACGGGGCCGGCAGTAGCCTCCGGCCAACGAAGGGCGGCCCCCATGGTCGAGGATCCACGTAGGCTGGACGGTGATCCCCAGCTGCTGCCACGACTCGAAGCGGGCGTCGGACTGCATCTAGGATGGGGCCTCCACGGCGGGAAGCGGCGACGCGGGACGTCGTACCGTCCGAACGAGAGGATCGGTCATGCGAGGTCGCGATCGGCGCGCGGATCGCCGCGAGGAGCGCGAGACATTCGGCCGCGCCGGCAACGCTGTGCGCTACCAGATGCGGGACAAGCTGCTGAGCATCGGCGGTGACTCCTGGATCGAGAACGAGGCCGGGCAGAAGGCGTTCAAGGTCAACGGCAAGGCCGTGCGGGCGCGCACCACCCTTGTCCTCGAGGATGCCCACGGGCGTGACCTGTTGAAGATCCAGGACCGCCCTGTTCGGGTCCGGGACGCCATGGACATCGAGGATGCCGGAGCCGGGACCTCGGCGAAGGTGAAGAAGTCGCTCGTCGCCCCGTTGCGCGACCGGCTGTCCGTCGAGGTCGCGGGTGCCCCCGACATGGACGTCAAGGGCAACCTGGTCGACCACGAGTATGAGATCAGCCAAGGTGGTACGAAGGTCGCGGAGGTCTCCAAGAAGTGGTTCCGCGTGCGTGACACGTACGGGGTGGAGGTCAGCCCAGGGCAGAACGACGCCTTGATCCTGGCCATCACCGTCTGCGTCGACCAGATGTCCGCCGGCTGATCGACCCCGAGCCGAACAGTGGCCTTGCTGATCCGGGACGTGTCTCGGATCAGTACCCAGCCATGTCCTGATCCGCTTCCTGAGCGGGGCATCCGGACAACGGGGAACGCTAGCCGCTGGAGCCCAGCCGCCCGCCCTGCACGTGTCGCCGGGTGCGGAGGCCGTTTCGAGCGCAGCGGGTGACGGAGGCCCATTGGCTCCCCTACGCTGCACAAGTCGATCGACGAGGCATCTGGCCGCGGCGTCAGGGCGCGCATCGCGGAAGCCCAAGAGAGGACTGGCACACCATGGAGACCGCGCGCAGCGCCCACCCTGATCCCACGACGCGGGCGACGACACCGCATCGGGAACCCGAGCCTGACCCGCTCTGGTACAAGGACGCCGTTGTCTATGAGCTGCACGTCAAGGCGTTCTTCGACTCCAACGGCGACGGCATCGGTGACATGGCCGGCCTGACCCAGAAGCTGGACTACCTGGCCGATCTGGGCGTCAACACCATCTGGCTGCTGCCCTTCAACCCCTCTCCGTTCCGCGACGACGGCTACGACGTCTCGGAGTACCGTGACATCCACCCGGCCTACGGATCACTGCCGGAGTTCCGCGAGCTCGTCCAGCAGGCGCACGAGCGAGGGTTGCGCGTCATCACCGAGCTGGTCGTCAACCACACGTCCGACCAGCATCCCTGGTTCCAGGCTGCCCGGAAGGCGCCGAAGGGCTCACCCGAGCGTGACTACTACGTGTGGAGTGACGACCCGGAGCTGTACGCGGGCACACGCATCATCTTCACCGACACGGAGAAGTCGAACTGGACGTGGGACGAGGAGGCCGAGCAGTACTACTGGCACCGGTTCTTCAGCCACCAGCCGGACCTGAACTTCGACAATCCCCGCGTCCGCGCCGAGGTGCTCGACGTCCTTCGCTTCTGGCTCGACATGGGCGTCGATGGGTTCCGCCTGGACGCCATCCCCTACCTGATCGAGCGCGACGGCACGAGCAACGAGAACCTGCGGGAGACCCACGAGGTCATCAAGGAGTTGCGGCGCGGGCTCGATGCGCGCCACTTCAACCGTCTGCTCCTCGCCGAGGCGAACATGTGGCCCGAGGACGTCCGCGAGTACTTCGGCGATGGCGACGAGTGCCACATGGCCTACCACTTCCCGCTCATGCCCCGCATGTACATGGCCATCGCCCAGGAGGACCGCCACCCGATCGTGGAGATCCTCCAGCAGACCCCGGACATCCCGGAGTCCAGCCAGTGGGCGATCTTCCTGCGCAACCACGACGAGCTCACGCTGGAGATGGTCACCAGCAAGGAGCGCGACTACATGTGGTCGACATACGCCGAGGACAAGCGGGCGCGGATCAACCTGGGCATCCGGCGGCGGCTCGCGCCTCTGATGGAGAACGACATCGAGCGGATCAAGCTGATGAACAGCCTGCTCCTGTCGATGCCCGGCTCGCCGTTCATCTACTACGGCGACGAGATCGGGATGGGTGACAACTTCTACCTGGGCGACCGCGACGGCGTGCGCACGCCGATGCAGTGGACCCCGGACCGCAACGGTGGATTCTCCCGGGCAGATCCACAGGGTCTGTACCTGCCGCCGATCATGGACCCCATCTACGGCTACGAGGCGATCAACGTCGAGGCCCAGCTCCGCGAACCGGCCTCCCTGCTGAACTGGACGCGGCGCATGCTGGCTGTGCGCAAGACCTCCCATGTCTTCGGCCGGGGCACGTTCTCCCTGCTGCATCCGGGCAATCGCACGGTGCTGGCCTATGTCCGCACGTACGAGGACGAGGTCGTGCTCTGTGTTGCGAATGTGAGCAGGTCGGCGCAGCCGGTCGAGTTGGATCTGGCCGAATTCGAGGACCGGGTCCCGGTGGAGATGCTCGGCCGCAACGCATTCCCCCCGATCACGAGCCTGCCCTACATCCTCACCCTCCCTGCCCACGGGTTCTTCTGGTTCAAGCTGGCGAAGGACGTGGCTGCGCCGAACTGGCACGAGGAACGTCCCATGGTGGAGTCCCTGCCGGTCCTGGTGCTGTTCGATGGCTGGTCGAGCCTCTTCCCCACGCGGGTCGCCACGTGGCGGGCAGGTATGGCTGACAAGCTCCGCGGCAAGCTCGAGTCCGACCTGCTGCCGGCGTTCGTTGCCAAGAAGCGCTGGTACGCCCCCAAGGCGGACGTGATCGAGCGGGTCGCCGTCACCGAGCATGCACTGCTCGACGACGACCGGCGCAGCTGGCTGCTGGCCCTGGCTGACGTGCCTGCGGCGACGGGCACGGATCGCTACTTCCTCCCGCTGGCCCTGGGCTGGGAGGACACCGAGGAGGAGCGCGTCAAGCAGCTCGCCGGAGGTGCGTTCGCACGCATTCGGCAGCAGGCGTACGTCGGGCTGCTCGGCGACGCGATGTATGACGAGGCCTACTACCGCGCCGTGGTCCGGGCCATCGGTGACCACCGGACGTTGCCGGCTGGTGACGGTCAGGTCCGTTTCGTCCCCGGTGCAGACTTCGCCGAACTGGCCGCCGAACTGCCCGACGAGCTGACCCTCGTCCGCCTCCCGGGGCTGGGGAGCAACAGCGCAACGATCCTCGGCGACACGTTGTTCCTCAAGACGTTCCGCCGTCTCCGCGAGGGTGTCAACCCCGAGCTCGAACTGGGACGGTTCCTCACCGACGTCGCACACTTCGCGAACTGCGTCCCGGTCGCGGGCCACGTGGAGTACGTCGACGCCGACGGCGAGGTCACCGCACTGGCTCTCCTGCAGCGCTACGTGCCCAACCAGGGTGATGCCTGGACCGTCGCGATTCACGAGCTCACGCGCGAGCTCGAGGAGTCCATCACCGCCCCCGCGGCTGCGAGCGCCCCGGCTGCGCCGACGCCGTTCACCGCCGAGGGCGCGCCGATCGATGCCACCACGACCACCATGGCGATCCCGGTGATCACCGGCGCGGAGCCGATCGAAGCGGTCGATGGTGCGCGAACACGCGCGCGCACGCTGGGCCGGCGGACCGCGCAGTTGCACGCCGCGCTGTCGCTGCGCACAGGTGACCCGGCCTTCGATCCCGAACCGGTGACCGGGTCCGACATCTCCGCGTGGGCCCTGCGGGTTCGCCAGGACGTCGTCTCAACGGTCGAGCTGCTGGAGCGTCACCGAGACGCGCTGCCAGTGAACCTGGAGCAGCTGGTCGCGGACGTGGTGCTCGCCGCGCCCGGCCTCGTCCGCAGGACCGAGCTGTGGGCCAGCCACCCGGCCTCAGGTGTGAAGACGCGCTACCACGGCAGCTACAACCTGGAGCAGGTGCTGCTCGTCGAGAACGACTTCGTCATCATGGACCTCGAGGGCGAGCAGGGCGTTCCGATCGCCCAGGCGCGCAAGAAGCACTCGGCTCTCCGCGATGTCGCGAGCATGCTGCGCAGCTTCGACTACGCCCGACGTGTCGCCCTTGCCGAAGCCACCCAGCATGAGGGCGACCTGGAGCGCATGGCCCCGGCCTCAGCGTCGTGGCTCGAGGCTGCGCGCGAGGAGTTCCTGACGGCCTACCGGGACGAGGCCGTTGTCGGCGGGCTCTATGCCGACGAGGAGTCGTTCGACGCAGAGGAGCCCTTGGTCACCATGTTCGAGCTGGAGAAGGCCCTCTACGAGCTGAGGTTCGAGCTGGAGAACCGGCCGGAATGGGTCGGCATCCCGCTGAGCGGGCTGGCGTCGCTGGCGCAGTGGGACAGGGCGTGAGCGTCCTCACCGCCTCACGCGGGTCGACACCCGATGACGGATGCTCTTCGTCACCCGCGCGGCTCCGCCGCTGTCGTGGTCCTGCGTCGCCTGTCCCGGACGGAGGTGCTGCGTGAGCTCACCCGCTCCTACTCCGCACGCGCCGAGTGAGCACGTCGATGTCGTCGTGGTGGGCTCCGGCTTCGGGGGCTCCGTCGCCGCCCATCGGCTGGCCGAGGGTGGACGATCCACGGTTGTGCTCGAGCGCGGCGAGGCGTATCCGCCAGGAAGCTTCGCCCGGACGCCCCATGAGATGAGTCAGAACTTCTGGGAGCCCAAGGACGGGCTCTACGGCTTGTTCGACGTGCGCTCGTTCCGCAAGCTTGAGGCGATCGTGTCGGCGGGCCTGGGCGGCGGCTCGCTCATCTACGCCAACGTCCTGCTGCGCAAGGATGAGCGATGGTTCGTCCACGACGACCCCCTGCCTGGTGGCGGGTACGAGAACTGGCCCGTGGGGCGCGCGGACCTGGATCCCCATTACGACGCGGTCGAGCGGATGCTCGTGCCGCGGCCATCGCCCTACCCCAACATCGCCAAGACTGTCGCGCTGCGCGACGCCGCCGGCGCCCTCGGGTACGAGGTGTTCGCCCCGCCGCTGGCCATCGGATTCGGCGCCGACCCGGACGGCGTGGCCTCGCCGAAGCAGGTCCTGCCCACCCCCGAGTACGGCAACCTGCACGGGGTCCCACGGCTGAGCTGCCGGTTGTGCGGCGAGTGCGACATCGGCTGCAACGAGGGGTCCAAGAACACCCTCGACCACACCTATCTGTCAGCGGCCAAGCACCACGGTGCGGACATCCGGACCCTTGCCGAGGTCACGGCCATCCGCCCCATGGACGGTGGCGGCTATCAGGTCGACTACCGCCAGTGGACGAGCGGGGCCGAGGACGGCGGCCGGCGTCGACATGCCCGGCGCAGCATCCTGTGCGACCAGCTGGTGCTGGGCGCAGGCACCTTCGGCACCACGAGCCTGCTGCTGCACAACCGAGTCACCCTGCCTGCTCTCGGGCCGGCGCTGGGGACCCGCTTCAGCGGGAACGGGGACCTGCTCACCTTCCTCATGGGAGCCCAGGCGGACACGGCCAGCGGGCGGGCCCGCCTCATCGACGGCAGCTACGGCCCGGTGATCACCAGCGCCATCCGGGTTCCGGACTCCCACGACGGCACCGGCAGTTCCGGGCGGGGCTACTACATCGAGGAGGCTGGGTTCCCCGAGTTCACCGATTGGCTCATCGAGACGGCTCAGGTCGACGCCTCGATCCGTCGCGGTGCCAGGCTGGCCCAGCAACTGATCCGCAACAGGCTCCGCCGCCGCAACGAGTCCACGCTGTCCGCAGAGGTGGCCAGGCTGATGGGCCAGGGGCGGGTCGGCAGCAGCTCGCTACCGCTTCTCGGGATGGGCCGCGACGTCCCTGACGGTGTCATGTCGTTGCGCGACGGCGAGCTGGACGTGGACTGGAGCTCCGAGACCAGCATCGAGTTCTTCGGGTCCATGCGCGAGACGATGCGGGAGCTGGCGGGCGCCCTGAACGCGCGCTTCGTCGACAATCCGCTGTGGTGGACGAAGCGAGTCGTGACGGTGCACCCGCTGGGGGGTGCGCCTATGGGCAGGCACGCCGGCGAGGGTGTCGTGGACGCGTGGGGCGAGGCGTTCGGGCATCCCGGCCTGTTCGTCCTCGACGGCGCCGCCATGCCCGGGCCGGTGGGCCCGAACCCGGCTCTGACGATTGCGGCGCTGGCAGACCGGGCCGCGGAGCACATCCTCGAGGCGCCACGCCGGCAGCGCGTGCGGCACCCGGCCGCACCGTCCGAGCCGTCGACCGCGCGGTTGGCTGCGGAGGCCTCGCCGCCGCTCGGCGTTGGCGCGTTGGCCGACGACGACGTCTTGTCGGCCCCCGCGGCCGCGGTGTCCACGCAGTCCTTGGGTTACGGCAGACGCGTGGCGTTCACGGAACAGATGAAGGGCTGGGTGACCCTGGGGGAGACCGATCCCGTCGCCGGGTGGAAGGCCGCGCGCAGGCGTGGTCACCGGCTGATGTTCGAGCTGACCATAACCGCCACGGACATCGACGAGTTCGTGGCGGACGGGGACCACCCGGGCACGGCGGTCGGGTTCGTGCGCAGTGACCTGCTCGGCGGCGAGCTTCCGGTGGAGACCGGCTGGTTCAACCTGTTCGTGGCGCCTCCAGGGAGCTCGGGGGCCGGGACTCGCGAGATGCGCTACCGCCTGTGGGTGCGCGACGGGTCCGGGGCGCCGGTGACTCTGTCCGGGTTCAAGACCGTCCGCAACGACCGTGGCCTGGACATCTGGTCCGACACCTCGACGCTGCGCACCACCCTGCTGCGCGGGCACGTCCCGCCGGGCGGCACCGCGCCGGTCATCGGGGCGGGTGTGCTGCGCATCCAGCCCCTGGACTTCGCCAAGCAGCTGACCACCTTCAGGTCCAGCGGCGACGATCCGCTGCGCTCGCTGGGGCAGTTCGGCGCCTTCTTCGGCGGTTCCCTGTGGCGCATCTACGGCCCTGAGGCTCGTCGGGCGCACGCGGAGGCCACGCATGACTGAGGTCGCAGACCCATCCACCAAGGAGGACGACGTGGGGAACCTCGACGCACACGGGCCGTCGGACGGGCGCGCCACGACTTCCCGGCAGGGGACGTCCGAGCACGACGCGATCCATCGGCCGCTCACGTGAGGCGCCGGCGCGAGATCCCCCAGTTCACCCTGGCTGGTGTCCCGGATGCCGAGGTCACCACCCACTGGTTCCATACCGAGGACGGGCTGGGCCTGTCCTTCCTGCGCTTCCAGCGCGAGCGGGGTGGGGAAGCCGTGATGCTCGTCCACGGGCTCACGACGTCGACCGACATGTTCATCATGCCCGAGCACGAGAACATCGTGAGCCACCTGCTCGACCTCGGCTACGACGTGTGGTGCCTGGACTACCGTATGAGCAACCGGCACTCCTACAACCTGTTCAAGCATCGCTGGACACTCGACGATGTCGCGCTCTACGACCTCCCGCCGGCGATCGCCACCATCCGCGAGCACGTGGGTGCCGATCATCCGCTGCACGTCATCGCCCACTGCCTGGGGGCCAGCGTCTTCGCGATGAGCCTGTTCGCCCGGCTGGTGGAGGTGGACAGCGCGATCCTCAACAGCGTGGCCCTGACGCCCCGCGTGCCCGGGTGGTCGAAGGTGAAGCTCGCGGTGGCTCCCGGCATGGTCGACGGCCTGCTCGGCGTGCCCTACCTCAATCCGCGCTGGAGCGAGGACCCCGGCCTCACCCGAGGAGAGGTCCTGTCCCGGGCGGTGTCGTTCTTCCACCGTGAGTGCGACGTGCCGGCCTGCCACATGCTGTCGATGATGTGGGGCACCGGGTGGCCCGCCCTGTACCGCCACGAGAACATGGCGGACGTGACCCACGACCGATCCGGGGACCTGTTCGGCGCCACCTCGATGAACTACTACCGGCACGTCAACCGGATGATCAGGGCGGGAGGGGCCGTGAAGTACCACGTCGGGGACCCGGACTACGACCGGTTGCCCGACGACTACTTCCAGCATGCGACGGAGGTCCAGACCCCGATCCTGTTCGTGACAGGTGAGGACAACAAGGTCTTCACCGACTCGAACGTCGTCTGCTTCGAGCGCCTCGACCGGCTGGTGCCCGGCAGGCACCAGCTGCACACCTACCCCGGCTATGGGCACCAGGACCCGTTCATGGGCAAGGACGTGGCCCGCGACATCTTCCCGCGAATGGATCAGTTCCTGGCCGAGCAGCGTAGGGCCCGGGTGGCATCGGGGCCGGAGGCCGGATCGAGCTCGTCGCTGGCGGCAGGAATCTGAGGTGCGCGCGGACGCAGCCGGCCCTTGGCGGCCTCCTTCGCGCGGCCCGCGATAGCGATGGCACCATAGGAGGACTGGTCGATGAGTGGTCAGGTGCTGCTGCGCAGTGCGCGCTGGCGCGGCGGGCTGTCATATGGCGAATTGGCCCTCGCAGACGGGGATCATCAGCCGATGATCGCGGCGATCGATCCGGGTCGTCGCGGCATCCGGGTTGGGCACCCGGAACGTCTTGTGGCCGTGCCGGATGCCGACTGGCCCTGATCCCTACGACGGTGGCACCGGTGGTCCAGGCTTCCGGAGTGCTCGCGTTTGAGCCGATACGAGTTGGCCGCGCCGACCGGATCAACGTCGACGAGCCCGGAGTGGTGGCCAAATGGCCACCAGTGGAGGCCGCACCACCCATGGGCCGAGGCTGGCCGGACCCTGGTGCGGAGCTCATCGGTCCGTATCGGGTCCTCAGCCAGCCAGCCGGCGCCCGGAGGTGGGGCCGCCCTCGTTCGACTCGCTAGGCCAGGCGGCGGTCGAGGAATGTCAGACTGCGCTGCATCGCTCGGTCGAATGCCGGGACGAACGTGTGCCCCTCACCCTCGTACCACTTCAGCACGGCGGTCGCGCCCGCTCGCTTCATCTCGCGAGCCGTGTGGCTGGCCCAACGTGGCGGGCACGTTGTGTCGGCGGTGCCGTGCAGGATGAGTACGGGTTCTGTGATGCGGTCGAGTGCGCGTCCGGCGAGATCGACGCCCAGGAGTCGGGGTTGTCGTCGGGCGTGCCCCAGCGCCGCACGACGTAGTCCAAGGACGCCGAGGGCCGGGCGAACTGGCCGTAGTTGTCGGCCTCATCGGAGGAGACGGCCGCGAACACCACTGCCGCGTCGACCAGCCCTGGTGCCATCTCGAGGGCCTTGTAGACCACGCCTCCACCCATCGAGCGGCCCATCAGCGCGATCCGGTCGTCGTCGACAGGTACCGCATCGGTCGCGCGCGGGGCGTTGGCGGCGTTCAGGACGTCGACCGGGTATCCCAACCGGAAGGTGCGCTGCAGCGCGGGGTCGTCGTCGGAGGCCGCGTGGTTGCGGTAGCCGACGTGCAGGGCGATGTACCCGGCCTCGGCCAGGGATCGGCGCTCCCGCGGCATGCCCTGCCCGCGCACGTAGACGGCCGGATCGATGTAGCCGTGGGCCAGCACCACAGCAGGGAACGGTCCGCGGCCGGTGGGGACGTTGATCACACCGGAGATCCGGAGGCCCTGGCTCCGGTAGGAGACGTTGTGCGACCGGTACTCGCTGGTCTGCTCGCGCAGCTTCCCAAGTCGCAGCCCGCCACCGGAGAGCTCACGGTCGAACCAGCGCTCGAGCCGGACGGGCCCCCGGGTCGGTGGCGCCCCGGCGCCGGGGCGGGAGACCACCGGACGCCTCGAGCCGGTGCTGGCCACCGCTGTCGACCGGCAGGCCTGGATGGGCTGACACGTGGCAATCGCCTTCGTCGGCACCGCCGTGATGCTCACACTCGCCGGGCTCGCGGGAGTCGTCGTCCACGGCCTGATGACCGGGCGTTGGTCGGAAGGGATCGGCGGACTCGTGGCGGCGGGCCTTGCGCAATCCTGTGCCGCCCTTGCACCCGGGGGGCTCGTGGTGGCTGCGTTCGGGCTGAGACCGCGGTGGGCCGGCGCGCTCGCCTGGAGCGCACTGGCCGCGAGCCTCGTGATGGGACAGCTCGGCGCGCTCCTCGAACTGCCACAGGCCGTGCTGAAGGTCTCGCCGTTCTCGCACATCCCCGCGGTCCCGGCCGAGGCCCTCCCGGCCACACCGGTCCTGGGGCTGCTCGCGGCGGCATCAGTGCTGACCGTCATCGGGCTGGTCGCCTTCCGGCACCGGGACGCCGCAGTTGTGGCCTAGCGACGGATCCGGCCCTCTCAGCACACTCGCAGGCCGAACGCCTACCCATCGAGCCGGCCAACGAGCGCCACAGTTCCCGATGATCAGCGATTCCCTAGGGGGATGGAGTGGCGGTGGCCGCGGTGGTTGTCACGGAGGTGGTCGGGTCGTCAAGCTGGATCATGACCATGGTGGCGGCGGCGGTGCCGAAGTAGAGCCAGACGTTGGCGATACCTTCGGTGGCTCCAATGAGTTGCTGGCCCCAGGCCAGCATCATGAACAGCACCAGGCCGAGGCCGATGCCGATCTTGGCCCATGCCTTCGGCCGGCCGGGCAGCCACTCCAGCAACACGATGCTCACGAGCAGCACCACCGCCGAGGAGGCTTCGATGACGCCGGCGATGCGCCAGGACAACTCGAGGCCGGGGAAGGAAGCCGCCCAGGTGTCGGCCCAACCGTCGAGGAAGAACTGGGGGACGTCCTTGGTGAGCTTGTCGATGGCGCCGCGCACGAAGATTGAGATGAACAGCAGATAGACGGCCACGTAGCGAACGATGTGGCCGATCAGGTTCAGAACGGACATCGGGTCTCCCGGCGGGGCGTGGAAGGGCTGGCAGCATGACTGTAGGCGCGTGGGATGTGCGTCGCCACCCGAGTGAAGAACTGGTCACGCGGGCGCTCGCGACACAGTGCCAGGCACCAGCCCCTGGCCGTGACCGACCCCGCACAACTGCCCCCACGGAGGCACGACCATCGCGAGAGTGCTTGGCAACCCGACCAGCAGCGGCATGTCAGGAAGATCACGGACGTGGCCTTCCCCTCTGAGGGGATCGACATCCAGGCCGCATTCCCAAGCCAGATCGTCCCGCATTCATTCACTGGAGGGACCAGTCCTCAGCGGGCTGGGACTGCTTTGATCCGGTGGCCGACGTTCCCCTAGCCGCGCACGCCGCCATATGGCAATCCTCTTGCAGTCCTCGACGGGTACGCCCTCGAATCCGTCAGCAGGTGACCCACATCGCCGCGAAGGCCTGGGAGCCGCTGGGCGTGGGGGGGCCGGGAGCGGGCCGTGGCCGGTTCAATTCGTGGTCTCGTCGGTTGTGTCAACTTGGCCGGTTGCGAGGGCCTGGTCTCCGCGGGCCAGCCACATCGCGATGAGCCCGGCGACCACGGCGCCTGCGAGGGTGGCCAGCACGCGTTGGAGGCCGACCTCGGCGGTGTATGCGTTGGCGCGGCCACCTAGGAAGATCACGAATGGGGTGACCACGACGACATAGAGGGCGTAGCGGCCGAGTGTTGAGTAGGCCAGCAGGAGGAATAGCAGGCAGATCTGGAGGGCGAGTTGGTACTGAAGTGGCAGCGTGGCGACCAGTGCGGCGGCGAGCACGGCGCCGAGAAGGGTGCCCAGGACTCGTTGTCGGGCCATGGGCAGGGTCTCGCCGACGAATGGTCGCAGCACCAGGGTGAGGGTCATCGGGATGACGTATCCCCACGGTTCCTCCAGCACGCTCATCACGTACACGAAGGGGCCGACGCTCAGAGCCATCGCCCCCGCGTGCCGCCAGGCCATCTGTTCCGGCACCCCGGCCAGTTCCCCGGAGCCGGGGCGGCGTGCCATTAGACCGATCGCGACGGCCCCGCCGACGAGCAGCCCGCCGAGGGTCTCCATGGGGTCGGCGTCGATCAGCAGTGTCGTGTAGACCGCCGCCACGGTTGGGATGGCCGCGAGCAGGTTGCTGTGCCAGATGTTCCCGGGCGCCGCGACAAGGCACGCCAGAGCGGCGAAGCAGGCTGCCGGTACGGGGTCGCCGAGCAGGGCGGTCGCTACCGCGCCGGTCAGTGCGGTGGCGGTGACCGCGGCCAGGCCGGGCCGCCAGGGCAGGTGGGTGGCCGGGGTCAGGTTGGCGACGAACCCGAGGAATACCGCCAGGGCAGGCGCGAACCCGAAGGCCGCGTAGGCCGCGAGGGTCGGGGCGACCAAGGCGATGGTGAGCAGGAGTGCTGCACGTCGGGCAGGCCCGGGGATAGACCAGCCCCCCATCGTCGGGGTGGCTGTGGTCATGTGCGGATCCTCCCACTGGCCGGCGAGGAGCCCACCGGTGAGGGCTGTCGGGATGTCTCCCGGTTGGGGTGACGGCGTTGCAGATTCCCGCGCCGAGCTCGGCGGCTGGAGAACGATGGCTCAACTCATCGTCCCCCGCGAGGTGGCCGGTCGGGCTGCACCGCCAGCGCACCGTTGCCGGGCGGTGCACGCCGTCGATGCCTGAAGGCCCGGTGTTCCAGGTGGTCTGGTTGGTGGCTGCAGTTGAAGAGGTGGGCGCCTGTGCGCCCGGACTAGCGTGGGGCGAGCATCGCGTGCGACAACATCCCACCGGAGATCACCTTGGCGTCGAAGCCGTTCTGGACCAGGACGCGGGTGGCGTAGTAGGCGCGTTGGGCCGATCGGCACAGGACATGGATCTCGCGGTCGCGGGGCAGTTCGTCGAGCCGGGCGCGCAGCTCGCCCAAGGGGATGTGCACGCAACCTTCCACGCCCTCGACGGCCAGCTCGGGCTTTGAGCGCACGTCGAGGATGAGAGCCTGGGGGTCGCTGAACCAGTGGGCCACCGGCATGTCGCCGCGCAGCACGTCGGCGGCGACCATGCCCGCGAAGTTGACCGGGTCCTTCGCGCTGCCGAATGGCGGGGCGTAGCACAGTTCGGACTCCTCGAGGTCGAACATGGTGGCCCCGAACTGGATGGCCATGGCCAGGTGTCCGATCCGCTTGTCCACGCCGTCCTCACCGGCCGCCTGGGCGCCCAGCAGCAGTCCATCGGATTCGCGGAACAAGACCTTCATCACAGTCGGCTTCGCACCCGGGTAGTAGCCGGCGTGGCTGTTCGGGAACAGGTAGACCTTCTCGTAGTCGACGTCGCCGCGGCGCACCAGCGCCTTCTCGTTCTGCCCGGTCCAGGCCAAGGTGGCCCCGAACAGGCCGATCACCGCGGTTCCCTGCACCCCGCGGAACCGTGAGTCCCGCCCGCAGATGACTTCGGCGGCGATCCGGCCCTGGCGGTTCGCCGGACCGGCCAGGGCCATCAGGGTCCACTCCCCGGTCTGGAAGTCCTTGACCTCGATGGCATCGCCCACGGCGTAGATGTGCGGATCGGAGGTGCGCATCTGGTCATCGACCCGGATCCCGCCACGCTCGCCGATCTCCAGCCCGGCCGCCTTCGCCAGCGTGGTGTCCGGGCGCACCCCCAGGGAGAGGATGACGACGTCCGCCGGGTGGTGGGCGCCGGAGCGGGTCGAAACGACCAGTGCCTCCCGGTCCTCGCCTGCCGGCTCGAAGCCGGCCACCCCGTCGCCGAGCACGACATGGACGCCGTTCTGCTCGAGGCGGTCGGCGGCAGCCCGCCCGAACTCCGGGTCCAGGGGCAGCAGCACCTGGTCGGCCATCTCGATGACGGTCACGTCGAACCCGACGTGGGCCAGGTTCTCTGCGGTCTCCAGCCCGATGAACCCACCCCCCACGACGACGGCATGCTTCTTCGGGCGGACGGTCTGCCATCCGGAGTAGGAGTCCATGCCGCTGAGGAACGTCGTGCCACGCGCGATCCACTCCTTGATCGTCCGGGCGTCCGGGACCGTGCGGACCTCGAAGATGCCGGGCAGGTCGATGCCCGGGATCGGTGGGCGCACCGTCATCGCACCCGGGGACAGCACCAGCGCGTCGTAGGACTCGGTGGTCACATCGCCCGTCTCAACGTTGCGCAGCTGCACCGTCTTGGCGCTGGGGTCGACATCGACGGCCTCGGTCAGGACCCGAGCGTCGATAGCGAACTGGGCACGGAACAACTGCGCGCTCGCCACCAGCAGGGCGCTCTCCTTCTCGATCACCTGACCGATGTGGTACGGCAGCCCGCAGTTCGCATACGACATGTAGGGCCCGCGCTCCACCAGGACGATCTCCGCCGACTCGTCAAGCCTACGCAGACGGGCAGCACACGACGCGCCGCCAGCGACGCCACCGACGATGACCACTTTCATCAGAAGTACCCCTTCCTTGCTCGTGTCGTCCGCAGGCTCAGGACTCGGTTCCACGCTACGGTCCCCGGTACCCAGACGCCCGGCGTGGGCCGTGCCCTCCATCTTCAACTCGCGGACCAGCGTTCGACTCACCACGCTCGGCGGGGGCCTGTTCGGTCTTGGAGCCGGGCGATGGTGCAGGTCCCTCGCAACTTCGTGGCGCGATACTCCACATCGCGTGCCGCGAATCTGGTTCGGCTCCCCTCGCGCAGTCGTCAAGCACCTCCCCGAATGCGCCCGGCCGCGGGCCGGGTTGCCGGGCGGGGCCGGGGAAGGCACCTCAGGGTTGCCCCCTCCCGCCGCGCGACGACCGGCGCACAGAACGCATCTTGATGGGCGTCGGTCGGGAGGCGGCTTCGACCGGGTGGGTTCCCGAGCGACTGCCCCGGCGGTGGCGGTCCTGGGCGTTGATGACATCATCGGCGCTCTCGCCCCGGTGGCCCAGATCGCAGGGGCCCGAGCTGGCGGCAGGTCATCGTCTTCATGCGTGTCCCTTCCTGGGATCAGGTGTGTGGGTTGGGTTCGCCTGTCTGACGATCGGCACACAGAGAGAGTGACCAATGTGGCGGATCATCCGTGTCGGTTTCTCCCGGTGCGTCGCGATACCTGCGCCAGCACCTCAGGATCGGCCCGGAACGTGATGCGTCGTACTGTGCCCTCGACGATGGTGCAGTCGAAGAGGACCATCGCCTGGCCGCGGTGGAACCACGCGGCGCCGGGGTGATCGCCGACGAGTACCGGCAGCGCGGCGTGGGCGCTGCCGTTGAAGAAGGATGCCACCTCGTCGCGGCCCACGATCCGTGCCGGAGTGCCGGCCAGAACGGCGGCGTCGTCGGCCGTGACAGCAGCATCGGGAGCCAGCAGCGACAGCAGCCGGTCGATGTCGCCCTCCCTCGCGGCAGCCATGAAGGCGTCGACCACCTCCCAGTCGGCCAGTTGGTCCTCGACCGGCGGCTGGCCGACCTTGGCACGGGCACGGGCGCGGGAGGCGAGCTTGCGCGCGGTGACCGGCGTGGTGTCCAGGATGGCGGCGATCGTGGAGAACTCGAAGCCGAAGCTGTCGTGAAGGACGAACGCGACACGCTCGCGGGGGGTGAGCCGCTCCAGCACCACCTGCAGGGCGACGCCTACGGTCTCGGCGAGCGCGACGTCATCAGCCCGGTCGGGCGCGGCCTCGGCCACCACGACCGCGGCCACCGGTGCGGGGATCCGGGCCCGCAGTCGGTCCAGGCACAGCCGCGTGGTCACGGTCGTCAACCAGGCAGGCAGACTCTCGATGTCGGTCTGCGTCCGGTGCAGCCGCAGCCACGCCTCCTTCACGACATCCTCGGCCTGAGCTGGGTCGTCCAGTACCCGGGCAGCGATCCGCAGCAACCGCGGCCGCTCCGCCTCGAATCCCGCTGTCATGTCCATGGTGGTCACACGTCCATCAAGGGAGCCGTCACGGGTATGACGCGCTCCGAGCATGGTGTGTGACCGGCCAGGAAGCGGAACTCTAGGAGCGCACGAAGGTGCGGGCTGCACCGCCCGCGTCATCGTCGACGCTGATCACACGGGCGCGACTGGGCGGGTCCACTCCATCCGCACGTCCTCGAGTTGCCAGGTCGGCTCGAACCCGCGGGCGACCTCGATGAAGCCATGCCGCGTGTAGAAGTCGATGGCGCGGTGATTGCGGGCGAACGTGTACAGCCACAGATGACCCGAGGACGCCTGCTGGGCAAAGTGCAGCAGCGCCGAGCCAATGCCCTCGCCGATCCGGTCGACCCGCACGTACAGTTGGCCGACGCTCTCCTGGGTGGCGGCCAAGAACCCGACGATGCCCGAATCATCGTGTGCCACGACCACCCGATGACTCGGCACCACATGGTCCAGCAGGAACGCGGTCTGCTCATCCACCGAGTGCGGATCGGTCACGCCGACGCCCAGCTCGAAGCTCGCCCTCCACATCAGGACCAGCTCGGCGATGTCACGGTCGGGATCGAACGGCCTTACCTCGGGCATGGCGTGCACCCGACGATGATGGCACGCCGATTCCTTCGCATCCTGGGGATGGTGTGGCCGGTCCGGACGGGCAAGGCCCGCGGACTTCGAGCGCGAAGACCCAGCCGTCCCCGGGCTGGGACGGGGAGCGGGTCTCTTGTGCGGGGGAGATGTCAGGAGCTGTCGCAGTGGGTCCGCGTCGGCTACCAACACGCCAAAGCTGGCGTCGCATATGCCGCCGTTCAGGCAACGAATCGCTGCGAGCGGGCGCTTCCCTGCGACTCGCTTGCGCCGGTACGGTTGCGCGGTGAACGAGACGATCCCCTCGAGTGACGGCGCAGCCGCTTCAGCCGCCCGGACGGCTCGGGAGAGGATGCTGGCCGGCGAGCCGCGCATCTGGGCGCCCGACCCCGAGCTGGGTGAGCTCTTCCTGAAGGGACGACGACTTGTGAAGGCGTACAACGATGCGCCCGGCGAGGACGAGCCCGCCCTGGACCGCATCCTCGTCGAACTCCTGGGGTCGGTCGGCGAAGGTGTCCACATCCGCCAGCCGATCGCCGTCGACTACGGGGCTCACATCAGCATCGGAGCGCGGACCTTCGTGAACTCGGGCCTCACCGCCCTGGACGTGGCCCGAATCACGATCGGTGCCGACGTCCAGATCGGCCCGAACGTCCAGCTCCTCACCCCGACCCACCCCGTTGATCCCGAAGAACGCCTCGTGGGATGGGAGACGGGACTCCCGATCACGATCGGTGACAACGTCTGGCTCGGCGGGGGCGTCATCGTGGTGGCCGGAGTGACCATCGGCGAGCACACTGTCGTCGGCGCCGGCGCGGTGGTCACCAAGGACCTACCCGCACGTGTCCTCGCCGTCGGCAACCCCGCCCGGATCATCCGCCAGCTCTGACCTGAACTGGTGCCAGCCGACTACAGCTCGACCGCAGAAGTATGCCGGGGCTCCTTCCTTGCGGACCTCCGCGGTCCTGGCCCAGCCCGACCAGCAGAACGGGGGTTGGGCAGCGGTCCGACGGGGACCGCGACACCGCCTGCATCGGAAGTGGTCTCGACGTCGAGGCCGGGGACCGCGGGCTCGAGGGGGTGGCCGCCAGTCGAGGCCGGCCAGGATGCCTCCGGATACGAAAGCGCAGGCCCGCGCGTCCATTGAGCCGCGAGTCGCCCTTCCTGGTGCGGGGCACGGCTTGAGCGCGGGTCTGAAGCCCTTGAGCTCCGGTGTGGGTTGAGGCAGGGTGGGGTCGTGACGACGACGGGCCGTTACGGGACCAAGCCGCTCACGAGCGAGACGTGGCCTGACTTCGCTGCGCTCGTGGAGGCGAACAACGGCGTCTGGGGCGGTTGTTGGTGCATTGGGTTTCACCCCGAGGGCATTGGCAAGGACAGCACCGCTGCGGGCAATCGCGACGCCAAGCTCGCTCACGTCAACAACGGGACCGTCCATCAGGTCCTGGTCTACCTCGACGGCGCGTGCGTGGGCTGGTGTCAGTACGGTCCGCCGGCCGAGGTTGCCACGATCAAGAACCCCAAGGCCTACGAGAAGGATCTTGTCGGATTGCCTCAATGGCGCATCGGTTGTGTGTTCACCGGCAACGGGCACCGGCGCCAGGGTGTGGCGCGGGCAGGACTCGCCGCTGCGCTGAGCGCGATCAGCCAGGCTGGCGGAGGCACCGTCGAGGCCTACCCCGAGCAACTGGACGGGCGCGGACCACAGCGCGGCACCTACCTGCACACCGGACCGGAAGACCTGTTCGAAGAGTTCGGTTTCGTTCGGGATCGCCGCATCGCGAAGTGGCGCTGGGTCATGCAAGTGACTGTTCCCAACCGGGCCGAGCGCCAGGGCCGTCAGGGGTCCACGGCATCCGGTCCGTAGATGGGTCTCCCCATCGCAAGGACGACCGCACTGGAGGGGGGCGTCATTGCGCCGCCCGTGGACGCGGTTGAGTCGTGATCTGGCGTCGGCTTGGTGCCCGGGTGGCTTGCCCGTGGTGGCCGCGTTCGGGCCCGTGTCAGTTGAGATGTTGCCGTGTGGGGTGACGCCACGTCGGGGATCCACACCATCGGCTTCGGTCCTTGTCGGCGTGGAAGTGTGGACCATCGACATGGCGGCAGCTTAGAGCTCTCCGGGTGCAGCATCTGGGCGCCCGACGATTCGCCACGCCTCCGTAGAACAAGCGGTTGCCGCGCCGGGAGGTGCTGCACACCGCCGCCCCTGTGGATGCGGCGGCGTCGTGCGGCACGAGTGACGGTCGCCGCGTTCAGGGAACGGCCTACAGGTCGCGGTGCCACACCCAGCCACCCGGATGAGCAGCAAGCTCTCAACCACGCGGTCAGCTCCGACCCGCTCTGCGCTATCGCCTCCCGCCGCGGCAGCTCAGGCAGATCCGGTGGCACGGCAGGCTCCAGCACCAGGATCGTGATCAGGATCGCGAACACCCGCTCGGTGAAGGCCACCTCCCGATCCGGCGCGCCCTGCCTCGGGCGCGCTACAACAGTGCCCATGACTACGCACACGCCTCCCGCCCCAACGACCCAGCAACTCGCCCAGTACCGCACCGTCTTCGCCGCCGAGCGCACCCTGTTCGCTGTGCTGCGAACCGGGCTGGCCATCGCCGGTGGCGGCTCGCTGGTGAGCAGCCTGCTGGGGGACGCCTGGCCCACTTGGGTGCAGGTCACGCTCGTGACCATCTTCTTGGTCGTGGGCTACTCCATGACCCTCATGGGCCTGGCCCGCTACCGAGGCGCTCTGCGCGCCCTTCAGGGCCCGCACCTACCCGGGAACCGGGCCACCTCGCCGCTGCTTCTGACCCTCGGTCTCGTCGTGCTCGAGATCGCCATCGTAGTCGTGGTCAGCCTGTTCCTCGTCGAGAACATCTGACCCCCAAAGTCCTGAAACGGGGCAGGGCCAGCACCGCGCTGAGGTAGCGGCCCAGCGTCAGGACTGCGCGGACTCGATCGCCGCCAGGATCGCCTGCCCTCCCGGGTCGTCGCTGGGCAACTGCGCCCAGGGATCCTGGCTGGGGTCGAGGAACAGTGGCGTGCCGTGCGTCCCACCCGGGATCATCACAAGCGTGGTGTCGTAGCCCGCTGCCCTCAGGGCCTCAGCCGCGTCCTCGGACTGCCATCCCTCGCAGATCTGGTCGTAGTCCCCGGCCACCAGCGTGACAGGAGCGCCCGGTACTGGCTGTCGGGTCAGCCCGTGTACCCGTCCGGCGACTCGCAATGGCACCTGACATCGACACGATGGCGTCGCTGGTGTCCGGTAACCCCTCGAAGCACGCATCCAATGTCCCGCCGGTGCCCTCGCGCACATCCGCCAGTTGCCCCAGCACGATACTGGCGCCCATGCTGTGCCCCACAAGCACGTACGGCTGTTCCGGGTCTCCGCCGTATTCACCGGCGACCGCGAAGGCGTGGTGGATCCCACACACCAGGTCCTTCTTGATGTCGATCTCAGCGCCCGTCGACCGGTAGTCGGGCACGAAGACCACCACCCCTTGTTTGGCGAGCTCGGTGGCCAGCACATCCCAGTCCTCCTTCGCCCCGCCTTGGCCATGGAACCCGACCGCGACCGGCCAACTGCCCTCGGCATCCGGGGCCCATACTTCGATCTCCTGGGTGTTCTCACCGGAGACCACGCTGGAGGTCACCTCGAACGGTGGCCCTGGGCGCAGGCGGGTCAGCAGGCCAGCAGCCCGATTTCGACCTCCGGCACCGCCGAGGGGTCGTCCACCTGGACGGCACTCGTCAGGCCCACCCCCCCGCCGCCGGCCGACTCCTCCGGGGCCTCAATGCTTGCGAACAGCACGCCGGCGGTCTCGGACGGAATCAGCGTGAGGTAGCTGACCCGCTCGCCGCAGATCTGGACGCCCTGGTCCGCGGTGTTCTCGATGAGTGTGGCGAAGTCCGCGCAGCTGGCTTGGGGCAGGGGTGCGTTGCTGACATGGTCGAAGTCGCCGGTCGGGAGCCCGATCGAGTTTCCGGGACACGCGTCGACGCCCACGTCCAGCCCGGCGTAGACCACGGCGTAGACGTCGCCGGCTCGGTACCACTGAGCCTCGACACTGCCGTCGGCCACCGGCAGCAGCGCCGGGTCCGGGGTCCCCTGGGCGAAGTCGTAGGGGTTGCCCAGCGGTGCCGCCACAGTGGTCCCCGGCAGTTGACCCCCCGTGGCTGCGCCCCCCGAGTCGCTGGCCGTCGGCACCGGGGAGTTGCTGGGGGCGGTTGCCGACACCTGCGATTCGACGTCCCCCCCGCTGCTGCTGCAGCCAGCGACCAGGAGAAGGGCGATGCCGAATGGGGATAGCAGCACTCGATGGATCCTGTTCATGATTCTCCTTCCGTGCAGGCCGACCAGCCGGCCGACCCAGGATCGTGCACCAGTCGAGCACGTAGTCCTTCGAACAGGCTCTCGCGGACCGGCCGGACCGTATCCCCGGACTGGGGCCATCCATGGTGGACATTAGGGTTTCCTAACCTTGCGCGTTCCATCCAAGCACGCCCGTGGACAGCTCCACCAGCCCCGAACACGGCGGGTGCTGCTCGGAGGAACTCATCCCAGTGCGTTGTCGGACAAGGGTTGGGGTGTCTGGCTGGGAGTCTCGGGGATCTGCGTACCAGTGGCTAGCGCCTCTGGCCGCTAGCCACTGCGATCGTGCGTCATTGCGCCGCCTATCGCGCACCCCGGGCAGGTATCGAAGCGCCCACTGACGGTCGCTCGCACTCGACGCGAAAGCGTCAAGCCCAAGGCCAGCCCGAGCGCCGTGGGCGATGGCGAGGAATGCGCGCAGCCGTCATTGCTGCACGGCAAGGGTCGCTTCGGTCTGATTGATGCGTTCTGCCCTACCTCGGGTAGCTGTGGTTCGCTGCTGTGCTCTGCGCGGATTGACCGTTCTGCCAAGACTTAGCGCGATTCCCGGAACCAGTTCGGGCTGAAGTCGCGCGGCAGCGGCTCACGCAGGTGCACCCGCAGTGCCACCCAGCGCAAGCCGAAGGTCACCGCTACGCACGCGCTTGCGGCGGCCAGGGACGACCAGTCAGCCACCCCGACCAGCAGCACGTATAGCGTGCAACCGACCAGCGCCGCCGCTCCATGCAGGTCCCCGGGCTTGAACAGATCCGGTGGGATCACGCCGGTGACCAGATCGCGGATCACCCAACCACCCACGGCTGCCGTCGTGCCCACGGCGATAGCAGAGCCAGCCGGTAGCCCGAGGTCCAGGCTCTGCCCTGCGGCGATCGCGGCGAAGAGCCCCAGAGCGATCGAGTCCACCAGCAGCAGCACCGTCCACAGGCGGTGGGCGGCATCAGCGAAGAAGGCGCCGGCCAGGCCCCCGAGGAGGACCGCAATCCCGTAACGCCAATCCTGCAGCGCCGCAGGGGTGCCCTGCTGCAGCAGGGTGTCGCGCACCAAGCCGCCGCCCACCCCGGAGATGATCGCCAGACCGATGACCCCCATCAATGCGAATCGCCGGTGCACGCCGATGACAGCGCCCATCACCGACCCTGATCCCACGGCGACGATGTCCAGCGGCACCGCCGACAGGAACTCATCGACGCCCGCGACCGTCACCACGTCGACCCTCCGTCCCTGCATCCCGGGTCACCCACCGGACCATTGTGCGCCCTTGGCACGTCCTCACGTGGCAGCTTCTGCCGGCCCGGTTGCTGCATGGCCGAACCGCCAGGCGATCGTCGTGAAGGGCGCCGGACTCGGTTCGGGATACTCCCAGTCGAAGACGAGGTCCTCGGCGCCGGCCGCCATCGAGGTGATGGCTGTTCCCGCGGACGCACACTCCACGCACCAGCGACCGGCTCCCGGAGGTACTCCTCGTCAGTCAATCCCGGCAGGCGCGAACGAAGCTGATGCTCCCAATGCCACTCGAACTGGTCACGCAGGAGCTTGTTCCAGGTCGCCATGCACCCCATGCTGGCACGGGCCAAACCGGTCCAACAGCACAGGTGAAGCCTCCCTACCCGGCCGGGTTCGGTGCCCCACACCGGCTCCTATCGCGCACCCTCGGGCAGGCATCACAACGCCCTGAAGGACGCGTCCGTCCCCCTCAGTGATCTGTGCAGAAGGGCATGCTTGGGGTTCGGGGTGTGCCCCGTGTGACCGACAGGCTGGTCCTTCGGCGCTGGAGTTCGGCCGACGGGGTCCCCTTCGCTGAGCTGAATGCCGACGCCGAAGTGATGCGGTACTTCCCCACACCTCTCACCGTGCCGCCTGCTAGCCACCGGCGACGTCGAGCGTGGTGTCGACGATCACGTCGAACGCGGGTGAGTCCGCCGACCCGACACCGGTGTGGGCGGCGCCTTCCACGACCGTGAACTCAACGTCGCAGCCGGCGTCGGTCAGGATCCGGGCGAACTCTTCGGAGGTCGCGACCGGGTCTTCGGACAAGCCACCGCGGATCAGCCGGACGACCAGGTCGGGGTTCTCCCCGACGAGCGTGGTGGCATCGGGCCAACCGGCCGCTGCAGCTTCCTCCGCGAGGTATTCGTTGCCGACGCCATAGAATCCCCTCGTACCCCACAAACGCGTCAGGGATTGCCGCAACCTCGCTGGCCAGGCACGTGGGTGGCAGTTCGTCGACGCCCAACGACACCGGCGCTCCGTAGATGGCGCCGAGTGAGTAGCCGAGCAAAGTCACGTGCGAGGCATCCCCGCCGTATTCGCCGGCCACGTTGCGGACGTACCTCGCCGCGCAGTTCAGATGTGGCAGCGGAGTCGTGGAGCCCCGATCTCGTATTCCACGGCGAAGACAACAACTCCCTGTGACGCCATGGCCGTGGCCCAGTCGTGGGCGTAGCCCTTGCCCACGCCGATCCCGGGCGCGATCACGACCACCGGCCAAGGCCTCTCCTCTGCCGGGGCGTACACATCGAACAATGGTTTGCGGTGCGTCCTGATCTCCCCCTCCAAGTACGCCACATCGGGGGTCTCTTCGACCGAGCAGCCATCGGCTGGACAGCCAGCCGATGCACTGCCACCTCCACCGCTGCCTCATCCCAGAGGCGCACGTCCCCGTCAGATCCCACGTCCTTCACAGGCGCCCCTTGTGAGGGCTCGGGCCCGAGCGGTACTGTCCGGGTCTGTCCGGGAAGCGGTGGAAGTGCTCACAGGCTGAGTGGGAACTCGGCGGGGAAGGGTCGTGATGGGGGGGCCGATCGGACCGCGCCTGCCTGTTCCGGTGACCTGACCAAGACCGGCCCCAACCGGATGGCCCTCGTCCTGGCGGTCGAGAAGAGGCGAGCCGTCTACCGAGCTCGCTGACCAGCCAAGTCCTCGCGCCAGGGTGCCCCACGTCGCCGCCTGCGGACGCGCCCACGCCGTTCGGAACTGGGGCTAGCGCCGCCGAGGTCGCACTCGCGTCGTGTCCGCCCAGATGGGCACTCACTATGCGCCATCCGTGCTCTTGCCGGTGTGACGCCAGCAGCCCGGTCGTGCCGGGTGGTGCCGCTTGCCGCGGTGAGGCGTGCGCGACGGGCTGTCCCCGCGATCAAGCTCGAGTCCTGGTCGAGGTGACGAACCGCCAGCCCTGCCAGCTTGGCTGGGGCGCCGAGGAGTGCATCGGGTTTGGACGGGGCTGCGCTCGGTGCTCAGGCCGCTGCCCCTCCACGAGGCGCTTGCGAGGTGCGTCTACGCACACGTGGCGCTGATGGTGCCGGTGCCGACGTCGACCGGTGCGGGATTGCTCCCATCGTTGGCCGGCTGCTTCAGCATCGGGCCCGAGTACGACGTGCTCTGCCCATCGACGGCGATCAGGGACCCCTCCAGCGCACCTTGCTGACCAGGCGCCGGGTAGTAGGCGATCGGACCAGGTTCCCCCTCGGGGTTCGCGACACTCAAGTCGATGCTGCCCATCCAGCCGCCGTCCACTCGGTTGAGGCCAGCGCCCAGCGTGACCTCGTTGTCGCCTATCCGGTACGAATAGGTGATCGAGTCGCCGCTGATCGAGCAGCCAAGAGCTCCCGGCAGCTCGAGGGCCAGCTCCAGCCCGTCGACGCGGGCCGTGGCCTGACCCGGCGACGCTGGGTCGACCACCACGCCGGAGGCACCGGCACCGCTCGTGTCGCCGTCGCCTGCCGGCGCCCCACCGCTCTGCGCAGCAGCGCTGGCCCCACTATCTGTGATCGCCTCCGGCCCGCTGGACCTGCCGTTGTCACTGCCGTCGCCGCAGGCGGTGAGCGTCAGGGTCAGTGCCAGCGCGGCAGGCCATGCCACCAAGTGTCTCTTCACGCTTCCCACCTTCCGTGCCGTGCGATCAACTGACCCCGCGCCACGTGTGGCAGCGGCGCGGCCGGAATGCAACTATGAGCGTCCTACGCAACGAACACAGTTGGCTGCATCGGGGTGTTCCCCGAGGGTGGACCCTGGCACTGGGCGGGGTCAAGAGGGAAGCCCCCACTGTCGGGACTTCCCGAGACCGACGTCGCCGACGGCTGCCGTCCGGGGAGTCCTTCGATCCCGCTGAGCGCACCCACAATCTGCTCCGACAGTGGCTGCCAGGCGGGTGCTGCATACCGCCGCGAAACGCGCGCTGCTGCGGGCGTGATCGCGCCGACGCGGGTCGGCGCCAGAAAGCGCCTTCGGTCGGCCTACCGGTGTCGCCCGGTGGGTGCGTCGTCACCCGAAGAGACGCGGCCACCCGTCGGCCCGGCTACCGGGTTGGCCGATGGTCGGGTTGGGGTGGTCGTTGGCCGATGCTCACGATTCGCGAGAACCGTGGTTGGTCGATGACGCGGACGCTGTCCTAGCCGGCGTCGCGCATCACCGCGGTCGCTCGGAGGTGGTGATTATGGCGCACCCGACGATGGCTTCGTGCACCTGCGCGCCAGCGAGTCGGCGGGCGTCCCCGAGGTGCGGCGGGTTCCGAACCATCACGAGACGGGTGGCCTTGCTCAAGCCGGGCGGGCCGCTTCCGAGGATGCCGAGTCGGAACCGATGGGGCCGGAGAGCGTCATGTCCGGTGCACCGGTCATGGCGCGCGTGGCCCAGCCCCCCGGGATTCCCGGCCAGGCGGCGAAGCGCGGAGTCCAGGGGAGCAGCGCGCCCAGCCCGGCGATCTCGAGCACGTTCTTTGCGTCGATCCCGTCGTGCAGGAGCGGCGGCACCAGGTCCAGCAGCGGAGTCGCGAGCGGGAACGGACCCAGCGCCAGTCGACGGCCACCGACATCCAGCGTCGGGCCCGGGAGCGGGCCGAGCTCTGCAAGGCCACGACCGCCACCGAGATCCATCACCCACCCGAGCTGGCCAAGTTGCACCGGGCGGGTCGCCGCACCGATGGTGCGACGGGCGGCATTGCGGCCCGCCGCGGTGCCGGCCCGCACAGCGACCTGCGCCGACATCGGCAGCGGCTCGCCCCCGCCGTCGCTGTGGGCGGCGATGTCCCCGGCAGCGAAGGTCCGCTGCATCGACTGCACGGAGAGGTCCTCGTTCACGACAACGCGGCCCGCGCCGTCGACCGGGAGTCCGAGGGACGATGCGTCGGCCGCGAAGCCACCAACCCAGACGACCAGCCCGGCGATCCGACCCTGCGACGTGTGAACGCCGTCATCGAGGATCTCGTCGACCGCGGTCTGCAGGTGGACCTGCACCCCGCGCTGCTCGAGGATGCGTGCCGCGTTCCGACCCAGCGTCGGCCCCATCCCCGGCAGCAACGAGGTCCCCGCCTCGACCAGATGAACCGTCGTGGCCGGGTGGGCCTGAGCCGTGGCGGCAGCCAGCTGCACACCGCTCGCGCCGCCCCCCACCACCACCACCGCGTCGGCCTCGGCGATCCTCCCCCGCAGGGAGCGGGCGTCGGCGGCAGTCCGCATCCTGGCGGCCAGATCGAGCCCGGGAATCGGCGGCCGCGACGTCCCAGCACCACTGGTCACCACGACCGCGTCAGCCTCGAAGGTCCGGCCATCGTCCAGCCGGATCCAACCGTCACCGACCGCGGACATCCGACCGACCAGCACCGTGTCGACCAAGTCGTCCAGCGGGATGGATGCGTCGGACTCGGGCGCGGTTCCGCCAGCAACGGCCGCGAGACGCGTCGCGAAGGAGTGCTCAGGCGACACGTCGAGGAGCGTCACGCCGACCCCCGCCCGCTCAGCGGCACGCACGGCGTGGAGACCGGCATACCCGCCCCCGACAACGAGGACTCCGGACAGGGCCTGTGGCATCGTCGTGTTCACACCAACAGGAACACCAGAATGCCCGAAATATTCCGCATCGCCCTCCAGCCGGCCCTCACCCAGCGACCAGAGACGAAGGCCGGGCAGATCATCACATGGCTCGCGGATGAGTACGGGCCTGGAGCCGGCATGCCATGGAACTGGCTCAGGTCGTGCGGAACGGCCCAGTGCTCTCCGAGAAGCACGTGGGCACCGACCGCACCCACCGCGATGAGAGCACCATACTGAGTCTGGACGGCATTGCCCATCGATGACCGCAGCTGCGCTGGGCCGTCCGCCTCTGTGTCGGTCGGGGCGAGGCAGAGGCTAGACCTGCCGCCGCTGCCCCTGTCAGCCCGTCCTCGCGCCGTTGCCGATGCGTCTCGAGAACGGCTTGCACCGGACCTCTGCCTCTGCCAGCGTGGTTGGTGGCTCGACGAGATGCTGTCCGCCTGGTAGGCCATCACCCGGGCCCGGCGCTCCCTGATGGCATCCGTCCCCGGTAGGGCCTGGCGGACCAGCGGGAGCTCCGCACTCGTTTCGTCTCCTGGACTACGTGATGCGAACCCTGTGACCGCCCGAGCTCGGGCCAAGCTGCGGCCTGCGGCGCAGGTGCTGATCGGCGGACTCGATGCACCTTCGCCGACAAGGCGGCCGGGGAGGACTGAGAACCGCAGGCAGAGGAGTTCCGGCCGGTGGTGGGATTCGTGCTCACGGGAGGCTGCGCACTGACAAGTGCAAGAAGAGTGTGAGCCCTGATCGTCCTCTGTTCGGTTCCGCGCGACGGGCTGGATCCTGGGCTGCTGTCTGCCGGTTTCAGCGGCCCGGGTCGGTGCCTAGCTCAAGGCGTGCCTCACACGAGCCTCAGCACGGACGCTCAGCAGCTCACCGGGGTAGTAGCGCTCGTAGATCTCCTGGGCGGACTCGACCGACCCGATACCGCAGGCGTCCAGCAGGAACTCGATATCGCTCATGTCCTTGGCTCGTGCAGCATGGAGCTTCATTGCGAGCAGCGACTCGGTCGTGGCGGCGTACAGGACCACGGGCCCGTCGCACAGCACCTCCTGCCACATCTCCGCGCCACTCACGGGTGGTTGGAGTCTCTGTGCGTGCCAATTGAACCAGTCCGCTTCCAGGCCCCACTGGCGCTGCAGCTCCTCGATGACATCGCGCGCGTCCCTCGATCGGATGAAGCCGTCGATGTCCGCGGTGGACGTGCGTTCCGGGTTGGACAGGGCGACGGCAGCGCCGCCGATCACGTGGACGGTCGCGGCCTCACCCCGGTCAGCCAGGGCGTGGACGAGCTCGGTGAGGATCTGGCGGACCTCGGCCGGTGTCAGCGTGCGGGCCATCAGCGGTTCACCAGCTCGTCGGCGTCGAGGAACACCCCGTGGGCGGCGATGGCATCAGGTGTGGCAACTCGCGCTGCGGCGCGCAGAGCTGGCACCGGTTCGACATCCCACGGCTCGACCAGGGTGCGCCACGGCTCGTCCAGCCAGTGCGGCCGGGGCAGGTGGGCGCTGGAAAGGGCGTGGTCCACGACGCCGGCCAGGACGGCGTCATGGCGAGCGTCGCCGGCGCTAGCGGGGGGAGTCACCGCCAGGGCCACTCGCAGGGCCGGATCTGCCGCCGCCAGGTCAGCGGTACCGTCTAGTTGCCAGACCACTCGCAGTGCCCCGTCGTGATCGCCCCGCTCCAGGAAGGCGCTGACCTGCTCGACCGCCAGGGCCGCGGTGCCCAGGCGGGTGGGCAGGGTGGTCACCTGGTAGCCCAGCGGTCTCAGCAGGCGGTCCAGCCGTTCAGTGGTGGCGTTCGTCCGTGGCGGATGGGCACCGAGGACTACGTCAGCGCCGTTCGTGCAGACGGCCTTGAACTACGCGGCGCCGATATCGAACCCCGGTGGGATCCCGAGTTGGGCGCGGCGATGCGACGTCACGGACGGGCGGTGCACGAGGAGTCGGTGCTCGCTGGCCTATTGCACTCGCTCGGCGCAGTGCGGTCCGAATGACACTACGTATGAGCGGGTGGTATCTTCGGGTTATGCGTAGTGATGCCCCCGTGCTCGCTCCGACGTTCCGGTCGCGGACTCAGGGAGAGCTCCTGGCACTGGTCCTGCTGCACCCGGACCGGGAGTGGACGCTCAGCGACCTCGCAAGAGAGCTCGATGCCCCGCTGACGACGATCCAGAGTGAGGTGGGTCGGCTCGCTGACGGGGGAGTGCTCGCGACCCGGAAGGTGGGTCGCTCACGCGTCGTGCGTGCCAACACGGCAAGCCCGGCTGTGGCACCGCTCACGCAGTTGACGTTGGTCACGTTCGGCCCGCAGACCGTGGTTGCTGACGAGTTCATGGGCTTGGGTGCCCAGAGGGTCGTGGTGTTCGGGTCGTGGGCGGCCCGGTATCACGGCCAGGCCGGTGCGCTGCCGGCTGACATCGACGTCTTGGTCGTCGGTGACGGAATCGACCGCGCGGATCTGTATGCCGCGGCTGAGCGCGCCGAGGCGCGCCTGGGGATGCCGGTCAACCCAGTCCTGCGCCCCTCCCGGGCCTGGGATGAACCCGAGGGAGACGCGTTGCTGGTCGAGATCCAATCGCGGCCGTATGTCGACGCCACGGAGACGGGGCGGCCGGCATGAAGTGGACACGAGGGCGGGCCACGGTCGATCAGTTGCTCGCTGGGGGTCGCCTGGAAGAGGTCACCGGGGCCGCCGCCTATGGCACGACATGGCTGGTGTCCGCAGAAGCGCTGCTCGAATCGGCAAAGCGTGAGAGCGCACGCAACCCCGAGGCCGCCTATGTGCTGGCCTACGACGCCGCCCGTAAGGCCTCGACGGCACTCGTCGTCCAGCAGGGTCTGCGCCCGAAGAGCGCTGGGCACCACGTCACTGTCGAGCAGGTGGTCCGCGCCCAGTTCGGCGGCCCCTTCGACGGGTTCGGGGCGCTGCGCCGCCGACGATCGGAGATCGAGTACCCGCAACATCCCGGTGATGACATCGAGCAGTCTGAGGCGGAGGCAGCGATCGGCGCCGCCGCGCAGATCCACGCCGCGGCGGTGCAGCTCCTGCCCCAGCTAGAGATGTACCGGTAGCGCAGGCGCCGCTTGGGTCCGGGCATCGCGGTTGGCCCAGCGATATCCACAGGGTCCGGCGGTGGCGGAGGCCCGGCCTGGTTAGTGCTCGAGGATGTTGCCCCAGCAGATCGGGGGATTGTCCAGTGAGGTGAACAGCCAGCCTGGGGGCGCCAGCACCCGCAGATGCCGGCTGAGGGGGGATCCATGTCGTCGCGGCGGTTGAGCGTCAAGCAGGTCGAGGTCCTCGCTCGTCTGATGGCGGGGGAGTCGGTCAGCAGGGCGGACTCGGATCTGCGGGTGACGGTGTACGCGCTGCGCAACCGCGGGCTGGTGGTCACCCAGCGGCAGGCCGGGGGTGGCTGGGTCGTCGAGTTGACGGAGGTTGGGCGGGAGGCGGCTTCGACCGGGCGGGTTCCCGAGCGACTGCCCCGGCCACGGGGCCGCGCCCGCGCGATCGCCCAACCGGGCGTGGTCGGACCTGAGCGGGCCCAGCAGGTGGAGGTCGGGACCGAGCAGCGGGTTGAAGGGGAGGCCCCACCGGCGCGAGCTCGCAGCCGCGCCCGAGCCGCGTCACCGAAACGGCAGTCGGTGCGGTCCACGGTGGTGCAGGCGACCCGCGCGGCGCTGCGGGTCGGCCGCCCGGATGAGCGGGGCATGGTCCATGCCCAGGGCGACGGGGTCGTCGCGGTGGCGGTGTCCCGCGCTCAGGTCGGGCGGGCGGTGGCGCTGGTCGACCTGATCCTGCGGACCGCCGAACCGCGCGGGATGGGCGTGGGGGTGGTCCCCGAACCGGGTACGCACTGGGGTGTCCAGAGCAAGGTCGTGCAGGTCGTCCACATGGACCTGGGGTTCGGGTTCGTGCTGACAGAGCCCGCAACGCGCGCTTCCAACCCGCAGGCAGCCACCGCGTGGGAGACCGCGCAGCGGCTGCGGGCCTTCGCCGCCGCCAGCGCGGAAGGGTAGTCCCGGGGGCCGAAGAGTGGCTGGACTGGATCGCGGCACACGCTGACCGGCTCGACCCACCCGACCAACTCCTTCACGCGCCCTCGCTGCCGGAGCGCCCGACCGAGTGGTCAGAGCTGGCGCCCTACCTCAAGAACTGGCCGGCCACACGGCCACCCTGGTGGGGCCCGCCAGCTGACCCTGCATCGTAAGGACCGCCTCAGGGCAAGGCGACGTGCTGACGTGCGCACACTCCGCTGCTCGAGGTAGATACCGCCCGCGGCGATCGGCGCAGGGGTCGCGCCCCGATCCGCAGTAGGAGCACCTGCGCTCCGAAGGCGGTCCCGGACGAACGTCGTGTAGAGGGTGTTGCGGCTGTAGCGGCCTCAGGGGGCGGGGGTGCGCTCTTCGGGGTCGGGTGGGCTCGTATCGGCTGGTTGAGCGTCCTGGGCTGCGCGGGCGGTTTGGGCTGCCGCGTCGAGGGCGCGGGCGATGGCGTGGTCGCGGTCGCTGGCGGCGTGTTGGTAGATCAGTGCCGCACGGGGGGAGGAGTGGCCGAGGCGGGTCATGGTGTCTTTGAGGGTTGCTCCGGTTTGGACGGCCATGGTGGCCGCGGCGTGGCGTAGGTCGTGGAAGTGCACGTTGGGTAGGCCGACTTCCTTGCGGGCTCGCCCGAAGGTGGCGGTCCAGTTGGAGCGGGCGAGCGGGTGGCCGGATTTCGTGGCGAAGATCAGGGCGTCGTCGGCCTCTCCGACGAACGAGCTCATGTGGGTGGCCAACACTGGGCTGAGGAAGGCGGGGAGGGCGACGGTGCGCCGGCCGGCGTCGGATTTGGGGGTGCCGGTGATCCATTTGCCGTTGATGCGGTGCATGGCCCTGCGCACGGTGACTATGGGTAGACCGCCGTCGGGGATGGTGACGTCGGCTCAGGTGAGGGCGGTGAGTTCTCCGAACCTCAGGCCGCCGTAGGCGGCGAGCAGGACCATGGCCCGGTAGCGGTGGGGAACCTCGTCGGCCTGGGCATGGATCTGGGTCAGGGTGGGGGCGGTGCGCTCGGGGGCGGTGACGGTGCCGGCTTTGCGGATCTGGCAGGGGTTGGTGGCCAGTTCCCCGTCGCGCACGGCCTGGTTGCAGAGGGTGCGCAGCAGTCGGTAGGCCTGCGCCCGCGCGGTGGGTCCGGTGGTGTCGCCGAGCTTGGTGTGCCAGTCGCGTACGACAGCGGCGGAGAGGTCACGGAGTCGGTGGTCGCCGAGGGTGGGCAGGATGTGCCGGTCCAGCAGCGAGACGTACAGGGCCGCGGTGCGGGGCTTGAGGTCGGTACGTCCGGCCAGCCAGCTCGCGGCGTACTCCCGTAGCAGCGGGGCCCCGACGTCGGGGGCCTTCCAGGTGCCGCGGATCAGATCGGTGCGCTGGGTGGCCAACCAGGTGTCGGCGTCCTCCTCCGACGGGAACAACGTCATCGAGGCGAACACCCGGGTCCCGTCAGGGCCCATGAACGAGGCCCGAAAGTTGCCGGAGGGCAGCTTCTGGATCTTGCCGAAGCGCCGTCCCACGAGAGTCCCCTCGCCGTCGTGTCCCGAACTGGGGACACGACCCGGGCGCTGAGCACCCCCGAAGCCCGGATTCCGTGTCCCGAGCGTGTCCCCACTCTAGGCCATTCGGGACACGAAACGGACGTTCCTGACTATTCTGTGCGCTACCTCGGGCCTCGAAACGAAGGCCCCTGACCCGCATTAACGCAGGTCAGGGGCTGTTTTCGTCTGGAGCGGGTGACCGGGTCCGTCGATCGCCGCGGCGATCTCCTCCCGATCCCGGGCTCCACTTGCGAGTCCACGGACGAAGGCCCCCCAGAACCATGGGAGGCCTTCGTCCGTGGAGCGGGTGACCGGGTCCGTCGATCGCCTTTGGCGATCTCCTCCCGATCCCGGGCTCCACCTGCTAGTCCAACGATGAAGGCCCCCCGGAACAGCGGGAGGCCTTCATCGTTGGAGCGGGTGACCGGGATCGAACCGGCATGGCCAGCTTGGAAGGCTGGGGCTCTACCATTGAGCTACACCCGCGTGCCCCTGATCATCCCGGCGGCTTGCCACCAAGCGTCTCAGGGACGTGGGACAGGGTACCCCCTGACGTGGACTAGACTTAACCGGCAGTCACGGGGCGTAGCGTAGTGGCTAGCGCGCCTGCTTTGGGGGCAGGAGATCGGGAGTTCGAGTCTCCCCGCCCCGACCGCAGGACCGTCCCATCCCTCTGATCTCCTAGGAGTGCGCCGCTGTGAAGAGCGACGTCGAGAACCTCTCACCCACCCGCGTCAAGCTGACCGTGGATATGCCCTTCGAGGAGCTCTCCCCGCAGTTGGATGCCGCCTACAAGCGCATCGCTGCCCAGGTCACAGTGCCCGGCTTCCGCAAGGGCAAGGTCCCCAACCGGGTCATCGACCAGCGGTTCGGGCGCCCCCTCGTGCTTGAGGAGGCGGTCAACGAGGCCGTCCCGGCGGCCTTCGACCTGGCCGTCGCGGAGAACGACCTGAAGCCCCTGGGCAGCCCGGACTTCGACGTCCAGGAGCTCAACGATGGGGAGAACCTCACGTTCACCGTCGAGGTGGATGTGCGTCCTGAGTTCGAGTTGCCCGACTTGGAGAGCATCACGGTCGAGGTTGACGGCGCCGAGCCGAGCGACGAGGAGGTCGCCGAACAGGTCGACGCCCTGCGCGCGCGGTTCGCGACCCTGACCGACGTCGAGCGGGCGGCCCAGGACGGCGATGTCCTGCTGGTCGACCTGGCGGGCTCCTGCGAGGGCGAAGAGGTCGAGGACCTCAATGCCTCGGCGCTCAGCTTCGAGGTCGGTGGCAAGGAGGAGCCGCTACCGGGCTTCGACGAGGCCGTCCGTGGTGCCGTGGCTGATGAGGTGCGCACATTCTCCTTCCCGGCCGAGGCCGGCGAGTACGAGGGCAAGGACATCGACGTGACCGTGACGGTCACTACTGTCCGCGAGCGCGAGCTGCCGGCAGCCGACGATGACTTCGCCCTGATGGCCAGCGAGTTCGACACGATGGATGAGCTGACCGACGATGTCCGATCGCAGGTCGTGCGGTCCAAGCGCGTGGACCAGGGCGTCCAGGCCCGGACCAAGCTCCACGAGCAGCTGGTGGACTTGGTGGACTTCCCCCTGCCGGAGTCACTGATCAGCGGCGAGATCGACGAGCACTTCCACGACGGCCACGGCGATGAGGCTCACAAGGCCGAGTTCGAGTCGGAGGCGCGCGGCCGGATCAAGAGCGCGATCCTGCTGGACCGGATCGCCGAGGAGAACGAGCTTTCCGTCGCCCAGGAGGAGCTCTCCGCCTGGTTGATGCAGCAGGCCCCCCGCTACGGCATGACCCCCGACCAGTTCGCCAACGAGCTGGTCAAGGCCGGTCAGGTCCAGATGGCCGTCACCGAGGTCCGCCGCGCCAAGTCGCTGGCATTCGTCATGGAGAAGGCCACGATCGTCGACCCGTCCGGTGCCGAGGTGGACCTCGAGGCGCTCAACGCCGACCTGGCCGCTGCCATGGCGGCCGGTGGGCTCGGCGGGCTCGAGGGCTGACCTCCGGCTCCACCTGCACTCCCGCACGATCGGGCCCCCGCGACAGCGTCACGCTGACGTCGGGGGCCCGCTGCGTGTGCCGGCTCGGCCCGCAATGACCGACCGGCCGCGGCCGCTTCGGAGGCGCCCACGCCCTGAGCGAACATCGGCACGGCCGGGGAAGCCCGTGTCGGACCGCGGGGTTAGGGTCACTGCAGAAGCGATCACCGGGCCGTTGGCCCCCGCATCCAGATCGCCCCAACCAGCGGAGGTCACCGTGAACGGACTGCCGTACCCCATGGACTCGCAGCCCGAGCTGCGCGCCGCCCCGGGAGCCGAAGGCCCTGGGTTCGACGACTCGGTCTACCGCCGCCTGCTGCGCGAGCGGATCATCTTCCTCGGCTCTGTCGTGGAGGACCAGATGGCCAACGCCATCTGCGCCCAGATCCTCCTGCTCGCGGCGGAGGACCCGGACAAGGACATCTACCTCTACATCAACTCACCCGGCGGTTCCGTCTCGGCGGGCATGGCGATCTACGACACGATGCAGTTCGTGAAGAACGACGTCGCCACGGTCGCCATGGGCCTGGCCGCATCGATGGGTCAGTTCCTACTGTGTGCGGGCGCTGATGGCAAGCGCTACGCAACCCCGCACGCGCGCATCATGATGCACCAGCCCTCGGGCGGCATCGGCGGAACGGCCTCGGACATCAAGATCCAGGCCGAGCAGATGCTCTACACGAAGACGAAGATGGCCGAGCTGATCGCCCAGCACACCGGTCAGTCGTTGGAGACGATCGCTGCGGATTCGGACCGCGACCGCTGGTTCACCGCGGACGACGCCAAGGAGTACGGATTCGTCGACCACGTGGTGCACAGCGCGCGGGACGTGTCGGGTGAGGGCGGGACGGCATGAGTCCCCTTCGCCATTCCGTGACCGACCCTCGAGCCCAGGAGGACCTCGTGACCACCATCCAGCAGCCGTCGGCGCGCTACATCCTGCCCGAGTTCCGTGAGCGCACGGCCAACGGCGAGCGCATGCACAACCCGTACACGAAGCTGTTCGAGGAGCGGATCATCTTCCTCGGCGTCCAGATCGACGATGCCTCGGCTGACGACGTCATGGCCCAGCTGCTCACACTTGAGTCCATCGATCCGGACCGCGACATATCGATCTACATCAACTCCCCGGGTGGTTCGTACACCGCCATGACCGCCATCTACGACACGATGCAGTTCGTCAAGCCTCAGGTCCAGACCGTGTGTCTAGGCCAGGCGGCGTCCGCGGCTGCGGTGCTGCTAGCAGCTGGGGCGCCGGGCAAGCGCTTCGCCCTCCCGCACGCACGCATCCTTATCCACCAGCCGTACACCGAGGGTGGTGGTCAGGGATCGGACATCGAGATCCAGGCCAACGAGATCCTGCGGATGCGACTCGAGATGGAGGGCATCCTCGCCAAGCACAGCGGCCGCTCTCCCGAGCAGGTGGCCAAGGACATCGAGCGCGACAAGATCCTGACCGCCGCGGACGCTGTGGAGTACGGCGTCATCGACCAGGTGATCGCCTCGAGGAAGTCCGTGGGCGAACTCTCGGCGTAGGTGGGTACGCGCTGGGCGTAACCCGATCGGGGGCAATACCCGGAGTGGGGCCTGTTCCGTCTGGTTGCGGGAGGGTACCGTCGTTGTCAGTCTAGGAGAGGAGCGAACGTGGCCCGCATCGGTGACGGCGGCGACCTGCTCAAGTGCTCCTTCTGTGGGAAGAGCCAGAAGCAGGTCAAGAAGCTGATCGCGGGGCCCGGCGTCTACATCTGCGACGAGTGCATCGACCTCTGCAACGAGATCATCGAGGAGGAGCTGCACGAGTCCTCCGACGTGCAGTTCGACGAACTGCCCAAGCCCCGCGAGATCTGCGAGTTCCTCGACCAGTACGTGATCGGCCAGGACGTGGCCAAGAAGAGCCTGTCCGTTGCGGTCTACAACCACTACAAGCGCGTCCAGGCCAGCGGCGGCACCGAGCGCCAGCGTGACGAGCAGGTGGAGCTGGCCAAGTCGAACATCCTGCTGCTGGGCCCGACAGGCTCGGGCAAGACGCTGCTGGCTCAGACGCTGGCACGGATGCTCAACGTTCCCTTCGCCATCGCCGACGCGACGGCGCTCACCGAGGCCGGCTACGTCGGCGAGGACGTCGAGAACATCCTGCTCAAGCTGATCCAGGCTGCCGACTACGACGTGAAGAAGGCCGAGACCGGCATCGTCTACATCGACGAGATCGACAAGGTCGCCCGCAAGAGCGAGAACCCGTCGATCACCCGCGACGTGTCCGGCGAGGGCGTTCAGCAGGCCTTGCTGAAGATCCTCGAGGGGACGACCGCGTCGGTGCCCCCGCAGGGCGGGCGCAAGCATCCGCACCAGGAGTTCATCCAGATCGACACCACAAATGTGCTGTTCATCGTGGGTGGCGCGTTCCCCGGCCTGGACAAGATCATCGAGTCGCGGGTCGGGCGCAAGTCCATCGGGTTCATGCCCGAGGAGATGGACTCGCGGATCGAGACTCGGGGCGCGACCGCGTCGGAGATCTTCGCCAAGGTCATGCCCGAGGATCTGCTGAAGTTCGGCATGATCCCAGAGTTCGTCGGACGGCTTCCGGTGTTCACCTCGGTCAACAGCCTCGATGCCGAGGCGCTTGTCCAGGTTCTCACCCAGCCGAAGAATGCCCTGGTGCGCCAGTACGAGCGGCTCTTCGAACTCGACGGCGTCGAGCTTGAGTTCACCGCGGACGCACTCGATGCGATCGCAGAGCAGGCGACGCTGCGTGGCACGGGTGCACGTGGGCTGCGTGCGATCCTCGAAGAGGTCCTGCTCAACGTGATGTACGACATCCCCTCCCAGAAGGACGATGTGGGTCGCGTTGAGATCACCGGAGAGGTCGTCCGGGACAGCGTGAACCCGACCCTGCACCCACGCGAGGCCCCGGCCACACCCACGCGCCGGTCCCGCCAGGAGAAGAGCGCCTGACGGGTTGGTCTGGCGGAAGCCCCATCGACATCATCCTGCTCGCCCCGCCGGCCGTACCGGGGGGAGCGGTGGTGGGGGCTTCAGGCGGCGGGTTGCTCAGCCGTGGTCGTGCCGGCGCGCAGCTCTGCGGTGAGGGCCATCGCCTCCTCCACGGGCACCTCCACGGAGAACGTCTGTCCGCGCATCCCTGAACCGGTCCATACGCAGAATGAGCCGGCAGGGATCGCGGGAGTGGCGTCAGCCGCCGCGCACGTGATGCCTTCGTCGGCGCCGGATCCGGCCACGGACTGGCTGGTCGTGACGCCCGACCGTGCCGCCCACGTGGCGATCTGGCCGACCGGTTCCGCGGGCGCTCCCACCCGGGTGGACATGGCCGCGAGGGTCAGCGGACCCTCGGCCGTGGGTCCGTAGGCGGCAGTCACAGTCACGCCCGCCGGGCGGAGCCCGAACCCGATGAGGGGCTGGAGCTGGGATCCGATCGGTGGGTCGGTCATGGCGACCAGGTCACCTACCGTGGCCGGCATGATCAGCTCGGTGGCCGGGACAACGATCGGCTCGTCGGAGGCCAGGACCTTGGGTCCCATCACCGCCGCGGCTCCCAGCGCGGCCACGGCCGCAAGTCCAATGACAACAGCCTTGGTTGGGACGCTCCGCTCACGCGCGCTGCCCTCGGAGTTGCCTGCCCGGCGGCGTCCACGCCCCTTCTTCGGACGGCGGGGAGGCGGCGCAGGTGTGTCATCGGCGCCGGGTGCGCCTGGGGGTGCCGGGAAGTTGCCGGCCGCGATCATGTCCGCCCACCACGACAGGAGAGCGACATGCTCAGGGCTGAGCTCGGGGCGCTCCGGGGATCCCCACACCTGGCTGGGTGCCGCACCTGGCTCCGAGGGGGGAGCCTCGCTGGGCTGTCCCATCCCCGCGGAATCCGTCGGCGCGGGCGCGGTGAGCGTCTGGGTCCCGGTGGCTGCCATTCCGGGCTCGGGCATCTGGGCGCCGGGGGGCCCCGCTGCGTACGGCTGACCGGGTCCGGCCTGGGCTGCGGGGGCAGCCTGACCGGGGCCCGCCTGGGCTGCGGGAGCCGCTTGGCCCGGGGCCGGCTGGCCGGGGGCTGGGTGTCCGTAGCCCGTCGGTGCGGTTGCGCCGCTAGGAGCGGCCGTTGTCGCGGCTCCCGCCGCGGCTGCCAGCCCGGCGGCGGGAGCCGCGGGGTACCTTGACGGCTCGGCGTAGGCCGGGTCTGGCTGCGGAGCGCCCGGAGGTGCATAGGTGGGTTCCCCGTGGCCGGTCGGGCTCGGGACCGCTGGGGCGTAGACCCCCGCAGGGGGTGCTGGAGGTGCAGCCGCACCCATCGCCGCCCCCGCCATGGCAGCGCCAGCCATCGCATAGGCCGGTTGAGGGGCACCGGCGCCAGCAGCAGCCGGGGGCTGCTGCGCGGTCGGTGCAGCCCAGGCCTGATCAGCAGCGATCTGGTCGGCTCCGGAGACCTGCTCGGCCGTGGCGCCGGCCTCCTGGCCGGCGAAAGCCTCCAGCGCTTCGTCCGCCTCAGCCTCAGGCGCAGCGACATCCTCCGCAGTGGGCTCCGCCCACTCGGGCAGTGCTCGTCCCGGGAGGATGGTCATCCCGACCGTGTCGAAGGACGGTACGGCCACTGCATCACGCGCTGCCTTCGTTGACCTGCGACCCATGGCGGACTCTCCTCGGTGCTGGCGCCTTTGCAGGGTCATCGGACCCAGCGGCCGCCGGCTTGAGTCGCAGGGGCCAAGCCGAGGTGATCCGCGTCAGGTCGTGGGTTCAGCCAGATCGATCTGGGTGCTCGGCTCGCCCTCACTGATCCGCAGGTCCGCGATCCGCCCGGCGGCGCTGATGTCCGATCGGGCACTCGACACCCGGGCGCCCGTCTGGGCGGGCCGGAGCACCAGGGCGTGGGCCACCTCAGCACGCATCGAGACCTTCGCCTCGGACTTGGCCTTGCGGATGGCGCTGAGCACGTCGGCGACCTCTGCCACCATGACTGGGTCCCCGTCCTGGGCGATCCGGGCCACCTCCTGCGCGGTCGGCCACGCCGAGCGGTGCACCGACCCCTCCTGCCACCACGACCAGACCTCCTCGGTCACGAAGGGCAGGAACGGTGCGAACAGTCGCAACTGCACGCTCAGCGCCGTGGCCAGGGCGGCCCGAGCCGAGGCAGCTGCCTCCGGACCCTGGGCGCCGTATGCTCGGTCCTTTACCAGCTCCAGGTAGTCGTCGCAGAACGACCAGAAGTGTGTCTCGGTCAGCTCGAGGGCACGTGTGTAGTTGTAGTCCTCGAAGGCCGCGGTCGCCTCTGCCACGACATCGGCCAGGGCAGCGACCTGGGCGCGGTCCAGCGGATGGGTCACGGCCTCGGGCCGGTTGGCGGCGGCAGCGTCGACACCCTGGCCGAGCACGAACCGGCTGGCATTGAGGATCTTGATCGCCAGCCGGCGCCCGATCTTCATCTGGCCCTCGTCGAACGCGGTGTCGGTCCCGGGCCGGCCGGACGCTGCCCAGTAGCGCACGGCGTCGGAGCCGTGCTTGTCCAGCAGGTCCACGGGTGTGACCACGTTGCCCTTGGACTTCGACATCTTCTTCCGGTCCGGATCCAGGATCCAGCCGGAGATCGCCGCATGCCCCCAGGGCAGTCGGTCGTCCTCCAAATGCGATCGCACCACTGAGGAGAACAGCCAGGTCCGGATGATCTCGTGGGCCTGGGGACGAAGGTCGAACGGGGCGACCGCCGACCACAGCTCGGGGTCGCGCTCCCAGCCACCGCAGATCTGCGGGCTGAGGCTCGAGGTCGCCCACGTGTCCATGACGTCGGGGTCGCCGACGAACCCACCGGGCTGGCCGCGCTGGGACTCGTCGTACCCGGCGGGTGCCTCCGCGGACGGATCCACGGGGAGCACGGACTCGTCGGGAACGATCACCTGGTTGTAGTCGGGGTTGCCGTGCGGGTCCACGCCGTACCAGACCGGGATCGGCACGCCGAAGAAGCGCTGCCGGCTGATCAACCAGTCTCCGGCCAGTCCCGACACCCAGTTCTGGTACCGGACGGCCATGCCCGGGGGATGCCAGGCGACCTCCTGGCCACGGGCGAGCAGGGCCTCGCGCAGGTCGGCATCGCGGCCACCGTTGCGGATGTACCACTGCCGTGTGGTGACGATCTCCAGGGGCCGCTCACCCTTCTCGAAGAACTTGACCGGGTGGGTGATCGCGCGGGGCTCGCCCTCAAGGGCGCCGTCCTCCTCCAGGAGCTCGACCATCCGCTTCTTGGCCGAGAACATGGTCAATCCAGCGAGCGAGTCGTAGGCCGCGCGACCGTCCCCGGCGGTGATCCAGTCGGGGGTGTCCGGTCGGATCCGACCGTCCCAGCCGACGATCGGGCGGGTGGCCAGGTCGAGCTCACGCCACCACGTCACGTCGGTCGTGTCGCCGAACGTGCAGATCATCGCGATGCCGGAGCCCTTCTCCGGATCGGCCAGGTGGTGGGCGACGACCGGCACCTCGACGCCGAACACCGGCGTGGTCACCGTCGTGCCGAAGTGCTTCTGGTAGCGCTCGTCATCCGGGTGGGCGACCAGCGCGACACAGGCCGCCAGCAGCTCGGGACGTGTCGTCTCGATGTGCACGGCCCCCGAACCGTCGGAGTAGGGGAATCCGAGCCGGTGGTACGTGCCGGGCATCTCCCGGTCCTCGAGCTCGGCCTGGGCAACCGCGGTGCGGAACGTGACATCCCACAGGGTCGGCGCCTGGTGCTGGTAGGCCTCCCCGCGCTCGAGGTTGCGCAGGAATGCCCTCTGCGAGGCGGACCGGGCGTTGGCGTCGATGGTCTGGTAGGTCTGGGTCCAGTCCACTGACAGGCCGAGCTGGCGGAACAGGGACTCGAACGCCTTCTCGTCCTCGAGCGTGAGCTGTTCGCACAGCTCGATGAAGTTGCGTCGGCTGATCGCCACCTGGCGCTTGGGGTCGGGCTTCTCCGGCGGCACGAACTCCTGGTCGAAGTGCAGCGTGGGCTCGCAGCGAACGCCGTAGAAGTTCTGCACGCGCCGCTCGGTCGGCAGGCCGTTGTCGTCCCAGCCCATCGGGTAGAACACGTCGAAGCCGCGCATCCGCTTGTACCGGGCGATGAGGTCGGTATGTGTGTAGGAGAACACGTGGCCCACGTGCAACGAGCCGGACACCGTCGGCGGCGGGGTGTCGATCGAGTACACCTCGGGGCGCGGCCGCGTGCGGTCGAAGCGGTACGTGGCGTCGTCCTCCCAGCGCTGGGACCACACGCCCTCGATCCCGTCGATCGAGGGCTTCTCAGGGATACGTGCTGCGGGTGCGTCCGGCGACTGGCTCATGGGCCGCGATTCTAGTGGGCGTGCCCCAGTGTGTTCCGCCGCGTCGTGGTGGTGCTGCCAGGCCGGTCGGTGACGCGGTCGTACCCGGGCCGTTGCCCACCCCGAGTGCGCACTGCGGGGTTCCCCCGGGCAGCCGATGCCGGTTGGCCGCCACCTGCCGGTAGACGAGCGAGGCCAGGCGCCGGATCAGCGGTAGCGCCATCACCCGGCCGACGCCCCGCCAGGGCTGGCTGCCGCTCCCTCGCAGCAGCGCGGCGATGGCCACCGACCCCGAGCTGCGCCCGGTCGGGCCGACGAGGACGACGGCCGCCTCAACCTCGGCCACCGGAACCCCGAGCCCGTCTAGGTCCACGTGCTGCCACGCGCTGACCTCCGCGGCGGTCGGCACGTGCCGGATCAGCCAGCGCGCCGCCGTCGAGCAGAAGGCGCAGTCGCCGTCGAAGAGGAAGACCGAGTCCATTCCCCGATCCTCCCAGCCGTCGCGACCGACGGCACCTCGCCGGATGCGGACTTCCGGCCGGTCCACGGGGAGGTCAGCCGGCTGCTTCGCTCGGGTTCAGTCTCCGCGCGTAGTACAGGTCCAAGGCCATCAGACCGAGCCCCTGGGTGACCACAGCCAGCCCGTGGCCACGCGCAGCCTCGGGGGACACCCGGCCGCCGAACGTGCTCCGATGGTGGGCGACGTGCGCTCCTGCGGCGACGTATCCGACGTCGAGACCGGCATTGATCAGCAGCGTCCGGCGCAGTCTGGTCGCCTCCGCCGGATGGGACCGAGCCCGCGCAGTGCCGACCGCCGCGATGGCCAGGTTGATCGCGCCCCACGCTGCCGTCTGCCTTCCGAATGCCCGCAGGGTGGGTCCGACGGAAGGGCCGGACAGGGCCCGCCCGACGACCACGCTTGAGCCACCGAACATCGTCAGCGTCCGGGTCAGTTCGCTCGCCACGGCGGGGCCGTCGTCGGCCGCCGGGACCGGGGCTCCCGCCGCACCCCCAGTAGGCAGCGGATCGTGGCTGGGAGTCTGGCTCATGGGGAGGTCCCTCCGTCGGGGGCCCCAATCTACTGGCGCGTCGCGGTATCCGCCTGCGTTGCGCCGAGCCGCGCCAGGGATGGGACGATGGCCCTGTGAGCACCGATCCCGTTGACCCGCTCGAGCGCTTCGGCGAGGTCCGCCGCGAGCTTGAGGCCCGCTGGTCCGAGACCCAGATCTCCCCGACCCTGGACCGCATCCGGACGCTGACGCAGTTCCTCGGCGACCCGCAGCGTGCGTATCCGGTGATCCATGTGACGGGGACGAACGGCAAGACGTCCACGGCGCGGATGATCGACGCGCTGCTCCAGTCCTTCGGCCTGCACACAGGCATGATCACGTCGCCGCACCTGTCGGACCTCCGCGAGCGGATCACGCTGGACGGCCAGCCGATAGGCATCGAGGAGTTCCTGTCCGTGTACGACGAGGTTGCCCCGGTGCTGGCGATGGCCGACGAGGCCAGCGAGCTCGAGGGCGGGCCGCGCCTGAGCTTCTTCGAGGTCATGACCGCGCTCGGGTTCGCCGCGTTCGCGGATGCACCGGTTGACGTGGCCATCGTCGAGGTCGGCATGGGCGGCACCTGGGATGCCACGAATGTGGCCGACGGCCAGGTGTCGGTGATCATGCCGATCGGCATGGACCACTCGGACTACCTCGGCGACAGTCTCGCCGACATCGCGGCGGAGAAGGCCGGCATCATCAAGCCGATGTCCTCCGTCGTGCTGGCGACCCAGGACGCCCAGGCGCTCGACGTGCTGATCGCCGCCGCGCGCCAGATGGAGGCACCCACGTCCGTCGAGGGGATCCACTTCGGGGTCCTGGAGCGCCTGGTCGCTGTGGGTGGCCAGCAGCTGACCCTGCGCGGGCTCGGGGCGGACTATGAGGATGTGTACCTGCCATTGTTCGGCGCCCATCAGGCGAGCAACGCCGCGAGCGCGCTGGCAGCCGTCGAGTCGTTCTTCGGCGTCCCGCCCCGGCTGGACCTCCCCGACGTCGCCCGGCCGAGCGCGGCAGATGGTGCGCCGGCCGCCGCGGAGGTCGACATCCGCGATCCCGAGTCCGCGGAGAAGGTCGCCACCGATGTCCCCGTGCCGACCACCGGCCGACGCCTGGACCCGGTGCCCGTGCGGGCGGGCTTCGCGGCGGTCACCACGCCGGGGCGGCTCGAGGTCGTCCGGCGCGCACCCACGGTGGTCGTCGATGCCGCCCACAACGTCCCCGGGGCGCTGGCTCTGGCCGATGCAGTCGCGGACTCCTTCACCTTCACCGCGACCGTCGGGGTCGTCGGGATCCTCGCCGACAAGGACGCGGCCGGGATCCTCGCGGCCCTCGACCCGGTCGTGGACCGCGTCGTGATCACCCGGTCCAGCTCGCCCCGTGCCCTCCCGGTCGAGGACCTGGCAGCCACCGCCGCTGATGTGCTGGGCGCCGGGCGGGTCGAGGTCGTCGAGCGGCTCGATGACGCGCTCGAGCGGGCCATCGCGCTGGCCGAGGCAGCGTCCCCAGCTGGCGTGGGGGCCGGCGTGCTGGTCACCGGCTCGGTCACCATGGCTGGCGAGGCCCGGCTGCTGCTCGGGGCCGAGTCCGGCAGTGAGTCCGGTGCCACGAGGTCCGAGCACTCCGCGCCCCGCGGACGAAGCCCGGAGGGCTGGGAATGAGGGTCCTGACCTCCAGCGTCCTGATCATGGAGGCGATCGTCGTTCTGCTGGCGATCCCCGTTGCGGTGGTGCTCGATGGCCAGCCCGCGTGGGTCGGCTGGGTGTTCGCCGCGATCGCCCTGGCCTGTGCCCTGCTCCCGGGCTTGTACTCCCGCCCGTACTTCGTCGCAGCGGGCTGGGCGCTGCAGGTGATCGTGATCGCCTGCGGATTGCTGGTCTGGATCCTGGGGATGGTCCTGCTCGGCGGCCTGTTCGCCGCCCTGTGGTGGACCGCGCTAAGGCTCGGCCGCAAGGTCGAGGCCAACACCCCCGCGCAGTAGCCCGACCCGCCAAGCTCGCCGGCCGTGGGCCGCGCCACGCACGGGCGCCTGGGGCGGACCGGCGACGGGCAGTTCCGGGGCGACCGAGCTGCGGGCCCGGAGGCGCCCGATCCGCAGCTCCGCGAGGCGTCCCAGGTGCGGGTCCGGCGTCCGGAGCACCCCACGGCGGCAGGTAGTCTTGGCCGCCTTGGGCGGAGGCTCCGCCCGCCTGCGCAGGAGGCAGCATGACCGAGCAGACCCTGGTCCTCATCAAGCCCGACGGCGTCGCCCGGAACCTGGTCGGCGAGGTGCTGTCCCGGATCGAGCGCAAGGGCCTGCACATCAGGGCACTTGAGTTGCGGACCCTGGATCGCGTGACCGCCGAGGCTCACTACGCCGAGCACGTCGGCAAGCCGTTCTTCGCCGATCTGGTCGACTTCATCACCTCCGGCCCGTTGGTCGCCGCGGTGGTTGAGGCGCCGGACGCGATCGTGCAGTGGCGGGCCATGATGGGCGCCACCAACCCGGTCACCGCCACGCCGGGCACGATCCGCGGCGATCTCGCCACGGTCATGCAGCAGAACGTCACGCACGGCTCGGACTCCCCGGAGTCAGCCGCCCGCGAGATCGCACTGTTCTTCCCCAACCTGACCTGAGGAACCTGCAACCGCGACCCGTGGGACCCGCGCACGCGCACCCGGGCCCGCCGCCCGCATCGCATCCGGCCCGCGCCGACCGAACGTCCTGAGGAGGGAGCACGGTGGTCGATCCGTCCCGGCGCATGCTCGCCGGTCGCGACCTCGCGATCGACCTCGGCACGGCAACGACCCTGGTGTACGTCCGGGGCTCGGGGGTGGCGCTGATCGAGCCGTCGATCGTGGCGGTGTCCGCGGACACGGGTGCACTGATCGGCGTGGGCAACGACGCCAAGGGGATGCTCGGCCGCACCCCGGAGCACATCGTCACCGTCCGCCCGCTGCGCGACGGCGTGATCGCCGACTTCGACAACGCCGAGCGGATGCTGCGGTACTTCGTCGGCCGCGTTCACAAGCGCAGCTTCTGGTCGCGCCCACGGATCATCGTGGCGGTGCCCAGCGGGATCACCGGCGTGGAGCGTCGGGCGGTCCGCGACGCCTGCTACGCCGCCGGCGCCCGCGAGGTGCACCTGATGGAGGAGCCGATGGCTGCGGCGATCGGTGCCGGTCTGCCCGTGCACGAGGCGACCGGGTCGATGGTCGTGGACATCGGCGGCGGGACCACAGAGGTGGCCGTCCTCGCCCTTGGCGGAATCGTGACCTCGATGTCGGTCCGGGTCGGCGGCGACCGGCTGGACGAGGCGATCATCAGCTTCGCCAAGAAGGAGTACTCCCTGCTGATCGGGGAGCGCACGGCCGAGGACGTGAAGATCGCCATCGGCTCGGCGTTCCCGTCGGCTGAGGAGCCTGGCACCGAACTGCGCGGCCGTGACCTGGTGACCGGTCTGCCCCGCACCGTGGACGTGACCGCCGAGGAGATCCGCTGGGCCCTCGACGAGCCGGTCCAGGACATCGTGGACGCCGTGACGGCAACCCTTGACCGCACGCCGCCCGAGCTCGCCGGCGACATCCTGGCTCGGGGAATCACACTCACCGGCGGCGGAGCGCTGCTCACCGGACTCGACCGGCGCATGGCCAGCGAGACCGGGATGCCAGCCGTGGTGGCCGACGACGCCACGCATGCTGTCGTGCTCGGTGCCGGCCGCGCGGTCGAGTCCTTCGACGCGCTGGCCCGCGTCCTGATCGCGGAGCCGCGGCACTGATGGCCTGGCGCAGCACCCGGGTGCTCGTCGGGGCGATCCTCGCGGTCGCTGTGCTGCTGATCCTCGTCGACATGCGCGGGACCGGTCCGACCGACGCGCTGCGCGGGATCGGTGGTGCGGTCGCCGGTCCGCCGGAGCGGGCGCTGTCCTGGGTCCGCACACAGGCCGGCCAACGGCTCGGCGGTTCGGCAGCCGACCAGGAGCGCATCACGGTGCTTGAGGACCAGCTGGCCCAGGCACGTGCCGCCGCGGGGGCAGCCGCGGCCGGCGAGCTCGCCGCGGACCAGACCAAGGAGCTCGCGGCCTCGGCGCCGGCGCAGGGGTACGCCACCGTCGGGGCCCGCGTGGTCTCGGCCACGGCTGCCCAGGATCCCGTCCGCTCGGTAGCAGTCTCGGTGGGCTCGGGCCAGGAGGTCCGCCCGGGGCTGGCGGTGGTCGCAGCCGATGGGCTGGCCGGGATCGTCGATTCCGTGTCGCCGCAGGTGTCAACCGTCCGGCTGGTCGTCGATCCGGCCACCGAGGTCGCGGCACGGGTGGCCTCATCCGGTGAGATCGGCGTGTTCCGCGGAACCGGGAGCGCCGGGCGGTTCGAGCTGCTCGACCCACTGGGTGCAATGGTCGCCGGGGATCTGATCATCACGCTGGGCACCCCGAGCCGGGACCTGCCCGCGGGCCTGCCGCTTGGCCGGGTCACAGCGGTCAGCGGCTCCGCGGCCGACCTGACCCGGGCCGCCGAGGTTGCCCCGGCCGTGGATGACTCGACCCTGGACCGGGTCCTTGTCCTCGTGCCGGAGGCTCCCGGGGAGGGCGCGTCGTGACCCCGGGGCGGCCCCTGTCGCGGGGCGCGGTGGCGACTGTCGTCCTCGGCCTTGTCTTGCTGGCACTGATTCAGGTCAGCGTGCTCGATTTCGTCCCGACGCCGTGGGCGGTGCCGGACCTCGTGGTGGTCGCCGTGCTGGCCCTGGCCATCGCGCGCGGACCGCTGGTCGGTGGCCTGGTGGGCGCGTGGGCCGGGCTGATCATGGACCTGATCCCCCCGGCCGCCGGTCCCCTGGGGGGCTGGATGCTCGTGCTCGCTGTGGCGGGAGCGGTGCTCGGCAGGGTGGCCGAGAGCTACCGCCCCGGGCCGGTCGCTGCGATGCTGCTGCTTTCCGCAACCGCCGGCGTCACCGTCCTGCTCCGTGCAGCCGTGGTCTGGTTCGCCGGGTCGCCGGCGCCGGGCCCCATCGTGGGCTCGGCGGTCGGGGGCGCCCTGTGGGCCCTCCTGCTCGCGCCCCTCGCGCTGCTCCTCGTGAGCCGCCCGGTCCGCAAGGTGGAGAACGTCGCGGTGCGCCTCCCGTCCGGCGACGGATCGGACCCGCGCAGTGGGGTGGGTGTGCAATGACCGACCGCGTCCACGCCCGGCTGCTCGTGCTGGCCGTGCTTGTACTGTCGTTGGTGCTGACACTGGCCGCCAGGGCGTTCAGCCTGCAGGTCGTCGACTCGGAGGCCGCAGTGGCGGCCGCGGAGGACAACAGGGTCCGGGAGCTGGTTGTCCCCGCCTCGCGGGGGATGGTCCTCGACCAGCAGGGCAGACCCCTCGTCGCGAACCGGATCAGCCTGGACCTGGCGGTCGACCGCCGCGAGCTGCGCCGCCTCGACGACGACGGCGGCGACGCAGTCCTGGGCCGACTCTCCGAGCTGCTCGAGATCGACCCCGAGATCCTGGCGGCACGCCTGCAGAACTGCGGCACCCCCGACGCGCAGCCCCAGCCGAACTGCTGGAACGGCGCGGCGGGGGCATCACCCGTGGTGGCGCGTGACGTCGCCATCGAGGCAGCCGGGGAGGTGATGGCCGATCCGGTGGGCTTCCCGGCCGTCGAGATCGAACGTGTCCCTGTGCGTGACTACCCGGGGGGTTCGCTGGCCGCGCACGCGCTGGGCCACGTGGGCACCGTGACCGCTGAGGACCTCGCCGAGGACCCCGCGCTGGAGGGCGTTCTCGCGCGCGGTCGAGCCGGGCTGGAGCTCGTGTACGACGAGGCGCTCCGGGGCACCCCGGGGTCGGAGAAGGTGACGGTCGACAGCTCGGGGCACCGGGCCTCGGGCGGGGTTGTGGAACCCGCAGTGCCCGGCCGGACGCTGATCACGAGCATCGACGCCGAGCTGCAGGCCGTGGTCGAGGACCAGCTCCAGGCCGCGATCGAGCGGGGCCGCGGGCGGATCGACCCGATCTCCAAGCGTCTCTACGAGGCTGACGGTGGAGCCGCGGTCGTGCTCGACGTGCGCACCGGCGCTGTGCTTGCGCTGGCCTCCGCACCGGACTTCGACGCCAACGTCTGGACCGGCGGGATCTCCGCCCGGGACTACGCGGCCCTGACGGATCCCGAGGCCGGGCAGCCGTTGCTCAATCGTGCGGCGCAGGGCGCGTCCGCGCCTGCGTCGACGTTCAAGGCCATCAGCACGATCGCGGCGTTGGAGGCGGGGTACTCGACCACGGCCAGCTACCCGTGCCCGAGCAGCTACGAGGTCGGTGGGCGCCCCTTCAAGAACTACCGGTCACGGGCCTACGAGCCGATGGACCTGAAGCGGGCCATGGAGGTGTCCTGCGACACGATCTTCTACCGGTTGGCCCATCAGCAGTGGCTTGACGATGGCGGATCCGACCCGGTCGCCGATCCGCGTGACCTCATCGCCAGCACGGCCGCGGACTTCGGGTTCGGCCGACCCACCGGGATCGACCTGCCGGGGGAGACCGCGGGGCGGGTGGCCTCCCGCGAGGACAAGCAGGCGCAGTGGCAGCAGCGCCGGGCCGAATGGTGTCAGCGGGCGCAGGACGGCTATCCCGAGGTTGACGATGTCGAGCGAGCCCGGTTCCTCACGCGCCTCGCGGCGGAGAACTGCTCCGAGGGAATGCTGTGGCGGGTGGGTGATGCGCTCAACGCAGCCATCGGCCAGGGGGACACCGCGGCGACCGTGCTGCAACTGGCCACGGCATATGCGGCCATCGCGAACGGAGGGACGGTCTACCGCCCGCGAATCGCCCGCGCGCTGATCAACGCCGACGGCTCCGTGGACACGGAGTTCACGCCCGAGGAGACCGCGCAGGTCGACGTCCCGGTCGAGGATCTGGCCTTCGTGCGCCGGGCGCTGCGAGGGGTCATCGAGACCGGGACTGCGCGCCGCGCCTTCGACGGTTTCCCGGTGGATCAGGTCCCGCTGGCGGGCAAGACGGGAACCGGCGAGGTCTACGGCAAGCAGGCGACGTCGTGGTTCGCCTCCTTCGCCCCCGCCGACGACCCGCGCTACGCCGTCGTGCTGACGGTGTCCCAGGGCGGGACCGGCGCGGGGACATCCGGAGCGAGTGTCAAGGGCATCTACGAAGCCCTGTTCGGCGTCCAGGACGGCGTGGCAGATCCCGCCCGCAGCGTTCTGGTGGGCGGCGACATCGCGGAGGACCTGCCGACCATCGGCGCCGGCGGAGTGCCCGCTGCGCCCAACGCGCCCCCCGCGCCCGAGGGGTCGCCATGACCATCCTGCGCACCGCCCCACCCGTGCAGGTGCGGACCAGCCCACCACGGCTGAGGCAGTGGGACTGGGTCCTTGTCCTGGCCGCTTTCTCCCTGTCGTTGTTGGGCGGGGTGCTCATCTGGTCGGCCACCTCGGCACGGCTGGCAGCCGCTGGGCAATGGGCTGGATCATCGGCCGCGCGGCATGTCCTCAACCTCGTTCTGGGACTGGCTCTGTGCTGGGTGGTCTCCCGACTGGGCCACCGAGCGATTCGCCGCTACACACCCATCCTGTACGCGGCGAGTGTCTTCGGGCTTGTGCTCGTGCTCTCGCCGCTGGGCAGCACGATCAACGGCGCCCAGGCGTGGATCCGGCTGCCCTCGGGGTTCACCATCCAGCCCTCGGAGTTCGCGAAGGTCGCGATCATCGTGGGCGTGGCACTCGTGCTCGCCGACCGCGGCTCCTCGGAGGGGCCCGACCTGCCCACGCTCGTGCGTGCACTTGCGATCGCGGCGGTCCCGGTGACGCTGGTCATGCTGCAGCCCGACCTGGGCACCGTCCTGGTCATCCTGTCCATCGTGGTCGGGATGCTGGTCGTCGCCGGGATCCGGCTGGTGCACCTCATCGCGCTGGCCGCGCTGGGCGGAGCAGCCGTCCTGGCGGCGTTCGCGCTCGGGCTGGTGGATAACTACCAGATCGACCGGCTCACGGCGTTCGCCAGCCCCGACGAGGGTGCGCGGACATTCGGCTACAACACCCAGCAGGCCCGGATCGCGATCGGGGCCGGTGGACTGCTGGGCCGGGGGCTCGGCCAGGGCAGTCAGACCCAGGGCGGCTTCGTGCCGTTCAACCACACTGACTTCGTGTTCTCGGTGGCCGGTGAGGAGCTCGGCTTCCTGGGTGTCTGCGTTCTGCTGGGCCTGCTCGCCCTCGTCCTCTGGCGGGGCCTGACCATCGCCCTGCGGGCCCGCGACCTGTTCGGCCGGCTCGTGGCCAGCGGGATCGTCCTCTGGTTCGGACTGCAGGCCTTCGAGAACATCGGGATGAACCTCGGGATCATGCCTGTGACCGGCGTGCCACTGCCGTTCGTGTCCTACGGCGGGTCGTCGATGTTCGCAGCGTGGATCGGCGTCGGGCTCCTGCTCAACATCCACGCCGGAGCGACCGCCGACGACTGACCCGGCCGGTCGACTGAACCGGCCGGTCGACTGAACCGGCCGGTCGACCCTTCCGGTCAGTCGTGGGGGGCGCGAGGAGAAGGGCCGCCCCGACCTCAACCCTCAGTCGGTGGAGGTCAGCAGCGGGAACACCCGACCCGTCTGCTCGCCGGTCTCGTAGATGTCCAACGGCGGCCCGACGATCGAGGGGTCAGGGCTGCCCACCAGGTCGACGTTCTTGTCCGGGTAGTCCACCTGGGACAGCACCCAGCGCATCGCCTCGATCCGCCCGCGCTTCTTGTCGTTGGATCGCACGACGGTCCATGGCGCCCACTCGCTGTCCGTGTAGAACAGCATCGCCTCCTTGGCGTTCGTGTAGTCCTGCCACCGATCCAGGCTGGCCAGGTCCATGGGGGAGAGCTTCCACTGGCGCACCGGGTCGATCCGGCGGATCGTGAACCGGGCCACCTGCTCCTTGCGGCTCACCGAGAACCAGAACTTGAACAGGATGATCCCGCTGCGCACGAGCATGCGTTCGAACTCCGGCGCCTGCCGCATGAACTCCTCGTACTCCTCCTGCGTGCAGAAGCCCATCACGCGCTCAACGCCAGCGCGGTTGTACCAGGAGCGGTCGAACATGACGATCTCGCCGGCACTGGGCAGGTGCTTGATGTAGCGCTGGAAGTACCACTGGGTGCTCTCCTCGCTGGTGGGCTTCTCCAGTGCCACGACCGTTGCCCCGCGAGGGTTCATGTGCTCCATGAACCTCTTGATCGTGCCGCCCTTGCCGGCAGCGTCGCGGCCCTCGAAGACCATGGCGATCCGAGCCCCGGACTCCTTGACCCACGCCTGCATCTTGAGCAGCTCGATCTGCAGGAGACGCTTGGTGATCTCGTACTCCTTGCGACTCATCCGGTGCTCGTAGGGGTAGCCCTCGCGCCAGGTGCCGACCGGCGTGCCGTTCGGGCCCAGCAGGACCGGGTCGTCCACCTCGTCCCAGGTGTCGGCCGCGGTCAGCCCGAAGTGCAGCAACCGGTCATCCTCGGTGTCCTGGAGGGCTTCGATGATGTCGGCCAGGTCCATGATCGACTCGAGATCGAAGTCGTGGGTCTCCTCATGCGCGCTCATGAACCCGATCATGCCGGTCCGGCGTTCGCTGGGCGCGCTGGGGTCCGATTCGTCGCGTTCCGGCCCGGGCGGAGGTGCTCCGCGGTTGCGCCCCGACGGGCTGCCGACCGTCCACGTCTCGCCCCGGGGGCTCCCGGCGGGTCCGGCTCCCCTCCCGGCGCCCTGGCACCCGGATGGGTCATGACGTCGGTAGTGTGCACGTGTGGGGATCACCTTGGACCGCTGGTTGCGGCTGCGTACCTACCTGTCGGAGGACGTGCTCGGCGGCCCCCGGGTCCTGAAGATGAACTGGGTGATCAACTTCCAGAAGGGCGGCACGCTGCCGTTCGTGCTGGCGCTGATGGTCATGACCGACACGTGGACGGTCACCGCCTGGACGTACCTCGCCATGCACGGCAGCTACGGGCTGATCTGGCTGCTCAAGGACGCCGTGATGCCCGACAAGCGGTGGCAGACACCGATCACGTTCGGCGGGGCGTTCATGACCTTCGCCCTTGTCCTGGGGCCGTACTGGCTCGCCCCGATCCTCCTGGTGGCCGACGACACGCAGCAGCCATCGTGGCTGCTGGCAGTTGCGATCATCGCCTACGCGCTGGGTGTCGTCACGATGATGTCCAGCGATGCCCAGAAGCACTACACGCTGCAGAACCGGCGCGGACTGATCACCACGGGCTGGTTCGCCCGGGTACGGCACCCCAACTACCTCGGGGAGATGGTCCTGTACGCCGCATTCGCCCTCGTTGCTGGGCACTGGATCCCGTGGTTGGTGCTCCTGTGGGTCTGGCTCGCGCTCTTCCTGCCGAACATGTTGGGCAAGGAGGCCAGCATGAGCCGCTACCCGCAGTGGGCGGCCTACAAGGCCCGGACGGGGATGCTCCTGCCTCGCCTGCGCCGCCCGGCTGCCGAGGACTCCGACGCCGCCCTGACCTCGGCAGCGGCTGACCCAGCTGACCCCCGATCCGCCCCGGCCGACCCCGCAGGTCTCGGCACCGGCGCCCAGCCCGATGGTGTGACGGCTGGACCGGGCACCGCCTCCGGCTGATCTGCAGGCGCACGCTCCGGACCCCGACCAACCCGCGTGCGGATGCTCCTGGCAGCCCGCGGCGGAGGGCCGATGCGCGGAACCGGTTTACCCTTGTCGGATGCGTGAACCTTCAAGTCGCCCCAGCGCGCCCGTCTTCGACCAGCTGGAGCGGGTGCTGCCCAAGGTGAGCAAGCCGGTCCAGTACATCGGCGGTGAGCTCAATGTGGCTGCCAAGGACTGGGATGAGGCGAAGGTTCGCTGGGCGCTCATGTACCCCGACGCCTACGAGGTCGGCCTGCCCAACCAGGGCGTGCAGATCCTCTACGAGGTGCTCAACGAGGCCAGCAATGTGCTGGCGCAGCGCAGCTACTCCGTCTGGCCCGACCTCGAGGCCCTCATGCGCGAGCGGGGGATCCCCGCCTTCACCGTGGACGGCCACCGCCCGATCGGTGCGTTCGACCTGATCGGGATCTCGTTCTCCACCGAGCTCGGGTACACCAACATGCTCACCAGCCTCGACCTCGCCGGAATCCCCCTGCTGGCCCGCGAGCGCCACGATCACCACCCCCTGGTCGTCATGGGTGGGCACGCGGCCTTCAACCCCGAGCCAGTGGCCGACTTCGTCGATGCGGTCGTGCTCGGTGACGGGGAGGAGGCCGTCCTGGCGATCAGTGAGATCGTCGCGGCATTCAAGGCAGAGAACCCCGCTTTCGGAGAGGTGGCCAACGGCACCGCACTCCGGCATGCGCTGCTCGGGCGGCTCGCCGCGAGCGGACTGGTCTACATCCCAGAGTTCTACGACATGGAGTACCTGGCCGACGGTCGGGTCGCGCGCGTGGTCCCCTCGGACCCGACCGCACCGTGGCGGGTGGCCAAGCACACGCTGATGGACCTCGACGAGTGGCCGTATCCGAAGAACCCCGTGGTCCCGCTCGCGGAGACGGTGCATGAGCGGATGAGTGTTGAGATCTTCCGCGGCTGCACCCGGGGCTGCCGGTTCTGCCAGGCGGGCATGATCACCCGGCCGGTCCGCGAGCGTTCGACCGAGGTCCTGGGTGACATGATCGAGAACGGCCTGTGCAAGACCGGGTTCGAGGAGGTCGGCATGCTCTCGCTGAGCAGCGCCGACCACTCGGAGATCGCCGAGCTTGCCAAGGGGCTGGCCGACCGGTACGAGTCCGACCAGGTCTCGCTGTCACTTCCGAGCACCCGCGTGGACGCGTTCAACATCGACCTCGCCAACGAGCTGTCCCGCAACGGCCGTCGCTCCGGGCTGACCTTCGCACCGGAGGGGGGAAGCGAGCGGATGCGCCAGGTGATCAACAAGATGGTCACCGAGCAGGACCTGATCAACACAGTGACGGCTGCCTACTCCTCCGGCTGGCGCCAGGTGAAGCTGTACTTCATGTGCGGGCTGCCCACAGAGACCGACGAGGACGTGCTCCAGATCGCCGAGCTGGCCAAGAACGTGATCAAGGCCGGGCGCGAGGCTGCCGGGACCCGCGACATCCGCTGCACGGTGTCCATCGGCGGATTCGTGCCCAAGCCGCACACGCCCTTCCAGTGGGCCGCGCAGCTCGACCACGAGTCCACCGACCGGCGCCTGCACGCCCTGCGCGACGAGATCCGCAAGGACCGCAACTACGCCAAGGCGATCGGCTTCCGCTACCACGACGGCCGGCCGGGGATCGTGGAGGGACTGCTCTCCCGCGGTGACCGCCGGGTCGGCAGGGTGATCCTCGAGGCGTGGCGCGATGGTGCCCGCTTCGACGGATGGAGCGAGCACTTCTCGTTCGACCGGTGGATGGCTGCCGCCGATCGAGCGTTGGCCGACGAGCCGGTCGACGTCGACTGGTTCACCACCCGGGAGCGGGAGCAGAACGAGGTGCTGCCGTGGGACCACCTGGACTCCGGGCTGGATCGCGACTGGTTGTGGCAGGACTGGGCGGAGGCCCTGGCCGGCGGTGAGGTCGACGACTGCCGATGGACGCCGTGCTTCGACTGCGGCGTGTGTGACCACCTGGGCACCGAGATCCAGGTCGGGCCCGGGGAGGCCGTGCTGCTGCCGCTGCCCACCGTCCGATCGCGGGTCGAGGTCTGATGGCCGCCCGACGTCCGCCTGACCGCGAGATCGTCCCGGCCGTGCAGAAGCTGCGGATCCGCTACGCCAAGCGCGGCCCGCTGCGGTTCTCCTCGCACCGCGACTTCCAGCGTGCGCTCGAGCGGGCCCTGCGCCGTGCGCGCGTCCCGATGGCCTATTCAGCGGGCTTCTCGCCGCACCCGAAGATCTCGTACGCCAACTCCGCACCGACCGGTGCGGCCAGCGAGGCCGAGTACGTCGAGATCGGTGTCGTGCGCCGGTGCGACCCGGACGCTCTTCGCGCCGAGCTCGATGACGCTCTGCCCCCCGGCCTGGACGTGCTCGAGGTCGTCGAGGCGCGGACCCCGGACATGGTGGCCCGGCTGGAGGCCAGCCGGTGGCGGATCGAGGTCCCCGGCGCCGATGCACAGGGGTTGGCCCGTGCCTGGCAGAGCCTGTGCGACGCCGAGACGGTGCCGGTGCAGCGGATGATGAAGCAGGGCCTGCGAACTCTCGACCTGCGCCCGGCCCTTCTGTCCGGCGACATCACCGACGCGGGCCCGCTGGGGCCGACGCTCGAGGTGACAGTTGCCAACGTGACTCCCACGGTGCGTCCGGACGAGATCCTCTCCGCCCTGCGGGAGCTCGGGGGCCTGCCGGCCTCCGACCCAGCCCGGTCGACCCGGCTGGCTCAGGGACCTGTGACGGACGATCTCCTGGTGGGCAACCCCCTCCAGGTCGATCGGGAGGCCGAGGCGCCCGCGTCTGTGTAGCTGGCTTGGCTCGCGGGTTCACGAGAGTCGGCTGATCGCGGATGGGCCGGGGCCGGGGTCGAGCTTCGTGCACGGCATCCCGCTACGGTGGGCGGCATGCCCCGACTTGTGGTGTATCGACCCGTATTCATCCCCTCCATCACCATCATCGGTCTCCTCGTCGCGGCCGCTGTGATCGCCCCGGAGTTCACGTCGGAGTTCTTCGTGCGCCTGAACGACGCGATCACGGCCGCCTTCGGTTGGTGGTACATCCTCGCCGTCACGCTCATGCTCCTGTTCGTGATCGCACTCGCGCTTTCGAAGTTCGGCTCCATACGGCTGGGCCGCGACGACGAACGCCCCAAGTTCTCGAATTTGTCCTGGTTTGCGATGCTCTTCAGCGCCGGCATGGGCATCGGATTGGTCTTCTACGGGGTCGCCGAACCGGTGAGCCACTTCGGGGACCCTCCGCGCGGGGTCGAACCGGAGTCGGCCGCAGCTGCCGACCAGGCGTTCTCGCTCACGTACTTCCACTGGGGCCTGCACGCATGGGCCGTCTACTCAGTCGTGGGTCTGAGTCTGGCCTACGCAGTCCATCGGCGAGGCCGGCCGCTGGCCATGCGATACACCGTAGAGCCGGTCCTCGGACCGGAGCGCACCAAGGGCGCATGGGGCCACGCCGTCGACGTCGTGGCCATCGTGGGCACAGTGTTCGGCGTTGCCACATCCCTGGGCTTCGGCGTGACCCAGATCAACGCAGGGCTCAACTACCTGGGCTGGATCGAGGTCAGCGAGGGAACTCAGGTCGTCATCATCATCGTCGTGACCGCTCTGGCCGCGGTCAGCGTCGGCAGCGGACTGGACAAGGGCATCAAGCTGCTGTCCAACACGAACCTGGCCCTGGCCGCGGGGCTCGCGATCTTCGTGCTCATCGCCGGCGCCACCGTCTTCGCGCTGAACACCTGGGTCGAGGGGATGGGCAGCTACTTCTCCCAGATTGTCCCGCTGTCGTTCCAGACCGACGCCTTCGCGGCCGACCGCACGTGGATCTCCGACTGGACCATCTTCTACTGGGGCTGGTGGATCTCCTGGTCGCCGTTCGTCGGGATGTTCATCGCCCGCATCTCACGCGGGCGGACGATCAGACAGTTCATCGCTGGCGTCCTCATCGCGCCGCTGGGTGTTGGCACGATCTGGTTCGCGGTCTTCGGCGGCAACGGCCTCCAACGTGAACTCGAAGGTGAAGGAGGAATGGTCGAGGTCGTTGCGACGGACATCGACGCCGCCGTGTTTGAGCTGTACCAGGGCCTGCCCGCCGCGACACTGCTCTCCCTCCTGACCGTGCTGATCGTTGCGGTCTTCTTCATCACGTCCGCTGACTCCGGTTCGCTTGTGATTGACGTGCTCGCATCCGGCGGCCAGCTGCACACGTCGAGGACCCAGCGGGTCGGGTGGGCGGTGCTGCTCGGAGTGGTCGCGATCTCACTGCTGCTCTCCGGCGGATTGCTAGCCCTCCAGACAGCGTCGATCGCCACGGCGCTCCCGGTGAGCATCGTGCTGGTGGTGGCGTGCGTCTCCTTGTGGCGGGCGCTGAGTCGAGAGTGGGACGAGACCCATCTCGGATGGAAGATCCCGGAGTGGGAACGCCCACACCCGGATACGCCCCTGCTGCAGGAGGAGACCACCGAGCTCCGTCGGATCCACGTGACCTAGCTCGCCCGGCCCACGGTTGGTCCGAGGTCAGCCGGCCCATGGTCGGTCGCGCGCCCGTGGGACCCCTCGTGATGTGGCTGGGCTCGTCGGCGTGGCTTGCGCCCAGGTGGCCCCGCACCAGGGCTGTCTGCGCTCCGCCGCGGCTGGCTGGATGCGCGCCGTTGCAGATCCGCTGTGGCATAATCTGGGCCAGCCACCCCGTCAATCGGAGTGGCCCGCGTTTGATGCGTCGCACCGAGCACAACCCTACGTGCCGCCACGAGCTGGCACAGGGAGTGATCGGGCCGCGACCGACTGTGGGCGAATTGCGCCACCAGTTGGGCCCGCTGACAGCGCGGAGTCTGAGGGTGACGCGCGATCCACGTGCGCACCTCGGGCGGCACCAGAGGCTTCGCCGGACCGTGCGTGCACGTTCCGGCCATACGTAGGGGGCTGCGTGGCGATCACCGCTGCGCCGCTTCCGTGAGGAGACCGTGATGGTCGACGATCAGGGACAGTCCACCGAGGAAGCTCAGGGCACCGGGGCGCCCGACCAGGCAGCGCCCCGGCGGCGCAGGCGGGCGGCGAGCCGTCCGGCAGGTCCTCCGGCCGCGATCCCCGAGAGCGACCAGGCCGAGTTGTTCGCCGCGCCCGGAGCGGACACTGCCGAGGCCACGGCTTCGAGCGACCAGACGGCAGTCGGTGACCAGTCCGAGCCTGCAGCGACAGTCGAGGACGCAGCCGAGGAGGCTGTGACCGAGGGTGATGCGGCTGAGGACGACACGGCTGAGGAGGCTGTGGCCGAGGGGGCCGTCTCCGAGGAGGAGCCGGTCATTGCTGAGCCTGAGGCCGCCAGCGGGCCTGCCCCGACGGAGCCGGAGCCGGCCGCCGCGAAGACCACCGCGCGTCGATCCAGGCGGGCGACCCGGGGGGTCACCACGGTGGCCTTCTCCGCAGAGCCCGAGCTGGAGGCCACGGCGGTCGTCGCGCCCGTCGAAACAGCTGTCGTGGCGCTGTTCCAGCCACCGGACGAGACCAAGGTGGTGCGCCGTCGGCGGCGCCCCAGCGCTGCGGCCGAGGCCGCCACCGAGGCCCCAGCTGAGGGCGAGCCCGAGGAATCCGGCACCCCCGACGCGCCTGACTCAGACGCGGCCAGCTCGGGCAGGAGCACCAGGACCTCGTCGAGGAGGAAGTCCGCAGCCAAGCGCTCTGCAGACGAGGCGGGAACGGACACCGACGCAGTCGGCGAGACCGAGGACCGCGAGATCGACCAGCCCGAGACCGACGAGCGTGACGGCGACGAGCGTGACGGCGACGAGCGTGACGGCGACGAGCGTGACGACGAGGGCGCCCCTCGTCGGCGTCGGCGTCGCGGAGGTCGCCGCCGTCGCCGACCGGCATCAGGTTCCGGCAACGGCGAGGACGGCGAGGCATCTGAGGACGAGGCTGCGGGCAGTCCAGAAGCGTCCGCTGACTCCGGCGAGTCCGCTGACGGATCTGGTGAGGATTCCGGGCAGCAGTCTGAGGACGGCGAGGGATCGGAGTCGTCAAGCGCCCGCCGTCGTCGCCGTCGTCGTCGCCGTGCGGGGGTCGCCGAGGAGATGGAGGACCTGTCCACCGAGGACCCGCCGAACACGGTCGTGAAGGTTCGGGAGGCTCGTCGCCCCAAGGACGAGATCACGTCTGTGCGTGGCAGCACTCGGATCGAGGCCAAGAAGCAGCGTCGCCGGGATGGTCGTGAGGCGGGCCGCCGCAGGGCGCCGATCCTCACCGAGGCGGAGTTCCTGGCCCGGCGCGAAGCAGTCAGCCGGGTCATGTGCGTGCGTGAGCACGGTGACCGCACCCAGATCGCCGTGCTCGAGGACGGCATCCTCGTCGAGCACTACGTCAATCGCGCGGAGTCGTCGTCCATGGTGGGCAACGTCTACCTCGGCAAGGTCCAGAACGTGCTGCCCTCGATGGAGGCGGCGTTCATCGACATCGGTCGCGGCCGGAACGCGGTGCTCTACGCGGGCGAGGTCAACTGGGACGCAGCTGGCCTCGAGGGGCAGCCGAAGCGCATCGAGTTGGCCATGAAGTCCGGTGACCCGGTGCTCGTGCAGGTCACCAAGGACCCGATCGGGCACAAGGGAGCCCGCCTGACGAGCCAGATCTCGCTGCCCGGGCGCTTCCTCGTCTACGTGCCTGAGGGCTCGATGACCGGTATCTCCCGCAAGCTTCCCGACACGGAGCGCTCCCGCCTCAAGGGGATCCTCAAGGGTGTGGTCCCGGAGGGCGCCGGAGTGATCGTCCGGACCGCGGCTGAGGGTGCCACCGAGGAGCAGCTCACCGCTGACGTGACCCGCTTGGCGGCGCAGTGGGCCGACATCAAGAAGAAGGCCAAGTCCGCGTCACCGCCCTCGCTGCTCTACGGCGAGCCGGACCTGGCCATCAAGGTCGTGCGCGACATCTTCAACGAGGACTTCGACAGCCTGCGAGTGCAGGGCGAGACCACGTGGCAGACGCTGAACGAGTACATCGGATGGGTCGCTCCCGACCTGCTGCCCAAGTTGGACAAGTGGGTCGACAACACCGACCTGTACGCGGCCAACCGGATCGACGAGCAGCTGGCCAAGGCCCTGGACCGCAAGGTCTGGCTGCCCTCGGGCGGCTCGCTGGTGATCGACCGGACCGAGGCGATGACCGTCGTCGACGTCAACACCGGCAAGTTCACCGGCCAGGGCGGCAACCTCGAGGAGACCGTCACCAAGAACAACCTCGAGGCCGCCGAGGAGATCGTGCGTCAGCTGCGGCTGCGCGACATCGGCGGCATCATCGTCGTGGACTTCATCGACATGGTCCTGGAGAGCAACCGCGACCTGGTCCTGCGCCGGCTCGTGGAGTGCCTGGGTCGGGATCGCACCAAGCACCAGGTGGCCGAAGTCACGTCGCTGGGCCTGGTCCAGATGACACGCAAGCGGATCGGCCAGGGCCTTCTGGAGGTGTTCTCCTCGCCGTGCGAGCACTGTGGTGGGCGTGGGCACATGGTCCATGCGGAGCCCGTGGGTCTGGACCAGCCGGCCGAGGAGAACAACTCCCGCCGCGAGCGGGGCGGCCGCCGCGGATCGAAGCAGGTCTCCCAGCCCGCACACCTGGGCGGCAAGCAGACGGGCAAGACGCCGCCGCCGCCCAAGTTCGACGAGGAGGGCCACATCGAGCACGAGAACGGCGCGTCGGACGGCGAGTCCGAGGCTGCGCAGGAAGGCGGCTCCGAAGCAGCGAGTGATGTGCCTGCTGCCGCCGAGGTGCTGGCCGGTGCGGACGCAGTGGACGTGGTCGAGGCTCCTGCCGATCCTGAGGCGTCCAACGAGGCGATCAACGAGGCGACCGATGGAGAGGTAGCCGCTTCGGACGAGACCGCTGAGGCCGCGCCGGGTCACGACGAGCAGTCCGATGACTCGAGCGCTGACTCGGAGTCCGAGGGCGCCCGGACCGGCGTGGCCGAGGAGGTGGGCGACGGCAACGAGTCGCCAGTTGCCGAGGGAGTCGAGGCCTCGGAGTCCAGCGAGGAACCCCATGACGAGGACGGCTCCACGGCTGCTGAGGTGGCTTACGAGTCCGACGAGTCCGACGTCGGCCGTGAGGAGTCCAGCCAGCCCGAGGCGGTTTGACCGTATGCCGGTCGGATCCGTACCCTAAGAGTCCGGCGCGCGAGCGCCGCACGCATGTGTGTGCCCGTGATCCGGGCCGCACAGCCCCGAAACGATCTCAGGAGTGCCACCCGTGTACGCCATTGTCCGCTCCGGCGGCCGCCAGGAGAAGGTCGCCGTCGGCGACGTCATCGAGACTGACCGCGTGTCCGCCGCCCCCGGCGACAGCGTGGAACTGCCCGCACTGCTGCTGGTCGACGGGGCCACCGTCACCTCCGACTCCGAGTCGCTGTCCGACGTGACGGTCTCCGCCGAGGTCCTCGAGCACACCAAGGGCCCGAAGATCGACATCCTCAAGTACAAGAACAAGACCGGCTACCGCAAGCGCCAGGGCCACCGTCAGGCCCTGACCCAGCTGCGCGTCACCGGCATCGAGAGCGGGAAGTGACCTCATGGCCCACAAGAAGGGTGCATCCAGCACGCGGAACGGCCGCGACTCCAATGCACAGCGCCTCGGCGTGAAGCGCTTCGGCGGTCAGGTCGTCAAGTCCGGCGAGATCATCGTCCGCCAGCGTGGCACGCACTTCCACCCCGGTGAGAATGTCGGTCGCGGTGGCGACGACACCCTCTTCGCCCTCGCCGCCGGCGCCGTGCAGTTCGGCACCGCACGCGGTCGTCGCGTGATCAACATCGTCGAGGTCCCGGCTGGCTGAGGCCGGACCACTTCACAGGAGGCGGGCCCGGTGGGCTCGCCTTTTGTGCTGTCCGAGGCAGTTCAGCACCGATGAGTTGATCCTCCACGGTTACCGTCATCCTCCCAGAATTCGCGGAGGGGGAACCCAGACGGGGAGGGTCCGCGGGGGTGGTTTCCGCAGTTGCAGGTCCGGTACGTCGAGGAACAGGAGGCCAGGCCATGGCGACCTTTGTCGACCAGGTGGTGATCCACGCGTCCGCCGGTGCAGGCGGGAACGGGTGCGCCTCCGTGCATCGGGAGAAGTTCAAGCCGCTCGGTGGGCCCGATGGCGGCAACGGCGGTCGTGGCGGTGACGTCATCCTGGTCGCCGACCCCGGCACCCCGAGTCTGCTCGAGTACCACCACTCCCCGCATCGCAAGGCCACCAACGGAGTGCCCGGCCAGGGTGGCCACCGCAACGGTGCGAACGGAGCCGATGTTGTGCTGCCCGTGCCGGTCGGAACCGTGCTGTCCGTCGACGGTGAGGTCCTGGCCGACCTCCCGGTGCCCGGTGCGCAGGTGGTCATCGCGCACGGAGGGCGCCCTGGGCTGGGCAACGCAGCCCTGGCCTCAGCGCGTCGCAAGGCACCAGGTTTTGCGCTGCTCGGGGAGCCCGGTGAGCAGATCACCGTTGTCCTCGAACTCAAGACCGTCGCTGACATCGGCTTGATCGGCTTCCCCAGCGCGGGCAAGTCCTCATTGATCGCGGCGATGTCCTCGGCGCGCCCCAAGATCGCCGACTACCCATTCACCACCCTGGTGCCGAACCTCGGCGTCGTCACAGCCGGCTCCACCGTGTTCACGGTCGCCGATGTCCCCGGCCTGATCCCAGGGGCGTCCGAGGGCAAGGGACTCGGGCTGGAGTTCCTGCGGCATGTGGAGCGCTGTGCTGCCCTTGTTCAGGTGCTGGACTGCGCCACGCTCGAACCTGGCCGTGATCCGCTGTCGGACCTCGACGAGATCGAGGCGGAGCTTGCCCAGTACGGCGGCCTGGCCGATCGGCCCCGGCTCGTCGTGCTCAACAAGATCGACGTGCCTGAGGCTCGTGAACTGGCCGAGATGGTGCGCCCGGACCTCGAGGCGCGCGGCCTGCCGGTGTTCCTGGTCTCGGCGGTGTCCCACGAGGGCCTGCGCGAGTTGTCCTTCGCGATGGCCAGCGTGGTGTCCGCGCAGCGTGCAGCCACCGCCGAGCCTGTCGCCGAGCGAATCGTGATCCAGCCGCGGGCCGTTGATGACGGGGGGTTTGCGATCGTGCGCGAGGGCGAGGCCTACCGGGTGCGCGGGGAGCGCCCCGAGCGCTGGATCCGGCAGACCGACTTCTCCAACGACGAGGCCGTCGGCTATCTCGCAGATCGGCTGGCCCGGCTGGGTGTGGAGGACGAGTTGGTGCGGATGGGTGCCCAGGCCGGCGACGAGGTCCGGATCGGGCCCGAGGACAACGCCGTGGTCTTCGACTGGGAGCCGACGGTGCGCTTGTCCGGTCCCGGGCCGCGCGGTCAGGACCAGCGGATCGAGGGCCCGGAGGCCCGTGAGCACGGTCGGTCGCGCGAGCAGCTGGCCGCGGACGAGGATCCGGAGGCGGAGTGGACGGCGGATCCGGTCGATGAGGCTCCCGGAACGCCCCGCCGGCACGGCCCGGTGCAGCGCGTGGGCGATGCACATCCGACTGACGCGGTCGATGCGGGGGAGGTCGGGGCCTGATGGCTGTCTCTGCGGCGGGGGCGGCATCGCCACGCGAGATGATCAGTTCCGCTCGGCGGGTGGTGGTCAAGGTCGGCTCGTCGTCGCTGACCCGTCGTGCGCCATCGTCGGCCCAGGCGGGCTGGGAAGCCGGGCCCACAGCCGGACCCCGCCCGGGTCCGGTGGTTGAGCCGGGTTCGCGAGAAGGCTCCTCAGTGCTCGCCGGGGTGGCGGCCGGGATCGACATCGCCCGGGTCAACGCTCTCGTGGACGCCCTGGGCGGTGCCAGCGATCGCGGCACCCAGCTCGTGCTGGTGTCATCCGGGGCGATCGCGACCGGGATCGCGCCGCTGGGCCTGCGCCGGCGGCCCCGGGACCTCGCCTCGGCACAGGCAGCAGCCTCGGTGGGCCAGGGGATCCTCATGGCGCACTACCACGATGCGTTCGCGCGCCATGACCGCACGGTTGGCCAGGTCCTGCTGACGGCCGATGACCTGGTGCGGCGCGCCCACTACCGCAACGCCCAGCAGACACTTGAACGGCTCCTTGAGCTTGGAGTCGTCCCGATCGTCAACGAGAACGACACGGTGGCGACCGCGGAGATCCGTTTCGGTGACAACGACCGGCTCGCGGCCCTCGTGGCGCATCTGGTGCGCGCCGATGCCCTGATCCTGTTGTCGGATGTCGACGGTCTCTACGACGGCCCACCGGAGCGGGGCGGGAGCCGGATCGTCCCCGAGGTGATCTCCGCAGCAGACCTGGAGCGGGTTGTTGTGGGGGGTGCTGGCTCGTCCGGAGTGGGGCAGGGTGGCATGGGCACGAAGCTGGAAGCGGCCCGGATCGCCACCGATGCAGGGATCCCCGTGGTCCTCACGGCAGCCGCCAACGCAGCCGCCGCGCTCGGCGGGGAGCCGGTGGGCACGGTCTTCCACGCGGCCGGGGACCGTTCGGCGTCTCGGATGCTGTGGCTGGCGCACGCCACCTCCAGCCGTGGGCAGATCCACCTGGACGCCGGTGCGGTCCGGGCCGTCCGCGACCGCGGTGCCTCGCTGCTGCCCGCAGGGATCACCCACGTCGTCGGTGGCTTCATCGCCCGCGACCCGGTGGATCTCGTGGGGCCCGACGGAGGGGTGGTGGCCCGAGGGCTCGTGGCCTACGACGCCGTCGAGCTCCCGGCGCTGCTCGGTCGATCGACAAGGGACCTGGCAGCAGAGCTGGGCCCAGAGTACGAGCGCGAGGTGGTCCACAGAGACGACCTGGTCCTGCTGAACTGACCGGTGCCTCCCGCTCCCACCCCCGTGAACCCTCCGCCAGGGGCCGGAATCTCCGCGCCGCGTGGGGGACCTGACCCTTCGCGGAGGGTCTGCGCTGGTTGGCGAGGGTTGGCGGGCGTTCGTCTACCCTTGGGACATGTCTCATGCGCCGAACAACACCGCGGAGCGGGACGCGGTCCTCGCCACCGCGCGCCGGGCCAGGACGGCCGCTGTCTCGCTGCGGCAGCTGACGCGGGCCCAGAAGGACGCCGCCCTGCGGGCGATGGCCGATGCCCTGCGTGAGTCGACCGATCAGCTGCTGACCGCCAACGCCCTCGACGTCGAGCGGGCCGTGGCCACCGGGACGACCCCCGGGGTTGTCGACCGGTTGACCCTCACCGAGGCGCGGCTCGCCGATATCGCCGATTCCCTGGAGATGGTCGCTGGCCTGCCTGATCCAGTGGGGGAGGTCGTGCGTGGCTGGACCCAGCCGAACGGGCTGGAGATCCGCCAGGTGCGCGTGCCGATGGGTGTGGTCGCCATGGTGTACGAGGCGCGCCCGAACGTCACGGTGGACGCCGCCGGCCTTAGCCTCAAGAGTGGCAACGCGGCACTGCTCCGTGGCTCGTCGTCGGCATACGACTCGAACGCCGCACTGGTCGACGTCATGCGCGGTGCCCTGCGGGGCACGCAGGTGCCGGAGGACGCGGTTCAGCTGGTCCCGGGCCGCAGCCATGACGCGGTCAGCGCACTCATGACCGCCCGGGGCCTCGTCGACCTGCTGATCCCGCGCGGGGGAGCGGGCCTGATCCGCAGCGTCGTGGAGAACTCGACCGTACCGGTCATCGAGACCGGGGTCGGCAACTGCCACGTGTACGTGGATGCTTCCGCGGACATCGACAAGGCCGTGGCCATCCTGGTCAACTCCAAGACCCAGCGCACCAGCGTGTGCAACGCGGCCGAGACGTTCCTGGTGCACAGCGCGGCGGCGCCGAAGTTCCTGCCCGCTGCCCTGGCTGCCCTGGCCAAGAAGGACGTGACCGTCCACGGCGACGAGCGGATGGCTGAGTACGCCTCTGCCGCCGGGATCGCCTTCGTCCCAGCCACCGATCAGGACTGGGCCGACGAGTACCTCTCGCTGGACATCGCCGCGGGGATCGTCGACTCCCTGGATGAGGCGTGCGGGCACATCCGGCGCTGGTCCAGCGGGCACACCGAGGCGATCGTCACCGAGGACCTGAGCGCCGCTCGCCGGTTCATCGGCGGCGTCGACTCCGCAGCGGTCATGGTCAACGCCTCGACCAGGTTCACCGATGGTGGGGAGTTCGGATTCGGTGCGGAGATCGGGATCTCGACGCAGAAGCTGCATGCACGCGGACCGATGGGCCTCACGGAACTGACCTCCACGACCTATCTGGTATTCGGCGACGGCACCATCCGATGACCAGACCCCGGGGGACACCGATGTCCCGGGATCGCCGCACCTGTGCGCGGTGCGCTCCCGGATCCGATAGGCTCCCCGCGGGCCGATGGGAAGGGGATAGTCGATGCTGAATGCACTTGTTCGGTTCTCCGAGGGAGCTGACGTGGAGGAGCATTCCGGCGTCCCCGCCGAGGTGTACGGAGTTGTGGCCCTCGTTCTGCTGCTTGTCCTGCTCATCGTGGTCACCCGGTTCAACCCGGACCGGTGAGCCCGAGCGCACCGATGACCGTGCGCTTGGGGGTCATGGGGGGAACGTTCGACCCGATCCATCACGGTCACCTGGTCGCGGCCAGTGAGGTTGCCCACCTGTTCGCCCTGGACTCCGTGGTCTTCGTTCCCACAGGACAGCCGTGGCAGAAGACGGAGCGCTCCGTCTCCGACCCGGAGTCCAGGTACCTGATGACCGTGATCGCCACTGCCGACGATCCGCGGTTCACCGTGAGCCGGGTCGACATCGAACGCGAGGGGCCGACCTACACGGTGGACACGCTGCGCGACCTGCATGAGCAGCACCCTGATGCCGATCTGTACTTCATCACCGGTGCTGATGCCCTCGGCTCGATCCTGACCTGGCGGGACCCGGACGAGATCCTGGAGCGTGCACACCTGGTGGCTGTGACCCGTCCAGGTCATGACGTGAGCGCCGCACACCTCCCTGAGGGCTCGGCGACGATCGTCGAGATCCCGGCGCTGGCGATCTCCTCCACGGATTGCCGGGTGCGAGTCGAGCAGGGTGCCCCGATCAGCTACCTGGTCCCGGCAGGGGTCGATCGGTTCATCGCAAAGACGGGCCTGTATCGGGCGGATGCCACGTGAGCCCGAAGCACGCAAAGCCGGAGCCGCCGGAGGAGCCCGAGGGGCGGCACACCCCGCCCGCCGACCAGGACGCGGAGCAGGAGCCAGCGGACAGCACGCCCGACGAGCCGAGTGGTGTGGCGGCCCGGGCGCCGACCGACGATGCCCAGCCAACGGATGTGAGCCAGCCGAACCCGGAGCCGTCAGAACCCCCGCCGCCGCCGCAGCCGCACCCTCCCGCGGTGGCCCCGGGGGAACCCGCGCCACCGTCCCCGTCCCCACCGGCGCCGGCACCGGCACCGGCTCCCGCGCCAGCGCCGGCGCAGAGCCCGTCGCCCGAGTCCCCGCCGGCACCCAGCAACTCCCCGCCGAGCGCGATACCGCCCCGAGCCGAGCAAGCGCCCAGCCCGCCCGCGACACCTGCACCGGCTCCCGAGGCGGTTGCAGGACCGGCTCCCGAGGCCCCCGCAGCACGGCCCCCCGGGGTGGCAGCAGCAGCTGTCCCCGCCGGCGAGGCGGCCGTACCTCCTGCCCCCGGAGCGACCGCACCTTCTGCCTCCGCAGACGCCGGCGCTGAGCAGGCTCCGGCCCCCACGCGCGCCCGGAGTCAGCGCAGTCAACGGAGTCCACGCCCGCGCCCGCCGGGCGGTCGTCGGGTCCGGTCCCGGTGGATGTGGGCCTTCCTTGCCGTGCTGGTCGCGGCCCTCCTGGGGTGGGTGCTCGTCTCGGTCCAGACCTCGGGTTCGGGCGGCACCCCGGATCCCGCACCCGTCCCCTCGGTGGTGGCCGAGCAGGAGACCCTGCTGATCCAGGCCCGCAACGACGCTGACCTGGGCGTGGACAACATGGTGGCCGGAGTCGGCGGCGGGCTCCCGGCTGCCCAGCTGCTGGTCCCGTCACGGCTGATCGTCGACGTCCCCGGCGCTGGCCAGCAGACGCTGGGAGCCAGCGCCCGGCTCCTGGACCGCTCCGCGTCGCAGGACGCCCTGTCCGACCTCCTTGCCCTGCGCATCGACGGGACGCTGAGCCTCGGGCGACTCGCCCTCGCGGGGATGGTCGACTACGTCGGTGGCATCACCGTGGATGTCGACCAACCCATCACGGAGGTCGACGAGGAGACCGGGGTGGAGACGGTCGTTGTTCCCTCGGGCACCCAGACCCTGGACGGGAATCAGGCTGCGACCTACGCGCTGACCTGGTTGCCCGACGAGCCCGAGGCGGCCAGGCTGGCCCGGTACTCCCAGGTGATGACGGCCACGATCTCCGGGCTTCCCGACGACGCGCTGCGGATCGAGCAGATGCTCACCTCACTCGGCGGCTCGGCACGGACCACGACAGCCTCCGCGACGGTGGCCCAGTTCCTGCTTCAGATGCGCGAGAGCATCCTCGACGGTGGGCAGCAGGTACGGGTCCTTCCCACGACCGACATCGAGGCGGGGGAGGCCCTTGCGGTGGTCCGTGCGGACCTCGTGGCGGGCAAGGCGGTCATCGACTCGCTGCTGCCGCAGGCGGTGCTCACCGGGGCTGAGTCGAATCCGAGGGTCCTCGTGCAGAACGGGGTCGGCACCCCTGGGCTGGGGGCCAGCGCCCGGGACCGCCTGGTGGGGTCCGGGATGGTGTACATCAACGGCGGGAACGCCGACCAGTTCGACCAGGATCAGACGCTGGTGATCGTCGCGGACGCCACGACCGAGTCGGTGACGCTTGGCGAGAGCGTGGCAGAGGCCCTGGGTGTTCCGCCCACCTCTGTGCAGATCGCCGAGGACGGTCAGAACGTCGCTGACGTGGTGGTCATCCTCGGGGCGGACTTCGAGCCCTGACTCAGCGTCGGTGGGGGTACCGTCGCAGGAAGGTAGGCTCCTGGCTGTGACTGCTGACCCGCACGCCGTGACCCTCGCGGTCGCAGCCGCCCAGGCTGCGTCCGAGAAGCTCGCCGACGACATCGTGGCCATCGACGTGAGCAACCACCTGGTTCTCACCGATGTGTTCCTGCTGTGCTCCGCGGCCAACGACCGTGCGGTGCGCGCCGTGATGGATGCGATCGAGGAGGCGCTGGCCAAGCTCGGCGCGAAGCCGCTGCGCAGGGAGGGGGAGGCCGAGGGCCGCTGGGTGCTGCTGGACTACAACGAGATCGTCGTGCATGTCCAGCAGGCTGAGGAGCGGTTCCACTACGCACTGGAGCGGCTCTGGCGGGACTGCCCCGTGATCGAGCTGCCGGAGGAGGTCAACCGGCCCCGGACCCCGGCCCCGTGAACGACGGATGGAACGCACGGCCCCGTCGCCGGATCGTCTTCTGGCGGCACGGTCGGACCGCGTGGAATCTGGAGAGCCGGTTCCAGGGTGCGACGGATGTTCCCCTCGACCCGGTGGGAGTCGCCCAGGCGGTGTCGGCAGCCCCAGCCATCGCAGCGATGGAGCCGGACATCATCGTCTCCAGCGATCTTGGCCGGGCGATCACCACAGCGGGCACGTTGGCGGACATGACCGATCTGCCGGTCCGGACCGACGCGCGCCTGCGGGAGACCGACGGCGGGTCGTGGCAGGGGCGCACGCGGGCAGAGATACTGGCCCAGGACGAGGAGACCTTCCGCGCGTGGATCGCCGGTCACGACGTCCGCCCGCCCGGCGGCGAGGCCCGCAGTGAAGTCGTGGCGCGCGTGGTCGCTGCCGTGGACGCCCATCTCGCGGATCTCCCGGCCGGCGGCGTCATGGTGGTGGTCAGCCACGGCGGCTCGATCCGAGGTGCCATTGGCGGACTCCTCGGTCTGGCACCCGAGCAGTGGACGGCGTTGGGTGTGATCAGCAACTGCGCCTGGAGTGTGCTCAGCCAGTTGGAGCTGCCCGGCGAACCCGGTGGGGAGCCCGTGACGCGGTGGCGCCTCGAGGAGTACAACGCCGCGGCCGCGCCCGGGCCGGCCCTGGGCGCGGACGACGCCTGATCCGGACCGGTCCCGGTGGAACGCGGCGAGCGCCCACGCCCGCGGATGGCGCTACAGGCCCTCCCGGACGTCAACGAGGTTGGCATGCCCCCACGCTGCCGCCTCGGTGCGTGAGGCCACATCGAGCTTGGCCAGGATGTTGGACACGTGCACCGATACGGTCTTGACGGAGATGAAAAGTCTCTCGGCGATCATCCGGTTGCTCAGCCCGGCCATCACCAGCGCGAGCACCTCTCGCTCACGCGGCGTCAGATGTGTGCCCCCGGTATGCAGCGAGCCCCGATCCTCGCCACGCGGAGGGGCGATCCTGCCGGCGGCTCCGGTGCGCAGCGCCAGCGGGGCCAGTGACTGGTCGGCCAGTCGGTCGATCGTGGTCCAACCGAGGGCCAGTTCGGTCCGGGCGTCAGCACGGCGCTCAGCCGCGACGTGCTGCGCAGCGAGCCTGATGCGCGCGTCGGCGAGCTCATGGGCCAGTCCTTCGCCGGCCGCGACAGCTGCGACAGCAGCAGCCCAGTCAGGTGCCGCCCCGACCGCGATACCGGTGCCCTCCCCAATCGCGGCGCTGTGTTCGGCCGACCCGCTTCGACCGGTTGCCAGTGCCGTCGACTGGGCCACGGAGAGGGCTCGCCAACCCGGGTGGGTGCTCACAGCCATCAGATGGTCACGAGCGGCCCGAAGTCCAGGCGGCTCAGGCTGGTCAGACTCTGTGAGCAGCCGGCTCCACGCCCAGATGAACGGCCATCCCGCCGCGGTCGGGACGAGTGGGCCCGCTGCCTCGGCCGCGCGTGCCATGATCTGCAGCGCCCCTGGAACGTCGCCGTCGGCCACGGACAGCTCGGCGCGGGCCACTGCCAGCGGCAGCATGTACTGGGGCTGGCGGCCCGCTCGGGCGAGGTGCTGGGCGGCTTGGTCGGCCCGGTCAGCAGCGGCGCTGATGTCACCCCTTCGGCCCAAGACGATCGCGCCGAGGGTGTGCAGGTGCCCACGGATGATGGGCGGGGGGTCCAGGCGCAGGGCCGCCGAGATGGTGGCCAGCGCATCGTCCCATTGCCCAGCCAGGACCTCTGCCTCCGCCTCGTTGCCGGCGAGGAAGGCCCCCTGCGTGCGCGACAGCCCGTGCTCGGCGGCAGCCCGGCGGCCGGCCCGGGCAATGTCGATCGCCTCAGCGAACCGGCCGGCCCCGATCAGGATGTCGGAGTAGTTGGAGTAGTAGCGGAAGAGTGCGGCTTCGCTGCCGGTCCGGACAGCAGCTTCGCGCGCCTGGTCGAGGTGCAGCTGGCCGGCAGCCTGGTCGCCGACCTGGAACTCGATGCACCCGAGCGTGTTGAGGGCGTCGCCCATCCGGTTGGGGCTCCCGGACTCCTGGGCGGCAGCTTGTGACTCTCGGGCCGCATCCAGGGCCCTGGGGAGCTGGCCCTCCAGCATGAGGGTGGCGGCCCGGGCAGCCAGCGCGGAGGAGCGGTCGGCGGAGCCGGGTGGCGCGAGCTCGAGAGCGCGGTCGAGGTCGGCCATGGGGTCGACCTGGCCGCTCATGCACTGCAGCGCGCGCCTGACCAGCAGGTGTGTGGTTCGCTGCGCCCCCTCGTCCGGATCGACCTCGTCGAGGGCGGCATCGAGGAGCGCCAGGCTCCGGTCAGGATTGCCGACGTAGGCAGCGGCACGGCTGGTCCGGGTCAGGAGCTCCACGCGATCGAATCCGGCTCGCTCGATGGGGACGCTCACCTGGTCCCAGAGGTCGAGAGCGCGCTCGAGATGGGTCAGCTGCTCGCTCCACGCGTAGATCGTGCGGGAGTGATCCGCCGCACGCAGCGACCACTCGAAAGCCTTGTCCGCCTCGTGCGCGGAGCTCCAGTGATGGGCGATCTCACCGGCCTGATCAGGACGAGCGGACTTCTCGAGTGCCGCGGCGTACCGGGCATGCAGGCGCGCATGCTCCCCGGGCAGCAGGTCGTCGTGGACCGCTTCGCGCATCAGCGCGTGCCGGAATGCGTAAGCCGCACGCCCCTCATCGACGACCAGGACCTGGCCGCTGACGGCCTCGCGCATTGCCGACTCCATGGATGCCTCATCCGCCTCGACGACGTCGAGCAGCACCTCGTGGTCGACCTGCGTGCCGGCGGCCGACGCGATCCGCACGACCTGCCGAGTGAGGGGAGCCAACCGGTCGAGGCGGCCCAGCATCAGGTCGCGCAGCGTTTCCGGGATGGCCTGTGAGTCGCCGTCGGCGCAGACGGTCAACTCCTCGACGAAGAACGGGATTCCCTGGCTGCGATCGCGGATCCGGGCTGCTGCCCGGGGCGTGATCTCACGGTCAGCGACTTGGCCGACGAGCAGCAGCACCTCGTCGTCGGCGAGTCGTTCGAGGGTGAGCCGCTCGGAGTTGGGGAACCGATCCACCTCTCCCAGCCACGGCAGCAGCGGGTGGGTGCGGTGCAGCTCATCGCGCCGATACGTGAGCACGAAGAGGACCTGCGCCTCAGCCACGGTCCGCATCAGGAAGCGCAGGAGGTCGCGCGTGGACGAATCCGCCCAGTGCAGGTCCTCCACGATCAGGACCAGGGGAACGTCGGCGGCGCACCGCTCGATCAGCACGGCCATCGCCTCGAAGAGCCGTCCACGCCCCATCGTCTGGTCCGAGGCACCCCGACCGAGCTCCGGGGCCAGCCCGGCCAGGTCCGACCTGCCCGGCCCGACCATCTCACCAAGCTGGTCCACGCCGATGTCGGCCACCAGCGACCGCATGATCTCGGCGAACGGGGCATACGGAGGGCCGTCGGGGCCAAGCTCAAGGCAGTGACCCACCACCAGCCGGGCTTCGGCTGGCAGCCAGTCAGCGAACTCCGCGACCAGGCGGGACTTGCCGATCCCGGCTTCGCCTCCGATCACCACCACCTGCGGATCGGCCAGAGTGGCCGCCGCGAACCGCGCCCGGAGCTCGTCGAACTCGCGGGCGCGGCCCACCATCGGCCCACGTTCGGAGTCGGCTAGCGAGACACGTGCCACGCCGCCCATCGTGCCAGCCCGTGTGCTGGGGTCACCCGATGTGCGCGCAATGGGATTCGCGGGGCGATCCTCGGCAGGCTGTTCGAGGGACATCAGCGCAGGCGGAGGAACACATGCGCGGCGGCCAAGTCCGGGTCCCGGTCGACCCCGTTCAACCTCGGTGCTTCGCCCGCACCGCGACGGCTCCACCAGTGCGACGCTCGCCCAGGGGTGGCGACCTCGATGGTTGCCGGTGTGCTGGGCGGAGTCAGCATGGTGGCGCGGCTCTGGACCTTCGTCCGGTTCATGGTCGTGGGGAGCAGACTGTTGTGAGTACTCATTGGGTCCTCCTCGGTTCGGCCCTTGTTGGCTAGTACCAATGGTCGTCACTGAGGTGGCCCGGCCACATTGGGAGATGTCCCTATCTTCAGCGGGGGAGTAGGACTCAGGCGTTTGGGGTGGGGCCTCAGGCCCGGGCAGGAGGCGCGCCCCGAGCTGAGGGGAGCCGTCGGTCGCCCCGGGGGGCGACCTCCTCCCGAGTCCCCGCTCTGCTTCCTGACACAACCAACAGGCCCCCCGGAACAACACCGGGAGGCCTGTTGGTTTGTGGAGCTGAGGGGAGCCGTCGGTCGCCCCGGGGGGCGACCTCCTCCCGAGTCCCCGCTCTGCTTCCTGACACAACCAACAGGCCCCCCGGAACAACACCGGGAGGCCTGTTGGTTTGTGGAGCTGAGGGGAGCCGTCGGTCGCCCCGGGGGGCGACCTCCTCCCGAGTCCCCGCTCTGCTTCCTGACACAAACCAACAGGCCCCCCGGAACAACACCGGGAGGCCTGTTGGTTTGTGGAGCTGAGGGGACTCGAACCCCTGACCCCCTGCATGCCATGCAGGTGCGCTACCAGCTGCGCCACAGCCCCGAACGGATAGAACTTTACTGCACGTCCGCTCTTGTCAGGAAATCCGCGTCGGGACTACTGTCGACCCATCCCCAGGTGGTTAGGGGGGTGGTCCACATGCTGGCCTACCTACCGTTCGCCGCGTGGCTCGGCCTGCTCATCTTCGCCCTCTTGGACATCGACCGCTCGCCGCCGGCCGCGGTCCGCGGACTGTCCCCACATATGTGGCTGCTTGGTGTGGTCCTGGTTCCCATCGTCGGAAGCCTGGCGTGGATCGCCGTGGGTCGGCCCATACCCGTGCACGCGCACACTGCCGTGGCCCGGGACAGGGCGTCGTCCCCCATGGAGGCCCGGTCGGCGTCGCCCGCTGAGGCGGCGCCTGCCACCTCCGCAGAGTCCGCGCTGCAGGCACGCCTGGACGCGATCGACCGGGAGTTCGACGAGGCGGTTGACCGGCGCAGGGCGCGCAAGTCCCGTGGGCCGGATGAGCGCGGTCGCTAGGTCGGCCCAGCCTCAGACCGCGCGGGCCCGGTTGTTGCGCGGGTTGTGCTCGAGCTCGATGTGCCCCAACTGCTCGAGCAGCGGTGGCAGGTACATGCCGAACCGTCCGCGGTAGCCCTTGCGTTGGCCGTACCAACCGCCCACGGGGTTGTCGGGGGAGCGGCCCCACGCCTCGATGGTCCCCTCAGCCGGTTCCTTCTTCTCATCGGCTGCGCCGAGAGGTACCCAGTCGCCGTTCTCGACGAGCATGGTCCGCAGGTCCTCGATGGCCGCCAACAGGTAGGTCAGCCGAGTCGAACCCACCTGGCAGACCAGCAGTGCCGGATCTGCCTCGGTGTCGGCGTACATGGTGTATTCCGAGGACCCCGGCGCGGTCGTGAGCTGCCAGGGGTCGTCCTTCGTGCCGGCGTGGTCCACGGGAGGCTCCTTCGTCCAGTCGTTGCTGCTGTCCCCGGTCAGGCACCCGGATCTGCGGTGCCGGCCGTGTTCGGCCGGATCGAGCTGCCAGTCGTCGGCGAGCTCGGGGCAGTACCGGTTCCCTATGGGTGCACCAGTCTGGTCCGTCGACGGCCCATCGTCCTGCTGGCCATCCCGGTTCGCCCCCGAGCGACCCCTCGGCGGCGACCACAGCATCAGCCCCCAGGGGTGGTCGCCCGCGCCCCCGGCGCAGGTCGGTGCGGACAGTCGCACCTGCGGCACCGACTACCCTTGTCCCTCATGAGCCAGAGCCCTCCGGAGACCGCGGAGACCCCCGACGTGTACGACCACGAGGTGCTGCAGGACAAGTGGCTGCCGGTCTGGGATCGGCTCGCTCCGTTCCGCTCCGGGTGCCCCGGCGACGACCGGCCCCGCAAGTACGTCCTGGACATGTTCCCCTACCCGTCCGGCGACCTGCACATGGGTCACGCCGAGGCCTACGCGCTCGGTGATGTGCTGGCCCGCTACTGGGTCCAGCAGGGTTTCAACGTCCTGCACCCGATCGGCTGGGACGCCTTCGGCCTGCCGGCCGAGAACGCCGCGATCAAGAACGGCGCGGATCCGCGGGCGTGGACCTACGAGAACATCGCCATCCAGAAGGCGTCGATGCGGCGGTACGGCTGCTCCTTCGACTGGGACCGGGTGCTGAACACGTGCGACCCGGAGTACTACCACTGGAACCAGTGGTTCTTCCTGAAGATGTTCGAGCGTGGCCTGGCCTATCGCAGGGACAGTGCGGTCAACTGGTGCCCGTCCTGCCAGACCGTGCTGGCCAACGAGCAGGTCGTCGGTGGGCTGTGTGAGCGCTGCGACGCGGTGGTGACGAAGAAGAAGCTCACCCAGTGGTACCTGAAGATCACCGACTACGCCGATCGCCTGCTCGATGACATGAGCATGCTGGAGGGGCAGTGGCCGGACAAGGTCCTGCAGATGCAGCGAAACTGGATCGGGCGCTCCACCGGGGCTGATGTCGAGTTCGCCATCGAGGGTCGGCCAGAGCCCGTGACGGTCTACACGACCCGCCCCGACACCCTGTACGGCGCCACGTTCTTCGTCGTCGCCGCCGACTCCGATCTCGCCGCCGAGCTGGCTGCCGGGACAGCGGCAGAGGCCGAGTTCGCCGAGTACCTGGCCCGCACCAAGCAGGAGACCGACATCGATCGCCTGGCCAGCGACCGTCCGAAGACCGGCGTCTTCCTCAACCGGTTCGCGATCAACCCGGTCAACGACGAGCGGCTGCCCATCTACGCCTCGGACTACGTCCTGGCCGACTACGGCACCGGGGCGATCATGGCCGTGCCCGCCCATGACCAGCGTGACCTCGAGTTCGCGCGCACCTTCGGGTTGCCTGTCCAGGTGGTCGTCGACTCCGAGACGGACCCGTCGGAGACTGGGATCGCCACCGCCGACGACGGTCCGCACGTGAACTCCGGCCCGCTTGACGGTCTCGACAAGGACGCGGCCATCGCCGCGATCATCGAGTGGCTCGAGGTGCATGGCCGGGGTCAGGCTTCAGTCAACTACCGGCTGCGTGACTGGCTGATCAGCCGCCAGCGGTTCTGGGGCACGCCCATCCCAATCGTGCACTGCCCGTCGTGTGGCGAGGTCCCGGTGCCTGAGGACCAGCTGCCCGTGGTGCTGCCCGACGCTGAGGGCCTTGACCTCAAGCCCAAGGGCGCCTCACCGCTGGGTGCCGACGACGCATGGTCGGTCGTCGACTGCCCGCGCTGTGGCGGCTCGGCCCGGCGCGATCCCGACACCATGGACACATTCGTCGACTCGTCGTGGTACTTCCTGCGCTTCCTCGACCCGGCCAAGCCCGATGGTCCGTTCGATCCGACCGAGGCGGCGTCGTGGATGGCGGTCGACCAGTACGTCGGCGGCGTGACCCACGCGATCCTGCACCTGCTGTACGCCCGGTTCTTCACCAAGGTCATCCATGACATGGGCATGCTCGACGTGGTGGAGCCCTTCGCCCGGCTGCTGAACCAGGGCATGGTCCAGATGGACGGCTCAGCGATGAGCAAGTCCCGGGGCAATCTCGTGCGCCTCTCCGACGAGCTGGCTGTCAATGGGGTGGACGCCGTGCGCCTGACGATGGTCTTCGCGGGTCCGCCCGAGGACGACATCGACTGGGCGGACCTCTCCCCGGCCGGGTCCCGGAAGTTCCTGGCCCGCGCCTTTCGACTGTCCGGCGACGTCGCCAGCGCCCCGGGCGCCGATCCCTCCACCGGCGACCTGGCCCTGCGCCGGATCACCCACCGCTCGGTGCATGACGCTGCCCATGCGTTGGAGACCTACCGGTTCAACGTGGCCGTCGCCAAGACGATGGAGCTGGTCAACGCCGCGCGCAAGGCGATCGACTCCGGTGTGGGAGCCGCCGATCCGGCGGTCCGGGAGGCCGCTGAGGCCGTCGCGATCATGCTCTCCCTGGTCGCGCCATACACTGCTGAGGAGATGTGGGCGCGACTGGGCCACGAGCCCTGCGTGGCGCTGGCCGGCTGGCCGGTCGTGGACCCGGAGCTGCTGGTGGAGGAGTCGGTCACCTGCGTTGTGCAGATCGCGGGCAAGGTCCGTGAGCGCCTGCAGGTCGCCCCGGGCATCAGCGAGGCGGACCTTCGTGCACGTGCCCTGGCCACGCCCGCAGTGGCGGCGGCGCTGGCCGGCGGGGAGCCGAGAGCGGTGATCGTTCGCGCGCCGAAGCTGGTCAACGTCGTTCCGGGCTGATCTGGGCGTAGCGTGGGCGCCCATGAACGTGGCGATCGTCTCTGACTCGACGGGATACCTCACCGACGAGCTCACCCCGCCCGGGCTGACCGTTGTCCCCGTGGCGGTCATCCTGGGTGACCAGTCCTTCGATGAGGGCACCGAGATCAGCATGGCCGAGGTGGCCGACGCGCTGCGCCGCAAGGACACGGTGACCACCTCACGCCCGGCTCCGGCACGCTTCGCCGACGCCTACGCAGCCCTGGCCGGCCAGGGCCATGACCACATCGTCAGCGTCCACCTGTCCGGTGACATGTCCGGGACCTATGACGCAGCACGGATCGCAGCGCGGGAGGCGCCCGTACCAGTGACGGTCGTCGACTCCCGGACCGTCGGGACGGCGTTGGGGTTCGCCGCACGTTCGGCGACCCTGGTAGCTGAGGCCGGCGGCACGGCCAGCGAGGCAGCCGGAGCTGCCGAGCGCAGGGCGTCAGCCTCGCACACATGGATCGTGGTCGAGAGTCTCGACCAGCTGCGTCGCGGTGGACGGATCGGGGCCGCGCAGGCCCTCCTGGGCAACGCCCTGATGGTCAAGCCGATCCTCGAGGTGCGCGACGGGATGATCGCCCCGCTGGAGAAGCAGCGAACGATGGGCCGGGCCGTTGCCCGCATGGCTGAGCATGCCTCCGAGTTCGCTGGCTCGGCGCCGGCCGACGTCGTCGTGCAGCACTGCGATTCCGAGCAGCGAGCACAGGACCTGGCCGGGACGCTGCGGGCCGCGCTGCCCGCCGCCGAGGTCCATGTCATCGAAGTCGGCTCAGTCATCAGCGCCCACGTCGGGCTCGGGACCATCTCCGTGGCGGTGTGTCCCCGATGAGCGAGGTGAACTGGCCGGCGGTTGCTGCGGCAGGGGCAACCAGCTACTCGTTCGGGTCTCTGAGCCCCGCCGCAGCGGCGGCCCGGCTCCGCGGCGTGGACCTCCGCGAGAGCGGCTCGGGCAACCCGGGGGCCACCAACGCGGCCCGTGCGATGGGAGTGCGTGTCGGAGTCCTGGTCGGCGCACTGGATGTGGCCAAGGGGTATGCCCCGGTGGCCTACTTCAACCAGTACGGCCAGCCGTGCGGCGAGGTGGCCGGGCTGGCCGCCACACTCGGGCATGTCACCTCACCGCTGCTCAAGGGCCGGGGCGGCAAGGGGGTGGCCACCTCCTTGGGTGCCATCCTCGCCATCGAACCCGTCTGGGCGGTGCCGGTGCTGGTGGGGTTCGGAGCGACCTTCGCGCTCACCCATCAGGTCGGGATCGGATCGGTCGTCGGATCCATCACCTTGGTCCCCACGTCGTTGATCATCTGGCGCGGCTGGGCCGGGGTGGGGTTCGCCGCGGGGATGTCGGGGCTGGTGGCCTACCGGCACCGCAAGAACATCCGGTCATTCATGGCGGAACGCCAATCCAGTGCGAGCGAGCCATCGGAGCTCGCCCAAGCCGTCTGACGGGGGCTGCTGCGGCCCTGCCAGGGTCCCGTCCACAGATCGCGTCGGGACGGGTTCCGGGCCGGTCAGGTCGCGCCTAACGTCGCGTGCGTGAGTCGCACCCAGGACCTGGTCCTCGCCCGCCTGCGGCTGGTGGCGCGCCGGTGGCAGGGCGACCCGGCAGCGTGGGGGACCGGCCGCCCGGCCCACGATGGGGCCGGCGCGGACTCATCCGACCCTCTCCCGCATGACCCGCTGGAGGGGGGCCCGCTCGAGGACGGCCCTCTCGCTCATGACTCGCTCGAGGGTGAGCAGCTCCCTGAGGACCGCCTCACCCGCGGGGAGTGGCCGGCGCCCAGTCTGCTGGTCCGACTGGTCGGGACCCTCGCGATCGTGGTGCTGGCCGGCGGAGCGCTGCTCCTTGCCACCAGCTGGCCACGGGAGCGGCCCCCTGACCCGATGTCCCAGCAGGGGACGATCGAGCCCGAGGCGATCTTCGCCGATCCGTTCCCGTCGGCGTCAGCGTCGCCGTCACCGTCGGTGCTGGTCCACGTCGTCGGTGCGGTCCGACGCCCGGGCGTCGTTCGACTACCGGCCGGGTCTCGGGTCGCCGACGCTGTCGAGCAGGCCGGTGGGCTGCGTCGCAACGGCGAGGTGGGTGGCACGAATCTGGCGCGCCAGGTGACCGATGGCGAGCGCATCGAGGTGGGAGCGCCAGGCAGGGCCCCCGATGCCGACCAGTCCGGATCCGCGCCGGACGCCCCCCAGGTCGACCTGAACACTGCCACCGCGGACCAGCTGGATGCCCTTCCCGGGGTCGGGCCCGTGACCGCCGCCAAGATCCTCGCGTGGCGCTCCGAGCATGGCCGGTTCACCGTTGTCGACGAGCTGGCTGAGATTGCCGGGATCGGTCCGAAGACCCTCGCTGAGCTGCGGTCCCTTGTCCGGGTCTGAGGCCACCGGCGCCGGCCCGGGCGCACCGCTCCGCCGAGCAGAGCCTGACCTGAGGCTCGCGCCGTTCGTCGTCGCGCTGTGGGCCGGTGAGGCCGTCGCCCTGCAGGTCGCGGGCCCGCACCCGAGGTGGTGGGCGCTGGGGTCCGGGATGGTGCTGGTGGCAGCTCTGCTCGCAGCGGCCCGCTCCCGGGTGCCCGTCAGCACGCTCGGCGCGCGGACTGTCGTGATCTGGGTGTCCCTGTGCGGGCTGGGCCTTGGCGGAGTCCTGGCCTCGGCGCACATCGCCCGCCTGCACCACCCGGTCCTGCAGGACGCCGCTCTGGGCCGATCCGTGCTGCGGGCGGAGGGCCTGATCACCGGCGACCCCGTGGTGCGGGTACCCGCCGACGACGGCGGCCGGCAGATGGATCCGAGCTGGTCAGTTCCGATTCGAATGCACAGCGTCACCGTGCGGGGCCGGACGTACTCGGTGCGGATCCCGGCGCTGCTCCAGGGTGTCCACGTCCGGGACCTGCGCTTCGGCGCGCGGGTTGACCTCACCGGACGGGCTCGGGAGGCGTGGTCACCCGAACGCCACGCGCTCACGGTGCATGCGCTCGGCCCGATCCGGGTTCGGGCACCTCCCGGGCCGGTGGCAGAGACCACCACACGCATCCGCGAGGCCTTCCGGAAGGCCTGTTCGGGCCTTCCCCGCGATGCGGCCGCGCTTCTGCTGGGACTGGCGGTCGGAGACGAATCGCTGCTCCCGGCCGAGCTGGACCGGGCCATGATCCGATCAGGGCTGGCGCACCTGACGGCCGTCAGCGGCTCCAACACGTCGCTCGTGGTCGGGATCACCATGGCGGCAGTCGCCGGGCTCGGCCTCGGCTGGCGGGTGCGGGTGGCCACGTGTCTGGCGGTCCTCGCCGGCTACGTGATGCTCGTCCGGCCCGAGCCGAGTGTGCTGCGCGCGGCCGTGATGGGCGTCGTGGCACTTATCGCGGTCTCTGCTGGGGGGCGGCGGCGTGGCCCACCGGCGCTGTTCGCCGCAGGTCTGGTGCTGCTGATCGTCCTGCCCGAGTTCGCGCTGTCAATCGGGTTCGCGCTGTCATTTGCGGCCACGGCGGGCCTGCTCGTGGTGGGCCCGTCGATCGCCGCATTTCTGGCCGCGTGGCGACCCAGTCGCTGGCTGCCCGAACCTGTGCGCGCCGCGCTGGCGGTGGCCACGGCCGCCCATCTGGCGACGCTGCCGCTGGCGGTGCTGATGGGCAACGGTGCCAGTCTGGTCGCCCTACCGGCGAACGTGATCGTGACTCCCCTGGTGCCCCTCGCCACCATCCTCGGGCTCGCCGCGGCGCTGAGCGCCCCCGTCCTGCCGGCGGTCGCCGCCGTCCTGGCTGGCATCGCCGCACCCGCCACGGGGGCCATCGCCTGGGTCGCCAGGACTGCATCGGCGACCCCGTCCGGGGTGGTAGCTGTCCCCGATGGAAGCGCCGGGGCGGTCGGCACCGCGGTGGTGCTCGGCCTGGTCGGCGTGGCGGTGGTGCGACGCTGGCGACCGTGGCGCAACCGCCGTCTGGTCGTGGCAGTCGTTGTCTCAGCGGTCGTGGCTGTGGCGATCCAGCACGGCCGACGCGGCCCGTGGCCACCACCCGACTGGCTGGTCCTGGCCTGTGATGTCGGGCAGGGCGACGCTGTGCTGATCCGCGCACCCGGATCCGCTGCTGCCCTGCTGGTGGACGTCGGCCCGCAGGGGGAGGCGATCAGTGACTGCCTGGAGGCCGCCCAGGTCGCCGAGCTCGTCGTGCTCCTGACCCATTTCCACGCCGACCACATCGATGGACTGGCCTCGGTGCTCGACCGGTGGCCGGTGTCCGTCGTGCTCACGACACCGGTCGGCGAACCGGCCCAGGGCGCGGCCCAGGTGGTGACCAGCGCCCGGGCCGCCGCGGTCCCGATCAGGTTCGTCCGCTCTGGTGACCGCCTGCAGGTGGCAGGTGTCGACCTCGGCGTGCTCTGGCCGGGCCACCTCCCCGACGAGTCCCCGGCGAACAACTCCAGCGTCGTCGCGGTCGCGGCCGTCCCCACCGCGGTGGGAGAGCTGCGTGTCCTGCTGACGGGCGACATCGAGCCGGAGGCACAGTCCGGGATCATGGCGGGCCGAGCGTCGCCGGGCGCGCAGGTGGTGAAGGTTCCCCACCACGGCTCTCGCTACCAGGCGCCGCAGTTCGCGAGCTGGTCCGGGGCCGGGATCGCGCTGATCAGCGCCGGGCTGGACAACGACTACGGCCACCCGAGCCCGGCAACGATCGAGCACTACGGCCAAGCTGGTGCCCGGATCGGCCGGACCGACCAGCAGGGGGCTCTGGCCGTGGTGCCGTGGCAGGACGCGTTCCGGCTGGTGACGCGTGGCTGACCCAGTACGTGTGGGGTCGAAGCCTTGTCGCACGAGCATGGGATGCTGACCCCGATGACACCTCCAGGCACCTCGAAGCCGAGGCAGGAACCGGCCCCGCTGACGCTTCTGACCGGATCCGAGCCGCTGCTGCTCAGCCGCGCCGTCGCACGCGTCGTGGCCCAGGCCCGCGCGATCGATCCGCAGGTCGAGCGGCGTGACGTCGACGCGCAGGCACCCGGGGCCGGTGGGGATCTGCTGACCGCGCTGTCTCCGTCCCTCTTCGGCGGCGCAGCCGTGGTGGTCGTCTCCGGGCTGGCCGATGCTGATGAGTCGTTGAGCAGGGTCCTGTCAACCGGTGTCGTCGACCTCGCACCCGAGACCTGGGTCGTGGCCCTGCACTCCGGCGAGCGGAACAAGCGCGCGCTCGCCGACCTGCGGTCGCTGGCCGTGCCCGGTGGCATCGAGGAGGTCGCCTGCGCACGGGTCAAGGCCGGACGCCCCACGCGTGAGCTGCTTGAGCAGGAGGCCCGCCGTGCACGGCGCCGGATCACCTCCGACGGGCTCGACGCCCTCGTGATGGCCATCGGCTCGGACATCGGGCTGCTCGTCGGAGCTCTGGAGCAGTTGTTCGCCGACAACGCCGAGGACCCCATCGATGCCGCCGACGTGACGTCGACCTTCGCCGGCGTGGCCCAGGTCAGTGGGTTCCAACTGGCGGACGCGGTCTGGGACGGCAGGGCCCTGGTGGCCCTGGAGCGACTCCGCTGGGGCCTGAGCAGCCAGACCATGACTGGTGCCGGAGCCGTCGGATCCCTGGCTTCTGGCCTTCGGGCCATGGTCAAGGTGGGCGGGGCACCACGGGGGATGAGTGAGGCCGACGTGGCCCGGCTGGCTGGGGTTCCACCCTTCAAGGTCCGGGCGCTGCGTGAAGCGGCGCGCACGTGGGAGCCGGGCCAGCTCGCGGACGCAGTGCGGCGCCTGGCCGGGGTTGATGCGCAGATCAAAGGTGGGCTCCGGCCGGGCGAGTCGCTGGAACCGGCGCAGAAGGTGCGCGCGCTGGAGGCGTTCATCATCGAGTCGGCAGGCCTGCAGGAGCGGCCGCACAGCCGCTCGCGCGGGGGGACTTCCGCTCGCGGGTAGCGGGATTTGGCCTGCACTGGGGGTCGTCCGGTATCCTGAGTCCCTGCCCGCCGGCTCACGGCGGCCACAGACAGTGCCAAGGACCCGGACCCGGGTCGATCGCGGCCCCAGGACCAGGAAGACGAAGGCTCACCACGTGGCGAACATCAAGTCGCAGCTCAAGCGGATCAAGACCAACGAGAAGGCGCGCCAGCGCAACAAGGCCGTCACCTCGAGCCTGAAGACCTCCGTCCGTCGGTTCCGCGAGGCCGCTCAGGCCGGCGATGTCGAGAAGGCCCAGGAGTACGCCCGCACGGCGGGCCAGGAGTTGGACAAGGCAGCCAGCAAGGGTGTCATCCACAAGAACCAGGCAGCCAACCGCAAGTCGGCCATCCAGAAGCAGGCCGCCAGTCTCTGATCCGCCAGTTGGGCTCGACCCAGCTGCTCGCTGAGCGCCATCCGCAGTGCGGGTGGCGCTCTGTCGCGTCCTGACGTTGCCGACGCCCCGAGCAGCGCTCGATCCTGACTGCGCGAACAGAGGTGACTGGCCCGGGGGCGCGCCACCACCCTCGCGGCTATTGTTGCCGTAGGCGTCCCCGTCGGTAGGGACCGTGACTCTCGGAGGCATTTGTGACCCCTTCAACCATCGTCCACGCAGGTGAGGTCGGCGTCGCAAGCGTCGTCGAGGGTGTGGCCAAGGTCCGCGACTCACTTCCCGAGAACATCAAGGAGGTGGCTGATCGGAAGCTCGGGGGCGAGACCACCCTGGGCAAGGGCGTCCTGGCCATGGTCGACACCGTCGCTGAGGAGTCCGCGAAGGCCCGGGCCGCCGTGGCCGAGGAGGCAGCCAAGGCTGCCGCCGCGAAGGCCGTCGTGGAGGCAGAGGTCGCCGCAGCCCTGGAGACGGTCTCGTCCGAGGAGAACATCGCCGCCCTGGGCGAGGCCGCTCAGTCCGCGTCCGAGGGGTCACGCAGCCCGATTCGCAAGTTCCTCCTCGGTGGTGTGGTGATCGGCGCGACGGCGGGCGGTGCCTACTTCGTCTGGAAGCGCCGCAAGCGGGCCGCCGACGACAGCCTGTTGGGAGTGGACGAGTGGGCTCCCCCGACCGGGGCGGCCGCGGAACGAGCAGCTGAGCAGGTGGTCGAGGAGGCTGCAGCAGACGAGGCCGTTGTCGAAATCGTTGAGGCGGCCGAGGCGGCTGAATCCGAGAAGTCCTTCTCCGCGCAGATCGATGACGTTGCCAACGACCTGGCCGAGACCGTCGTCGATTCCATCGAGACCGACGACAAGGGTCAGGGCGCCTGACCTGACGGGCAACCGTCCATGGGGGGTCCAGTTGGTATGGGACCATTGACCCCGTGCTGCCCACCCCCGGATCCACGGATGAGTCGATCATCCGCAACTTCTGCATCATCGCCCACATCGACCACGGCAAGTCGACGCTGGCCGACCGGATGCTGCAGATCACCGGCGTCGTGGACGGTCGCGCAATGCGCGCGCAGTACCTGGACCGGATGGACATCGAGCGCGAGCGCGGCATCACCATCAAGAGCCAGGCTGTCCGGCTGCCCTATCGCGCCTCCGACGGCATCGACTACGTCCTGAACCTGATCGACACCCCCGGGCACGTGGACTTCACCTATGAGGTGTCGCGCAGCCTGGCGGCCTGCGAGGGGGCCATCCTCCTGGTCGACGCGGCCCAGGGCATCGAGGCCCAGACGTTGGCCAACCTCTACCTGGCGCTGGACAACGACCTGGCCATCATCCCCGTGCTGAACAAGATCGACCTGCCTGCCGCGCAGCCGGAGCGGTACGCCGCCGAGCTCGCCCACATCATCGGCTGTGACCCCGAGGACGTCCTCCAGGTGAGCGCCAAGACCGGAGGCGGTGTGCAAGGATCTGCTCGATGAGGTGATCCGCCAGGTGCCACCGCCAGCCGGTGACCCCGACGCGCCGGCCAGGGCGCTCATCTTCGACTCGGTCTACGACTCCTACCGGGGCGTGATCACCTACGTGCGTGTGATCGACGGCAGGCTCACGGCCCGCGAGCGGATCGTGATGATGTCGACCGGCGCCCATCACGAGATGCTCGAGGTCGGGGTCATCTCGCCGGAGGCCGTCCCGTCGGCGGCAATCGCGGCCGGTGAGGTGGGCTACCTGATCACCGGCGTGAAGGACGTGCGGCAGAGCCGGGTCGGCGACACCGTCACGGCAGCCAGCAAGGCGGGCGCGACCGTGCCGTTGAGTGGCTACCGCGACCCGAAGCCGATGGTGTTCTCGGGCCTGTACCCGATCGACGGCTCGGACTACCCGGAGCTGCGCGACGCTCTGGACAAGCTCAAGCTCAACGATGCCGCACTGGTCTACGAGCCCGAGACCTCGGCCGCGCTGGGCTTCGGCTTCCGGTGCGGGTTCCTGGGCCTGCTGCACCTGGAGATCGTCCGCGAGCGACTCGAGCGCGAGTTCAACCTCGACCTGATCTCGACCGCCCCGAACGTCGTCTACCAGGTGACCCTCGACGACGGGACACACATCGAGGTGACCAACCCCTCGGAGTACCCGAACGGCAAGGTTGCCGAGGTCCGCGAGCCGATGGTCCGGGCCACAATCCTGAGCCCCACCGAGTACGTGGGCGCCATCATGGAGCTCTGCCAGGCGCGCCGCGGGAGCATGCTCGGCATGGACTACCTGTCGGAGTCGCGTGTCGAGCTGCGCTACACCCTGCCCCTGGCCGAGATCGTCTTCGACTTCTTCGATGCGCTGAAGTCGCGCACCCGCGGGTATGCCTCCCTGGACTACGAGACCACCGGCGAGCAGGTGGCCGACCTGGTCAAGGTCGACATCCTGCTGCACGGTGAGCCGGTCGACGCGTTCTCGGCGATCGTGCACCGCGACAAGGCCTACGCGTACGGGGTCGCGATGGCCGGCAAGCTCAAGGAGCTCATCCCGAGGCAGCAGTTCGAGGTCCCGATCCAGGCGGCGATCGGGTCGCGGATCATCGCCCGCGAGAGTGTCCGCGCGATGCGCAAGGACGTCCTTGCCAAGTGCTACGGCGGAGACATCACCCGAAAGCGCAAGCTGCTGGAGAAGCAGAAGGAGGGCAAGAAGCGGATGAAGATGGTCGGTCGTGTCGAGATCCCGCAGGAGGCCTTCATCGCCGCGCTGAACACCGAGGGCGACCAGGGCGGCGGCGGCAGGAACAAGTAGGCCGGCGGCCGACTCCTGTCGACATCGTCGAGCGCTCCCCGGCTGCTGCGGGTCGCCACGGCACATCAGCCCGGGGCCCGATCCTGGCCGTGCTCCGTCGGATTACCGGTGACATGGGCGGTTCACCTGCTCCACGGCTTGACCCACACGCCTGCAGTCGGCAGAGTTGCGTGCGTCACACGTCTGTCCCCTGTCCGAAACACAAAGCCCCACGGAGGCTCCTGAATGGCCACAACTGCTGGATCACTCAATGCAACTCTTCCCCCGCATGCCGAGAACCTCGGCCGGGCCATCCTCGACCGTGTCGCGGCGAGTCCGGACAAGCGCGCGTTCGTATCACCCGGCCCTGCTGACGACTGGTCGGTGAGCTACACCTGGCGTGAGGCCGGTGACGAGATGATGAAGCTCGCCGCTGGCCTGCTGGCCCTCGGGCTGCAGCTGGAGGATCGGGTCGCCATCGCGAGCAACACCCGGACCGAGTGGATCTTCGCCGACGGTGCAGTGATGCTTGCTGGCGGTGCCAACACCACCATCTACCCGAGCACGGCCGACGACGACTTCGCCTACATCATGTCCGACTCCGGCTCCCGCTACCTGATCGCCGAGGACCAGAAGCAGGCCGACAAGGCCCTGCACCAGCGCGACCAACTCCCCGACCTGACCAAGATCATCCTGATCGACGGTGAGGGCGATGGGGACTTCGTCATCAGCTGGAACCAGCTTCGCCAGCTCGGAGTGGACCACCTCGCCAAGGAGCCCAAGGCTATCGAGGAGCGCGTGGCTCAGCTGACCGGCGACTCGTTGGCCACCATGATCTACACCTCTGGCACCACAGGCCGCCCGAAGGGCGTCGAGCTCCCGCACAGCAACTGGGTCTTCATGGGAGCCAGCATCCAGGCGCTGGACATCCTCCACGAGCCGGACCTGCACTTCCTGTGGCTGCCGCTGTCGCACGTGTTCGGCAAGGTGCTGCTCTCCGGCCAGTACCAGGTTGGCTGGACGACGGCCACGGACGGACGCGTGCCGAAGATCTCAGAGAACCTCGTGAAGCTGAGCCCGACCGCCATGGCCGGCGTTCCGCGCATCTTCGAGAAGATCTACCAGGGAGCCAACTCCAGGGCTCTCGGTGAGGGTGGGCTCAAGGCCAAGATCTTCACGTGGGCCTTCGACACCTCCAAGAACATCAAGGCGGCGCAGCGCGCGGGCAAGTCGGCCGGCCCGTTCGCCGGGATCAAGATGTCCCTGGCCGACAAGCTGGTCTTCTCGAAGATCCGCCAGGCGACCGGCGGCAGCATCAAGGTCCTTGTCTCCGGGTCCGCGGCTCTCAACGGGGACGTCGCCCGCTGGTTCGACGCCGCGGGTCTGCCGATCCTCGAGGGCTACGGACTGACGGAGAACACCGCCGCAGCGTGCATCACCCGCCCGGACGACATCGTCTTCGGCACCATCGGCCAGCCCTTCCCGGGCACCGAGGTCAAGATCGCCGACGACGGCGAGGTGCTGCTGCGTGGCCCGCACATCATGCGCGGGTACCGGAACCTGCCGGAGGTCAATGCCGAGACGCTGCTGCCCGACGGCTGGCTGGCAACCGGTGACATCGGTGAGCTCGACTCCGCAGGTCGGCTCAAGATCACCGACCGCAAGAAGGACATGGTCAAGACCTCCGGTGGCAAGTACATCGCCCCGGGAGCCATCGCCGCGCAGTTCAAGGCGCTGTCCTCGATCGCTTCGAACCTCGTCGCGATCGCGAACAACCGCAACTTCGCGACTGCCCTGATCTCCCTGGACCCGGACGCCCTGAAGGTGTTCGCCACGGAGAACGGCCTGTCCGGTGACTTCGCGACGATGTCGCAGTCCCCGGAGGTTCGGGCGAACCTGCAGGCCTCGGTCGACGCGCTGAACGCGCAGCTGAACCGGTGGGAGACCATCAAGAAGTTCACAGTCCTCGACCGCGACCTGTCCGAGGAGGACGGCGAGCTGACCGCGAGCCTCAAGGTCAAGCGCAAGGTCGTCGAGGACCACTTCTCCGACGAGATCGAGGCGATGTACGCGTCCTAGTCGTTGTAGGCCGACGAACGACCTGCCGCCCCCTCCCCGCAACGGGAGGGGGCGGCATCGTCGTCTGGTGGGCGGTGCACGCCCACGCCCGCCTGCACGCACAGCCCGTGGCGCTCGCGGGTGCCCGGACCCAGCCGCCCAAGGGGTGGCCGGGCGCTGCCGGCCCAGCGCTGCCTGCTCGGCTTGGCCCTGGCTCCGACACGGCCTACGACGCGGAGGCCGACCCCGTCGGCGAGGCCTGCGGGATGGGGGCGATCGAGCTGTCCAGGTCCGGGGCCCCAGCTGTGTCGTCGGGGGAGCCACGGACCGTCAGCACGAGGTTCGGCTGGCCGTCATCGTCGCCCAGGACGACGTATACGGCGAACGACGGCGCGGCGAAGCTGAACAGGCCGGTGTTGGTCTGGGCGGCACCCACGTACTCGGCGATCGGCACATACCCACGGTCTGCGAGCTCGTCGATGACCGGCTGCGCCATGTCCAGCGCCGTGCCCGACTCCCCGGTGAAGGTGGCCGTCCAGGTGCGTCTCGGCTCGGCGCCGATCGCATAGGCGGTGACCACCTCAGTGCCCTTCGGCAGTGGCACGTCGGGCCAGTCTGCGGGCAGGTCGGCGCCCGAGAGCTCCCACGTCTTGGCCAACTGCGCCGCTCGGCTGTCGGAGACAACAGTCGGGCTCGAGCTCGGCGTTGGCGAGGGGGATCCGATCGTGGGCCGCGCCAGAGGTTCGTTGGAGGTGCACCCCGCGAGCAGGAGGACCCCACAGGCAATCGAGGCCGCTGCCCGCCCGATCGTCGTCCCCCGCATGGGGTAACGCTAGCGCGTGCCACCGGATGCCCCGACACATGCGGGACAATGCTGACCATGCCGAGCCAGCCGAGCGGGGAGGTCCCGCCCTCCGACGGGACCCTTCCCGAGCCATCGGCGGCGTCGCTCGGGCTACGGGACTTCGGCTTCTACGTCCACGTTCCCTTCTGCGCGTCCCGGTGTGGGTACTGCGACTTCAACACCTACACCGCCCTCGAGTTGGCGGGCTCTTCCTCGGTCGCGCAATCGACGTTCGCCGAGCATCTCGGCGCCGAGGTGGATCTCGCGCGCCATGTTCTCGGCGACCGGCGTGTCTCGGTGAGCACGGTGTTCGTGGGTGGGGGTACCCCGACGTTGATAGCCCCGGACGCCCTCGGCTCGGTCCTCGCCAGGATCGACTCCCGGTTCGGTCTCGCGGACGGCGCTGAGGTGACGTTGGAGGCGAACCCCGACTCGGTGGACCCGACGTCGCTGCGCCGGCTGCGTGAGGTCGGCTTCAACAGGATCTCGTTCGGCATGCAGAGCGCAGTTCCGCACGTCCTCGGAGTGCTCGACCGAACCCATACTCCCGGTGGTGCGCTTCAGGCGGTGACCGAGGCCCGGGCTGCGGGGTTCGACCAGGTCAGCCTCGACCTCATATACGGTACGCCCGGTGAGTCCCTGGCCGAGTGGCGGACGACCATCGATTCGGCCCTCTCAGCAGGCGTGGGCCACGTGTCGGCCTACGCCCTGATCGTCGAACCGGGAACGCGGCTTGCCGCTGCGGTCCGGCGAGGGGACATCAGCGCACCCGACGACGACCTGATGGCCGACATGTACGACCTGGCTGACGAGGCGTTCGCGGCCGCGGGGCTGCCCTGGTACGAGCTGTCGAACTGGGCCGTCCCCGGCCAGGAGTGCCGGCACAACATCGGGTACTGGCGCGGTGCCGATTGGTGGGGGGCCGGCCCGGGAGCGCACAGCCACGTGGCGGGCACCCGGTGGTGGAACGTCAAGCACCCAGCTGCCTACGTGCAACGTCTGGAGGCAGGGCAGTCACCGGCGCTCGGTCGTGAGGTCCTCGACCCGACCACCCGAGCGGTCGAGGAGATCATGCTCGAGGTCCGGATGGCCAGTGGGATCGACGTCGCCGGCCTCAGCGCCGAGCAGCGTGTCGAGCTCGACCGGGTCGTCGCCGACGGGCTGGGGCACGTGTCCGGGGGGAGGTTCCGGTTGACCCGGCCTGGGCGGCTCCTCGCCGATGCCGTCGTGCGCAGGCTCGTGGACTGACGGCGCCGGGCCCGTCCGGGGGACATCCGGCCGCTGGCCGCCTGCTCATGGCGAGGGGCCGGGTGACCCGCGGTCCAGCTGGTCCCGCTGGTCCGTGGCCACCCGGCCCCTGTCGAGCGCCGTCAGGTGCCCAGGGATTGCCAGCTGAAGGCGATCCAGAGGATCTGCAACACGAGGAAGACCATGCCGACGATGCCGAGGATCCGCCCGATGTTGGTGTTGCTGCGCCCGGAGGGATCCATCTGCCCGGCGTCCATGGCGGCGAGGTCGTTCTTGCCCATGATGTAGGCGACGATCGCCACGGGGCCGCAGCAGAGGAGCCCAACGATCCCGAGTGCCAGGACCAGGCCCCCACGGTTCGGCTTCATACCGGCCCCGAGGGGCATGCCGCTGGGACCAACGGCGTAGGCGGGCGGGTAGACACCCTCGGGCGGCGCCGGTGGGTAGCCGCCGGGCTGCCCGACCGGGGGTGGCGGAGGTGGGGTAGCCTCCGGAGGCCGGTGGCGGCGGTGGTGGGGGGTAGCTGCTCGGAGGCCGGTGGCGGCGGTGTTGGGTAGCCCCCAGAAGCCGGCGGCGGCGGAGGTGGGGGTGGGGGGGCGGAGAGGTCCGGAGATGTCGCTCCGGGCGCGGGCCCTGCAGGCGCAGTCGGCTCCGGGGCTCCCGGTTCGGCGGCATCCGGCTCCGAGGTGTCCGGCTCGGGCTCGGGCGTCTCGTCCTGAGGTGGGGTCAGGGCGCCGCCGATGGGTTCATCGGGCTCGGCGGGAGGTTCGACGGGAGGCTGGGTCATCTGGACGCTCCTTCCAGTGGGTGGTCCACCAGCAGGCTAGCGGCACCGGGCGCACGAGAGCAGCACATATCGGGCACGTCCCGCCCACGAATCAGGCCCCGGCCGCGAATCGTTGCCTCGCCGGGTTCCTACGGTGCCGTCACCAGGTCGATTGCCTCCTCCACCCGGGCCAGGAGCTCTGGGTCCAGGTCGGCGTAGGACTTGACCGAGCTGACGATCCGTCGCCAGGCAGCGTGCTCGTCGAGCGGCCAGCCCAGGGCGGAGCACACACCTGCCTTCCACGGCTCCCCGCGGGGGACGACGGGCCAGGCGTCAATGCCCACGGACGCCGGGCGGACGGCCTGCCACACGTCGACGTAGGGATGTCCCAGCACCGTGACGTGGGGCGACCAGCGCTGCCTGACGTCGTCGGCGATCCGGGTCTCCTTGGCGCCGGGGACAAGGTGGTCGACGAGGACCACGAGTCGACGCTGCGGACCGGGCCCGAACTCGGAGATCAGTTCGAGCAGGTCGTCGATTCCGCCGATGGGCTCGACGACAACTCCGAGCTCGCGCAGGTCCGCGCCCCACACCTTCTCGACGAGTTCAGCATCATGGGTCCCCTCGACCCAGATCCGGGAGGCGCGAGCCACTTGGGCCGGGCCCCGTGGGGCCGTGATCGAGCCGGAGGCCGTGCGAGCTGGGGCCGTCGGCGGACTCGCAGCGGCGCTGCGCGGACGGGTCAGCGTCACGGGGCGACCCTCGAGCAGGAAGCCAGCCGGCTCCGCGGGGAACAGCCGGACGCGACCATGGCGATCCTCGAGGGCCACAGCCCAGCCCACCGTGGTCTTCTCCCAGCCGACCACGGCCCCGCACCATCCGCTGGCGGCGCACTCAACGACGAGGTCGTGCTCCCCGACCACCTCGGCGACCAGAGGCGCCCGCGAGTGCCGACCTGCGGCGAGGACGTCGGGGCCATATCGATCCAGCACCCGAGCGACCCTACCGCCCGGAGCGTCGGCCCGCGCCGACCCACGCCCCCACCCCCCCATCCGTTCGCCCTCCGCTCTTGCCTCCTTCCTCCCTGAATTCGCGGGGGGCGAGCAGAAGCGCGGAGGGCGAGCTGAAGGGGGAGCGCGAGCTTTCGCGGAGCGTCGGCCCGGCGCGAGGCGTGGCTCGTCAGAGGGCGGCGCGGAAGACTGCCGCCAGCTCGTCGAAGCTCAGCGGAACCGGGTTGCCCTTCATGCTGCTGGCCCGGGCCGCCTGGCCGACCACGCTGTCGGTGTCGGCGTCACTGAGTCCCAGGTCCGAGAGGGGTGGGATCTCGAGCAGTGCGCAGGTGTGCTCGATCCAGTGCAGCCCGTCGTCGGCGGTTGCGTCGTAGACGCCGGTGAGGCACGCGGCCACGTGGGCGAACCGGGACTCGAGCCGGGCGTCGGCGTGGGCCAGGTTGGCCTCGCACACCGGCCCGAGCAGCGCAGCGCAGATGGCGCCGTGCGCGCCCCCGGTCATCCCGCCGATGACGCCGGCGAATCCGTGCACGGCGCCGAGCTTCGCGTTCGCCAGCGACAGGCCACCCAGCAGGCTGCAGAGCGACATGTCGGTGCGGGCGCGCAGGTCAGTACCGTCATCGAAGGCGGCAACGAGGCCGCGTCCGGCCGCCATCATCCCCATCCGCGCCCACGAATCGGTCATCGCGTTGGCATACGGGGACACGTACGGCTCGAGGCACTGGATGAGAGCGTCCATCCCTGCGGCCGCGGTCACGGCCGGTGGGCAGTTCAGGGTCAGCTCGGGATCGATCACGGCGTGCTGGGGGATCATCAGGGGGTTGCGGAGGCTGGCCTTCACCGCGTGCTCGGGCACCGCAAGGACGGCGTTGGCCGTCACCTCTGCACCTGTGCCTGCGGTGGTCGGAACCGCGACAAGGGGCAGCGGCGCCCGCGTGATCGGGTGCCCGCGACCGACCACCTCGATGAACTCCATCGGATCATGGCCGTTGGTGGCCAGCATGGCCGCCGCCTTGGCCAGGTCGATCGGGCTGCCGCCGCCGATCGCCACAACGACGTCGGCCCTCATCGCCAGCGCGGCCTCGGCGGCTGAACGGGCATCGTCGACGGTCGGCTCCCCGGACACGGTCACCACCGCGAGCGCCTCGGCGGCGGAGCGCAGGGGGTCAACGACGTGGTCGATCCGGGTCGGCGTGCCGCCGGTGACGACGAGCACCCGCGTCCCGAGCCCGGCCACGATCCCGGCCAGCTCGTCGATCTTCCCGGGGCCGAAGCAGATCCGAGGTGGCAGCGACAGCTCGAAGGCCGTGCTCACGGGGCCGGGGTGTCCCAGCGGGATTCCTCCGCCGGGAACGCAGCCGAGAACTTCGTCGCGGTGCGTGGCACAGCCATCATGGGTGCCACGGTGTCGCGCCACGTGGCGTAGTGGGCCGTCTCCTTGTGTGCCACGGCATCGGCATCGGTCCGGTACACCTCGACCAGCACGACATGTGCCGGGTCGGCGAGGTCGGACAGGACGTCGAAGCGCAGCACGCCAGGTTCGTCGAGGGACGCCGTTGCGTTGGCCAGGGTGGCGGCCGCGAAGGCCTCCACCTGGTCGGGGACGACATGGACGTGCACATGAACGATCAGCATCCCCCGATTCTGGCGCCCGGCAGGCCCCGTACGCCCGACGGCAGGGGCACCAGCACCCACCAGCCGCGCCCAGCCACCCGCCCAGCCCCCCGCCCCGCAGCAAACCCTCCGCTTCGGGCCGGACCGCGCCGTCGCGGAGGGTCCGGCCCGTTGCGGAGGTTTCCCGCGGGGATGGAGTGGTGGCGACGGGGATCGGTGCCTGCCGGACTTGGTGGAGCGGCGTAGAATGGCACTCAGTTCCTGTGAGTGCTAACGGGTCCTGTGAGTGCCAACGCAGTTCGTCGCCCTAGGAGGTGCCCATGCTCGATGACCGGAAGCTGTCCGTGCTGCGCGCCATCGTCGAGGACTTCGTGCGCACCCACGAGCCGGTCGGGTCCAAGGCGCTGGTCGAGCGGCACTCGTTGGGTGTCTCCCCGGCGACGATCCGCAACGACATGGCGGCACTCGAGGAGGAGGGCTTCATCGCCCAGCCGCACACGAGCGCAGGTCGGATTCCCACGGACAAGGGATATCGGCTGTTCGTCGATCGGCTGTCGCAGGTGAAGCCGCTGAGCCCGGCTGAACGTCGGGCCATCGAGAAGTTCCTCTCCGGGGCCGTGGATCTCGATGACGTGATGCGCCGCTCCGTTCGCCTGCTGGCCCAGATCACCCGTCAGGTCGCGCTCGTGCAGTACCCCTCACTGACCAGCTCCGCACTGCGGCACGTGGAGGTGGTCTCGCTCAGCGAGCACCGACTCCTCCTGGTGCTCATCGCTGACTCCGGAAGGATCGAGCAGCGGATCGTTGAAGTGCCCACGGCCCTGTCCGAGGATGACCTCGCCCGGTTGCGGGCCCTCGTGAACGAGTCGGTCGATGGGGAGCCGCTGGCCTCGCTCTCCGAGCGCGTGACGGACCTTCCCGAACGATTCGACGAGGCGGCCCGGCCCGCCGTCTCCATCGTGCTCGCGGCGCTGCTCGAGACCGTTGTCGAGCGCCATGAGGAGCGGATCGTCATGGGCGGGACCGCCAACCTCGCGCGGTACGTCGACGGTTTCGACAGCCTCGAACCGGTGCTGGAGGCGCTCGAGGAGCAGATGGTGCTCATGCGCCTGCTCGGTGCGGCCGGTGCAGACTCGGTGAGCGTCACGATCGGCCATGAGAACCTCGTGGCCAGCATGAGCAGCACGTCGGTCATCAGCGCCGGCTACGGGCCGAACCAGGGGACGGTGGCCCGGATCGGGGTCGTCGGACCCACCCACATGGACTACCCAAGCACGATGGCCTCGGTCCGGGCGGTTGCCCGGTACCTCGGGCAGTTGCTCCGAAACGAATAGGACCCCAGTGGCCAACGACTACTACGCCGCCCTCGGCGTCGCACGCGACGCAACCGGTGAGGAGATCAAGCGCTCCTACCGCAAGCTCGCGCGCGAGCTGCATCCGGACGTGAACCCCGATCCTGAGACCCAGGAGCGGTTCAAGGAGGTCACGGCGGCCTACGAGGTGCTCTCCGATCCGGAGAAGCGCCAGATGTACGACCTCGGTGCCGATCCGCGCAGCCCCGGCGGTGCTGGTCCCTTCGGCCCCGGAGCCGGCGGCTTCGGGTTCGGCGACATCATGGACGCGTTCTTCGGTGGCCAGCAGAGTCGTGGCCCCAAGCCCCGCGTGCGTCGGGGGCAGGACGCGCTGATCAAGGTCACCATCGATCTGCCCGACGCTGCGTTCGGCGTCGTCAAGGAGATCCAGGTCGACACTGCTCTGGTCTGCACCACGTGCACGGGCACGGGGGCGGCCCCGGGCGAGCAGCCCGTTGAGTGTTCGATGTGTCATGGCCGCGGCGAGATCCAGTCGGTCCAGCGCTCGTTCCTCGGTCAGGTCATGACCTCGCGCCCCTGCCCGCAGTGCCAGGGCTTCGGCAGCGTCATCACCCATCCGTGCGCGGAGTGCAGCGGTGACGGTCGGGTGCGCACGCGGCGGACGTTGAAGGTGAAGATCCCCGCCGGGATCGACGATGGAACCCGGATCCAGCTCTCGGGCGAGGGTGAGGTGGGACCCGGCGGCGGGCCGGCCGGAGACCTGTACGTCGAGGTGACCACCCGGGCGCACCCCGTCTTCCAGCGTCGCGGCGACGACCTGCACTGCTCGATCACCCTGCCGATGACGGTGGCCGCCCTGGGCACCGTGCTCCCGTTGGAGACCCTCGACGGCGCTGAGGACATCGAGATCCGCCCTGGAACGCAGCCCGGGCACGTGGTCACCCTCAAGGCTCGCGGGGTGCCACACCTGCGCAGTTCGGGGCGGGGCGACCTGCTCGTGCACATGGACGTGGCGACGCCCACCAAGCTCGACGCGCGTCAGGAGGAGCTGCTGCGCGAGTTCGCCTCGGCCCGTGGCGAGGAGAGTGCCCAGGGCACGTTCGAGAGCCCCGAGAAGGACGGTCTCTTCAGCCGCCTCAGGGACGCGTTCTCGGCCAAATGACCGCCCCGCTGTTCCTGATCGAACCGACGGTCGCTGCCGGGGCGGGCCCCGGGGACGCGGTCGAGCTCACAGGGCCGGAGGGGCGCCATGCCGTCACGGTCACGCGCATCCAGGTCGGTGAGGAGATCGACCTCGCCGACGGGCGGGGAACGGTCCTGAGCACCACGGTCGAGACGATCACCGGTGCCGACTCCCTGACGGCCCGGGTCTCCGCTGGCGCGAGCTTCCCTGCACCGCAGCCGCGGTTGACCGTCGTCCAGGCGCTGCCCAAGGGGGATCGCGGCGAGACTGCGGTGGAGACGCTCGCGGAGGTGGGGGTCGACGTGATCGTGCCGTGGCAGGCCGATCGAAGCATCGCCCGCTGGAGCGGCGCGAAATCCCAGAAGGGGCCGGCCAAGTGGGCCTCGACCGCCCGGACGGCCGGCAAGCAGGCCAGGCGTGCGTGGTTCCCCGAGGTCACCTCATTGGCCCGAACCGCCGACGTCGAGGAGCGCATCGCCGCGGCCGCCTGTGCCGTGATCCTGCATGAGCAGGCGACGACGCCGATCCAGCACATCGCCGTGCCGGCCGCGGGCGAGGTCCTGCTCATCGTCGGGCCCGAGGGGGGCCTGACCCCCGACGAGATCGCCAGGTTCCAGGCCGCTGGCGCGCAGCTGGCGCTGGTCGGACCGACGGTCATGCGTACCTCGACCGCGGGGACGGTCGCTGCCGGCGTCGTGCTGGCTGCAACAGGCCGCTGGGCCTGACCGGCCGATAGCGGCTGCCCGGCCGCCCCAGTCGCCCCGGCCGTAGGCCATCTGGGCGACATCGCGAGTTCACGCATGGTACTTGCCTGACTACCATGAGTGTTCGTCGGTGGAGGGATGAACGCGGACCCCGCTCCCCGATGGGGAGGCCGGGAATGCGGAACGGGATTGTCATCCTGGCCGCCCTTGTTGTGGCCGGAGCCGGCCTGCCGGCCGCGGCGGCCCAGGCCCAGCCGGTCGCCGCACATGCTCCGGGCACCTCGGTGGTTGCGGCAGCGGCCCCATCGGCGGTGCCACTGACGCGCCGTGCGACCAGGCCACGCGCGCGGCTGTCCCTCGTCTGGACGACGCGTGACTCGGGACGGGTTCGGGTGGTGGCTCGCACGAATGCCCGCAAGGTCGTGATCCGTTACCGGAGCAAGGCAGGCAAGTCCCGCGCAGTGGTGCGCAAGGTCCGGGCGAAGTCGGCTCGGGTGGTGCTTCCCGCTGGAGCCCGGTCGATCCGGGTCCGCACGAGGGCGACCTCCGCGCTGCGCGCCAGCCCGTGGCAGCGCGCGACACAGGTTGCCGCGGTCACCCCGACCCCGACCCCGACAGCCCCGCAGACGATACCGGCACCCCAGCCGCCTGCCCCGGCCCCCATCGCCGAGACCCAGGCCCCCACGGCGTGGGAGCAGGAGGTGGTGGCACTGGTCAACGAGGCACGCGCGCAGGCCAGGACCTGCGGGGCCACCTCGTACCCCGCCGCCGCGCCGCTGACGGTCAACGCCAACCTGACCGTGTCCGCCCGCGCCCACAGCGCGGACATGGCCGCCAAGGACTACCTCTCGCATACCGGGCGGGACGGCTCGCTGCCCTGGGACCGGATGCGTTCGGCGGGCTACTCCTATCGGGCAGCCGGGGAGAACATCGCCGCCGGTCAGCCCTCGCCGGCCACGGTGATGACCGCCTGGCTGGGTAGCTCGGGTCACTGCGCCAACATCATGAGCCCCACGTTCACGGAGATCGGTGTGGGCCACAGCCAGCAGGGCGGCACGCAGTACAGCCACTACTGGACGCAGAACTTCGGCCATCCGTGAGCTCGTACTGTTCTGCAGGAGCCGGGAGCCGGGAGCCGGGAGCCGGGATCAGCGCCGCGCAGCGGTCCGCGTGCGCCCACACCCGATCGGGCGCGATGGCAGGATGGTGCCATGAGTGCTGACTGCCTGTTCTGCAGCATCGTCGCCGGCCGGATCCCCGCGACGATCGTCGACGAGACCGAGACCACGCTGGCATTCCGGGACATCGCGCCGGTCTCCCCGACGCACGTCCTGGTGATCCCCAAGCAGCATGTGGCCAGCCTGGATGAGGCGGCCGCTGTCGATCCCGGCATCGCTGCCGACGTGATCAGCCGGTGCGCGCACGTGGCCGGGCTCGAGGGACTGTCCGAGGGTTACCGCGTGGTGATCAACAACGGCCCCAACGGTGGCCAGGAGGTGGGGCACCTGCACGCCCACGTCCTCGGCGGTCGAGCGCACTCGTGGCCCCCGGGCTGAACGGGGCCTACCCTTGTCAGGTCATGACTGAATCCACCCTGCGCCCCGAGCGCATCCAGCACACCGTCATCGTCCCCGCGAGCCTCGACATGGTCGCGGTTGTCGGCGTGGGCGATGAAGTCCTGCGGACCGTCGAGGACGGCTTCCCCAGCGTGGACATCCACGTGCGGGGCAACCAGATCACGCTGACCGGCGGGTCGGCTGACCTGCACCTCGTGGAGCGGCTCTTCGACGAGGTCGTGTCCATTGTGCGGACTGGGCAGCCGATGACCCCCGACGCCGCTCGTCGGGCGCTCGCGATGCTCAGGGCGGAGCCCGAGAGCAGCCCTGGCGACGTCCTGACAGCCAACATCCTGTCCAACCGTGGCCGCACGATCCGCCCCAAGACGCTGAACCAGAAGCGCTACGTGGACGCGATCGATCAGCACACCATCGTGTTCGGAATCGGTCCCGCTGGAACGGGCAAGACGTACCTGGCGGTCGCCAAGGCCGTACAGGCGCTGCAGGCCAAGAAGGTCAACCGGATCGTCCTGACCCGCCCGGCTGTCGAGGCAGGGGAGCGGCTCGGGTACCTGCCGGGGACCCTGTCGGAGAAGATCGACCCCTATCTGCGCCCGCTCTACGACGCGCTGCGCGACATGCTCGACCCGGACTCCATCCCGCGCCTGCTCACCAGCGGCACGATCGAGGTGGCACCGCTGGCCTACATGCGTGGGCGGACGCTGAACGACGCCTTCGTGATCCTCGACGAGGCGCAGAACACCTCGCCGGACCAGATGAAGATGTTCCTGACCCGCCTCGGGTTCGGCTCGACGATGGTCGTCACCGGTGACGTGACGCAGGTGGACCTGCCCGGCGGCACCGATTCCGGGCTCAAGGTGGTCCAGGGGATCCTTGACGGCGTCCGTGACGTGTCCTTCTGCCACCTGAACGCCCATGACGTGGTCCGGCACAGCCTGGTGACCGACATCGTGCAGGCGTACGGGCGCTACGACGAGCGCCAGGCCACCGCCGATCGTCCGGTCCGACCGGCCAGGCGACGCTGATGGCAGTGGTCGAGGTCGACAACCGCAGCTCAGTACCGGTGGACGGTGCGCGGCTCGTGGCGCAGGCGGAGTTCGTGGTCGATCGGCTGGGCCTGCACCCGGACGTCGAGCTGTCCGTCTCACTGGTCGATCCCGAGGAGATCACGGCGCTGCACGTGCGCTGGATGGGCCTGCCCGGCCCGACGGATGTCCTGAGCTTCCCGATGGACGAGCTGCGCGTGCCGGATCCCGGCCGGGCCGCCGAACCCGGCATGCTCGGAGACGTGGTGATCTGTCCCCAGGCGGCTGCCGATCAGGGTGAGCAGGCCGGCCACGGGCCCGACGCCGAGCTCGAGCTGCTCCTGACCCACGGCATCCTGCACCTGCTGGGACACGACCACGCAGAGCCCGAGGAGCACGCGGCGATGTTCGGCCTGCAGGACGACCTGCTGGCTGCCTGGCGAGGGCAGGCCTGACGCTGATGCAGACCACTGACTGGGTGCTCATCGGGCTGGCCGTCCTGTTCGTGGTCACGGCCGCGTTCCTGGTCGCGGCTGAGACGGCGATCGGGCGGGTATCCCGCTCGCGGGCACACGAGATGGCCCGGGAGCGACCAGGCAAGGCGACCGAGCGGCTCGAGCTGATCGTCGAGGACCGCGCGCGCTACGTGAACGTGATGCTGTTCCTGCACACGGCCTTCGCGGTCGCCGCGACGGGGCTCGTGACGTACCTCTGCCTGGACCTGGTCACGTGGGGTCCCGGGTGGGCCCTGCTCCTCACGCTGGCGATCATGACCGGAGTGATGTTCATCGCTCTGGGAGTCGCCCCGGTGACCCTCGGCCGCCAGCACGCCGACCGGATCGCGCTGCGCGCCGGGAAGTTCGCGCGCGGGTCCGCGGTGCTCCTCGGGCCGTTCGTCTCGCTGCTCATCCTGATCGGCAACGCCATCACACCGGGGCGCGGCTACCGGCAGGGTCCGTTCGCGAGCCAGGCCGAACTGCGTGAGCTGGTGGACCAGGCCGAGGCCGACCGCGTCATCGAGGATGACGAGGCCGCGATGCTGCACTCGGTGTTCGAGCTGGGCGACACCCGCGTGCGTGAGGTGATGGTCCCGCGCACGGAGATGGTCTGGATCGAGCGGCACAAGACCCTGCGCCAGGCCCTGTCCCTCGCGCTTCGCTCCGGCTACTCCCGGATCCCCGTGATCGGGGACGGTCCGGATGACGTCGTCGGGGTCTTCTACCTCAAGGACGTCATCAACCGGGTCTTCGAGCATCACGAGTCCGAGGTCACGGAACGGATCGACTCCCGGATGCGTCCGGCGACGTTTGTCCCGGACTCCAAGCAGGTCGACGACCTGCTGCGCGACCTGCAGTCCGAGCGCGTCCACATGGCGATCGCCGTCGATGAGTACGGCGGCACCGCGGGCCTGGTCACGATCGAGGACGTCCTCGAGGAGATCGTCGGCGAGATCTCCGACGAGTACGACCATGAGACCCCGGAGATCGAGAAGCTGGCAGGTGGGGGCTACCGGCTCAGCGCGCGGCTGCACGTGGAGGACGCCGGTGAACTGCTCGGGTTCGACGTCGACGCCGATGAGGAGGGTGTGGACACCGTGGCCGGGCTGATCGCCAAGCGCCTGGGCAAGGTGGCCCTGCCGGGGACGTCGATCACCGTCGGGGACTGGGTGCTGACCGCCGAGCAGGCCGCTGGGCGGCGCAACCGGATCACCACTGTCCTTGCTGAGCCGGTGGCCCGGGAACAGGCCTCCGCTGGCCCCGAGCAGCAGGCGGAGGCGCCGAGGGTCTCGAGTGCGGCGCTCGCCTCGTCCGCCGGCGCGCCACCATCGGTCGAGGACGGACGGTCATGACGGAGCACCGCAGTGGCTTCATCGCAATCGTGGGTCGTCCCAATGCTGGCAAGTCCACGCTGACCAATGCCCTGGTCGGGCAGAAGGTCGCGATCACCTCGAGCAAGCCGCAGACCACCCGGCGGGTCATCCGCGGGATCATCAACCAGCCCGATGCCCAGATCGTCCTGGTCGACACCCCCGGCATCCATCGTCCGCGCAACACGCTCGGCGAGCGGCTCAATGCCCTGGTCGAGCAGCAGTGGGGCGAGGTCGACGCGATCGCCCTGTGCCTGCCGGCTGACGAGGCGATCGGCCCGGGCGACCGGCGGATCGCCCACCGGCTGGCCGACGCCACGCGCGGTGGGCGGCGCACCCCGGTGATCGCCCTGGTCACCAAGACCGACCGGATCGCGCGTCCGCAGCTGGCGCCGAAGCTGACCTCGGTCGCCGAGCTCGGCACGAGCACCGGGGTCGACTGGGCCGCCATCGTGCCGGTGTCGGCCACAGCGGGGGTCCAGCTCGACGACGTCGTCGCGGAGTTCACCGCGGCGCTGCCCGAGGGCCCGTCGATGTACCCCGACGGTGACCTCACCGACGAGCCGGACATCATCATGGTCGCCGAGCTGATCCGTGAGGCCGCACTCGAGGGCGTCAGCGACGAGCTGCCGCACTCCATCGCCGTGGTCGTCGAGGAGATGGGCCTGCGCGAGGACCGGCCGGTGGAGCGGCCGCTGCTGGACATCTACGCCAACCTGTTCGTCGAGCGGCCGTCGCAGAAGGCCATCGTGATCGGGGCGAAAGGGGCGCGGCTGCGTGATGTCGGGACCCGCTCCCGGGCAGCGATCGAGGCGATGATGGGTACCCCGGTCTTCCTCGACCTGCGCGTGAAGGTCGCCCGCGAGTGGCAGCGTGACCCCAAGCAGCTGAACCGGCTCGGCTTCTGACCCGCGGCCACTGCTTGCCGGCGGGCACGTGGGCGCCGGGCAGGTGGGCCGTGCGCCCTCCGTCGGGCGACCGGGCCCAACGCTCGCCGTCGTGCCGCCGACGGATGGCCCGAGATGGGCGCACAATGGGCCCGTGCCGACCTATCGCGACTCCGGCGTCGTGCTGCGCACTCACAAGCTGGGTGAGGCCGACCGGATCATCACGCTGCTGACCCGCAGCCACGGCCGCGTCCGAGCCGTCGCCCGCGGCGTGCGTCGCACCAACTCGAAGTTCGGTGCGCGGCTCGAGCCCATGGGGCTCATCGACGCGCAGATGTACATCGGCCGGTCGCTGGACTCGGTCACCCAGGTCGAGTCGCTGTTCTCCTTCGGCGCCGACTTGGCCGGCGACTACCCCCGGTGGACCGCGGCTCAGGCGATCTGCGAGACCGCCGAACGGCTGACCCCCGAGGAGCGTGAGCCGGCACCCGCGCAGTTCCAGCTGCTCGTGGCCGGGCTGCGGGCCCTCGCCCAGCGGGAGCACTCGCCGGGGCTGGTCCTCGACGCCTACCTCGTCCGCTCCCTGGCGATCGCTGGCTGGGCGGCATCATTCGACGCCTGCGCGCGGTGCGGGGAGGCTGGCCCGCACCGCGCCTTCAGCCTGCCGGGCGGCGGGGCGCTGTGCGCCGACTGCCGCATCCCGGGCTCGGCCACGCCCCGTCCGGCGACGATGGAGCTGCTGGGGGCGCTGCTGTCGGGGGACTGGGCGGTCGCGGACGCGTCCGACGATCGGTCGCGCCGGGAGGCATCGGGGCTGGTGTCGGCCTACCTGCAGTGGCACATCGAGCGCCAGCTCAAGTCGCTGCCGATGGTGGAACGGGCCTGAGCAGCGCGGCAGCAGTGCGGAACTGCGAGAGCGTGGGACGGCCCTGAGGCGCACGGCAGCAGCACGGCCCACGAGCGCAGGGGCCGCGACCAGTGGGCGATCCGATCAGTACTGGCGGCGCTGCAGCTCCCGCACGTGTCCGCGGGCAGCCCGCAGGGAGTCGAACGCCTCCATCCGCTCCTCCTGCGTGGCACCGGTGCGACTCAGGTGCCAGTCGAGTGCATGCTCGGCGTAGGAGGCCTTGGCCTCCGGGCGGGCCTGGGTGATCAGCAGCAGCGCCTCGCCGGGCTCGTAGCCCTTGTCGAGCAGGACCGCGTAGGCCATGGACGGTCCGCGCGCCTGGCCGAGGGCGCAGTGCGCCAGCAGGACGTTGCCGGGAGCGTCCAGCGCCTCCCGGGCGAAGGTCACGCCGCTGTCGAACCACCCCTCTGCTGTGCCGCCGGCCTCGTCCTCGGTGCCTGCCTGGTGGTACTCGATGTCCGGGGCCAGCCGGTGGACCATCGCCTCATCGGAGGTCTCGGTGCGACAGTCGAGGATGTGGGTCAACCCGTGGCTGCGCAGCTCAGTGAGCACCGTCCCCGGGTCGGCGTCACCGCTGTGCAGCGACCCCCCGACGTAGAGGAACTCGGTGACCCTGTGCGCGTTGGCCCAGACCGGATGCCCCAACTCGCCCGAACCGCTCTGGTCGTCCATGCCCCAAGCATTCCCCTCGAGCCGGCGTGTGGCGCGTCGATCAGCCCCCGCTCGGCCCCGTTCGCCCTCCGCGTTTCGGCTCGCCCTCCCCGAATTCGTGGAGGCCGAAAGCGCACGCGGCGGGCGAACGGAGGGGTGCGGAGCGCGGCGTAGCCAGCAACAGGGGGCCAGTCGGCGACAGGATTGCCCCATGGCGGACAGCTCCGGATCCTGGTGGCGGCGTGGGCGCGTGGACCCGGACGCACCCGCACCGGCAGGCACGGAGCTCCTGGCGCCGACGCCGCACAGCTCGGGTGTCAGCCCGCCCGGCATCCCCGCGGAGTTCGTGCCCCGGCACGTGGCGCTGGTGATGGACGGCAACGGCCGGTGGGCGCAGGAGCGCGGACTGCCCCGGACGGTCGGCCACGAGGCAGGCGAGGCCTCGCTGCTGGACTGCGTGAACGGCGCGCTCGAGGTCGGGATCGAGTACCTGTCGGCCTACGCGTTCTCCACGGAGAACTGGAAGCGCTCGCCGGACGAGGTGCGCTTCCTGATGGGCTTCAACCGCGACGTGATCCGCCGCCGTCGCGACCAGCTCAACGAGATGGGCGTGCGGATCCGATGGGTGGGCCGCCGACCGCGGCTGTGGGGCAGCGTCATCGACGAGCTGGAGCGGGCCGAGGCGCTGACGGCGGGGAACTCATTGATGACCCTGGCGATGTGCGTCAACTACGGGGGCCGGGCTGAGATCGCCGACGCGGCTGCCGCGCTGGCTGCCGATGCCCGAGCCGGGATCATCCGGCCCGAGCAGGTGGACGAGGACCTGCTGGCCCGCTACCTCGACGAGCCGGACATGCCCGACGTGGACCTGTTCGTGCGCTCGTCGGGGGAGCAGCGGACCTCCAACTTCCTGCTGTGGCAGTCGGCGTACGCCGAGATGGTGTTCCTCGACACGTTGTGGCCGGACTTCGACCGCCGGGATCTCTGGCGGGCGTGCGAGATCTATGCCGCCCGGGACCGTCGGTACGGCGGCGCTGTGCCCAACGAGCTGCCCGACATCTGAGCCTGCCGGCAGCCGGCCCCAGCGGGTTCAGAGCCGGCCCATCAGCTTCAGCACTCCCAGCCCCAGCACAGCGACGTTCACGACCAGCCGCAGGACCCGGCTGCCCGTGCTGATGGCCGGCCAGGACAGGGCGGTCAGCCATGAGAGGAAGGCTGCGACGAAGAACAGCAGGATCCCCGACCACGTGGCCCGCAGGGTCAGCCCGAGGAACAGGGTGCTCGCGAGCAGGATGGGGACCACGAAGGAGGGCAGGCCCTGCATCCACCCCAGCACCGGCCGGCTGGCCTCCTCGAACCTCTCGCGCAGGCTCGCCCTGGGGGGTTCAACGGGAGGGCGCGGTCCTGAGGCCCTGGTTTCGGGGGGCGGCAGCGGCCTGGACCCCTCGGGTCGGTGCACACGCTTCTTCGCCATGGGCACGATTGTCGCTGATCGACCCACTGTGGTGCAGGTAGGGTTGGCCGCCAGACTGCCGGCGCGCCCGCGTGACGCCGACCCCGGACAACCGATCGAGAACTCTGGAGAGCCCATGGCCAAGCCGACCAAGCCCGATGCACGTGTGGACGCCGTGGTGAACCTGAGCAAGCGGCGGGGGTTTGTGTTCCCCTCCTCCGAGATCTACGGGGGGACCCGCTCCGCGTGGGACTACGGTCCGCTGGGCGTGGAGCTCAAGGAGAACATCCGACGCGCGTGGTGGCAGTCGGTCGTGCGCGGCCGCGATGACGTGGTCGGCCTGGACTCCTCAGTGATCCTCGCTCCCCAGGTCTGGGAGGCCTCTGGGCACGTGAGTGCGTTCGTCGATCCGCTGACCGAGTGCAAGCAGTGCCACAAGCGCTGGCGCTCGGACACCCTGCTCGAGGCCTTCGAGGAGAAGCACGGGCGGGAAGCCACCGGGCTCGAGGAGATCGTCTGCACCGCATGTGGAACCCGGGGGCAGTTCACCGAGCCGCGTGACTTCAACGGGCTGCTGCGCACTCACGTCGGACCTGTCGAGGACGCCGGCGCGCTGCACTACCTGCGCCCGGAGACCGCGCAGGGCATCTTCGTGAACTACCTCAACGTGGCCAACACGTCGCGCAAGAAGCCGCCGTTCGGCATCGGCCAGACCGGCAAGAGCTTCCGCAACGAGATCACGCCGGGCAACTTCATCTTCCGCACCCGCGAGTTCGAGCAGATGGAGATGGAGTTCTTCGTCAAGCCGGGCACGGACGAGGAGTGGCACGAGTACTGGCTCAAGGCTCGGTGGGACTGGTACGTCGACCTCGGGCTCAAGGCCGAGAACATGCGCCTGTTCGAGCACCCGCAGGAGAAGCTGTCGCACTACTCCAAGCGGACCGTCGACATCGAGTACCGGTTCACCTTCGCCGGCTCGGAGTTCGCCGAGCTCGAGGGCATTGCCAACCGCACGGACTTCGACCTGCGCACGCACTCGGAGAAGTCGGGTGTGGACCTGAGCTTCTTCGACCAGGAGTCCGGCGAGCGCTGGGTGCCCTTCGTGATCGAGCCGGCAGCGGGTCTGACGCGCTGCGTGCTGGCGTTCCTTCTCGACGCCTATGACGAGGACGAGGCGCCCAACGCCAAGGGAGGGGTCGACAAGCGCACCGTGCTGCGCCTGGACCCGCGACTGTCGCCGGTCAAGGTTGCCGTGCTGCCGTTGTCGCGCAACGCCGATCTCTCACCGGTGGCCCGTGAGCTGGCCGCCGAGCTGCGTCGGACCTGGAACGTCGACTTCGACGACGCTGGCGCGATCGGCCGGCGGTACCGGCGCCAGGACGAGATCGGCACGCCGTTCTGCGTCACGGTCGACTTCGACACGCTCGAGGACAGGGCCGTGACCGTCCGCGAGCGTGACTCGATGGCTCAGGAGCGCATCCCGCTCGAGGGGCTGCGCGCGTGGCTCGCGGAACGGCTGCCCGCGCACTGATCTGCGTGCACCCCGTGCTTGCGTGATCGATGCATGTTGCTGCTCCTAGTAGGACGGCAACCTGCATGGATCCTGTGGGCCCGACCTCAGGCGATGGACCCGGCATCATGCACCCTGGGTGACAATTGATCCCATGCCCGTTGCCCTGCCGCCGATCGGTGGCCGCCCGGTGGACCCGCCGGTCGTGCTGGCGCCGATGGCCGGCATCACGAACCGCGCGTTCCGGCGGTTGTGCCGGGAGTCGGGGGCGGGCATCTACGTCTCGGAGATGATCACCTCGCGCGCGCTGCTGGAGCGCAACGACGAGACGATGAACCTGATCCGTTTCGATGACGACGAGGCGCCCCGGTCGGTCCAGCTGTACGGCGTGGACCCGGCCATCATCGCCTCGGCGATCCGGATGGTGGTCATCGAGGACCTCGCCGACCACATCGACCTGAACTTCGGCTGCCCGGTGCCGAAGGTGACGCGCAAGGGGGGCGGCTCCGCGCTGCCCTGGAAGCGCGATCTGTTCCGCGAGGTCGTGTCCGGCGCGGTCGCAGCCGCCGACGGACGGGTGCCGGTCACCGTCAAGATGCGCAAGGGGATCGACGACGCCCACCTGACCTACCTCGAGGCCGGCCGGGCGGCCGCCGAGGAGGGCGCGGCGTGGGTCGCCCTGCATGGGCGCACCGCGGAACAGATGTACGGCGGGCAGGCCGACTGGTCGGCCATCGCGCGCCTCGTCGACGAGCTCGCGCCCCTCGGGGTGCCGGTCCTGGGCAACGGCGACATCTGGGCAGGAGAGGATGCGCTGCGGATGGTCGAGCAGACCGGATGCGCCGGTGTCGTCGTGGGGCGGGGTTGCCTCGGTCGGCCCTGGCTCTTCGGGCAGCTGGCGGCTGCGTTCGCCGGTGCACCCGAGCCCACCGAGCCGACCTCCGGGGAGGTGCTCGTCGTGCTGCGCCGGCACGCCGAGCTGCTCGTGGAGATGCACGCCGACGAGCACAAGGGGTGCCGCGACATCCGCAAGCACATGGCCTGGTACCTCAAGGGATTCCGGGTGGCCCAGCCGATCCGGGCCGCCCTGGGCACGGTGGGCTCGCTGGCCGAGCTCGACGACCTTCTGGCGGGGATCGATCCCGAGCAGCCGTACCCGTCGCAGGTCGCGGCCGGCCCACGGGGGCGCACGTCCGGCCAGCGGCGGGTGGCCCTGCCGGACGGGTGGCTGGACTCGTGCGAGCTGGCCTCCGGCGAGGACCTGGCCGCGGCTGAGATCGGCGTCAGCGGGGGGTAGCCGAAGAATCGCTGCCGACGCAGTGAGTCCGACCGCTGCCCGGCGCGAGGTGCTGGCCGTGCCGGCGGTAGTTTCGGTGGCATGGACAGGAAGACGATGACCGCCAAGGACGGACCGTTGGAGGGCGAGGTCTATGAGCTCTCGCTCGACCTCGATGAGGAGACCAGCCTGCGACTCCCAGATGGCACGTTCGCTGTGTACCGGGTGAGACCGGATGTGGACTACACGGATTCGACGGGCCACTCTGTCCGGTGCCTCAGGTTCGTTGGCCTCGACCCGCGGGAGTAGACCCCGTCGGATCCGGGGGAAGCTGCATCCACCTCCGCGGACTTGATCCGGGGACGCCGACCGGTCGGCCGTGCGCATCGTTCGTAGCGGTGCATCGGCGGGTGTCGCCGGAGTACGTTTGTTGGCCGGTGGCCATGCTCCGGACCCGCGCCGCGGGTTGGGAGCAGCTGCCGGTTCACACGCGATGCAGGCGCTGCCCGCGCGCCCGTGGGGAGGACGACATGACCCAACTGACCGGTGGCGAGCTCGTGGCCAGGATGCTCAAGGCCGAGGGCGTGGAGGTCGTGTTCGGCATCATCGACGGGACCTACTTCGGGTTCTACTCCCAGCTGCGCGCGAATGGGATCACCCTGATCGGGCCGCGGCACGAGTCCTCCGCGCTGCACATGGCCGGCGCCTACGCGCGGGCAACTGGGCGGCTCGGCGTGGCGATGGCCTCCAACGGTCCGGGTGTGGCCAACGCGATCTCCGGCGTGGCGGTCGAGCAGGGCGAGGGCAACCGGGTGCTGCTGATCACCTCCGCGCGACGTACCGGCATCTCCTACCCCGAGCGTGGCGGGACCTTCCAGTACTTCGACCAGGTCGGCGTCATCTCGCCGATGAGCAAGTCGAGTCAGGCCGTCCCGTCGATGGATCGGATCGGCGAGATGATGCGTCGCGCGTTCCGGGAGTCCTGGTCGGGACGCCCGGGGGTCGTGCACGTCGACATCCCCGAGAACCTGATGAACTCCAAGCCGGCGGTCATGGAGGCCGAGGTCCGTCCGCCGCACACCTACCGGCGGACGACGCCGGTCGCCGCCGACCCGGAGCAGGTCCGGCGCGCGGCGGGGATGCTGCACAGCGCGGCGCACCCGCTGCTGCACGCTGGATCCGGCGTCATCCACGCGGGCGCCAGCGCCGAGCTGCTGGCGGTCGCCGAGCATCTCGGTGCCCCGGTGGTCACCTCCTGGGGCGGGCGCGGTTCGATCGTCGAGACCCACCCCCTGTCGATCCCCATGTCTGCGCTGGACCTGGTCGCCCAGATGCGCACTGAGGCCGACGTCGCGCTCGTCCTCGGCTCCCGCATCGGGGAGACCGACTGGTGGGGCAAGTCCCCCTACTGGGCGCCCCCGGGCGGGCTGAAGACGATCCAGGTGGATGTCGACGACGAGACCCTTGGTGGAACGCGACCCGTGGACATGGCCGTAATGGCCGACGTGAAGGTGTTCTTGCGCGACCTTCTGGTGGTGCTGGCGTCCTTGCCACCGCAGCGCAAGCAACCGGACTCGTGGTCGGCGGGCAAGCGGGAGAACGCCGAGAAGTGGGCGCACTACGGAGACAGGTCCGGGGTGCCCACGAGTGTGGCTGCGGCCTCGACACGTGGGGTCTACGACGCCGCCCGTGGGGTCCACCCGCGCGACGTGCCGCGGATCGCCCAGGAGGTGATGCCCGCGGACACGGTGTGGTGCTTCGACGGCGGCAATGCGGCGGTCTGGAGCCACTTCTACCACACGGCGCAGATCCCGAACTCCGTCATCACGACCTTCAAGTTCGGCATGCTCGGAGCCGGCGTCGGGCAGGCGCTCGGCCTTGCTGTGGCCCATCCGGACCGCCGGGTCTGCTGCCTGATCGGTGACGGGGCGATGGGATTCCACAGCCAGGAGGTCGAGACAGCGGTCCGTAACGGGCTGTCGGTGATCTACGTGGTGTTCAACGACAAGCAGTGGGGCATGGTCAAGATGAACCAGCAGTTCGCCCTGCACCCGGTCAAGACGCTGGTCAAGAAGGCGCTGCCCGAGGAGGAGACGATCAACGCCGACCTGGGCCCGATCGCCTGGGATGACCTGGCCCGGTCGATGGGCGCCCATGGGGAGCACGTCACCGCCGTCGCCGAGCTGGCGCCGGCAATCGAGCGTGCCCTGGACTCCGGGCTGCCCGCAGTGATTCAGGTCGACGTGGATCCCGTGATGCACATGTGGGCCCCGGCGCTACGTGCGTTCAAGGACATGCACGGTGAGCCCAAGGGGTGACCACGTGAAGCTGCCGCTGATCGACAGGGAGATCGACCGGCCCTTCGACAACCCGCAGGTGGACGCCTCTGGGAAGCGAGTCCTCATCACGGGCGCGTCGGGCACGTTCGGGCGGGCGATCGCTGCGGAGCTGACCCGCCGCCGGGCGATCGTCGTGGGCCTGGATGTGGCCCCGCGCGACGACGACGCGATCCCCGTGATCGCCTGCGACCTGGCCTCGGACGACAGCGTCGCGCAGGCCGTCCCCGAGGCGATCGCGGCACTCGGCGGTGGTCTGGACATCCTGATCAACAACGCCGGGGTCTCGGCCCCCACCCCCGCGGAGTTCCCGCCGACCGACGCCGTGATGCTGCAGCTGCAGATCAACCTCCTGGGCACGTGGCGGGTCACCGCCGCCTGTGTCGGGGCGCTGGTCCAGTCGCGTGGCCGGGTGGTCATGGTGGCCTCCCGGATGGCGGTCATGCAGCTGCCGCTCGCCGCCGCATACGGCGTCAGCAAGCGCGCGATGGTGGGTTACGCCGACGCCCTGCGCCTGGAGCTGTACCCCGAGGTCGGGGTGTCGTGTGTCTACCCGTCGCAGGTGCGCAGCCCGATTCACGACTCGGTCAAGGCCGCTGGGCTGTCGCTGGAGGGGATGAGTGTCTACGAGCCCCTGGAGGGCGTCGTGGCCGCGGTGGTCCGGGCTGCCCTGAGTGAGCGCCCGATCCGCGATGTCACCACCACGAAGCGGGGCCGGATGGAGTTCCTGATGGCTCGGCACTACCCGGAGCTGGTCGACCGGAGGATCATCAGGACGATGGCCGAGCGGGTGCGCAGCGGAGCGTTCGACGGCGCCGAGCTGGCCCGGGGCGTGGTCGCGCGGATCCGGGCCAACGACGGCTGAGTCGCTCCGCCCTGATCTCTGCATGCTCAGCGGCGCGGGTCGACCACATCGGCGATCATCTGGGCCAACCCGCCGAGTCGCGCGCTGATCCCGTCCGAGGCCGGGCGTGCGACCCAGGCCGACGCCACTGCGGGCAGTTGGCCGGCCATGACCGGCTCCGAGGCCAGCAGCACGTCACCGCCGGGTAGGTCGATCGGCGCGTCGGCCAGGTTGAGCAGCACCCGAACTGACCTGGTCGTCGGCGACGAGGTCGAACACGAGGAGGTCCTGGGCAACCTCAGGCGGGGAGACCCAGCGCAGGTCCCCGCGACCCAGCGCCGGGCTGGAACGACGCTGGGCCAGCGCGTTGCGATACAGCGTGAGCATCGAGTCGGGGTTGGCCTGCTGGGACGCGACCGACAGGTCGGCCCACTCCGGGGGGATCGGCAGCCACGGGGTGGAGCGCGACCCGGTGAAGCCGAGGTTGGAGCCGGACGTCCAGGGGATCGGGACGCGGCAGCCGTCACGGCCGCGCGAGGTGTGGTCGCTGCGCTCCCAGATCGGGTCCTGAAGCACCTCGTCGGGCAGGTCGTCCACGTTGGGCAGCCCCAGCTCCTGGCCGTTGTAGACGTAGGCCGCCCCGGGCAGCGCCAACAGGATGAGCGCCATGGCCCGCGCCCGTCGGGTACCGAGCGCATGATCGACCTCCTTCGCGATCCCGGAGGCCATCGTGCCCGGCACGTAGGCCCCGCTCATGACCACATCCTGGCCAAGTCGCGACACCGACCGTGGCGTGTCGTGGTTGTCGGTCACCCACGTGGTCTCGGCCCCGACCACGGCGTTGGCGGCCAGGGACGAGTCGATGGCGGCTCGCAGCCCCGGCCCGTCGAAGCCGGCGTGGACGAACCGGAAGTTGAATGCCAGGTGCATCTCGTCGGGCCTGAGGAACAGGGCGACGATGTCGTCAGCCGCGCCGGTCTCGATCACGGCCATCCGGTCGCCGGGGTAGGCGTCCAGCACGCGGCGGAACTCGCGGTAGACGTCATGCACGGGGCTGTCGTCGTCCTTCGGGATGATCGGCTCGCCGCTCTCGGAGTCGGGGAAGCTCTCGTCCTTGATCAGGGCATCGGAGACGTCGATCCGGAATCCGTCGGCGCCGCGGTCCAGCCAGAACCGGAGGATGTCGGCGAACTCGGCGACCACCTCGGGGTTGCGCCAGTTCAGGTCCGGCTGCTCGGAGGCGAACAGGTGGTAGTACCACTGGCCTGGGGAGCCATCGGGCTCGGGGACACGTGTCCAGGACGGCCCACCGAACACGGACCGCCAGTTGTTCGGCGGTTCCTGCTCACCGGGTCCGCGCCCGTCACGGAACAGGTACCGCTCCCGTTCGGGTGATCCCCGGCCGGCCTGCACCGCGGCCCGGAACCACACGTGCTGGTCGGAGGTGTGGTTGGGGACGAAGTCCAGCGTGACCCTGATCCCGTACGCGTGGGCGGTCGCGATCAACTCGTCCATGTCGGCCACGTTGCCGAACATGGGGTCGATGTCCCGGTAGTCGCTGATGTCGTAGCCATGGTCCACCTGCGGGCTGGCGAAGCAGGGGCTCAACCACAGCGCATCGACACCGAGGTCGGCCAGGTAGGCCATGTGCGCAGTGATCCCAACGAGGTCACCGAACCCGTCGCCGTCGCCGTCGGCGAAGGATCGGGGGTAGATCTGGTAGATCACCGCATCGCGCCACCACTGGGTCATTGCCCGAGGCTAGGGCAGGTGGAGTGCGTCAGTCGCGGCGTCGGTCGGCTGTCCAGCACCGGCGGAACGGACGTATCGGGCGTACATGTCGAATGGGTCGCCGGCCGCCCAGGTGCGGCCTCGGGGCTGTGCTGGGGCGCCTGCTGGCCCGGCTGTCGTACGTCCCGCGGGGGTAGTCTTGTTCGCGTTGTCAATCAACGGTCCCAGGAGGATTCCACACACATGGTGCGATACGTCTACGACTTCGCCGAGGGCGATCAGAGTCAGAAGGACCTGCTCGGTGGCAAGGGTGCCAACCTCGCAGAGATGATCAAGATCGGGCTCAACGTCCCCCCCGGGTTCACGGTCACCACTGAGGCCTGCCGCGCCTACCTGCACGGCGGTGGCATCCCAGCAGAGATGGCCGAGCAGGTCACCGAGCAGGTGGTCATCCTCGAGGGGAAGATCGGCCGCACGTTGGGTGACCCGGCCAACCCGCTGCTGGTCTCGGTGCGCTCCGGTGCCAAGTTCTCCATGCCCGGCATGATGGACACGGTGCTCAACATCGGCATGAGTGACGCCGCCGTCGCCGGGCTCACCGAGTTCTCCCAGGACGAGCGGTTCGCCTGGGACTCCTACCGCCGCCTGATCCAGATGTTCGGCAAGACCGTGCTGGACATCGAGGGCCACTACTTCGAGCTGGCACTGGACAAGGCCAAGGAAGACGCCGGTGTTGCCACCGACATCGAGTTGGGCGTTCCGGCGCTGCAAGCGCTGGTCGCCACGTACAAGGCGATCGTCAAGGAGCAGGGGGGTATCGACTTCCCGCAGGATCCGCGCGTGCAGCTCGACATGTCGATCCAGGCCGTGTTCGACTCATGGAACACTGACCGCGCGGTGCTCTACCGGCGCCAGGAGCGCATCCCCGCCGATCTGGGAACCGCGGTCAACGTGCAGGCGATGGTCTTCGGCAACGTCGGCGATGACTCCGGTACCGGTGTCGCCTTCACGCGCGACCCCGCGACTGGCGCGACCGGTCACTACGGCGACTACCTGCCCGATGCGCAGGGTGAGGACGTGGTCTCCGGCGTCCGCAACACGCTGACCCTCGATGACATGGGCCGGCTGGACCCGGAGGCGCACACGCAGCTGCTGGCCAACATGGACACGCTTGAGGCGCATTACAAGGATCTCTGTGACATCGAGTTCACGGTGGAACGCGGGCAGCTCTACATGCTGCAGACCCGTGTCGGCAAGCGCACTGCCGGTGCCGCGTTCCGCATCGCGACCCAGCTTGCTGACGAGGGCGTCATCGACATGGACGAGGCGGTGCGCCGCGTGTCCGGCGCCCAGCTCGCGCAGTTGATGTTCCCCCACTTCGACCACTCCGGAGATCGCGCGGTCCTGACCAAGGGCCTGGCGGCTTCGCCGGGTGCCGCGGTCGGGAAGGCCGTGTTCGACTCCGAGACCGCGGTGGCCAGGGCAGCCGAGGGTGTGCCCACCATCCTGATCCGCCGGGAGACGACCCCGGACGATCTGGCCGGCATGGTGGCCGCAGCGGGCATCCTGACCAGTCGCGGCGGCAAGACCTCGCACGCGGCGGTGGTGGCCCGAGGCATGGGCAAGACCGCGGTCTGCGGCACCGAGGAACTCCTGGTCGACACGAGCGGAAAGGTCGCGACGGCTCCGGGTGGCGTGACCATTCGCGAGGGCGACTCGGTGTCCATCGACGGTGCGACAGGTGAGGTCTTCCTCGGTGAGGTGCCGGTCATCCCGTCTCCGGTTGTGGAGTACTTCGAGGGCCGGTTGGCTGCCGAGGACGGCGACGATCTGGTCAAGGCTGTGCACCGGGTCATCACGCACGCCGACGAGTCGCGCCGCCTGGCGGTGCGGACGAATGCCGACACCCCGGAGGACTCGGCACGGGCCCGGCGCATGGGGGCGCAGGGAATCGGCCTGTGCCGCACCGAGCACATGTTCCTCGGAGACCGCAAGCAGTACGTCGAGCGGCTGATCCTGGCCGAGTCCGACGAGGAGGTGGCGGCGTCGCTCACGGCACTGCTCCCGCTGCAGCGGGGCGACTTCGAGGAGATCCTCGAGGCGATGGACGGGCTTCCGGTGACGATCAGGCTCCTCGATCCGCCGTTGCACGAGTTCCTGCCCGACCTGACCACCCTGGCCGTTGCGGTTGCCAGAGCGGAGGACAAGGGTGAGGTATCAGAAGCCGACCTGAAGATGCTGGCTGCCGTTGAGCGCCTGCACGAGTCCAACCCGATGCTCGGCCTGCGTGGCGTGCGCCTCGGGCTGGCGATCCCCGGGCTGTTCGCGCTGCAGGTCCGCGCGATCGCCGAGGCGGCGGCGGCCCGCAAGGCTGCCGGCGGCGACCCGCGTGCGGAGATCATGATCCCCCTCGTGGGAGCAGTCCAGGAGCTCGAGCTCATCCGTGACGAGGCCGAGCAGGTCATCGCCGAGGTGGCTGCTGCAACCGGCAGCGAGCTCGACTTCCAGATCGGCACCATGATCGAGCTGCCACGTGCGGCCATGACCGCTGACCAGATCGCCGAGGCCGCCGAGTTCTTCTCGTTCGGCACGAACGATCTGACCCAGACGACATGGGGCTTCAGCCGGGACGACGTCGAGGGTGCCTTCTTCTCGACGTACCTGGAGAAGGGCGTGTTCGGCGTCTCGCCGTTCGAGTCGATCGACCGCGACGGGGTTGGGGCCCTGGTTGCCGTTGCAGTGGAGAAGGGCCGTGCGACCCGGCCGGGCATCAAGCTCGGTGTGTGCGGCGAGCACGGGGGTGACCCCGAGTCGGTGCACTTCTTCGACGAGGTCGGTCTGGACTACGTGTCCTGCTCGCCCTTCCGGGTGCCGATCGCGCGCCTTGAGGCTGGTCGTGCCACGTTGTTCCGCAGCGGTGGTGGCAGCGACAGCCGCTGATCCGCCACGTTCGTCCCGGTGGCGCCGGTCCCCTCGGGGGTCGGCGCCACCGCTGCGTTCGGGACGGGTGCGTTCGGTGCCGGTGCGGTTCGCGACCGGCGCAGGGCCGTGGCTGTCAGGCCGGCGCTGTCGGCTCCGGGCGCGTCAGGATCCGTGGCAGGGCCACGCGGGGCCGCGCTGACCGGCTCAGTGACAGTGGCGCCTGTGCCAGGTGACGACTGAGTTGTCGGTAAGGCTGGCCACCTGGTCGACCACGACGCGAAGTCGAGCGCCATCATCGGCCGCCTGCTCCCAGGTGGGCCGCAGGTGTGGTTCCAGGCTCTCGGGCGCCGAAGCAGCCAGGGCCGTCACGAGCTCGGTGATCATCGTGCGCTGCCGGTGGTAGGAGCGCCGTGACCCGCTGCGCTGCATCACGAACAGGTTGGCAATCCCCTTCAGGACCCCGACCTCGTGGCGGACCTCATCGGGTACCACCAGGGACCCCGCGTACCGGGTCAGCCGGCCCTGCGGGTGTGCCGCGCGGGTGGCGGTCTCGGCCGCGGCAGTGAACCGCCCGATCAACTGACTGGTCAGGTCCTTGAGGGCGGCAAGATCGCGTTGGCTGCCGGTGAAACGCGCGTAGCCGACGGGCCAGGTCGGGGAACCCACGAGCCGGTCCAGGGCGGCGGACAGCTCCGCGGGATCAGCGCCCGGCAGGTAGGTCTCGGCGACGACGTCGCAGATGGCTGCCGCAGTGGTGGGGTCCCGCAGCGCCGACAGGTCGATGAGCCCTGCGTGGATCCCGTCCTCCACGTCGTGGACGCTGTACGCGACATCGTCAGCCCAGTCCATCACCTGGGCCTCGAAGGACTGACGGTCGGCCGGGGCGTCGGCGCGCATCCACTCGAAGACGGGAAGGTCGTCGTCGTAGACGCCGAACTTGCGGTTGTCGGGCCGCCGCTGCCACGGGTACTTCGTCCCGGCGTCCAGGGCCGCCCGGGTGAGGTTGAGGCCCACCGAGCGCTCGTGCCCGAGGCCCTCAGGATCACCGAAGGCCTTGGCCTCGAGTCGCGTGAGGATCCGTAGGGTCTGGGCGTTGCCCTCGAACCCGCCGATGCCCGCGGCCAGTTCATCCAGGGCGTCCTCACCGTTGTGGCCGAAGGGCGGGTGCCCGAGGTCGTGTGTCAGGCATGCAGACTCCACCAGATCCGCGTCGCAGCCAAGGGCGGCGCCGAGCTCGCGACCCACCTGTGCGACCTCGAGGGAGTGGGTCATCCGGGTGCGCGGGAAGTCCCCTTCGCCAGCGATCATCACCTGGGTCTTGGCGGCCAGCCGCCGCCAGGCCGCGCAGTGCACGACGCGGGCCCGATCCCTGGCGAACGCCGACCGGGTCAGGCGTTTCGGGGGTTCGGTGGCCCAGCGCACCTCGTCGTCGGGGGAGTAACCGGGCACGGGCACGGCACCACCGTAGGAGCACTGACCAGTCACCGCCAACAGGGGGTGCGCCGATCGCGACAGCTGCTCGCCGCGCCCACCGGCCGCTCTGCTGCCTGCGGCTAGATGTTGAGCCAGACGCTGATCAGGCCAGCGGACTCACGAATCACGTACTCACTGGTGAGATTGGTGCCCGGCCCCTCGGCAGTTGCCGAGACGTGGGCCTCCATGCCGAAGTGCTCGGCCAGCGCCCTGGCCCGCGCTGAGTGGGCGGGATCGGTCACGATCGTCACGGACTCGATGCCCTCGGCCGCAATGATCGCCGCCACAGCCTCCAGCGACTCGGCCGTGTTCTCGCCGTAGGGAAGTGCGATCACCTGCCGCCGCCGCATGCCGTCGGCGACGAGCTCCTCCTTGCCGGTCTGGGCCTCGGAGGTGATGTCACCGTCCTGGAACCCACCGACGGTGATGACCCGCTTGCTGACGCCGGCGTCCACCAACTCGTGGGCGTGGGCCAGCCGGTTGGCAAGGACCGGCGACGGTGTGCCCTGGTACTGTGCAGCGCCCAGAACCACGATCGCGTCGGTACGCGTCCGGTCGTCGACGCCCGACCACCGCAACACGCTGCCCACGGCCCCGACCGGGACAGCGACCGTCATGACAGCGACGATCATGACCAGCGCCACGAAACGGCGGCGCGCTCGGTGCCGTCGGGAGTGGTCAGGACGGCGTGGGCTCCACTCGAGGAGCATGGCCGGCGCTGTCATGTCTGGAGTGTCCCACGCAGTTGTGTCCGCCCCGGGAATCGACGCGTTCGCGCACGGGTGAATCGGCCGGAGGCTCGGCACAGCGGCCGCCGTGGTCGTGGGTGTCGGTGTACGTCCCTAGGATGCGGGCATGGCAGGACGCGTGCGCACCGAGGACGTTGCCCTCGTGCGCGAGCGGGTGCGTGTGGACGCCGTCATCGGTGAGGTCGTGACGCTGCGGTCTGCGGGGGCGGGGTCCCTCAAGGGGCTGTGCCCGTTCCACGACGAGCGGTCGCCGAGCTTCCATGTGACGCCGGCCCGGGGCCTTTACTACTGCTTCGGATGTGGCGAGGGCGGCGACGTCGTCGACTTCCTGATGAAGCACGACCACCTGACGTTCACCGAGGCCATCGAGAAGCTCGCCGACCGGGCGGGGGTGACCCTGCGCTACGAGGACGGTGCGGGTCCGAGTCGGACCGGCCCGAACCGGACTCGGCTCGCGCAGGCCAACAAGGTGGCCGCTGCCTACTTCGTCAAGGCGCTGGCCGCGCCGGAGGCTCAGGTCGGCTGGCAGTTCCTGACCGAGCGGGGTTTCGATGGTGCTGCCGCCGAGCATTTCGGGGTGGGGTTCGCGCCGCGATCGTGGGATGGGTTGCTGGGGCACCTGCGTTCGGCCGGGTTCAGCGACGCCGAGATCCTGGCCGCTGGGCTGGTCTCGCAGGGTCAACGCGGGACCTACGACCGATTCCGGGGCCGGCTCGTGTGGCCGATCCGAGACGCGTCCGGCGACGTCCTGGGCTTCGGGGCCCGCAAGCTCCTCGATGACGATGAGGGACCGAAGTACCTCAACACCCCAGAGACCGCCCTGTACAAGAAGTCACACGTCCTCTACGGCATCGACCTCGCGCGCCGTGACATCGGCAAGCTCAAGCAGGTGGTGGTCGTCGAGGGGTACACGGATGTGATGGCCGCGCACCTTGCGGGTGTGACCACAGCGGTGGCCACCTGCGGCACGGCGTTCGGCCCGGACCATGCCTCCTTGCTGCGCCGGTACCTCGTCGACAGCGACACCTTCGGCGGGGAGGTCGTCTTCACGTTCGACGGTGACGCTGCCGGGCAGAAGGCGGCCCTTCGGGCCTTCGAGGGCGACCAGCGTTTTGTGGCCCAGACGTTCATCGCAATCTCCCCGGACAACATGGACCCGTGCGAGCTCAGGCTGGCCAGCGGAGACAGCGCGGTCCGTGAACTCGTCGCGTCGCGCACCCCCTTGTTCGCCTTCGCGATCCGATCCGCGGTCGCCGGGTTCGATCTCAGCACGGCCGAGGGTCGGGTTGCGGCCGTGCGCAAGGCCGCGCCGCTGGTGGCCCGGATCCGGGATGCTGCCCTGCGCCCGGAGTACTCCCGCCTGCTGTCCGGCTGGGTGGGGGTTCCCGAATCCGACGTTCGGGCGGCAGTCGCGTCGGCGGGTCGAGCGAGCGCATCGAACCGGCGCGGAACCCCGACGCACAGGCGCGCGGACGAGGCCTCGCGGCCTCCCGTTGGCCGGGCTCCTGGACAGCCCCCGGCGTCGAGCACCGGTGCGCCGGGTTCGGGGGAGTCGGTTGCGGCCGGCGAAGCAGGCGCTGAGGACAGGCCGGCGATACCGCGGGCGCCTCGGCCCGACCCGCGCGAGCCGGCCCTCTTCGTCGAGCGCGAGTCGCTGAAGTGCGTGCTCCAGGTGCCGGACCTCGTCGGCGACTGGTTCGACTCGGTCCAACCCGGGTGCTTCCGTCATCCGCGCTACGTGGAGGTCCAGCAGGCCCTGGCAGACGCCGGCGGCCCGGTCGGGCGAACCGGCGGACGGGAGTGGATGGACGCCGTGCTCGCCGTGTGCCCCGACGACGGCGTCCGCGATCTTGTTCGTGAGCTGGCGGTCGAGCCACTCGTGACGACCGGGGAGCCGACCGGGCGCTACGCCACCTCGATCGTGGCCCGGTTGCTCTACGACGAAGCGAGTCGTCGGCTTGCTGACCTCAAGCGCGAGCTGGGCCAGCTTGACCAGTCCGCCCAGGCCGATCAGGCCACGGCCGTCTTCGCCGACGTGATGACGTTGGAGGCCTATCGTCGGGAGCTGGCCCAGGTGGGCCAGTTGGAGCAGTGATGCGCTGGCGTCGGGAGGTGGATCCGCGGGTCGTCGAGATGCTCGACGGATCCTCGGGGGAACGTCTCCTCGCGTGGGGTGAGCTCCACGGCGGGCAGGTGGCGGTGTGCACCGACAAGGCGATCCATATGCCTGACCACGGGCGGGTGCCATGGGATCACGTGGTGCGCGGCTCCTGGTCCGAGGAGTTCCTGGACCTGGTGCTCCAGTCGGCGACGGGCGCGCCCCGCCAGGAGGTTCGACTGCGCTTCGAGGAGCCCGGGCAGGTGCCGGCGGTGGTTCGGGAACGTGTCGAATGGACCGTCGTGGGCTCGTATCGCGCCGAGCTGATCCATCCGGATGGCCGGGCCGGGGTGGCAATGCTCAACTCACGGCGATCACCCGAGACCGGCGACATCCGCTGGGCCGTCGTCTTCGACCCCGGCATCGACCCGCAGGATCCCGGCTGGCGGGCGGCCGCGGACGCCTCCCTCGCCGAGCTTCGGGGCCAGCTGGGCGTCTAGGTCGGGGCCGGTGCGCGCCCGCGGCGCGGTTTGGGCCGGAGCGACCGATCTTGGTATCCTTCACGCGCTTGATCCCCCATAGCTCAATTGGCAGAGCGTTCGGCTGTTAACCGGCAGGTTTCTGGTTCGAGTCCAGATGGGGGAGCCACTGAGCACGAGAAAGGCCCCCTCCGCAGCGCAGGAGAGGGCCTTTCTCATGTTCGGGGGCAGTTTCGGGGGCAGTTACCGTGCGAACGCCTGTGCGACCACATCGAGGGCGGCCCGCTTCTGCTCCCCGTTCACATAGGAGGAGGTGTCCGCGGTGAGCCTCGTGGAACCGTGGCCGAGGACCTCACCACCCGGCAGCAGGCCAAACTCGCCTGGGTCGCCAAGACCGACCCCCGGCTCCCCCGGGCTTGCCTGCTCAAGGAAGGCCTCCGGCTGGTGTTCCAGCTCGGCTACGACGAGGCCGTCGACGCACTCGAGGCCTGGATCGGCTGGGCCCGCCGCTGCCGGATCCCCGCGTTCGTCGCGCTGCAGACACGGATCGTGAAGCACAAGGCCTCGATCCTCGCCGCGATCGAGCACGGCCTGTCCAATGGCCGCATCGAGTCGGTCAACACCAAGATCCGCCTCATCACCCGCGTCGCCTTCGGATTCCGCTCACCCGAAGCCCTCATCGCCCTCGCGATGCTCAACCTCGGCGGCCACAAACCCAGCCTCCCGGGCGGTCATGACCCACGGATCAGTCAGAAGAGCCCATTTGGGTGGGTCGTCCCCGGTGGGCGGCAGGTCGTTTGGCCCTTCCTAGTCCCCGATCGTCCGGGCTAGCGTGGAGGCGGAGTCAACTGAATATGGAACGGGGTGGCCGGTCATGAAGCGTGCGCTGTTGGTTGGGACGGGTCTGGTTCTCGTTGGTGGTGTGGTCACACCGGCGGTGACACCGGTGGGGGTGGACCCCGCGTCCGCTGCGGTCGCCGGTGGCGCGGCGATGCCGTTCGACTTCGACGGGGACGGCTACGCGGATCTGACGGTGGGGGTTCAGTTCGAGGACTTGCGGGGAGTCAAGAACGCCGGGGCGGTGCAGGTGCTGTACGGGTCAGCGACCGGACCGACGGCGCGGGATCAGGCGTGGCATCAGGGCCGCAAGGGCATCAAGAACAAACTTGAACGGTCCGACCGGTTCGGCCAGGTGCTGGCCTCCGGGGACTTTGACGCCGACGGGTACGCCGACCTGGCAATCGGCATCCCCGGCGAGGACATCGGGACCAAGAAGGACGCCGGGGCGGTGCAGGTGCTGTATGGCGGGGCACGCGGGCTGACCGCCCGGGATCAGGTGTGGCACCAGGGCAAGCCGGGGGTTCCCGGCCGCAACCAGACGTACGACCGCTTCGGTGCGAAGTTGGCCTCTGGCGACTTCGACGCCGATGGGTACGCCGACCTCGTGGTGGGGTCCCCGGTCGTGGTCCTGCGCGGCGGGCCCCGTGGGCTCACAGCGTCGGCGGCGCAGTCGTGGCGCCTGAGTCCGGGCGACACCATGGGCCAACCTGCCTGGGACGGATGGGCGGCAGAGTTAGCCACGGGTGACGTGAACGGCGACGGCCACGACGACTTGGCCATCGCTCGCGGTACTCCTTTGGGCCAGGGCTCGCCGGTGCACCTGCTGCTGGGCAGCCCAAGCGGGCTGACCGTTGAAGGGAGCCAGTACTTCCTGTCGACGGATCTGAACACGGTTCTCACGGACCCGTGCTGCACGCTGGTGTTGGCCGACTTCAACCGGGACGGTCACGCCGACCTTGTGATGGGCTCGGACTCGGGTGCGGCCGTTCTCTATGGCCATGTCGATGGGCTGCACCCCGGTCCCCTTCCACATTCTGCGGTGGTTTCCCCCGGTGTCGACGCCATCTGGCCGGGCTTCTGGGGGGACGAGGACGTCGCCGATCCGGTGGCCGCGGGGGATCTGACGGGTGACGGCTACCCGGACTTGATCATCGGCCGGCGGGTGGTCCTGGGCACAGCTGGCGGCCTTGGTCAGGAACTGCGGGATTGGCGGGCCATTCCTGGGGACTTCGGAGCAGTCAGGGTCGTACCGTTGAGCGGTTCCGGCCACCAGTGGCTGGCCATGACGTCCGGGGACTCCGCGCTCCCGTACTATGCCGGCGCGGTTGCCGTGCTGCAAGGCACCGCGAACGGTGACGTCGGCGCAGTGACCTTCTGGAGTCAGGACAGCCCCGGCATTCGCGGCAGGGCAGAACGCTTCGACGGCTTCGGCTCCAGCATCGGGGGCTGAGCCTCGTCTCGCTGGTTCACCGGATCGCGTGGGGCGGCACTCGCCAGGACACGCGGCTGCGACCAACCACAGGGAGTCCGCAGGTGGCTCTCGATCCGCTGCCGACGGCGGCGCAGTGTCTCGACCGAGCCGCCGCACGACCTGCAATCCTGCGCCACAAACAGCGCGGGAATCAAGGGGAAAGTGGAGCCAGGAGACCACTTCGGGCGCGTGATCGGTGGCACTTGGTCGACAGTTCGGTAGCGGTGGTCGGGATGCCCGGATTGTGGCCAGCAGCTGCAGCAACTCCCGAGACCGGGCGGCCTGCCCCACCTTCGCCCGGTCCAACGCCGTCGCCAGCGCCACAGCCACCTCGCCCTTCGCCGTCCCAGACGCCTGGTACACGTCCAACTCCGCGCGCACCGCGGTCGCCTCGTGATCCCTGACATCAAGGACGCCACTCGTTCGAGGGATCGTGGACGAGCCGCCCGAGGCCTGGCGTCGGGTGTGCGGGCGCCTCGGGGCGCCGATTGCCCAGCCGCAGGGGCCCCAGCCCAAAAACCAGCCAGTGACATTCGGCCCCATAGGCTGGTCACAACGCCGCGAGTGGACGCGCCGAGCGTGGACGGGCGTGGCTGCACGACCCACGATGGGCCACCTGTGACTGAGCGCCTTGAGGACTCGAGAACTGCTCGGTACCGCCGTGGTACCGTTGCGCTATGGCGATGAACCTCCGACTCAGCGATGCCGAGAGCGATGCCCTGCGTTCGAGGGCCGAGCAGGAGGGGCGCTCGATGCAGGAGGTCGCGCGAACCGCCATCGCCCAGTACGTCTCGGACCGCCCGCAGCGACTGCTGAGCGCGATCCAGCGTGTACGCACCGAGGATCGTGAGCTGCTCGAGCGACTGAGCAAGTGAGCGCCGAGGAGATCGACTACCTCTCGGTCGAGGATCTACTCGAGATCGCCGCTGGCGTGATCGATCACGTGGTGGTCAGGGACGCCGGCCTTCTGGCGGCAGCCGCCGCCCGCCCCCGGGTCACCGTCTTCGGTGAGGACGCCTACCCGGCCTTCGAGGACAAGGCCGCAGCGCTGCTGCATTCGCTGGTCCGCAACCACGCCCTCGTGGATGGCAACAAGCGCTTGGCATGGTCGGCTGCGCGCATCTTCTGCCTGCTCAACGGCCGGGATCTGACTCACACCGTCGATGAGGCCGAGGACCTCATGCTCAGCGCGGCATCTGGCCGGCTCGACGTGCCGCAGATCGCGACGTGGATCGTGGCCCACACAGCGGGTGCGTCCTAATGCCGCGAAGCGCGCACGAGGGTCAGGCATGAAGCGCCCACTATGGGGCACCTCAGCGGCGGCCACCCCGCGAGGGACTCGTGCGAGCAGCTACTCGCTGACCGTCACCCCGGGGGGCTGGGCCAAGTAGCTGGCGGCGAAATCCGGGTCGTCGGTGTCCACAAGGCAGAGGACGACGTAGGTGCCGCTCTCCACGGGGAACGTCGACGAGCCTGTCTCACCCGGCAGCGCCCGGCCCACCGTCCCGGAGGGTTCGGCGATGTCCAGCGGTTCACCGTAGTAGGGCTCGGGCTGGTGGGCAGCCACGAAGTCGTCGACAGTGGCCCCTTCTGCGAGCCGAAGCAGCAGCGCTCCGCTGCCGATCTCGCTTGTGTTGACGATGTCGACACCGACCACTCCCGCACCCACGTCGCCGGGGCCGCCGTACGAGCAGCTGCTGCCATCAAAGGTGACCGATAGGACCGGCTGCTCGGCTGCCCCGTCCGACTCCTGGGTTGCCGCAGCGCTTGCGGCCACTTCGTCACCTTCCTGCTGGTCGTTGCCCGAACAACCAGCCAGCAGGGCGAGGCCCGAAGCCAGAGCCGCCGCGCTGAGGATCTGCCGTGCACTCATGGAACATCCCTTCCCGTGATGGCCGATGGAGGCTCCAAAGTAGGACTTCTACCGCGCCGTGTCGATCTCCAGAGCGATCCCTCGCGGCCGGCGCACTGCCATGGCAGGGCCTCGGCCGCTCATCGCAGGCTCCCTCCACCCCAGGGCGGTCGCCCACGAGTAGAAGGTGATCCACCAGCCGTCGGCACTATCGCCGGACCTTCCGCGGCGCCGCTGACGAAGCCGAGATCGGCCGCAGCATCGATGCCATGCACCCCACGATCGACACCTGGGGCGGCTGAACCCATGGCTCGGTGATTTGCACGCGAGCCGCACGGCCGCAGGGCAGCTCACCAGGGCGGTGACACCCCGGATGGTTCTGGTCCAGGGGCCCAACGGCACCCGGATTCGGCCAGCAGGTCAGCAGCTGCCGGTCAGGAACGCTGCGAACTCCGGTTGTGTGGGAAGCGAGCCGGGGTCCCCGGCGCCTGAGTAGGCCGCCCAGGCCGCCGTTGGGTCAGCGCCGAACTGTGCGCACGCCTCGGCTTGCCCGGCGGGGGGCGTCAGCTCCCAGGCCATGGCCAGCAGGCTCGCGCCGACCGACATCGCTGGAGTGGTCTCGGTGACTTCCGATGTCCGGGCTGCGGTGGCGGTCTTCGCCGCTGCGTCGGCCGTGGACAGCAGCACGAGGGCGAGGACGGTCGCAGCGGCAGCCACGATTGTCGCGAACACCATCCAGGACCGGTGGGTGATGGCGTGTGTGGGTGCCGCAGCGTCGGCTGGCGCCGAGGCGCCCGGTTCGGCGACGGTGGTCTCGCCAGTGGTCGAAGTCATTCCTGTTCCGTCCGATTGGGGATCTCCGGTGAAAGGTTGCCTGATCGCCGGTGCTGGCAGAGCCACCGTTGGTCCCGAGGCTGGGGGTCATCCGGCGCGCCTGATACGGACCATTCACCCCCCGGCGGTGCCGGACCACACCACAAGGGGAGCTGCCCTCGCCCTGCGCGTGGCGGCACACGTTGGCGTGGTGCGCTGGCCCGGCGTGCACTCGTGGCTGGCGCGCAGGTCCCTCTCTCTGCCAATCTGGCTACCACGGTTGCTGATGCAACCCGTTCGTCCATCCGGTGGAGGTGTCGGGTGCAGCGCTGGTCGGCATCCTTGTGCTTCGGCAGGATTGCGGTCGCACGCGATGTCTGAGCGTCATCCATCGCGCCCGATCCGGACGTTTCACCCGCGGCGGAGTCGGACCACCCCGTCCGCGGCGTCGGCGCTGACCCGACTGCTGCCCGGATGGGGCATCGAGGTCGCGACGGCTCCGGCCGACCTCGGCGGCGAGTTCCACCCGCCCCGGCCGGTTGTGCTCGAGATCGGGTCCGGCATGGGGGAGGCCACCCTCGCGATGGCCAAAGCGGACCCCGACACGGGAATCGTTGCCGTGGACGTGCACACGCCGGGGATCGGCGCGCTGCTCGCCGCTGCGGAGCGAGGGTCGCTGGGCAACGTGCGGGTGTGCATCGGTGACGCTGTTGAGCTCATGGATCGCCTCGCCCCGGGTTCGCTGGCGGGAATCCGCGCCTACTTCCCCGACCCGTGGCCGAAGGTCCGCCATCACAAGCGGCGGCTGATCCAGCCTGCTCTTGTCCGTCGCGCTGCCGAGCTCCTGTCTGTCGGTGGGACCTTGCACGTGGCAACCGACATCCAGGACTACGCCCTTCAGATGCTCGACGTCTGCTCCGCCGAGCCCACCCTGGACGTCGGTGCGGGGCTCGTGCCGCGCCCTGACTGGCGGCCCGTCACCGGCTACGAGCGACGTGGGTTGGCGGCGGGGCGTCCGAGCGTCGACCTCATCGCCACGCGGATCTGACGGTCCGGGTCAGCGCACGATCCGCAGGTTGAACATCGGGTCGCCCAGAGCGCCCATCGCCCTGAGCCAAAGCGGAAGCCACATCTCTGGGCCGCGGGCCGTGGTGATGTCGCCGAGATCGAGGATGTCGTTCCAGCCGAACTCGCGAAGCAGGCCATCGACGATGGCCTTCGCGCCGGCGTCGTCGCCCGACAGGAAGACCGTCGTGGGCTCCGAGAGCCGACCGGGGTTGGTCATCAGCGCCGCGTTGAGTGTGTTCAGGGTCTTGACCACGCGGGCATCCGGGAAGGAGCGCTGGACCAACTCAGCCAAGGAGTCGGTGTTCGACACAGAGAGCGTCGGCGGGAACCCGTTCGAGCTGTCCAGGGGGTTCGACACGTCGATCAGGACCTTCCCGGACAGGTTCACAGCCCCTGCCTGGGTGAGCGCGTCCAAGGTGGCTGACCCGCTGATGGCGTTCACCACCACCTCGGCTGAGCCAGCGACCGAGGGGAAGTCAGACAGGGCGACCGAGGGGTTCTGAGCGAACCAATCGGCCATCGACCCAGGCGGGCCGTCCAGCTGCCGGACCTTCGTGGTGTGCACGTCGCGGGTCCCCATGGAGACCTCATTGCCGGCGTTGGTGAAGCCCTCGGCGAGCGCGCGGCCCACCATGCCGGTGCCCAGGATTCCGATGCGCATATGACCCTCCTCTGCGGAGGCAACATCCTCGCACTGACTCGGGTCGCACGGGGGTTCGGTCGGGCCGGACGTGATCAGCCGGGAGCGATCGGCTCAGCCGTGGTGCGGCATGATCGCGCCCTCGGGGACGACGCCGAGCCGACCGGCCTGGTAGTCCTCGATCGCCTTGATGACCTCGGCCTTGGTGTTCATCACGAACGGGCCGTAGGCGAACACTGGCTCGCGCAGCGGCTGCCCACCGAGCAGCAGCACCTCGAGTGCCGGTGTGGCCAGCTCCTGGCTCGGGGCCGCCTCAACGGTGATGTGGTCCCCGGATCCAAGGACCGCCAGCTGGCCGCCATTGATCGGCTGGCCGTGGGCGCCGACAGTGCCGCGCCCGGACAGGACATACACCAGCGCGTTGAAGTCCGACCGCCAGGGCACCTCGATGCGCCCCCCGGGGGCCACTGTGGCGTGGACGATGGAGATGGGTGACTGGCTGCGGCCCGGCCCGGTGTGACCGGCGACGGTCCCAGCCAGGATCCGCAGGAGGGCCCCTCCGTCGGCGCTGGAGGCCAGCGTGATGTCGCCACCCTCGAGCGGCTGATAGGCGGGGGGCAGGAACTTCTTGGCGGCTGGCAGGTTGATCCAGAGCTGTATCCCGTGGAACAGGCCGCCGGACACAACCAGGGACTCGGGCGGGGTCTCGATGTGCAGGATGCCTGCGCCGGCGGTCATGTACTGGGTGCCGCCGTTGGCGATGATCCCGCCGCCGCCGTGCGAGTCCTGATGGATGAACGTGCCGTCCATCAGGTAGGTGAACGTCTCGAAGCCGCGGTGCGGGTGCCAGTCGGTGCCCCGGGGCTCACCGACGCCGTACTCGACCTCGCCCATCTGGTCCATGTGGACGAACGGATCGAGCGCGGCCTTGTCGACTCCCGCGAAGGCCCGGCGCACCGGGAAGCCCTCGCCCTCGAAGCCGCGCGGGGCTGTTGTGACGGCGCGCACGGTGCGCGACCGGGTGCCGGGCTCCGGGGCGTCGATGCGCGGCAGGGTCATGGTGTCGGCGGTCACGGCGGGCATGGTGTCTCCTCAAGTTGTTGTACAAGATTCAACTATATGAGCAGTTGATCCATTCCGCCAGCCTGTGGAGGAGTCCCGTTGGCGGCGGGAGGTGGCCATCGCGGGCGACCTGACGCCCGGTGAGGTGCGGTCAGTTCGCGTACGTGTAGATCGATGGCGTCGTGGACAGCGTGACCACCGAGGCGGCCTTCCGCAGAGCCTTGCGGTTCACCGACCAGATGCCCGCCGACACGGCCATGGTCGCCACCGACTGCTCGTCCTTGCGGCGTGCGAGTGGGCCGAAGGCCGCATCCGAGCCGAGGACGACCATCCCGGCGGCACCGCCGATCGCCACCTGGCTAGCGATGATCCGCCCGATCTCCATCCCTGGCCGCCCGGCCCGCCTGCTGTGGGTGATCAGGCGCTGGCCGAGCATCCCGGCGACGATGATCGCGGCGTTTCCGGCCAGGAGGATCCGCTTGCGGGCGGCAATCTGCTCCGCGGTGACCGGCTTGCCGCCCAGGACCCGGTCGGCCACCTCCTCGATCCCGCGCTGGGGGAGGACAGTGAGGGCGATGTACAGCGATCTGTTGAGTCCCCCGAGCGCCACGTTGGCCAGGGGCACCTTCTTGACGTCCCGCGCGACCTCCGGGTGGTAGGGGCCGCTGGCGGCCACCAGGACGGCTGATCGTCGCGCTATCCCGAGACCTGGCTGATTCTTGAGCAGGTCGTTGATCCGGTCGGACATGACGTGCCTCCTGGCGCGTTGGGTGCGTCGAGTATCGCGCGCGCGAGCCTCTGCGTGCAGCACCACCCCGCAACGCTGAGAATGGGGCGCATGCTACGCCTCGGTGATTCGGCAGCCGCCGCAGATCCGTGGAACGCGACTCGGGATGCCAGCGCCCTGCACCAGCGGGTGAGCGGCTGGTTCCACGAGCACCGTCGGGACCTCCCCTGGCGGGCGCCCGATCGGACCGCGTGGGGCGTTCTGGTCAGCGAGATCATGCTGCAGCAGACCCCGGTGGCGCGCGTCGTGCCCGCGTGGACGGCGTGGATGGCACGCTGGCCGGAGCCGGCCGATCTTGCTGTGGAGGTTCCCGGTGAGGCGGTTCGGCAGTGGGATCGCCTCGGGTACCCGAGGCGCGCGCTGAACCTGCACGCGGCCGCAGTGGCGATCGTCGACCAGCACTCTGGGCGGGTCCCCGAGGCGGACGTGGACCTGCGGGCGCTGCCGGGTGTCGGGGAGTACACGGCGGCCGCGTTGCGTGCCTTCGCGTTCGGGCGGCGCTCGGTGGTGCTGGACACGAACGTCCGTCGGGTGCTAGTCCGGCTGGTGGGCGGCGCCGAATACCCGACCCCGAGCCTGACCGCGGCCGAGCGCACTCGCGCCGCAGAGCTCGTGCCGGACGACGACGCCGAGGCGGCGCACTGGTCGGCGGGGGTCATGGAGCTCGGTGCGCTGGTGTGCACGGCCAGGGCGCCGCGCTGCCCTGAGTGTCCCGTGCGCACCAAGTGTGCCTGGCTGCTTGCCGGCCAGCCGCAGTACGAGGGGCCGCCCCGGCGCATCCAGCGGTTCGCTGGGACCGACCGGCAGGTGCGCGGTCAGATCATGGCGGTGCTGCGCGACGCCGATGGGCCTGTCGGCCGTTCGGCGATCGAGGCCGCGTGGGGGGAGCCGATCCAGCGGGAGCGCGCGCTCGACGGGCTGGTCGCCGATGGCCTGGTCGAGCCGGTGGGGGAGGCTGACTTCAGCCTGCCGACGCGCCACTAGCCACCCGGGGTGAACCGCGACCGCGCGCGGAGGTCCTGGTGGTGCTCGACTGCCTGCGTGACCAGGGCGATGATGTGCGGGTCCTCGACCCGGTAGATCTGGTGTCGTCCCTCTGGCCGGACGATGACCAGCCCGGCCAGGCGCAGCTTGGCCAGGTGCTGGCTGACGGTGGGGACGCTGGCCCCCGCAGCCTCGGCCAGCGTGGTCACGTCCTGTTCGCCCTGTGCGAGCAGCCACAGGATCCGGACCCGCGTGGGGGTGGCCAGCAGCGAGAACGTCTTCGCGGCCTCGATGAAGTCGACCGGGTCCGGGCTGTCGGGCGGAGGCGAGGTCGAGGCCATCAGCCCAGATTAGCCAATGTTGCGCAAGCGGTTGAGGATCAGCAGGGGCGCGACCGGAGGTTCAGCCGATGAGGCTGAACAGGCCCTCCTCCTCCTGGGCATTGTGCAGACGTAGGACGCCGTAGAGCACGTATAGGGTGCGTCGGGCGTCGCTCACCGCATCCTGCGGTTCCAGGTCCCTCGCGTCGACGAGCTGGCGCAGGCGGTGCACCTGGTGCTCGATCTCGGCATGTGTCCGGCTCAGGGCGCCGATCGGGTCCGTGCCGCCCAACGCGACAGCCATCATCGGCAGCAGCTCGCGCTCCTCCTGCCGCTCGTGCGGCAACAGCTCGCCCTCAAGTCGGGCCACCAGCTCCCGCACCGGTGCCAGCGGATCGTCCGGGTCAGCGTGCTGCAGGTCGTCAGCGGTCCGGGCGATGTCATCCACGATCGGGCTCAGGGCCGCGTGGTCCGCGGCGATCCGCGTGAGCAGGTCGAGGTTCTCCGGGGACAGTCGTGCGGCTGCGGGAGGTCGGAACGCCCGGACCCGCAGGGCGTTGCCGATCGCGATGATGTCGATCACCTCCTGCAGCAGGGCGCCCATCGCGGCGGGCAGGAAGCCCAGTGCCGCGGCGAGCATCGCCACCCCGGACAGGCCCATGCCGATCCACGCGCTCTGCCCGGCGATCCGGCGGGCCCGCCGCGCGATGCCGATCGCGTCACCGAGCCGGTCGATTCGGTCCACCGTCAGGACGATCCCGGCGGCCTCGGATGACGCGGTGGCGCCGCGGCCAGCCATCGCGACGCCCACGTCTGCGGCAGCGAGCGCCGGGGCGTCGTTGATGCCGTCGCCGACCATGATCACGGGTCCGCGGACGCGTTCCTCATGAACGACATTGACCTTGTCCGCCGGGGTCTGTTCCGAGCGGACCTCATCGACGCCGACCAGTCGCCCCACGCTCTCGGCGGCGTCGGCCCGGTCGCCGGTCACGAGCACCATCCGGCGCAGACCGGCGGAACGCAGGCCACGAAGCATCCGGGTGGCATCGGGGCGGATGGAGTCGGAGAAGAGCAGTGCCCCCGCCGGGGAGCCGTCGAGGGCGATCAGGATGCTCACGGATCCCTCGAGGTCCGCCTCCTGCCGGGCCCGCCGGGCCCATGCGGGGACGTCGGCATCGAGGATCCACGGTGCCCGCCCGATCCGAACCGGCCGACCGTCGACGACGCCCTCGATCCCGTGGCCGTGGACCTCCACCACCTCGGTGGGCATCAACAGGGTGATCCCGCGCTCCTGCGCCGCTCGCACGATCGCGCTGGCCAGCACGTGCGGGGAAGCCTGGTCAAGGCTCGCCGCGGCGGCGAGCAGGTCTTCCACGGCCACCCCGGGGGCGGTGTGCACGTTGGCCAGCTCCGGGTGCCCGACTGTCAGGGTCCCGGTCTTGTCGAAGAGAAGGACACGTCCGGCGGCGAGCTGTTCGAGGACTTGGCCGCCCTTGACCACGACGCCGCGGCGGGCTGACTGCGAGACCCCCGAGATGATCGCGACCGGGACGGCCAGCAGCAGCGGACAGGGGGTCGCCACCACCAGGACGGCCACGACCCGGTCCGGGTCGCCGCTGGCGAGCCACGCTGCTCCGGCGAGGATCAGGGTGAGGGGCACGAACCACCACGCCAGGCGGTCGGCGAGGCGCACGTACGGCGAGGAGTCCGCCTGGGCCGCCTGGACCAGCCGGACGACGTCGGCATAGGTGCTGTCGGCTGCCAGCGAGGTGGCCACGATGCGGACCGGGGGCCCGGCGTTGACCACGCCGCTGCGCACGGTGTCACCGGCCGCGCGGTCGACTGCCTGCGGCTCCCCCGAGAGGGCAGACTCATCGAACGACGCGGCCTCGAGCAGGCGAGCGTCCACCGGAACGATCTCCCCGGAGCCGACATGCAGTGCCTCGCCGACCGCGACCTCGTCAACCCCGATGTCCTGGACCGCGTCACCCGAGATCCGGTGGGCGACCCTGGGGGAGCGGGCCGCCAGCAGGCTCAGTTCCCGTCTGGCGGTCGCCTCGGCCCACTGGTCCAGGACTGTTCCGGTGCCGACCATGACGGCCACCAGGGCCGCGGCCAGGTACTCCTGGGTCAGGATCGCCCCGCCGATGGCCAGCAGGGCCAGGACGTCGACCCCAGCGGAGCGCCGGACCAGCGCGGTACCGACCGCCACGGCTGAGGCGGCCAGCCCGATGAGCCCAGCGGCCAACCAGCACCCGTCCCGCAGCTGCGCGTTGTCGGTCAGTGCCCCGACCGTGCCCGCGATGAGCAGCAGCAGCGACGGCGCGAGGACGAACCACCCGCTCGAATCACGAAGGCGGTGCCGCGGTGCCTCAGCGGGGGTGCCTGTGCCGGCGGCACGGGAGTCCGGCTGCAGCTCCATCGCGACCTCCACCCGCCGTGAGCCTGCGACGGCTCGAATCCCCGACCCGCAACACCTGCATGATTACGTTACTACGCAAGTGTGGGGTTGGGAACCCGATCTGCTACGCGCCGATTGCCTGGCTGACCGTGAGCACGGACATGGCCAGGACCAGGACGGCGAAGCCGATCCCGAGTGACCTGTTCGACCACCGCGTGGACCAGCGCGCCGCCAGCGCGCTGGCCACAAGCACGCTGATGCCGACCACGCCGGTCACCTGGGCATCCAGCGCCTCCCCGGCGCGGGGGATGAAGGCCGCCGCGGAGTTGATGATGATCACCAGCAGGGCTGTCGCTGTGGCCCTGTGCATGCTCATGCCCATCACAAGCGTCAGCGCTGGTACGACCAGGAAGCCGCCCCCCACTCCGAAGAACCCGGTGAAGAGCCCGACGGTTGCGGCGGTGACGACGATGAGCGGCCAGGAGCGGCGGTGCCCCTCCGGCTCGCTTCCGTTGGCCGCCGGACCGGCGCGGAGAGCCTTGCGCAGCATGAGGGTCCCGGCGACCACGAGGACCACCGCGAACCCCCACAGCTGGATCGCGTCGTCGGTGACCAGGGCGATCCGGGAGCCGGCGACTGCGCCGAGGATCCCCAGGGCGCCGAAGGTGGCTCCCTGTGCCCATGCGACCCGCCTGGCCCGGGCATGGGGGATCAGCCCGCCAAGTGCGCCGATCGCCACGACGATCAGCGAGGTGGTCCCGGCCTCATCGGCAGGCAGGCCGGCGGCGACGAGCAGCGGGATCGCGAGGATCCCGCCGCCGCCGCCGAAGAGCCCCAGGGACAGGCCCAGCGCGATGCCGATCGCGACGAAGGCAAGGAGGTCCACGGGCTAGGAATCGCTGTGCGTCAGGTGGCCGTCGACGACGTCAGTCGGCGTACGCGTCGCCGAGCATCAGGGCGTGTTCGTCCTTGACGATCGGCAGCCCGACCTTGCCGGCGTTGCCGAAGTTGTCGTCGACCGCCACGACCGGGATGCCGGCACGGGCCAGCAGCGAGGCTCCCACGGTGGCGCGGAACCCACTTCCGCAGGAGATCCAGATCGTCGGGTCCGCACCCGCGTGGGCTGCGGCCTCCGACCAGGCGGCGAGCTGCCCGATGTTGTCGGGGAAGTCGTGCAGCGGGACGTGCCGGGCTCCCTCCACGTGGCCGTCCTGCCACTCCGTGACGCGACGGGCGTCCACGAGGATCCGGGCCGGGTCGGCCGCCAGCTCGGAGGCCAGCTCTGCGAAGTCCACACGGCGGACCGTGCCGATCTCCTCCGGCGAGGTCGCCCAGGTCTGCGGCTGTCCGACGTTCTGGGCCTCGGGTCGGTCGATGCCGATGCGCGTCAGGCTCCGCTGGAACTCACTGATCTGCTCCTGCGTGGCGCCGAGCAGCGTGATCGGCGTGCCCCAGGGGATCAGCCAGCCGAGGTACGTGATGGCATTGCCCTCGACGTCGAAGCTCAGGCTGCCAGCAAGGTGCTCGGCGGCCCACAGGCGGCGCTTGCGCAGGTCGACGACCCATTCGCCGGCGGCGATCCGTCGGCGCAGCTCCTGGGGGTCGGCAGTTTCGGCGGGGGACAGGTCGATCGGGCGCGCGCCCGCCTCGTTGGCCGGTCCCATGTGCGTGTAGTACGCAGGGAAGGTGTCCAGACCGGCCAGCAGCTCGGTGACGAAGGCGTGCTCGTCGAGCAGGGCAGCCGGGTTGGTCGCGGCCTGTGTTGCGATCGTGGACTCGACGCCCACGGTCGCGGTCGCGCTGCAGAAGGAGCCGAACCCATGGGTGGGCAGCACTTCGGCCGACCCTGCGACGTCGGTCACGAGCTTGCGGACCGAGTGCCACTGGTCGTGGGCCAGGCCCTCCGTGGCCTCCGGGCCGATCAGGTCGGGGCGCCCGACGCTGCCGAAGAGCAGCGAGCCGCCGGTGAACACGGCATGGTCGGATCCGTCGACGCTCAGGGTGTAGGACACGTGGTGCGGGGTGTGGCCCGGGGTGTGGAGCACCCGCCAGGTCATCTTGTCGGTGTCGAACCAGTCGCCCTCGCCGACCGTGAGCGCGTCGAATGCGTAGTCGTGACCCTTGGGGACGACATAGGTCGCGCCCAGGAGCTCTGCCAGGGCCAGGCCACCGGACACATAGTCGTTGTGCACGTGCGTCTCGACGATGTGGCTGACCTGCCAGCCGCGCTCCTCGACGACAGCCAGGACGCGATCGATGTCGCGCTGCGGGTCAACGATGACTGCCGTGGTGCCGGTGGCGGCGACGTAGGAGCGGTCGCCCAGCTCGGGTGTGGAGATGATGACGATCTCAGGGCGGGTCATGGCTGGGTGGTCCTTCCTGCGGTCTGGTCGGCGCCGGTCTCGACGGGGAAGCCCTGGTTCTGCCACATGAGTGTGCCGCCGTCGACGTTGATGGTCTGGATACCTTGCTTGGCCAGCCACATGACGACCTGGCCCGAGCGGCTGCCGGTCCGGCAGACCACGTACACAGGGTCCGCCGACTTGAACTCCTCGGCCCGAAGCGGGACCAGGGACATCGGGATCCACTCGGCTCCCGGGACGTGTCCGCCGTCGTACTCGTGCTTCTCGCGCACGTCGATGACGCGGGGGGCGCCGCTGTCCTGGGCGCGCTTGAGGTCCTTGACGGAGATCTGTTCGATCACTGTGCTGGTTTCCCTTCTGGCAGGTATGGGTCGGATCGGGTCGCTGGGTCAGGCCAGCGACATGAAGAGCTTCTCGAGGTCGGCGATGTCGGTGCCGGAGTTGTTGTCGGGGTTCGTCAGGCACTCCTGCAGGCTGCTGGCCACGATTGCGAAGCCGGCCTTGGACAGCGCCTTGGAGACTGCGGACAGCTGGGGCAGGACGTCGGCGCACTCGCGGCCGTCCTCCAGCATCCGGATGACAGCGGCCAACTGACCCTCGGCGCGACGCAGGCGGTTCACGATCGGGCGCAGGTCCTCAGGCTTGAGTCCCGCGGAGCCCGTGGCCGGGATCGCGGTGGGGTGCGGCGTTGCCGGTGTCATGGCGCACTCACCGGCAGGTGCATCGTTGGGTGCTGGGGACGTGGGCCAGGACCTGTGCGGCGTGGTTGCCGCAGCCGGAGTAGGTGGCCTTGCCGCAGGAGCGGCAGGTGGCGGGGCTGCACATGGGTGACCTCCAGGGGTCTGAGTCGAGTGTGGGCCTGTCTTGGTGACTTCAATATACCCCCCGGGGTATTGGGATGCAACTCCCTCCGGGCATGCCGAAACTGCCTAGGGTGCCTGCCCCCGGCAGCGAGGTCTGGCGCTGCGGCGCGGCATGCGCCGGGAGTGAGCAGCCCCAGCGGAGGTGCAGCCAGCAGGCGCCGTCGCCTGGCTGCACTGCGTGGCTCAGATCAGGGCGTCCAACAGCCCGACCGTCTCCCCGCGTGGTCCCTGCCTGGTGATGTCGATGATGACGTCGTAGTCCACATGTGTGACCGTGCTGTGGGTTCGGGCATTGAGGATCCGCTTGTGCCAGTTGCGGTAGGAGACCGGGTCCGAGGAGATCCACGGGTCCCGCCCCATGTCGAGGCGCACCTGCCGCTCCTCCTCCGCCTGCAGGGCGACGATCGTGAACGTGTCGACCAGGAGCAGCCGCGTGCGCCAGGCGCCCGTCTCGCCGGGTTGGTGGGCGTCGACCACGATGGCGTGCAGGCCGATGGCGTCCAGCCGGGTGGCCATGCCGCAGGCGAGATCGATGGCCATGATGCGCGCGGTGTCCGCGTCGACACCGCGGGCTTCCAGGAGCAGGGCGGTCAGCGGCGCGAGGTCGATCACCGCGACTAGATCTCGGCGAGCCGCCACGTCGCGGGCGATGTCCAGTGGGTTGGTGGCCGGGTGTCCGACGAGGATCAGGGTTGTCATGGCAGTCCTTGGCAGGTTCTAGCGGATGGCCCGACCCCCGGTCGGGGTGGTGAGGTCCTCGCTGTCTGCCAGTTCGGCAAGAGCGCGCGAGGACCGTACGACGATGCGCCCGCGGCGAAGGCTCACGGCCCCGCGGTCGGCGAGATCACCAAGCACCTTGGTGGTTGTCTCCCGGCTGGTCCCGACGAGGTCGGCGAGCTGGCCATGGGTGAGCCGGATCGTCTCGCCGTCGCCGCCCATTCGGGCCAGTGTCGCGGCGATCCGTGCGGGGGCGGTCCGCAGCACGGTGTCACCCAGGCGACGCTCGAGGTCAGCGACCCTCGAGCCCAGGAACTCCGCCACCCGCACCGCGATCCGCGGATCTGACAGCAGCAGCCGTTGCACGTCCTCCCGGCTCATGAGGCAGACCACGCACGGCTCGATGGTCTCGGCCCACGTCTGCTCGAGGGCCTGGCCGAGTGCGGCCATCTCGCCGAAGACCTGCCCGGGGGTGATGATCGACGTGGTGATGGTTCGTCCGTCGATCCCGATCTGGAACAGCCGGATCCGGCCCTGCTTGAGGATGAACAGGACCTGGGTGGGTCGGTCGGGGGAGTAGATGGTCTGTCCGGCCGGCAGCTGGCTCATCGGTGCCGAGGCCCCGATCAGCTCCACCTCGTCGTCGTTCAGGTCCTGGAACAGGTCGAACTCACGAAGGACCCAGGGGTGCTCACCGGTGTGCGTGCTCATGGTCCTCCCGGTCGAAGGTCGCGCGCAGGGCCTCTGCGGTTGGGTTGCCCAATGACATTATGCGCCCCTTGGCCAGGAACATGGGGGTGCCGACGAACCCGGGCGGAGGCTCCCAGCCGGGTTCGTCGACATCGGTGATCGTGACCCGGAGGTGCGGGTGGCTCGCATGCAGTCCGTCAACCAATGACAGCGAGTGCGCGCAGCTGTCACAGGTTGCCGAGACCAACACCTCCAGGTCGGGGTCCTCCAGCCCGGGGAATCCCTCGGTCATGCCTTGCGGCGAGCCAGCGCCACGGCCACGGCTCCGAGGATCGCTCCGTAGATCATGTGGCCCATCAGCGACTTCCAGGCCATCGAGTCGAAGTTGAACAGCGGCATGTCGAGGCGTGCGGGCATGGCGATCAGCGCGCCGAGGATCCACCAGACCATGCCGTAGGCGACTCCGCCGAGGATCCCGCTGCCCCAGTTGCTCAGGAGTCGGGCGAAGATCAGGCCGAAGGCGACGCCGAAGGCAGCCGAGATGGCCAGGTGCACCACCCAGCCGACGGCGATGGACTCGCTGCCCACGGTCATGGCGACCATCGGGATCATGTCCATCATCTGCATCATCATCCCGAACACCACCCCGCCGGCAAGCCCGCCGACGATGCCGGGCACGAGGCCCTGAGCTGGGGTGAGGTGGGTGGGTGCGGTGCTTGTGGTCGTCGTCGAGGTCTGGGTCATGTGCTGCTCCTAGGTCGCGTATGCGTACTCCCCATCGCCGGGGCACGGGGATCACACTGGCCCGTGGCCGGCCCTCGGCTCGGTGAAGTAGCCCACATAGGCCGACCCACTTCCGGCGGGTTCCCCGGACGCGGCGATGGGCGCCAGGCAATGGCGCACGCCAGCGGTGCTCAGCTGCGGTCAGCGGTGGCCGGGCTCAGCTCTCGACCTGACTGATTCAAGGGCTGCCCGCAGCGACGCCAACGCGCGACGCACCGCAGCCGTGTCCCCGCCGAGCGCTGCCTCGACGGCCTGGAGCCCTGGCAGGAACCGCTCGCCGGCGCGCTGGTGGACTGCCGCACCATCCTCGGTCAGGGTCAGGCGGTAGGACCGGCGATCGTCGGCGTTCGGCAGGCGCGTGACGTGGCCCCGCTGCCTCGAAGCGCTTCACGTAGCTCGAGACGGTGGTCAGCGGCGCGGACATCCACGCTGCGAGTTCCGTGGGGGTCAGCGGCTCGTGGCTGAGCACGGAGTACACGGCGAACTCGTCGGCCGTGAGCCCGGACGCCACGAGCGCATCATCCAGCTGCGCGTTTGCGGCACGCGAGACCAGCCAGGCATCGAACAGGACATTCGTCCCGGGGATCTGGGGGGTCGGGACGTCAGCAGCGGCAGGCATGGCTTGAGCATACTCCTGCGATGTCGTAGTATTTTCAGATACTGCGAAACCGTAGTAAATATTCCGGGGCCGACCACTGTGTCCGGTCCCGTCCGAGGAGCGGAGAGACCATGGCCCGATTGGTGCGTACGAACTCGATGGTGGAGAGGTTGGCGGATCGCCGGCTGCTGGCCGGATATGGCCTCGTGTGGCTGGTCCTCGCCGGCGTGCTGTTCGCGTGGCGCGGGCGCTTCTCGCTTGCCGCTGTGGAGCAGGCCTGCGGTCTGAGTGCGCCGGACGTGCGGTTCGCTCCCTCGGCGGCGGACACGCAGGCGTTCCTGGCTGGCTGCGGCGCCGACGGCCTCGCGGCCTATCGCGAGCTGCAGCTCATCGACCTGGTCTACCCGGCGGCCGGCGCGCTCGTCCTGGTCGTTGCACTGGCTCTGATCCTGGTCCGGGTTGCTCCCCACATGGCGTGTCTGGCGCTCATTCCCCTGGTTGCGGCCATCGGGGACTACCTGGAGAACGCCGCGGCGTGGGCGTTGCTGGGAGCCGTGGGCTCGGAGCGTCGATGGGCCGCCGAGGTCCTGCAGGTCGGATCAGCGGTCAAGGTGGTCGGATCGTGGGTGTCGTGGCTGCTGCTCTCGGGTCTGCTGATCGCCCTGGTGGTGCGCGCCCTCGCCCATCGGCGCCGGATCGCGGGGCTTGTTGGCGAGGCGGGCTGACGTGCGTGGCTGCCGCCCGGTCCCGCCGTCCGCCGGGCCGATGCGCCGGCTGGGGTGTAGCCAGCGCCCTGGCCCCCGGCATGCCGGTGCCCCCGCACAGGTTGGTGGGGCACCGGCAGTGGTTGCCTAGGGGACGATGTTCTGGTTGAGGTGGAACAGGTTCTGCGGGTCGTACGTGCGCTTCACCGCGCGGAGCCGCTCGTAGTTGGCGCCGAAGTTGTCCGGGACCCGCGCCTGGTCATCGGCTGCGGCGAAGTTGATGTAGCCGCCGGCCTCGGAGTGCGGGGCGATCGCTGCGTAGTAGTCCTTCACCCACGCGGTGTTCGCCTCGTTCTCAGCCGGGTCGGGCCACATGCCGGCGATGACAGTTGCGAACGAGGCGTCGCGGTGCCCGAACGCGGTCGCGTCGTCGGAGACGTCATGGCACGCCCCGTTGATCGGGTAGATGTGCATCGTCGAGTTCATTGCCGGCACTCCCGGTCCGTGCTGGAAGTGGGCGTCGATGGCATCGTCGGTGAGCTCGGTGACGAATGCGGCCTTCCAGTAGTGCTGCAGCCCGCGTGGGACGAGGGCGTCGAACAGGGCGTTCACGTCCGAGAACGGCATGACCCCCACGTGCTCGGCCACTGGTGTGGCGACCTGTCGGAACGAGTCGATCAGGGCCAGCCCCTCGGCCTCATCGCCGGACCAGCAGTTCATGATTCCGCACAGCGGCTCACCGACCCGGTCCTCGGGCATGAACGGCAGGGGCGGTGCCTGGTTGAACAGCGGGAAGCCTCCGTACTCCCGTGGGGCGTCAGCGATCAGGTCGCGGTAGTGCCTGAAGATGGCCGGTCCGTCGGCGAGCTCGAAGAACATGGGGCCGGCAAGGACGTTGGCAACAGCGTGCAGGTGGAACCGGAACTCGGTGACGACCCCGAAGTTGCCGCCACCGCCTCGGATCGCCCAGAAGAGCTCCGGGTTCTCGTCGGCGGAGGCGGTCCGAACCTGGCCGTCGGCGGTCACGATCTCGACCGAGAGCAGGTTGTCGATGCTGAGCCCGTGTGCGCGCGCCAGGTAGCCGATGCCGCCACCGAGCGTCAGGCCACCAACGCCGGTGGTGCTGATGATCCCGCCCGGGGTTGCCAGGCCGTGGGCACCGGTGGCCACGTTCACGTCGTTGAAGGTGGCCCCACCCTGAACGTGGGCAACGCGCGCCTCGGGATCGACGCGGACCTCGCGCATCCCGGAGAGGTCGACCACGACGGCGCCGTCCGCGGTTCCGAAGCCGGGCACGCTGTGCCCGCCGCCCCGGACGGCCAGGTCTGCCCCGGTCTCGCGGGCGTAGTTGACCACGGCCACAACGTCGCTGGTAGACGTGCAGACAGCCACGGCTTCGGGTCGACGGTCGATCATGAAGTTGTAGACGTGTCGTGCCTCGTCGTATCCGGGGTCGGCGGCAGTGATCACCGCGCCGTTCATGTCGGTGCGCAGTATGTCCAGGGTTGTCATCGGGATGCTCCTTCTCGCCGGCATCAGCCGGCAGCTCGTTGGCTCTGACTTCAACGACGCTACGGAGCACGTCACGCCCGCACATGACCAGAAGTGGTCGTCATTGATCAGCCGGTCATTCGGCGCATAGTCATTTGTGCCTACGCCCGGGGGAGTTGCGGCGGCCTTCCTGTGCGCGCTTGGGGCCGCAGGCCCTCGCCTGTGCCCGTGTGTCGGGCTACGGTCAGGGCATGTCGGCCTGGGTACCTCCTGCGCTGCCCGCCTGGTGGGCCAGGTCAAGTGGCCCTGCGTTCGTCGGTCGGCAGGAGGAGTTCGACGCGCTGGAGGAGATCTGGGCCGCGGCCGAGTCGGGCACGCGTCAGGTCGTCTTCGTCGGCGGCGAGCCGGGCGCCGGCAAGTCCCGGCTTGTCAGCGAGGCGGCATCGGCCCTGAGCCGGGCGGGAGCCGCGGTCCTGGTCGGGCACTGCCTGTCGGACTCTCCGGTTGCCTACCAGCCCTTCCGGGACCCGGTCCGGTCACTGATCCCCGCAGTCGATTCCGTGATTGCTGCCGAGTCGCGGGCGGTGGTCCGGGATCGGCTGACCGCACTGGTGGGGATCGATCGGCATGACCAGGGCTCCGTCGAGCGCGCCGGGCAGGCACGCGACCTCTACGACGCCGTGGTGGAGACGCTGGAAGGGGTCGCAGCAGTCCAGCCGGTGGCGCTGATCCTCGAGGACCTGCATTGGGCCACCCGATCCACCCTGCAGATGCTGTCGTACCTGGTCCACCACCTGACCGACTCGCGGTTGCTGATCGTCGGCACCCACAGACCCACCGCGCCCGATCGGTCCGAGGCGGTGGTCGCGACCATCACGGACCTCTACCGCGACCCCGGGGTCCATCGGCTCGACCTCGCCGGACTCAACACCGCCGACGTCACCGAGTTCATCCGGATGGAGGCGCACCTGCCCTCTGATCGCGCGAAGCCGCTGGCCTCCCGGCTTCGCGACGAGACCGGCGGGAACCCGTTCCTGCTCCAAGAGATCTGCCGCGACCTCGGCTCCGACGTGGGGTGGCCTGCTGGGTCTGGATCGCCGCGGGTTCCGGGGACGATCCGCGACGCCTACGCCTCGCGGCTCGGTCAGCTGGACCAGTCGAGTCGTGACATCGTCGAGCTGGCCGCGGTGCTGGGTGAACGGATCCCCGTCCCGCTCCTGCTCGGCGCCGCCCGCTTCGACGAGGAGACCAGCCTTGCGTGCCTCGAGAAGGCGGTGGAGGGCGGGCTGCTCGGCTCCGTCCCGGGCGGGCTGGACTACCGGTTCGCCCACGCCCTCGCGCGCCAGGCCGTCCTCGACGTGATCCCGCCGCTTCGCCGGTCTCGGCACCACGCCCGGGCTGGCGAGGCGTTGGAGGCTCGCCAGCTGCCGGGGCTGACCGGTACCCAGCAGCTCGCGCACCACTTCTCGCACGCGTTGGGTGATGAGATGTCGGTCAAGGCGCGCCACTACCTGGTGCGAGCCGGTGTGCTCACCGAGCGGGCGCTGGCCCATGAGGAGGCTGCCCAGTACTTCCAGCAGGCTGCCGAGATGGCCGACGACCCGGTCGAGCGTCACGAGGCGCTCCTGCTCGCCGTCCCGTGCTTGGTCAGCGCAGGCAGGTTCACCACTGCGATGGAGCTGAGTCGCCAGGTGGCGACCGAGACCGCGGACCCGACGGCAAGCTTGGCAGCGGCGACGGCCCACGAGCGGGCTGGGCGGCGATTCGGTGAGGCCTCGTCAGCGGCCCTGCTGACCGATGCCCTGCGTGACTACGGGGCGGACCACGACGACCCCGCCTATGTCCGGGCACTTGCCAGCCTCGGGCGAGCCATCGGGTTCGTGGGGATGATTGACGACTCTGTCGAGCTCAGCAACTCAACCCTGGCCCGAGCCCGTGAGATGGGTGACGACGAGCTCCTGGCCCATGTGATCGACGCGGGTCTGTGGCATGGGCTGCACCCGGAACGCGCGTACATCACCCTGGCTCGGGCCCAGGAGCTCGCCGATCTCGCCAAGCGCCTGCGCGACTACGACACGCTGGGATCCTCGGGGTTCTTCCGCGCCACGCTGGGGTACATGCTCGGCGATCGCAAGGAGATCGACCTGGCTGCCGCGGACATGAGGTGGGCAGCCGAACGCAGCGGCCTGCCCTACTACGAGTTCTGGGTGGCAACGGTCAGCTACGGCATGCGGTTCATCCGCGGGGACTTCGCCGGCGCGGAGCGGGAGGCCGACCGGGTCAGGCAGATCAGCAGCGGCTGGGAGGGCGACGACACCGAGGGCCTCTTCGGGGTACAGATGTTCATGGTCCGGCGCGAGACCGGAAGGCTGGAGGACGTCCGCCCGTTCATCACCGGCGAGGAGGACCCGGACACGCACTGGGCGCCCGGGCTGCTCGCCCTGTACACCGCCCTGGAGATGGTCGAACCTGCCGCCGCACTGCTGACGTCGTTGATGGACGGGATCAGTGACGACCTGAGGCATTCGGCGATGTGGCCAGCTGTTCTGGGGTTCCTCGTCGAGGCTGCCCTGTTCGTGCAGGATGAGGCCGCCCTGCGGCGCCTGCGGCCGCTGCTGCAGGAGTACCACGGCATGAACCTGGCCTCCGGACAGTTCGTCGCCATGTTGGGCAGCGCCGACCGGTACCTGGCCTGCGTGGACTCCCTCTTGGGACAGGGCGATCCGCTGTCGCTCTTCGATGCGGCCCAGGCGCTGGACACCCGCTCGGATTCCCGAGTTCACCTGGCCACCAGTCTCGCCGCCCGCGCGCGGCATCTGGCCGCCACCGGGCGTCCTGCCGACTGGGTGGAGGCGCGCGCCGCCGCCGAGCGGGCCCGGGCGCTCGCGGAGCCGGTCGGTCATCGCCGGGTCGTTGCCATCGTCGACGGCGTCATCGCATCACTCGACCAGCGCGCCCCCGACGATGCCGGTCCGAGTGCGGTCCCGAGTGCGGTCCCGAGTGGTGGTGCGGCGGAGGTGGACTCGGGCCTGACCTCTCGCGAGCTGGACGTGCTCGCGCTGCTGGTGGGCGGTGCCTCGAACCAGCGGATATCTGAGCAGTTGGTCATCAGTCCGCACACGGCCGCGAACCACGTGCGCAGCATCATGATCAAGACGGGAGCGGCGAACCGGACGCAGGCAGCGATGCTCGCGGTGGCCAACGGGTGGGTCGACGCGGGGGAGTGACGCGGTCGCTCGGTGGTCGGGCCGGGGGCCGCGGGGTCGGCTGGGGCGGGGCCTTGCTCAGGCTTCGTCGGGCAGGGCCGGGGTCATTGCGGCGCACTCGTCTGGACCGAGGTGTACGTGCCGTCCGGCTGGATGGTCTGGCTGACCTCCACGATGACGTCGGCGGGGATCCCCGCCCGTTGGGCGGCTGCTCGGATGGCGTCGGCGGACTCCGCCTCGTACAGGCAGTAGGTCTTGCGCTTGTCCTTGGACAGGAACGAGTACAGCCACTGCACCGATGCCTCGTCGTTGATCTGCTTGAGGCCCACGGCGTCGACGGACTCGAGCTCCTCGGCGAACTGGCGTTCGATCATGAAGACAGGCATGGGATGACCTTAGGGCGCTCGGCGGGTTGACGGAAGGGCCGAGGGGATCGCAGCCGGATGCCCGGCGGCAGCAAGCGTGCGTGAAGGGGCGATCACTGCGAGCCGAGCGACTGGCTGTCCGCGCGGATCTCCGCGAGCCGGTCGTGGCGGCCGTAGACGACCAGTTCGTCGCCGGCCTTCAGCGTGATGTCAACTGGTGCCTCACCGAAGTACTCCGTGCCGCGACGGATGCCGAGCACGGTGACCCCGGCGAACGCCTGATCGAGGCCGCGCAGCCCCCGCACCGCCTCCTCCGGGTCGGCCGTGAGTCGCAGGATGTCGATCTCGAAGCTCGCGTCCAGGTTCAGCAGCACCGTCGGCTCCGCGGCCAGAGCTGGGAGCAGCCTCTTGGTCGCGTACTTCTGCCCCACGCCGACGAGCAGGTTCGTCATGGGGCGGTTGAGGACCGCGAGGAGGATCAGGACCATCCCGGACAGGAGCACGAGCACGCGTTCGTTGGTGGAGCCCGGCCCTGGCGCGATCATCGAGAGGAGCACTGTGACGATGAGCGTCGGGGTTCCGAGGCTGCCGACGAACATCGTGGTCATGATGATCCTGCGCCGCGCCGGATGGTTGATGACGTTCTCAGCCTCGGTCGTGGTGAAACCGGCCCCGCTGAAGGCTGACCTCGATTGGAAGGCAGCGATCTCGGGGGGCAGCCCTGTGGCGATCAACGCCCCGGTTGCGAGCTTCCCGAAGGCCAGAGTGATCACTGCGACGATGAGGAAGGTTGCCACCGCATACATGTCACCGATCCTCGCAGATAGCCAGTCGGAGGCTGGCGTCATCGCGGCCGGCGAGTCAGGCTCGGCCCGATCGGCGACCATGGCCCTACAGTGAGGCTGTGAGAGCAGCGGTGTCGACGGAGTACGGGCCACCCGATGTCGTCCGGATCGAGGACATGCCGGTCCCCAGCCCCGGAGCGGGTGAAGTGCTGGTCAGGGTGCACCTGGGCACCGTGAATCGCACGGACTGCGGGTACCGGGCCGCGAAGCCGTTCATCCTGCGGGCCTTCACCGGATGGCGCAGGCCGAAGCTGACCGTTCTTGGTACCGAGTTCGCGGGGGTGGTGGCGGCGGTGGGACCGGCAGTGCGTGGGTTCGAGGTCGGCGACCGGGTCTTCGGCTACAACGAACCCGCCTTCGGTGCCCATGCCGAGTACCTGACGGTCGACGCGGACGGCCCGATCGCGATCATCCCCGAGGGGGTCTCCGAGGAACGCGCCGCGGCCAGCACCGAGGCATCGCACTACGCGCTGGCGATCATCCGCAAGGGTGGCATCCAGCCCGGCCAGGATGTCCTCGTCTACGGGGCCAGCGGAGGGATCGGCACCGCAGCCGTCCAGCTGCTCAAGGCCCTCGACGTCACTGTCACGGCCGTGTGTGGACCGGAGGCTGTCGACCTGATGCACGAGATCGGGGCGGACCGGGTCATCGACCGCTTTGCCGAGGACTTCACGCAGGGCGGCGAGCAGTACGACTGTGTCATCGACGCCGCCGGCAAGACCAGCTTCGGCAGGTGCCGATCCGTGCTGCGTCCCGATGGCATGTTCCTCACCTCGGATCTCGGTCCCGGATGGCAGAACCTGCCGCTGCAGCTTGCGACGAAGGTGGGCCGCGGCAGGAGGGTCATGCTGCCGACCCCGTTGGACTTCGACAAGGCGCTCATCGAGGAGTTCCAGGAGTGGCTGCGATCAGGCACCTTCCAACCGGTGCTCGATGACCGGAGCTTCGACCTGGACCAGATCGTCGAGGCCTACCGGTACGTCGAGTCGCAGCAGAAGATCGGCAACGTCCTGCTCCGGATCGCCCCAGCCGACCCCGATCGCTGAGGCAGGTGGCGCTGGTGCCCCCGAGCCGTCCCGCCCCGCGTCGCGCCCACGCATTGCGCAGCGCTACGGGACGGTGAGGACCACGTTGCCGCGCTTGTGCCCGGTGTCGACGTACGTGTGCGCCGCGACGATGTCGTCCAGGGGGTAGGTCCGGTCGACTACGGGCGCGAGCTCGCCCTTGGCCGCCAGCCCACCGAGGGACACCAGATCCTCGCGACGCAGCTTCGGCGTTCCGTCGTCCACAGAGATGCAGGCGCCGCCGGGGGCCAGGACCCGCTGGCACCGCTCGAGGGCGGCGGCGCTCCTGCGCTTGCCGACGGCATCGAGGATCAGGTCGTAGCGCTGTTGGCTGTCTGTGAAGTCCTCGACGGTGTAGTCCACGACCGTCGAGGCGCCCAGGGACGCCACAAGGTCCATGTTGGTGGGGCCGCAGACGCCGGTCACCTCGGCGCCGATGTGCCGAGCGAGTTGAACCGCGGACGTGCCGACCGCCCCGGACGCCCCGTAGATCAGGACCTTCTGGCCAGATCGCACGTCGGCCTTGCGCAGGTTGTGCGACGCGAGCAGGCCGCCGAAGGTGATGGCCGCGGCTGCTTCGTGGGTGACGTTCTCGGGGCGTGTTGCCAGCAGTCCGTCCTCGGGCCAGCACACGTACTGCGCGTAGGTCCCGAAGTGCTGTCGGTTGAACCCGAACACGGGGTCACCCACCCGGAAGGACCGCACGCCGGGTCCGACCGCGTCCACCTCCCCGGAGAGCACCATGCCCAGGACCGGTCGTCTGGGCGCGTTCCACCCCACCACCAGCCGCGCCATCACCCGGTAGCCGGGATTCAGCCGCAACCCTCGTAGGTAGCAGTCGCTCGACGTCACCGCAGCCGCCCGAATCCGGATGCGCACCTCGTTCTTCCGGGGAGTCGGAGTCGGAAGCTCCGCGAGCCGGAGCACCTCCGGCGGACCGTATGCCGTGCAGACGACTGCTCGCACCTCAAGTCCCTTCAGCCCACGGATCCGTGGGTCGTCCCACCGGCACGCACGCCGGTGGCGTCCGCGACCGGCCGTGCTGATGGCTGCGCCGGTTCCGACCTCGTCGCGTCCACCGTAGCCGGCAGGCCGGGTGGCCCC
>CAVWAR010000013.1:0-28166 GCA_963753075.1 uncultured Actinomycetes bacterium
ATGATGATCAGCCCGTAGCGGCGCAGCTTCACGAGCTCGGCGGGCAGCCGGCCGAGTTTGGTGGGCCGTTTGGAGGCGCTGCATCCATTCGGTGGCGGTGGCGAACAGGACTCGGTGGCCTTGTCCGGCGGGTCTCATGCCCAACGCGATGGCCAGGTGGGTCTTGCCGTCCGGGTGGGCCGAGGAGCACGATGTTGCCGGCCTCGGCGAGGTAGGAGCCGGTGGCCAGGTGGTGGACCTGGTCGCGCTTGGCCCCGAGCCCGGTGGTGAAGGTGAACTCCTCGATCGTCTTGCGGGCGGGGAACCCGGCCGCGCGGATCCGGGTCTCGGACCCCGACGCTTCCCGGCTGGACACCTCAGCGGAGAGGACCGCGGCCAGGTAGTGCTCGTGGGTCCAGCCCTCGGTGCGGGCCTGCTCGGCCAGACAGCCGGTGCAGCCACGCCCGCCCACGCCTCGCCACGGCTGGCGGGTGCGATTACGTGATGTGAGTGACGCCGATGTTCATCGGGGACCGGGGCATCGGTTGTCGTTGCGCGACCGGTTGCAGATCCATGTCGGGCTCACTGAGGGCCGTTCGATCCGGGCGATCGCCGCGGAGTTGGGTCGGGCTCCCTCGACGATCAGCCGTGAGCTCGCCCGCAACCCGGGCAACCGGCGGCGACGCTACGAGCCGGTCCGGGCCCACGGAACGAGCTGCCGGCCAGGCTCGCCGACCCAAGCTGACCAAGTTGGCGGCCAACCCGCGGCTACACGCGGAGGTGCAGGCCAGGCTTGCCGACCGCTGCAGCCCGCAGCAGGTCACGGCTCGGCTGCGACTGGACTTCCCCGATGATGAGGGAATGCGGGTCAGCCACGAGACGATCTACCGGGCGATCTACGTGCAGGGCCGCGGTGAGTTGCGCCGGGAACTGCATCGGGCGCTGCGCACCGGGCGGACGGTGCGCAAAACAGCACGGTCGGGTGGGAACGTCGGGGACGGATGTCAGGGATGGTGATGATCAGCGAACGGCCGGCCGAGGTCGCTGACCGGGCCATCCCGGGGCACTGGGAGGGTGATCTGATCGTCGGCAAGAACAACGCCTCGGCGATCGGCACCCTGGTCGAACGCTCCACCCGGTTCTTGATGCTGCTCGCACGTGGGCAGCGATCAGACCGCCGCCAACGTCGCCAACCAGATCATCACCCAGGCTGCCGGGCTTCCCGAGCACCTACGCCGCTCGCTGACCTGGGACCAGGGCGTGGAGATGGCCGCGACACGCCCAGCAGCGCACGACGCACCGACATGCCGTCTACTTCTGCGATCCCCACTCGCCCTGGCAACGCGGATCCAACGAGAACAGCAACGGCCTGCTGCGCCAGTACTTCCCCAAGGGCACCGACCTCGCCATCCACAGCCCCAGCGACCTCGAAGCGTCGCCGCCACGATGAACCGCCGACCCCGCAAGACCCTCGGCTGGCGAACCCCCGCCGAAGCCCTCAACGAAGTACTCTCACAACCACCCGTTGCACTGACCCCGTAAAACCGCCTTGGTGTTCGTGTTGATGATGTTGGTGTGAAGGGGTGGCCGCCGCGGTCAGCGTCGCCGGGCGCGTCGTTGGCCGCGGCGTCGGCCTCGGCGCCCAACGCCGGCGACCGACACCCCCGGCGACATCGGTCGCCCGATCATGTCGATGAATAGGCTCGAGGGTCCTGATGAGGTGGAGAGTTCGCCGTCGGTGACGTCGATGGCGTAGGTGAGGTCGCCCTCGCTGAGGACGGGTTCGCGGAGGACGACGACGACGTCGTTCACCCAGTCCACTTCGAAGATCGACAGCAATGCGTTTGGTGGGTTCTCGGCGAAGTTGTCGTCGCCGACGCCCCACGACGCCACGAACTCCTCGGTCGGGACATGTCCCGTGAGGCGGTCGGGTCGATCCGAGAACCACAAGGTGGTGGGCGAGACGCCGCGCAGCGTCACGCGGTCCGGTTCGACGAGGAGCCCGGTGGATGTTTGGGCGAACATGTATTCGATGTCGGCGGGGTCAGCAGTCTGCATCCCGCTGAGTTCGTCGTCGTTGGTCATGGTCGGGCCCTCCTCGGCTGTCTCGGTTGCCTCGTAGCAACCTGCGATCAGCGTGCTCCCTCCGACACGATCGTGGAACCTCCAAGATGGGCCTTGAAGGGTGCAGTCCGAACACCGACGATCCGCACGCTCGAGCCGCCTGGCACCCGAGCGCCGCCCTCTTGGTGGTTTCCGGAGACGGCGTCGTGCGGTCAGGATCGAGGAGCGATGGAGTCGGACAAGGTCGACGAGGCGTTATTTCACGCGGCGCGTTCGGCTCGAATGACCGCGATGGCGGGGATGTCGGCTGGTGCCCAAGCCAATGTATTCCAGCTCGCCGGAGCCATCCATCGAATGCTCGCGTGCTCTACCGGGTCCGGTGTTCCCTGTACCAGCCGGGAGAAGCCAGCCACGTTGTGCGCCCGGAGGTGCCCTGTTTCACGACTTTGTTAACCCCTGTCTCGCGTCATCGTTAACGCTGCGGGGGTGTCGAAGAACCGGGTTAAACGCAGCTACCTGCGGTTCGAGGCCGACCTGCCCAACGAGTGCTGGCAGTCCGACTTCACCCACTGGCCCCTGGCCGACGGCACCGACACCGAGATCCTGACCTGGCTCGATGACCACTCCCGCTACGTGCTCAGCCTCACCGCCCACACCCCGTCACCGGCGACGACGTCGTGGCCACCTTCCGCGCCGCCGTCGACATCCACGGCATCCCCGCATCCACGCTGACCGACAACGGCTGGTGTTCACCACCCGATTCCTGCACGGGCCCAACAACTTCGAACGAGAACTGGTCATCCTCGGCATCGACCAGAAGAACGGCCGACCCAACCACCCACAGACTCAGGGCAAGGTGGAACGCTTCCAGCAGACCCTGAAGAAATGGCTCCGCGCCCAACCCCGGCAACCACCCCCGACGAACTCCAATCTCAGCTAGACGCATTCAGCGAGGTCTACAACCACCAGCGGCCGCACCGCTCACTGGCCGGCCGGACCCCGCCCAGGTCTATGCCGCCGCTCGAAGGCCACCCCCACTGGCAGGGACGGGCACTGGCGGATCCGCCACGACAAGGTCGACAAGCCGGGCGGGTCACCCTGCGCCACGGCGGACGCCTGCACCACATCGGCCTCGGCTCCGAACACAACGCCACCCCCGTGCGGATCCTCGTCCACGACCTACACATCACCGTGATCAACTCCGACACCGGCGAGATCATCCGAGACCTGACCCTCGACCCCACCCGCGACTACCAACCCCTGGGCCGACCACCCGGACCACCCAAAGGCAGCCCACAACGCGGCGGGCGCAAGAAGAAGGCACCACCGGCACAAACGAAGTCGCGAGACACCTGTCAACGATGTCCCGCGACTTCACATTGTGCGCCCGTAGGGACTCGAACCCCCAACCGACCGGGTCCAACCGGGGGTCGGATGGGGTTCATTGGGTGCGGCGCTGAGCACGAAATCGGGCGCGGTGGACGGATCGGAACGCCATGGACGGGGGCCAGTTGGTGTACGGGCTGGTGCACGGATCGCTCGCCTCGCGACACGGCGCATCAGGGGAATCCAAGGTTCGGTCGGCGATGCGCTGGTCTGTCAGTGTGTCCCGGCATCCTCGGCGAGGAAGCCCTCGGCCGATTCGAAGGCTTGGTTCAGGTCCTGTCGCCATCGAGGGAAGCCCCGTGTGAGGGTCGTCCACGTGATCTCGCGGTCGATCTCGTCGTACTGGTGGATGAGCCAGTTCCGGTTCGCGATCGCGTCCTGCCATAGGACTCCTGAAGGACTCTGGAAGCCGGCGCGCAACAGTCGGTTCGATGCCTCCACGAGCTTCATCATCAGCGAGTCGCCGGCCTCCTGGAGCAGGTCCTCGCGGAGGTAGGCGACCTTGCCGAGGTCCACAATCTCCTGAGTGCTTCGAGCCAGTCGCGGAGGTGGAGCAGCTCCTTGGCGGTCTTGCGATCCATCACAGCAGCACCGCCTCTCGGGGGATGTCGTCATCGAGTCCCGGCTTCAAGCCGCCGTAGGTGAAGAGGTCGACCGGGCGGCCGAGCACTTGCTCGAACAGGTCTCGCACGGCGAGCAGGTCGCCGATCGACGTGTCGGGGGCGGTGCCACGAGCAGGTCGATGTCGGAGTCCTGGCGAGCGCTGTGGCGGGCGACGGAACCGAAGACGGTCAACCTAGTGAAGCCGCGTCCCTCGGCAATGTGCGTGAGGATCGGCGCAGCAGCCTCGAGGAGGACCTCGGGGTGAACGTCGGTCAGCGCCTCTGAAGACTGCAGTTGTTGGCTGACCGCCGGTTGGCTGATGCCCAGAGCATCGGCGATTTGTCGCGGGCGCATGCCGGTGGCGGCCATTGCCCGCAGCGCAAGGAGTCGGCGCACTGCCCAACCGGCATTTGCTGGGGCAGTGCGTTCACGTCCGCTTACGCTGCGACAGCGTCAATCTGGGCGCTTGATGCCTGCCCCTGCGTGCGCGAAACGCGGCTACTAGACGATTCCCTTCAGGACCGGTGTCTGGCCAGACTCGGTCTAGGTGCCCGGCGGGAAGCTCTCCTTGCGGCTGCCCACCAGCGTGACCGGTGTGGCTCATTTTCGGTCTGCGTTCCCGCCGGGCACCGTGCCGGTGTGTGGCTGAAGAGGGGTCTGCCCAGCTCTCAGTAGCAGTGCCCGCCCGGCGTCAACCAACCGACGACGGAAAGGCGAGGCTCATGGCGAGGGTGTTCATCGGGGTTGATCCCCACAAGCTGTCGGCGACCATCGAGGTGGTCGATGACCGGGAGACGGTGTTGGCGACCGGCCGGTTCGCCACGGACAAGGCCGGGTACACCGCGATGCGCCGGCACGTGTCGTCCTACCCGGATCGGGTGTGGGCGGTCGAGGGCAGCAACGGTGCCGGGCGCCCGCTCGCGCAGCGGCTGCTGGCCGACGAGGAAGCAGTGGTCGACGTGCCGGCGAAGCTGTCGGCCCGGGCGCGGATGTTCGACACCGGGCATAACCGCAAGACCGACCCGCACGACGCGCACGCGGTCGCCGTGGTCGCGGTGCGCACCCGCGGCCTGCGTGTGCTGGCCTACGACGAGCAGCTCGAGGCCCTGCGGCTGCTGGTGGACCGGCGCGCCGAGCTGACCAGGTCCCGGATCCAGTGCGTGAACCGGGTGCACCGGCTGCTCGCCGAACTGGTCCCCGGACGCTCCAAGCGCAAGATGAGCACCGCTCAAGCCAAGCGGATCCTGGCCACGGTCAAGCCGCGTGACCTGGCCGGCAGGACACGCCGCCGCCTCGCTGCGGAACAGATCGCCGAGCTGGTGGTGATCGAGGGCAAGGCCAAGGCCGTCACCCGCGAGCTCAAGACGATGGTCGCCGCGACCGGGTCGACCCTGATGGAGCTACCCGGCGTTGGCCCCATCGTGGCCGCCCGCACCCTGGCCGACACCGGCGACGTCGCCCGATTCACCGACCGCAACCGGTACGCGTCCTGGACCGGCACCGCCCCCATCGAAGCCTCCTCCGGCGAGATCGTGCGCCACCGGCTCTCCCGCGCCGGGAACCGGCGAATGAACCACATGATCCACATCGCCGCGACCAGCCAACTGCGCCACGACACCGAAGGCCGGGCCTACTACCGGCGCAAGCTCGCCGCCGGCAAGACCAAAGCCGAAGCCATGCGCTGCCTGAAGAGACGCATCTCTGATGCTCTCTACCGCCAGCTGCGGGCCGACGCTAGGGCCGCCGTGACCGCAGACATGGACGCGGGTCCGGGAGGGCACAGCGGGGCGGCACTTCAATCCAGCGCGGCCGGCTTGCACCCGCACACCGGCACTTCGGATCAGCCACAACCCGGACCCACACCCACGACGCTACCCGCGACCGCGACGACGCGGAAGACCACGACGTCAAGACGGCTTCAACCGGCCTCTTGACAACAGAGGGGTGCCGGAAGGGCTACGGCCCCGGTGTGGTGAGGTTGGACCCGAAGGGGATGGGCCGGCCTGAGCGGACTGGCCCCTCTGCGCGCTCCGGATCATGCGTCTGCCGTGGACAAGCCTCTGCCACACTGGGCCATCACATCCGCGCTCCCCTGGAGCAGGAAAGCCAATAAAGGAGCGGGAGCGTCATGGCCAACCTGGACACGGACGGGACACCGGACAAGCGCGGCATGGGCGCGGGGGCGATCGCCTCGCTGACAGGCCTGGGCGTCCTGCTCAGCTTCGTCCTGCAGAACACCCAACAGATCGACTTCACGTTCCTCTTCTGGGGCTTCACGTGGCCCCTGTGGCTCTACTCGATCATCGTGGCCCTTTTCGGCGCCATCGTGTGGTTCGGCCTCGGCGTCATGCGACGCCATCGCCGGCGCAAGAACCGTCGCGACTGAGTCCTGTCGGGCCAGTCGGCAAGGCCCGGCTGGCCATGGGGTGTCCGAGAGGGGAGCAATGGATCCGAACCCACTGGTGCCCAGCGCCTACGACGGGGTGTGGGGGGCGGTCATGCTCAAGCCCTTGTCCTGGCGATCGTCGCCCTGGTCTCGCTGGCCCGGTCTCGCGATGCCCTCACCCCGACCCAGCGCATTGCCTGGGTCCTGCTGATTCTCTTCATCCCCCTGCTCGGGGCGATCGCCTGGCTGGTCGCAGGCCGGCCCCGCACCCCGGCCCCCTCCTCGCCGTAGCAGGCTGGGCTCCCGACGCCGGTCGTTCGATCGCCCTTCCTCCCGCTTCACCTGAGGTCGGCCGATCCGCGCAGGGCGTGGTGCCACGCGGTGAGCCGGTCGTGTTCCGGTGAACAGGCCGCCGAGCTCAAGCCACGGACAGCGCGCGTTTCGCGGCTACTAGACGATTCCCTTCAGGACCGGTGTCTGGCCAGACTCGGTCTAGGTGCCCGGCGGGAAGCTCTCCTTGCGGCTGCCCACCAGCGTGACCGGTGTGGCTCATTTTCGGTCTGCGTTCCCGCCGGGCACCGTGCCGGTGTGTGGCTGAAGAGGGGTCTGCCCAGCTCTCAGTAGCAGTGCCCGCCCGGCGTCAACCAACCGACGACGGAAAGGCGAGGCTCATGGCGAGGGTGTTCATCGGGGTTGATCCCCACAAGCTGTCGGCGACCATCGAGGTGGTCGATGACCGGGAGACGGTGTTGGCGACCGGCCGGTTCGCCACGGACAAGGCCGGGTACACCGCGATGCGCCGGCACGTGTCGTCCTACCCGGATCGGGTGTGGGCGGTCGAGGGCAGCAACGGTGCCGGGCGCCCGCTCGCGCAGCGGCTGCTCGCCGACGGGGAAGCAGGTGGTCGACGTGCCGGCGAAGCTGTCGGCCCGGGCGCGGATGTTCGACACCGGGCATAACCGCAAGACCGACCCGCACGACGCGCACGCGGTCGCCGTGGTCGCGGTGCGCACCCGCGGCCTGCGTGTGCTGGCCTACGACGAGCAGCTCGAGGCCCTGCGGCTGCTGGTGGACCGGCGCGCCGAGCTGAGCCGGGCCCGGATCCAATGCGTGAACCGGGTGCACCGGCTGCTCGCCGAACTGGTCCCCGGACGCTCCAAGCGCAAGATGAGCACCGCTCAAGCCAAGCGGATCCTGGCCACGGTCAAGCCGCGTGACCTGGCCGGCAGGACACGCCGCCGCCTCGCTGCGGAACAGATCGCCGAGCTGGTGGTGATCGAGGGCAAGGCCAAGGCCGTCACCCGCGAGCTCAAGACAATGGTCGCCGCGACCGGGTCGACCCTGATGGAGCTACCCGGCGTTGGCCCCGTCGTGGCCGCCCGCACCCTGGCCGACACCGGCGACGTCGCCCGATTCACCGACCGCAACCGGTACGCGTCCTGGACCGGCACCGCCCCCATCGAAGCCTCCTCCGGCGAGATCGTGCGCCACCGGCTCTCCCGCGCCGGGAACCGGCGAATGAACCACATGATCCACATCGCCGCGACCAGCCAACTGCGCCACGACACCGAAGGCCGGGCCTACTACCGGCGCAAGCTCGCCGCCGGCAAGACCAAGGCCGAAGCCATGCGCTGCCTCAAGCGACGCATCTCTGATGCGCTCTACCGACGACTGCGGCGCCGACGCTAGGAAAGCCGTGCCCGCAGCGGACATGGACGCGGGTCCGGGAGGGCACAGCGGGGCGGCACATCAATCCAGCGCGGCCGGCTTCCACCCGCACACCGGCACTTCGGATCAGCCACAACCCGGACCCGCACCCACGACGCTACCCGCGACCGCGACGACGCGGAAGACCACGACGTCAAGACGGCTTCAAACGGCCTCTTGACAACAGAGGGGTGCCGAAAAGGCGCGGCTCGATCACAGAGGCCCCGAACAAGTCGGCGGCGCCGATGCCATGCAGACGAGGATGGTCCCGTGAACGCCACTCAGACAGGTCCGTCGCTACTGGTCGTAGACATCACGTCGGTGTCCAAGTCGCACGACGACCACTAGGAGCACGTCGTCCTCGACGGTGTAGATGATGCGGTAGTCGCCGACCCGGACTCGAAGGCCTGGCCGGCCCTGAAGGGCACGCGCACTTGGCGGTCGCGGATCGTGGGCGAGCAGGGCGATGGCGCCTTGGACTCGACGACGGTCCTGAGGATCGAGCTTGCGCAGGGAGCGTGCTGCTGCCGGCCGAAGCTCGACTCGATACGCGCTCACTGCCAGCCGAGGTCAGCCTTGACCTGTTCCCATGGGATGTTCGGTCCCTCCTCGGCCATGGCCTCATCGAACGCTGCGACATCCTCGGCGTCTTCCAACGCCGTGATCAGCTGCTCGTACCGCTCGGGACTCACCAGCACCCCGGCCGGGCGACCGCGGCGCTGCACGAACACGGCTTCGGTACGCGCGGTCTCCATCGCGTCGGGCAGGTGGTCCCGCGCGTCACTGATGTTCATCGTTGCCATACGCGAATCGTACGACTCAGCAACCGCATCGTACAAGTCAAGGGGAGGACGAGACTCACTTGTGCTTCCCGCGGGCACTCGCGTGCACGGCGGTGCGCTACGCCCATCGTCGGCGGTTACGCGGAGTGACGCTGCATCGCGGGAACGTCATCACCCGGCCCTTGCGAGACGTGGAGACCACCCCGCACTTCGGACACCCGGGCGCCACAGGTCGGCGGTCACCGCGTGGACGACCCGCCCGCCGGCATCATCGACCACGACCTGCACGACCGTCAGCCCGTCGAGCCCGAGCAACCTTGTGCCCCTAGCTCGACCTGGCTCAGATCTCGCTGCGCATGCGTACTCTCGAACAAGCCCGTGACCTCACTTCGTGACCATGAACTGCTTCGACAACAGTCATGATCACCGAGGTCCCGGGCCCTTCACGTCACCGACATGAAGGCCGCGAACCCGGCCAAGAGCCCGCAGAGCAAGGGCCAGCACGAGTCGTGCGGCTATCCTCGAGCGTGACGATCGACTAGGCGAGGGAGTCGAATGACGGACGAGTCGCGTTCCGCGGCCGCGCAGCGTCGTGGTGAGACCGACCGGGTGAAGGCGTTCACCGACGGGGTGTTCGCCATCATCATCACCATCCTGGTGCTCGAGATCAGTGTCCCGCCGAACCTGAGCGAGCAGTCACTCGCCGAGGCCCTCGACGAAGTCGGTCCCGAGATGACCGCCTGGGTCATCAGCTTCCTGATCACCGGGATGTACTGGGTGTGGCACCGCGACCTCTTCAACCAGGTCCGGGCAGTCAACCGGGAATTGGTGTGGTTGAACCTGCTCTTCATGCTGCCGGCCGCCCTCATCCCGTTCGGGGCCTCCGTGCTCGGGGAGTACCCCGACGTCCCCATCGCGCTGCGCGCCTACGGGGTGGTGCTCATCGCCGCCTCCGTGATGCGCTGGGTGCTGTACGCCTACGTGACGCGGCGACCGGAGCTGCTGTTCGAACCCCTCAGCGATCGGCAACGCCGAATCGGCGGCCTGCTCGCCACTGCACCGATCGCCATCTACCTGCTCGCCATGGCCGTCGCGACAGCTGCCCCAACCGTCAGTGTTGCCCTCTACCTGGCGGTGCCCCTGCTCTACTTCGGGCTGATCACCCTCCTGCGGAGCCGACCCAGCACCCGCACCGAGGCCGAGGACTACGGCTGACCGGCATTGGTTGCCGGCGATGTACGCCGCGGTGGAAGACCCCGACGCCTTCCTGGAGGTGGCGACCGACGGCGCTGCCACCATCGGGATGACCCAGGGCCACTACCTGCCGAAACCGTATCTGGCGTCGTTGCATGTCCTGCCCGAACACCGGGGCAACGGCATCGGCGCCCAGCTGATGGCCCCATGTCGGGCACACTGAGTGCGGCCTGCTCCACGTCGTTCGTTCGTCCGCATCAGGTCGGCGGACATCACAGCTGGCTTGAGCAGAATCCGGCTTCATCGGACGCTCCGCGTCCGATGACAGCATCCAACTCGAGTGGCGCACCGAACTGCTCGTACAGGCGTCGAATGGTCGTGTAGTCGCCGTCCGCCGGCGAGAGCCCGGTGCAAGTCGCAGTGATGAACGACCGATCGTCCGGCAAGATGGCCTCCTTCCGACGACAGAAGGCGCTGAGGCGAGTCCCGATGCACTGGGATCTCTCGATTTTGAGCCCCCGTTCGCGGAGTCACACGCACCAGAGGGCGCATCACGGGAGTAGCTGGTAGTGGATCCGCGGCTCGTGAGACCCCATGAACGTCCCACGCTGTGCTCCGCCGTTGCACCCTTGTGGGTCCACCTCGCCTCGCCCAGCGGCCCGACAATCGAGTCAGGACACCCGGTCGCTACCTGGGACGACCCCATGAGGAGCCACACGATGACCCCCGACCACCGCAACGAGAACCTCCGCCGAATGTCGTTTGCGGCCCAGTCGCTTCAGGCCGCGAACTTCGACGGCGCCGACCTCCGCGCCACAGTTTCAAGATGGCCGACCTCTCGAATGCAAGCTTCCGCCAGGCCCGGCTCGGCGTGTCGCCCGCGGCCGGCGCGATAATTCTGGCCGGCTCACTTCTTGTCTCGGTTGCGTTCGGTGTCACCGCGGGACTGGCGATCGACGCTGTCCGCGATCGGTTGTCCAGCCCCGGATGGGAGCGGCCGTCGGGCGCCGTCGGCATCCTGCTCGTGCTCTTCGTGTTCCTGATCGTGATGTTCTGGAAGGGGATCGACGCGGCGGTCAAGGCGTACCTGTGGACGTTCGCCGTCCTCTTCGTCGCGAGCGTGGTCGTCCGACTCATCTGGGGGCAGATCGACATCGCCCTCGCAGCGCGAGGCGTCGGACTCGCACTCGTGCTCGTGGTCGCCGTCATCTCGGGAGTCGTCGGTCGGGTCGTCGGGGGCGCACTGGGAGCATGGGGGATCGCGGTGGTCGCGCTCCTCAGCGGACTGGCGGCTGGACGCGCCCAAGGCGGGCTGGCGGCGCTGGTGATCAGCGTTTCGATGGTCCTGATCTCCAAGCGTGCATTGCGGGGAGATAGTCGGGATGTCACCGTCCGGAAGGTTGCGAATCGAATCGTGGATCGGTGGGGAACACGGCTCATTTAGGCCGACCTCACTGGCGCCGACTTCCGTGGCACCGACGCCACCCGTTGCGACGTTGCGGGCGCGATCCTCGACGAAGTCCGCTGGGAACCTGGACAAGCCCCGAGCGCGCTCACCAACCCGGTGACATCACCGGACACCATTTGCAGCCCAATGAGCAGCATGACGAAGAACGCCAGACTGCCATTGATGATCACCAGCAGCATCCGCGAATAGAAGTAGCCACCCGTCTGCGCGACGGAGGTGTCGGTCACCCAGCCGAAGACGCGCTGCCGGTCCGGGGACATGCGCGACATCAGCGCCCGCTGGATTCGGGGGTAGTCGGCGGCGAAGTAGAACGTGAACATGGCCACGGTAGCGATGTTGAACACGAACCCGAGTCCCGAGGCCGCCGCACCCAGGAAGTTCTCCTGGGCCCAGCCGACCATCCCCTCCTGCACGTTCTCGGAGACATCCTCCCCGTCGGCGACGAGCTGCGAGCCGAACGTGTCCTGCGTGAAGCTGTTGAGCTGATCGGCCCACGTCGGGCCCTTGACCTGGATCTGGTTGGCGAACTCCTGGATCGCGGGGATCAGCACCACAATCATGAAGCCACGAACACAATGACCGCCAGATAGATGGCGGATTCAAGTGGTCGTCGCAACACCTCGACTTGGAGGTGCTCGATGGTGAGAAGGCAGCAGGCTGCGGATCGTGCGCAGCGTCCGAAGATGCGGTCTCCGGGCAGGTGGGGTTTCCCGCGGCGGGTTGAGCGCGAGTTCTGGCGACGGATCACACAGGGCCTACCGACGGCCCAGGCCGCAGAGACCCTCGGCGTGTCCGAGGTCATCGGGGGGCGCTGGTTCCGTGAGGGTGGCGGCATGCCTCCCATGACTCTGGCCGAGCCGACGGGCCGGTATCTGTCGTTCGTCGAGCGGGAGGAGATCGCGATCCTGCGGGCGCAGGGCCACGGCGTACGAGAGATCGGACGCAGGATCGGACGTGATGCATCGACGATCTCTCGCGAGCTTCGCCGCAACGCGGCCACGCGATCCACGAAGCCTGGGTACCGGGCCACGATCGCGCAATGGAAGGCCGAGATCGCAGCGAAGCGACCGAAGGAAGCGAAGCTGGTGGCGAACCCGACGGCTGCGTGAGTACGTGCAGGAACGGCTCGCCGGGAACGTCCGCCGCCCAGACGGCATGATCGTCCCGGGACCCGAAGACGCCGCCGTGGAAGGGGCTGAACAAGCCCCATCGCCAAGACCGACGGTGGTCGACGGCATGGAGCCCCGAGCAGATCTCGAACGGCTGAAGGTCGACTTCCCCGATGATGAGTCCATGCGCATCAGTCACGAGGCGATCTACCAGTCGCTGTTCATCCAGGGGCGTGGTGCGCTCAAGCGTGAACTGGTCACGTGTCTGCGCACGGGGCGAGCACTGCGGGAGCCGAGGGCCCGGTCACGGAACAAGCCCCAAGGGCATGTCACCGCCGATGTCGTGCTCAGCGCAGCGACCCGCCGAGGCCGAGGACCGCGCCGTCCCCGGCCATTGGGAAGGCGACCTGATCATCGGCACAGGCAGGTCGGCGATCGGCACGCTCGTCGAGCGCAGCAGCCGCTCAACGCTCCTGGTGCATCTGCCACGGCTGGAGGGCTGGCGGTGAGAAACCGTCCGTGAAGAACGGTCCATCGCTCGGCGGCTACGGGGCCATCGCGATGAACGCCGCACTCACATCGTCGATGACGAGATTGCCCGAGCAGCTGCGCAAGACCCTGACCTGGGATCGCGGCAAGGAACTCTCGGGTCACGCGCAGTTCGCGTTGGAGACCGGGACGCGGGTGTTCTTCGCCGACCCGCACTCGCCATGGCAGCGGCCGACGAACGAGAACACCAACGGGCTGCTGCGCCAGTACTTCCCCAAGGGCACGGACCTGTCGCGCTGGTCAGCCGAAGACCTCGAGGCCGTCGCTCACGCGCTCAACAACCGGCCCCGCAAGGTCCTCGACTGGAAGACCCCAGCTGAGGTCTTCGAAGAGCAGCTACGCTCGTCTCAACAACCCGGTGTTGCATCGACCGGTTGAACTCGCCGATGACCCCGACAGCCGCACCCGCCGCGAGGCCGAACTCGGCGTCCCCGTCCGGCTCGTCCATCGACTGGTGGATCCTCGGCTGACCGGACGCCTTCCTGTCCAGGACCACGGCATCCGTGACCTCCACGCGGTCGAGCAGCCGGTAGGTCTGCATGAGCCGGTGGACAGCTGCATCTGCCTCGGAGACGTCGCGGAAGGCACCGATCAGGATCAGACACGTCGCCTCTCCCATGCCAGTCTCGGCTCCCTCTACGTCCCACGAGCAGGTTCTCCTCCTGCACAACCTTTGCCCGAGCCGACCCTGCGCAGAACCCCGGAGATTGGGCGGAGTACGTGAGCTGGGCCGAGCTGGCCGGAGCCGGGGCTTGTCACTGATCCTGATCGGACGAGGCGAGCGCGCACGGGCTGCGCCCACCCGCGGAGTCAGGCGTCCTGACGGCAGTCCACGCCACCCTGGCGGCACAATCCGTGTGACCTCGGTCCTCAGTGTTGGGATCGTCGGGCCTCAATCTTGGCTCTTCTGACTGATCCGTGGGTCATGACCGCCCCGGGAGGCCGGGCTTGTGGCCGCCGAGGTTGAGCATCGCGAGGGCGATGAGGGCTTCGGGTGAGCGGAACCCGAACGCGACGCGGGTGATGAGGCGGATCTTGGTGTTGACCGACTCGATGCGGCCATTGGACAGGCCGTGCTCGATCGCGGCGAGGATCGAGGCCTTGTGCTTCACGATCCGTGTCTGCAGCGCGACGAACGCGGGGATCCGGCAGCGGCGGGCCCAGCCGATCCAGGCCTCGAGTGCGTCGACGGCCTCGTCGTAGCCGAGCTGGAACACCAGCCGGAGGCCTTCCTTGAGCAGGTAGGCCCGGTGAAGTCGGGGGTCGGTCTTGGCGACCCAGGCGAGTTTGGCCTGCTGCCGGGTGGTGAGGTTCTCCGGGTTCTTCCACAACGCGTAGCGGGCGTGCTTCAACGCTTTCGCGTGCCCGGTGGCCCTGCATGCGCGACGCTGGTGGACCGCGCCGCGGGCCTCGTTCCACGCCTGCCGGCGGACCTCGTCCAGGGCGTCGGTGGCCCAGCGGACGATGTGGAACGGGTCGGCGCACCGGACCGCGTTGACGCACCGGTCCGCGACGACGTCGCTGATCCAGTCCGCCCCATCGGCCGACACGTGGGTGATCGCCGCGCAGCGGCCCTCGCCGGAAGCTTCCAGAGCGTCGAAGAAGGCCTCGAGAGTGGCCTTGTCCCGACCCGGTGCAGCCCAGACCAGCCGGCCGCTGTCGTGGTCGACCACGACGGTGAGGTATCGGTGGCCGCGCTTGTAGGAGATCTCGTCGATCCCGAGCCGGGTCAGGTCCGCGAACCGGTCGTGGACGGCCTCGACATCGGCCCAGACCCGGGTGATGATCGCCCCGACCGTGCGCCACGCGATCCGCATCAGCTCGACCACCGCGGTCTTCGAGCACTGCGTCGCCAGCCAGGCGACCTGTTCGTCGAACATCCGAGTGTGCCCGGCGCCGTGCCGGGCCCAGGGCACCTGCCGCACCGTGGGGCCGTGCTCGGGGCAGTTCACCCGCGGCGCATCGGCCTCCAGCCACACCGGGATCGTCCCGAGGTCCAGGGACCGCCACCGCCGTGGTCCCTCACCCCGGTCGTACCAGGACGCCCGGCGGCCGTACACACCACAGCGGCCCCGGCCAGGCCGCCGGGGACGCACGCACGCGATCAGCTCCCCGGAATCCTCATCGAACTCGACGCTCTCGATGACTGTCTTCTCGACCCCCAGAAGGGCACGCCATAAGGTGGCGTTCCGCACGCCGTTCTCCGCTCACTGGTTCCTGTTCCTAGACAGCTCAGAAACCTAGGCAGGGAACGGCGTGTTCAGCTCTCAGGCACGCGCAGGCACCCACGGAAGCGTCAGGAGAGCCTCAATCTTGCGCTCCCGGCGCTTCATCACCTCGTTGAGGAAGGCCCCGATCAGTGAGATCCCACCTATGACGTAGACGACGGTGAACAGCTTCGATACTGGCGTCGTCGGGCTGAAATCGCCGTATCCGACCGTCGTCAGCGTCATCACCGTGAAGTAGAAGGAATCGACCCAGCCCCAGTCCTCGAGCTGGCGATACATCACGGTGCCTATCAGCAGCGCCCCGACGGTGAGACCCGAGATGCTGCGCGTCGAGTGTTGGGTCCATACGCCGTTCGATGACGCGGGAGACTTCTCGTTCGGCTCATCCGCATGACCTGCCGTGTCCATCGCCGTCAACCTCCCATGTGGTCGATCGCCAAGCGCGCGTCAGCAGGCCCGTCCTCCGAGCCGGCGGCGAAGGCCCTGTAGAGGGTGGGCATGGGCATCTCCGGGCACGCTTGTCCAACTTGCGCGTCCACTCTCCCGCACAAGACTGGCCAGGGCCAGTAGGAACTGCCCGGAGGCGGTCTTGAGATCTGCCCGTTGACGGTCGTGGGTTCTGCCCGGTGATGGCCACGAGAACTGCCCAGTGGGTGGCCATCGGTGGTGTGGTGGTCAGGTCAGTGGGGTCACTTTCCCGCGAGTGCTTGTGTGAGTCGGACGCTGTCGCCAACTCGGCGTTCTCGAACTTACTCGCCTTGGGCCGCCGGCCGCGTAGCTCGGCACGCTTCTGCGCCGTATACGGCGCGTACTTGCTCCGCCCTCGAGCGCTCGGCGTGGAACCGTTGCGCCGCAGCTCGCGACTGACCGTCGAAGCCGCCCTACCGACCTGCGCGGCGATGGTCCGCACGCCGGCGCCAGCCAGGTGCAAGTCAGCGATCCGCAGCCGCTCCTCAAGACACAGGTACCGACCCGAGGGTTCGGGCTTCTTCCGCGGGATCTGTCCGCCGGTCGCCTAGCGCCAATGACGCCCAGTTCGTCGATTCACCCCGACGGCATCACAGGCCGCTTGCAGCGTCGAGCCCTGGGCCATCAACACCCAGAACCGGGCCTGCTTATCGATCAGTTCCTTCCTCGACCACATGCACAACACCTCAGATCAGTAGGGGTGTTGCCACGACCGATCGAGCTCGCCGAACCCTCGACGAATACGCCGCAGGTCGGCAGGCGCACTCCCGCTCGAGCGTCGCGCAAGCCCCCGCCCGGAGCGATCACCGGTCGACCGGAGGCAAACCGCCTCGCCGGGTCCGCGTCAAGCCGCGTCATAGTGGGCGTTCTCTAGAGCTGGCGGGGCTTGTCTACGACGTCGCCTGACTGCGTTTTGAGCCCTGTCGTGGACACATTCCCTTGATCTGTCTCTGCCGTCGTCTGACCCGTCAGCGGGTGTCGTTCGGTCGGCGATTCGCGTGCAGTTCGGGACGTGTCAGACCCCATTTGTAGCGTCCTCGGCGAGCGGAGGTGGTCGGGATGCGCGTGCAGCGGGTGCTGATGCCGGACGGGTCGGAGTCGTGGACCGTGCTCGGGGACGACGGGAGGCCTGTGCCGTCAGTGGAGAGGTTCCTCACCCACTTGCACCCAGCCGGGCGCACCGGCGTGGCTGTTCCCGTCCGCGTCCGACCCAGGCCTGCCGGTGCCCTACAAGGCGCTGCTGCGCGCCTTCACGGTATGGCAGCAGCGCATCGGACTGCACGACGAGGCCGGACGCCCCACCCACGTCACCCTGCAACCAACTCAGGCACTCCCTGGGCACCCGGCTGATCAACGCCGGCGTCCCTCAACACGTGATCCAACGACTGCTCACCCACGCCAGCCCGAGGATGACCGCGGTCTACGCCCATCTGCACGACACCACCCTGCGCGCCGAGTTCGAGCGGTACGCCCAGACCCGCGTCGACATCGAGGGCCGCCAGCTCGGCTTCGACCCGACCGCGGTCACCGCCGACGCCGAGTGGGTCAAACACCGCCTCGCCCGAGCAGCCGACACCCTGCCCAACGGATACTGCGGCCGCCCGCCACAACAAGACTGCCCCCACCCCAACGCCTGCCTGACCTGCCCGGACTTCCAGACCACCGCCGAGTTCCTGCCGGTGCACCAACAGCAGGCCGAACTCACCCGCGAACTCCTCGAGGCCGCCCAGAGCGGCGGGCGGCAGCGGCAGGCCGCCAACCACCGCACGGTCCTGGTCAACCTCGACAAGATCATCGCCTCCCTTCAGGCACTACGCCCAGACGAAGACAGTGAGTGAGCATGACTGACCGCGTGCAGCGACTCCGCGAGGCCGCCCAGGCCCGCCACGACGCGACCCTGAGACGAGCCGAGGACACCCTGCGCCGACTCGCCACCAAGGGCGGCCCGATCACCTTCCGACGCGTCGCCGAGGAGGCCGGCGTATCCCGCTCCTGGCTCTACCGCCAAGACCAGTTGCGCGCCCAGATCGACCAGCTCCGACAAACCCCGACCAGCCCCGCCTCCCGCGTCCCACCCGCCGAACGAGCCACGAACGACTCGCTGCGCCAACAACTGCGTGCCTACCGCAGCGAGATCGCCCGACTCCGCCTCGAGAACCAGGAACTCCGCGAGCAACTCGCCCACCAGCTCGGCACCCAACGCGCCGCCGCCAACACCACCCGAGGCTGACCCTCGTCAAAGACATGTCCACAACGTCAGAACCCTGACACACAGGGGAAACCCGAAAGTCAGATCAAGAGAATGGGCGCTGTGACGCACGGTGTGGGTCAGCGGCCGGCTGTGGGTTCGGGTGCCGCGTTGAGGGTTGGAGCCGCGGGGGTGGTGTGTGGCCCGGGGGCTTCGGTCGTGGCCGATGGCCGCGTCGTGATCCTCGGTCTCGATCCACCCGGTGCCTACCAGGATCTCGGCGATCTCGGCTCGGGTGCGGGATTCCCGCGCTGGGTGTTCTCCGTGGCCCATCATCCATGCACTGAGCTGGGCAACCTGGTGGGCGTGGCTGCTTCGCGACTCGTCGGCGTCCCCGTTCTGCTGGGCTTCCACGGCGAGGCTCAAGAGGTCTTCCCACTCGCCGGTGCGCGCCGCATGCCGCACGAGTACGGATCGCGTTTGATCGTCGTCCAGGACGTCGCCTGAAGCGTCTGGTCCGTCGCCCAGGCGCGCTCTCGACGTCGTCAATCGATTGAAGCCATGCCGCCTCCTGGCTGAGGGCGTGTTCGAAGGTTGCGGAGTCTCGTGTGCTCAGCGGGTCTGATGCCGCGAGGCGATTGGCGAGTTCGCCGGGTGCTGCCCAGGCGGCGAGTGCGGCTGCTGCCAGGGGTGCGGCGCGGTCGGCCGGCGGGATGCGTCGCAGGGTCCTGTCGGCGGAGATCCAGTGGCAGATCGCCGTGACTGCGTCGGGGCCGGATCGGGACCAGCCCACGTGTCGGGCGACGTCCGCTGCTTCGGTGGAGGCCACAGCCAGCTGGTCCCACTGCTCGGTGATGGCGGCGTGGCGCAGCAGTGCGTCGCGGGTGGGGGCGAGGCTCAGGGCGTGGGCGAGGACGGCGGGTGCGTCGCGGCGTTCGACGCGTTCCCATAGCCAGGCTGCCATGTCCATGCCAGCCTTCCTTTCGTTTCAGTGCCCACGGACCGGGCCCTGGGCATTCAGTGTGACTCGTCCGGGAACGACCGCCGCAGTGGGGTCGGCGAGGGGGTCGCGGTGGTTGGGGTCCTCGGCCGAGTGCGTCGACCCGCAGGTGGTCTTCGATCGGCTGCTGCTGGTCGCCCGGATCCGCGGGGTCATGGTGCGCAGCACTGGTCCTCGACTCGGCGTCCTGCGGGGCGACGATCCGGAAGGTCCTGCGAGCCGTCTCGGCCTGCCCGTCGGTCACGGTCGACTCGATGGGTGTGCCCTGTGGGTGGGGGGCGCGATTGAGATGGTCGCGGGTTCTCCGCGCGGCGTCGGCGACCGGGTGGCGGTCGCCGGCTCGTGCGGAGTCCGCGCTCTGCTCCTGCCAGCGTTCGGCGTCGCGGCCCTGCCGGTCGGTCAGTTGCTGCTCGCCGGCACGGCGTTGTCCGTAGAACAGGTAGTTGGTGATCAGTCCTTGACCGGTCTGCGCGGTGGCGGCCAGACGCTGGCCGAGGTCGGCTGTGAGATCGGGGTCGTCGCCGAGGTAGTTGCCGGGCTGCGGTGGGGCGCTGCGCATGGGAGTCCTTTCGTGGTGGTGGTCGGGGGTTGGTGGGTGCGTCTAGGGGGCAACGGGCAGTGACGCCCCGCGACGGTAGGCGGTGTCCAGCCCTGAGACGCGCTGGATCGTGTCGTGGTCCCCGGCGGCCCGGGCTTCGGCAAGCAGGCGTCCGGCCGCCTGCCGCCACTGGGCGTTCGCGGCCGCGTGGGCGTCGAGCGCGGCGAGCAGGTGAGCCTCCTGCTGCTTGGCGGCCGCGATCCACGGCTCCAGGTGCTGGTCGAGGTAGGCCAGCGCTTCGCGCATCCTGGGCCGAGAGCGTGCGCAGTTGGTGGGCCTGTGCGCGGTGTACCTGGGCTGCGTGGCGAAGTGCTGCCGTGTGGGTGCGGATGTCGGCGGTGGTCAGCGCGATCGACACGGCCGCGGTGCCGGCGTATTGGGCGCCGCCGGGCGAGGACAGGTACTTGGGGACGTGGGGTCGGGCCGCCAGCGAGTCGGCCCACCGGTCCACGGCCGTACTGCGTGCGGCGATCGCGGTTGCTTCCCGATCTCGGTGGGTTGCGTGGGCTTCGATGTGGTCCAGGTGGGCCCGTGCCAGGTCGTACTGGGCGTGCAGGTCATCGAGGGCGTCGCGGATCTCGGTGGGGGGTGGGGGCGGGCCGCCGGTGGCGATGGCCGAGTACAGGTAGGCGGCGTCGGTCCAGACTCCGTGCTGGCCTCGGGATTGTTCGAGGGTCCAGGCGACCTGCCAGAACACGTCACGCATCCAGTACGCCAGCGCGGGATCGGCGTCCGGTCCGGCGTCGATCAGGGCCCGGTCATTGGCGATCACCTGGTCGATGAACTGCGCGCCCCAGCCGGCGGCGGCCATCCGGGCTCGGTCGATCATCGCCTGTCCTTCCTGACCTTGGATGATGCCCAGCCCGTCTGACAGGCCGCGGGCGTTGATGTGCGCGATCAGCGCGGGCCAGGTGCAGTCCGATCCGAGGGTGCGCCCGGCGAACGCTTTGGGGGTGCGGGCCCGTTTGTCTGGTGGGGCGACGACGCTCCAGCCGGTGATCTGCCCGGGGTTGGTGTGCGAGTAGCGCAGCCGGACCTGGTAGCCCTGATCCTCGACGAGTGCGATGAGGTGCTGCCCGGAGATGGCCCGGGCGGCGGCGCAGAGGACGGCGGCTCGGGTGCGGCCCTGCCGGGTCCACATCCGGTTCCGGCCTTCCTGCTGCACCCGCGCCCAGGTGGGCCTGTCCATGCCCTGGGGCTTGGGGTAGGGCGGTCCGGTCTTGGTCGCGGCGGCCATGTCCGAGCGGCTGGCTGGCCGGTCGGCGCGCACACCTTGGGCTGGGTCGGCCGGTGAGGTGCGCCCCCGGCCGGGGGTGAGCCCGTGCTCCTGCTCGGCCCACCGGGCAGCACCTTGGGCGGCGAACACGTCGTTGTGGATCGACGCGCGGGTTCCGTCGAGGCGGACCAGGACGGCCATGACGTGGATGTGGTCCGCGCCGGCGGCGTTGGGGCCGTGCCGCACGGCGACCCAACGGACCGGGTTGTCCGAGCCGTCGGGGTGCAGGCCGGTCTGGTGCATCAGCCGGGCGGCGATCGCCTGCCATTGGTCGTCGGTGAGCTGGCCGTCGTCGGGGTGGGCGGCCATGATCGTGTGCCAGACCAGGTTCCGCGGCTGAGCGGTGTCCTCCAGCCGGGCCCCGGCTGCCGTCTCATCGCCGATGCCCTGGGCAAGGGTGTGCAGGGCACGCCAGGCCGCGTCCGGCTCGGACCACGCCACCGTCCGGCACTGCTGGGCCCAGGTGGCGGTGCGGATCGGGTCCCAGCTGGCGACCACCGTCGGCTCGGTGTGCCGGTTGCCCAGCTCGCCGGTCTCACCCTGCTCGGCGCCGCCGAGATCACCGGGGCCCAGGAGGTAGGCCATCAGCTTGCGGGCCGAAGCACGCGTGGATCCGCCTTTGCGGGGCAGCACCTTGACGATCACTGCGGGTGCACCCCCCACGCGGCCGCCCACCCCAGCGCCACACAGGCCCGCGGAACCAGGGTCGCCAACGCAGCCTCCGGGTCCGGGCCCGGGCCCGGCTGGCGGGCGCGGGCCGCGTCGACCATCGACCCGACCTCGGCCACCTGGCGGGTGAAGCGCTCCCACCCAGCGGCGTCCACGACACCTGCCGGGGCGGCGAGAAGCCCGGTCGCGTCCGAGGCGGTCGCACGGGCCAGGCCCAGCAGCTCCTCGAGCAGCGCGATGTCGTCCGGGACGTCCGATCCGGTCAACGCCAGCCACGCGGCCAGGGTGGTGACCGCTGCCGACGTAGTCCGACACGGTCCAGCCGGCGGCGTGGCAGGTCTGCGCAAGGGTCTGGTGATCGGCCGGCGTGAACAGGACCTTCGCCCGGTGCCCGCCGCCCGCCTGCTCGCCGCGCCGCGCGTGTCTGGAGCTGCCCCGCGCGCCCGGGCCGATCGTCCTCATCGACTCAGCCGCGACGCGGCAGGCCTCGGCGGCGCGTGTGCGTTCGACACCGGGCAGGGTGTCGGCCTGGGTGGTGATGACCACACCGGCCCGTCCCACGATCTGGCTGGCCCGGGCCCATTCCCCGGGGTCGGTCCGGTCGCGTAGTGCGACGATCGCCCAGGACACCGACTGCCAGCGCTCCAGCACCTGGCCCCACAGCAGGGCCCGAGGGGTGCACCTCGGCGGCACCGGGCGTTCCCCCTCGACGACGAGTCCGCCCACGACTACCTGGGACGCCCACGTCGCCGGCGCCATCCCGGCCGCCGCAGCCGCAGTCGACACAGTCGCCCATTCCCGCGCGGACCACGTCGGCCGCACCTCCCGCACCCGAACCCGAGCACGCGGCTCGAGCTCACCGCGGCGGCTGTCAGCCCCTCCCGCGGGTCGGCCCGATCCCGGGACGCGCCCCCGTCGGGCGGCGTTGCCGTGACCCGGGTCGTCTCGGCGGTCACGTCCGGGACCGTCCACCCAGCAGGGACGCGCTGGCCTGAGGGGGGACTCCGGGCCCGAAGGGGGACTTGCCTGCCGCAGCAGGGACGCGCGATGAATACGCGCGGGGACGCCGACGCGTCCACGGGGACGCCGCAGGGCGTCGTCCCTCCCCCTATATCTTGCCTGCCAAACGGTCATCCACAGGGACGAATGGGCCCGATCAGTGCGCGGCGGGACCATGGTGACACGTGTCGACGAGCTCACTTCTCAGCCCTCCGACGGGGCGCCGGCGGTGGCGGCGGAGCTGCTGCGCCGGCCGCTGCGAGCTCGTCGGCGGACCAGACCTGGGTGGCTTGCGCGTACAGCTCGCGGTACTCATCGGCTGCTCGCGCGTACGCCTGCCGGGCGGTGGTGAGGGTGGTGCCGGCGGCGTGCAGGCGCCGTTGCGCGGCTTGCAGATCTCGGGCGAGCTGCTGCGCCCGGGTCCGCGCGGTGGCAGTCAAGGCGACCGCCAAACCGGTGACGTCATTCATGGAGACCTCCTGAGAATCCGATGGGTTGATGGACGCGGGCGACACCAAGACGCCGGCGACGGGAAGCCGGATGCGAGGTGCGGGGTGGCACTCGGGTGGAACGCGGGTGACCATGGCCAGTTGGCCGGCGCGCGCCTCAGTGCGGACATGTCCCAGCGCTTCCGACGTCATTCGTTGGGCGGGGACCAACGCGCTGGGTCGTACGCACGAGGCCTTGCCCGGCGAAGGCAGCACGACTTCATCCGCCGGGCCTGGATGCACCTGGCACTTGTCGCCCTCGCGATCGCCGTTGTTCTTGGCGTCACGGTGGCCCTGACCCCCACTAGCTTCATGCGCGGCTTGATTGTGGGACTGGGCGTCGCGGGCACAGCCGGTGCACTGTGGCTGTGGATCGTGGAAGCCACCGGAACGGCGCCGACCATGATGGGCGACCTCGGCGAGCAGTGGACCGCCCAGGAACTGCGCCGGCTTCGCCGGAGTGGTTGGCAGGTCGTCAACCACGTGACGCTCACCGCCCCGGACATCGACCATGTCCTGGTCGGTCCCGGAGGGATGTTCGCGATCGAGACCAAGTGGTCGGCCACACCGTGGACGGTCGACGACGCCCGCATCCGGTCCGCCGCCGGGAGCGCCTGCAGCAACGCCCGACGCCTCGGGCTGTGGCAGAACCTCAAGCCAGCCCAGGTGGGCCGGGTCCGTCCGGTGGTCTTCCTCTGGGGCGCCGGCGCCGGGGAACTCCCCGAGAGCTTCGAGGTGGCCGGCGCGACGATCGTGCCCGGGCACGCAGCGGAGGCATGGCGTCAGCAGTTGGGGGCGGGCCAGTTGGCGCCGGAGCAGATCCAGGCAGCCTGGAGCGCCCTGGACGCGCACTGCCGCAAGCGGGACCAGATCGAGCAGGGCCTCTACCCCTTGCCGATGTCGATATGGGAGTGGGCCATGCGCGTGGTCTTCGCCCTGACCACGGCATGTGCCGGGCTGCTTGCTGCGGCGCGGGTGCCCAGGGTGACTGACTCGAACCTGGGGATGGCCGCCGGCTGGGCGCTGCTCCTGGCGCTGGGGGTGCTCGCCGCTCGCATCCGGCCAGCCAGATTCCTGGCGCTGGCATGGGTTGCGGGCGTTACCGTCGTCCCGGTGCTCGTTGCCGGCGCCCTGCTCATGGACGCGATCAGCGCCTCGTGACCGACGGTCGGCCGAGAACCGCCCAAGTGGCTCAACCGCCCCTGCCTCAGTGGATTGTTGATCGGCTGGGGCGGTGACGTCGCCCGCTGGTAGCGGCCAGCGGGGGTCTGTAGCGGGCGCGTAGCGGGGGTCGGCGCTACACATCTGGCCTCTCCCTTGTGCTCATTTCTATGGTGTTGGGGGGTGGGGAGGGGGTTGTAGCGGCTGTAGCGGCGTTCCCGGAGATGGCGGGCGGGAGGTACCGCAGCCATGCGTCGCGCAGATCGGCCTGCTTGTAGCCCTTCACCACGAGGGGGCCGACGCGGATGTTGGCCGAGCGGATTCCGAACCCCTTGAGCCGGCGGGCGAGCCCGGCGGCGTCCAGCGGCTTGCCGCGGAGGTCCCGCCACGGCGATTCGTCGAATCCGTGCAGGCCGTCGATCAGGACGGTGGTCGGCAGGGCATCGGGGTGGCTGGCGTCGTCGAAGAGGATCCGGAGGTCACTCAGCAGGGTGACGGCCAGCGAGGGGTCGATGGTCGGCGCCCTGGTCACGAAATGGGCGCAGGCCTCGCGGGCTCGGATGGCCCACTGCGGGCTGACCGACTCGGCGATGCCCAGCAGGGGTTCCCAGACGTCGGCTGGTCGATCGACCACACCGTCGGGGAGCAGCGGCTCATCGATGGGGTCGATTAGGTCCAGCGCCTCAGCCAGGCGTTCGCCGATCGCCAGCCCCTGGGGTTCGTGGATGCGCAGCCGGTACGGCTCGACCCGCTCATCGGGGGCCCGACGGCGCATCCGCACCACGATCGCCCGGGAGGCGATCGTGTCCGGGACGTCATGGAGCCCAGCCAGGGCAACCGCGGCGAATGCCGGGAATGCAACGACCTTCTGCGAGGTGCCCAGCCCGACGCACCGGTAGGCGACCCCGGAACGTCGATGTCCGGCATTGAGGAACCCGCGGACCTCCTCGTTGTCCTTGGCCCGGGGCCCGAAGATGGTGTCGATCTCGTCAAACAAGATGGTCGGGCGGTCGGTCCAGGTCGGCCACCGAGCGGAACAGCGCGGCGGGGGTGCAGTTCATCGCATGCATCGGATGACGCACCAACGAGCCGATCACCTCCAACGCCCGGGTCTTGCCGCTGCCCGGCTCCGGGGACAGGAACGCCAACCGCGGGCGTGGAGTCGAAGGACTCGATCCGATACGTGTGGGCCACCCACAGCGCGGCGGACACTCGGGCGTGCTCGCTGGGCCAGGCCACGAACCGGTCCAGGAACTCGGCGACCGCATCCAGAGCGGCGGCGGGGTCGACGTCCCGTCGAAGGCCCGGGGTCGAGCTCGCTCGGGCCTGATGCGCGGGCGCTCCGGCGGGGGTGGCCGCCGGGCCATCCATGGGGCTGTCCGCCCGTCCGGGCTACGCCGCCCCACCGATCAGCTGCCGCAGCTGATCGGTGGGGATGACCAGACGGGTGCCGATCCGCAAGACTCGCAGGTCGCCGCGGTTGGCCATCGCGTAGGCCTGGCCGCGGCTGATCGACAGGATCACCGCCGCCTCGGTCACGCTCACTGTGGGCCGCGTGGACAGCAGGTCCACCGGGTTCTCCTTGACGCTCTGTCGCTTGCTCATCGGGACTACCTCCTGAACTGAACGTGGGGCGATTGACGCAATAACCGTGCCACGACATCATGGACGCATGGAAGGTGCGAACGAGTCCACGTTTCGTCCCACGCTCACTGTCTGGCCCGCCGAACCCCCGAGCCTGCCCCCGGTCGTCGTCAACGAACTGCGCCGGCCGCCCGACCACCACAGCGGCGAGTTCACCAGCTGGGACCCACAACCGAACCCATCCCCGACGGTCGTCCTGCCCGAGGACTTCTGCCTGCGCGAAGCCCTGGCCACGGACCCCAACGACCTCGACGCGGTCTTCGACTTCGTCACCCGCTGGGGCCGGCTCATCCCCACTCGAGGCACACCTGCGAACCCCCCTGGATTCGCTGCCGGAGAGCCTGGACTGGCTCATCCCCATGCTGGCTGACGACGCCGGCCGCGAGGCACTCACTCAGATCGCACGCACGGCGACCGACCCCGGCGCGCGACCCCCGCAGGCCCACTCCCTGGTCTGCGAAGCGCACTACCTCCGGGTCCTGCACGCGCTCGCCGGGCACGTCATCCGCAGCGCAGTCGGTGAGCCACCAGTCGAGGCCTGGACCAACGCCGGCTTCCGCGGCGACGACCCGGAACCCTGGGGGACGTTCGTCATGACGATGAACGCCGCACTCAAGCCGTTCTCCGTCCACGTCCGATACCCCGGTGCCGACACCCTGCTCGACGCACCCAGCACCTACGAGATCGCGGTCCTGCAACTCGCCCAACTCATCGCCGAAGAACGCCAGGTCCGAAACTGCGCCAACGAACGCTGCACCCGCCTGTTCACCCGCCAACGCGGCCGCGCCAAGTACGACAAGACCGGCCACTCCACCGGCGTCCTCTACTGCTCCGCCCAATGCGCCAAAGCCCAAGCCGAACGCAACCGCCGAGCCCGCAAGCGGGCAGAGGGCAGCGCAGACCGTTCCAGTCGGGTGGACTGACATGCCCAGGCCGGACAAGCCGATCCACGAGATCAAGTCTGTGGGGCGAGACCCGCTGGCAGGCCCGGGTCTCCATCACACGGGGCGGGCAACGCAAGCAGGTCCAGTGCACGTTCGACACCCGCGCGGAGGCCGAGCAGTTCTATGCCCAAGCCCAGCTGGGCGACATCGTGCCAAGAACCCGCGACACCTTGAATGACTGGGCCGAACGGTGGCTGGCCCGCAAGGAAGCGTCTGGGGTTCGCCCCAACACGATGGCGGGCTACCGCAGCGACCTGAAGCACCCGCGCAAAGCGTTCGGCCGGTCCCGGATCCAGGACATCACCGACGACAAGGTCGAGGAGCTGGTCCGAGCGATGGCAAGGCGGGCAAGTCCGAGCGGACCGCAGCAAGATGCTCGGGACCCTGCGATCCGTGTTCGAGTTGCCATGCGCAAGAACGTCCTGCGAGTCAACCCCGCTCAGGACGTGCGCCCAAGGGCGCGCTGCGCGGGCGCGAGACGCCCTCACCACAAGGAACTCCAAGCGATCCGCGAGGCCGTCCGAGAAGATCCTTGGGAAGCGTGCTGGATGCTGACACTCGCGGGGCTGCGCCGGTCCGAACTCCTCGCCCTGCGATGGACCGACTTCAACGGCGAGACCGGCGAGCTTGCCATCACCAAGGGCCGCGGGATCATTGGCGGGGAGCATCCCCCGAAGACGGCACGGGGCGAGCGAAGGCTCCCGCTGGATCCCGAGCGCACGCGCCTGTTGAGCGGATGCGCGCGAGGCAGCGCGAGGTATACGGCCAGGGCAGGCAGATGAGGGCTACATCTGCATCAATGAGTTCGGCCGCCCGATGCGTCCGGAGGACTGGTCGGAGCGCTGGCAAGCTCTTTGCGTCGCTACCGAGGGTGTCCGTGATGACCACACCCTCCACGCCGCGCGGCACTCGACGGTGACCTTTATGCGCAACGCCGGCGTTCCGGACCACATCGTCGCCGCGTGGCACGGCCATGACGAGGTCGTGATGCGGCAGACCTACTCGCACGTCCACAGTCAGCAGATGCGCTCGGCAGGCTCGGCCCTCTCGTTCGAACCACAGGAACCGGAAGCCCCGCCCGCGCGCCGTCGCGGCCGCCGAACGAAGTGAGCTGTCCCTCGCGCATGTAGGTCAGACCGAACTGGTGTCGGCTGCGAACAGGAGCGACTTGTGCATGGCATAGCGGGCCGTTCAGGGGCTTCGAATGTGGACTCGAATCGGCCTGCCCGGGACGCCGTAGTTACAAGTTAGTTACAAGCCGCATCCCTGGCGGGGT
>CAVWAR010000014.1:0-88354 GCA_963753075.1 uncultured Actinomycetes bacterium
GAAAAGGGGGGTAGGGCTGCCCCGGTGAGGGCGTGGCCGTGTCCTCCCTTGCATCCCGGTTCTGCGGACGGGCCACGGAATGGGACGAAGCGCCTGCGTGGTCGTCACTCGCGCTGGCGTGCCCGGTCCAGCCGCGCGGTGTGCCGCCCCGGCTGGCGCCCGGCGGCGACCGGGTTGTGGCAGGCTGAACGTGTGCGAGGAGTCGTGGTTCGTGCAGCGAGTGGTGCTCTGGCAGTTGTCGTTGCCTACTCGTTGGTGCTGCGGGGCCGGCAGCTGCGATGGGGCTCCACCTCTCAGGAGGTCGCGACCAGGTTGCCCGGGGACGAGTTGCTCGCGGAGACCGACCTGACGGCGACTCGTGCCATCACGATCCGGGCGGGGGTCGAGGACGTGTGGCCGTGGCTGGCCCAGATGGGCCAGGGCCGCGGTGGGCTGTACAGCTACGACTGGTTGGAGAACCTCGCGGGCTGCCAGATGGACAGCTCCGACGAGGTCATCACTGAGTTTCAGGACGTCAGGATCGGGGACCAGTTCCGGCTGCACCCCGACGTGGCGCTGACAGTCGTGGTGGCCGAACCGCCACGGGCGCTGGTCGTTCAGGGAGGCATCTCAGCCACGGGCCGGGTCACGACCGATGACCCGGGGGCGCCCTACGACTTCACCTGGGCATTCGTGCTCGTCCCGCAGACCTGGGACCGCACTCGGCTGATCGTGCGTGAGCGCTACTGGTACCGCACCGTCGCGGCACGTCCGATGGTCGAGATGGTCGCAGTCGTCAGCTTCATCATGACCGAGCGGATGCTGCGAGGCGTCCGCGACCGCGCGGAGCGATCCACGCGACGCGATCAACCCCACCCCCGTCGCGACCCCTGAGGTTCCTTCGGCTCAAGGGTCACGCCGCCATCGGTGTCAGCAACCTCGTTCAGCTTCACATCGAGGAACCGCGCGCCGCCGGACTGCCATCTCCCGACGCCCATCAGATCAAACCGCCCGTTGTCGCAGACGCGTCCGGTCGCCGACCACCTGCGTGACGATTCGATCTGCATTCGCATACGGCGGCCTCGTGCCCCTCTCACCCTGGTGTGCAGCGGCGGGACAGCCCGCAGGGACGTCCTCCCGCGGGTACGGCGCCCGTCGGCTTGAGCCCGCATCTGCCCCAGCAGTACGGTGATGTGAGTGGGGGGCAGATCGGAGTGGCGATGACTGGGATGAGTTTTCAGAAGGCTGGCGGGATCGCTGCGTTGGTCGGGGCCGCGACGGTTGTGGTGGGCATCGGCATGTTTGCCACGATGATGTCGGACTACGCCACCGGGGACCTCGACCCGGCCGGGTCGGTGGCCTTCCTGGCTGAGAATGAGGCCAGCATCTATGTGTGGAACCTGATCACGCTCATCGCGTTCAGCATCTGCCTGGTGCCGCTGGCCTTTGCGCTCAATCAGCGGTTGCGGGTCGGCTCGCCGGCGGTGGCTCAGACGGCCACAGGATTCGGGCTCATCTGGGCCGGATTGCTGCTTGGGGCGGGCATGGTCCTCAACGTTGGGTTTGGCACCGTCGTCGATCTCCATGGGACCGACGAGGCCCAAGCTGAGTCGCTGTGGTTGGCGGTTGACTCGGTGGCCGATGGGTTGAGCGGCGGGATGGAAATCGCGGGGCCTGTCTGGATCCTGCTGGTAAGTGTCGCGGCGCTACGGGCAGGAGCCCTTTCAAGGGCACTGAACTATCTTGGGGTGGTGATCTCGGTCGCCGGCCTGTTCACGATCGTCCCGGGGCTCGCGGACATCGCGATCGTCTTCGGGCTTGGCCTGATCGTCTGGCTCGTGTGGGTCGGGATCGTCATGTATCGAGATGCTCCAGCGGTGGCGGAGGTCCCCGACCTGGTTCAGGACCGAGGCTGAACAGGTCAGGCGTGCGGCGGACTCGCACACGAACGCCTGCAACTGCGTCGTCGGCCTCGATGAGTTCCTGTGGGCGGCGTTCCCTAGCGGTCACACGCTGCCACGCGGGGAGGCGTCGGCTCATGCTGAAGCTCGCGACATCCCCGCCGGAGAACCGATCACCTGCACGAGTGGGTCGCGGGCTGCGCCCTGCGCGTCTTTCAGTTGCTGGTCCTGGGTGCGATGGCCGGCACCCCCCGAGGGCGTCCGGCGCCGGCCCGGGGCCCTATCCGAAGGTGCAGTTCAACCACCAACCGACGGGAGTCGGACATGGCAATCGCCTGGGGACTCGTAGTCGTCGTCCTATCCGCGCTGGCGTGGGGCGGCCAGGCCATCTCGTGGTTCGCACCGCGAACGGCAGTCCGGCTATCGCTGACCGAGGCCGAGGACGCCGTGGAGCCGGCCTTCCAAGCAGACGTCCGCGGCGAAGCGCTGTGGGACACCCTCACGCTGTGGGTCACGATCGTCGCTGGGGTTCTGCTCGTGGCGGGAAACCCCGCTTGGCCATACTTCGGGCTCGCGGGCGGTGCTGTATACGCGTACTTCGCGGGCCGCGGACTCGTGACACGGCGCACCATGCAGCGCCGGGGGCTGCGGATCGGGACTGATCAGAACGTGAGACTCGGGTACCTGTTGCTGGCCACTTGGGGCGCGATGGGCCTGGCAACCGCGATCGCCGCCGCAATCACGCTCGCGTCGTGACCTCCAATAGGCCAGAAGGAGGACCAGATGGATGTCACCGCCCCCACGTGGATCGTCGCCCTGACAGGTCTGGCGCTCATCACGGTGCTCGGCGCGCTGCAGGTGGTAGCGGTCGCGCGCCCGCGCGGTGAGTGGACGATCGACAATGTGTACGGCGGGAGGCCTGAGAGCACCGACCCACGCGCCTACTTCGCGTTCAACCAGGGCTATGCCTGGGCAGACGCCTTGTTCTGGGCTCCCTTGCAGTTGGCCGGGAGCCTCGGAATGCTGCTCGGGCAGCGCTGGGGTTTTCTGCTGGCCCTGATGGCCTCGGTTCCATTCTGGTACTCGGCCATCCCGCTCTTCATCTGGGACCGGGATATGGGGTTCCGCAAGCGCACCGCCAACTACTGGGTTGCTTGGGCCATGTTCCCCGCATACGGGATCGTCGCCGGGACCTACTGCCTGGCCCGACTCCTCCAGTAGCTTCGAGAGGAGCCGATGATCCGCACGCAGATCGTGGCCATGGTTGGTGCCGTATGGCCGCGACTGTCGGCATCCTGTTCGTGCTGATTTGGAGGCTGGGCTGGGATTTCGGCCTGGTCGAGCAATCGGGTCTGCTGGCCGCCGTGGGCGTCCTGCACGTCGTCATCGTCAAGCGCCGGCACATGTGGCGGGGCCCCACCGACACCGAGGTCCACCGGGTGGTCACGCCGGTCATCAGCCCGAGTTATCCGTTGAGCGAGGTCCCCGAGGAGGTTTGGCACTTCGAGGAGGGCCACGCCTCGGGGACGGTCGCCATCACCGCGAGGGGCTGCAGACCTCACGACAAGACCGGACCGTCTGTTCGGTGACACTGGTGGTCGCCCAGGCGGCGGGAGAGTGCCAGCCTTGACGCGGTGGCCGTGTCGATCACGGTGCCCAGCAGCGATGGCGGCCGGTCGCCGCGTGCCGAGCGCGACGCTGAGCCCGTAGGGGACGTTGGGCCCTACACCCGGTCAGGAGCACGCTCTAGCCTTGTTAGTCGATAGGGGGTTCTCATGGCTTTGAATTCCGAGGTCTACGCGGCGCGTCTGGAGATCGACTACCCGGACCGCCTGGACCGGCTCACCACGTTCTTCCGGTTGATCTGGATCATTCCGATCGCAATCGTCCTCTCGCTGCTGACGGATTCGGCGACCTCGACCGTGATCGTGGTGACCGAATCGGGCGAGATCGTGTCAAGCACGGCCCAGACCGGTGGTGGGATCGTCGGCGCCCTGTTCGCCGCGACCCTGCTGATGATCCTGTTTCGGCAGAGGTACCCGGGTTGGTGGTTCGACTTCGCGCTCGCTCTGAACCGCTTCGGGGCCAGAGTCGGGGCGTATCTGGCCCTGCTGACTGATCAGTACCCCTCGACCGTTGACGAGCAGTCGGTGCATCTGGACCTCGACTACCCGGACGTACCCGTCGAGCTCAACAGGTGGCTGCCTCTGGTCAAGTGGTTCCTGGCCATCCCGCACTACATCGTGCTGTTCGTGCTGTTCGTCGGGGCATTCTTCGCCGTTGTCATCGCCTGGTTCGCGATCCTCTTCACCGGCAGGTACCCACGTGGGCTGTTCGACTACGTGGTGGGAGTGGGCAGGTGGGCGCTCCGGGTGCACGCCTACGCGGGACTACTCGTCACCGACAAGTACCCACCTTTCAGCCTCAACTGAACCCCCGGTCGCCAAGACCTGCTCAGCCCGGATCCACGCCTCGGGGATCGATTCCCGAGTGCCCCATTTCGCCGCGTGTCGCGCTACTCGCGGCACGACCACACAAGGCACTGCTGAGGTCACCTGGGTGCCCACACCCAGCCGAGACAGCAGGCGTCGGGGTCGGCCCTACTGGTGGGCGGGTGAGTGGGTACGTGCCTTGGCTGTGCGGCTCGAACGGGACTGGGCGACGCGCGATGTGCGTGCCCTCGACCGGCAGACCGGCAGCTCCGATGGGCAAGCTCGCCCTGCCGAGGGTGCTGGGACACTTGACGTCGATCGCGTTGGGCAGCCGATTGACATCGAGGGACTGGTTCCAGCCCGTCTGGTCGCCTCGCCGGTGCGTTCGGGGAGGGTGTGGTCCGACCATCGAGCGGTGTCAGTCGCCGCTGCTGGATCCGTTGGGTGGGGACGTCCTCGGGGCTGGAAGACCATCGCCTCTTGCGGGGGCTATTGGGCTGGCCAGACGATGAGGACGAAGTAGATTGGCAACGTGCGGAGAGCACACCGGAGAAGCATTCGCGCGTGCGCTCTGCGAGAGCAAGGAGGTGCCGCGATGACGACGTCCGAAGCGCGAGTCCCAACGGGTGGGGTGGATGCGCCGGACGCCAGCCGCTCGCGCCGCGTCTGGATAGTCGCAACTGCGATACTGGCGTTGACGACGATGGGCCTCGGCATCTGGGCGTTGTCCGGACAGGATCCGTCCGGCGAGTCGACGCTGCCGACCCTGGAGTTTCTCCAGTTCGGTGACCCGGCAGAGTCGCCCTATTGCCTGCCGTACCCCGGGGGCGAGAGCCACTAAGTCAACAACTCCTACTCGACCAGGGGCTCTCACATCGGCCGATTCGCCTACGACTTCGCCATGCCGTTCGGATCCGAGATCGCAGCGGCGCGAGCGGGCACCGTAACCGACAGCCGCGACCAGTACCGCGACGATGAGGCCGTCGGCGGTCACGAGAACGGTGTCTTCGTCGTTCACGACGACGACACAATGGCGGCCTACCTCCACATGAGTGAAGAGGGCGTGCTCGTCCACGTGGGCGACGAGGTCAAAGCGGGCGATGTGATCGGTTTCGTCGGCACCTCGGGAACCTCACCGAACAACCCTCACCTCCACTTCGAAGTGTTCGAGGGTCAACGTGAGGGCTCCCAGTGGTACAGAACCTTGCCGGTCAACTTCCGCAACGCCAAAGGCGCCCTCGACGAACGCGGTGGCCTCGCCGAAAACCACTACGAGGCCCTCACCTGCCCGCTCTGACCGCTATCGGGAGGCGGCGGGTTCCACGACAGCCGCACCCATGCCCTACGAGCACATCGGCGCTGTCATGCTCGGCTTGTCTGGGTTCAAGCGACGGGCGATATGCGTGCCGCTGTCGGTCAGCTTCGGAGGACGCAGTGTTGCTCGTGGGAGACGAGTCGACCCTTACGGCACAGACGGGTTGGAGCGGTCTCATGGACCGATACGACTTCCGACCCTCGCCGGGTAGATGTCGTCAGGGCGACGATGGCTTCGTGCGATCACAGGCAACGATCGATCGGCGCGGACGGCCCTGGGTGCAGGGCGACCTTCTGGCGAGGATCCGCGCGGTGTTCGCGCTGGTCGGTGTGTTCGCTCTGTCGGCTGCTGTGCTGTCGCCTGTCGAGGCGAGCACGACGACATCGGTCCGGGGCGAACTCACCTTCGCAGGACTGGTCGGCGGGGACCGCGACGAGGCGGTTGTGGTCGACAATGGCGCGTTCCTCCCCGCGGACGACGCCGGGCCGGCGCAGCACACGGTGGAGGCCCGGCTCACCGTCTTCCTGCTCCCGAACACCCACGACACCAGGAAGCCCACGCCGCCGGGTGCCGCGATCAACGAGTACCTCGAGTCCGGGGGACGCCCATCCGGCAACCGAGACAGCTCCCAGAAGCGCAGAAGGCGCGAGGGACGGCTCAGCATCTCCACCGCGACCCGTCCCAACCACGACGACCGGATAGCCGCGGATGGCGCAGTTCTCAAGCAGTTCCAGCGCAGGCCCGCTGAGCCTCCGGACTTGCGTCACCGCCGCCTGTGGACGCACCGTGGGCCTTGCGTCACAGCGCTCACGAAGACGCGGCATCAAACTTGGGGCGCTCAAGTCTGCCTAGCTGTTCGCCACCGCGAAGGTGACGTCGTCGGCCTGCGGGTCGAGCCCAGCCAGCACCCCTCGGTGCAGGGACACGTCGGCGAATCCCGCCTCGGCGAGCATCGAGTGGATCGTGTCCTCGGTGAAGCAGTGCTCCCAGACGTCGAAGCGGAGCACCTCCCTTTCGGTCAGCAGCGTGTACCGGATCCGCTGTGCCAGCACCTGCGGCTCGGCCGTTGTCTCGCTGAGCACCAGGTGGGGACCGGGGGCCCAGAACCCACTGGTTGCCGACGCTTCCCAGCCGCGGCCTGGCCGATGCCGGTCGGCCACGGCCGAGTGCAGGTAGTCGAGCACCAGCTGGCCACCGGGCCGCAACCGCCTTCGGACCTCGCGGAGCAGCGCGCGCTGCACCTGAGGTAGGTGCGTGCCAAAGTCCAAGTAGATGAGCATGGCCAGGTCGAACGGGCCCGTGGGCAGGTCGCGCGTGTAGTCGGCCTCGACGTACTGGAGACGACCCCGGACGTGTTGCCGTGCGTACTCGATGGACGCCTGGTTGAAGTCCACGCCGGTCACGTCGAAGCCGTCGTCGGCCAACTGCTGGGCGTAACGGCCCGGGCCGCACCCCAGGTCCAGCACGGACGCGCCGGGCGCAAGTCCTGCGGTCAGCAGGTCGATCGTGCGTCGCACGGCCTCCGGGCTGCGGGTCGCTGCTGTGGTGGAGTCGTCGAGGTGCACGGCCAGGAGTTGCCGCTGGATGTGCGGATCCCGCCAGATCGAGCCCCCGCTGTGCTCACCCGAGCCGGACGATAGGTCGGCGAGCAGGTGCGGATCGAGGGAAATGGCCATCCGGCCACGGTACGCCGGGGTCCAATCGGCTCAGCGGGTGACGACGCCCTCGCGCCGTCGTCTCCGCGGACCACCACTCCGGCGGCGGCCGTGCGCCACCCACGCCACCGCGGGGGTCCCCGGACGTGTGGGAGAGTCGTGCCGTGGTCGCGGCTGCGTGGTTCGAGAGGATCGGACCCGGCGACGCCCAGCAGCTGGCCACCGACGTTGGCCCCGTCCCGGCCAACGTGGGCGCCGTGCTGCTCCTCGACGACGTCGACCCCGCCACGCTGGCGGCCACGCTCGCGGGGCGAGTGGTCGGGGTCCTCCGGATGCGGCAGCGCCTGCGGCGGGCTCCGCTGGGGGGCGGGTCCCCGGATGTGATCCGTAGCGGCACAGACTCGTTGTTGCGGGCAGCCACGCCCACCCGGTCGCCGGCAAGGAGACCGCCCGACCCCAGAGGGCGCCCGCTACGCGGCGATGTGACCACCTTGGCCATATCGCGGGTCAGCGATGCCTGTAGATGTCTCGCCGATGGCCGACCGCCACGACGAGGACCAGGAGTACTTCGTCGTGGATTTCGTAGACGATGCGGAAGTCGCCGGTGCGGACCCGCCACTCGCCGTCGCCGCCGACGAGCTTCTTGGCGCCGCTGGGGCGTGGCTGTTCGGCGAGGAGCTCGATCGCTGCCTGTATCCGGCGCCTCGCCGCAGGGTCGAGCTTGCGGAACTGCCGCAACGCGGCGGGGGCTACTTCGACGCGGTGGCTCATGTCAGGCCGAGGTCGGCCTTGACATCCTCCCAGGGGATCGCGGGCTGCCCACCGCCGATCTCCTCGCGGGCCGCTCGCGCGGCTTCGATGTCAGCGAGGTCCTCCGCCGCGGCGATGAGCAGGCCCAGGTCCTCGGCATCGATGACCGCCGCGACCCGCTGCCCACGCCGGGTCAAGTAGACCGGGTCATGCTGTACGCGAGCGGCGTCCACGACCTCGGCCAAGCGGGCGCGCGCATCGCTGACGGTGATCTCACTCATGCAGCAAGAGTACCAGCGTGAGCGCGCTTTTGTACAATACAGCGCAAACCCGTCGGTGACGGCGAGACGCAATCTGCGCGTCCACAGGCGGCGGATAGACGCTGCCCTGGTGGACATGATTCTGGTCTGGGGCCCACCGGCTCTGGCCCGGGTCGCGAGTGAGCGGTTGCGCGGAGAGTGTGGGTTCGGTGAGCGCCGGGTGGCGTCGAATCTGCAGCGGGCTGTGGACCCATGGGTTCGTTGCCCGATGGGGTTGTTCACCCGCTGGGGGCTGGGCTGGTGGTCAGGGTTGTGGCTGGGTACTGGGCCGGGGCACGGGTCGGTCACGGTTGAGGGTCTTCCATCCCCAGACGGTGCCGATGACGCCGACCGCGAGCAGGAGGAGCGCGAAGTTCGTCCAGCGGCCCAGGTTGGTGGCGAAGAATTCGGGCAGGAGTGCCGCCGAGGCGTTGCCGAGGGTGTGGAACGTGATGGCGACCAGCAGGCTTCCCGAGGTGTTGTTGTAGAGCCAGGTGTAGAGCACGGCGAGGAGCATCTGCTGCAGGATGAACTGCCAGATCGGGATGGCTTGCTGCACTGTGCCGTCGATGAGGAACAGCGGCAGGTGCCATGAGCCCCAGATGAGGCCGAGGATGAGGCTGGCGGTCAGGGCGTTGCGCCCGTTCTGCAGCCGGTCCAGGGCGTAGCCCCGCCAGCCGAACTCCTCGAGCCCGCCGCCGACGAACAGGATGATGGCGATCGTTCCCAGGACCGTGGCCAGCGAGGGGACCACCCAGTCGTCCAGGCCGTCGCCGGCCAGGACGAGGACCAGGGTCGTGAGCACCCCGACCGTGGGAAGCAGGAGTAGCGTCGGTAGCCACCATCGCTTGTCGAAGTTCGTGGCGAACGCCCGACGCAGCAGTCGTCCCATGCCCGCCCGTCCCGCCTGGCGGCCGACCAGGACGAACGCGGCCACTGTGGGTCCCAGGACGGCGAACAGCCCCAGCAGCCCGACGATCTCGGGTAGGTCGGCCATCCCGGTCGAGCGAAGGAAGCTGGGCAGCCACAGCAGCCAGGAGATGGCGAACGTCAGGGCGACGAACTGGCCCAACTGCCGCCGATCCGCCGGTGAGGTGCCCACCTGGCCCACGGGGTGATCCTGCTGCATCCCGGGACCCTAGCCGGTGGCGCCGGTCGCGCGCTGCGGAAACCGGGCCAACCAGTCGAGCAGCGGCCACCCGACGGAGAGGTCGATCGGCATGGGGGCCTGCCTCTTGTACCGCCGCACATCGGACGCCGGCCGTGGCTCGTGGCCCAGGATGTGGTCCACGTCGGGAAGGACGTGGGTCTGCCCGGAAGAGAGCATCGCTGCGATGGAAACGATGGCGTCGGGGTCGACCTGGATGTCCTTCAACCCGGTCATGGCCAGTACCGGGGCCGGATGCGGCGCGGCTGAGGCTGGGCGTGGCACCTGCCGAGCCACGCCCCCACCGCACACAGCGGCAGGGGACCCGAAGGTCCCATCGATAGCTGGCTCCTCAGGCGGGACGTTGCCCCCAACTCATCCTCCTGACGGCAGCCACCACCGATAGTCCAACCTCCCCGAACCCTGGAGCTGCGCCGCGAGATCGGCTCACCTCTTCGCTCCCCGACGCCAAGGTCAGGCACCTACCGCAAGCAGTGCGACAGGCGGATAGGACGCGCCCGGCAGGCCGCGGATAGACCAGCCTATGGGGACGAAGTCAAGAGCTCGGTTCTTGGTGAGTGGTGCAGGGGTGATCGGCTCGCCGGGTTCGCCAGCGGGCTGCTGTCTCGAAGGTGGGGGTGGGAACGCGTTCGTGCGTGGGCGGGGGCCGGCCCGTCTCCTGCCCTACGTAGCGTGCAAGCGGGTTGGTTCCCGACAGCCTTCATCCGGGCTTTGCTGGAGGCGGGCGGGGCTGCCCATGGTCTATCGCGGGATGTGATCCCGACGCACTGGCGGGCTCGCCCCGTCCGGTCGCGGGGGCGCGCGGAGGGTTATGCGGCAGCGGCGGCCCTCCTTGCAGTTGCCGGGGCCTGCGGGTGGAGTCCGCCGGCGATGGCGGGGTCCCAGGCGGTGCCGGTGGTGATGACGGCGTGGAGCTGGCGCAGCAGGCTGCCGGCGACCGCGACTCGGGCCTGCGTGCTGGTGAGCTTGTTGTCGGCGCGGCCGGTCAGGTGCGCGTATCGGGCGGCGAGCACGGGGTTGTTGCGCACCGCAGGCCACACCGCCCGCCAGGCCGCCAGCCGGAGCTGTGGGCGGCCGCGGCCGCTGATCCCAGTCTTGCCCTGGTAGGCGCCTGAGGCGTTGTCCCGGGGGCAGAGACCGGCGTGCTTGACCAGTGCACGGGCCGAGGAGAACCGAGTGGGGTCGCCGGTCTCGGCGAGGATGGCGGCGGCACCGACCGCGGACAGCCCAGGGATGCTGGTCGCCAGGGCGGTCAAGGCGAGCTGGTCGAGCACCTGCACCATGCGAGTCTCGACGACTGCGACCTCGGCGCGGGCGTGGGCCAGGTCGGACATCGCAAACCGGGTCCGCTCGAGCGCCGGCGCGCTGCCTGGCCACGCCGGCTGCTGACTGGGCCGGGTCGACCGCGGCATCGAAGACTGCCCGCACGATCTTCGAGTACCACCGGGTGGCGCCGTGTCGCAGGACCTCGCGGCGGACCGCTGCAGCGAACCGGGTCCAGCCCCAGCGGCGGATCACCGCCAGGTCGCCTGTGGTGCCGACCCGGTCCAGCACCACCGTCACCGCGGCCAGCCAGCTCGCCGAGTCCAGCGGCTTGCCCGCCGCCTGCAGCGCCGCCGGCCAGGCGCACTCGAGCAAGTCGGTGACCTGCTGGCGGGCGGCGGTGGCGTCGGTGACCAGCCCGGCCCGGCGGGCGCCCAGGTGCCGCAGCCGGGCCCAGGCGGGTTCGGCTCGTTCGGGCAGATAGCAGCGCAGCTCGGTGACCAGCCTGGCGATGATGATGGCGTCGGTCTCGTCGCTCTTGTTGTGGGTGAAGTCCTCGCTCTCCCGGGCCCGGTGCACCAGCAGGGGCTGCACGCAGACCAGCCTGACGCCGAGTTCCGCAGCGATCTGGTCGAGCACCCGCCACCGATGCCCGGTTGGTTCGCAGGCGACCACGACCGAGGAGTACCCAGCCGCCAATGCCTGGGCCAGCGCCCACTCGAGCACCTTGCGAAGATGCCACGCCTTCGCGTTCACCGTTCGACGGGCCAGCACCCGCGAGTCCTGGTCGGTCAGCGCGCAGGCCTGCTTGTCGGCGGCCAGATCGAACGCGAGCACAGCCGTCTCGCGGGTGATGACCGCACGCAACTGCGCCAGCCTGGCATTGCGGCGACGATCTCCCCGGGAGAGCCGACGACTACCGTTGGACATGCATCCTCCTGATGGGTTGTCTGGGACACCAAGCCCGTCAACCCCATCAGGGGGATGCCCGAATCAACCCGCTCAGGTCGTTACTACGCACATCACGCGGGGCGATCGGGCTTCGGCCGGGGCCGAGGGTCAGCAGGGCTTCCAAACGATGCGTTCGGCGGGCAGCGACGCGCTGGAGCCGCCTGGCGGATTCGAACTGACTTCGCTGTTCTTGGCGGCCAAAGCCGCACCCTGAGCCGAGTCGCAGCCCCGCTGCCGCCCTCCCCCGCCGAACGCATCCTTGATCGGCCAACCGGGTCCGGATAGCTGAGAAGCGTGTGCCGTACGGCCGACCGAGGCGTCACCCGCGGGCGTGTTTCCAGGTGTTTCGCGTCGTCGGTGGACGCCTCCCGTCAGCCGGTGATCTCGAATCCCGTCCGGAGCAGGTCGGCCGGGCGGGAGCTTGGGCCGACGAGGAGGTCGAAGCGTCCGGGCTCGACGATGCGACGTCCGTCCGCGGTCACGATGGTGCATGACGCCGCCGGCACCTCGAGGTCGACCGTCACGCGCTGGCCTGCGGGGACCTGGACCTGTCGCCAGGCCTTCAGCTCCTTCTCGGCCCACGTGACGGTGGTGACCAGGTCGCTGACGTAGACCTGGACCGTCTCGGTGGCCGGTCGGTGCCCGGTGTTCGTGAGCGTGACCCGCGCGTGCACGACGCCATCGCGGGCGACGACGTCGTCGAGCACGCTCAGGTCGGTGTACTCGACGCTCGTGTATGACAGGCCCTCACCGAACACGAACTGCGGGACTTGCGTCAGGTCGGCGTACCGCTCGCCGTGCTGGCCGCGGATCTGGTTGTAGAACACCGGCTGCTGCCCGACGTGCCGTGGCACGGTGATCGGCAGGCGCCCGGTGGGCTCGATCAGCCCGAGGACCAGCTCCGCGACGGCCTGGCCGCCGCGCATGCCGGGGTTGAACGCCTCGACGATCGCGGCCGCCTGCAGCGCCGACGCAGGCAGGGTCGACGGCTTGCCCTGGACGAGCACGAGGACCACCGGCGTCCCCGTGGCCACGAGCGCGTCGAGCAGCGCGATCTGCGCCCCCTGCAGCTCCAGCGTCGCCGTTGAGCGGGTCTCGCCGGTCAGGGCGATCGTGTCCCCGAGGACCGCGACGGCGTAGTCGGCGGCCTCGGCCGCGGCGACCGCGTCGGCGATCATCGCCGGGTCGACTGGGGCAGCGACGGCGACCGGCGGGCGAGGCCCGCCGTCGTGCCAGAACTCCCCGGCCGGGTCCGGCACGAGGACCTCGATGTCGGCGCCGCGGGTGTAGGTAACGGTCCAGTCAGCTGGGGCGACGGCGCGGAACCCGTCGAGCACGGTCTGCACGGTCTCGCGGGGGTGACCGTCCGGCATCCAGGCGACCTGCCCGGAGGAGCCCGCCCAGTCACCCAGGGTCACGTGCGGGTCGTCGGCGTTCGGGCCGACGACCGCGATCGTGCGCGCCGGGTCCGCCGCCACGGCCCGGCCGTCGCCGCCGGCCGCAAGCCCGCCGGCCAGCGGCAGAGTGCCGTCGTTGGTCAGCAGCACGAGGGAACGCCGGGCGACCTCGAGGTTGAGGGTGGCGTGCTCGGCGCAGCCGATCACCTCGGCCTGGCGCGCCTCGTCCGGGCCTCGCGGATCCTCGAACAGCCCCAGCTCGAACTTCAGCCGCAGGATCCGCCGAACGGCCTCGTCGAGCTCGGCCTCCTCGAGTCGCCCGGTCGCGACGGCCTCCCGCGCGCCCTCGAAGAACTCCGGCGTCGTCATCACCAGGTCGTTGCCCGCCCGCACCGCCACCGCGGACGCCTCGGCGTAGTCCGGCATCACCTTCTGCTCCCAGACCATCCGGCCGACGTTGTCCCAGTCCGTGATCAGCGTTCCGGTGAAGCCCCACTCACCCTTGAGCACGTCGTTCAGCAGCCAGGAGTTCGCCGTGGTCGGGACGCCGTCCATGGACTGGTACCCGAGCATGAACGTGCGGCAGCCCTCCTGCACCGCCCGCTCGAACGGCGGCAGGAACCACGAGCGCAGCTTGCGGGGACTGATGTCCGACTCGCTGGCGTCCCGCCCGCCCTGGGTCTCGGAGTAGCCCGCGAAGTGCTTCGCGCAGGCCAGCACCGCCGTCGGGTCGTCAAGCCCGTCGCCCTGGTAGCCGCGCACCATCGCCGCGCCGAGCTCGCCGATGAGGAACGGGTCCTCCCCGAACGTCTCGTCCACCCGACCCCAGCGCAGGTCACGGGCGATGCACAGGACCGGGGAGAACGTCCAGTGGACCCCCGTGGCGGCGATCTCCACCGCGGCCGCCCGGGCGGCCCGCTCGATCATCCCCGCGTCCCACGAACACGCCATCCCCAGCTGGGTCGGGAAGATCGTCGCCCCGGGCCAGAACGAGTGGCCATGGATGCAATCGTCCGCGACGAGGAGCGGGATCCCCAGGCGCGTGCCCGCCGCGAGGCCCATCGCCTCGTCCATCCGCTGCCCGATGTGCAAGAGCGAACCAACGAGCTTGGCGGAGATCAAATCGTCCAGGTCCGCCCGGTTCGCGTCGAGCTGCATCATCTGCCCGACCTTCTCCGCCACGGTCATGCGGCTCAGCAGGTCCTCGAGCCGCTCCTGCGTCGACAACGCCGCGTCCTGGTATGGCGCCTGGCTCATGACGGGTTCCCTTCGTTTCGATGACGCCGCGCATTGTCGAACGAACCTTCGTTCGCTCGGTGCTCGGCCTGGCTGACACTCACGTTGCCCGGCTGGGACCGCCACGCTTCGGCTGAAGCGGTTCGGTCTCGCCTGACACGTTGGCCCCGACCGACACGGCGCGCTCGCCTCGCTGGGCGGGAGTGGCACACCCCAGCGGCATTGCCGCCGCCACTTCCGTTGTGGAGCGACGCCGAGCCCCTCGAACCCTTCCGGTTCAGTCGTTCCATAAGTCTATGGCCCGGATCACTACACGAACCACCCTCTCGCGCCCGCACGTCTCGTCGCCCGTCTCGCGGCGCAATGACGCATCTGAGGAAGCGAGAGCTCATGGCCAAGGTCGGCGCGTGTTCCCTTTGCATGTACTGGGATGCGGCCGCGTGGCCGCCTCAGAACTGCGACCGGTGAGTTCGAAAACTCCGAGTCGACGCTCCTGCGGTAGACGCGGTGCTGGGTTGTTGGGCCGTCGCCGACCCCGCAACGCCGGTTGGCCTGATGCCGAGGCAGGTCACGGGGATCGGTCGAGCGGCGACTGGCGGGTAAACCTCGCAGACATCCACGGAGATGCGGCGCAACAACGACGCCGACGGCTGACGTCCGCCGCGAGTCACTGGACTGCGCCCCAGCCGGGGGTTAGCGCCGGACCCGTACGACCTCGTAGGGCGTCTTGGGGGTCACGGGAGTGCTGAACTTGGCGTTCACTGCGTACAGGTGGCCCCCTCGGCGGGCGGCGGTGGTCGGCACGTCAAACGCGGAATCCGTGATTGTGTCGGTGAGCAGGGCGCTGCCAAGATCACGCGACAGTCGGACCTCGGTGATCTGGTTGAGCCCCCCGACCACTGCATACAAGGTGCGGCCGACCAGGGCCAGGCCGTCGCCGTTGACGGTCTCTCCGCCAGTGTCGATCGTCGCGGCGACGCCGGTCTGCTTGTCGACGGCGTACAGGGCCCCGACCGAGCTGTTGACGACGATCAGCGTGTGGCGATCGACCGATTCGATGCCGTTCGCGTTGAACCCACCAGGGACGAATTGGAAGTCGCCCGACAGCGGGATCGTACGGACGGGCCCGGCCACGTTGCCCCGCGGATCGAGCGGTACCTCGTACAGCTCGGCGGCGAAGGAGTTGGTGAAGTACGCCGCCTGCTTCGTGACGATGACGTCGTTGACGAACCCGTCGCCGAGCCTCAGATCGGCGAGCAGCGACCCGTCGTCGGTGTTGTAGACCCGCGCGGTTCCGGTGGGTCCGCCGGCGACGAACAGCCGGCTGCCGCGACGATCCGTGCCCATGCCGACGGCCAGGAGTCCCGGCTGGCCAGGGACGAAGACGTCGCCCTCGCCGCTGCGGAAATCTCCCCGATAGATGGCGCCGTCGACGAGTGAACCGGTGAAGAACGTGGTGCCGTTGCCGATCGCGATCCCCTCTGGGAAGAAGCCGTCCGGCAGGGAGATGACGTCGGGGAAGCTGACGGAGGAGCCCACCTGCGCCGATGCGGGTGCACCAAGGCCGACAACTCCGACGATCATGGTGAGCAGAATGGCGAGGAATCGACGCATGATGTGACCCTCCTGGAGGGGGCTGGAAAGATCCCGAATTTGACTGCTCAACCATATACAGCAGACGCGGCATCGGCCACTCGTGCCTCGTCCCGGCGATGACAGCGCCGACTGTGATGCGATGAGCTGCCCAAATGGGCGCGGTTGCCTTTGGCGTTGCCCATCCTGCGACCCGGACCCGGTTCTCCCTTACTGCGGCGAACCTGTGCGATTCCCCACCATGTAGCTAGGCAGCCGCCCCCGCGCTCGGGTCACGACGACAGCGAAGGCGCCCAACTGGGGGCCGTGACGCGGCTCGCCACCTGTCGCCGCCGGTAGCCGACTCGCGGCGCAGTGACGCAGCGCCGCTGACCAGGACCGCACGGGGCGGTGGGACCATGGGTGGGGCCGCGACCCGGGCAACGGCAGCGAAGGCTACAACCGCACGGCCGCCTGCCGCCGGCGCAGTCACCGGGCGGTCCACGCCACACCTGAACGGGGATTGCCGGGGCCGGCGAGGAATCCAAGCAGCCGCTCGGCCCTTCCGGGCAGTGCGACCGGTCGGTCAAGCCAGCCTCGAAGGCTGTCGACGAAGGACACGAGAGCCGGGAACGTCCGCTAGGCGACATGGAGGATTCGGACGAATGGGAACGATCTACCTGAAGCGGCCCGATGGCTCGCTTGCAGCGATGAGGCCAGAGCCATACTACGCCGAGGCCGAGCTGCAAGCGCTGCTGGCGGAGCATCCCCACCTCCTGCTGGGGGAAGACCCTGACGGGCCCGGGTGGCTGGTACGCAAGGAAGCAGGCGTCCCAGACGCCGAGGGAGCCCCTGACCGCTGGAGTCTGGATCACCTCTTCGTAGACGCCGAAGGGGTCCCGACCTTGGTCGAGGTCAAGCGCTCGACGGATACGCGTATCCGCCGCGAGGTGGTTGGACAAATGCTTGACTACGCCGCCAACGGGGTTCGGCACTGGCCTGAAGGATCCCTACAAGCCCACTTCGCCGCTGCGCACGACAGCCCCGAAGCAGCAGAAGCCACCCTGATCGCCTACCTCGACGGTGGGGATCCGACCGACTTCTGGGCGAAGGTCGAGGACAACCTGCGCGCCGGCCGCATACGCATGGTGTTCGCCGCGGATCACATCCCCGCCACGCTGCAGCGGATCGTCGAGTTCCTCAATGAGCAATGCGCCCTGCCGAAGTCCTCGGCGTCGAGGTTCAGCAGTTCCGCGGACAGGGGCAGACAACTCTGGTCCCCACAATCCTCGGACGCACCTCCGCGGCCAGTCGGGCCAAGCCCAGGACCTCGGGGACCTATGAGCAGGACCTGGCAGACGCCGACGAGTCCGTGCGAGTCGCCGACCAGCTACTCTCCGCTTGGGCCGAGCGAACAGGCGTGACAATCCGACGCACACGCAGGGCCAAGCAGTTCCGGACCGAAGGGGGAATCTTCCTGTTCCAGTACTACCCCTACGACTCAACTCTCGAGATCCCCGTCGTCCACCTCCTGGAGTCGGGGATGGCTGAGGAAGCCCAACAGTTTCGTGCAGAGCTTCAGCAGCTCGCCAGCCGCAAGCTCTCAGAACGACACCTGCACTTCCCAGCCGCCGACGTGGTGGCTCACTGGGACCGCTTGAGTGCCGACCTTCTCCCGCACTACGCCAAACTGCGCCGATCGCCGCGGGTTCAATGATGAGAAGGGCCGAAGGCGCGGTGCCCCCGAGGCGGATGTGCTGAGCACGGTCTGACGGTCGCCTGCCCCGACCTCGTCCATTCGTCCTGGGCGCTGTGCTGCTGTGCCAGGTGGTCGGAAACGACGCACATAGCCACCGCTCGCCCTGGGTATCCCGATTCGCGGCGATGTGGGGCACGTCCCTGCCCGTTGCGCCGGCGACCCCACACGACCGTAGTGACGCAGCCGCCGCGACGGTAGGAGGGTCCGGGTCATTGCCTTCTGGGCAGGGATTCGGCGTAGGCGCGGCCGCGGGCGACCCAGCGCGAGAGGGACCGGTTGTCGGCAACCGTGTCGGAGTCGATGAGCAGCCAGCCGGTGAGATTGCGGGTGCCCTTGTTCATCCCGTCCGCGCCCGGCTCGGACAGGAGCTGCTCGAAGTCCTCGTTCGAGCAGCGGATCATGAGGCGGCCGTCGTTGTGCGCTCCGGCTGCCATGTTGCCGCCGATCGTCCAGCCGATGCCGCCGAACATCTTCTTCTCGGTCAGGGCGTCGGCGTCGGCGAGCAGCGTGCGGACGCGGTCGGCGAGCTGCGGGTCGTATGCCATCTGGGTTCCTCCTAGCGGTTCAACCACGAGAGTGGGCGGTCGGGGGGACGGGACCTTCGGGGCCCGCACGGCCAGTTGTCCAGGGTCACCGCATCGGCTCCTCGGCGGGGGTACCCGAGGCTCTCAGTTCCGCCACGAGGGCGTCGCGGTCTTCGCGCGCCCGCTCGATGAACGCGGCGGGGGCTGCGGTGTCCTGGTCGTAGGTGGCGCTCCACAGGATCATCTCGACCAGCAGCGGCAGCAGGTCCAGCGCCTTGGCCGTCGGCCGGTAGCGGCCGTCGGCCCCGTGCACGACCAGGCCATCCTCCTGTAGGCGCGCCAGCCGGTCGGCGAGGATGTTGGTCGCAATGCGCTCGTCAGCGCCGAGGAACTCCGAATAGCTGGAGCGGCCCTTCAACAGCAGGTCGCGCAGCACCAGCAGCGTCCAGCGGTCGCCGAACGTCTCGAGGGCGAAGTGAATTGGGCAGTCCGAACGTCGGCGGCGTTGGGGCATGGGCGCGCCTCCAGATCGATGAACGGATTGCGCGCGCCCGGCCAGGCGCGCGCACCTCTCTTGGCTCCAATGGCCACCCCGAATCCGCCGTGAGCAGCGTTGGGATTCTGACCCCCGTGACGGGCGCACGCGGCCGGCGCCGTCTGCTACTGGCTTGCCGGCATCAGTGCGGCGAAAGCGGCGGTGTCGAACAGGAGCCGAGACGACACGAGCTTGCCGTCGCGGATCACCGACCACTCCGCCATCGGGATCGACCCCGAGCCGGCGGGAGTCTCGACCTTGAAGTCGTAGACCGCGCAGACCTCGTCACCGTCGACCCACACGCGATGCATCTCGTAGCCGCGGGTGATCGGCACGAGCCCGCCCGTGCTGGCCAGGAACTCAGCCTTGCTGTCGGCCTGGACCATCGGGCCGTGGAACGTGAACGAGTCTTCGAGCAACTCAGCGGCGCCCTCGACGTCGCCGGACGTGAAACGCTCCAGGTAACTCTGGAAGATGTCTGCGTTGGACATGTCTGGGTTGACTCCTGTCAGTGAGGATCCGCCGGCCCGAGAATCCCCGGGCTCCACGGAACTTGCATCGTGCAAGTCCGCCCAACGTAGCGAGCCGACTTGTGAAATGCAAGCACCTCTTCGTTGGCGCATCAACGGGAGGGATCGTCCCCGGCGTCACCGCGCCGCACAGGTCGGCACCGGGTGAGCGCGGCGCCGACCACCACGACGGGTCCTTGTCGTGACCGCGCACGACCATCCGAGCCGGCAACGGCTACCCCCAATCCGCGCGATTCGCGGCGCTGTCGGGCACCCGCGTGATGCGGCCGAGCTTCTTTGGTGAGTGGTTGTCACGGTGGGCACTCGATGGCACACTGGTACCGAAAGTCGTACCACTAGGAGGGTCATGGCCGTCACCGCAAGCGAGGCTCGCAAGAACCTGTTCCCCCTGATCGAGCAGGTCAACGCCGATCGCACCGCCGTCGAGATCACCTCGCGGCGGGGCGACGCGGTCTTGATGTCCCGCGCCGACTACGACGCCCTCGAGGAGACCGCCCACCTGCTGCGCGTCCCGGCGAACGCACGGCATCTGCTGGAGAGCCTGCAGCAAGCCAGGACCGGCCATCGGGACCCGCATGACCTCGTCCGATGAGGCTGGTCTTCACCCCCAACGGCTGGTCGGACTACACGTACTGGCTGGCAGCTGACCGGCAGACCCTCAAACGGATCAACCGGCTCATCGACGACGCCCTGCGCGACCCGGTCGCCGGGATCGGCAAACCAGAGCCGCTTCGCCACATGCTCTCCGGGGCCTGGTCACGTCGCATCACCGAGGAACACCGCCTTGTCTACCTCGTCGACGGCGACGACCTGATCATCCTCCAAGCCCGATTCCACTACGAGTGACCGCCAAGCACCGGTAGGTCGACTCGCGGCGAAGTGACACACGTTTCCGTGTTGGCTGATACGTGGTCTGCGGGTGATGCCTGCTGGCTGACGATCCGCAGATTGTGCAGCCGCGCGTCGCCGACCCGAAGTGATGACCCACCTCGTGAGTGACCGTCTGCCGATCCTGCTCGGCGACCTCGGAGTAGCTGATGCCCACGGCCGCGGTGAAGTGTCTGTCGATGGGACCTTGGTTCCTTGACTGGGCATTTGTCGGCGGGGCACCCTCGAAGTGGGGGTGATGGATCGTGAAGAGCATCCTGAAGGGCAAGGTTCTGGCGGGCGGTGCCGCACTCTTGTTGATGGTCGCTGGTTGCACATCTGCGACCACCGAGGATGCAGCTACCTCGAGTCCCGTTCCATCGGTGACCGCAGGAGCGAGTTCCGGAGACGTTGCGTTCGGGGAGTGGGCGGCCTTCGCGGATGGGGTGTCTGTGATGGTCCTCGCTCCGCAGGAGTTCACTCCTTCCGAGGACGTCTACGCCCAGCCCGTCTGGGGTCCCGTCGAGTTGGATGAGTGGGATCACTTCGTGCGGACCACCGTGACTGTCCGCGTCGATCCCGGAGAGGCCCTGCGGAGCCCTCCGGGGGTTCGGTTGGCGGAGGCAAGCTACGCCGAAGAGATGGCAGACAAGTCGGTGGAGTTCCAGGGCATCGTCGACGAGGCCTCGGGGATCGAGGAAGTGCAGACCGTGCGGAATTCCCAGGACCCGTTGCAGGACGGCCAGCAGATCACCTACGACGTCGGATTCGGGATCGACGTCGGAGAAGGGATCGAAGTCCCGGATGGAGTCCGCATCTCCGTCCAGATGGGGGACGGGTTCAACGGGGAGGCGATCGAAACGATCGTTTTCGGGTCCTAGAGTCCGATGGCGAGTGCGACTGCCGCCAACTCGCGTATGCCATCGACACCATAGGCAAGGCCTGACGGTCATGGCGGAGAGTTTCGCCCTGTTCCGGCACTTCGGCGGCCAGATTCGTCTCAGGCGTGGGCCACTACGCGGCGAAGAGGGCTACAGCCGCGGCGTGGTGTGGGTTCTCCAGAAGGGGTGTTGCGACGACCGGCTGAACTCGCCGAACCTTGAGCAAGTAGTCGCTGCTCAGCCTGCGGGCTTCCGGCTGCCTGCCGAATTTCGCGTTGACCATCCCGCTGCGCGGTGAGGGATCGTGAAGCCGAATCCCCCGTCGTTGTGCCCGTCCACCAGAGCTCACCGCCGCCCAGCCCGGTCTTGGTGACCTTGGGCATCGCCGCCTCCCGAGTCGTCGTTGGGGAAGGGGGTCTCGCGGGGTCCGGCAAACTGACAGCCGACACATACGGGGCCCCGCGCGAAGTGACGATCGGCGGTGCCCGCTGCACCTGGATCGCCGCCGGGCACCCCGTAGCCACGGCTGTCTCGCAGGCGCGACACCCTGCTTGGCTGTCCGACGGAGGATTCAGCGGGATCTTCCGGTCGCGAGGCGCCGAGGCGCGCGAGGTGTTGGTCGTCTCGCGGCCGCAGTAGGCACGTGGGCTCCATAGTCGGGCCCTCGATGCCCGTCTGTCCGGATGAGAGGAGCATTGCGGGGAACGCCGACCTGGCGCGCCGTTTCTGTCAGCAATCCGTCAGCAGCGGACGTCGCGGGATGGGTGCAGAGGGGTGCCTACGGGCTGGTCCTGCCCGAGGCTGCCGGCGTGAACCGGCGGGTGGGCGGCGCCCACCGGCGTCCGTTCAACGTCCCTCTTGATCTGGCCCGGCCCGGGCAGGGCCCGCCCACGCAACGAAGCCCCTCAGCTACTCCGCGGCCATGGGCGGGTCGCATCAGTGCCCGATGTGCGTTCCGAAGCTGTCGTAGGGCTCAGCGCCGCCCTTGATGCCCGGGCTGTCCTGGCTCCACACGGTCACGGGCCCGGGGTCCCCGGCTGCCGTGCCCTGGACCACGGCGACCGCACCGGCGTAGTCAGGCAGCACCGAGTCCGCTTCGAGCACCAGCCACGCGTGCGTGCCGCCGCTTAGCGGCAGGATCCCGTAGTGGCCGTACTCCGCCCCCGGAACAGCCCAAGCCCGGGCCTGCGCGCTGAGACCCTCGGCCGTGCCGAGCACCACCGCTGCCCCCAGCGACGCCCAGTCCCCCGGTCCTTGCCCAACGAGGTCGGCGTACCCGTCACCGGTGATATCCCCAGCCACCACCGCGCCCGCCACAGCCTCATCCCCCGTCCCGATCCCCGACCACACGGCATCGACCCCGGGCGCCACCCCGCCAGCCGAGGGAAGGTCCGCGGGGTGCAGACCATCGGCATGACCGTGCAGAACGGCGGCGAAGTGGTCAGAGCCCAGCGCGAGGTCCGCATGGCCATCACGGTCGAAGTCGGCGAACGCCATCGTGGTGCAGCACGGCCAGTAGTGCCAATCAACAAGATCCACCGCCAGGAAGTACTGGCCTCCCTGGCTGGTGAGCCCGTAGCGGCCGCCAAACAGCACGTGGAACGCTGCCGAGTGCAGTTCCACACCATGCGATCCCTCCATCAGGGGGCTGTCAGCCTCCCGGACCACCTGTACAGCCAGGTCATCCACCCCATCACCGTTCACGTCGCCGACCGCAAGCGCGGACCCGAACGCCTCACCTTGCTCGGGCTGGCTGGGGACATCACCACGACCCTGCCGCCACGACTGGGCACCTGAAGAGGTCAACCCTCGGGGACCACCGCGCAGGACCACGGCCCAGCCAGCGTTGGTCTTCTCGCCCACGTCCTCCCCGCGTGCGCCGACCACGAGGTCGGCGTACCCGTCCCCGTCAAAGTCTCCGGCGGCGAGGGCTCCTCCGAAGCCGTCGCCTGCCTCGTTCTTGCCCGGCACTCCCGGCTTGCCCTGGTGCCACCCCTGATCCCGGGCGGTCAGCCGCTTTGGTCCGCCGTACAGCACCTGCACCACACCGGCATCCTTGATTGACCCGACGTCCTCGGACGGAATCCCGACCGCCAGATCGGCGTGGCCATCAGCGTCGAAGTCCCCGGAGGCCAGCACCTCACCGAAGCGGTCGCCCTTCTCCAGCTTCCCCTTCACACCCTTCTTGCCCTGATGCCACAACTGGTCCCTGGCAGTCACCCCTGCCGCTGACCCGTACATGACCTGCACGGCGCCGGCGTCCTTGACACCGCGAACATCCTCACCGGCAACCCCGACTGCCAGGTCGGCATACCCATCCCCATCGAAGTCGAATGGCATTGCCGCATTGGTCGCGGCTGACGCGGAATCAACCGCCGCCGGCGCCACTACCGGCGTGACCACACCACCAACCAGAACCAGACCCATCCCCACCAACAGCGCACGCTTCATGACCCGCAACCCCGTCCCGTATCCAGTTGACCCGGTTTCTATGCTATTCGGGGCGGCTGGGACCTGAAGTGTCGAACGTCCTGCCTTCGCGGGGGCCAGGCACCCGATCGGGTAACGCTGAGACTTGCCCGGTACGACCCGCCCGATGCCCGCATTGGGCCGCGTCATTCTGGGCGGTATGCCGCACCCGCCCGGCGTCTCCGCGCGGCTGACCCAGGCACGGGCCTTGGCTCCACTGCGACGCTGGGTGCGCAAGCGACTCTCAACTTGGATCCGCGCTGTGGACTCGCAGCTAGGTGTTCTAGGCCGCGAGGTTGGTGACACCTGCCGGGAGGCGACTGGCTGGGGGCTTGCCTTTGAGTGCGGTGTGGGGCCGAGCGTAGTTGTAGCGGTCCAGGAAGGCTTGCAGGGCGGCGGCTCGTTCGGCGTTTGATGACCAGGCCCGGCTGTAGGCCCACTCGCGGGCGAGGGTGCGGTGGTAGCGCTCGACTTTGCCGTTGGTCTGGGGCCGGTAGGGCCGGGTCCGCTTGTGCCGGGTGCGGCTGGCGGCCAGGGCTGCGGCGAACGCCCAGGAGCGGTAGCAGGAGCCGTTGTCGGTCAGGACTCGTCGGATCCGGCGGATGCCGTGGCGGCGGAAGAACTTCACGGCCCGGGCCCAGAACCCGGCGGCGGTGGCGCCCTTCTCGTCGGGTAGTTCCTCGGTGTAGGCCAGCCGGGAGTGGTCATCGACCGCGGAGTGCAGGTAGACGTAGCCGGCCCGCGCGCCGGCGGTCTTGGCCCGCCCGGTGGCTTTGTGCTGGGCTGATCCGCGGCCGTGGGCACGCCACCCGCCGCCGTCGGGGATCCGCCCGATCTTCTTGACGTCGACGTGGACCATGTCCCCGGGCTTGGCCCACTCGTAGCGAACCACCGGCTCCCGTAGATCCTCACCGGTCACATCGAGGTCACGCAGTCGGGAGATCCCGTGGCGGACCAGAATCCGGTAGATCGTCGACGCAGGAAGCTGTAGGCCCTCTTCGGCGAGCAGGCCAACCAGCTGGGCAGGCCCGACCTTGTGCTCCCGGCGAAGCGCGACCACCCGCACCTCGACGTCGGGATCGGTCTGGTTCGGGCTGCGGTACGGGCGGCTGGAGCGGTCCTCGAGCCCAGCCTCGCCCTCGGCCTGCCACCGGGCGTACCAGCGGCCCAGCGTCTGTCGGGCGATCCCCGCCTCGGCCGCCACATGGCAGATCGGGCGGTCGGCATCCACCCGCAGGCACAGACGGCGGCGTCCTTCAGGGGTCAGCGGGGCATTACGGTGAGACATCGAGGGCCCTTCTCTCGGCGTGATTGCTTGGTCGCTTCACACCGAACCCGAGGAGGGCCCTCCCTATCTACCTGCCACGCCGAACGTCACCAACCTCACGGAGCAGAACAGCTAGGAAGCGTCACGCTCGCACCTGATCACCGCACAGCTGACAATCGTTCATCGCGTCCAATGCGTCCAATGCGTCCAACGCATGTTCGCCGGTGGGGTCGCAGAGCCGGGAATAGCGCGCAAGGAGCCTCCAGGGCCGAAGTTAGGCACCCTGTAGGCACCTGCAGGCAGGTTTCAGGGCAGGTCAGGGCCACCTAACCAGTCTCTGACCTGCGACGATACGGAGCCGACGCCCGGACTCGAACCGGGAACCACCTGTTTACAGGGCGGCTCACAAGGGTCTATGGCGTCATTCCGGGTTCGAACATCGTGCTCCGGGGTGATCGAAACCGTCCATCGGATCGCGCTGGGTTCAGGCACGTAGTGACAAGTTAGCTACAAGCGACTGGCAGGAATCGGACACCGGGCGCCGGCAGGAAGCCAGGCCCGACAGCGGCCTCCCCGCGCCGAGGTTTGCAGCCTGGCCGTCGCAAGATCGGCAGCCGGTCTGGCTTCCGATTCTGCCGCTACGCCGCTACACGACGAGCGCCCGTCCGGGAATCGTGCTCAGACGGCCCAGATCGCGCCGTCCGACGTGTAGCGGGACCTCCTGCTTGTAGCGGGCAGCAGCGCCCACCCGGACAACCACAGCGATAGCGAGACCGCAGGGCGCCCATAGCGCCCACTATGACGCGGCCCAATGCGGGCATCTGGGGGCCCTACTGGGCGAGTCTCAGCGTTGCCCGATCGGGCGCCTCGCCCCCCTGCGACCAGGCAGGACGTTCGGGACTTCTGGTCAGTAGCCATACTCCCGAAGAGACGGGCCGAAGACCAGTGTCATCGGACCCGAAGGCAGGACCATCGACTGCCCTCTTGGCCGATAGGCCGCCCACTAGTAGTGCTCCTCACTGGCTCGCCGAGGCGAGTCTCCTGATGTGTGACCGCCGGCGTGTTACGCCGTCAAACTCGACGAAGACGGGCGGGGGGCGGTGCGCCAGTGGCCGGGCGGGTACCGCCTTGCATAGAGTGACTGTGGTGACCGTGCATGCGCCCCACGGTCGCTCGTAGGCGAAGACCGAGCTCACGTAGCCGCAGGACGAGGTGTTGCACGACATGACTGCAACCGCCACTATCGATCTGGAATGGTACGACGCCGCGCTGTTCGATCTCGACGGAGTCGTGACCGACACCGCGTCGGTTCACCGGCGGGCCTGGAAGCTCCACGACGATGTTCTGGAATCCGGGCCCGACTCCGCCTCGGAGAACCACGAGCCCTTCACCGACGACGACTACGTCAAGTATGTCGACGGCAAGGCCCGTCTCGACGGAGTCACCGACTTCCTGGCGTCGCGCGGCATCACGCTGCCTCGTGGCGATGAAGCCGACCCTGCCGATGCAGCCACCGTCGTCGCGCTGGGCAACCGCAAGAACGAGTACTACCTGGCTCCACTCGACGATCAACAGCCCGTGGTTTTCCCCAGCACCGTCGCGCTCATCCGTTCCCTGCAGGCGGCGGGCGTGCGAACAGCCGTCTTCTCCGCCAGCCTGAACTGCGAGCGGGTGCTGGACTCCGCCGGCCTGGGCGATCTGTTCCCGGAACGCGTCGATGGAACCGTTGCTGCGGAGCTTGGGCTTGCGGGCAAGCCGGACCCGGCTACGCTACTCGAGGCTGCTCGACGGCTAGGGGCGCAGCCGGATCAGACCCTGGTCGTCGAGGACGCCGCGGCGGGGGTGGAGGCCGCCCGTCGAGGAGCCTTCTGCCTGATCGTCGGCATCGACCGATCGGGCATCGGGCAGGACCTGCGCACCAGCGGCGCCGACATCGTCGTCGCGGATCTCCAGGAGGTGGCGATCGGTCCGCGCCCCCGGCCCCCGCTCTCCCAGGTCCCCGACGCCCGGGCATCGCTCGACGAATACCGCGGCATGATCGGATCCGGCCCGCTGGCGGTGTTCCTGGACTTCGACGGCACGCTCTCCCCGATCGTCGAGCAGCCCGAGGCCGCCGCCCCCGCCACCGGTGCCACCGAGGCCTTGCGTCGGCTGGCCGCCCTGCGCCCAGTCGCGATCATCAGCGGACGCGACCTGCCCGACGTTCGCCGTCGGGTTGGTGTCGACGGGATCTGGTACGCCGGAAGCCACGGGTTCCAGTTGGCCGGCCCAGCTGGGCAGACCCATGAGTACGAGGGCGCTAGCGCAGTCACGGAGGCCCTGGATGAGGCCGAACGCGAGCTCGAGGAGCGCCTCGGCGACATTCCCGGTGCGCAAGTCGAGCGGAGGAAGTACTCCGTGACGTCGCACTGCCGCAGGGTGTCTCCGGATCGCGCCGGCGAGGTGATCGACGTGGTTGCCGAGGTCGCCTCGCTGCACCCCGAGGTTCGTGCGACCAAGGCGCGCAAGGCCGCAGAACTCGTACCGGACCTGACATGGGACAAGGGCCACGCCTTGCGGTGGTTGCTCAGACAGTTGGCACCGCCCGAGGTGCGCCTGACGCCCGTCTACGCCGGCGACGACCTGACCGACGAGGACGTCCTGGAGGCGATCTACGACGTGGGGTTGGGGATCGTCGTCCGCAGCTCAGAGCACGGGGATAGTGAGACGGCCGCCCGCGTGGGTGTGGATGACCCTGACCAGTTGGTCGCGGCGCTGGGGCGGATCGCGGACCTGGTGCAATCCCGCGAGGTAGCGTCCTGATGTCGTCGTGGGAGTTGCGCTACGACTCGTACGACCCGACTGACGAGGGGCTGCGGGAAGCCCTGTGCACCCTCGGGAACGGCTACTTCGCCACTCGCGGGGCGGCACCCGAGACATCGGCCGACGACACCCACTACCCGGGGACCTACGCGGCCGGGCTGTTCAACCGGCTGTCGGAGGAGGTGTCGGGGCGGGTCATCGACAACGAGAGCCTTGTCAATCTGCCGAACTGGCTGCCGCTGACCTTCCGGATCGAGGGGGGGCCGTGGTTCGACATCGACGCCGTGGAACTGCTCGAGTACACCCAGCGCCTCGACCTGCGTTCGGCGGTGCTCGTCCGCCGGCTGCGGTTCCGCGACGGGCAGGGCCGGACCACGTCCGTGGCTCAGCGTCGGATCGTGAGCATGCGCAACCCGCACGTCGGCGCTCTTGAGACCACGATCCTCGCCGAGGACTGGTCCGGGCAACTCGAGATCCGCTCCGCGATCGACGCGGGCGTGAAGAACTGGCTCGTTCCACGCTATCGCGCGTTGGCCAGCGTCCACCTGGACCTGCTCGGGACCTCCTGCGCGCACGGAGACTCCGTGCTCGTCGACGCCCAGACCACGACGTCACATGTGCGCGTGGCCGTGGCCGCCCGGACAACTATCCACAGCAACGGTGACGACGTTCGGCCCGAGAGCCAGCGCATCGAGCCGGGGCACCTGGTCGGCCATGACCTCAGCGTCCGCGCCGAGGCGGGCCAACCGCTCACCGTGGAGAAGGTGGTATCCATCTTCACCAGCCGGGACGCCGCCATCGAATCCCCGGCGAGCCAGGCATGCCGCATGATGCCGCGGCTGGGCCGGTTCGAGGACCTTCTTCAAGAGCATGTCGTGGCGTGGCGGCACCTATGGGACAGATTCCACTTCGAAGTGGACGGCAGCGACGACGAGTTGCGCATCCTTCGGCTGCACGTGCTCCATCTGCTGCAGACGCTCTCGCGGCACACGGCGGAGATCGACGTCGGGGTGCCCGCACGGGGGTTGCACGGCGAGGCCTACCGAGGGCACATCTTCTGGGACGAGATCTTCGTGCTCCCACTGCTCAACCTCCGGCTCCCCGAGGTCACGCGCTCGCTGTTGCTGTATCGCTACCGCCGGCTGGGCGAAGCGCGGTACGCGGCCCGGGCCGAGGGGTTCGCCGGGGCGATGTTCCCGTGGCAGTCCGGCAGCGACGGGCGCGAAGAGACCCAACAGGTCCACCTCAATCCCCTGTCGGGACGCTGGAACCTGGATCCCACGCACCGACAGCGGCACGTCGGTATCGCCGTTGCGTACAACGTTTGGGAGTACTACGAGGCCACCGAGGACCGCGAGTTCCTGATGGACTACGGCGCCGAGATGCTGCTGGAGATCGCCCGGTTCTGGGCCTGCATCGCCAAGTACGACAAGATCCAGGACCGATACGTGATCGAGGGTGTCATGGGCCCCGACGAGTTCCACTCCGCCTACCCCGGGTCCGAGGAGGCCGGGCTGCGCAACAACGCGTACACGAACGTCATGGCCGCCTGGGTCGTGGAACGCGCCATCGAGGTCTTGAGCATCCTGCCTGAGCGCCGGGCCCACGAGTTGCGCGAGACGCTGGAACTGGGGCCGACAGAGCTCGAGCGCTGGCGCGACATGACCCGCAAGATGTCTGTGCCGTTCCACGACGGGGAGATCATCAGCCAGTTCGAGGGGTACGAAGACCTCAAGGAGTTGGACTGGGACGCCTACCGGGCCAGGTACGGCGATATCCAGCGGCTCGACCGAATCCTCGAAGCTGAGGGCAAGAGCCCGAACGACTACAAGCTGTCGAAGCAGGCCGACGTCCTCATGCTCTTCTATCTGCTGTCGGTGGGCGAGGTGCAGGAGCTGCTCAGTCGGCTGGGCTACACGCTCTCGGACCAGGCCGTGACACGCACGATCGAGTACTACGAGGAACGCAGCTCGCACGGGTCCACCCTGAGCGCGATCGTCCACGCCTGGGCGATGGTGCAGACGCACCCCGAGCTCGCCATCGAGTTCTACGAGAACGCCCTGATCTCCGACGTTGCCGACGTCCAGGGGGGCACGACCCGCGAGGGGATCCACCTGGCCGCGATGAGCGGCAGCGTCGACCTCCTCCAACGCTGCTTCGCCGGCTTGGAGACACGTGCCGGGCGCCTTCTGCTGGACCCGACATGGCCGGAGAGCCTGGGCACGCTGACGTTCTCGATCGTGTATCGCGACCTGCCGTTGACCATCCGAGTGTCATCGGACGTGGTACAGGTCACCGCGGCGTCCGGCATGCGGCGTCCCATCGAGGTCGGGTGCCGGGGCCGAGTCCAGCAACTGGACGCGGGCTCGAGTGTGCAGTTCGCGCTGACCTAGACCGGGACCAGCGCTCCTGTAGATAGGTTTCGATCAGGTGTTCGAGTGCGGGCGGGATGGGGACTGACCGGTGCTTGTCGCCCTTGCTGTGCCGGACCGACAGCTGGCGTTCGCCGGGGGAGCCCTCCACATCGTCCACGGCCAGCGCCAGCAGCTCGGCGTGACGCAGCCCGGTCAGCGCCAGAGTGGTGATGATCGCGAAGCCCCGGGTCGGCCACGCCCGCCGGGCGGGGATGGCACCGGTCTGCAGGGTGGTGATCAGGGCGCCAAGGTCGGTGTCGGTGAACGCCGAGGGGGCACCACGTGCGGCCTTCGGTTTGGGCAGCACGCCCATCGGGTTGCCGGTGATCACGCCGCGGCCAGCAGGTGGGCGAAGGTGTCAGCACGTCCGGGCGGCGGAGGCACTGCGCGTGGCGTTGATGTCGTCGGGGCGGTAGGCGATGGGCACGGTCGAGGTCAATGCCCCTGGCCGCGGTGCTCCGCGGCTGCGGCGCGGGCCTCGGACTGGGGCATCAGCTCGCTCTCCAGCCCGTGGCAGTGGCAGAACCACTTCGCGTTCTGCGGACCGAATGAGACGGCCTCGATGTCATGGCCGGGGCACGGGGCATCGGACGGATGCCGGTGGTCGCGGGCGTGGACGGCAGCAGTCGCGGCGACGACGACGAAATGATCGATGGCCATTGGTCCTCCTCAGCGCCAGCCTGTCGTTGATCTCGCCAGTTGCCGGGGGCCAATTCACTGGCTCACCCAAACGGAGTAGTCACGCCGGGACGTCGCGGCTACCCGGCCGAGGCTTCTCCGGGCGATGGCGGCGTTGTTGCCCGTGACGGTCACGAATCCGCACGCCGCTTCGACCTCGGGCCCCATCGAGCCCTTGAGCAGGTCGAAGGTCCGCCAGCTCACCCGGCGACACCGTTCCTGAAGCGCGGTTGCTTGCGCCTGACCCGCTGGCGCAGTCCCAGCTGACGGTCGACTTTCCGGTCACAGGACTCCGTGACCGAGAACCCGGAGCAACCACCTGCGGATCAAGAGCCGGCGCCAGCGTGGTCATGAGCGAGGGTCACCGAAAGCGGATCGACCGGCGGCTGCCTACCCGATGGTGCAGCGGGTCGCCGAGTCTGCACGGATCCCTCAGCACATCGGCCCGGACTCGCTCCGGCGCGCCGCGGTCACCAACGCCCTGGACGCCGGCGTCCCGCTGCGAGACGCGCAGATCCTGGCCCGGCACCACACCGTGCCGGTCGAGGCTGCCGCGGGCGCGGTCGTAGTGCTCGGTGGTGCGTGGGTCGGTCACTTCCTCACCGCACACGTCGCCGGCGCGTGAACGAGGTTGCCCTCGCAAGACTTCGCAAGATGTACTACATCGTCCGACAGACGGTATGCTGCTGTCGTGGGCGAAGCGATCCAGTGGGACTCGGCGGCCATCGCGTACATCCGCTCCCGTGGCGAGCGCTACCCCGACGGCGTCGGCATCGAACCGCAGTGGACTCAGGAGGTCATGGCAGATGTGGACCTCCTGGCCCTCGAACCTGATCCGAAGTCCCGAATGGGGGCTTCGCGGTTCATCGGCCGCTCCCGATCCGCCGGACGGGTGCTCGTCGTGATCGCTTATCGCGACATGGACGGTGACCTGCACGGCATCAATGCCTGGCCCGCAACCGGCGGGGACCTGAAGCTGTACCAGCAAGGAGACGATGATGGCCAAGACGATTGATCCAGCACTTGCCGAGCGACTCCGCCGCGAGTCCGAACAGACCAAGGACGACGCCTACCCCGCCGGCACGGCGGGCCGGCGGCCGAACCGCCAGAAGGTCTACTCCGTCCGGCTGAGCGCCGAGGAAGAGGCTGAGGTCCAAAGAGTCGCCGCGGCCAAGCACCTACCCGCGTCAACGCTTGTCCGGTCCTGGATCCTGGAACGACTCGACCGAGAACGCTCCGCCTGACCTGCCCCACGCCGCCGCCTGTCGGCATGCGGGCGACCAACACTGCTGTCTGCTCAGATTCGGGTGAGCGGATCGGCTCGCGCAAGGAACGCGCGTCCTTTCGCCGCCTATCGCGCACCGTGCGGAAGGCATGACAGCGCCCAGATTGACGCGGCACCGAATATGGGCGGCTGGTGATGGCACGGGTGTCGGCCGGACGGTTCCGCCGGCCCGACCCGGTGACCCGGGCCTCGGTTGAGAGCAACTGCTGGTGCGCGCGGCCCGCTGGGTGTGGCCACGCAGGCCGTGCGGTATCACGCGATCTGGTCAGCCGAACGACACGGCTCGAGGGGATGGAGATCCACAGGGCGGCGAGGGACTCGCCGCTGACCTCCCCCCAAGCCTGAAATGCTCGCTCGGCCCTGCCCGAGTTGGGGTGGCCCGGCCTCAGGGCGCGGGGGTGCATGTGGGGTAGGGCTGGGCGTTGCCCCCGACGAGGAGGTTGAAGAGCTCGGTGAGCTCCGCGCAGGTGCGTGGGCCCAGTTTCGGGTTGAGTGACGACTCCACGTCGAGCAGTCCCCAAGCCATCGTGCTGGCAGCGAGCTCGACTCCACGGTCGCCCCAAGCGACGTCCGCGGAGGCCCAGGACTCGAGGCCGGCCAGTTCGAGGAAGGCCTTCCGCGTGTCGGTGCTGACGTGGTCGTCGATCCAGGCGTGTGCCAACTCGTGCAGGGTAGTGGTCCTGGCGGCGTCGGTCCATCGGTCGCAGCCGTCGCCCACGCAGATGGCGGTCTGGAAGCAGAGGGTCACCTCTCGGTCCGCGATCAGTCCGACGAACTCGTCGCACTTGTCAGTACGCCTCTCGAGGAAGGTCACGCTGTTCACCACGGGCGTGGGGAGCCCGGCGGCGGTGAACCTGCCGAAGGCCCATTCGACCAGCCCGCTCAAGCCCTCTGTCCCGTTGAACACCTCCACCGCGTGACCCGCCACGTCCAGGGTGTCGGTCAGCTCGATCGTGACAGCGGGCGGGAGGGTCACCTCGTCCCACCACCCGGCAGGGAGCACACCGCCGGTGCACCGGACCAGGTCGTCTACACGGTGGTGACGGTGCCCGGCGACGATGAGTCCGTCGGCGTCGAGGTCGAGCACGATCGCCAGGTGACCCGGGCACCCGCGGCCGTCGTCGACGGTCACGAGCAAGACCTGGGTCTCCAGCGGCGGCGGGTCATCCCGCCAGGTCGGGTTCCCGGCCGCGAAGTCGGCCGGTCCGCCGAAGTCGGCCAGCGAGTCCAACGTGACCCCGGGCAGCCCGCCGGCAGCGACACCGGCCTCGGCAAGAGTCCCGATCTGTGAGACTCCCGCCCGCCGCACGTCCGCCATGCTGTCGCGCACGGTGGCGTCCTGGGCATAGAGGACCTGCGCGGCACTGGCATCCGCTGACGCCCATGCGGCGATGTAGTCGCGTGCGCGCTGATGGATCTCGAGGCGGCGGCTATCAGGCGCCCCATTGCCCGTGCGCCAGGACAGCTCCGACCCGGCATACACCTCGGAGGTGATCCCGCGGGTACCGATCTGTTCGATGAACGCCGCGTGGAACGGGCTTCTCTCCTCGGGCGAGATCAGCGCCAACTCGACCGCCCCGCTCTGCGACAGGTAGATCGGTGCCGCTGCTGAGCGCACCAACCTGTAGGGACTCCACTGGGTGGCCACGTACGCGAGGGCGGCCTCCTGGCCCACGACCGTCTCGCGGAGCGTGAGGCCGCCGTGGTCGAGAACCACGTCCGGGTCGAGGAACGGGCGCAGGTTGATCACACCCTGTCGCTGGGCGTCGTGGAAGTTGGTGAACCACTGCTCTGCCACCGTGGGGGTCGGACTGGACCCGGAGGGATCCGACTCGGCGGGCCCGCCACACGCCGCACCCGCGGCGAGCGTCAGGCCGACGAGCACTGTCACCAGGCGCCGGGACCACGACATGCCCATCGGTCACATCCCCTGAGCCTGGGCAGCTTCAGGCTCAGCGCAGGACCTCGGGTCCGGGAACGCACCAGTCAGTTCCTGGAAGTCCGCCGCCAACGACTCACAGGAGGCCGCGCCCAGCCGGGGATCGACGACGTACGGCTCGTCCATCAACCCCGACGTGAGGGTCTCCGCAGCCATCTCAGTGGCCTGCTCGGCCCACGTCAGGCCCGGGTCGGACCACACCATGCCCCGCTCCTGCGCGAACTCGTCGGCACTCACCTGGGGCAGGTTCTCAGCCAGCCACACGCGCGCCAGCTGGTGCAGCACAGCCGCCTTGACCGGTGTCGGCCATGGCTGGCATTCCTCGTCGGGGCATGCTTGGTCGGTGGTGACGAGTACCGCGATGTCAGTGGCGTCTCCGCCGTGAACGAACCCGTAGCGAGCCTCCGGATCCCCGTCCGGGGCAAGGAAGGTAACCGAGGTGGGGATCGGCGCCGGCAGGACAGCGTCGGCGAAGCGCCCCAAGCCCCAGGACAGCAGCTGCTCGAGCTCGGGCGTGCCGTTCCAGATGGCGACCTGCTCGCCGTGGACGTCCAGCATGCCCGTCCGGTTGATCCCGGTGGGATCGGGTACCGTGACCGCATCCCACCACCCGGTCGGCAGGTCGGCCGGATCGGTGCATCGCCGCAGTGCATCCACCCGGTGGTACCGCTCCTCTCGGACGATCAGCCCGTCCGCGCCGTCGAGCCAGAGGGCAACGGCCATCTCCCCGGGGCACCCGGAGCCGTCATCGACGGTGAGGAGCTGGACACCGCGGTCGCTGTCCCCGTTGCCGTAGAACGCCGACCCCCCCTCGTCGGCGATCGTGTGCCGCACGGCACCGGTCAGCGCCCCACCCGAAACCGGGCCCTCAGCAGCAGCTCCGATCGCCGATGGGCCCTCGAAGCGCAACCCGGCCATCGAGTCCCGTACGACTGCCCCGTCGGCGTAGAACCTCTGGACGGCCGACGGATCACCCGACGACCATGCGCGCAGGTACTCATCCCACCAGCCGCGCTGGTTGGGAACCAGCTCGCCGAAGTACTCGCCCACCAGGCCTGACGCGGCGAACATCTGCGAGGTGATCCCCCGGTCGGAGACCGTGTACACGTAGGCGGTCGAGAAGTGGACCGGATACTCGGGCACGTCCAGCCTCGCCGGATCGACCGCGCCGTCCAGGGACAGGTAGATCGGCTCCTCGGCGGTCACTGCCAGTGAGTCCGGGTCGGCACTGGTGATCCAGGAGTCGCGCATGGCCTGGACCCTCGCGGGCCGCCCGGTGTACCAGCCCGACTCGGAGCGCATGTCAACGTCCACATCGTCGGCGTAGAACAGGGCCGCGTTGGTGACGCCGGTCGCCTGCGCCTCGTGGAACGCAGCGAAGAACTCCTCGGCCGGCGCCGCCCACGGTTGCTCCGGCGGTGAACAGCCCACCATCAAACTGGTCCCCAGCAGTCCCACCGCCAAGGACCTAGGCAACCACGCCCCCGTCCTCACAGCTCCTGTCTACGCTCACAGGGTGCGACGGCAACAGGGCCTTTGTGCCTTTCGATGAAGCTCATGGCCCCCCTCCCCGCCTAGCCGGGTTCAACGCCCGGGCGGCACGCCGAACGTGGAGGACGTTCCGCCGCGCACGATCGACGAGTGGCAGCGCCGGGTCCGGGTCCCCATAGAAGATCAGAGCACCGAACAGCCCGGCCGAGCCCCACAGGGTCTGGGTACCAAGATGGAGGCCGAGCAGCGCCGGGGCCCTCAAGACCCTGCGTGGCAGTAGCGCATTCGGTGGCTGCGTCCTAGCGCCGCCGCCGAGGACCTTGTCCAGCTGGCCGACGGCGATCACCAGACCCGTCCCGAGCAGGAAACCCTTGAGCACCGGCTCGGAGAGGAACTCCGCCAGGATCCCCAGTCTGGCGATCCTGGCGATGATCAGCACAACACCGACGACGATGGCCAACAACACCGTGTAGGCGACGAACTCCTCGCTGCCGAACGGGGCCAGCGGGATGACCGTCGCGGCCGATAGTGCAGCGACCGTCGCGCTCGGCCCCACCGTCAACCGGCGCGACGTACCGAACAGGGCATAGACGAGCAGCGGGATGGTCGCGACGTACAGACCGGTCTGGGGCGGCATCCCAGCGATACCCGCATAGGCCATGCTCTCGGGCACGAGGACCGCCCAGACGACCAGTGCAGCACCGATGTCGCCTGCGCCCCAAGCCCGCTGGTAGTGGGTGATGCTCCCGATCAGAGGTATGAGCCGCTGCGCCCCCGAGGGGGTCGATGTTGCCGAATCAGCCATTCCGGGTTCCCTTCCGGACCTCTTCATGCGGGCATCCGGGGCGAACCCCCCCCCCGCGACTCTAGGATTCGATCAACTCGAGTTCGCCCGGTCGCCAGGTCTGGTCGATCCACGGTTGCAGGGGCCCATACATGCGCAGGGCCACGAACCAGCCCCTGCCCGGGATGGTTTGCAGCCAGTTGCTCTCTTGGCCTGCAGGGGCTTCGGGGGCGAAGTAGATGTCGATGGAGCCATCGGCATTCACCTTCATGCCCTTGCCATAGCTGTCGAGGGTGGGGAACTGCTGGTCGGTCTGGAGTTGGCAGCGGGTCTGCGTGTCGTACATGGTCAGGGCCCAGAAGTCCTTCACGGGAATATCGGGCGGAAGGGTCAGCCGGTAGGTCTTGGAGCCGTCCAGGGGCTGCTTGTTCGAGTCGACCATGCCCATGGAGTAGTCCGAGCCCTTGCCGGGGATGGTGGTAGCCATGGCCGGGGACACGCAGATGTAGCCAAAATGATAGAAGACCCGACCCTCGAGGCTTCGGGCGCCGTGTCGCGTATAGGTCGTGTCGCCGTCGATGATGGGCTTGCACCAGCCGCTGTCCGGGCCGTAGGTGTAGAGGCCGGGATCGCGGGGCGCGAAGCTGATGGCACGCGCAGCCGTATTTCCGATTGCGGCGGCATCACTGAGGATCGCGTGCATCCGGGCGTCGGGTGTGAAGGGCCGCCCCTTGACGATCCCGATGGCCGCCAGCTGGCCTTTGATCTCCGGGCCTAGGAAGTCCTCGGGCTCCTCCTGGACGACTGCGTGAAGGTTCTCGTAGAACGTGTAGTCGTTGGGCAGGACGGTCTGGATCTCCTTCCCGGAGCCGTTGTGGAAGGTGGTCGGGGCCGGATCGTCCTTGCTGGCCAGCGGGTACACCCGCAGGTTGTTCCGGATGTTGTTCGACGCTGCCTCGACACCTTTGTCCAGGTAGCCGCGCATGAAGAGCCACACGCCGTATGTCCTGGATTGCACCACGAAGTAGCCGTCCGGCACGTCACCCTCGTAGTCCGGCGGCAGGACCAGGAACTTGCCGCCCTGGCCCTTGTCGGGGCCGGCCATGCCGAGGTCAGTCAGGTACAAGAAGGCCATGTCGTCGAGGATGCCCAGCATCCGGGGGGGCAGGTCGATGACGGTCGGGCCGTCGGCCTTGAGCTCCAGCCACCCCATGGCGTACATCGTCGAGGTGTTGGCAGTCAGCCACAGCGACTTCGAGTCCAGCAGCGTGTCGTAGATGATGATGTCGCTGGAACTCGTGGCACCGAACTCGCGTTGGCCCTGCCTGATCGAGTACATCGATATGGCGGGAATGCAGTTCAGGAACGACTCCACCGCACGTGAGCGATCGAGGTAGTCGTAGACCACTGCCGTGGTCTTGTCGTCGGGCACTCCGTCGAAGAACTCGAGCGTGCCCAGCGACGAACCCACCGAGTCCGGGGTCCGGATGGACTCCGGGATCGGCGTGGTCATCTGCATGGTGCGAGGTTGTGGTTCCATGATGCCTCCTTTGAGGGACGATCGCTCTGCGCGGCTCTCTTCAGTCTGCGGTTCCGACAGCGTGCTGCCACCCCCGAATCGGGGGGTGGGGCTACTGGTGGTGAAGACATCTCGGCACGGCGCCTCCAACTCGTCACGACGATGGAGCGGGATGACGAGTCTCGCCATCGGCTCGGTCTCGATTTCTCTCAACGCTAGGTCGCGCTCAGGGTCGGCAAACAGCACCCAATCGGAGGCACGCAGGTGCAGTGGTGCAGGTGCTGCGTGAGCCGTTGGCCCAGACTGATTGCACCCAGGAGCCCCCGAAAGGGGTGATGCGTGCGACTCGCGTCTACGTGATTCTGGGTGTGGAGCCGAGTGAAGGGCTGACAACCGATGGAGCGCCAGCTGACTGGCCAAGACCTGACTGCCCGTGACTTCACCGGGGCGGATCTGAAGAGGGCAGACCTGCGGGAGACCGAGGCCGGCGGTGTCTCCTTCCGCGGTGCTGACCTTCGGGGGGCCGACTTCTCCCGGGCGTGCCTCGCGGGGGCAGATCTGAGGGGCGCACGCCTCGGTATGCGGCCGCTGGCCCGGGGGCTGGTTCTGCTCCTGGGCGTGTGCGTCGCGGCCATCGCCGGGCTGGCCATCGGGCTGATCGCTCGTGAGATCCGTGAGCTGACGTTCTCCGAGGGTTGGGAGAACCCCACCCGTGGAGGGGCGTTCGTGTTCCTCGTCGTGCTGTTCCTCGTCGTGCTCTGGGCCAAGGGTCTCAAGGCGGCCAGCGTTGTCTTCCTCGTGGGGCTCGGGCTGTTCCTGGTGTTGGGGGCGGTGCTCTACTCCGCCGTGTCGCGCTATGACGTGGGCGTTTCCCTCCGGCTCGCCGCGCTCGCGATCATTGTCGTCGTTGTATTCCTGGTGGGTCTGGTCGGCCGGATGCTGGGCGGGACCGTCAGCGTGGTTGGGATGATGGCCGTGGCCGTCGTCGGCGGACTGGTTGCCGGACGTTCCGGGGGTGCGATCGGCGCCCTCGTCGTCAGCCTGGCGATGGCGATGCTCGCCAAGCGCGCCCTACGCAACGATGACCGTGATCGTCCGATCGAAAGTGCGGCCCACTGGTTCGTCCGCCGCTGGGGCACGCGATTCACGGGGGCGGACCTGCGGGGCGCGGACCTGCGGGACACGATGCTGATCCTCGCGGATATGACGGGGGCGCAGACCGAGGATCTCCTGCATTGACGGGCAGGCGCGCCTGTTCCCGGACGCTGCCCGCAGTTCCGCGATCCTCCCCTGGTGAGGTGCGAGGCGGCCCAGCGACGCACATGTGAGACGCGCTACGGTCATGGCATGTCCGATCGGTCATCACGTCAACAGGAACCAGGCGGGCCGGTGACGTGACCGGGGCAACCATGGGTGACGGCACGAGCCAGCCCTGGGTTCGCGTTGCCCTCCTGCACAGGCACTTCGGACACCCGGGCGCCACACGTCGGCGGTCACCGCGTGGACGATCCGCCTGCCGGAATCATCGACCACGACCTGCACGACCGTCCGCCCGTCGAGCCCGAGCAACCTTGTGGCACCTTGCTCGACCTGGCTCAGGTCTCGCTGCGCATGCGTACTCCTGAACAAGTTCGTGACCTCACTTCGTGACCATGAACTGCGTCGACAAAGTAATCACCGAGGTCCCGGGCCCTCCACGTCACCGACAGCAAGGCCGCGAGCCCGGCCGAGAGCCCGCAGAGCACGGGCCAGCACGAGTCGTGCGGCTATCCTCGAGCGTGACGATCGACTAGGCGAGGGAGTCGAATGACGGACGAGTCGCGTTCCGCGGCCGCGCAGCGTCGTGGTGACCCCGAGCGGGTGAAGGCGTTCACCGACGGGGTGTTCGCCATCATCATCACCATCCTGGTGCTCGAGATCAGTGTCCCGCCGAACCTGAGCGAACAGTCACTCGCCGAGGCCATCGACGAACTCCGTCCCGAGATGACCGCCTGGGTCATCAGCTTCCTGATCACCGGGATGTACTGGGTGTGGCACCGCGACCTGTTCAACCAGGTCCGGGCAGTCAACCGGGACGTGGTGTGGCTGAACCTGCTCTTCCTGCTGCCGGCCGCCCTCATCCCGTTCGCGGCCTCCGTGCTCGGGGAGTACCCCGACGTCCCCCTCGCGCTGCACGCCTACGGGGTGGTCCTCATCGCCGCCTCCGTGCTGCGCTGGGTGCTGTACGCCTACGTGACGCGGCGCCCGGAGCTACTCTTCGAACCCCTCAGCGATCGGCAACGCCGAATCGGCGCCCTGCTCGCCACAGCACCGATCGCCATCTACCTCCTCGCCATGGCCGTCGCGACAACCGCCCCGAGCGTCAGTGTTGCCCTCTACCTGGCGGTGCCCCTGCTCTACTTCGGGCTGATCACCCTCCTGCGGAGCCGACCCAGCACCCGCTCCGAGGCCGAGGACTACGGCTGACCGGCGCGTCATCGGCACTTCTCGGGCGGCGCCAACGGCCCGCTCCGTTGCGACCCGCGTCAACCGCGCGTCAGACCTCGTCGCCCTTCTTGACTCCACCCACTCCTGGGCGTCGCCCACCGAATGTCGGGTCGACTCACCGACGAGTGGCGTGAGCGGGTAGATGTGTCGAGGCCCAAGGGCCTCAATGGCCCCCGGGTCCTCCAGCTGCTCGAGCGTCCGCTCGGAGGCGCCGCTGATCGGGCTGGCTGGCGCGGCCGTCCGGCGCCTGGGACTACTGGATCATGACGTTGATGAACGTGCTCCCCCGGCCCTTCTTGCCGCGCCAGCTGATGACCACGGCCGAGGCCCGGGTCTCGGGCGTCACTGAGGGCGATGCCTCCTCCGACAGCGGCGCGGCAGCGAAGAAGGGGCTTCCACAGGGGCGCTGGACGACCACCTCGCCCGCACCGATCTCCGCGCGTGGCTCACACCGATCAGGACCGGGTATTGCAACGGGATCATGGGAGTGAGCACGAAGGTCGTGACCATGACTGCTGCCTGGATCGGTGCGGTCCGCCACACCATTGGCAAGTCATCGATCCGAACCGGGACTCGACCACGATCGTCAGCCCGGTGAGCGCGGGCACAGCGATGTAGCCGACATGGGCCTCCACACCATGGACGGTCACGTCTCGCAGCCGGCCTTGAACCCAGCCCTCGGTGAGCAGGTGGACATCGCGTGCGCCGAGGCGTCCGACGCCGTGGTTGAGTGCACCAGCACGGTCTCGACTGCTTTCGCGGAGGCGGCGGGCGTCAAACCCGCACAGTTCGATGGTCGAGCCAGGGTTGGAGCGGCCCGTACATGCGCAGGATGCAGAACCAGCTCTTGCCAGGGATGGTTTGCAGCCAGTTGTTCTCCTTGCCAGCAGGAGCGTGCGGACCGAAGTCCAGATCGTACGAGCCGTCGTCGTTCTTGACGAACCCGTCGCTTCGGCTGCCCAGCGCGGGAAACTGCTGGTCGATCTGCAGCATCGATCTGGTCTGCGCGTCGTACGGGGTGACGGCCCAGAAGTCAGCCACCGGGGACATCGGTGGGAAGGTGCAGCTTGTAGTACTTCGATCCGTCGATCGGCCGCTTTTCGGAGTACCGGTAGGCGACCCACAAGTCGGCTGATCCGCCGCGTGTACGAGCTGCGCGCCAACATCAACGGGTCGGATTACCACCGCTCAGCACCATCTTGGGGCTGTTGGGCAAGCGCGCGGGTGGAGAGCATGAGCGCAGGTCGTCGGGTCAGCCGGCGCCCACACTCAACATCGGGCAGAGGAGCGCACCATGGGCACGTCCAAGATGATCACCCAGCAGCCGGTGATGAAGATGACGACCCCGATCCCGGAGAACCGCACCACACCGGACAAGGTCGACACCTCCATCGGCACACTCGAGTTCTTCGACGGCGTACCCGTCGGCGACACCAAGGACACCCTGGTGGACTTCGTCCAGCGCGGCCGGGCGGTCGAAGCGTTCATCAACATGACCCCCGCGGCATCGATGTACTCACTGCGGCAGGGTCATCGCGATCTGGGCCTGACCGAGTGCCACCAGATCCTGATCGCCGAACAGCTCGGCGACTCCAAGCCACTGGTCCTCACCTGGAACAACACGTCGCTGTACACGTGGGGGTTCCTCGACCTCAAGAAGGACGGCCCGACGGTCATCGAGATCCCGCCCGACGTGCTGGGCATCCTCGACGACATGTACTTCCGCTACATCAGCGACATGGGCGCCGCAGGCCCCGACCACGGCAAGGGCGGCAAGTACCTGGTGCTCCCGCCCGACTACGACGGCGAGGTCCCTGACGGGTACTACGTCGTCAGATCGCAGACGTACTGCGTCTGGAACTTCATGCGCGGCTACGTGCGGGGCAACGTCCAGGATCCCGACAACGTCACGAAGGCGGCGGCCAACATCACGGCGAACCTCAAGGTGTACCCGCTGTCCACGAAGGACAACCCGCCGAAGATGGAGTTCACGAACATGTCGGGCCTGGCGGGCTACAACACGATCATGCCCAACGACGCCAGCTTCTTCGACGTGGTCGACCAGATCGTCCAGGAGGAGGCCGACGGCTGGCTCGACCCCGAGCTGGCGGGACAGTTGCGCGCCGTCGGCATCGTCAAGGGCCAACAATTCGAACCCGACGCACGGCTGACGAAGGTCCTCGCGGACGCGGTGGCGATCGGTAACGCGTACGCCCGGGTCAACACCGTGTACCCGCAGGACGAGGGAAGCTACGTCTACCACGACGAACACACCGAGTGGGTCATGGCCTACCCCGACAAGGACACGACGTTCCTCCAGGCGGGCGCCCGGCGCATGGACGGCCGGCTCTGGATGCACTACAACGCCGTGTGCGTGACCCCCGCCATGGCCGTCACCAAGCCGGGCGCCGGATCGGACTACCTGATCACGGGTCTGGACGGGCAGGGCCGCCCCCTCGATGGTGCAAAGACCTACACGTTGCATCTGCCGGCGGACTTCCCGGTCAAGGACAACTGGTCGGTCACCATCTACGACCCGCAGACCCGCAGCATGCTGCAGACCGACCAGACGTTCGCCGGAATCAACAGCCTGAGCGCCGATCAGAAGCAGAACGACGACGGCTCCATCGACGTCATCTTCGCACCGGAACCACCACCGGGCATGGAGAAGAACTGGATCCAGACGATCCCCGGCAAGAGCTGGTTCATCCTCCTGCGCGCCTACGGGCCCCAGGAGCCGTGGATCGACAAGACCTGGCGCCCGAGCCAACTCGAGGAGGTCAGCTGATCAGGAGGTGAGCGAGGCCGGCAACGCGCGTCCATGCGTTGCCGGCCTCGCCCACACCGCAGCCGCTGCACCATCCGACGAGGCGGCACTGTCGCATCCATCCGGGCCGGGGTGAAGTCCGCTGGGGCCTGCCTGGCCCCTGTGCGACTCACTGGTGTTGATTGGGTGCTCGGCTGATGACGTGGGTGCCCCTGCCGGTTGATTCACGGCTCTTCACAATCCTCCACGGTGATCACCATCCATCTTCATCAGGTGGCTCACTCCTGAGTAGGCAGAAACGGCCACTATTCACTCAGCACCGACAAGAGCCGCGCGAGTTTGAGCTGTGAGTATCGGCCTGCGAGGCCTCAGCTGATCCGGTCGCCCGCGAACGATTTCATCGTCTCAGGAGGGGATCGCCAAGTGAGATCGGTCCGAATCGCTGCGAGACCGATGGTCGCTGCCACGGTCTTCAGCCTGGAGGTCGGAAACTGGCAGCGACGGTGCGGTCGCCGGTAATGGCGATCTCGGCGTGGTCCGATCGAACCCGCCGCCACATCCTAGGTAACAGGCTCGGGATCGCCGATCTTCCAGCTCTTGTCATACCAGGGCTTGGTCGGGCCATAGATGCGCCAGAGCATGTTCCAGCCTTGTCCGGGAGCGGTCTGGATCCAGTTGGCTTCCTTGCCTTCGGGCGCCTTGTAGCCGAAGTAGATGTCGTAGGAACCGTCGGCGTTCTTCACAAGGCCCTTCTTGTTGCTGTCGAGGCCCGGGAACTGCTGATCGGTCTGCAGCTCGGAGCGGGTCTGGTTGTCATAGAGGGTGAACGACCAGAAGGATTCCATTGGCACGTTCGGCGCGACATGCACCGTGTAGGTCTTGTCCCCGACGAGCGGCTTGCCGTCGGAATCCATGTAGGCCACGGCATAGACCGAGCCTTTGCCATACGGCGCCTGGGTCATGGCCGGGGTGATGCCGGTCGCGTAGAAGTGGAAGTAGGCACGGGCATCGAGGTAGCGGGCGTTGTTCTCGTCAAGGAACAGGTAGCTGCCGCCGATAAAGGGCGTGGTCCACACCCCCTTGCCCGGGTAGTAGTAGAACGCATCCTCACGCGGGCGTGAGGCCAGGGCGCGCACCGTGACCGCAGCCACATCAGCAGCCTCCGCGAGGATCTTCTGCATCCGCGCATCGGGCTTGAAGGGTTCGCCCTTCTTGATGCCGATCGCTGCCAACTGACCGAGAATTTCCGGATCTTGGCCATCGCCGGGCTCACGCTGCACTACGCCGTTGACTTCTTCGAAGAACTTGGCGTCCATCGCATGGATGGTGTTGAAGGGCTTACCGGAGACATCGAGGAAGGTCATCTTCGGCGGGTTGTCCTTCTTCGCCAGCGGGTAGACGCGGAGTTTTTCCTTGGTGGCATTGATAGCCGGAGCGGTGCTGCCATCGACTTGGGAGCCGCGCCAGATCAGCCAGTTGCCCAAGGTCTGCGGTTTCTGCACGAAATATCCTTCCGGCACCTCGCCTTCGTATCCGGGGGGCAGGAACAGGAACTTGCCGCCCTTGTTCTTGTCCGGGCCGACCTGGCCGAAGTCACCCACATAGTGGAACCAGGCATCATCAATGAGGCCGATCACGTTGGGAGGCGTCTCGATGACCATCGGTCCTTCCGACAGATCGAGCCACAGCAACTGGTAGATCGAGGTGGTATTCGGCGTCAGGAACAGCGTCTTCGAGTCCATGAGACCTTCGAAGAGCAGCGCGGTGTAGTTCGCGGGACCCCATTTGAGGATGCCTTCGCGCATGCCATTCATGGAGGCGATCTGAATGCTGCTCAGATAGGCCTGGGTGGCCCGCTGAAAGTCGAGGTTGTCGTAGACCTTCTGGGCTGTCGCCGCATCCGGCACTCCGTCGAAGGAGGTCAGCGTTCCGAGGCGGGTTTCCAGCTTGTCTGGCGTGGCGATTCCCGGAGGGACCGGATCGGTCATCTTCATCTTGGCTGTTTCGGTCATAACTCCATTCTCCTCTCGCAGTTCGGGCCACGTGGCCCGAGGCCCGTCGCCGACGAGCGTCCGATGAGCGTGTTGACGAACCCGACGATATGGACAGAGCCGCGTCCCCGGTACCCCCAAAGTGGTGGTCCGGTGGCGACCATCCACTGCGCGACGAATTGATTCTCAACGAGTAGGGCCTATCCGTTACAGCGACTGACGTCCGCTGAGGCGATTCCTGAGGTTGACGGCGGGACTGCTCGAGCGTCATCGGATCGCCGGCCGGGGGTGTCCCGCTGCCTATTGGCGGTCGCACCCCTGGTGCTCCTGATCGCCGGCTCTGAGGCGCTGATAAGGGCGTTGGCGGTCAGCGGCTCGACCCGCTCAGGTTCCGCAGATGCGAGTGCCTGCCGACTCGCCTCGGGGCGACGTCAGCGAGTCGCGCGTTATCGCTCGGGTGAGCGCTCGCAGTCGTGCCGTTCTCGGACGGGTCCCTCTGTAAGACCCGACCGTCGATATGGCGCGTTCTCCTGACCTGATTATCCTCTGGGGCTCGTCAGTGGGGTCGGGTCACTGAGCGTCGTCGGCAGCCTGCGTCGCCGCCGGCTCGTTCTGGGCGTAGATGGGTTGGTAGACGACCTCGTTGCCGTGGCGGTAGTTGGTGACGAAGGAGAAGATGAGGGCCGCCACGGGCAGGGCCATGAAGGCGCCCATGGGTCCGAAGAGGGCGCCGCCGACCAGGGCGGAGCCGAAGGCGAGTCCGCCGTTGATCTCCATCGTGTGGGCGCTGATCTTGGGGCTGAGGTAGTAGTTCTCGATCTGCTGGTAGATCAGCACGTAGGCGAACACGATCAGGGCCGGGACGAGGCCCTGGATGAGGAGGGTAAGCAGGATGGGGATCGCGCCACCGATGTAGGTGCCGATCTGGGGGATGAACTCGGAGACGAAGCCGCCGAAGATGGCCAGCGGGATCGAGAGACCCACGGGCACGCCGACCGCAACCATGGTGATGAAGAAGCCGAGGCCGTTGATCAGGGTCAGCAGCAGCCGGGAGTAGAGGTAGCCGCCGACCTGGACCACGGACTGGTCGATGGTCCACCCGAGGCGCTCCTGGGTGTTCGGCCGGAACCAGGAGAGCAAGGACCGCTCCAGCTTCGGGAATGCGACCGTGAGGTAGAAGGTGAACGTGGCGATGGTCAGCAGGTTGAAGACCAGGCCGATCCCTGAGGAGACGAGCCCGCTGGCCGTGCCGGCCAGGCTCTGGGAGTACTGGGAGAGGAACTCCTCGGTCGTGACCGTCGCATCCTGGGCGGCCTGCTCGCTGACGATGTGCACGTTGAAGGTAGTGGACGTCCAGTCATCGAGGTTGGTCAGCCACCTCGTGCCGTTGGCGCCGATCTCCTTGGCGATCGCTGCGATGGCCGGGATCAGGACCAGCACCATGACGATCACCGCAACGAGGCCGGCGACGTAGATGAATCCGACGGCCGCCCCACGCTTCCAGCCCCGCTTGCGGTGGAGGTGCTCCACCCCGGGGACCAGGGCCAGGGAGAAGAACCAGGAGATGATCAGCATCGAGACCACGCCGCGGGCCTGGTCCACGGCCCACAGTGCCCCCAGCGTGATCAGCACGACACCCACGAACCGCCACATCGTCCGGGTGGAGATCGAGACGCGGTTCGGGGCGGGACGGGGGTCGGGGACTCCCGGGGCAGGGGATGCGGGCGGGGAAGGGGGGGCCTGGCCTGGGCTGGCAGTCACTCGATGCCTCCTTGGATCGGGGCGCACGTCACCGCGAGTCTGCGGGTCCTGTCGGTCAGGGGCGCACGATTCAACCTTCTCCTTCCATCGACGCGCGCAGCAGCGCCGCAATGGTGATGGGGGGGTGCAGCAGCTGTCCCACAGGACGTGGGTGGTCTCAGCCGATCATCGCGACACTGGGCGCCTGCTCCCTCGCTGCACCAAGTCGGTGCTTCACATCCGGTCGCCGTCGGCTGACACTCGCAGCAGCGGGTTGACCCGCCGAGGACCCCTCGGACCCCACGCCTGGAGGAGGCAGCGTGCCTGAAGAGCGCATCTTCATCCTTGCCACCTACATCGATCTACCGAGGGCCGACAGCGACTATGTCGCCCTCCGCCGGTGGCACGCCGATCACGGCGTTTCGAAGGAGTTCGAAGCAGTGACCCTCGGCCGGCGTTCCTCAGGCGAGGTTCGGTTCCACCTCGGTCAGGAGCAGGTCCGAGGATCCGACCGATCGCCGGACGCCAACGTGAGACTTGCGGCCGGGCTCGCCGCGGCGCTGTTCCCGTCAGCGTGGGCCGACGCCCCCACCTCGCTGTGGGTTCAGCGCTCCAGCCTGGGAGCTGTCGCGGGCGAGGTGGCCCGGGCGTTCGGGCGTAATGAGTTGATGGTGCTCGGGTCGTTCCTCGATGAATCGGCGTCGGGTCTCATCGTAGCCACCCGCCGGGACCATGGTGCGCAGGTCCGTGGGGCTCTCGGCCACGCTGGAGACGTGCTGTCGCGCTCAACGTGCATCGACCTTGACGTGGTTCGGCGCGTGTCCAGAGTCGCTGCGGTGATCAGTCGTTGAGGTAGCCGAGGCTGCGAGCCTTGGCTACGGCCTCGCGACGGCTGTGGACGTTGAGCTTGTCGTAGAGCGTGATCGTGTGCTTCTTCACCGTGGCCGGCGCGATGATCAGCTCCCGCGCGATCTCCTTGTTGGAGTAGCGGGCGTCCAGGAGCCGCAGCACATCGGCCTCACGAGTCGTGAGGGCTGGCTCACCGGGGGTGACTCCCATCGCCTGGGCATCATCGGCCGGTGATCGTCCACGGTCCAGGGGCTCGACCGCGGAAAGGATCGCTCCGACGTGGGTCAGGACATCACCCGTGACATCAAGTCTGTGCAGCAGCGGTGCCAACCTGGGGCCGAGGTCAGCAAGCTGGCGGACGATTCCACCGCGCTGGCTCATTCGGACGGCCGATTCGAGCACTCGCAACGCCTCGAGCTCGTCCCCGGAGGCGGCCAGATCCAGTGCCTGGATCCCCAGAAGGCGAATGGTCAGGGGGCGGTGGTGCCTGCGGGTCGCGGACTCAAGTCCCACGTCAAGGAGCGCACGGCCGCGGTCCGCGTCCGGCTCGGAGGCCAGCAGGACCTGGATGAGCGCCGGCACCGGGTCGAACCAGAAGAAGTGGTGCCCGAACTCCGGCGACACGACGCTTCGGGCCCAGCGCAGCCCCCCATCCGGCCGGCCGCACCGGAGATCGAACTCGGCGATGAAGGCTTCGGCCGTGAGTTTGAGGTACTCACTGCGGGTGCCCAGCAGGTCTTGCGTGACGGACTTGGCGGTCGCCTCAGCCGCGCGGTCGTGACCCATCGCCAGTTCCGTGAACGCCAGCGCAACCCCGGCTTCGCCCGCGTAGAGGGCCTTCGTCGCATGCCGGCGATCGACGACGATCGCGAGGTGGCGTTCGGCGTCGACCAGTTGGTTCCGTTCGTACGCGCTGATTCCCAGGAAGTAGTGAGCCAGGGTGTCGACATCCCTCACGGCCGAGCGCATAGCTGTCGCGCACCGTTCCACTGAGTCGAGGTCACCCTCGAGCCACCCGAGGTAGCACCTTGCCGCCGACATCGGATCAATGGGTGACCCGGCGAATCGCGGATCACCGACCAGCGAGTCGGCCAGCCGATGCGCCTCGTCGGAGCGGCCCGCGGCGCCCAGGGCATTGACTTCGAGCACGTAGGCGAGGATCAACCGGCGCCCGGGCCGATCCTGGAGCAGGAGTTGTGCCTTCCTGGCGTCGGCAATCGCGCCCTCGAAGTCGGACGCGATGAACTTGCCGTACACACCACGAAGAACGGCCACCTCGGCGCGCAACCAACGGTCATTCGGGCCCGCGTCGGTGCGTTCGTCGAGTAGGCGTTCGACATTGTCGAGGATGTCATTCATCTCGCGGTATCGGGACCCATTCTCGCCTATGACGCAGGACCGAAGCAGCAACAATTCCGGTTCCTGGTCACGCAGCCGAGCCGGGATGCGCGACACGAGACGCGCCAGTTCCACCCACCGACCTTCCTCGATCAGCTGTCGGCCCCGATCGGCGGCCAGCGCAGTCAACTCATCCTCGGCCCCCGCAAGATCCAACTGTTCGAATGCCTCTTCGAACAGCCCGTGCTCGTTGAACACCCCGGCCGCCGCTCGACGCATCCTCTCCTCAGGCAGGTGGACCGCGGCGTTCGTGCGGTCCCTCCAGCCGATGAGCAGTCGGGCAAACTGATGGTGGAAGCGAAACCACACACCGGCCTCGTCGAGTTGGATGACGAACAGGTTCTGCTGGCGGATGAACTCAACGAAGTCGGCGCCCGAAGTGGACAGGGGGTCGGCGGGTGAGGAATCCGAGATGACGGCGTCGCAGAGTTCTGCGCTGAACCGATAGAAATGGGAGGCAACAACCAGGTACCGGCGAAACTCGGCCGGCACGTTTTCGATGACCTCGCCGACGAGGTACTCCTGTGCACCCTGGTCCAGGAATCCTGCTCCGATGACGACGTCGTCGGAGGCAGGCAGCCGCAGCGCATGGGCGGCAAGTCGAGCACCGGCCGGCCACCCCTCAGTGGCCGCGTAGAGTGCCTTGAGCTGGGACTGGGGGAGTGGTCTGGGGACCTCGCGCTCCATGAAGTCAGTGAACTCGTCGTCGGAGAAGGCTAGGTCGTTCATTCGGATTTCGCCCAGGCGTCCCCGGGCGCGAAGGGTAGCCACCGGAAGCTGTGGTTCCTCCCTGCTGATGATGACCAGGTGGAGGGAGGCCGGTGGATGGTCCATGAGACTGGCCACAATGCTGTGAACGCCGGGCTCGGCCATCCGGTGGTAGTCGTCGAGCACAACGACGATTGGCCCGTCGAGCTCGTCCAGTTCGTTGGAGAGTTCGGAGACGATCGCCTGCCCGGGGGGCGGAGGCTCTGCCATGACCATCTGGAAAGTGCGGTCCAGAGCGTCGGGGAGCACCTGTCGAACCGCTGCGACCACGTGCAGGAGGAACCAACGAGGATGGTCGATGGCCGGATCCAGAGAGATCCATATGCTCGGCCACTCGTTCTGCTCACACCATTGGGTGACGAGCGCGGACTTGCCGAACCCAGCCGGAGCGCACACGAGGTGCACGGGCTGTTCAAGGCCATTATCGAGGCGGCCGAGGAGGCCGGACCGCACTAGGCCGTTAACAGGGGGAGGTGGTCTGTGCAGGAGTGCGGTCCGCACTGCTAGGTCGGCAGACACCGCGACAGGTCCCTCTCGGGCTCGTCGTTGCCGCAGGACGGGGCGTGACTTCCCGCCCGCCCTGTCGACCGCCTGTGCCATAGAACGACAGTATGGTTCACAACCCGTGGGTATCGCCCCGTTACCTTGCTGTTGGCCCCGCGCCGCGGGGTTGTGGTCGCTGGGCCCGGCATGACTGAGTGCCCCTGTTGTTGATGATCCGGGGGGTGTTGTCACCGGGTTCGGTGGCGTCGGTGGACCGCTGATAGGGACCTGGCCACCGTTGGTGGTCTCTTCGTAACGTGGGTGCCGGCAACTGACGCCTGATCCGGCGGCCGCTCGGTTCGATGCGAAGGAGGCTGCGATGGCAGTCGACTACGCGGTGTTCTGCGGGCTGGACGTTGGCAAGGACACCCATCACGCCACCGCCCTGAACGAGGCCGGTGACCGGCTGCATGACGGGGAGCTGCCGCAGGACGAGGCCCGACTGCGGGCCTTGTTCACCGGCCTGCAGGAGGACGGCGCGGTGCTGGTCATCGTGGACCAGCCGGCCACGATCGGCGCGTTGCCGATCGCGGTAGCCCGGGACTGCGGCTGCCAGGTGGCCTATCTGCCCGGGTTGGCGATGCGACGCATCGCTGACCTGCATCCAGGGCAGGCCAAGACCGACGCCCGGGACGCCTACGTGATCGCTGACGCGGCCCGGACCCTGCCGCACACGCTGCGCCGGGTCGACGTTGGCGAGGAGGCGCTGGCCGAGCTGAAGGTCCTGGTCGGCTTCGACGACGACCTTGCTGGTGAGGTGACCCGGCTGTCCAATCGGGTCCGTGGCCTGCTCACCCAGGTCCACCCCGCCCTGGAACGGGCCCTGGGCCCGCACGTGCGGCAGAAGGCTGGACTGGCGCTGCTGGCCCGCTTCGGTGGCCCGGACGGCATGCGAAGCGCGGGCCGTCGCCGACTGGTCAGCACCGCGTCGAAAGCCTCTGCGCGTGCCGGAGCAGCTCTTGCTGAGCGGGTCTGGGAGGCCCTTGGTGAGCAGACGGTCACCGTGCCCGGGACCGGCGCGGCCGAGACCGTGCTGCCTCGCCTGGCCCGCTCGTTGGCCGAGGTCTTGGACCAGCGTCGCCAGATCGCCGTCGAGGTCGAGAAGGTCCTCGATGCGCACCCTCTCGCCGGGGTCCTGACCTCGATGCCCGGTGTTGGGGTCAGGACCTCAGCAAGGATCCTGCTCGAGGTCGGCGACGGCTCCTCGTTCCCGACCGCCGGGCACCTGGCCGCCTACGCCGGCCTCGCGCCGGTCACCCGGCGCTCCGGGTCATCGATCCGTGGCGAGCACCCACCCCGCAGCGGCAACAAGCAGCTCAAGCGAGCGTTCTTCCTCGCCGCGTTCGCGGCCTTGCGTGACCCGGCCTCCCGCGCCTACTACGACCGGAAACGAACCGAAGGAAAGAAGCACAACGCCGCCCTCATCTGCCTAGCCCGCCGCCGCTGCGACGTCCTGTTCGCCATGCTCCGCGACAACCAGCCCTACCAACCCCAAGTCCCCACAGCGGCTTGACTTCAGACATAGGGACACCCCCCGGGGAGGCCGTATCCAGCCCTTCGGTGTGGGGCCTGCACCTGGTGGTAGCTCACGGGCCGCGCTGACCCCCCACGCGCGACGCCGGCCGGATCACGGTGCCATGATCATGATATTGCCAAGAAGGCGAAGGGTTCGAAGGACGTCCAGGCACCCGTCAGGGGGGAGGTCAGGCGACGACGGATAAGCCTCAATCCGTGATGTGACTCCCTGATCGGGGTTCTGGCGGGGTGTGTGGGTCTGGCGGTGGGGGTGGGGACTGGCCGGCGGTTCGGGGTGCGCGGGTTCTGCCGGTCTGTCCGGCTTCTCCTGGGTCCTCGGGTCGTGGGCGGATGGGGCTCTCGGTCGGTCAGGTGGTCATGACTGCGGACCATACGTACGGTGCGGCCGTCTCGGCCCACGGCGGGCTGCGGATCATCACCGACTCGATCGCCACGACCCGCAGGGCCGGGGTGAGCGCCCAGATCCTGGTCCGGGCCGACTCCGGGTACTTCCAGCAGGCCAACATCGCCGCGATCACCAAGACCGGGGCGTGGTTCTCGATCGGCGCCCGCCTGGACCCCGCGGTCCGCAGGGCGATCGCCGCGATCCGCGAGCAGGCGTGGGTCACGATCCGCTACCCCAACGCGATCTGCGACCCCGATACCGGGAACTGATCTCCGAGGCGCAGGTCGCCGAAGACGCAGCCTGGTGGCGGTGATCACTGGCGCCGACGTGGCCGCCGACGCCACAACGACCTCGTTCGCCAAGCTGATCAGGGCCCGGGAGGCCACCGTGTCGAACTGCCTGACGTGGCCGAAGCGGAACGAGCGCAGGAATTGACCCAACATGGCCGATGCCCGCCAGTCGTGGAACGCCTTGTCCATCCCGCCGTGGCGCAGGAGGTCCATGTCATCGATGCAGTCGGCGCCTGCGACCATCCCCGCGACCAGCGACATCACCCTCGCCCCCGCGTTGCCCCGGCCCAGCCCGGGGACCTGGATCCACGCCGAGGCCAGATCACGCAGCCCGATCCGGTCACAGAGGCCGACCGCTGGGACCAGCCCCGCACAGCGGATCAGGTTCGGCTCGTCGAAGACCGCTGACTTGCCAGCGCACGTGTTAGAAAGTTGCATCCAGGAAGTGCTCCTTCTGGCTGAGTCGATCGATACCGTCGCAAGTACCATCGTCCCAGTTCAGAGGGGCATTTCCCGCCCTACGCCGCCGCGCCCACACCCATCAAGACCACGGATTCAGGATAAGCCTCGATCCTGGGCCCGGAGATCCTGCCGCTGACGGCCAAGGCGAACGTCCGCGCCCAGGAAGCATTGGCGCTGCGCGATGCGGTTCCCCGCTCAGCGCACGCCGCGTGGGAGCCGCCCACGGATCGTGCCGATCCGGTATCGATCCTGACCGGGCAGGACACCGATCGGCTCCAGTGGCTGGTGCCGGTGCGCCATGCGCGGATGGCGGAGTCGTCCTTCTCGTTCTACCGGGGTGCGGCGGCGATCATGGCAGCGGACCTCTCGCACACGCCGAGCACGGGCCTTCTCGCGCAGATCTGCGGCGATGCGCACCTGGCGAACTTCGGGACCTATGCCTCGCCGGAACGCCGGCAGGTGTTCGACGTCAACGACTTCGACGAGACGCTGCCCGGACCATGGGAGTGGGACCTCAAGAGGCTTGTCACCAGTTTCGTCCTGGCCGGCGCCGACAACGATCTCGCCGACGGGGCAGGCAGGGACGCGGCTGCCCAAGCGGCGGCCGCCTACCGTCAGGCGATGGCCGAGATGGCACATTACGGCGCCTTGGACCTGTGGTACTACAGCGTCAACATGGCGTCGCTGAAGACCGTCATGCCCTCCAAGGCGGACAAGAAGGCATTCGAGAAGAGTCTGGCCAAGGCCCGGAGCAAGACCAGTCAGCGAGCCCTCGGCAAGCTCACCGAGACCGTCGACGGCAAGCTGCAGATCCGCAACGATCCACCCCTGCTGGAGCGGCTCCCCGACCTGGCCAAGCAGGGCGGGGAGTTCGGCACGGAGCAACTCGGCCAGGCGGTCCGGGACAGTTTCGGGCAGCACGCGGCTTCCCTGACCGACAGCCGTAGGCAGCTGCTCGGACGATTCGAGGTCGTCGACATCGCCCTGCGGGTCGTCGGCGTGGGATCGGTGGGTACCCGATGCCTGATCGTGCTGCTCACGGGAGTGGACAACGGCGAGCCGCTGATCCTGCAGATCAAGGAGGCGGTGCCCGCGGTGCCTGAGAAGTACCTGCCCGCCAGCGCCTACCCCCACCATGGGCAGCGGGTGGTGGAGGGCCAGCGGCTGATGCAGGCCTCCAGCGACATCTTCCTGGGGTGGTCGTCCGGATCCGCGGACGACAAGGAGAGCGACCTGAAGGACTTCTACTGGCGGCAGTTCCACGACATGAAGGGCTCGGCAAACGTCGCCGCCATGGGCCCGGACCAGCTGACGGGATACGCCACCCTGTGCGGAGCCACGTTGGCACACTCCCACGCCCGTTCCGGGGACTCGGTGGCCATCGCCGCCTACCTGGGCGACAGCGACACGTTCGACCGTGCCCTCGGCGATTTCGCCGTGGCCTACGCGCAGCAGAACAACGAGGACTACGCGGCCTTCACCGAGGCGATCAAGTCAGGGCGGATCACAGCCGAAGAGGTGGCGCCCACGGGCTGAGACCTGGGCTCAGTCGAGGAGGTGGGCAAACCGGTCCGCCCGCCGGGGTCAGGACCAGTGGCGAGTTCACCAGCCCAGCTCAGGTCACCCATCGAAGGTGCTTGCCACCTCAGGGCACCCTTTTGGTGCTGCTGGTCGGGAACCGACCCGGATTAGTTTGAAGCCGACAGAAGACCCGCGTACTCGCCCTGCGGGCTGGAGAGCCTCCAGGGCGGCCGGCTCCTGGGCTGACTGACCGTGTGACCACAACGACGTGGGAGAGGATCGGCAATGAGCTCCGGTGGCGCACAGGCTGTGGCGGGCAAAACGGCGCCGAAGAAGCCCGTCCCCACAGCGCCGAGCCGGATGCAGACCTGGTTCCCGGCAGGGGTCTGGATCCGGCAGTACAAGTGGGGCCAGTACACGGCTGCCGACCTCGTGGCGGCGATCAGCGTTGCCGCTCTGCTGATCCCCGAATCGATGGGCTACGCCTCGGTCGCCGGGGTACCGGCCCAGGTGGGTCTGTACTGCGCGCCGCTAGCTCTCATCGGCTACGCGCTGTTCGGGGGGTCCCGGTTGCTGGTGTTCGCTGCCGCAGGATCGGTCGCTGCGGTGTCGGCCAGCATCGTGGGCAACATCTCCGGGGGGGACCAGAAGGCCGCGGTCGGCCTCACGGCTGCCCTCGCGCTGACCTCCGGCGTGGTGTTCCTGATCGCCGGATTCGCCCGAATGGGCTGGGTCTCGAACTTCATGTCGAAGGCGGTGATCGCCGGACTGATCATCGGCATGGCGATCCAGATCATCATCGGCCAGACGGGCAAGCTGGTCGGCGTCGACATCGGGGACGGCAACAGCTTCAGCAAGCTGTGGTCGATGCTGTCGCAGTTCAGCGACTGGAACCTCGCCGCCACCGCCATCGGCTTCGGATCGGTCCTGCTGATCTTCGCCATGCAGCGGTTCATGCCCAAGCTACCCGCGGCGCTCACGGCCGTCGTGCTGGCCTCGGTGATCATCGCCGTGGCGGACCCCGACGTCGACCTTGTCGCCACGATCCCCACCGGGCTGCCGACCTTCGGAATCCCCAGCGGGATCTCGGCGTCGGACTGGGCGACCCTCATGCTCGGAGGGGTCCTGGTTGCCCTGGTCGGGTTCTCAGAAGGATGGGGCGCATCGGCGAACATCGCGAAGAAGACCCACGACGACCTGGAGACCAACCAGGAGTTCCGCGCCTACGGTGTCGGATCCCTCGGCGCCGGCTTCCTCGGCGGGATGCCAGTGACGGGCAGCCTGTCGAAATCGTCGACGGCCATGACAGCCGGCGCCAAGACGCAGATGTCCAACGTGTTCCTCGCGTTGTTCGTGCTCCTGACCCTGCTGTTCCTGGCGCCGCTGTTCCAGTGGTTGCCCGAGGCAACGCTCGCTGCCGTCGTGATCACAGCCATGTGGGGATCGGCCAACCCGAAGAAGCTGGTGACCCTGTGGCACGTCGACCGGGTGGACTTCTGGTTCGCCATGGTGACCACACTCGTGGTGCTGTACTTCGACCTGCTTCCCGCGATGATCGCAGGGATCGTCGTATCGGTCTTCTACCTCATCTATCGGGTCAGCTTCCCCGGGTCTGCGGTCCTGGGCCAGGTGCAGGCAACAGGCGACTTCGACACGGTCACGTGGAAGGCGGGGCACCGCGAGGGGGAGGGCGACAGCAACGCGCACGAGGTCCCCGGCGTGCTGGTCTATCGCTTCAGTGCTCCGTTGATCTTCTCCAACGCCGAGGAGTTCAAGAGCCAGGTCACGACGTTGTTGATCAAGGCAGGGACGGACGGTGAGGTACCCGGACTTGTGGTGATCGACTGCGAGGCGATCCCGTACTGCGACACGACTGGGTCCGACGCGCTCGCCTCCACCTTCCAGTACACCCAGCGCTATGGGATCGAGTTCGCCCTTGCCCGCCTGCACATCGGCGCCAGGAAGCTGCTCACGATGACCGGTGCTCTCGATGAGATCGGCGAGGAGCGAGTCTTCGACACCGTCAGGAATGCGGTGGACTCCCGGGCGCCAGCCTGAGCATGGAGAACTGCACCGCGGGGGCACCAAAGCGGGGCATGTGCCGGGACCGGGGGACGCCTACGGTGGTTTTGACAGGCCCAATCAACCCTGATCGACAGGAAGTAGGACTGACCATGTCAGACGCCCAGAATCTCGTTCTCTATGTCGCCAGCTACGACGACACCGCCTCCGCGCAAGCCGACTTCGAGTCGTTGAAAGCCGCGGAGGGCCCGGACCTGGTGGTTGTGGAGTCGGTGGTGCTCAGCCGCGACGCCGATGGCAAGGTGGATGTGTCCTCGAAGGGCACAGGCATCACGGGTGGAGGTGCCCTCCTCGGTGGCGGCGCTGGCCTGGTTGTCGGCCTGTTCGCCCCGCCGCTGTTGGCCGCGACCGCCGTCGGTGCCGGAATCGGGGCCGTCATCGGTCACCTGACCAAGAAGCACGAGGAGAAGAAGCTCGGCGTGGACATGGAGGAGTACCTGCCGCCGAACTCCTCGGCCGTCGTTGTGGTCCTGGATGACGTCTACCTTGACGGCGTGCAGAACGCCCTCGGCAAGGCCAGCAAGAGCATCAACAAGGCCATCGACAACGACGACTACGACGCGCTGCAGAAGGCACTGGCCAAGGGCAGCGACGAGGTCACGGACGCCGTCGACTCCTGATCCGATCCGTCTGTCGCTTCCGGACGGATCGTGAGTTCCGCGACCCACCCGGAAGCGCTCAGACATCCCCACAGGTGGGGAGGTCGCCCGATGCAAGAAGATGGTGTCCTCCTCCTCGCCACCCACGCGAATCTGCCCCGGGCTGACGGCGGCTGCCGTTGCCGCTGACCCAACCGAAGGCGGTGGAGGAAGTCATGCCCGCACTTGGCGTCCAGCCCTCTGACGTCGAGCGGATGGCCAACCAGACGCTGCTCTCGTATGGGCCGAACTCGTCGGCGAAGTACTCCAAGTTCTGGATCCTGCTGGCCCTCGCCGGAGTGATCGCCACCGCGGGTGTGGCCTCGGACAGCACCGCCACGGTGATCGGGGCGATGATCGTGGCTCCGCTGATGACGCCCATCCTGGGCACGGCGTTCGCCCTGGTCATGGCCGATCGGGGCCGGATGGGTCGGTCTCTGCTGGTGGTGCTCGGTGGGGCGCTGCTGGTGATCGCCCTCGGGTACGGCGCCGGGCTGCTTGATCCGCTCAACGTGCTGACCGAGGGCAACTCGCAGGTGTCGGGGCGGGTGAACCCCCGGCTGATCGACCTGATCGCGGCGCTGGCAACCGGCCTGGTCGGGGCGTTCGCGCTGGTGCGCTCCGACGTCGCCGACACCCTGCCCGGTGTTGCGATCGCGATCTCGCTGGTGCCACCGTTGGCCGTGATCGGGTTGACCTTCGAGGAGGGGCTCTACGACGAGTCGTTCGGGGCCACGCTGTTGTTCCTGACCAACGTCAGTGCGATCATCTTCACCGCGACCATGGTCCTGCTGCTCTACAAGGTGCGTGAGACGGCCAAGGCGATGGGTGGGCACGTCGGGGACCTGTCCGGGGTCACGCTGGCCGCGGTGGTCGGCGTCGTTGCGCTGATCGCGATCCCGCTGGGCTACTCGACCCAGCAGCTGATCCGGGAGAACACCCTGAAGTTCCAGGTGGGCCCGATCGCCCAGGACTGGGCCGCGTCGAACAACTGGCGGGTCGTGGACTACGAGGTGACCGGGAACCTCCTGACCGTGACCGCCCTCGGAGCGCCGCCCGAGATCTCCACCGAGGCGCTGCGGACCTCCCTGGACGACTCCGGATACGAAGAGATAGACCTCACCGTGCAGCTGGTCGTGGGCGGGACCCAGTCCCTGCCCGGCGCCGGCTGAGGACCGCAATGACCTTGCCCCGCCCACATCGCAACAGGTCATCAACTGAAGGAGACTCGCCATGGCCATGAGCGTCCGTTCAAAGACCAAGGTTGTTCTGATCGTCGCTGGCGTGGCGGTCGCTGCCGCGGTCGTGATGCGGCTTCGGCAGCAGCACGAGGTCGTGCTGGAGACCGCAGACTCGATTCGTAGTCAGCTCGACGATCTCGACCCGGTCACCAAGGCCGCCGTGCGCGCGCGGCTGGCCGAGGAAGTCGTGGCGGAGCACAAGCACCACTGACGAGGCGCTGCGCGCGGCACGGACCGCCCACGATCGAGCGCCGGCCTTCGCGTCCGTCCAGACCGGCCAGGATCTTCTCATCGGACTCGATCCGGTGGCACGTGGCGCCTCACTCCTGAAGCGACCGGACACCTTCGAGCCGCATCGTCTTGTCGATCCGTCGAGCGGCCGCTTGTCGGAGTCCCGGTCGGCGACCCACAAGTAGGCCGATCAGCCGCGCGCACGAGCTGCGCGCCAACATCAACGGGTCGGATTACCACCGCTCAGCACCATCTTGGGGCTGTTGGGCAAGCGCGCGGGTGGAGAGCATGAGCGAAGGTCGTCGGGGCAGCCGGCGCCCGACACTCAGCATCGGGCAAGGAGCGCAACATGGGCAGGTCCAAGATGATCACCCAGCAGCCGGTGATGAAGATGACCATCCCGATCCCGGAGAACCGCACCACACCGGACAAGGTCGAGACCTCCATCGGCACACTCGAGTTCTTCGACGGCGTACCCGACGGCGACACCAAGGACACCCTGGTCGACTTCGTCCAGCGCGGCCGGGCGGTCGAAGCCTTCATCAACATGACCCCCGCGGCATCGATGTACTCACTCCGGCAGGGTCATCGCGATCTGGGCCTGACCGAGTGCAACCAGATCCTGATCGCCGAACAGCTCGGCGACTCCAAGCCACTGGTCCTCACCTGGAACAACACGTCGCTGTACACGTGGGGGTTCCTCGACCTCGAGAAGGACGGCCCGACGGTCATCGAGATCCCGCCCGACGTGCTGGGCATCCTCGACGACATGTACTTCCGCTACATCAGCGACATGGGCGCCGCAGGCCCCGATCACGGCAAGGGCGGCAAGTACCTGGTGCTCCCGCCCGACTACGACGGCGACGTGCCTGACGGGTACTACGTCGTCAGATCGCAGACGTACTGCGTCTGGAACTTCATGCGCGGCTACGTGCGGGGCAACGTCCAGGATCCCGACAACGTCACGAAGGCGGCGGCCAACATCACGGCGAACCTCAAGGTGTACCCGCTGTCCACGAAGGACAACCCGCCGAAGATGGAGTTCACGAACATGTCGGGCCTGGCGGGCTACAACACGATCATGCCCAACGACGCCAGCTTCTTCGACGTCGTCGACCAGATCGTCCAGGAGGAGGCCGACGGCTGGCTCGACCCCGAGCTGGCGGGACAGCTTCGCGCCGATCGGGATCGTGAAGGGCCAACAGTTCGAACCCGACGCACGGCTGACGAAGGATCCTCGCGGACGCGGTGGCGATCGGCAACGCGTACGCCCGGGTCAACACCGTGTACCCGCAGGACGAGGGAAGCTACGTCTACCACGACGAGCACACCGAGTGGGTCATGGCGTACCCCGACAAGGACACGACGTTCCTCCAGGCGGGCGCCCGGCGCATGGATGGCCGGCTCTGGATGCACTACAACGCCGTGTGCGTGACCCCCGCCATGGCCGTCACCAAGCCGGGCGCCGGATCGGACTACCTGATCACGGGTCTGGACGGGCAGGGCCGCCCCCTCGACGGTGCAAAGACCTACACGTTGCATCTGCCGGCGGACTTCCCGGTCAAGGACAACTGGTCGGTCACCATCTACGACCCGCAGACCCGCAGCATGCTGCAGACCGACCAGACGTTCGCCGGAATCAACAGCCTGAGCGCCGATCAGAAGCAGAACGACGACGGCTCCATCGACGTCATCTTCGCACCGGAACCACCACCGGGCATGGAGAAGAACTGGATCCAGACGATCCCCGGCAAGAGCTGGTTCATCCTCCTGCGCGCCTACGGGCCCCTGGAGCCGTGGATCGACAAGACCTGGCGGCCGAGCCAACTCGAGGAGGTGGCGGGGTGAGTTGAGGAATCCGCCTGAGTGGACCGTTCACAGGGTCCCATCAGATGGACGTGCACGTCACGGAAGAAAGTTCAGTCGGTCGAGAAGGAGACATCATGAGTAGTGATACCGCAGATCAGGGAGTTGCCGGCGTCGGCATGCTCCTCGCGAACTACACCAGCAAGGACGGCGCGGCAGCGGCTTACGAGAGCCTGAAGCGCGCCATGGATTCCGGCCAGTTCTACTACGAGGACGCCGCTGTTGTGAGCCGCGATGTCGACGGCACGGTGAGCATCAAGGAACACGGCGACATGACCACGGGCAAGGGCGCTGGGATCGGCGCACTGATCGGTGGCGTGATCGGAATTCTGGGTGGCCCAGCCGGTATCGCTATCGGTGCCGGCGCAGGCGCCGCGATCGGCGGGGTCGCTGCACATTCCGATGCCGGCTTCAACAACGAGACACTGGAGAGGATCGGTGGCGCCCTGCCCAACAACACGTCGGCACTGGCGGTCACAACCAGCAAGGACTTCGTTGAAGTGGTGCGCAGCCAATCCACAGGTGAGGAGGCGCTCACGATGGCTCAGGACATCGCCGATGTGATCAACGACAACCTGAACGCCGGCCAGGACGTGTTGATGGCACTGGTGCTGACCGAGAACGGGCTGGCTGCCACCAGAGTGGCTGCTAGCGACGATGCGGTCGCCGTCTTCGGCATGGTGGCAACCGACGAGGGCGCAACCGCTCGCGCAGTGGTTGCCACCGATGAGGGCGTAGCCGCGGCCGAAACCACAGTAGTGCCCGTGGCGGACGACTCGGCAGCAGCTCCCGTGGCGGACGACCCCGCAGCAGCCCCCGTGGCGGACGACTCGGCATCCGGTGGCGACTCCGGCAGCAGGGCCGGAGAGGCCTGAGAACCTGAACTGGGCGGCCTGCGCGCTCGGGACGTGGTACGGACACCGTTTCGACCGACCACACGATGCGCGCAGGTCACCAGACAGGACTGGTAGATCAGCCCCAAGCTCACGCCGCACGATGCGGCCGAGGCTCAGGGGCCCACCCCACTGATGAGGGGGTCCAATGGACGTCCTGAGCACCGTTGTGAGTTTGTCCGGCCTTGTCTTCGTCGTTGCCTCGATGCTCGCGATGGGCCTGAGCCTGACATTGCCGCAGATCATGGCGCCTCTGCGCGATGTTCGGCTGGTCGCCCTTGCCCTCCTCGTGAACTTCGTCGCCGTTCCGGCGGTGGCGTGGGGCATCCAGGCCGTCATGGACCTGGACCAGGACATCTACACCGGGCTGCTGCTCATGGCCACAGCCGCCGGCGCACCTTTCCTGCCGAAGCTCGCTCAGGCGGCCAAGGGCGACGCCGGATTCTCGGTGGGAATGATGGTGTTGCTGATGGTCGTCACGGTGCCCTACATCCCGCTGGTGCTGCCGCTGTTCCTACCGGACGTGTCGATCAACCCCTGGGACATCGCCAAGTCGCTGATCTTCCTCATGCTCGTCCCGCTGGCTGCTGGCCTCGTCATGAAGACCCGATGGGTCAGCACCGCCGATGGCCTGCAGCCGCACATGGCCAAGGCGTCCTCCGTGGCGATCCTGCTGCTGCTGGTGGGTGGGATCGTCATGCAGTGGGAGAGCATCGTGTCCCTGATAGGCACCGGTGGGCTCATCGCGATCGTCGTCTTCCTCCTCGTGTCCCTGGGCCTGGGTCTCCTCGTCGGCGGAGGCGATCCATCGATCCGCTCGGTCATGGGGCTCGGAACCGCGCAACGCAACCTGTCCGCGGCGATGGTCGTGGCGGTCCAGAACTTCTCCGACGAGCCCGACGTCCTGATCACCGTCGTGGTCGCCGGCCTCGTGGGGCTGGTGCTGCTCCTCCCCCTGGGGGCGGAGATGGGCAAGCGCAGCGCCGCCAGAGCCCCAACCGTCGCGACGTGACGACGAGGCCGGGAGTGCCGTCTGGGATTGAAGTGGGCGCCATCGTTGCCGCAGCGATCGAAGGCTCGTCCCTTCGAGGTCCCCAAGCCGGGTGGCCGATCGGCGTCGCGCAGCAGCTCACGGGCTGCCACGCGCGACTCCGGCCGGGTCACGATGCCATGATCGCTTGATGGGCAAGAAGGCGAAGGGCCCGAAGGGCTCGAAGGGCTCGAAGGACGTCCAGGCGACTGTCAAGGACAGGAAAGGTCAGGCGACGACGGCCAAGAGCCCCTCCGTCCCGGGCCCGGAGATCCTGCCTCTGACGGCCAAGGCGAACGTCCGCGCCCAGGAAGCATTGCGCTGCGCGACGCGGTTCCCCGCTCAGCGCACGCCACGTGGGAGCCGCCCACGGATCGTGGGGATCCGGTGTCGATCCTGACCGGGCAGGACACCGATCGGCTCCAGTGGCTGGTGCCGGTACGCCATGCGCGGATGGCGGAGTCGTCCTTCTCGTTCTACCGGGGTGCGGCGGCGATCATGGCAGCGGACCTCTCGCACACGCCAAGCACGGGCCTTCTCGCGCAGATCTGCGGTGACGCGCACCTGGCGAACTTCGGGACCTATGCCTCGCCGGAACGCCGGCAGGTCTTCGACGTCAACGACTTCGACGAGACGCTGCCCGGTCCGTGGGAGTGGGACCTCAAGAGGCTGGTCACCAGTTTCGTCCTCGCCGGCGCCGACAACGATCTCGCCGACGTGGCGGGCCGGGACGCGGCTGTCAAGCGGCGGCCGCCTACCGTCAGGCGATGGCCGACATGTCGCATTTCGGTGCCCTGGATGTCTGGTACCACAGCGTCAACATGGCGTCGCTGCAAGACGGTGATGCCCTCCAAGGCGAACAAGCAGAATTCGAGAAGAGTCTGGCCAAGGCCCGGAGCAAGACCAGTCAGCGAGCCCTCGGCAAGCTCACCGAGACGGTCGACGACAAGCTGCAGATCCGCAACGATCCGCCGTTGCTGGAGCGCCTCACCGACCTGGCCAAGAAGGGCGAGGAGCTCGGCACGGAGCATCTGGGCCAGACGGTCATGGACAGTTTCCGGCAGTACGCGGCTTCCCTGACCGACAGCCGTAGGCAGTTGCTCGGACGATTTGAGGTCGTCGACATCGCCCTGAGGGTCGTCGGCGTGGGATCGGTGGGCACCCGGTGCCTGATCGTGCTGCTCACGGGAGTGGACAACGGCGAGCCGCTGATCCTGCAGATCAAGGAGGCGGGGCCCGCGGTGCTCGAGAAGTACCTGCCCGCCACCCCCTACTCCCAGCACGGGCAGCGGGTGGTGGAGGGCCAGCGCCTGATGCAGGCCTCCAGCGACATCTTCCTGGGCTGGTCGTCCGGATCCGCGGACGCCAAGGAGAGCGACATGAAGGACTACTACTGGCGGCAGTTCCACGACATGAAGGGCTCGGCGAACGTCGCCGCCATGGGTCCGGACCAGCTGAAGGGATACTCCGCCCTGTGCGGAGCCACGTTGGCACACTCCCACGCCCGTTCCGGGGACTCGGTGGCCATCGCCGCCTACATGGGCGACAGCGACACGTTCGACCGTGCCCTCGGCGATTTCGCCGTGGCCTACGCGAAGCAGAACAACGAGGACTACGCGGCCTTCACCGAGGCGATCACGTCAGGGCGGATCACAGCCGAAGAGGTGGCGCCCACGGGCTGAGGTCTGGGACCAGCCGACGGGGTGGGCCGATCTCCTCGCTCGGGTCAGGACCAGTGGCGAGTTCACCTGCCCACCTCAGGTGATCAACTCGAAGTCGTTGAGCACCCAGGTCTTGTCGATGTATCCCTCGGTGGGACCGTAGAACCGGAAGACGACGAAGAAGCCGATGGCCGGATCGGTCTTGATCCAGTTCCTCTCCTTCCCAGCGGGCGCAGTGGCCCCGAAGTGGATGTCGACCGACCCGTCGTCGTTGACGTCGGGATCACCCAAGCTGCTGACCGTGATGTTGCCGCCCGAGTCGAGCAGGCTTCGGCTGGTCGGGTCGTAGGCGGTGACCGCCCAGAACCGCTTGGCGGGGGGGTTGGCGGGCACACGGAGCCGGTAGTGCCTGTCGCCGAGGAGGAAGTCACCGTCCCGGTCTCGGAAAGCCGTGAGGTACGAGGTTCCGACACCTGGGGTGGTGGAGATCAGGCTCGGAGAGACACAGATCGCCTGATACAGCCAGAGCGTCTGCGCATCGACGTCAACGATGTCGTCCACCATGAACTCGGTGTTGCGGACGAACATCTTCTCCCAGTTCCGGTCCGGCCAGTAGCGGATCTCAGGATCACGGGAGGCGTAGACGATGGCACGCGACATGGCGACGCCCTGCTTGGCGGCCTGGCCGAAGATGCCCTGCATCCGGGCGTCGGGGGCGAACGGCTTGCCCTTCTCGATGCCGAGCGTTGCCAGCCGGCCGAGGAGCTCGTCGTCGAACAACTCCGTCGGCTCGTACTGGATGATCTCGTTCAGGACGCCATAGACGGAGCCGTCCTCGGGAGCCAAGGTGTTCGTGCCCAACCCGGAGATGTTGGTCGCCGTGCTGTCGCGCGGCCCGCTGGCGAGCGGATACACCTTGAGCCGGTCTTTGAACCACTGCACGGCGTCGTCGCCGGTGCCGACGTCGAAGCCGCGCATCATCGCCCAGATCCGGTAGCTCGGCGACTCGACCACGAGGTAGCCGTCCGGCACGCCGCCGGTGTGTCCGGGCGGCACGAAGAGGTAGTTGCCGCCCCTGCCCTGGTCGGGCCCGGTCGGGCCGAAGTCGGTAAGGAACCGGAAGTGGGCGTCGTTGGCGTTGCCCATCATGCCCGGTGGGATCTCGACCACCGTCGGGCCGTCGAGTTTGAGGTCGAGCGAGGCAACGGCGTACACGGTGCTGTTGTTGCCGGTCAGGTAGTTCTCGCTCGACTGCATGAAGTCGGCGAACACGCCGATGTCGGACGATGTGGCGAACTGGAAGTCGCGGATCTGGGCCTTCACGATGCTGTACGCCGACAGCGCCGGGTAGAAGTCCATGTAGGCCTGGGTGGCCCGCTGCAGATCCAACTCGTCATAGATCCTCGTGGCTGTCTCTGCCGTCGGGAACGATCCTCCGACGAACTCCAGGGTTCCGAAGTTGGTCTCGATCGTGTCGGACGCTGGGGTGAAGTCGGCCGCAGTCTGCTTCGGCCCAGCGGACTCGAAGAGGTTGGTCGTCGGTTCGGTTCTTGACATGCTCGTTGCTCCTGGCTCTCAGTCGTGCTCGATTGGTACGTTCCCGGCGTTGCTGCTACTCGACCAGCTCCACGTCGTTGGGCACCCACGTCTTGTCGTTGAAGGCGTTGAGTGGGCCGTAGTAGCGGAAGTACACGAAGAAGCCCTGATCGGGCAGGGTCTTGACCACGTTCTGCTCCGGAACGCCGTCGGGCACGTCGGTCGCGAAGTAGATGTCCACCGAGCCGTCGGCGTTGGTCACCGGCGGCGGGTCCTGCTGGCTGCTGATGCTCGGGAACGGCTGAGTCTGGATCTCGCAACGCGTCCAGGGGTCGTACACCGTGACGGCCCAGAAGAGCGCGACAGGCACCTCGGGTGGCACGTTGACCTTGTAGGTCCTGTTGCCGTCGAGGAACTTGCCGTCGCTGTCCTTGTAGGTCGTCTGGTACCGGGATCCCTTGCCCTCAGGCATCTGGGCCGACATCGCCGGCGTGATGCCGTCGGCGGTGAAGTGGAACACCGTGCGCGCCTCGAGGTTCAGGTAGTCGTCCTGGTAGAAGGTCGAGTTGTTGGTGACGTACGGGCTCTCCCACCGCCGTTTCGGATAGACGACGGCCTGGTCGTCGCGGCAGTTGAAGGCGATGACTCGGGACATGGCCACGCCTTCGGCGGCGGCCTGGTCGAAGATCTTCTGCATCCGGGCGTCGGCGGCGAACGGCTTGCCGTTCTCGATGCCGACCGACGCCAGCCTCCCGAGCAGTTCCTTGCCGAAGGCGTCGGCCGGTTCGTAGTTGATGACCTCGATGCATCCACTCGAACGCCGAACCCTCCTCGGGAACCAAGGTGTTGATGGGAACTCCGGAGACATTCGTGAAGCGCCCGTCCCGTGGGCCGGTCGAAAGCGGATAGACCTTGCAGTTCTCACGAAGGAACTCCATTGCCTTGTCGCCGAATCCGACCTCGGCGGCGTTGGCGCGGATGAACGAGAAGTTGCAGTAGGTCGGTGAACGGAACACGAAGTAGCCGTCCGGGTACGTCGCCGTCGTAATCCGGAGGAAGCACGAGGTACTTCCCGCCCTTGCCCTCGTCCCTGCCGGTCGGGCCGATGTCGAACACGAACTTGAAGGTGTGGTCGTCGAACGGTCCCATCACTCCTGGGGGAACCTCCAGGACGGTCGGTCCGTCGACCTTCGTGTCGACCACGATCATGGTGTAGATGCTCTCGGTGTTGCCCGTCAGGAAGAGCGCCTTCGAGTCGAGGCGGTCCGCCGTCACGGACACATCAGAGCAACTGGCAGCGCCGTAGTCGCGGACGACCCCGGTGAGCATGCCGTGCATGGAGAGGGTCGGATACATGTCCAGGTAGAGCTGGGTGGCGCGCTGCAGATCTAACTCGTCGTAGACCTTCTGCACCGTGTCGTCGGTCGGGTAGCCGCCTGGGAACTCCAGTTCTCCGAATCGGGTCTGCATCTGGCCGGGGGCCGGGATGAAGTCCATGGACTGTGGGGGGCCAGTGGGGCTGAAGATGCTCGTGGCTTCCATGACTGGTTCTCCTTGCGGTTGCGTTGCCGAAGCTGCCGAAGTCGCCCGAGTCGCTCGCTGCCCGGCGTCCATGCGCGGCCTCACCGCCGCGGGCCCACCATCTCGCGCATCGCGTGCGGCGCGGATCACCCGATGTGGGTGGTTCCGGACCCCAGCGCCCTGACCGACTTCCGATGGCGATGCCGGACCACGCGGGCCGGTGAGGTGGCAGTTCGGGGACCCCTGCGGGGTCGTGGACATCCATCCGAACCGCCTCGCCGCGGCTTGTCGGCCCGTGCCCGGATCACCCGGTTTGGGTGAGGCGCGCAGTCGCCCCCTCCGCGATGGTTGAGGGGAATCGGGCCCACGTCCGGGCCCCGACAGGGAGGGTCAGCCCCATGAGCACACCGACTAACCAGCCCAGCAAGGCGGCCGCCGGCCTCACTGTCTTCGCCGCCGTCCTGATGATCATGGCCGGCATCTTCCAGGCCATTCAGGGTGTGGTCGCCCTGGCCAACGACACCTTCTACCTCGTCGGGGAGGAGTATGTCTTTCAGTTCGACGTGACCACATGGGGCTGGATCCACCTGATCACGGGAATCGTGGTCGCAACCGCCGGGTTCTTCCTCTTCAGCGGCGCGATCTGGGCGCGCACGGTCGGCGTCATCGTCGCCAGCATCAGCGCCCTGTTCAACTTCGCCTGGCTGCCGTACTACCCGATCTGGTCAATCGCCATCATCACGCTGGACGTCTTCATCATCTGGTCCCTGACAGCCCACGGGCGCGACATCACGCGGGTCTGAGGGGCCGCGGTTCGCGGTTGGGTTGATATCGGAAGGGGCATCGGGCCCCTCAATGACTCGGGAGGAAGCATGGCTGCGCGCAAGGCGACCATCTGGGCGGCGGGTATCGTCGCCGCCCTGGCCCTGTCCGGATGTGGGTCAGACGGGGAGATCACCCTGCCGAGCGCGCTTCCCTCCGGCTCGATCGAGTTGCCCACTCCCACCCGCTCCAACGAACGCACCGAGGAACCCACGCAGGAACCCACCGAAGAGCCGACCGAGGAACCCACCGAGGAACCCACCGAAGAGCCGACCGAGGAACCCACCGAGGAACCCACCGAAGAGCCGACCGAGGAACCCACCGAGGAACCCACCGAGGAACCCACCGAAGAGCCGACCGAGGAACCCGCCCCGACGGGGAGCGAGACCCCCTCGGAGTCAGATGACAGCACCTTGCCGCTGTGGCTGGGCCTGGCCGCCGCGCTGGCCGCACTCGGCGCGCTGGTCTGGTTCCTGACCGTGGGGTCACGTCGCCGCAAGTGGGATGAGCGCCTCGATGCCGAACGCACGCAGGGCCAGTGGGTCGTCCACCAGCTGGTGCCCGCCCTGACCAGCCCGGCCACCCCCGCGCCGGCAGTGATCCAGGACTGGGCCGGCGCCCAGCCGACGCTCGACCAGCTCGACACCAACCTGGCCGCGCTGGTGGTCGACGCCCCGGATGATGGCCGGGTTCAGGTCGCGCAGGCGATCGCCTCGGCTATCACCCTGGTGCGCTCGTCGGCCGGTGCGCACGTCGCCCTGGTCAGCTCGGGTACCGCCAGCCCGGAGGCGCTGGGAGCATCGGCAGCCGCGGTCCAGACGGCAACCAACCAGTTGGCCACCATCCTCGGCCCGGAGCAGCCCCCCGCGGGGCCGGGTTCGACGAGATCACAACCCAGATAGAAACCCGCCCGTCAGGCCACAGAAGCGGCCTGAGAACCACCAACCCCGAGTGTCAACCAAACCGGGGGCAGTCCCGGCACCCGGCCCTGCACGAACGGAAGGAACCCCCATGCGAGGACATGATCGCCGCGAGGAACGACGTGACGAGCGACAGACCTTCGGCGCCCGCGGGAAAGCGGACCGCTACCAGATGCGCGAGAAGATGCTGAGCATCGGCGATGACTTCTGGATCGAGGACGAGTCCAGCCGCCGCGCGTTCAAGGTCAACGGCAAGGCGCTGCGCGTGCGCCGGACCCTGGTCATCGAGGATCCGAACGGTGCGGAGCTGCTGAAGATCCAGGACCGCCCAGTCCGGGTCCGCGACGTCATGGAGGTCGAGGACGTCTCCGGGGCGACGGTGGCCACAGTGAAGAAGGCCGCGATCTCCCCGCTTCGCGAGCGGTTCACCGTCGAGTTGGCCGGCGGCGGGCAGCTGACCGCCGGGGGCAATATCGTCGACCACGAGTTCGAGATCGAGGCGAATGGGACCAAGATCGCCGAGGTCTCCAAGAAGTGGTTCCGCGTGCGCGACAGCTACGGCGTCGAGGTCGCCCCCGGGCAGAACCCGGCCCTGATCCTGGCGGTCGCCGTCTGCATCGACCAGATGGCCGCCGGCTGACCCACCGAGCAGTGGCTGGCAACCGTTGCCGGCCCGTTGTACCAACGAAACGAAAGGGACACCATGGACTTCAACGACCCGAGCTTCTGGGACATCCTGCTGTGGAGCTTCTGGTTCTTCATCTGGATCGCCGCACTCATGGTGTGGTTCCGCTGCCTGTTCGACATGTTCGGCGACCACACCCTGTCCGGGTGGGGCAAGACCGGGTGGGCGATCCTGCTCATCTTCGTGCCCTGGCTGGGGGCGTTCATCTATCTGATCGCCCGCGGCAAGAGCATGAACGAACGCCAGATGGCGGCTATGGCCCAGCAGCAAGCCAGCCAGGAGAAGTACATCCAGTCCGTGGCCGCCAAGACCGCGACCCCGGCCGAGCAGATCACCAGCGCCAAGTCACTGCTGGATTCGGGGGCCATCAGCCAGGCGGAGTTCGACGCCCTCAAGGCGAAGGCCCTGGCTTCCTGAACCAGGTGAGGGGCTGGGTGCATCGGGGACCAAGCCCCTCACGGACTCCTTCGATTCCTCGGGGCTGACACCCACGAGCCGTGAGGCGAGCTTGGCCTGCAGGCGTCACCCGACGACCTGAGCGGTGGTGGGCCTCGGCCCGATGCGCCTGATCTGTCGCCGGTAGGCGAGGTGAGGCCGCCCGGGTGCAAGGGTTCGCGCATGGCTGCCTCCGCAGGGTCGCTGGGGGACTGGTCCATCCCGGGGCCGGCCCGCCGGCCCGCTCTGCTGCTCACCGTGGCGACCTTCGTCCCGACGAACGACGCCTACCGGCTGCTCGGGTTCGCACCTGCACCCGCGCCAGGCCCCCTTCGTGCGTGAACCCCTCCGGTGGCCAACCCGAGATGCCTTGCCTGCAGGCTGACGATGCGCCACAATTGTGGCCATGTCCATCCAACCGTTGCGCGAGGTCGGGGTTCTGGGGGCTTTGATCGGGGGATGTCTCGTTTCGCGTTGTTGACCGATGCCCAGTGGGATCTGATCGAGGAGCACTTGCCGTGCTCGGATGGCCGGCCTGGTCGACCTTTCCGGGATTCGCGGCAGGTCGTTGACGGGATCATCTACCGATACCGGACCGGGATGGCGTGGCGGGACCTGCCCGAGGTGTTCGGTCCGTGCCAGACGGCGTGGAAGCGGCATAACCGGTACGCCCAGGACGGCACCTGGGACCGGCTCCTGAGCGTGCTGGTCGCCGAGGCCGACGCCCGCGGGATCGTGGACTGGACGGTGTCGGTGGACTCCACGATCAACCGCGCCCACCAGCACGCCACGAACACCACCCGGGACACAGGGGGCCCTGCCGAACTACACGAATCTGGGCATCGAGCCGCCTGACCACGGCATCGGACGGTCTCGTGGTGGGCTGTCGACCAAGATCCACCAACTCGTCGACGGCGCCGGACGCCCCCTGAGCATCCTGATCGGACCCGGGCAGGGCGGCGATTCGCCGATGCTGCCCCACCTGCTCGACGGGGTGCGGGTCCCCCGACCGTGCGGAGGGCGGCCCCGTACCCGGCCCGACGCGCTGCTCGCGGACAAGGCCTACTGCGCCCGTGACCACCGGCTGACCCTGACCGCTCGCGGGATCAAGGTCGTCATCCCCGAGCAGCCTGCAAGCGTCCTGGACAACCGTTGGACTACGCCTGAACTCGTGCTAGGCACGTCTCCCAATAGGGCTTTGAGCCAGGTGATGACGGCCGAGAGGACGACGCCGGCGCGGTAGGTGATGGCGTGCTTGTCGTTCCGAGTGGCCAGGCCGCGCCACTGCTTGTTGACGTTGAGGGAGCGTTCGACCACGTTTCGGCGCTTGTAGAGCTTGGTGTCCAGGGCGGGTGGGCGGCCCGCCGGCGGAGCCTCGGTTCTTGCGGTGTCGGATCTGGTCGTCGCGTCCCGGCCAGCGCATCGGGGAACTGCTGGCGCACCGCAGCGACAGGGTGGGCCAGCAACCAGCGCGAATGGTCGACGGAGGAGTCCAAGGTGAGCCAGACGCTGGGTATCGGGAGCTGCTCGCACCACTGGCTGACGACCACGGACGTGCCGACATGGCCGATACGCACACCAACTGCACCGACCCCTGCAGACCCCGGTCCAGGCTGGACAGGAGGTCGGGCCGGACGAGGCCGCCGAGCGGTGGCTCGGGCCGGTGCAGGAGGGCAACGCGAACCCAGGGCTGGCTCGTGCCGTCACCCCCGGCTGCCCCGGTCACGTCACCGGCCCGCTTGGTTCCTGTTGACGTGATGACCGATCGGATATGCCATGACCGTAGCGCGTCTCACATGTGCGTCGCTGGGCCGCCTCTCAACTCACCAGGGGAGGATCGCGGAACTGCGAGCAGCGTCCGGGAACAGGCGCGCCCGCGGGTCAATGCAGGAGATCCTCGGTCTGCGCGCCCGTCATATCCGCGAGGGTCAGCATCGTGTCCCGCAGGTCCGCGCCGCGCAGGTCCGCCTCCGTGAAGCGGGTGCCCCAGCGGCGGACGAACCAGTGGGCCGCACGTTCGATCGGACGATCACGGTCATCGTTGCGCAGGGCGCGCTTGGCGAGCATCGCCATCGCCACGCTGATAACGAGGGCGCCGATCGCACCCCCGGAACGTCCGGCAACCAGTCCGCCGACGACGGCCACGGCCATCATCCCAACCACGCTGACGGTCCCGCCCAGCATCCGGCCGACCAGTCCCACCAGGAATACAACGACGACAATGATCGCGAGAGCGGCGAGTCGGAGGGAAACGCCCACGTCATAGCGCGACACGGCGGAGTAGAGCACTGCCCCCAACACCATGAACAGCCCGAGCCCCACGAGGAAGACAAGACTGGCCGCCTTGAGACCCTTGGCCCAGAGCACGATGAGGAACAGCACGATGAGGAACACGAACGCCCCACCACGGGTGGGGTTCTCCCAACCCTCGGAGAACGTCAGCTCACGGATCTCGCGAGCGATCAGCCCGATGGCCAGCCCTGCGATGGCCGCGATACACACGCCCAGGAGCAGAACCAGCCCCCGGGCCAGCGGCCGCATCCCGAGGCGTGCGCCCCTGAGGTCCGCCCCCGCGAGGCACGCTCGGGAGAAGTCGGCCCCCCGAAGGTCAGCACCGCGGAAGGAGACACCGCCGGCCTCGGTCTCCCGCAGGTCTGCTCTCTTCAGATCCGCCCCGGTGAAGTCGCGGGCAGTCACGTCTTGGCCAGTCAGCTGGCGCTCCATCGGTTGTCAGCCCTTCTCTCGGCTCCGCACTCAGAATCACCCACACGCGAGTCGCACGCATCACCCCTTTCGGGGGCTCCTGGGTGCAATCAGTCTCGGCCAACGCCGCCGCCATGAGCCCGGACCAGCTCAAGGAGCATGCCAACCTGTGCGGTGGGACGCGGCCCACGCCCACGCCCGCGGGGACTTCGGCTCGAAACCACCTCCCACGAGCACCTGGATGACTGCACCTGCGTGCCTCCGATTGGGTGCTGTTTGCCGACCCTCAGCGCGACCGAGGGGGCGCAGCGGTTCATGCGGTCTGGTGGCGGCCCTTCCTTGGTCGCGACTTGTTCCTGAGGCTGGCGCCGACTGGGCCCGGCGTCCTACGGGTCCGAAGGGTCCGGCTGCTCCTCGGCCGGGGCAGCATCGTAGGGAGTCCGCGGCACCCCGGGGGCGCGGCGCATCAGCGACCTCAGGTCTGGGCGGCGCGGATCGTCGTGACCGGTGGCGTCGAAGGCGACCCCGTTGCGCTGGGACGGCATCCGTTCGTCCATCAGCGCCAGCAGGGCATAGGCGCGTTGGTCTGCGGGGAAGAGCAGGTTGATGTCAACGCCGCGGGGCCAGAGCTCCCAGGCCCAGACAACCGAGAGCTCGAACGAGAAGACCACGGAGTTCGAGACCAGGAAGAGCACCGAGAAGATGCCCACGACGGTCGCGAACACCCCATAGACTGCCGAGGACGTGTTGATGGACTGCCCGACGAGGGCGCTGCCGAAGCCGATGATGACGGTCATTGCCAGGGCACCGAGAGCCGCCCCGGGCGCCACCTCCCGGAAGACAAGGGGGCGCCGGGTGAGGAAGTTGACCGAGGAGTACAGCAGCCCAGCAGCCACGAGCCAGAGGAGGAACAATCCGCCCACGCGCTGGATGAAGGCGATCCCGGAGACATTCACCACCAGGGCCGAGCCGACGGCCACCACCAGCACACCGACCCCCATGAGCACGACCAGCAGCAGCACCCGCGCATAGCGTGGGCCGAACCCGAACCGGAACCGATAGGGAACGCAGTACACCTGGTTGACCATGGCGTACAGGGAGAACACCCCGGCAGTCCCGGACAGGAGCAGGCCGATGAGGGCGATGGCCAGCGCAGCCCCGCCTGAGGGCAGCGACTGATAGGCGTCGATCACCTGCTGCTCATACTCCTGGGGCACGATCTCGTCGACGAGCTTCAGGACGATCTCCGGGTTGTCGCCGAGAACCGTGTTGAGCACGGCGAATCCGGCGATCGCAAGCGGGAACAGGCTCAGGAATGAGTAGTAGGCGAGCAGAGCGGCCAACCGGCTGCCCTCATCGTCGGCGTACTTCTTGAACGTCGCGTAGAGGTACCCGAACAGCGCGATGCGCGCCTGGATCCGGTCCCCGCCCCGGCTCGCGCCCAGGACCTGCTTCTCGACGTCGCCGGCGAGCCCATCGTGCGAGGTCGGCGGGGGCGACACGACGAAGTGCTCGGCCGGGTCGAGCCACAGCTGCTGGAAGCCGCCAGTCTCATGGCCAGGATCCGTCATGGTGCCAGACTACGGTCCGGGGCCTTCCGTCCGTGGACGACCCCGCCACGAACAGCGCCACCCCGACCCCACGGGCCACCGGACCGGATTCTGTCTCCCACTGCCACCGCTGGGGAATGAGCACGAGTGCAGCGACCACCAGCGTCACGACGTACAGCCCGAGGTACAACCATGCTGCCGGCCAGTCGAGCGTCCCCGCGCAACCGAGCAGCACGGTCACCTGGACATCGCTCAGGGCGACGAGTTGGGCCACCCTGCGCACGAAAGGGGCCATACCGTCCACGGTATTCCCGGCCACCTGACCTCGCGCTCGGAGAGGCCGTCGAGCTTCCAGAGCAACCCCTGGCGGAGTCTCTGCACCTGCCGGTGCAGGACATCCTTCCACCCGTCGTCTGCCACACCGATCACACTTCCACAGCAGTGGTCGATCCGGGACACCGACTGACACCGACTGACAACGGAAGCGACCCTCGACCACCTGTCCGCCGCCATCGAGCCGACATCCGACCCGCCCCACGACAGTCCCGAGGCGCGTGGCGGGCTTGTGGAACTCGACGTCGTGAACCAGCGGGTCGTGCGCCGGCTCGAGGACGTTGCTCTCCTGTGCGGCGTCCGGTGCCTGCCGGGTGGACTTGCCGCTGGCCCGGGCCGGGCGATGTTCGCGGGCAACACGATCGAAAGGGTCGCGCTGCTGTTGGACGAGGGCGGCAAGGTAGTTGCGACGTTTCCGTTGTGGTCGGACCCCCTCTTCGGCCCCGAGGGCCAGCTCATCGCGCGCCGCGGCCAGGACAGGGGGCCTCCTACGTGGTGGACCCCGAGACGCGTCAGCCGGTCGGTGAGAGCGTCTTCACAGGCACACAGGCACACAGGCACACAGGCGTGGCTGTCACCAACGGCCTCGCAGTTCCTTGTCGTGGGTCCGTATGAGCAGGGAAACGTCGGGCCCGCCCCAATCGCCTTGGTGGATGCGCAGACCTTCGACACCATCGCCACGCTCACCGACGTCGTGCCCGGCTCTCCGCCCGCCTGGGGCATGGGGAACAGACTGATGGGCGTTCAGTGACGGGCGCGGGACCCTGGGGGTGTGGGACGCCAGGACAGGTGAGCCGGTACTCACCGTCGACGACGTGGGGGCCACGTTGGTCGCGATCTCCCCGGACGGCAGCACGATCGCCGTCTCCACGGGCGCCGGGTATGTGCATTACCGGTCGCTGGCCGACGGGCGGGTCCTCGACGAGGTCGACCCGGGCCCGAGCGTGCTGATGGCCCTGGAGTGGATCGATGACACCCGGCTCGCCGCGTTGGGCGCCGACGGGGTGGTGTCGATCCTCAGCCGAGACGGGGGCGCACTGGGGGAGCGCGGGCCTCTGTGCTGCTCGCCGGAGGAGTCCTCCTACGTCATGCCTGAGGGGCAGCCGAATCCCTAGGCCTACTACGGCAACCTCGCGACCGGCATGGGTCGCTTCGTAGACCTCGAGACTGGTGCCACGGCGACTATCGACATGTCGCCCTACGTGTCCGACCCGTCGGCGGCTGAGGTGCGGCTGGACACCAGGGACGTTCTGCTGCTCGAACCCACCGGCGACGCCCTGCTCGTCGATGGACTCGGCACGCTGGTGCACACGGTTCCGTTCCCCGTGAAGCACATCCCGGATGGCATTCCGATCGCCGCTGCGCCGGGACGGCCATCCTCGGACCTGCCGCCCTCGACCATCACGGTGGTGGGGGTGGCCTCGGGTGGACGAACGGTTTCCTCCATCGACGTGGCACATGTGGACGCGACCACCTTGGACGTCGTTGATGGCCCCACCCGAATCGATCTGCCAGGGCCGGCGTACTACATGGCGCTGCAGAACGGCTCAGTGATCGCGCTGGAGTATCGGGACTCCGAGGCGATCAGGTACGAGTTCCGCGACACCGATGGTGTCGTCCTAGCCGAGGGCACGCTGCCCTTCCCGGTCGGCTGGGCCGCCCTGACCGGTGATGGCCGCCACGTGGTCGCTGCGAGAGCGTCCGACGATTCGGTGCGCGTGGTGGACACCAGTGACGGCCGCGTCACCGTGCTGCCGGTGAACTCCGAGCCCCAGGAGCCCCACATGCTCTCCGATTCCCGGTTCATGCTCCAGACCCGAGAGGGGCAGTACGAACTCTGGGATGCCGCGGGCCCGACGCGGATCGGAGCCCTAGCCGATCCAGGCCCGTATGCCACGACCTCCCCATCGGTGGCCCGTGACGAGTCGCACGTCTGGATCGTGCTCGACGGCGCCTGGACCTGGATCCCCCTGGACCCACGCGAATGGCGCGATCGTGCTTGCACCCTGGCGGGCCGGTCCCTCACCGAACAGGAATGGCGCGACTTCGTACCCGGCGAACGGCCCTACAACGATGCCTGTGCCGCGACCCCCTGAGGCGAGACGACTGCGCGGCTCCCGGCGTCTCGCGTGTAATGAGCCTGCTTTGTGGGACTCGTAGCGTCAGTTGCGCACGACGGGGCAGGCCAGCGTCGCTGCTTGCCACCCTCGGGCATGCCGGCATCGCAGTCACCAGCGTCGCGGTGGTGCCCGAAATTGTCGGCACCGGATCGGGCCACCCGACTGTCTAGGCTGTGCCTGATCCAATGCTGCGGCACGGGAGGGGGCGGGAATGCGCATCGCCCACGTGTCCGACATCCACGTCGGTGCCCATGATGACCTCGCCCTAGATGGCCTGGTCCAGGACCTGCACGACGCCGGCGTGGCTGCCACGATCGTGACCGGCGACCTGACGATGCGTGCCCGGACCCACGAGTTCGTCCGGGCCAAGCGGGTCATCGACCAGTTCCCGGGCCCCACGATGGTCGTGATCGGCAACCACGACGTGCCGCTAACGAACCCGCTGCGGCGGATGGTCTCCCCATACGGCAAGTACCGGTCCGAGGTGACCGAGAACCTCGATCCTGTCCTCGACTTGGGCACCGTGCTCATCCAGGGGCTGGGATCCATGCCGCGATGGCGGTGGAAGTCCGGACGCCTGTCGGACCGCCAGTCCCAGGACGTCCGCACCACTTTCGCCGACTCCCCGTCGGGCACCGCGCGGGTGGTGGCCATGCACCATCCGCTGAGCTCCGTGGCGCTGGAGTCCCTGGCTGGCGGCGTCGGGTTCGAGCGGGCGCTGGTGGACGTCGAGATCGACGTGGTTCTCGCCGGGCACACGCACATCCCCGCTGTCCAGGTGCTGCACGTCGGTGCGGCGCCACGGACCCGCCCGATCATCGAGGTGGTCGCCGGGACCGCCACGAGCCACCGAACCCGCGGCGTCGAGTGCTCCTGGTCCCTGCTGGACTTCACCGACCGCACCCTGACCGTGACCGAGCACACGGCCGACGTTGGTGGATGGCTGGCCCGGACTCCCCAGTCGCTCGCCCTGCCGGCCGCCAGGCACCGCCCGGGCCCTGCCTTGGGTTGATGTCTGCTCAGGCGTGGCCGCGCGCGATGCGCCAGAGCTCACCGGGGGTGTTCCGGCGAGCCTCCGCGCGGCCGGGGACCGACCTGGGCATGTGGCTACTGGTTTCGCGCGTCTGAAGTTGGTTGACGGCGGGCGTGGGGCAGGATCTCGTCGGCGGTCTTGGTCCAAACGAATGGGTGGCAGCGGTCGTTCCAGCCGTCGATGAAGGTGCTGATCGCGGCGATGACTTCCTTGACGCTGGGGAAGGTGCCGCGGCGGATGGCCTGGCGGGTGATGATCCCGAAGAACACCTCGACCAGGTTCAGCCAGGAACCTGAGGTCGGGGTGAAGTGCAGCGTGATCCGTGGGTTCTTGTCGAGCCACGCGTTGATGTCGGCGTGCTTGTGGGTGTGGTGGTTGTCCACGACGACGTGCAACTCCTCGCCTGGGTAGGCCCGGGCGGCTTCCTTCATGAAGGCGAGGAACTCGGCCTTGCCGTGCCGGTCGTAGCACTGGTCGGTCACCTTCCCGGTGGCCACCTCGAGGGCGGCGAACAGGGTGGTGGTCCCGTTGCGCTTGTAGTCGTGGGTGGCCTTCTCGGGCAGGCCGGGGCGGATCGGCAGGATCGGGGCGGTGCGGTCCAGGGCCTGGATCTGGGACTTCTCGTCGAATGTGAAGCCCTCGGTTAGGTGAAGGTGCTGGTGTTTGCGCTGGTGGTGGGGGGGGGCTGGTCGGGCCCTGATTTCTTCGCATAACCGGGGGCTCAGATTGCTTGGCGAAGCCAGGTGAGCAGGTCCTGCCGAGTGGCCTGGGTGTATCGGCTCGGTCCGAGGGTTTTCGCGGCAGCTGCTTCGACGGCTTGGCGCTTCATCTCCGGGTTGGCTTTGGCGTAGAGCTCGGTCGTGACGACAGAGGCGTGCCCGAGGATGTCGCGGATGTAGATCAGGTTCACGCCGTTTTCCAGCAGGTGCATCGCTTTCGGATGAAGCAGCATGTGGGGCGAGGCTTTCTCGGGCACGAGTTCGGGCCGTTCGGCGTGCGCCGCACGTGCGCTTCTGGCCAGGATGTAGGCGGCACCGGCGCGCCCCAACTGTTCTCTGGCTCGGTTGGTGAATACGGGCCCGGACCCGGACGGATGTCGGGAAGCGCGCGGACGTGCTGGGCGAGGATCTGCGCCGCCTGCGGAGTCAGTGGCACGATGCGGGATTTGCGGCCCTTTCCGGTCAGAGTGGCACTGGCGGGCCTGTCGAGGTGAAGGTCCCCGACCGATAGATCGCAGGCTTCTTGGACTCTGGCCCCCGTCTCGTAGGAGCGCCGCCACCTGCCGCACCCCCAACCCGGCCAGGAACGCCAGGAACCGGCGCAGCATCCCAGTCTTGCCGCGCACCGTCGCCTCGGCCAGCCCACGCCCGGCCAGTGACGATGCGTATGCCTCGAACTCCGCAGTGAAGACCTCGGGCACCAACACCCTCCCGCGCCCGGACCGCAACGCGAACCGACCCGTCTCAGCCACGTCGAACAGGCATCCCACCACCCGGCGGTAGAACACCTGCCACGCCTCAGCGCCATACGCGTCGACAGCCACGCAGAACCGGGCAGCAGTCTCCCGATCCGGCCCTTGCACCCCGCTCACCGCGCAGAAGTCCCCGAACTGGCCCCAAATCCGCCAGTAGCTCCCCACAGAGCCAGGCGAGTAGCCGGCCCCCTGCATGAACGCGGCCGCTTGAACCGCCATCCCGGTGACAGCAGACATCAACGATCAACCTCCTCGGTCCGATGACATGACCAACCAAGGACACCGTGTTATGCGAAGAGACCAGGGCCCGACCAACCCCCCACCAGCGCAAACACCAGCAACTTCACATAACCGGGGGCTTCACATTCGACCAGTTATGCGAGGCCTCGCATAACTCGTCCACGCACAGCACGATCGCGTTCTCCGGCGGGTTCAAGTACAGCCCAACGACGTCGCGGACCTTGGCCTCCAACGCCGGGTCGGTGGAGAACTTGAACGTGCAGCGTCGCCACGGTTGCAGCAGGTACCTCCGCCAGCAGCGGGCCACCGTTGCATCCGAGATCTCCAGGTGGGTGCCCAGCAGCCGGGTCGACCAGTGCGTCACCCCCAACCTCTCCGGCGGTGGGTCCAGGGTCGCGGCCAGGATTGCGGCCTCGTCGACCTCCTTCGGCCGACCCGAGCGCGGCGCGTCGTCCAACCCAGCCATGCCCGCTCGCGCGTACCGGTCCCGCCACTGGATCACCGTCGGACGCGACACCCCCTCCTCCGGCACCTCCCCTGTGAGCCAGCGTATCGACACGGTGTCCCTTCCCCACCGAACCTCCCTCTTCCCGGTCACCCGAAGTGGGTGTGGCGGCTTGCGGCGTCTGAGCGTGAGGCTTGTTCCCGAGAGCACCCCCAAGGCAGGCGACGGAGGACCGTCGGGTCAACTGGTGCCGACAATCAACATCGGGCAGAGGAGCGCGGATGGGTACGTCGAAGATGATCACCCAGCAGCCGGTGATGAAGATGACCACCCCGATCCAGGAGGATCGCACCACACCGGACAAGGTCGAGACCTCCATCGGCGCACTCGAGTTCTTCGACGGAGCGCCCGCCGGCGACACCAAGGACACACTGGCGGACTTCGTCCAGCGCGGCCGAGCGGTCGAGCGGTCGAAGCCTTCATCAACATGACCCCCGCGGCATCGATGTACTCACTGCGACAGGGTCATCGCAATAGATCGGCGGATGACATGCTGCCCTCGCAAGACGAGTGCGTGGCTGTGTCACGAGGGCTGCTGGGCGACCAGGGCACGCGGTGGTCGCACGTGCAGGCCGCCGGGCAGGTTGCCGAAGGGCTGGCAGTCCTGTTCCACCCCCGCGAAGCGGAACTGCTGGTCGCCGCAGCCACCCTGCACGACATCGGCTACGCCCCGCAGATCGCCGGCACCGGGTTCCATCCCCTGGACGGGGCGCTGTTCCTCCGTACCCTCGGGTACCCGCCGCGGCTGGTCGGCCTGGTGGCCCACCACTCCCAGGCCGTGATCCTGGCCCGGGATCACGGCATCGACGATCTGGAGGCCCGGTTCCCCCGGGAGGACTCTCTGCTGGCAGACGCCCTGGTGTACTCCGACATGCACTCCAGTCCCGAGGGCACCATCATCGACCCGCACTCGCGACTGGCTGACATCGCGAGCAGGCATGCCACCCCCAGTGTGTCGACCCGGGCCGAGCTACTGCGCAGGTCCATCGCCCGGGTCGACCGGGCCCTGCAACTGGTCACCCACCTCCCAGCCCCCAGCCTTCCCCGGCCCTGACCCGCTTCGGCCCGACGCAGCTGCTGGACGGATTGGAGCTCACAGCCGCACGCGCGCCGGCGCGCTTCACCCAACTCGCCGTCGGCACGCCGCGTTCCAGCCTCGCTGGGTTGCCGCTGAACCGCACAACCGACGACGCTGTCGCACACGTCATGGGTGGCTTCGATGAGCTGGATGAGAATAGCGCCGTCCCCGAGGGGTTGTCCGCCCTTGGCGGCGCACGGGCGCTTCACCGTGTGAAGCAGATCGCGACCTACGCCTCCGGGCCGCCAGCGACGAGACAAGGACCGACCCTGCGGGGCGGATTGGGTACCTGGTCTTTCCACGAACCGCGACCCTGTCGGCGCAGTGGCTCGTCTCGGCGGAGTGGCCCGTCCCGCCTGCGGCATGGATGGTGACCCGCGGTGCGGCCGCCCTTGTCGGGGGCGAGGTCGGCGGACCAGCGCCGTACGCCGACATCGTGGTGGCGGGCCGGGAGTTCGGTGGGAGCGCCCCCACCCGGGCCGCCGACGCTGAACAGGAGCTCACGCTCTACGGGCTCGTGGGCCTGCAGGACCCCCCGCGCACCGATGTCGGCGACGCCCTGGCGGCGTGCCGCAGTGCCGGGGTCCGGATGACGATGGTCACAGGGGACCACCCCGTGACCGCCTCGGCCATCGCCACCCAGGTCGGGCTCCGGCACCCCGACGGTCCGGTCGTCGTGGGCGCCGACTTACCGGCGGACCTCCTCGCGCTCGGCGCGCTGCTCGACCATGACGGCATCGTCGTGGCCCGGGTCGCCCCCGAGGACAAGTTGCGCATCGCCCAGGCGCTGCGCGAGGCGGATATCGGCATCGCGATGGGGGCCTCCGGCACCGATGTCGCCCGGAAGGCCTCTGACCTCGTCCTGCTCAATGACCATTTCGCTTCGATCGTCGAGGGTATCGAGATGGGCGTGCGACCTTCGTCACCGTGCGCAGGTTCCTCACACTCGGTGATCACGGCCACGACCGCCGCGACGGTGACGGCGTAGGTATCGGCCAGCTCGCCCGGTGACCGATCCCTGCTACGGCCGCGCTCACCCGGCCTCGCCCGCACTGCGTGCTCCGATGGCTCGGGCAGTTCCACGCCAGCTACGCGAGTCAATCCAGAGGGTCCAAGAAGCCCTGGGCCGCAGGTCAGACAGACCGTGACGGGCGTGGTGGGGCTGCATAAGGGTCCGCGTCAGAATAACGTAGGCTTTCGACTCTGGGACGGCTATCGTCTGTGGTCTGACCTTGGTTGTGGATCTGGCGGAGTCCGTCGGGCGCCGGTACGAGGCTCTGCGTCCGCACCTGGATGAGCGACAGCGTCGGCTGTTCCTGGGGTGTGAAGCAACGCAGCTCGGCCGTGGCGGGATCAAGGCTGTCGCGGATGCCACGGGTGCGCATCCGGACACGGTGGCCCGGGGGATACGTGAATTCGATGGCCTGGGCGAGCCGCAGGCGCGGGTGCGGGCGCCCGGCGGGGGCCGCAAGAAGCTGGCGGAGACCGACCCTCAGCTGCTGTCCGGGCTGCGGGATTTGGTCGACCCCGAGACACGGGGCGATCCGATGTCACCGCTGGTGTGGACCACCAAGTCGACCCGGCACCTGGCCGGGGCTCTGACCGGAATGGGGCATCCGGTGTCCGACCGGACCGTGGCCAGGATGCTGCACACGCTTGGGTTCTCGCTGCAGGCCAACACCAAGGTCACCGAGGGAAGCCAGCACGCCGACCGTGACGCCCAGTTCGCCTACCTGGCCGACCAGGTCGCCGAACACATCGGGGCCGGCGTGCCAGTGGTATCGGTGGATACCAAGAAGAAGGAACTGGTCGGGGCGTTCAAGAACGTCGGCCGGGAGTACGCACCAGCCGGACAACCCGAGCGGGTCAACGTCCACGACTTCCCCGACCCCGAACTCGGCAAGGCCATCCCCTACGGGGTTTACGACGTGTCAGCCAACACCGGGTGGGTCAGCGTCGGAGTCGACCACGACACCTCCGCGTTCGCCGTGGCCACCCTGCGAACCTGGTGGGACACCGTCGGACACGACCGCTACCCAGCTGCCGACCGGCTGCTGATCTGCGCCGACGGCGGCGGATCCAACGGCTCCCGGGTGCGGGCCTGGAAGGTCGAGCTGGCCGCCTTCGCCGCCGACACCGGGCTGCGGATCACGGTGGCCCACCTGCCACCGGGAACCAGCAAATGGAACAAGATCGAACACCGGCTGTTCTCCCAGATCACCCTGAACTGGCGAGGCCGACCCCTGACCAGCCACCAGGTCATCGTCGACACCATCGCCGCCACGACCACCGACACCGGGCTCACCGTGCGTTGCGTCCTGGACACCGGCCACTACCCCACCGGCATCAAGTACACCCCCCACGACGTCGAGGCCCTACCCCTGCAACGCCACGAATTCCACCCCGACTGGAACTACACCCTCCACCCAACCGACACACCCGACTGAACAGAAGTTATTGTTTCGCGAGTCCTTAGTCGCGGCAGAGCCATGGCCGAACCGCATTACCGCACTGCTTCCGGACTACCCTTTTCGGGTGAGGCGCCGAGGAGCTTGGTCAACCAGCCAGAGCATGAGCACCAGCGGGCAACACCGGTCGAAGGGCACCAGCATGAGAAGCCGCAGCAGCACCCACGGTGGATCGGCGGACCGTGGCACGAACGAATTCACGTGGAAGAGGGTCCTGGTCGACGGCAACTGGATCCACTACCGGGTGGCTGGCCCGGTCGACGCCCCGCCGATGATCCACCAGCACGGGTTCGCAGTCTCGGGGACCTACATGCTGCCCACTGCCGCTCGGCTCACGGACTCCTTCCGGGTCTTTGTCCCGGATCTCCCCGGGTTCGGGCAGAGCCCCAAGCCCGAGGTGCCCCTGAACATCGAGGAGCTCGGTACCGCCCTGCACCATTTCATGGACGCGGTCGAGATCGAGCAGGCCATCGTGGTGGGCAACTCGCTGGGCTGCGCCATCACCGCAGAACTCCTCGCCGAGGCGCCTGAGAAGGTGTCGAAGGCGATCCTCGTCTCGCTGGCCGGTGGGGCGCACAACAGGCCCTTGGGCAAGGGCCTGTTGCAGATGGCTCACGACGGACTCGTCGAGCCACCCAGCTTGCTGCCAGTGGTTGTGCCTGATTACTTGCGCTTTGGTGTGGTCCGGGCGTTGCGGCTGTTCGTCGCCATGACCAAGTTCCCGGCGTACCAGCGGATCATGTCCATGCCCGTCCCAGTGATGGTCGTGATCGGCAGTGAGGACCCGGTCCGCCCGCCGTGGAAGAGGATCAGCCAAGCTATGGCCGACATCCCCCCGGACGTGACGATCGTTCTGTTCCAGGGGGCGGCGCACTCCATCAACTTCACGCACCCGGCCGAGCTGTCCCACGCGATCCGGCAGTACATCGCCGGCGAGGAGGTCCGGATGGATATCAACAACCCGACCGGGGTCCCCGTACTGCAACTTCAGCGGCCAGCATGATCCGAGTCGTCATCGCGAGTCGACAAGGCCCTGGGCACCAGGACTACCCACAACGGGTGACCCGGGCGCATGCGATGCGCGAGATGGTGAGCCCGCGGACGTGAGGCCGCGCGTCGACCTCGCCCTGCACCACCTCCTGTCGGCGACCGCAACCGCGGCCCCAACAGGCCCAACGAAGGAGTGATGAATGTCCCAGAACCCTCTGCTCGACACCATCGTCGGCATCAACGCCGTCTCGCTGGAGAAAGTGGATGCCAGCCTTGAGGCGGTGCTGCTCGTCCGGCTCGCGGCCCTGGTCGCCGTGGACGCCCCGCCGTCGTCGTACCTCGTCACGTTCCGCGCCGCGGAGGGCACCCTGCTCGAGCTGGAGGATGCCCGCAACGTGCTGATCGCCGTCGCCCCGATCGTGGGCACACCCAGGGTTGTCAACGCCGCGGCCAACATCGGGCAGGCACTGGGCCTGGCCCTGGCCATCGACGAAGCCCTCCTCGACGCCGAGCTCGAGGACGACGAGGCCTGAAGCCCGAACCCCTCGGGGGTGGCGGTGCGGCTCGCCCGCACGCCACCCCCGAGGGGTTCGTAGCCAGAAGCCCCTTGGCTGAGGTGTAGCGCCCTCAAGATGTCTGAGTGCCCCTGGGCATCGACGGTGGGTGTCGGACTTGCCGTCACGTTCGAACGCCTTGACGAGCCAACCCGGCGCTGAGATGAGGAGCAAGTGAACCAGTAGCCTTGGGCACAGAAGCGGCTTCGGGAGAACCACCACATGACTACTGCGATAACGGCCACCGGTCTGATGTAGTCCGTCGGGTAGCAGTGGCCCTTGATGAACTCGACCTGGAGGTCGCGACCGGGGAGGCGCATGGTTCCTGGGACCGAACGGTGCCGGGAAGTCCGTGACGATCAGGGTCCTGCGTGGCCTGCTGCCCTCCGATGGGGGCCAGGTCAGCCTCCTGGGCGGCGACCCCTGGCACGATGCGGTCGAGCCGCATTCCCGGCTTGCGTACGTCCCCGGGGATGTGAACGTGAGGCCGAACCTCTCCGGCGGAGGGTTATCGACCTGCTCGCCCGACTGCGCGGCGGGGTCGATCCCGTCAAGCGTGCCGATCTCATCGAGCGTCTCGACCTCGATCCGACCAAGAAGGCCCGTACATGCTCGGAGGGCAACCGGCACTAGGTGGCGTTGGTGGCCGCCCTGGCCTCGGATGTAGCGCTCCTCCTGCTGGACGAACCGACCGCGGGACTGGACCCGCTCATGGAGGCGGTGTTCCAGACGGCACATCCTTGCTGAGGTGGAGAAGCTGTGTGATCGGGTCACGATCATCCGTAACGGCCAGACCGCGGAGCGGGGCACCCTGGCCTAGACGGTATGGGGTGACCCCTCGCTGATCGTGGGGTTGCGGGCCGGGGCCTCGCTCACACATGTTCGTGGGTTACCGAGCAGGGGCCGCCTGCTCGGCCTATCCGACAGTTGTGGGAAGAGGCCCCGGTGTTCACTGAGCGTACGAGTGTGGGGCTCGACGTGCACGCCCGTTCGGTCGCGGCAGCCGCGATCGATGGCGTCACGGGCGAGTTGTTCCAGTCCAAGTTGACCCCGTCACACGAGCACATCCGGTCCTGGGTGGCGGATCTGCCGGGCCCGGTGGCGGTGGCGTATGAGGCCGGGCCGACCGGGTTCGGGCTGTATCGGTCGCTGACGGCGGCCGGGATCCGGTGCGAGGTCGTGGCCCCGTCGAAGTTGCAGCGCCCGTCCGGGGATCGGGTCAAGACCGACGCCCGGGATGCGCTGCATCTGGCCCGGTTGCTGCGTCTGGATGAGATCACTGCGGTGGCGATCCCCAGCGTCGAGCGGGAGGCTGCGCGTGATCTGGTCCGGGCCCGGGAGGACGCCCGCGGTGACCTGATGCGCGCCCGGCATCGGTTGTCGAAGCTGCTGCTGCGCCACGGCATCGTCTACCAGGATGGCGACGCGTGGACCGGTAAGCACGACACCTGGCTGCGCCGGGAGGCGTTGGCGCAGCTGACCTCGACCGCGACCCGGCTGGCGTTCGACTCCGACTACGAGGCCGTCCTGGCGGTGAAGGCCCGCCGGGACCGGTTGGATGTCGCGATCGAGGAGATGGCCGCCGATAGCCAGTTCACCCCGGTCGTGCGCCGGCTGGGATGCCTGCGCGGGGTCAGCACCCTGACCGGGTTCGCGTTGGCCGTCGAGATCGGCGACTGGCAGCGGTTCACCGGCGCCAGCATCGGATCCTTCGTCGGGCTGACCCCGGCCGAGCACTCCTCGGGAGGTTCCCGGAGCCAGGGACCGATCACCAAGACCGGCAACAGTCACGCCCGCCGGCTGCTGGTCGAGGCGGCCTGGCACCACCGCGCCCGCTACAAGGTCGGCAAGACCATGCGCGACCGGTGGGACCTGGCCCCCGCCGCCGCCCGGGCCCGCGGCGACGAGGGCAACCGGCGACTGCACCACCGGTGGGTCACGTTCATCGACCGGCGCAAACGCAACACCGTGGCCAACGTCGCGATCGCCCGCGAGCTGGCCGGCTGGTGCTGGTCCCTGGCCGTCCTGGACTGAGCTCGCCCGACGCCCACAGATGTCCGCCGGTGCGCGCAGTGGTCACAGCGCGAGGAACGACCCGCGAAACACCTATGAGCAGCCCGATCCGGGCCACGCTCGTCATCTAGACACGCGGTCCCGTTCCTGCCGAACCACCGTCCTGCGGTAACCAACCCGCGCATATCAGTCTGACCGCGCGTCGCCAACGACACGCTGGCCACCACCGCGCACCGCCGGTCAACAAGAAGAAGGCCCCCGCCCGGAACCACAACCCCGAGCGGGGGCCTTCACCTGCCCACTTGACAGCAGGCCACTCCATATCAGGTGTACCCGGCCAGCACGTTGGTTACAGGCGGCTGACCGGGGGCTTGCCGCCGAGCGCGCTGTGGCGTCGGACAGTGTTGTAGTGCTCGAGCCAGGGCGCAAGCGCGGCTGTGCGTTGGTCGTTGGTGGTGAAGGGTTGCCGGTATGCCCACTCGGTGGCCAGGGTGCGGTTGAGTCGCTCCACCTTGCCGTTCTGCCATGGGCAGTGGGGCTTGATGAACTTCTGCCTGGCGCCCAAGGCCGCGCACACTCGTTTCATGTCGTTGGAGTGCCGGTAGGCGAAGGCGTTGTCGGTCATCACCCGCTCGATGCGGGGGATGCCTTTCGCGGCGAAGTAGGCCGCGGCGCGTTCGAGGAACGCCGCGCAGGTGGGGCCCTTCTCGTCGGGCAGGATCTCGGAGTAGGCCAGCCGGGAGTGGTCGTCGACCAGTGAATGCACGTAGTCGTAGCCGACCTGGATCTTCTTGTGGCGGTGATCGACCGTCGCTGCCCGCCCGTGAGCGCGCCAGCCTCCGCCGTCGGGGATCTTGCCGAGCTTCTTGACGTCCATGTGCACCAGCTCGCCGGGCGTCGCGTTCGTAGCGGACCGCGGTGGCCTTCGAGGACCGGATGACCTCGCCGGTCATCGGGTCACACTCACGCAAGTAGGGCACGCCGTGACGGCGCAGAATCCGGGACACGGTCCGGGCTGGCACGCCGATCTTCGGGCCGAGGACATCGGGGCCGTCGCGGTGCTCGGCCCGGGCAGCCAGCACGCTCTGCTCGACCTCGGGAACCCCGAGGCAGTGATCCCCTACCTGGCCGACCACGTCGACCCCGGGCGGCTCCCCGACGAACTGGCGAACCCATCGATATTCGGCGCCACCTGACACATGTTCCCGCGAACAAGTGCGGTTTGGAGAACGCGAGGTTCGAGGTCAGGATGAGGCTGGCGTGTTCGTAGCGGGATGAGACGAGTTGTAAGAACAGGTTCGAGGTGTCCTGGTCGAAGGGGATGTAGCCGACC
>CAVWAR010000015.1:0-32044 GCA_963753075.1 uncultured Actinomycetes bacterium
ACGCATGCACAACCTGGGCCTGGAGCTGTTGGAGCTGCGCCAGGTTCCCGAGGAGCCGGAACCCGGGTCGCCGGCATCCTCGGCGAGCCGGCGGGAGCCGGGGTGATGATCCGGGTCGAGCTCGTTGTCGCCGGTGGGCTGGGTGAGCTGGCGCAGTCCATGTTCCCCGAGCTGGTCGCCGAGCGGCAGGAATCCACCCGGGTGGTGGTCGACGATCAGGTGGCTGCGGCCGAGTTGCTTGGGGCCCTCGCGCGTGCCGGGATCGCGGTGGACCGCGTCATTGAGATCCCAACCTCCGCGCGTGCCCCTGAGCAGCTCGTCATCTCGTCCGACGCTCCCGGCGGTTCGACGACCACGTCGTCCTGACGGTCTGCCCGGGCCAGCGCTAGGGCGATGATCCCGGCCAGGAGCGGCGCCGAGCAGGGTCGCCATAATCCGTTGGAGTGCCAGCTCGGCCGTGTCGGCGGCTGCCCCGCTGCTGCCGAGCAGGACGATGAACGGGGTGAGGAACAGGACCTCCTGCGCGTACCGCCCCAGCGCGGCGTAGGCGACGATGAGCACCAGCAGCGCGACGCCGGCCAGCAACGCGGCCCAATCGGGCAGCACCAGGACAAGGACCAGCGCCAGCACGGCGCCGGCCAGGGTGCCCGAGATTCGGTCCCGGGCGATCGAGAGGGTCTCAGCGCCGTAGGGGCGCAGGACCAGGGTCATGGTCATCGGGACCCAGTAAGCATGGGGCTCGTCGAGCGCGGTGATTGCGAGCACCACGAGTCCCACGGACGCGGCCATGGCCGATGCGTGCCGCCAGGACGTCCGGACATCCACCCCAATGAGCTCGCTCGGGCGAGGCACGCGGGACACCACCGCCACAGCGAGGGCCCCGCCGGCCAGCATCCCGGCGGCGACGATGGCCGGTGACTGCTGCAGCGGAAGCGTCGAATAGACCGCGGCAACGGTCGGGATCCCGGCGAGCAGACCGTTCTGCAGCACGTTGGCAGGCGCTACGAGCAGGCAGGCGAGGGCGACGAAGCACGCGGCGGGGAATGCCTGCCCGGACACGGCGACTGCCACAGCTCCGGTCATGCCGGCCGGGACGATCGTTGCGAGCGCGTATCCGAGCGGGAGCTTGGTCGCTGGGGTCAGGCTGATGACGAAGCCGAGTGCGACAGCCAGGCCGGCGGGCTCGCCGAATGCCCAGTAGGCCACCGCGGTGGGTATGAGCATGACCACGGTCAGCAGGACCGCGACCTTCAGCGTCGGCCGTGGGATCGCCCACGCGCGAGCGGCCGCGTTCGCGGTCTTCATGGTGCCGAGCTTCTCATCGGGTCCAAGTAGATTCGGCCTACCTCGGTTGTTGGATGACTGGGCCGACCACCCAGCCGGGATCGACCCGCCCCGCTAATGGGTCGGGCCGACCCCGGCTGGTTCTGCCGATCAGGAGTCGACAGCTTTGGCGATGTCGTCTCCACCCTCGTTCATGGCCTTCATCACGGCGTCGTAGTCGCCCTTGTCGATGGCCTTGTTGGTCTTCCTCACGGCCTTGGTGATCGCAGCGTCGACCCGGTCCAGGTACAGGTCATCGATCACGGCCACGATCGCCGACGAGCCGGCGGGCAGCCACTCCTCTGCATCGAGGCCGATCTTCTTCTCCTCGTTGCGCTTCATGATCTTGCCGACACCCGCGCCGATACCCGCACCGACCGCGGTGGCCAGCAGCAGCGGCGGGGCGAACAGGCCGACGACGAACCCACCCGCGGCGCCGACGACAGCGCCGCCGCCGACCAAGCCTCCACCGTGCTCCTTGACGGTGATCTCGCCCGCAGCGTCCCTGTCCAGGACGACGGCCGCCACCACGGCGGTGTCGCCCAGGCCCTTGATCGCCTCGAAGTCCTCGGCCGCCGCACCGGCGTCATCGCCGTACGAGGCCACGTACAGGATGTAGTTCGGTTCTGCCATGTCCAACCTCCATCGTCAGCCCGGCCGCGAATCGGCCGGTTCGTCGGTCATCGGCGGCGCCGCGGTCTGCCTCGTGCGGGCAGCGTGGGCGCCGACACCAACGCCAGCACCGTAGAGGGGCAACACAGGGACGGGCTCACCCATTGCGGGTAGTTCGATGGCTGAGCCGAGAACGGGTGCGGGCGCTGGCATAGGCTGCCGACGTGGTTGAGCGACTTGGGTCCCCTCCGCCTGCGGCGTCTGCTGCCGGGCGGCCGGGGCGGGGCGCGGGTACACCCCTGGCCGGATCGGGCGATCTGCTGCCCACCACGCCGGCGATCAGCATCGCGCGACCGCGGGTCGACCAGCTGCTGGATGGCGCTCCGGATCACCGGGTGACCGTGCTGGCGGCGGGCCCGGGCTGGGGCAAGACCACCGCAGTCGCGCGCTGGCTGGCCACGACGACCCTGCCGAGCGGGCTGGCAGCCGGATGGCTCACGCTCACGCCCGGCCTGGATGACGTGGCCTCCTTCTGGGACGGGGTGCTGCGCGCCGTCAACGCCAGCGGGGCGGTGCCCGCCGATAGTGCTCTGTCATCCCTGTCGCCCATGGCCGGCGTCACTGACGACATGCTCAAGCTGCTGCATGGGGGGCTGTCGAGCATTCCGGGCCGGGTGCTGCTCGTGCTCGATGACTTCCATGTCATCGACGACCAGGAGGTCCTCGATGCCGTGGCTGAGCTCGTAGCGCGCCACGCCACGGTGTCGGTCATGCTGCTCTCGCGAGTGCAGCCCGTGCTCGCCCTGCACCGCCTGCGCCTCACTGGTGAGCTGCTGGAGATCATGACCGCCGACCTGGCCCTCGACGGTGATGAGATTGCTGGGTTAGGTCGTTCAGTCGGCCTGTTGCTGTCCGACGATGAGGTCGCGGCGGTGCTGGAGCGTACACAGGGGTGGCCCGCTGGGGTACGCCTGGCAGCACTGCACCTGTCCCGGCAGGGCCCCGAGAGGGACGTGGCGACCTTCGGCGGGATTGAGCACTCGGTCGCTGAGTACCTGCTCGCGGAGGTGCTGGAGCGCAACACCCCGGAGAGCCGTGAGTTCCTCATGCGCACCAGCGTGTGCGATCCGGTCTGCGCCGACCTGGCTGAGGCGATCGCACCGGGCCACCGGGCCCAGTCCTTGCTGGAGGGCTTCGAGGGCCACAATGAGTTCGTCGCCGCGCTGGGTGCCGACCGGGTCTGGTTCCGCTACCACCCGCTGCTGCGGGAGCTCCTGGCCCACAGCCTCCGGCGGGACCACCCCGAGGCCAACCGTGTCGCCCATCGTGGGGCAGCCATGTGGCACGCCCAGCATCACGAGCCGATGGCTGCCCTTGCGCATGCCTCCGCCGCCGAGGACTGGGCGCTGTTCGAGAAGCTGTACACCACGTCCGCCGGGCCGCAGCTGGTGGGCGCCCAGTGGTCGGCACTGCACCGGCAGCTGGTGGGACTGCCCTACGAAGACCGGGCGACCTCGCCCGAGGCCGAGCTCTGTCGGGCGGGGTTGGCACTGCGCGAAGGCCGGCCACTGGTGATCCCGGAGCACCTGGCCGAGGCGCGAGCGCAGATCGAGCGGTCGGCCGAGCCCGTTGAACCGGCAACCGTGGCGCTGCTCGAGCTGCTTGCGGTGGCCGCCGCGGGGGCGAGGGGGGATGTGGCCGCCGCGCTGGACGCCTGCCGTGCGGTGATCGCTGCCATCGACGCGGCAGACCCGTTCCCGGCCAAGGTCGGGTACCGGTCCATCGCCCTGATGAACCTCGGCCAGGCGCATTTCTGGTCCGGTGATGTGACCCAAGCCCGGGAGTCGTTCGAGTCCGTGCTGGCGATTCAGGAGGTCGGCGACGCGGACCTCGCCCTGCTGGGGGTCCGGGCTCAGCTGGCGTTCATCGACTTCCTGCAGGTCGACTTCGACGGTGCGCTCGGGCGTGCCCAGCGGACGATCGACTTCGCGCAGGACCGCGGGTGGGTACGCGTCATGCAGACCCGACCCGCCCACTCGGCACTGGCCGGGGTCCAACTGCTGCGCGATGACCCCGCCGGATCCGGCGCCGCCCTCGCCGCCGGGCTTGCTGCCAGCGTCGGCGGGACCACACCGATGGGGTGGATGAGCCTGCGGATCCTGGAGGCCCAGTTGGCCGTGTCGCTCGGGCGACCCGAAGCCGCGCAGCGGGCTGTGGCCGCGGCGTTGGAGATGGCCGGGCGATGGCGGCCTCCTCCCTTCGCCGCTGACGAGCTCACCGCGATTCAGACTGACCTCACCGTGCTGGTCGGCGGCCGTGAGCCACCGGGCCCCTGGCCGTACCCGGGCACCCGATCCCGAACGGAGGCCGCGAGCCGGGCCCGCCTCCTGCTGGCGGAGGGCGAGACAACCGGCGCCCGCAAGCTGGCCGCCCAGGTGGTCGACGCCGGCCGGGGCGCGAGCATCACCGACCTGATCGCCCTGGTCGACTCGCTGCTGGTGCTGGCCCTGGCGGCCGATGCCGAGGGGCGTGCCCTCGATGCGTCGATTGCCCTGCAGAGGGCGATCGAGGTCGCCGAGCCGCACCAGCTCGTGCGCCCGTTCCTGGTCACGGGATCGGTGCGGGCCCCGGCGCTGCTGCGCCGCTTGGCCGCAGGGCAAGCTCACCCCGCCGCGTTCCTCCTCGACGTGCTGCACCGGGCCTCGACCCGGCAGGCCGAGGCCGCGGCGCCCGAACCCGCGCCCCTGGCGCAGTCGCTGACCGGCCGAGAGCTGGCCATGCTCGCCGAGCTGCCGACGATGAAGAGCAACGCCGAGATCGCCGCGGAGTACTTCGTCTCGGTGAACACCGTCAAGGCGCACCTCAAGGGCCTCTACCGCAAACTTGATGTGGACAGCCGCCGGGCAGCCGTCCAGCGGGCCCGGGACCTGAACCTGCTGCCCTGACCGACCACCCAGCTACAGGGACGCACGGGTACGTGCCTGCGGCACCGGCCCGATGCGAGCCGTCGAGTGACCAGATGTTCACGGTTCCTCCCGAGGTCGAGCTCGGGCCCTCGCGGTCCGTGTCCTCAGCCGCTAGGTGTACCCGGCCATGAGGTTGGTGGCAGGCGAGTCGGGTTGACGTGGGGAGAGCCTCCGGGTGGGGTGTGGCTTGTCTAAGGTCCCACGCCCACCCTGGAGGCTCTCGTGTCCCACCGTAACGCCCGTCTGACCGTGCACGGCCGCATGCTGATCGTCCAGCGTCATCAGGCCGGCTGGAAGCAGGCCCACATCGCCGCAGCGATGGGTGTCTCGCGAAAGTGCGTCAGGACCTGGATCGACCGTCATGAAGCCGAGGGCGAGGCTGGTCTGGAGACCCGGTCCTCGCGCCCCCACTCGATGCCCACCAGGGCCACGCCCGAGGTTGAGCAGAGCGTCCTGGTCGCCCGGGCCGAGTACCGCGACGGCCCCGATGTCCTCGGCCCGAAGGTCGGCGTGCCAGCCCGGACCGTGTCCCGGATCCTGCGCCGTCACGCCGTGCCCTACTTGCGTGAGTGTGACCCGATGACCGGCGAGGTGATCCGGTCCTCGAAGGCCACCGCGGTCCGCTACGAACGCGACCGCCCCGGCGAGCTCGTACACATGGACGTCAAGAAGCTCGGCAAGATCCCCGACGGCGGAGGCTGGCGCGCTCACGGGCGGGCAGCGACGGTCGATCACCGCCACAAGAAGACCCAGATCGGCTACGACTACGTGCACTCACTGGTCGACGACCACTCCCGGCTGGCCTACTCCGAGATCCTGCCCGACGAGAAGGGGGTGACCTGCGCCGCTTTCCTCGAACGCGCCGCGGCCTACTTCGCCGAGAAAGGCATCCCCCGCATAGAGCGGGTGATGACCGACAACGCCTTCGCCTACCGGTACTCCACCGACGTGAAACGGGTGTGCGCAGACCTGGGCGCCAGGCAGAAGTTCATCAAGCCCCACTGCCCCTGGCAAAACGGCAAGGTGGAGCGACTCAACCGCACTCTGGCCACCGAATGGGCATACCGGCAGCCCTTCACCACCAACGACCAACGCACCGCCGCGCTTGCGCCCTGGCTCGAGCACTACAACACTGTCCGACGCCACAGCGCGCTCGGCGGCAAGCCTCCGGTCAGCCGCCTGTAACCAACGTGCTGGCCGGGTACACCTAGGAGACTGCTGAACAAGGCGGGTTGTTGAGGCGGCCGGTGGCGACTTGTGGGCGAGGGGGCGATTCAGTTCGGTCTGTGCCGCGTGTGTAGTCAGTACTTGAGAGTGCGGTGACGAGGGTCCCCGGCCCGTTACGGGCCGGGGTGGCCCTCGTGGGGGTGGGGGCAAGGGCCGGGTCGTCCCATTCAGGCCAACTTCCAGGAACCATCCTGTTGGGTGAGCCCGAGGGCGAGGAGTCGGCGCAGGTTGAGGGCGGCGACGCGGTGGTGAAGCCAATCGTTGTTCTTGGCCACCCCGCGGTAGGGCACGCGCCGGTTGCCTCGGACCAGCCAGGCGATCGAGCGTTCCACCATCGGCCGGTGGGTGCGGTAGGTGTCTTGGAAGCCGAGGTCGGTGGCGCGCTGCCGGTGTTCGCGTTGCAGCGCCTCATGTACATGGACCTGGACCTTGCGACCGGTCTTGGACGTGGTGCACCGGGCCTGCAACGGGCAGTCCCGGCACGCGGCGCCGAACGTGACCCGCCGTTTCGTTGACAGGGTGCGGGTGATCCCCGCCGGGCAGGTCAAGGTGCCGGCGGCCGGGTCGAAGTCGAAGTCATCGGCAGTGAACCCGCCCTCGACGGCGGGACGAGTCGGCCACGGCTTGATCACCGGCACCTGCCCCGCCTCGATGAGGGTGGCCAGCATCACCCCGGTGCCATACGCCGAATCGGCGAGCACCTCAACGCCACCCTCGCGTGGCTCGAGGGTGACGTCGGCGCCCAGCAGGGCCGCCCCGACAGCAGCGTCACTGTTCTCCGGCCCACTGGCCTTGGTCACCGCGACGGCGGTCGTCAGCCCGGTGTCCGGCTCGACCACGATGTGGGCCTTGAACCCGTCCTGGCGACGCTCCCGGGTCTTGTGCGCGTGCCGAGCCTCGGGATCCACCACCGAGATCACCCGATCCGGTGCGACCCGGTGGGCGATCCGCCACCGACCATCGGTCCCATCCGAACCGTCGGCGGGTTCGACGTCCTGCCCGGCCACCAGGGCCAACAGCGCCACCGCCTCCGCGGGCCCGCCGCCGGCGGCCTGGATGCCCTGCAGGTCCAGAGCCCCGAGCAGGGCCAGGGCGTCGGTGACCAGCGCGGACACCAACTCATCGCGGGCGACCGGGTCATCCCACGCGATCTGCGGCTTCCCCGCCGTCGCGTAGTCATGCCCGGTGCAGTGCGCCGTGACCAGCTCGGCCGCACCGGGGACCTCGCGGGCGACCCGGCGGATCGCCGCGATCACCTGGGTCACCGTGTCCTGGCGGGCGACCGCATCATCGAGCACCGTGGAGTCCAACGCCCGCCGGGCCCGGCCCTGGATCGCCCCGGTCTCGATCACCAGCTGCCGGACCACCTCGAAGATGCGGTGCGGTCGCTCGCTGGCCGCCAACCGGCGCCGCCAATAGGTCAACGAACTCGGGTGGAACGCCGGCGCATCAACCGGCAGCCCACACGCGGCCTTCCACCGCAGGTCGAACGTCGCCGCGTCGGCGGCCTCCCGATCCGAGAGCCCGCGCAGGGTCTGCAACACGATCACCGACGCCATCACATCCGCCGGGATCGAGGGCCTACCCCGACCCGAGGGGAACAAGTCAGCGAACATGTCCGCGGGGAACAGCTCCTGCCGGTGCCCGGCCAGGAACGCGAACACGCTGCCCGCCGGCAACAGATGCCCAGCCACCGACTCCACATCCCACAAATCACGCTGATCCCCAGCCCGCCCCTGCATGACCACAGGATCCCAAACCCAACCGCCCCCGCCCGGAAGGCGCGCTTTGTTCAGCAGTCTCCTAGGGCGCTGCGGTCGGATGCAGGGTCTTGTGCAGCTCGACCGCCGCGTGGATGTCTTCGCGGACGTGGTCGCTGCCCACGAGGTCGAAGAACCCGTCGCGTTCCAGCACCTCGATGACCTGTGGCTTCAACCGTGCCAGGTAGAGGTCGATTCCGGTGTCGCTGCCAGCCTGGGCGATCGCCTTCAGGGCGTCGGCCCCCTCGGTATCGAGGAAGTTCACGCCCTCCATGCTCAGGACGACGCCGTCGAGCCCGGTGGGGGACTCGACCCGGATCTGGCGCAGCCGGTCTGCCAGCGCATCGGCATTGACGAAGAAGAGCCCACCGTCGAAGCGCAGGACCTTCAACCCCGGGATCGTCTCGCAGTCGGGATGCGCAGCGAGATCGTGGAACGCCTGGGTACCGGGCTTGCGACCCAGCTCGGGAATGTAGGGCAGGGCGGAGACAGCCACCAGCCAGATCATCGAGATCCCTACGCCGATCAGGACACCCTGCAGGATCCCGAACGTCAGCACCCCGAGCAGCGCGGCCAGGGCGGCTCCGAACTCGTAGCGTTTGACGCGGAAGAGCCGCTTCATCTCGCCCACGTCCATCATCCCCATCGTCACCGCCTCGATGATGACCGCCCCCAGAACGGCCTCAGGCAGCTTCGAGAAGATCGGAGCCAGGAACAGCAACGTCAGGATGATGAAACCCGCCTGGGCGAGGCTCGCCACCTGGGACTTCGCACCGGCGCCGTCGTTGACCGGGCTCTTGGACAGGCTGCCGTTGTTGAAGAATCCCTGGAAGATGCTGGATGACACGTTCGACATGCCCTGGGCGAGCAGCTCCTGGTTGACGTCGACCCGGTAGTTGTGCTTGGAGGCGTACTCACGGACCCCGGCTGTCGACACCGAGAAGCCGATGAGCAGCAGGCCGACAGCGGCACCGACGATGAGCGATGCGTTGTCCAGGATGAACTGGAGGCTGGGCAGCGACACAGTCGGCAGGCCGCGAGGAACCTCTGCGATGAGTTCCACCCCGTCGTCACCAAGGTCAAACACGACGGTGGCAGCAATGCCCAGGACGACTGCGACGAGGGCGGCCGGGATCCTGGGTGCCAGGATCTGGATGCCGAACAGCAGGATCAACGACAGGACACCCACCACGACCGTGGTCCGGTTCGCGTCGGGCAGGCTCATGAGCCAGTTCCACAGCTTCTGCCACGAGTTGGAGCCCGATGACTCGGTCCCGGTGATCTTGAACAGTTCACCGGACACCACATTGATGGCCACCCCGAAGACGAAGCCCGACAGGACCGCCGCCGAGAGGAATTCCGAGATCCACCCCATCTTGAGCACCCACATCACCACGTACAGCAACCCGGCGACCAGCGTGATCGCCGTCGCCATGGCCACGGCGTCTTCCGAGCCGGCGGCCGCGAAGGAGACCACCGCGGCCCCGATCACCGGGGCCGTGGAGGAACCGGGGCCCTGGACGAGCTGCTTGGACGTGGTGAAGAGTGCGAAGGCGATCATCCCGGCGGCCGCTGCATACAACCCGTTCTGGACCGGCAGGCCAGCCAACGTCGCGTAGCCCAGCGAGGTAGGCACCATGAGGGCCCACACCGAGAGCCCAGCGATGACGTCGCCCCGCAGCCACGACCGTTGGTATGCCGGGAGCCAGGTCAGGATCGGCAGCAGGCGCCGGCTCGCTCCCGGCTGGCGGTCTGCGCCGGCGCCGGTGGGTCCCTCAGGGGCTGTGGTTGATCTGCTGGTCATGCGCTCGCCTCCCGACCCCGTCGCTCCGTGCGCTCGTCAGTGCCAGCGTGCCCGGACCACCTCCTGAGCACCTCACCCGTGGTGGGTAGTCCAAACAAGACGGGGATGGCGCCCCTCCCGCCGTGGGGCAGCAGCACCGTTACCGCGTCTTGCGGCCTCAGACCCGGGTGATGTCACGCCCGTGGACGGTCAGGGCCCGGATGATGAACCCATCGAGCGTGATGATGGCGATGGACCAGATCGGTAAGTAGGGCTGCTAGGCGACGCCCCGCCGCGACGGGCCCCGGCCCTCACGCCGAAGACATGAACGAGTCCGACGGTTCGGCTCATCTGGACTCCCCGGGCGACGGGCGTGATCCGACCGCTGATCCCGCTGACCAGGCGCACTCCGAGGCGCGTCCTTTCGGCGCCTCCCTGTTGTCAAGGGGCGGGTTGCAGCCTTCTGGACGTCGTGGTCTTCCGTGCCGGGGTGGGTGTGGGTAGCGTCTCTTTCGCGGGTCCGGGTTGTGGCTGATCCGAAGTGCCGGTGCGCGGGTGTGAGCCGGCCGCGCTGGATTGAAGTGCCGCCCCGTGGTGCCCTCCCGGGCCCGTCTTCAGGCTGCCGGGGAGGGCTTCCACGGCGTCGGCTCGGAGCCGGCGGTAGAGGGCGTCGGAGATCCTTCGCTTGAGGCAGCGCATGGCTTCGGCTTTGGTCTTGCCCGCGGCGAGCTTGCGCCGGTAGTAGGCCCGGCCTTCGGTGTCGTGGCGCAGTTGGCTGGTCGCGGCGATGTGGATCATGTGGTTCATCCGCCGGTTCCCCGCCCGGGACAGCCGGTGGCGCACGATCTCTCCGGAGGACGCTTCGATGGGTGCGGTGCCGGTCCACGACGCGAACCGGTTGCGATCGGTGAACCGAGCGATATCGCCGACGTCGGCCAGCGTGCGGGCGGCCATAACGGGGCCGACGCCGGGTAGCTCCATCAGGGTCGACCCGGTCGCAACCACCATCTCCTTGAGCTCGCGGGTCAGCGCCTTGACCTTCTGCTCGATCACCACGAGCTCGGCGATCTGCTCGGCGGCGAGCCGGCGGCGGGTCTTGCCGGCCACGTCGCGCGGCTTGACCGTTGCCAGGATCCGCTTGGCTTGCGCGGTGCTGATGTTGCGCTTGGACCGTCCCGGAACCAGTTCTGAGAGCAGTCGGTGCACTCGGTTCACGCACTGGATCCGGGCCCTGGTCAGCTCGGCGCGCCGGTCGACCAGCAACCGCAGGGCCTCGAGCTGCGCGTCGTAGGCCAGCACCCGCAGGCCCGTGGTGCGCACCGCCACCACCGCGACCGCGTGCGCGTCGTGCGGGTCGGTCTTGCGGTTGTGGCCGGTGTCGAACATCCGCGCCCGAGCCGACAGCTTCGCCGGCACGTCCACCACCGCCTCCCCATCGGCCAACAGCCACTGCGCCAGCGGGCGGCCCGCGCCGTTGCTGCCCTCCACCGCCCATACCCGATCCAGATAGGACGACACGTGCCTGCGCATCGCCGCATACCCGGCCTTGCCCGTGGCGAACCGCCCGGTCGCCAGGACGGTCTCGGCCTCGTCGACGGCCTCGATGGTCGCCGACAGCTTGTGGGGATCGACCCCGATAAACACTCTCGACATGAACTTCGCCTTCCCGCCGTCGTCGGTTGGTAGACGCCGGGCGGGCACTGCGACTACGAGCTGGGCAGACCCCTCTTCAGCCACACACCGGCACGGCGCCCGACGGGACCGCAGACCGAAAATGAGCCACACCAATCACGCCGGTGGGCAGCCGCATGGAGAGCGTCCCGCCGAACACCTGGACCGAGTCTGGCCAGACACCGGCCCTGAAGGAAATCGTCAAGTAGTCGGATCCGAGGCGCGGCATTCCACCGCCTGTGGACGCGGTTGCGTCGTGCGAGTGGCTGGGTTCGTTGGTGTCACAGCCGGGGGGCAGGTCAGCCGCAGGTGCGGCTGCCCGGACTGGTTCTGGCAGGCAGTTCGCGGGCGACCCTCGCTGGTCAACTCGCGGACGGGCTCACGGGTTCACTACTCCTCGTGAAGATCTCACCGTCCAGCCCAGCCTTGCGGTCTGTGCACGTGTCGTCCCCGCTGGTGTTCGTGAGCTTCAGCTGGTCGTTGGTCACGGTGTAGGTGTAGGTGGCCTTGCCTGCCGAGCCGGGGCAGGCGGTACTGGTGAGGAACGTCAGCGTCGACGCATCCGCTTCGTAGGTGTACTTGCCGATCTCTTTCAAGGTGTCGAGGCTTATTCCGAACTGGCCCAGACCCGTCCCATCGGCCCGGAATGTGAGGGCGACGACGTCACGGTCCTCATCCTCTCCACCATAGAACCACATGCCGACCAAGGTGTTTGTGTCCTCGCTGTCTGACGAGCAGCCAGCCAACAGGCTCCCTGACAGCGCGGCCACCACAACCATTACTGCGAATGCCTTGTTGCGCTTCATGGCGCACCCCTTTCCGCCCCGGAGGACGACGCCACGGTGGTGCCCGCACCCGAGGGCTAGCTCCCTTCTCTTGCCATGCTGCACCGCCGTGGTCCGGGCCGGCAGAGCCATGAGCCCCGTGTGCTGTCGACCGGGGCGACTTGTCCTGTTTGATGTTGCGGCGGCCCCACTTGGACCTGCCCCCTTTCGCCGCGAGTCGGGTGGCTCGGCTGCTTTCCCGTGGACGGCCATACGACAGGTGTAGACGAATCTGTCTACAGGCGGTACCGTTGTGGTGTGGCCGAGACAACGACGATCCGCATCAGCAGGGACACTCATGCGCGGGTGACGCGACTGGCGGCGGAGCGACACGAGACGATCGATGAGACGGTGAGCCGGGCCATCCGCGCGCTCCGCCAGGACGCCATGGCGCGGGACCTCGCGGCAGAGCTCAGCGAGGATGAGACGGCGTGGCTCGATGCTGACGCCGGGTGACGTCGTAGCACTCGACCTCGGCATGCCCGCCGGAAGCGAGGCCGGACTACGTCGGCCGGCGATCGTGGTGACAGCCGCCCGGGTCCTCAAGGGTGGACCCAACGTCGTGCAGGTCGTCCCATTGACCCGAGCCATCCGCACGAGCACCACCGAGGTCCTGATCGATCCCGACGAAGACAACGGACTCGCGGCCCGTTCCTCGGCGCAGTGCCAGCACGTGCGATCCGTGGCCACGACTCGAATCCACGAGCGCACCGGAAACGTTGGGCCGGTGGTCCTGACCGAGGTCCGCGAGGCACTGGCGCTGCTGCTGGACCTGTAACGTCGCGCGAGCACGCCGGCTAGACCTGAGGCGACCTGCTCAATGCAGAACGGCCTGTGCAGCCGCGTCATCCCGCCGCGTATGACTGTCAACCGAATGCCGCTCTGCGCCCGAACCGCCCGCGGCAGCCCGTCGCGGCCGAGATCGTCACCATCATCACGACGGGATCGGCCATCGGGCCGCTCGGTGGGCTTCGAGCGTCAGTCTGCCGGGTCCTGACCGATCAGACGCGGGAGTTGGGCAAGGCTGTCGATCGTCTCTGCCCAGGGCAGTCCTTGGGGACCGGCACGGCTGCCCGCTACAGCCAGGAGGTCCCGCTACCCGTCGGCTACCGCGATGCGGCGTTCCTGAGCACGATTCTGGGATTGCCACTCGGCGTGTAGCGGTGTAGCCGCGGTAGCGGGTTTCCGGCGGACGGCAGGCCGGCTGCGGCTGTTGATTGGGGGTGATCGCTCTGTCGGCCCAGGGTTGGCGGGGCGCGGCGAGCACTGCGGTCCTCAGGCCAGGGGGCGGGGTCGCCCGGTGCTTGAACGGGAGTCGACTGGCCATCTGATCCGGGGCCGCTTCGTGGCACACCCGCGGCACTACGCCCATGAATGGCGCGTGATCCAGTGGACGTGCCGGGCAGTTGGCCTTCGACCTGGGCGTGGAGGTCAGCGGGCCCGAGCCGGGCCAGGTCGATGCGGTGGTGACCGGGACGGCCAGCCGGGTGCTCTGGGATGTGCTGGGCAGCGCCTACCAGCAGTTGGGCTTCCACCTGCTCGGCGATGAGGCGTTCCGCACGCTGGTGCTGGCCCGGATCGTCGGGCCGACCTCGAAGGCCGCAGTCGCCGAGCTGCTGGCCGATCTGGGGGTGCCGGCACCCCACTAGAACAGATCTGGCTGGCTGTGTGGGCCACCCAGGACGCAGTGGGCGGCCCGCTGGGGGCCGCCCACTGCCAGCGGCTTCTCTGGTTACTGCCGAGCGATGATCCGCTGGTACTTCAGATCATCCGGCTCCTCGTGACTCACGTCGTCGTCCTCGAGGTCGATCCGGACCCAGTTCAACGTTCCCTTGAAGGCGTTGCCCGCCCCAACGGGATAGTCGTCCGTAACCGGCAGCGCCAAGTCCTGGCCAATGTCCAGGGTCTCGTCGGCCGAGAAGATGTTTGGGACTGTCTTCTCGATGCGGCCCTGGCCGACGAGCTTGTCGTTGTAGTACAGCCGACCCGTTCCGCCGCCTCCGTACTCACCATCGAAGTCGAAGTCGTAGCGGATGTTCACCGTTCCGGATGGCAATGGCTCGTTCGCCTCCACGTAGTAGTAGTCGACGTCGAACCAGTTGTGGACGTACTTCGCCCTGCCGTTCTTGACATACAGCGCCCATCCGGCGAAGCGCCCACCTTGGGCGACGATCACGCCGTCCGTGCCGCCGCTCCCGAAGAGGCGGCCCAACTCATCGAGCGTGCCTGACGGCACATCGATCTCGGCGGTGACGCTGTGGGAACGGTTCTTGACGTTGAGCACCGTGTTCTCCATCAGCGTGTCCATCCCCGGATAGAACGTCATGGTGGTTCGGCCCGCCGGCAGGTCCGGTCGGCCGGCCGTTGCCGCGTTGAACCGTTCGTAGCGCCGGTCGTCGATGGGGAACACGTTGTACTTGGCAGCCTCGATCATGAACAGGTACTGCATCTCGCGCAGCTTCTCAGGCATAGCATCGCTGAGATCGTGCGCCTGGCTCCAGTCCGTGGTCGTGTCGTACAGCTCCCAGTCGTCTGCGTCCAGCGACGGCAGATCCCCAGTCATCCATGGAGTGCTGTGGTGCGTCACCGCAGTCCAGCCGTCCTGGTAGATCCCACGGTTGCCGAAGATCTCGAAGTACTGCGTCGTGTGTGTGCTCTGCGCGTCCGGGTCATCGAAGGTGTAGTTCATGCTCACGCCCTCGATGGGCTTCTGTGCGGCGCCGTTGACCAGATAGGGCTCCGGCAGGTTGGCCGCCTCGAGAATCGTCGGTACGACGTCGATGACGTGGTGCCACTGTTGACGGATCTCGCCACGAGCCGCAATCCCGTTCGGCCAACTCATCGCCACGGCATTCCTGGTCCCGCCGTAGTGGGATGCCACCTGTTTGGTGTACTGGAACGGCGTGTTCATGGCATGCGCCCAGCCCACCGGGTAGTGGTTGAACGCCATCGGCCCGCCGATCTCGTCGAGCTTGGGCAGGATGTCGTCGAGCTCCTGCGGAATCCCGTTGAGCGCCATGATCTCGTTGAACGTGCCGTCAAGACCGCCTTCAGCGCTGGCGCCGTTGTCGCCCGCGATGTAGATGAAGAGTGTGTCTTCGTACTTGCCCATGTCCTTCAGCGCGTCGACGAGCCGGGCGATCTGATCGTCGGTGTGCTCAGCGAAGCCGGCATACGTCTCCATCAGGCGGGCGAACACCGTCTTCTCGGTGTCGTTCAGTTCGTCCCAGGGCTGCACACCTTCGGGACGGCCGGTCAACTCGGTGTCCTCGGGGACGAGACCCTTGGCCTTCATGTTGGCCAACGTCTCCTCGCGAACCGCATCCCATCCCTTGTCGAATTGGCCCTTGTACTTGTCGATCCACTCCGGCGGAACGTGGTGCGGGGCGTGTGTGGCGCCGTAGGACACGTAGAGGAAGAAGGGCTTGTCCGGGGTCATCACGTCGAGACCCTTCATCCAGGCAATCGCCTTGTCCGTGATGCCCTCGGAGAAGTGGTATCCCTCGTCGGATGTCTTCGGTGGCTCGACGGGGCTCGTGCCGTTGAAGAGTACGGGTGACCACTGGTTGGTCTCGCCACCGACGAAACCGTAGAACTTCTCGAAGCCCTCGCCCGTCGGCCAGCGGTCGAAGGGACCCGACATGCTGACCTCCCACGTGGGCGTCTGATGGGCCTTGCCCACGCATCCGGTGCTGTAACCGTTGAGCCGCAGCATCTCAGCGATGGTGGCCACGGTGTTGGGACGGATGCTGTCGTTGCCGGGAGCGCCCGTGGCGACTTCGGCGACCGATCCGATGCCGGCCGAGTGGTGGTTACGGCCGGTGAGCAGCGCAACACGCGTCGGAGAGCAGAGGGCGGTGGTGTGGAAACGAGTGTAGAGGAGGCCGTCGTCGACGATCTGCTGCATTGCGGGCATGTTGCAGGGACCTCCGGTCACGCTCGGCGCACCGAAGCCCATGTCGTCGAGCAGCACGAGCACGACGTTGGGAGCGCCCGGCGGAGGACGGAGGGGATTGATCGGCGGGAACTCGGCGTTGCGGGCGTCCAGCGCCATCTTGCCCCTGGCTGGGGTGTCCGGTATCGGCAGTACCTCGCGACCGATCTTGTCAGGGTTCTGAGCCATGTTCTCCTCCTCGTGGTTGCATGCAACGCGCGCACTCCACCGTTGCAGCGACTTCGCGCGGCGCAGCACACCCACATCGGGTGGTTCGCCCGGGTGACGTCTGGTGGGGAGCCTCAGCCCTGGCACGCTGCCCCTGACTTCCACAGGTGCACCGCAGTCCGCGGGCGTCGTCGCAGGTCAGCATTGGGAGTCTCCGACCACGACGTCGAACCCGGCCTCGCGCAGCCACCGGACGCAGAAGTCGATCCGGTCCGCTTCAGGTCCCTCCACTCCGGCCGAGGGGGAGGTCGCACCGACTCGATCGCCCCGCCTGAGCGGGGCCGGGAACAGAGCCATGACTCGTATCGTGCCAGCCAGGCTTGAGCTGCCGAATACGTACTTCGCCGGAGCGTCATTGCGCCGCCTATCGCGCACCGTGCGGAATGCATCTCAGCGCCAAGATTGACGGTGTCGCAGCGTACGCTTGGCGCCTGCTGATCAGACAAGGTGTGCGCGTGGCGCCGCTGGACGAAGACCGATCCGCTCGATTGTGGTCTGCTCCCATCAGGCTGCGGCATGGAGAACGCTGAACGATATGCCCAGCGCGGGGTGGAGCGGCACCCTGGTTCGCCAGGCGGCGAGGTGCCCAGCCGTCCATGCGGTCGAGGCCGGCGGAGGTGTTAGCCTCGCCCATAGCGCAACAGAGCGTCAACGAAGGGGACCTGTGATGGCTAGGAGCGTCCGTTCACCAGCCAAGGTCGTTCTGATCGTCGCTGGCGTGGTGATCGTTGCCGCGGTAGTGGTGCGGCTGCGCCAGCAGCAGATGTTGGCTGCGGAGGCGACGGATGCCATTCGTAGTCAGCTTGACGATCTCGACCCGGTCACCAAGGCAGCCGTGCGCGCGCGACTGGCCAAGGACGCGGTCTCGGAGGCCAAGCACCACTAGGGAGGCGGGGCGCTCGGTCCGATCCGCCCACGATCTCCCATGCCGGCCCTTTCGCATACCAAGACGTCCGCGGAGGGGGTCAGAGGCTGATGGTGCCGGCGGCGGTCACTTGTCGCCGACGCCCGTCGTCTCAGCGAGGTCGAGCAGTCTTGCGGCGGCAGCCTCGCCAGCAGGAACGTACCCCGGAACGGTCCCTTCAGGCACCAGGACTCGGAGCCCTTGAGGGCGGATAGTCAGGTTGAGGGGGGAGTCGAACTCGACAGCTTCGCCGTCCAGACCGGCCAGAATCTTCTCATCGGACTCGATCCGGTAGGACGTGGCGTCCCACTCCTGAAGCGACCTGATCTGGTCGAGTCGCATCGTCTTGAGGTCACCCTCCGGAAGGCTGGTGATGGCGCCGATGCCAAGCCTCCCACCGTCCATGCGCTCGCGCCTTCCGTAGTCGGGATAGCCGGAGTAGGTGTAGCGGTTGCTCGACACGATCAGCAGCGGCGCCCGATCATGCTTCCGACCGTCCGGGGTCACAAATCGCAGGGGTGCTTGCGCATCAACGTCAACGGCAGCCTTGGCAACCGTGTCGGTGAGTGTCGCCAACTTCTCGCCGCGGTACTGCTCCTGATGCACCGCCTGGGCGTACACGCCGAAGCTCACGTTGTTGATGAAGGGACGACTGTTCGCCATGGCGATGTCGATCAGGATCTCCTCCCCACCGCGCAGCGCGGCGAGGGCCGAAAGCGGGTCGTCCCGATCAAGTCCCAGATCGAGCGCGAAGTGGTTTCGGGTCCCAACCGGCACACAGAAGAACGGCACGCCACGCTCGACAGCAACCCCGGCCACCAGCCCGAGGGAACCGTCGCCGCCCGCCATGCCGATCGCATCGGCTCCGGCGCTGATGGCATCGTGCGCCAGTTGGACAAGGTCATCGCCGCGTTCAAGCATGATGACCGTGGCTCCGGCCTTCTCCGCCTCGTCGGCGAGACCGTAGCGCTCCGCCTTGCCGTCGCCGCTCCACCGATTGATGATCAGCGCCGGGCTCTTCACCGTGACCTGCTTGCGCACGTAGGGCTTGGCCCGGGCCACAAGGGCCGCAATTGCCTGCCGCCAGTACACAGCCGCAACTGCTACCCCAACAAGGAAGCCACCGCCGACAGCCAGGCCGACAATGCGACCGGTTCGGGGGGACCTCTCGGACAGTCCGTCATGCATCGTCTTCTCCTTCACGTCGCCTATAGCGTGCGCCACACGCGCGCAGTCAACAGCACGATCACCCGACACCCACACCATACGCGGGGATGGACGGCCGCATACCCCCGAGGAACCACCCACATCGGGTGATCCGCGCCGCACGCGATGTGCGAGATGGTGGGCCAGCGGAGGCAAGGAGGCCGCGCTTGGTTGTCGCTCTGCAAGGGACTCGGCCGACTTCGGCAGCTCCAGATGGCGCCGGTGAAGTTGGGCGACGATATCGGCGACGCCGTTGACTCCTGATGAACCCTTGCCGGGTGGGTCTCGCCCGCTGATCCGACCAGCAGGCCAGCCCGACGCAGACGCCAACCGGGAACACACAACGCAACTGCAAGGAGAACCAGTCATGGAAGCCACGAGCATCTTCAGTCCCGCTGGCCCACCACAGTCCATGGACTTCAACCCGGCCCCCGCGCAGAACGCGACCCGGTTCGGGAAACTGGACTTCGTCGGCGGCTACCCGACCGACGACACGGTGCACAAGGTCTACGACGAGCTGGATCTGCAGCGCGCCACCCAGCTCTACCTGGACATGTATCCGGCCCTCTCCATGCACGGCATGCTCACCGGGGTCGTCCGCGACTACGGCGCTGCAAGTTGCTCGGATGTGTCCGTGACGGCGGACCGCCTTGACTCGAGTGCGCTCTTCTTGACGGGCAACACCGAGAGCATCTACACCATGATCGTGATCGACACGAAGGTCGACGGGCCGACCGTCATGGAGGTTCCGAAGGGCGTGATGGGACCGCTCGACGATCACACCTTCAAGTTCGTGCTCGACATCGGCCCGACCGGCAAGGACGAGGGCAAAGGCGGCAAGTACCTCGTGCTTCCGCCGGACTACGACGGCAACGTACCCGACGGCTACTTCGTGTTCCGTTCACCGACCTACTGCAACTTCTCGTTCATCCGCGCCAACGCCGCCGAGGTCGGAACCGGCGACCAGGCGATGACGTTCCTTCGTGAGAACTGCAAGGTCTATCCGCTGTCGACCGGCCCCCGGGAGGGGCGCTTCACGAATGTCTCCGGCGTTCCTATCAACACCTTGGTCCCTGAGGACGGTTCGGCGTTCGAGTGGATGCACCAGGTCATCAACTACGAACCGGGCGACGCCTTCGGCCGAGAACTCCTCGGGAGGCTCGCGTCGGTCGGCATCGAGAACGGCAAGCCGTTCAGCCCCGACGCCCGGATGCAGAAGATCTTTGACCAGGCCGCCGCTGAGGGCGTGGCCATGTCCCGGGTCATCGCCTTCAACTGCCGCGACGACCAGGCCGTCGTCTATCCGAAACGGCGGTGGGAGAGCCCGTACGTCACCAACAACTCGACCTTCTACCAGGACGACTACATCAACCTCGAGGCCCGCACGGTCTTCCACTTCACCGCCGACGGCATCACGCCGGCGATGGCGACCCAGATGCCCGAGGGCAAGGGATCCCGGTACCAGACGACCTACAAGGACAGCGACGGCAACTTCTTCGATGGCAACAAGACCTACAAGGTCAACGTGCCACCCAAGGTCCCCGTGGCGCTCTTCTGGGCCGTGACCGTCTACGACCCCTGGAGCCGTTGCGAGATCCAGAGCCAGCCGTACCCAAGCATCAGTAGCCAGCAGGACCCGCCGCCGGTCACCAACGCCGACGGCTCGGTGGACATCTACTTCGCGACCGACGTGCCCGACGGCATTCCGAAGCAGAACGTGGTCAAGACCCTGCCTGATCAGGGCTTCTTCGTGTACTTCCGTTACTACGGCCCGCTCAATGCCTTCAACGACAAGACCTGGGTGCCCAACGACGTGGAGCTCGTCGGGTAGCAGCGACGCCGAGACCGAACCGAACGATCGCAACCGAGCAAGACCCGAGCACCAGGAGCAACGACCGTGTCATCAACCGAGCCGACGACCAACCTCTTCGAGTCCACGGGAGCGAAGCAGACTGCGGCCGACTTCTCACCGGCGGCCGATACGATCGAGACGAACTTCGGCACGCTGGAGTTCGTTGGCGGATCGTTCCCGACCGCAGCCTCGGCACAGAGGATCTACGACGAGCTGGATCTCCAACGTGCCACGCAGGCGTACCTCGACTTCTACCCGGCACTGTCGGTGTACAGCATCGTCAAGGCCCAGATCCGTGACTTCAGGTTTGCCACCTCGTCGGATATCGGCGTGACGGCTGACTTCATGGAACCCAGTGAGAACTACCTCACCGGCAACAACAGCACCGTCTACGCATTCGCCTCGCTCGACCTCCACGTCGACGGGCCAACCGTCGTCGAGATCCCGGCCGGCATGATGGGCAACGCCAACGATGGCTACTTCAAGTACCTCACCGACTTCGGCCCGACCGGACCTGACAACGGCAAGGGCGGCAAGTACCTCTTCGTGCCTCCCGGGTACACGGGAGACGAGCCGAGTGACCATTTCGTTGTCCACTCACCGAGCTACCGGATCTGGGCGATGATGCGCGGCTTCGACGTCGGCACCGGCGACCACGCCGTGCAGTGGTTCAAGGATCGGCTGAAGGTGTACCCGCTGGAGAGTGGCCCGCGCGACCACGCGGCGATCAACACCTCCGGGATGGGCACGAACACGTTGACACCCGAGGACGGCAGCTTCTACGCGGTCCTGAACGAGATCATCCAGTACGAGCCAACGGAGTTGTTCGACGACGAACTCCTCGGTCGGCTCGCCACCCTCGGCATCGAGAAGGGCAAGCCCTTCACCCCCGACAAGCGGATGCAAGGCATCTTCGACCAAGCCGCGAAACAGGGCGTCGCCATGTCGCGCGCCATCGTCTACGCCTCCCGTGATCCTGAGATCGACTACTGGCCGGGCCGCCACTGGGAGAAGATGTTCGTCCGCAACACCGAGTTCATGGTGGACGACATCGTCGACATCGATGCGCAGACCCTGTGGCTGTATCAAGCGATCTGTGTCTCGCCGAGCCTGCTCTCCACCACGCCGGGCGTCGGGACGTCGTATCTCACCGCGTTCCGCGACAAGGACGGCGACTACCTTCTCGGCGACAAGCAGTACCGACTGCGGGTGCCGGCAAAGCCGCCCGTCAAGCGCTTCTGGGCCGTCACCGCGTACAACCCGGTCAGCCGAAGCCTGCTCGACTCGGGCGGCAACATCACGGTGAGCAGCTTGGGTGATCCCGACGTCAACGACGACGGGTCGGTCGACATCCACTTCGGGGCCACTGCGCCCGCCGGGAAGGAGAAGAACTGGATCAAGACAGATCCGGCCATCGGCTTCTTCGTCGTCTTCCGGTTCTACGGTCCCACCGAGGGATACATCGACAAGACCTGGGTGCTCAACGACTTCGAGTTGATCACCTGAGCCGCTCAGCTGACCCCGTGGACCGCATCTCAATCCCCGGGGGGGCCTGTCCACCTCGTCGTCCCGTCGCGGCGGTTGGGGCTCGGGCGGCGCTGCGCTTGCCCAACTGCGCCCCAGGGGGAGGAGCAGCACCAGCCCCACGAGGCCGGCGACCACGGCGGTGGACTCGATGCTCTCCCACTGCATGACGTTCCCACCCACGAGCAGCAGCAGGATTGCCACGGAGGACGCCCTGGCCATGTGCGGCCGCAGATCATCGTCGGTGCTGACCCATCGGGTCTTCATGACGAGGCCAACCGCCAGCGGGACGAGCATCAGGAAGATCAGCGACGTGGCGGTGTCCCAGGGGTTGATCGCAACGTCGGGGAGGAACAGTGGCAGCACCAGCGGGATGTAGGCGACCGTGACGACCATCAGCCACACCATCATTCCCACCGAGAACGCAGCGTCGCCCTTGGTCGCCTGACGAGCTTCGGCAGGAAGGGTGCGCCGGCGGCTGTGGACATGAGCAACAGCCCGGTGCAGATGTCCTCGGCCGCATCGTGTGGCGCCGGGCTTGGGGCTGATCTGGTAGTCCTCGATCTGGCGACCTGCGCGCGTCGTGTGGTCGGTCGAAACGGTGTCCGTACCGCGTTCCGAGCGCGCAGGCCGCCCAGCTCAGCTCCTCAGGCCTGGTCGTCCCTGCTCTCGGAGTCTCCACTGGATGCCGAGTCGTCGGCCGCGGGGGGTGATGTCGAGTCGTCCGCGGCGGGGGCTGCTGCCGCTTCGGCCGCAGCTACGCCCTCATCGGTCGCAACCACTGCGCGAGCGGCTGCGCCCTCGTCGGTTGCCACCACGCCGAATACGCCAACCGCATCGTCGCTGGCAGCCACTCTGGTGGCAGCCACCCCGTTCTCGGTCAGCACCAGTGCCAGCAACACGTCCTGGCCGGCGTTCAGGTTGCTGGTGATCACATCGGCGATGTCCTGAGCCATCATGACCGTTTCATCATCAGTGGTTTGGCTGCGCACCGCTTCAACGAAGTCCTTGCTGGTTGTGACCGCCAGCGCCGACGTGTTGTTGGGCAGGGCGCCGCCGATCCTTTCCAGCGTCTCGTTGTTGAAGCCGGCATCGGAATGTGCAGCGACCCCGCCGATCGCGGCGCCTGCGCCGGCACCGATCGCGATGCCGGCTGGGCCTCCCAGAATTCCGATCACGCCGCCGATCAGTGCGCCGATCCCAGCGCCCTTGCCCGTGCTCATGTCGCCGTGTTCCGTGATACTCACCGTGCCGTCGACATCGCGGCTCACAACAGCGGCGTCCTCGTAGTAGAACTGGCCGGCATCCATGGCGCGCTTCAGGCTCTCGTAGGCCGATGCCGCGCCGTCCTTGCTCGTGTAGTTCGCGAGGAGCATGCCGACGCCGGCAACTCCCTGATCTGCGGTATCACTACTCATGATGTCCCCTTCTCGACCGACTGAACTTTCTTCCGTGACGTGCACGTCCATCTGATGGGACCCTGTGAACCGGTCCACTCAGGCGGATTCCTCAACTCACCCCTCCACCTCCTCGAGTTGGCCCGGCCGCCAGGTCTTGTCGATCCACGGCTCCAGGGGCCCGTAGGCGCGCAGGAGGATGAACCAGCTCTTGCCGGGGATCGTCTGGATCCAGTTCTTCTCCATGCCCGGTGGTGGTTCCGGTGCGAAGATGACGTCGATGGAGCCGTCGTCGTTCTGCTTCTGATCGGCGCTCAGGCTGTTGATTCCGGCGAACGTCTGGTCGGTCTGCAGCATGCTGCGGGTCTGCGGGTCGTAGATGGTGACCGACCAGTTGTCCTTGACCGGGAAGTCCGCCGGCAGATGCAACGTGTAGGTCTTTGCACCATCGAGGGGGCGGCCCTGCCCGTCCAGACCCGTGATCAGGTAGTCCGATCCGGCGCCCGGCTTGGTGACGGCCATGGCGGGGGTCACGCACACGGCGTTGTAGTGCATCCAGAGCCGGCCATCCATGCGCCGGGCGCCCGCCTGGAGGAACGTCGTGTCCTTGTCGGGGTACGCCATGACCCACTCGGTGTGCTCGTCGTGGTAGACGTAGCTTCCCTCGTCCTGGGGGTACACGGTGTTGACCCGGGCGTACGCGTTGCCGATCGCAACCGCGTCCGCGAGGACCTTCATCAGCCGTGCGTCGGGATCGAACTGTTGGCCCTTGACGATGCCGACGGCGCGCAACTGTCCCGCCAGCTCGGGGTCGAGCCAGCCGTCGGCCTCCTCCTGGACGATCTGGTTGACCACGTCGAAGAAGCTGGCGTCGTTGGGCATGATCGTGTTGTAGCCCGCCAGGCCCGACATGTTCGTGAACTCCATCTTCGGCGGGTTGTCCTTCGTGGACAGCGGGTACACCTTGAGGTTCGCCGTGATGTTGGCCGCCGCCTTCGTGACGTTGTCGGGATCCTGGACGTTGCCACGCACGTAGCCGCGCATGAAGTTCCAGACGCAGTACGTCTGCGATCTGACGACGTAGTACCCGTCAGGGACATCGCCGTCGTAGTCGGGCGGGAGCACCAGGTACTTGCCGCCCTTGCCGTGGTCGGGGCCGGCGGCGCCCATGTCGCTGATGTAGCGGAAGTACATGTCGTCGAGGATGCCCAGCACGTCGGGCGGGATCTCGATGACCGTCGGGCCGTCCTTCTTGAGGTCGAGGAACCCCCACGTGTACAGCGACGTGTTGTTCCAGGTGAGGACCAGTGGCTTGGAGTCGCCGAGCTGTTCGGCGATCAGGATCTGGTTGCACTCGGTCAGGCCCAGATCGCGATGACCCTGTCGCAGTGAGTACATCGATGCCGCGGGGGTCATGTTGATGAAGGCTTCGACCGCCCGGCCGCGCTGGACGAAGTCCACCAGGGTGTCCTTGGTGTCGCCGACCGGCACTCCGTCGAAGAACTCGAGTGTGCCGATGGAGGTCTCGACCTTGTCCGGTGTGGTGCGGTTCTCCGGGATCGGGGTCGTCATCTTCATCACCGGCTGCTGGGTGATCATCTTGGACGTGCCCATGGTGCGCTCCTCTGCCCGATGTTGAGTGTGGGCGCCGGTTGCCCCGACGGATCCTTCGTCGCCTGCCCTAGGAGACGCCCACGGGAACAAGCCTCACGCTCAGACACCCCAGGCCGCCACACCCACTTCGGGTGACCGGGAAGAGGAAGGACCGGAGCGGGAAGGGGCACCGTGTCGATGCCGCTGGCTCATGTGGGGGCCGCCGGATTCGGTGACACGTCGCGTGCCGTCCAGCCGCGGTCGAGGGGCCACCACAGGATCAGGGCTGAGGTGAGCAGGACTGCGGAGCCGAACGCCCAGCCGGCGATGACGTCGCTGGGCCAGTGGACGCCGAGGACCACCCGGGTGAGCCCGAGGAAGGGTCCGATGATCACCAGGATCCGCCCGACGACCTCCATCCAGCGGCGCTCACGTGTCCGGCCGAGCTGGATCAGCACCAGGCCTGTCGCCACGTAGAGGTAGATGCTCTCCATCGCGTGGCCGGACGGGAAGGACTTGTCGAGGTCCTGCTGGAACTGCTCAGCGCCGGGGGGCCGGGTCCGTGCCATCATCTGCTTGACAGTTGTGCTGACGATCCCACCCGCGATCCCCGACATCGCCAGGAGGGCGGCGGCGGCCCTGTAGCGGTACCCGAACAGCACGATCACCAGCACGGCGACGACCAGACCCGACCAGAAGGGCGCGGTGACCCGCCCGATGACGAGGGTGACATCGACTGGCCAGCCCAACGGGTCGGCCCAGCCACGGGTGAAGTCAGTGATCGCGGTGTCGAACCCGTCGAGCATGTGGGACCCGGTGGCGACAGCGACGGTGAGGAATCCCGCCACCGAGAGCGCGATGACCAGGCCCACCACAGCGCGTCGGTGGGCGGTCCGGGAGGCGGGGCTGCGCAGCGCGTCGGGCACGGCGGGGGCAGAGTCGGTCATCGGTCACCCCGCGGCCGCACGGAGCGCTGGATCACGCCCACGACCGCACCCCGTCGGCGCCGATTCGGCCACCTTGATCTCCCGGCATCGAACATGAGAACTCAATCCTCCGAGATTCGCCTCGTGGGTTCCCCATCTGGGCTCGTGGGAACGAACCTCGCCCTCCGGCGCCCCGGCCACCACACCCATTCCGGGTGACCGGAGGGGCGCCGCTGAGGAGACGCTGGCCTGAGCGCCCAGTCCTGGTGCGGGTCTGGTCAGGCGTTGGCCAGAGCGACAGCCTCTTCGAGGAGCCAGGACTGCGCGTCGACGTCTGCGCGGCGCCAAGCAGGGACGAGTTCGCGGAGCTGGTCGAGTTGGGTTCGCATCGCGACGACCACCTGGTTGGTACCTGCTCCGACCTCGCGGATTCCGGTGAATGCCAGCGAGAGGAAGTCCGCCCACGTGGGCGTGTGGTAGACGAATCGAATCGTGCCGTGGCTGTCTCGCATCACTCCATCCGGTAGTTGTCGCGATCCCAGGAGCAGAAGCAGATCACCGATCCGCCCCAGTGCCTCGACGGCCGTTGTCGGGTCGTTGATCGCCGGTGACAGCGCCTTCAGCGCGATGTCGACCAGGATTCGCAAGGCATACGCCGGGTCTTGCCGGAAGGTGCGCTCATCACCGAAGGCAACCCAATCGAAGAGGCGCTCGGCGTCGATCGAGTCGGTGTCCCCGTAGATCTGAAACACCGTCGCTCCGGTCGCTACGAACTCGCCCACAGACGGAACCATCTCCACGGCGACACCGGAATCGGACGCGAGCGCCACGATGCCCTCGACATGGACCGCCTGCACCACCGCCCCGCCCACTTCCGGGTTCCCGACCCTCAACAAGGGCTGATCGGGAAGGAGTGAGTCGTCGATCTGCTCGGGGGTCGGGTGCGCGGCATCCGGAAACATGTCCTCAATGACCGTCCTCCCGCGCCGATCGACGTCTCCGACTACCCGCCCTGATCGGATGGATCCGGTGACGTCGACGATCAACCCGAGGAAGAGCAGGATCGAGATGCCAACGGAGACAACAGAGAGCAGTACGGAGTACTGAGGCACATAGTCACTGTCGCCCGGTGCCACTTCCGCCAAGATCAGCAGCGCATAGATGAACGTCGCAATGAAGACCCCGAGCGCGAGCTTTGTCTTGGGGTCGGTGGTCACGCTGCGCAGCAAGCGGGGTGTGTACGTGCTCGATCCGAATTGGATGGAGAACGTGAGGATCGAGAACACGAATCCGGTGAACACGAGCATCCCGGAGGCGATCGCCGACAGCGTCGCCTGGGCCGAGCTGGCGCTGTAGACGAGGTACGGATCACGCGTCACTTGGCGATCGAGCCACGGCATGACCATCGACAGGACGATCGCAAGAATGATGAACGCCGTCGGAACGATCCACATGCTGGCGTGCGCCCTCGCCTTGAGATCGAACCGCTGTGCCCATGTCAACACGGTCTGCTCCCTGCCATTGCCAGCCCACTCCATCCAACCGTCCCACAACGTGGCCGCGGGTGGAGCCGCGAAGCTCGGCATCCCTTGTCCGGCCTGTACGCCGCGGACGAGGAGCCACCCCCCGGTCGCGACTTCCTGCAGTCCCGACTGAGGTGAGGCCTCAGCCCGAGCGCCGTCGCTAGCCCAGCAGGCCCAGGCCGCGTGCGGCGGAGACCGCCCCGTTCCGTCGGTCGACATCCAACTTGCGGTAGACGTTCTTCACGTAGGACTTGACCGTGTTCGTCGACAGGTACATCTGGGCGCCGATCTCTCGGTAGGTCAGGTTCGTCTGGAGGAGCCTGAGCACTTCGAGCTCACGTTCCGTCAGAGGTTGGTGCAAGGTGGGAGGCGGCAGCGTCCCGCCAACCAGGTGGGGGCTTCGGTGAGGTCGGAGCAGGAAGCCACTGCGGGCCGCGGCGTTGTCCAACAAGACGCCGAGGGCGCCGGCCTCGTCGAGGAAGGTCTGGCGGTGCCCGGTGTGTGCGGCGATCCGCATTCCCGAGGTCAGCTCCGCCAGCGCCAACTCCGGGTCCTTGCGGTCCTGGGCCAACAGCGCCGCAAGCTTGTGACGCTCGATCCGGTGGACGTCGGTCACTTCCTGGCCATCGGGCGGGTGGGCCAACAAGGACTCCGCCTGGTCGATGTCCACCCCTAGCGCCAGGCGGCAGAGCAGGAGGTGCTCGGTCATCGTGCGCCCGCCTGTATGCAGACGCTCCCGCCAGTCGGGCCAGGCGATGTCTGCGCCGGGCAGGTCGCCCGCCAAGCTGTGAAGCCGCACCAGTTCGTGGGTCACCCGCAGAGCCAGTGACTCTGTCAGGGGGTATCCGCCCGCGGTCGTCCTGGCCGCATCGAGTTCGTCCACGGCCGCGGGCAGGTCGCCTCTGGACCAGTGGATGCGGGCCAGGAGGGCTCTGGTGAGAACTTCCGCGGGAGCCTCCCCGAGGCGTTGGACTCCGGCCAGGACGGATTGTGCCGTCAGGAGCGCAACGCCCAGTTCTCCGCGCTCCCACGCCGCCCAGCCGCCCGGCAGCAGGGCTACCGACAGCTGGGGCCGGTCGTCCAGGCTGTGATCGGTCAGTGCCGACACCGCTTGGTCTGTCAGGGCGTCGACATCGTTCAACTGCCCGAGCCCGAGATGGCCGAGGGCAACGATCGACAGGCAATGCGCCAGGTTCACCACGCCCATGATCTCGTTCTCCGCGGCCACGCAGAACTCGTGCCATGCTTCGGTCAGCGCGAGGCCCTCCGTGCACCGCTCCAGGGTGATCAGAGCCTCACCGGCACCCGCCTCGACCCAACCACTCTCGCTGGGCCGCCCACCGAGGCCCCGATAGGCCGCTAGGGCGAGTTGGACGTCCCCCCTGCGATGCGCGATCGTGCTCTCCACTGCGAGCTGGAACTCGTCGGCGGACTCGTTGAACGGCTCTGCGTGTACCCCAAGGTCGGCTTCGAACTGCACCTGCTCATCGCCCAGGTCCCGGAGCGCCCTGCGCGTACGTTGAAGAACTTTATCGATCTCCGGAGCCGATCGAGAGCTGTAGAGGATGGCGGCGGCCCACGCCGCAAGAGTGGAGGGGTGCAGGTCCGCCCCGCGCGAGTCGAGCTCCTCGAACAGCGACACCAACAGGTCGATCTGCCGGACGGCCAGCAGATCGGCGCTGGTCTCGACGAGCATGCGTTCCGCATCATCCAAGGAACCAGCAGCCACGGCATGACCAAAGGCGGCCACCGGGTCATGGTGGTCCCGCAGCCACGCTGCCGCACGACCGTGCAGGTCCGCCTCCCGAGCCGGCGCAGACCGGCGCAACACCTCGAGCATGGCCTCGCGCAGCAGATCGTGGTACCGATACTTCAGGTCCGGCGACACGCCAGTCTGGCTGGTGAAGAACCCCTCCCCGGCCAGCCGATCCAGCTGCCGAGCGCTGTCGGTACGTTGCGCCACGAAGTCGCACAGTCCTGCCGACAGGCTCCCCCAGCACCGACGTGTCCACAAGGAACGACCGCTGTGACTCGTCCAGTTCGGCGATGACCTCTTCGACGAGGTAGGCCGCCAGCGACTCGTACGTACCGGCGCGGCCCACCACCTCGAACCGCTCTGCTCTGGCTTGGGCGTCCTTGCCTGAGGCGGCGGCCGCGGCCGCCAACCTGATCCCGGCCATCCACCCCATGCAGCGCTCCCGCAGCTCCTCGACCTCCTGCGCGGGCAGATTCAGGCCAAGCGTGTGCTCGACGAGAGCAACGCTCTCGGCCTGGGTGCACCGAAGATCCCTGGTCCTGATCTCGAGGAGCTCGCCAAGCACTCGCCGGTGGGCAAGCGGAACTAGCGGGTCGTGTCGTCCGACCAGGACCAGATGGACGTTCTCGGGCAGGTACCGGAGCAGATGCGTGATCGAATCCGGGCTCAGCGAGCCGGTCAGCCTGTGCACGTCGTCGAGCACAAGGACGACGTGCTCCACTCGCTGCCCCAGACCCGCCGAGAGTGCGTCCACGATAGGGGGCCAGCCGACGTTGGATGAGTGCAGCAGCGTCCGGGCGCGTGTGGCCGCCTCACCCAGGTCAGCGTCAGCCACGGCGTCGACCACATGGGCCCACAGCCGCGCCGGATCGGAATCGTGCTCGTCGATCGTGACCCAGGCGCTGGGTGTGCGACTGTTCTGGTCCAGCCAGTCGGAGACCAGCCAGGACTTGCCGAAGCCTGATGGGGCCGTGACCAGTGTGACCGGCGCGTCCAGGATGCCATCGAGGAGGCCTGACAGGCGGTCCCGTCGAATGGCCCGGCCGGGGATCCTCGGACGACGGGTCTTGGCGGGCATGACAACCAAGCCAGTGGGCTTCATGGGATCACTCTCGCGCTGGGCACGCCCCAATCTAGCAGCGCGGGTACGAGGCGGGCTCTTCACCCGCTTCGGGTGTGCCCGGTGGCCGAGGCCGCCGACAACATGAAGGGGTGACTGGGCATGACTCTTCTTCGGTCCTGGTGCCCGACAACCCGCTCCTGCTTCGGATGGGACGCAGGGCGTGGGCTGTCGTCGGCATCTCGGTCGTCGCGGTCGGTTTGTATGCAGTCCTGGCTGGGCTGTCCGGCCTTGTGGTTCCGCTGATCGTCGCGGCCGTCGTGGGCACGCTCTTCGTGCCCGTGGTGGATCGGCTGGCCAAGCACATGAGCCGCAGAGGGGCGGCCGCGATCGTCCTGCTGGGTATCGTTGCGGTCGCGATCGGAGCGGTCGCCATCGCCGTCGCCGGCATTGTGGATCAGGCCCCGCAGATCAAGACGGAAGTCACTGCCGGCGTTGAGGCCTTGCGCGAGTGGCTTTCCGGACTCGGGCTCGGCCTGGCGTCGAGCTCGAGCATCACCGATGGGCTCGGGGACGCCATCGAAGGGTCGATGGAAGGCTTCTCCGCCTTCCTGAGCGGCGCTTTCTCAAGCGCCGCTGCCTTCGTGGCAGGCACCTTCGTCGGGTTGTTCATCCTCTTCTACATCCTGGCCGACTGGCGGTTGCTCACGGGCTGGGTCGGGTCGCACCTCGGGACACCGCCCGACCTCGGTGCCGGGATGGTCGATGACGCCACGTGGTCGATCCGGCGGTACTTCTCGGCGCTGACCGTGACCAGCCTGTTCTCGGCCGTTGCGATCAGCCTGACGGTTGCCCTCATGGGGCTCCCACTGGCGCTCACCATCGGGCTCGTGACCTTCGTGACGTCGTATGTGCCCTACATCGGCGCCCTGGTGTCGGGAGCGTTCGCGGTGCTGATCGCGCTGGGCGCAGGGGGCGTGACCGAGGCGATCGTCGTGCTTGTCGTCATCCTGGTCGTCCAGAACGTCCTTCAGCCTGTCCTGCAGAACCGGATGACGTCGGAAGAACTCGACCTGCATCCGGTGGTCGCGTTCGGGTCAACCATTGTGGGTGCGGCCTTCGCCGGGGTTCTGGGGGCCACGCTGTCGGCGCCCATCGTGAGCATGGTCATCAAGATCAAGGACCGTGTGGAGCACTACCACGTCCCCGATGCGCAGCCCCAGAGCACCGCGGAATCGGACGCGAGCCGGGGCGGTACTGCCGGGTCAGCGGACCAACCTCGAACGTAGGGAGCGATATGGGCAGGACGGAGGAGTTGACGCTCCTCGCCGGGCGGTACGTCAGTCTGACGAGAGCGATGCAGGCCTACCAAGCGATCGAGGATGTCCACGTCGAGCGAAATCGCGAAGAGGTCTTCGACGCCGCCGTAGTCGTGCTCGGCGAGCCAGCCCGACCGGTGCACGCTGCACCGGAGTACCTGTGGGCGCGTCGACGACAAGTCGCCACCGGTCCGGGCCGCTACCACCGGACTGGTCCACGTGTTGTTCCCCCGGACGGTACAAGCCAGCGACGGGGCCGCAGGCCCCTGGTGTCTCAGCTCCGAGGCGGCCGAGGCCCAGTTGCACGAATCGCTCGATCAGCAGGAGTTGGACTTGCTGGCAGCCGTGATCCGGGGCGGATCCGCCGCAGTGATCGTCGCCGCCATACCTGCGTTGGTTGACCAGGTCAGGCGTGAGATGTCCGGCGGCGAGCCCCGGTGCGAGATCCCAGGCTGCCTCCTCCGATCACGCTCCACTGACGACCGCAGCTCGCCCACATCCCATTGACCACAGAGGAGACAGTCATGGAAACCCAGAGCCCTCAACCGCCAGATGCGATGCCTGCGGAGGTCGCCGAGGCCGCGTCGACCACGTTCGAGCGGGACGCCAAGGGTTCATCGAAGCCGCCCTGGCTCGACTCCTTCGTCTGGAGCGCC
>CAVWAR010000016.1:0-18640 GCA_963753075.1 uncultured Actinomycetes bacterium
CCGGGCCGCACCGAAGGGGGCTCGGGCGTGGACTCCTCGTGGTGCTGCTGCTCTTGGGATTGGTGGGTGCGATGCTGTGGGCGCTGCAGCGTGAGTTGATCTACTTCCCCGACCGGGCGCCGGTGCCCCCTGCCGCAGACGTCATCACCGGTGCCCGCGACGTCACGCTGCACACGGCCGACGGACTCGAATTGGGCGCCTGGTTCGTCCCGGCGGCAGGCCCTGTGGACACGGGGATGGCGGTCCTGGTCGCGCCTGGCAACGGTGGTAACCGGGCAGGGCGGGCCGGGGTCGCCGAGGAGCTGAGCCGGCGCGGACTCGCCTCCATGCTCATGGACTACCGCGGCTATGGCGGCAACCCGGGCGATCCCAGCGAGGACGGCCTCGCCTACGACGCAGACGCCGCCGCAGAGGCTCTGAGGGAGCTCGGCTACCCCGCGCGGCGGACCCTGTACTTCGGCGAGTCCCTCGGCTGCGGGGTCGTCGCGGCGCTGCAGGCTCGGCACCCGCCGGCCGGGATCGTGCTCCGCTCGCCATTCACCGAGCTAGCCGACGTGGGGGCGCACCACTACCCGTGGCTGCCGGTGCGTGCGCTGCTGCGCGACCGGTTCCCTGTTGTGGAGCACCTCGCCATCAGCGATGTGCCGGTGACAGTCATCTACGGCGATCGCGACTCAGTGGTCCCCTCTGCGCTCAGCGCTAAGGTCGCGGACCATGCCCGCTCCCTGGCCGAGCGGGTGGTGCTCGCGGGTGCCGACCACAACGATCCCGTCATGTTCGGGTCCCAGGTTGCCGCCGCGGTCGCACGGCTCGCGCACAGCGTGGACTGAGGCGCCGAACCCCAACGCGCGAACACGCCCGCCGTGATGCCCGAGAACGCGACGCTCCTATGCTTTGTCAAGCAGCTGCGGCCCCGTTTTCGAGTAGGCGGTATAGGTCGCGTGCGACGTAGCGAGCCAGGCAGCGTTTGATCTCGCGGCTGGTCTTGCCTTCGGCGGTGCGGCGGGCGACGTAGTCGCGGGTTGCTGCCTGGTACTGGATGCGGACCCGCACGACGGTGTGCAATGCCTGGTTGAGGTGCCGGTCGCCGTAGCGGTTGAGCCGATGCCGGGTGGTGACCTGGCCGCTGTTGGCCGGGATGGGTGCCACGCCGGCGAGCATCGCGAATGCGGCTTCGGAGTGGATCCGGCCGGGGTGGGACCAGGCGCACAACACCGTTGCCGCGACGATCGGTCCGACGCCGAACTCCTCGAGAAGGTCAGGCCGCCAGCTACGGATGATGGCCAGGATCGCCTTCTCCAGCTCCCGGGCCTCCTGCAGCATCGTGTGCGCGCGGCGAGCCAGGGTGCGCAGTGCAACGACAGTGCTGGTCGTCTCGACGTCCCACTTCGGGTGAACACGTAGCTTGGCCGCGGTGTTGAGCATCGCGGCGAGCTTCTGCCCCCGGAAGCGGGCTCGGATGGGTTCGGGTGCGGCGATCACCAGGCTGAAGACCTGCAGCTGAGCCTCAGTGGAGGCGTTGATCGCGGAGCGGCGCGCCGCCAACAGCACGGACAGTGCTTGACGATCTCCACCGCCACGGGGAGACCCCACCCGGGGTCGGGCCATCGCTTCACGCGCGGCTCGGATCGCGTCGAGCGGGTCGGACTTCGCGCCGTTGCGGCGCGCGGCCCGTTTCGGACGGTCCACCTCGATGACGATCTCCGAGCTCTCCAGCAGGTGACGACTCAGCCCGGCGCCGTGACCGCTGGTCCCTTCGATCGCCCACGCCCGCAACGTCGCGTGGTTGTTGGCGAACTCCACCAGCTCGGCATAGCCCTCGGTTGTCGCCTCGACGGTGACCTCGTCCAGGACACCACCGGTCGCGGTGTCCAGGACCGCCGCCGAGTGGGTGTGGACGTGGGTGTCGACGCCGATCACGACATCGACCTCTGCACGCAGATCGGTCAGACTGTCCATGCGTTCTCTCCTTCTCCGGATGGGACGTGGTTCCGGTCCGGGACGGAGGTTCGGCAGGACTGTGATGAGACACGCCCGGCGCCGCAAACGCCGGGTGGTCAAGCTCCTGATCAGGCCAGCACCTTCGGCCGGGCCGGGGCCAGCAACCACGAGCGGACAAGTCGCAGCAAGGCACGAAGCCAGTCACAACGTGGGTCACACCCGCAGTCACTAACCCACAGCCCATCACCATCAAGGCTGCGAAGGAATCCTCACAGTCACATCGCCGCCTGCGGCCGCAGCGTCGGCCCGCGGGAGGGCTTGGCGTGGTGCGTGGGTCGCTACGGAGTCGCCCCGGGTTGCCGTTTCGGCGCGGAGGGGACCTGTGACTCTGGCCACGCGACAGGCCCGGCGATACGTTCATCATGTGGGTGCCTGCGGCGGGCAGCCGCAGGAGCGTAAGGCCGCAGGGCGTGGCCGGGGTGGGGCGCAGCCCGAAAGGAGGCCAAGGCGCGATGACCAGCACGACGCACACGCGCAGCATTCACATCGACGCACCGGTGGAGAAGGTGTTCGACTACGTCAAGGACCCGCACAACCAGTGGGACGCCTACGAGATGACGGACAAGGCCACGATTGCCGAGAAGGAGATCGCCCCGGATGCCGGCGAGGGATCCACGTGGAGGTGGCAGAGCCACGTGTTGTTCATCCCCACCCACGGGACTATGACACGCGAGTCCTACGTCCCCAACGAGCGCATCGTCGACCACTCCACCACCGGAGTGCGGTGGACCTACGGCTTCGAGCCAGACGAGGCGGGCACGACCCTGACCATGCAGGTCGAGGTCTCCAGCAAGGTGCCGTTCGTGGACAAGATCGAAGACAGGATCGCCTGGAACGGCGACCACGACCTCGAAGCCTGGCTCGGCAACTTCAAGAAGGCCCTCGAGGCCTGACAGCAGCTATCCACTGCAAAATCCAGACCTGACCACGTTGGTTGCCAGTTCGACCGCACGCCGCCGCAGCCACGACGGCGCATCACACCGCCGCCTGTCGGGCTACTCATGCGGGGCCTACTCCTCGGCGTCTGCTTCGGCCATCTGCTCTAGGTCGCGGTTTGGGTTGCAGGGCCAGCCACGCCGCGGGCTACATGTCGCGGTAGCGGCGCGCCTGCGCGGCGAGTGCGGCCAGTTTCTCGACGCCGGTCGGGCTAGGCCCCGCGCCCAAGTCGGCGGGGTCGACTGCGTACCGGGTGCCATAGGCCGCCGTGTCCCGCTGTGCTCGCCACCCCTCGGACAGCGGGCCCAGGTCGAGGGTGTCGTAGCCGATCTCGTCGAGCAGCCCCCGGACCGTGGACTTGGGCGCCTCATCGTCGCCGGCGATAGCCAGAGCGCTGACGGTTCTTCACCTCGTAGTAGCTGCTCGGGGCCACCTGCAGGACGCGGCAGATGAGCTCGACCCCCCAGGCGCCGGCCCGCGACGATGTCGTCGCGGTTGGCGTCGATGAACGCAGCTGCTTGTGCGCGCGGTCGAGTTCCGCCCCGAAGAAACTGGCTGCCCTCTTCAGGATCTCGTTGGCTCGCCTCAGCTCACGATTCTCCTGCTCAAGCGCCTTCATCCTCGCAGCGTCACTCGTGCTGACCCCAGACACGTGGCCCTGGTCGATGTCAGCCTGCCGCACCCAGGACCGCACCGACTCCGTGCCATACCCCAGCTGAGAAGCGACCCGTTGAACCGTGCCATGCTCCGTGCCAACTCGCCCCGCAGCGTCCTGACCATCCGCACAGCAGCAGCCTTCTCATCCGGGCTGTAGCGACGCGTCGTCGGCTTCCCAGGCGTGGTGTCCTTCGGCATGAGTCCATCCTCGTTTCCAAACGATGGAGACTCCAACCAACCCAGTGCGATTCAAGACGGGCATCGGGGTCCCGATCATGGAGCGCCACTGACCCACTGCGTCGCGTACCGCGCACGCGGAACGGGGAAGGCTCGGGTCGCGGTCAGACGGCATGAGATGCGGGGCGGGGGTGGGGCCGCGGGTTAGTCCCGCAGGAGCTCCTCGATCCGCGCGAGGGTGCGCTCCATGCTCTCCCGGGTGTGCTCTGCCAGTAGTGGCTTGAGCAGGAAGCGGGTCGGCAGGGCCTCAGTGCTCACGTCCCAGGTCTCCCGGATCCTGGTGCCGCCCTCGACGGGCTCGAGCTCGTAGCGCCATGTGCGTCCCGTGAACAGCAGCGTGAAGGGGGTCGGCGCGAGCGTTCGCCAGGCGATCCGGCGACCCTCCTCGAACTCCGTCACGACGTTGCGGGTCGCGTAGGGGACCCGCCAGTGCATGTCCATCCCGAAGGAGTCGCCCAGATCCAGTCGGCGCCCCTCGCGGCGGGCGCCCTGCACCGTCCCCGATCCGTCGAAGTCGCGGTGGCGCTCGGGCCGGGAGAGCAGGTCGAAGACCGTTTCCGGGGGCGCCGGGACGACGCGTTCGACGCAGACGGGCTCAGGACGCAGTCTCGGGGATGGCATTCCCCCAGTCTCGTCGCAAGCAGCAGGTGCCGCGACTTGCTCCCGGAGTAGCGACTGGACATCACTGGTGTGGGCGTCGTCCGTGGGCGGGTCTGGCGCGACCTACCCCACCTACCTGTACCGCCAACAGTCGAGGCCCGGTCGCTGACCCACCTCGCGGAACTGCTCGGGGGCTGACCGGCACCGCGCAGAGCGGACACGCTTGCCCACGCTCGCGCTGCGTGCGACGCTGGCACCGCCCCGAGCGGCTCGCGGACTAGGGGTGCAGTACCCGGCGAGTGTCAACCGCTCGGAGGAGGAAAGCGTGTCATGGATCGTGCTCATCGTGTCCGGGGTTCTTGAGGCGGTGTGGGCCGTCGCGCTCGACCGTTCCGATGGGTTCACCCGCCTGGCGCCGTCGTTGGTGTTCGGCGTGGCTCTCGTGGTCTCCATGGGCGGTCTCGCCTACGCCATGCGGGAACTCCCCGTGGGCACGTCCTACGCCGTCTGGGTGGGGATCGGTGCCTCGCTCACCGTGGTCTACTCCATGGCCACCGGTCTGGAGCCGGTGTCCGCACTCAAGATCGCGTTCCTCGCCATGATCATTGGCGGGGTAGTCGGCCTCAAGGTGGTGCACTGACCACCGGATAGCCGACCCGGAAGCCGGGCTTTCTCGCAGGGGCCCCACGTCGCGCGCCCTGGTACCCCGGGGCAGCGAGCTCGGGCGGCCCCGCACGCGGGATCGGCGAAGTGGACCTCGACTGACCTGCCTCACCGCCGCCTGTGGACGCACCGCGTCGAGAGGTCTCGGCTGTGCGGGCGTCGATACCGCCGGCAGGCGAGTCCACCACGACGGATGGTCACGTCCGCCGAGGATCGATCCTGACGATTCAAATCAGCCTTGCCGCGGACCGGAAGGACCCGGCTGTACTAGCGCCGCCGCGGTGGCGCGATCGCTGCGCGACTTCAGGTAGACGACCACGGCCCAGAGCGATAGCTGTGCCACCACCGCGGCGGGTGACCCCTCGAACAGCAGCACGATCGTCAAGGGGACAGTGTTGAACAGGGCGTGAATCACGATGCTCAGGAAGACGCTTCGGGTGTCTTCGTAGAACCAGGCCTGCAGGATCGCCATCGCGACAGTGCCGATGGTGAACCCCGCCAACGATCCGAGGATCTGAGCCAGCCCCATCCCCTGCTGTACCCAGATCATCACGACAATCGGGAAGTGCCACACAGCCCATACCGGGCCTACCGCCCAGCCAGCATCCCACCAGCCACGGCCCGGCAGCAGCTTCTCGGTCAAGTACCCCCGCCAGCCCACCTCCTCCGTGCCGGACGTGACCAGTTGCACAGCGAAGAACACAAGCAGGAACACCGGGAGCGAACCCACGCTGGGACCGCCCGTGGCCCGCTCCGTCGTGGCAGCCGTGATCACCAGCGCGGGCAGCGTGACGAGGGCGAGGATCACCAGCACAGCACCGTAGGCCCGCACACCGACGTTCACCCGGGCCACGCGGCGGCGCAGGTCTCCCGAGGCAATGGCTGGGTCCCGCCTCGACATCACGACCCCAGCGACCAGGGGACCGTACACACCGACAAGCGACAGCAGTGAGACAGCAAGCGTCGAGAGCGACACCTGTCGGTCGAAGACCGCATCCCAGACGAGGTCCTCGTTGAACAGAACATCACCAGAGGCCACCGCCTGGCTGGTGATCCAGGCACCAACCCAGAAGGCCCAACTGAAGGCATAGGCGATCACGAGGTACCGAACGTGGGGGGCGGCCCAAAGGCCAACCCGAACCGGCGGATCAGGCTCCATACGTCCAGAGGCCCCATTCACATGCCAAACCCTAGCCCGAGGAGCGGCGCACCTGGATGCTCGGCCAGGCGTTTCAGGACTTCGATGTGGCCACGGCAAGTGACGGTCCCGACAACCACCGGAACCGCCGCTTCGCGAAGTCCCTCAGCCGGACCATCTGATACAGCTACGACTTCCCGGCGTCGTCGACGACGAACGCATGGCAAGGGCGGCACCCGCGGCGGGACCTACTGCATTCCGCCGCGAATCGCGCATGTTGGGGCAGGCATCAACGCCCAGAGAAAGATGCGGCATCTAGCCTTGGGCGCTTCAGGGAGCAACCCAGCCCGCCTAGTCCGAACAACGACGCGGCAGGGCCCAGTTGGGTTCGCAGCTGGCCCAACTCCTGTCGTGTAGAGGCCGCGAGGTCCACCCCGCCGCACTGCGATGTCTCCTGAGCGGGGCACTGCAGTGTTCAGGTGCGCCGGAGCAGGTGGCTGATGGTGTGGCGCCCGTTGGTGAGTGCTTGCTGTCCGACGGTGACGAGCATGTGCTGTTGGAGGCTGCGGGTCGAGTACTCGGGGTCGAAGTCCTGGCCGTTGGCGAGGCGCTGGAACTGGCCGATGTACCAGAGCGCAACATGGGTTGGCACTGGCAAATGCAGGCTTGGCATGCCTAGATTCGGCTGGGGTCAGTCGCCGCTCGTCAGCCTTGGTCGAACAAGGTCGACATCAACCAGATGAATCCGAATCCCAGGCCCCCGATCAACACCGGAACGACGGCCCCTATCCGGCTCGCGGTTGAGTACTTGCGTCGAGTCCCCAACAAGCCCAAGAGAACGACGACGGGTGGACCTATGAACAAGGTTGCGGAGGCCAGAATCCCGAACGCTTCCCCCTCCTCACCACCGGGCCGGAGACCCATGAGTACCACCACGTACCACGCAGCCACGAGGGTAGCCACCAACGCGGGCCAGTTGAGTGGACGCCGTTGGGCCGAGGGCTGGAGTTCCGCGACGGCGGCAGGCGGATCGACGTCGGCGGTCCAGTGCTCCCCGTTCCACCGCCTGAGCGACGACTCCCTGACAGGGTCCGCGTACCAACCAGGCGGAGAGCCACGCCCAGCGTGCTCACCGGGATGCCGGTCGGCGGTCTCGCCTGTCATGTCGCACCCCCATCGCCAATTGTGACGCTACTCCGACCCGTCCGCCGAATGGGCGCTAGGAGGAAGTCGGTGCACCGCCCTGGTCCTGGCCATCGCCTCGGCGATCCTGGCCGCCGATGGTCAGACCCCGTCTGAGCCGCCGGCCGATGCGATCCCATTCGCCGAACTCGGTCTCGACGGGCGGGCACGTCCGGTCCGTGGCGCGGTCCTGGCAGCGGTAGCCACCCTGCATTCAGGTCGTCGCCGGATCGTCATGGTTCGGCGCAATGAAGCGGAGGCTCCGGTGGTGCCGGGGGTCGAGGCTGTCGCGGTCAGTTACCTGCGGCGTCTTCCCGCTGCAGCGCCTCATGGTCGTGCGCCCGGATCTTGCGACTCTTTGGGGGTGTGTCTATCCGCCGCCTGCGGACGCGCCAGGGTGAGCGGCACCGATCCGCGTCGACTGCGCCCACAGGGGGTCGTCCGCACACTGGAACCGACCATCTGGTCAGTCGAGGAGTCCGCGCCTGCGGAGCTCCCCGAGCAGCGCGACGGCGTCAGTGAACTGGACTGCGTCCATGCCAGCGTCGCGCGCCGCGGCAACGTTGCGAACCGCGTCGTCGACGTAGAAGACGCCTTCGATCGGATGGCCCAGCCGACGACCCAGGACCTCGAAGATGCCCCGGTCGGGCTTGGCGACGCCTTCCGCGCCGGAGACGACGACATCGTCGAACAGGGCGAAGACCTCCGGGAAGAGCTCCGGCGCGCGGTGGAACGTCTCGGCCGACCAGTTCGTCAAGGCGACTACTCGCACGCCACGCGCCCGCAGGCCACGCAGGATGGCCGCGGTCCCGGGAACCAGCCCGCGCAACGACAGCGCGAAGTTGGGCCGGTACGCGGCGATCTCCTCGGCGAGGTCCGGATGGCTGGCCGTCGCCACCGCCTCGGCATCCGCCCACGACCTGCCCGCGTCCTGAGCGTGGTTCCACGCTGCGAAGTCAAACTCGCCGCCGTGCACGAAGCGCTCGGCGCGCTCCTGCCCGACAACTGCCGCCACAGCCGGGACCGGATCCCAGATCACGACCACTCCGCCGAGATCGAACACCACCGTGGCCATGCCCCGAATCCTCCCACCGGGCAGAACTGTCTGGGCACGTGCCTTGCCCGCGCCGAGAAGACCGTCACCGCGGAACCCCTGGGCGCTCGCCACGGCGCCCCCTATCGACGCCTGCGGACTTGGTGCATCCGGCCTCGATGCGCGCGGGTCCAACTGTCGAGAAGGTTCGTGTCGCGATCTTGGCTAGATTCTGGGCATGGGCATGGGGCAATTCGCGGGCCGGCGCAGCGCCGTGCGCAGCGCAGGAGCGTGACCGATGCCGCTCCATGCGCTCGAGTTGCTGCCTGACCAGGCCGGTCAGCAAGTCGTACGTCGTGACTGGCGGGTGTTGAGCGAGGCAGGCCTCAGGTCCCAGTTGCAGCACCGTGGTGCTACCAACGCGCCGCACCTGACCCTGGTGGCCGCAGCGGCGATCGGCCCGCAGGTGGAAGCGCTGGCGGTGGAGCTCATCTCGCCGTTGCTGCCGATCCGGGTCCGGTCCTCGGGGCTCCTGATCCTGGGCGCCCGACGGCTGACTGTCGCCCGCGTCGTCGATGTGGAGGACCAGGTCATGGCGACTGTGCTACGGCTGCGGGCAGCCGTAGACGGGCCCCAGCATCCCGGCTGGCTGCCCCACCTGACCCTCGCCCGAGGGCTGCCCCGCTCTGACGTCCAGAAGGCGATCGAGGCACTGGGCCACGATGACGTGGAGCTGTCGATGACCGAGCTCCGGCGCTGGGATCCGGGCCGCCGGTCGGTCGCCTCGCTCGCGACCTTCCTGGAGGGGGATGTCGAGGCGTCCACTTCCCGCGATGTGACCTGACTCAACGCGAGACCCAGGTGCGGACGCAGATCGCCAAGGGCCGGTCGAACCCCCGGCACGCTGAGAGACCCTCGATGTTGCTGGTCGGCCAGCGCGCACACCTGCTTGTCAGCGGCGAGATCGAACGCCAGCACCGCAGTCTGACGGGTGACGACCGCCCGCAGCCGAACCAACCTGTCATTGCGACGGCGGTCGCCCCGAGATAGCCGACGGCTACGGTTGGACATGCATCCTCCTGATGAGTGGTCTGGGACACCAAGCCCGCCAAACCCCATCAGGGGGATGCGCTCGAGCCCCGGCCAACACGCTCAGGTAGTTACGACGCACGTCGGCTTCGTCGTCGCTCGCCTTGCGCGGCAACGCTCGCTGATGCCGAAGTGGGTGCGTCAGGTCGCCCGGTCCGGCTCGGTCCGTGGGCCAGGGTCGCACACCGTTCTCCGTGATTGGTCAGGTGGCGGCTCGGAAGTGCTTCGCTGGCTGTCGGAGTAGGGCTCGGAGTTCAGCGGGTTCTGCGTGGTGGACCCTTGCGTTGAGGGCGGCAAGAAACATGACAGGCCAACTCAGGGCGTCGACGTCCATCTCGATGCGCGTTGGTCACTCAGGTAGTTCAACGCCATCTCGCGATTGTGCCTCACGGATGGGCCTCACCCGCGGTCAGGGTTCTCACGGATCAGGACGCCGCTGCGTCTGAGGACCTCCACGAGGGAGTCGAGGATCCCGACCTGTCCGGATACGAACTTGCGCCGGGCCGCGGCCACGGTGAACCACTGCGCCCGGTCGACCTCCGGGAAGGCCCGGACGATCCCGGAGCTGCGGGGCCACTCGAGTTGGAAGTCGTTGCTGGACACGAACTGCAATGAGAGCTCGGCGCGAACCGCGTACGTCTGGACCCGCTTCCCGCTCGGCTGGACCCGCGCGCCCAGGTCGATCAGCTCGCGGACGGTGGCGGTATGCCGATCTCCTCCTGGAACTCGCGCAGGCCCACGTCAACGGCTCCCTCGTCCGCGGTGTCCGGGCTCCCCCTTGGGGATCGACCATCGGCCCTCGTCGCGGGCGGCCCAGAACGGACCGCACATGTGGCCGATGAAGACTCTCAGGACGTTCTCAGCGTCCACGTTGTGGGGCAGCAGGCCCGCGCTCGTCTTGCCTCGCGTACGTCCACCGAACACCCTGGGCCGCACAGACGCCTGCCGGACGCGCGACCGAGCGGCCCCCGGCCGGGCCGGCGCTGCGGATCCGCCAGGAGGGGACGCCGACCACGGCGTCGGTGGCCTCGTGCCGGGCAGTTCCGCGGGCTGGCTCTTCCTGCCTGTCGGGTTGGCATCATGTGCGCATGACCGATGTTGCTGCGCCGGGGGCCGTGGCTCCGGTCGGCCCCGGCGGTGTTGGCGCCGTCGAGACGACCATATGCGCGGACCTTCAGTGGTCGGGTGCTCCGGACCAAGATGCCCCGGCCCTAGCCAGGGTGTGGCGGGACTGTGAGGAGATTCGCGACTCCCTGCTCAGCCAACCGGTGACCGCAATGCCGAGCCTGCGGTTCGTGCTGGCTGGCTGGCGGGTGGCTGCTGTGGGTCTGGCGCGGACTGCCGGCGCGTCAGCGTTGGCCGGCGAGTGTCTACGCGAGCCTGCTGATCCTGGACCTGACCCCGCCAGAGGGGTCAAAGGGCCGGCGCTCGATGGTAGGCGGTCCGGGCCGAGCGCAGCGCCTCGTCAGCGGTGCTTGTGCTCGGCCACGACGTCCCCGGCCAGCCGCGCGCGCACGGCGGCCTTGGCGACCGGGTCGAGATCGTCGAGCTGACTACGAATCGAGTCTGCGGTCTCCAGCACGACCTCGTGCTGCTGCCGAAGCCGCATCACGACCGCGGCAGCGACCGCCACGCCAGCGACGATCAGAACAACCTTGGTCTTTGAACGGACGCTCATGGCCATGGCGAGTCTCCTTCAGTTGATGACCTGTTGCGATGTGGGCGGGGCAAGGTCATTGCGGTCCTCAGCCGGCGCCGGGCAGGGACTGGGTCCCGCCCACGACCAGCTGCACGGTGAGGTCTATCTCTTCGTATCCGGAGTCGTCAAGGGAGGTCCGCAGCGCCTCGGTGGAGATCTCGGGCGGCGCTCCGAGGGCGGTCACGGTCAGGAGGTTCCCGGTCACCTCGTAGTCCACGACCCGCCAGTTGTTCGACGCGGCCCAGTCCTGGGCGATCGGGCCCACCTGGAACTTCAGGGTGTTCTCCCGGATCAGCTGCTGGGTCGAGTAGCCCAGCGGGATCGCGATCAGCGCAACGACGCCGACCACCGCGGCCAGCGTGACCCCGGACAGGTCCCCGACGTGCCCACCCATCGCCTTGGCCGTCTCACGCACCTTGTAGAGCAGCAGGACCATGGTCGCGGTGAAGATGATCGCACTGACGTTGGTCAGGAACAACAGCGTGGCCCCGAACGACTCGTCGTAGAGCCCCTCCTCGAAGGTCAACCCGATCACGGCCAACGGTGGCACCAGCGAGATCGCGATCGCAACACCGGGCAGGGTGTCGGCGACGTCGGAGCGCACCAGCGCGAACGCCCCGACCAGGCCGGTTGCCAGCGCCGCGATCAGGTCGATCAGGCGCGGGTTCACCCGCCCCGACACCTGCGAGTTGCCCTCGGTCAGCACGTTGAGCGGATCAAGCAGCCCGGCGCCGTACCCGAGGGCGATCACCAGCAGCGCCCCACCGAGCACCACCAGCAGAGACCGACCCATCCGGCCCCGATCGGCCATGACCAGGGCGAACGCCGTGCCCAGGATGGGCGTCATCAGCGGAGCCACGATCATCGCCCCGATCACCGTGGCGGTGCTGTCCGAGGCCACACCCGCGGTGGCGATCACTCCGGCGAGGGCCAGCAGGATCCAGAACCTGGAGTACTTCGCCGACGAGTCCCGACCGTAGGAGAGCAGGGTCTGGTTGGCCATCCGCTCGACGTCAGAGGGCTGGACGCTAAGGGCGGGCATGACTTCCTCCACCGCCTTCGGTTGGGTCGGTGAGGACGGCCTGCACGGCGTCGGCGACTCGTGGGTGGGTCCGATCATCTGCCAGGTCCACCCCGCAGCTCGCGAGCATGGCCCGCGGTTCGCTCCTGAGCCTGGCGACGGCGAAGGTCACGCCGGCGCCGTCGAGGTCCTCGAGCAGCCGGGCGACGCCTTCGGCGGCGGTCGTGTCGATATGGGTGATGGCCTCCGCATCAAGTACGACGGCGTGGATGCCACCGGCCTCGACCTCGGACATGACGATGTCCTGCAGCACGCTGATGTTCGCGAAGAAGAGCTCTGCGTCGAAGCGGAGCACCAGTACGCCGGGCACGGCGTGGACGTTGTCGTTGGCCACTGCCCGATAGCTGCCGGTGGTGTCATCACGTCCCAGGATCGCGGTGTTCGGGCGTACCGCCCGCTTCATGAGCATGACGATCGAGATGAAGATGCCGACCATCAGCCCGGCGAGGATGTCGAGGACGAGCACACCGAAGAGTGTGGCCAGGGCGAGCAGGTCCTGAACTTCCAGGACGGCTCGTGACCCACCACGTTGCCCCGTGACTGACCATGCTCGAAGGCCCGGTCCTCCAACGGATCGGGGCTTCGAACGTGGGCAGCTCTCTGGGCTGTGATGACTTCCCAAAGGTGCGCGATAGGCGGCGCAGTGACGCGGGAGGTCCGCCCGCTCACGTTGCCGCGTTGCTAGGCTCCGAAGCCGAGAAACACCAGCAGCCGCCGATCAAACTCGACCAATGTCGTTGCCTCGAGCCTTCCGACCACCGTGCGGGCGTTGCTCCTGCGCACGGTGGTGATCTTGTCGACCATCAGGTAGCTGTCTTGGCTGAGGCCGTTGCCCTCTTCGGCAGCGACCGGCACCCTCAGGAGAGGTGCGTCTACCTCGGTGGTGGTGAAGGGGCAGAGCGTCAACGAGTCGGTCGCGTCGAACCGGTCGTCTTGAATGACGAGGGCCGGCCGCGGTTTGCTCGCGTAGACGCCGCCAGCGACGGTGACGATGTCCCCGCGTCTCATTCGTCCCAGTCTTCCGAGACGGCCTCAACGAAGTCCATGTCGTCACTCGCGCGATCGGCGGCCGCCACGAGTGCGGATTGGCGGTGCGCTTCGGCAGCAAACTCAGGCGAGCGCACGTCGGGCACCCAGATCTGGACCGGCCGAAGGCCCTGGGCCCGCATCCTGGTCCGGTATGCGCTCACGCGCTCTCGTACAGCCATGAGAAGGATGTTACATGTAACGCTGCGATGAGTCCAGACTGGCTCGGACAACGACGTCGGCAGCATCGGTGAGGGCGTGTTTTGGCGGGTCGGGTCAAGTTTGGTGCCGCCAAGACCACACTCGTCGCGGTGCGTCCACAGGCGGCTACTTGACGATTGTGGGTAGGGCCGGTGTCTGGCCAGACTCGGTCTAGGTGCTCGGCGGGGTGCTCTCTATGCGGCTGCCCACCAGCGTGATCGGTGTGGCTCTCTTCCGGTCTGCGTTCCCGTCGGGCACCGTGCCGGTGCGTGGCTCAAGAGGGGACTGCCCCGCTCTCAGTAGCAATGCCCGCCCGGCGTTCTCAACCGACAACGACGGGAAGGACGAAGCTCATGGCGAGGGTGTTCATCGGGGTTGATCCCCACAAGCTGTCAGCCACGATCGAGGTGGTCGACGACCAGGAGACGGTGCTGGCAACCGGGCGGTTCACCACGGACAAGGCCGGGTACGCCGCGATGCGACGGCATGTCGCAGCGTTCCCGGAGCGGGTGTGGGCGGTCGAGGGCAGCAACGGTGCCGGTAGACCGCTGGCGCAGCGTCTGCTCGCTGACGGGGAGTACGTCGTGGACGTGCCGGCGAAGCTGTCGGCCCGGGCCCGGTTGTTCGACACCGGGCACAACCGCAAGACCGATGCCCACGACGCCCACGCCGTGGCGGTCGTCGCGGTGCGCACCAAGACGTTGCGGGTGCTGTCCTACGACAGCGAGCTCGAGGTGCTGCGGATGCTGGTCGACCGCCGTGAGGAGCTCACCCGGGCCAGGGTCCAGACCGTCAACCGGCTCCAGCGGCTGCTGTCCGAGCTGACCCCGGGGAAGGCCAAGAAGAACATCACCGCAGGTCAGGCCAAGGTGATCCTGGCTGGCGTGCGCCCGAGGGACGTGGCCGGGCGAGACACGGCGCCGGCTCGCGGTCGAGCAACTCGCCGAACTGGTTGTGATCGACAAGAAGATCACCGCCTCCACCAAGGAACTCAAGGCGATGGTGCTGGCCCGCCACTCCACCCTGATGAACCTGGCTGGGGTCGGGCCCGTGGTGGCCGCGCGGATCCTGGCCGACGTCGGCGACGTCGCCCGGTTCGCAGACCGCAACCGGTTCGCCTCCTGGACCGGCACCGCGCCCCTGGACGCCTCCTCCGGCGAGCAGATCCGCCACCGGCTGTCCCGGGCCGGCAACCGGCGGGCCAACCACATGATCCATATCGCCGCGGTCAGCCAGATCCGCCACGACACCCTCGGCCGGGCCTACTACCGGCGCAAGCTCGCCGCCGGCAAGACCCCCATGGAAGCCATGCGCTGCCTGAAACGACGCATCTCCGACGCCCTCTACCGCCAGCTCGTCAACGACGCCAAGACAGCGTCAGCGGCAGTCGCGGCTGACATGGACGCGGGCCCGGGAGGGCACAGCGGGGCGGCACTTCAATCCAGCGCGGCCGGCTCACACCCGCACACCGGCACTTCGGATCAGCCACAACCCGGACCCGCGAAAGAGACGCTACCCACACCCACCCCGGCACGGAAGACCACGCCATCGAGAAGGATCAAATCTGCCTCTTGACATCAGAGGGGAGCCGGAAGGGCCCACTCGCTGAGTGGGCCAGGAGGCAGGCCGCGATGTTCGGGGCGTCGAGTTGGCCGGATGCCGCGCTGAGCATCAGGTTCTCAATCTCGTCCATGGTTTGGGTCGGGCCCCGGCCGGTGGGGTGGCAGAAGACGCGGGTTGCCGACCTGCGGGGCGCGTGGTTGCGGACCAGGGGGTGCAGCAGCGCTGCGGCCTTCCTCGAAGGTAGTCGTCGTCACTGAACCGAGGTGACTTTGGCCTCTGACCTTGGCGGGGTGACAGCCATACGTTGAACGGGGGGATGACGGCATCCCCGAGGAGATGATGAGTCATGGTCACCCAACCAATGGCTGGCCCGGAGAACAGTCCTGCGACTCCGCCCAAGAGGGGGACGCACCGTCGGTGGTTCTGGGCATGGGTAGCGGGCTTGTCTGCAGTTGCCCTGCTCGTAGTCGCCGGTCTTGCTGTCTTGATGACCGCCGACGATGACAGCACAGTGCCCTCCGGCGACGCTGCTGCCGCGATCGCCGTCGTGACGCAACACAACGACGCTCAGAACGTCGCGGACGGCGACCTGATGAGGGCGACCACTACCGATGACGGGCTCTACGTAATTGGTGCTGTGGAGTCCACGATGGACGAGTACATCAAGCTCATCGAGGGCTACGGCCCAATTCAGCAGACAGTCACGGGTGATCCGACGGTGGTGCGCGACCCGGCTGGTAGCGGGGATCTGCAGGTGAGCATGCCGATGGGGTTCGGCTTCCCCGCGGGCGACAGCGACGGGACGATGGTCTACACGGTGCGCAAGGTGGACGGCGAGTGGAAGATCGCTCGGTTGGACCGCCAAGTCTGAGTAGATCGTGGGTGATCGCACCAGGACCCACTCGACCTGACCGGTCAGAAGCGCTGCGACCCGCCCCAAGTCGGAGGGGGCAGCGATGCACGAGCACCGCTGTCCCCCTTAGCCTCAATCTGTGAGTGTGTCCGTGGGCGATCTGGAGCGGATTGCCTGTCAGGATCGACATCGTCACTTCGTGGCTGACCCAGCCTCAATCTGGCCGTTTTGGCGTGCCATTCGGTGGACTTGTCGCCATGAGGTGGCGGCGTCGGCCTGGCGCAACCTGCTGGCCTGATCAGAAGCCTGTCCACGACAAGGGTCGTGTGACCCGTCACAGATGTGCCGCCGGGTAGCTCCCTTCCAGGCCGACGCCTGGTCCTCGAAACCTCGTGGAAGGAGAGTCCGAGAACATGCCCATCTTGGCAGAACTGGTCGATGCCGTCATCGGCGTTGATACCCATCGCGACACCCACACCTTGGAGATGTGCACCCCCGCTGGGGCGACGATCTCCAGCATCACGGTGGCCAACACCGACGTCGGCTTCACCGACGCCCTGACCCGGATCGCAGAGCATGCCCCCGGACCGCAGATCGCAGCCGGCCTCGAGGGGACTCGCAGCTACGGCATCGGGCTGGCCCGGGTGCTGGCCGCGGCGGGTATGCGGGTCATCGAGGTCGAGCAGCCCCGCCGATCTGACCGCCGCGGGCGAGGCAAGTCCGATCCGATCGATGCACATCTGGCCGCACTGAGCGTGCTGCGCCGCGAGGTCGACACCCTGTCCATGCCGCGGGCCGACGGCGCCCGGGAGGGCCTACGCATCCTGCTGGGAGCACGCCGCGACCTCGTGACCCACCAGACAGGTCACATCAACCAGCTGCGGGCCCTGCTGCTGGGAGGAGACGACACCGACCGGGCCCTGGCCCGCGGGACGCTGCCCGAAAGCAAGCTGACCGCCATCGCCCGCCGCCTCGCCCTGGCGATCATCACCAGCCGCGCCGAGTTGGTCGACAACAAGCAGCAACTGACCGAGCTGGTCGACACCATGGCCCCGGGCCTGCTGTAACTGCGGGGGGTCGGACCGGTCAGTGCCGCCCAGGTGATCGTGTCCTGGTCCCACCCCGGGCGGTGCCGCGACGACGCCGCGTTCGCCGCCCTCGGCGGTGCTTGCCCGCGACCAGCCAGCAGCGGACGCACGATCCGGCACCGCGTCAACCGCGGCGGTGACCGGGCCCTCAACCGGGCCCTGCACGACATCGTGAAGACCCGATGGCGGGTCTGCCCCCGCACCCAGGACTACGTCGAGCGGCGCCGAGCCCAGGGAAAGAGCGACCGCGAGATCCGCCGTTGCCTCAAGCGCTACGTCGCCCGCGAACTCCACCGAGAACTCACCCGCACCATGACTTGACACACATAGAAGCGTCCACCGAGCGGGTCGTTGATCGTGTGCGCTGACCCGTCTTGAGCGGGTGGAGGGGTGGTCTGGGATTCGGGCGTGACGGTGCCGCCGGTCGGGTCCGGCTTCTCCTGAGTCCTCGGGTCTTGGGGCGGGGGTGGCCGGTGGTCAGGTGGTCATGACCGTGGTCCAGAGGGTCTGCCAGTGCTCGGCCCAGGGCCATCGCCGGGGTAGGTGCAGTCGTTGTCGTCGTCCGGATCGGGACACCCTCGCGGGGGTGTTGATGATCCGGGCCCGAACGGTCGCGCCTTCAGCTTTGGTGAACTTCCCGCCGGCGGTGACGCCAATGGCGCGGGTCAGGTTGAACGCGATCGTGGCCGCGGCCAGCCAGGCGGCGTTGGCCTGGAACGACTTCGAGGGCAGGTGCGCCAACGGGCCATGCTTTGAGGTCGGCGATGACTTGCTCGACGATCGCGTGACCGCGGTGCTGGGACTCCGCTTCGATCAGCGACCCGGGGTTGTTCGTGAAGATCGCGTGATACCGCCAGACGGGGAACAGGCCCTCCTGCGCGGCGTCGGCCAGCTTCGTGGTGTTGCGTTCGGGGACCCGGCGCACGATCAACCGACCTGCGACCGGGGTGCGGTGTGAGGTGAACGCCAGGTAGGGCACCTCGGCGACCTCCGCAGCGGAGACCAGTTCACCGGTGTCGGTGTCCAGGACCGCCTGGGAGTACTCGATGCGCACCCAGGACGCCTCGTCGATGCTGGCGATCGCTCGGCGCACGGCCTTGTCCTGGCGGGCACCGACCGAGAACCACGCACCGGTCTTCATGACCGCGGTGACGAACGCGTGGCCGAAGAACGCCGAGTCGGCACGGACCAGGATCTGCCCGGTGACTCCCGCCCTGCGGGTGGTGGCGACCGCGTCCCGGACCAGCCGGACCGCCCCGTGCGCGGACGCGGCAGCCCCGCGGCGCAGCCGGGTGCCGGCGATCACCGGGGCCGCGCGCGCGGTGCTGATCGTGGCTACCTGGGCGTTGAGGCCCTTGACCTTGGTGTATCCGTGTTGCGCGCCTTGCTTGGTCGCCCCGAACACCGGCTTCACGGTGTCATCGATGTCGAGGGTCACCAGACCATCACCGCCGGCCAGCAGCGTGGGCACCACCTCAGCCAGCCCGATCAGGGTCCTCGAGGCGACCGCATCCAGCTGCCGGACGTGTCCGAAGGCGAAGTTGCGCAGGAACGATCCCAACGTGGACGGGGCGCGAACGTCGGTGAACACCT
>CAVWAR010000017.1:0-550000 GCA_963753075.1 uncultured Actinomycetes bacterium
CGTAGCGGCGAAGTGCAGTAGGACCCGCGCCCAAGAGGACGCCCCCCGGCTGCTGTGACACCAGCGAACCCAGCCACTCGCACGATGCGACCGCGTCCATAGGCGGCGAAGTGACGCGCCTACGCGATGGAGCAGCATTTGCGCGGTGCGCAACGTGTCTCCGGGTAGTTGCCCCGTAGGCGGGTCACGTGCGGCATGGTCGCTCGACCTGCCAGCTGCGGGTGTCGGGGGTGAATCCGAGACCGCGGTAGAGCCGCCCAGCCGGGTTGTCAGACTCCGTGGCGATGACCCAGCGTTGCGCCCCCCTGTCGGCAGCCCATCGCGCGGCGACTCCCACGAGGTGCCCGGCCAAGCCCCGCCGGCGGTGATCGAACGCGGTCTGGACGCTCTGGAATCGGGCAACCACCCGCCCCTGGGCGTCCGGGCCGCACAAGACGATCCCCAGCTGGGAAGTGCACTCGTCGCCGTCGAAGGCGCCGAAGAACGCCGCCACGCCCTTGCTGGACAGCGTGGCCCGGGTGCGCACGCGCGCGATGGTGAAGCCCCGGTATGCGGCATCGTCGGGATGTGCGCCGCCACGTGCGTTCTCCGTGATGTCCGCCGTGGCGGCGGCCTCCCACTGCCCCGCGGTCGCCAGTTGCTGGATCGAGTAGCTGTCGGGCGCCGGGCGATCTTCGGGCGGCGTGATGGTCGACAGGACCTCGTCGAACACCACCGGGAGCTTGTGGGCCGCCCAGAGAACGGCGTCGGGCTCAGCCGGCAGGCCTATGCACAGGTGGCGGGCATCGGGGAACGTAGCCCGGAACAACTCGACCCAGCGGCGGGCGTCGTTGCGGGTCTCAGGGTCGGTGACCAGCAGGAAGTTGCCCCAGTGGTAGCCGGGGTTGTCCGGGGAGGTGACGATGAGGTGGTCGGCGTGTTCCTGGATCTGCGCCCCACTGTGACGGAGCACCGCGACGTCCGTCAGCCAGCCGGCAGGGAGGTCCATCGCACGAGAATAGGGCGGAAGCGTCGGCCCGGGCCTGCCGCGGACCAGGTCGCGCACATGCTCGCCCTGGTCCAGCGAACTCGCGGGCCGTGGGACACGCGGATGCTGCTGAAGATGATGGTCGGCGCCCTGGGCTCGCCGCTGATCGCCTCTGCCCAGATCGAGGTGCTCATTCATCCCTTCGGGCCGATCCGCACCCACTACGGCATGAAGCCGCGAGCGGGCAGGACCCCGGTCGCACCTGAATGACGGGTGCCCAGCAGGCCAGGCGCACCTCGGCCGACGTAGGCCGCAGCTCTCAGGCGATGCCCCACTCCACCGCCCGAGAGCGGCAGACCCCACACACCGGCTTCCGTCTTGGACCCCACCATCGGGCCGGGCTCACTGTGGGCGCTTCGCGGCGAAAGGGGGCAGGTTCGATGGACAGAGGCGGCACGCCGGCCAGCTCCCCGAAATCGAGATGTAATAGCGGCTGCGGGGCAGGCCAAAGTGCCCTTGCCGTGGGCGATCCCGGCTCAGTAGCGTGATGGCCGTTGGCTCCTGTCATGGTCAACGAACGAAAGGGAGAACCGCCGGTATCGTCCTGTCGCGTCTGACGGCCTCCCTGCACCTGCCTTCCTAGGGCGACCACCGCGCCCGCGCCGCCTGAACCGCGGGCCGCAGCCAGGTTCGTGCGCACCTGTGTGCGCTTCACCACATCCGGGTCAAGAACACGTCAGCCGTGGTGTTGGTGTCGTCGTCGACCAGGTTCGTCGCGCCCAAGTGGTAGGTGATCCACTGGCCTTCGGCACTGATGGCCGGGTGATCCTCTTCTTCCTCGTCGAGGCGGGCCCCGGAACTGCCGCCAGCCTGTCCGCCGTCGCTGCGCACCGACACCCGCCGGGTCACCCCGCTGTCCCGATCGAACAGGAACACATCAGTCGTGTTGTTGGTGTCATTGTCGACCAGGTTCGCAGCGAACGACATGTAGGTGGTCCACCGGCCATCAGCGTTGATCGCCGGCAAGTAGGAGTACCCGGTGGCTTGGTCGCCGTTGCTGCGGACCGACACCCGCCGGGTCAGCCCGGTGTCCCGATCGAACAGGAACACGTCCTCAGTGTTGTTGGTGTCGTTGTCGACCAGGTTCGCTGCGTTCGAGGTGTAGGTGATCCACCGGCCGTCGGCGCTGATCGCCGGGTGCCCAGAGTAGCCGCCGGTGGCTTGGTCGCCGTTGCTGCGGACCGACACCCGCCGGGTGACCCCGGTGTCCCGATCGAACAGGAACACATCCGTCGTGTCGTTGGTGTCGTTGTCGACCAGGTTCGGCGCGAAAGAGGTGTAGGTGATCCATCGGCCGTCAGCGCTGATGGCCGGGTGCCAGGAGCCACCCCCAGTGACTTGGTCGCCGTTGCTGCGGACCGACACCCGCCGGGTCAGCCCGGTGTCCCGATCGAACAGGAACACATCCGTCGTGTCGTTGGTGTCGTTGTCGACCAGGTTCGTTGCGCCTGAGTAGTAGGTGATCCACCGACCGTCAGCGCTGATCGCCGGGAACACGGACTCGCCGCCGGTGGCTTGGTCGCCATTGCTGAGCACCGACACCCGCCGGGTGAACCCGGTGTCCCGATCGAACAGGAACACATCAGCAGAGTTGTTGGTGTCGTTGTGGGCTAGGTTCGCTGCGTTCGAGGTGTAGGTGATCCATCGGCCATCAGCGCTGATGGCCGGGTGGTAGGACTGACCGGTGGCTTGGTCTCCATTGCTCCGGACCGACACCCGCCGGGTGAGCCCGGTGTCCCGATCGAACAGGAACACGTCCCGCCCGTTGTTGGTGTCGTTGTCGACCAGGTTCGGCGCGAAAGAGGTGTAGGTGATCCACTGGCCGTCGGCGCTGATCGATGGGCTGACGGACTGGCCAGCGGCCTGTCCGCCGTCGCTGCGCACCGACACCCGGCTAGTCACCACGAGCAGTGCCGTCAAGTCCGGGCGGGTGGGGGTGAATCGGTAGGCCTTGGTGGTCACCTTCCGGTACCCGGGTCGGGCGTACACCTTCACCCGGTACTTGCCCTTCTTCACTTTGAGCTTGCGGATCTCGGACTTGCCCCGGGTGCGGTAGATCCCGACCTTGCGCCACTTGCCCGTGGACTTGCGCTGCAGCTTGAACTTCCAGTTCTTCTTCTGCCGCAGGTCCGGATCAATGTTCACCACCAGCCGCTTCTTACTGGTGAACGCCACCCGCGGCCGCTTCTTCTTCTTGGCCATCGGCACGACCACCGAGGGTGGGCCCGCCGGTGCTGCGGCCACGACCTGAGGCACCGATCCCGGCACCACCCCGGGACTGGTCCCGACCACCGGGGGGGCGCTGACCAAGCCCGCGACCATCACCCCCGCGAGCACCGCCCCGAACCCGGACCGCAACCCACGCCGCCCGCGGCGGTCGCCCACGCTGTGCGCATGATTCCCAGGATCCGCTGCACGTGGCTGGCCCGACATGGCTCCTCCTCAGTGACCGAGGGACCGTGGGCCCAATGCCTGACCTCCCCCGGTCGGCTCCTTCACGCTACGCCCCCCAACGCGACGACCGCCCAACGACCAGCCAGGAACTCTCCGGGAAACGGTGCATGTGGCCCACCACGCTTGGTGGGAGCACTGCGGGGAAGGTCGTGATGAAGACCGTGATCGCAACTGCTCTGGACGAGGAGCCACTGCGGGCTCTGCGTGTCCAGAACCAGAGGTCCAGGCCCAACCTGGGGCCGTAGATGGACCCTGTCGAATCCAGCACTGGGAGCGGCACCGACCCAGCGCCCCTCCCGTCTGACTGCGTCATTGTGGGCGTTGTGATGCCTGCCCCATGTGTGCGATAGGCGGCGTTGTGACTGTGAGGATTCCTTCGCAGCCTTGATGGTGATGGGCTGTGGGTTAGTGACTGTGAGGATTCCTTCGCAGCCTTGATGGTGATGGGCTGTGGGTTAGTGACTGCGGGTGTGACCCACGTTGTGACTGGCTTCGTGCCTTGCTGCGACTTGTCCGCTCGTGGTTGCTGGCCCCGGCCCGGCCGAAGGTGCTGGCCTGATCAGGAGCTTGACCACCTGGCGTTTGCGGCGCCGGGCGTGTCTCATCACAGTCCTGCCGAACCTCCGTCCCGGACCGGAACCACGTCCCATCCGGAGAAGGAGAGAACGCATGGACAGTCTGACCGATCTGCGTGCAGAGGTCGATGTCGTGATCGGCGTCGACACCCACGTCCACACCCACTCGGCGGCGGTCCTGGACACCGCGACCGGTGGTGTCCTGGACGAGGTCACCGTCGAGGCGACAACCGAGGGCTATGCCGAGCTGGTGGAGTTCGCCAACAACCACGCGACGTTGCGGGCGTGGGCGATCGAAGGGACCAGCGGTCACGGCGCCGGGCTGAGTCGTCACCTGCTGGAGAGCTCGGAGATCGTCATCGAGGTGGACCGTCCGAAACGGGCCGCGCGCCGCAACGGCGCGAAGTCCGACCCGCTCGACGCGATCCGAGCCGCGCGTGAAGCGATGGCCCGACCCCGGGTGGGGTCTCCCCGTGGCGGTGGAGATCGTCAAGCACTGTCCGTGCTGTTGGCGGCGCGCCGCTCCGCGATCAACGCCTCCACTGAGGCTCAGCTGCAGGTCTTCAGCCTGGTGATCGCCGCACCCGAACCCATCCGAGCCCGCTTCCGGGGGCAGAAGCTCGCCGCGATGCTCAACACCGCGGCCAAGCTACGTGTTCACCCGAAGTGGGACGTCGAGACGACCAGCACTGTCGTTGCACTGCGCACCCTGGCTCGCCGCGCGCACACGATGCTGCAGGAGGCCCGGGAGCTGGAGAAGGCGATCCTGGCCATCATCCGTAGCTGGCGCCCGGACCTTCTCGAGGAGTTCGGCGTCGGACCGATCGTCGCGGCAACGGTGTTGTGCGCCTGGTCCCACCCCGGCCGGATCCACTCCGAAGCCGCATTCGCGATGCTCGCCGGCGTGGCACCCATCCCGGCCAACAGCGGCCAGGTCACCACCCGGCATCGGCTCAACCGCTACGGCGACCGGCACCTCAACCAGGCATTGCACACCGTCGTGCGGGTCCGCATCCAGTACCAGGCAGCAACCCGCGACTACGTCGCCCGCCGCACCGCCGAAGGCAAGACCAGCCGCGAGATCAAACGCTGCCTGGCTCGCTACGTCGCACGCGACCTATACCGCCTACTCGAAAACGGGGCCGCAGCTGCTTGACAAAGCATAGGAGCGTCGCGCCTCGCCATACTGCACCAGCCGGTCCATTCACGCTGGCTCGCACCAATAGACAATACTGTTAGTCACACACTATTGTGCAGAGGTGAGCACGGACGAGGTCACCGCCACCCATCAGCAGGAGCTGCGGCGGGGGACGATCGTGCTGGCAAGCCTGAGCCTGCTCCGTGAGCCGGGATACGGATACGCACTGCTCGAGCAGCTGGGTGCGGCTGGCTTCGACGTTGATGCGAACACGCTGTACCCGCTGCTGCGCCGCCTCGAACGCCAGGGCCTTCTGACCAGTCAGTGGAACACCGACGAGTCGCGTCCCCGCAAGTACTACGTGACCAGCTCGTCGGGCCTGGACCTCGTTGGGGTCCTGCGTGGCGACTGGGCGCAGCTGGATCGGGCCCTGCGGGCCCTGGAAGGAGGTGCATGATGTCGACACTGACCGATCGCTACATCGCCGAGGTGGTGCGCGGGGTGCCGGAATCGCAGCGTGCGGACGTGGAGCAGGAGCTGCGGGCCTCGATCGCCGATGCGGTCGAGGGGGCCACGGGTGCACCGGGCGGGTCCGAGGATGCCGGGGACTCCGCCGAGGCCACGGCGCTCACCGAGCTGGGCGACCCGGCGAAGCTGGCCGCCTCGCTGACCGACGGCCCGCAGTACCTGATCGGGCCCGGTCTGTACTGGGACTACCGGCGGGTGCTGCGCGCCCTGCTGATGATCGTGCCCGGCGTGGTCGCCCTGTCGGTGAGCACGGTCCAGGCCTTCACCGGCACACCACCGCTGGAGGTGCTGCTCGAGGGGGTCTGGCTGTTCGTGCTGGTCGGCGTGCAGGTGGTCTTCTGGACCACCCTCGGGTTCGTCATAGCCGAGCACACCGGCACCCGCGAGATCCCCGACCGTCGGGCCTGGACGGTCGCAGACCTCCCGAAACGGCCCGCCCGACAGGTCACCCTCGGCGAGACCGTGGGCACCATCCTGGGCCTGCTGGTCGGCATCGCGGCCCTGGTCTGGCAGCGCACCGGCGCCCAGGTGTCGGACTCCGCGGGGAGCATCCCACTGCTCAACCCCGACCTGTGGACCTTCTGGCTGCCCGCCCTCCTCGTGCTCATGTCCGCCGGAGTGGTGGTCCAGCTGCTGGCCTACGCCCGAGGCCGATGGACGCCGACCCTGGCCGGCCTGCGGGTCGCCGGGGACCTGGTGTTCGGGGTGGTCGGCATCGTCCTGCTCATGACCCAGCAGGTGCTCAACCCGGCGTTCTTCGCCGAGCTCGGCCACGAGGAGTGGGCCGATCCGGGCGCCCCCCTGAGCGTGGGGATCGCCTGGGTAATCGGCGTAGGCGTGGCCATCGACATCATCGACATCATCCGCAAGGCCCGGCGCTGAGCAGCCGAGCCGACCCACGACCTGGTGCCGCTGAGCCAGCGGTCGACCTGCTCGCCAACCTGATCCCCGCGGCGCCCACCTGACCCGCGGCACCTCCCCGAGCGAGCTGCCGGACGCCTCGACCAGTGCACCCGCACACCCCACCACCCGCCCACCAAACGCCCCATCCGAATACTGCGTACATGGAGGTGCTGAAGCACCGGTCGTACCGCGCCCAACTGGCGGCGGAAGGGGCGCCCTAATTCGGGTCGTCCGCGGGCTAACTTCACTGGGCGCGCACGATTCGAGTGAGCGGATTCCCGGGCGGTGGAGGGGGTCGGGCCTCAGCCCCGACTGACGTTACGTGCCGCGTAGCAGTCCGACGGCGAGAACGACCATCACCAGGGCGATGCCGGCGTCGAGCACTCGCCATGCTGCTGGACGAGCGAAGACTGGTCGCAGGAGGCGTGCTCCTGCCCCCAATGCCGAGAACCATACGAGGCTGCCGACCGCCGCGCCTGCGCCGAAGTGCCAGCGCAGGTCGCCGTGGGTTGCGGCCACCGAGCTGAGAAGGATCACTGTGTCGAGATAGACGTGCGGGTTGAGCCAGGTCAGCGCTGACGCGGTGAGAACGGTCGATAGGAGCGGCGTCTGGTGGGCCGCGCCTGCGGTAAATGCTCCGGCTGGCCGTAGAGCGCGCCGCGCGGCAAGGAAGCCGTACCCGAGCAGGAAGGCCGAACCGGCCCAGCGGATCAGCGTCACCGCCTCGGGCGCTGCGGTGATCAGCGCACCGGTGCCCGCGATCCCGGCCGCGATGAGGATCAGGTCCGACAGCGCGCACACGGCCACGACCGGGACGACGTGTTCACTGCGCAGTCCTTGACGCAGGACGAAGGCGTTCTGCGCCCCGATGGCCACGATCAACGCCAGGCCGAGGCCGAGGCCGGAGACAGCGGCCAGCAGTGGGGAGGACACGCATTGATCGTCCTTGGTGAAGCACATGAAGTCCAGCGAAGGATTCTTCATCGGCATTAGGGTGGCTACATGGATCTGGACCTCGGTCAGCTGCGTGCGCTGAGCGCAACCGTCGACGCCGGGACGTTGGAGGGTGCGGCCCGGGTCCTGAACGTGACGCCGTCGGCGGTCAGCCAGCGGCTCAAGGCGCTCGAGCAGGCCACCGGTCGGGTGCTGCTCGTGCGGTCCAAGCCCGTCCAGGTCACCGAGCCGGGACGCACGGTCCTGCGCCTGGCCCGAGAGCTCGAACTCCTCGCCGCCGACACCGCACGCGAACTCGCCGACTCCAGTAGCCCCGTCGTGCTTGCCGTGGCGGTCAACGCTGACTCGCTCGCGACCTGGTTCCTTCCCGCACTCGCGCCGCTGCACGACCAGGTGCTGTTCGACCTGCACCGGGCCGACCAGGACCACACGGCTGCGCTGCTGCGCGATGGAACCGTCGTGGCCGCCGTCACCAACTCGGCGACGCCGGTACCGGGCTGCACCTCGACAGGACTGGGCGTCCTTCGCTACCGGCCCGCCGCCGTGCCCTCATTCCTGCAGCAGTGGTTCCCCAACGGCCCCACGGCACAGGCCCTCGCCACGGCGCCCGTCGTGCACTTCGACCGCGACGACGACCTCCAACGAGCCTGGCTGCGACGACGCACACGAGGAAAGGCCGACCCGCCTGCGCACCACGTGCCCTCGACCGAGGGCTTCGTCCAGGCGGTGCTGGCCGGCATGGGCTGGGGAATGATCAGCGATCTCCAACTCGCCGACCCAAAGCTGCGCTCGGCCGTCGCCCTGCTGGACGAACACGACACCGTCGACATCCCGCTCTACTGGCAGCGATGGAAGGTGCGCTCGCCGTCGCTGGACCTTCTCAGTGACACTGTGCTGGCCACGGGGCGTCAGGCACTCCAGCAGCACTTGAACGGTTGACGCCGCCACCAAACACGTGGGTACCTGAACGGGCTCAAGGGTTATGCCGAGGTCGGTGTTATGCCGATAGCGAGGCCGCGTGCCTGGTGAGGGGGGTGCCCGGGCTCGGATCCTCGGGATAATCCATGAGCTGTCTGGTGGCGGGACGCTTCCCTTCCTACTCAAGGAAGGGAAGCGCTGGATGAATGGCGATGTTGCCCGTGGCCCCGGTGGGGACTGGATGGGCGTTGATGACGCGGTGCGTGGCTTCGCGGAGTTCCTGCGAGAGGTCAAGGGTTGCTCGGTCGGCACTTCGGAGTGCTACGCGCGCCATGTTCGGCCGTTCCTGTTGGTCGTGGTTTGTCCCGGCGGTGTCGGAGATCTGCGTTCCGTCTCGTCCGCGCAGGTCCGTTCGTACGTGACTGATCTGGGCGGTCGGTACGCGGCGGAGTCGTTGAAGTTGGCGGCGACTTCGATCCGGTCGTTCCTGGGATTCGCGTGGATGTCGGGATGGACAAGCGAGGACCTGCGCGGTGCGGTCGGACCGGTGGTGACGCACCGGTCAGGGCGTCCGCCCAAGGCGATTCCGAACGAGGACGTGCACCGGCTGCTGGCCAGTCCGGACCGTCGCACGGGGATGGGTGTTCGGGACTACGCGCTGTTGCTGCTTCTGGTCCGGCTGGGCCTTCGGGCAGGTGAGGCCGCCAGCCTGCGTCTGGATGACATCGATTGGCCTGCGGCGACGATCACCGCGGCGGTCAAGGGTGGAGGTCGGCGGACCTTCCCGATCCCTGAGGACGTGGGTCGGGCGCTGGTCGCCTATCTGCAGCAACGCCCGGTCGGGGTCCCTCACCGCGAGATCTTCCTTCAGGTCCGGGGGAACCAAGGCCCGATGACCAGTTCGGCGGTGACCCAGGTCGTGGCCAGGAACGCCGCCCGCGCGGGTCTGGGGCCGGTGCGGGCCCACCGCCTCCGGCACTCCGCGGCCCGAGCGATTCTTGCCGCCGGTGGGACCCTGGCCGAGGTCGGCGAGCTGCTCGGTCACAGCACGGGCCACGTCACCCTGTTCTACGCATCCTTCGACGTGGCCTCGCTGCGGGGGCTGGTCCGAGTCTGGCCCGCGGAGGTCTCTGATGTCTGACCTGTCCAGCCTCGTCAGGGAGTACATGGCGTTCCGCGCGGCGCGTGGCTTCCAACCGAACCGCAAGGTCGAACGTCTGTTGAGCCAGTTCGTCGCTTCCCTGCCGCCGGCGACAGAAGGGGGCCTGCTGTTCACTCACAGCCAGGCCCTGGGCTGGGCCCATGCGCCCGCAGGGGGATCTCCAGCGTGGTGGTCCTACCGATTCTCCACGGTGCGTCAGTTCGCGGCCTACTTGGCTGGGTCCGGCCTGCCGGTGGAGGTTCCAGCAGTACGCCAGGGGCCAGGGGGACCCCGGCGCGCGACTCCTTACCTGTATTCGGACGCCGATGTCCAATCTCTCATGCAGGCCGCGGAGGAGCTGTTCACTCCGCTGAGGGGGGCCACGATGCAGGTGCTGACCGGGCTGCTGGCGGTCACCGGGATGCGGATCGGAGAGGCGCTCAGGCTCACCATCGGTGACCTCGATCTTGACGACGGAATCGTCCTGATCGCCCAGGCGAAGTTCGGTCGCCAGCGCATCGTGCTGCTCGATACGACCTCACGCCGGGCCATCACCGGATACCTGCACCGTCCGGACCGGCACCGACTCGGCGTCGCAGCCGAACGTCCCGTGCTCACCACAAGCAAGGGAACATCCGTACCAGAGAGCAACGCGCGCGGCGCTTTCCACCGGATGACCCAGCACGCCGGACTGCAGGTGCGCGCCGGCGCCCGGCCCCGGCCCCACGACCTGCGGCATACCTTCGCGACCCAGAGCATGATCGAGGCGTACCGATCCGGGCGCGACCCGGCCAGGACCCTGACGCTGCTGTCGGCCTGGCTCGGGCACTCCAACCCCGCCGACACCTACTGGTACCTGCAAGCCGCACCCGAGGTGGCCGCCATCGCGGCTAAGCGCCTCGAGGAAGGCCCGGAGTCGTGATGACCTCGCTGGCCCCGATCCTGCAGGAGTACTTCACCGCCTATCTGGTCACCCAGCGGGCCATGAGCGATGCCACCATCCGGACCTACCGCGACACGTGGAAGCTGTTCCTCGGCTTCCTTTCGCAGACCGCGCATACCCCCGTCTTCCAACTCAAGGTCACCGACATCGACGCTGCCTGCGTGCTGGCCTTCCTCGATCACCTCGAGACGCAGCGCGGCAACAGCGTGGCCACCCGGAACCTACGACTGGCCGCGATCAAGTCCGCCATGGCCTTCTACGCCACGAAGGACCCCGAACGGCTGGACACCGTTGCCCAAATCCACGCCATCCCGGTAAAGAAGAAGCCCAAACCGACACCGACGTTCCTGACCAGCTCACAGACCCAGGCATTGCTGGAGTCGGTCAGCATCGACACCTGGACCGGTCGCAGGGACCACGCGATGTTCACCCTCGCGGTGCAGACCGGGCTTCGGCTCAGCGAGATCACCGGGCTGCGTGCCTCCAGCCTCCACCTCGGCGCTGGCCCTCACGTGGCCTGCACCGGAAAGGGCCGCAAGAGACGCACCACGCCCCTGACCGTAGCCACGACCGCAGTCCTGACGACCTACCTGGAGGAGCGCCAAGACCGCCCGGGCGACGCGCTGTTCCCGAACCCGCAAGGCCGTCCTCTATCACCAGACGCAGTCCAGCAACGACTGTCGCGCTACGTGACTCGAGCCGCAAGCCACTGCCCCGAGCTGGCCGACAAGCACGTCACCGTCCACACACTGCGGCACACCGCAGCCATGCGATTCCTCGAAGCCGGGATCGACACCGCCATCATCGCTCTCTGGCTCGGCCACGAGTCCATCACGACGACCGGCATCTACCTCCACGCAGACCTGAACATCAAACGCACAGCCCTCGAACGCACCCGCCAACCCGACACCCCAGCCGGCGACTACCACCCCGACGACCCCCTGATGGCCTGGCTCAAAGCCCTGTGATTATGCCGAGGATCCGAGCCCGGGCACCCCCCTCACCAGGCACGCGGCCTCGCTATCGGCATAACACCGACCTCGGCATAACCGGTGTTATCCCGATCTCGGGATAACAAGGGCTCACTCATCTCGCGCCCTCAACGCCTTTGATCCCATGCGCGTCCACAGGCGGCGATGTGGGGCAGGTCCACGTGGGGCTGCCGCAACTTCAAACTGGGCAAGTAGCCCCGGTCGAGCACGCGGGGCTTTGGGCTCTGTCGGCCCTGACCACGGCGGTGCAGTATGGCAAGAGATGGGGGTAGCCCTTGGGTGGGGGCACCAGCGTGGCGTCGTCCTCGGGGCGGAAAGGGGCGCGCGCCATGAAGGGCAACAAGGCCTTTGGAGCGATGGTTGCGGTGGTCGCTCTGCCAGGGAGCCTGCTGGGTGGCTGCTCGTCGGACAGCGAGGACACAAACGCCCTGGTCGGCATGTGGTTCTATGGTGGAGAGGAAGAGGGCCGTGACGTCGTCGCCTTGACATTGCGGGCCGACGGGACGTGTTTGGGCCAGTTCGGAATAGCCCTGGACTCCCTGAGAGAGATCGGCACGTGCACCTACGAAGCGGACGCGTCGACGCTGACGTTCCTCACCAGTACCGCCTGCCCCGGCTCGACAGGCAAGGCCACCTACACCTACACCGTGACCAACGATCAGTTGAAGCTCACGAACCCCAGCGGGGACGACACGTGCACAGACCGCAAGGCTGGGCTGGACGGTGAGATCCAGACGAGGATTAGCGAACCCATCAGCCCGTCCGCGAGTTGACCAGCGAGGGTCGCCCGCGAGCTGCCTGCAGAAAACAGGCTCTCCTGACTGATCCGTGGGTCATTTCCGGCCGGGGAGGGTGGGGCGGTGTCCGCCGAGGTTGAGCATGGCCAGGGCGATGAGGGCGTCGGGTGAGCGGAATCCGAAGGCGACGCGGGTGATCAGCCGGATCTTGGTGTTGACCGATTCGATGCGTCCGTTGGACAGGCCGTGCTCGATTGCGGCGAGGATCGAGGCCCTGTGTTTGACGATCCGGCGCTGCAGGTCGACGAACGCCGGGATTCGGCAGCGGCGGGCCCAGCCGATCCACGTCTCGAGCGCCTCAGGTGCCTCTTGGAACGGAAGTTGGAAGATCAGCCGAAGCCCTTCCTTGAGCAGGTAGGCCCGGTGCAGCCTCGGGTCGGTCTTGGCGACCCATGCCAGCTTCGCCTGCTGCCGGTCATTGAGGTTCTCGGGGTTCTTCCACAACGCGTAGCGGGCGTTCTTGAGGGCCTTGGCATGCCCACTGGCACGCCGGGCCCGGCGCTGGGTCACCGCGCCACGGGCCTGGTTCCATGCCTGCCGGCGGACCTCGTCCAGGGCGTCGGTAGCCCAGCGGACGACGTGGAACGGATCGGCGCAGCGGACCGCGTTCGGGGCGCGTTCGGCTACCACGTCGGCGATCCAGTCCGCGCCGTCAGCGGACACGTGGGTGATCTGAGCGCCGCGGTCGGCGCCGAGGGCGTCGAAGAACAGGTTCAGGGTGGCCTTGTCCCGGCCCGGTGCGGCCCACACCAACCTGCCGCTGTCATGGTCGACCACGACGGTCAGGTAGCGGTGCCCACGCTTGTAGGAGATCTCATCGATCCCGATCCGCTTCAGCCCGGCGAACCGGTCGTGCAGCTTCTCGACGTCGGCCCAGACCCGGGTGATGATCGCCCCGACCGTGCGCCACGCGATCCGCATCAACTCGGTCACCGCGCTCTTCGAGCACTGCGTGGCCAGCCACGCAACCTGCTCGTCGAACACCGTGGTGTGGCCCGCGGCGTGCCGGGCCCACGGCACCGCTCGCACCGTCGGCCCATGGGTGCGGCAGTTCACCCGTGGAGCGTCAGCCTCCAGGTAGACCGGGACGGTGCCCAGATCCAGGGTCCGCCACCGCCGCCAACCCTCGCCGCGGTCGTACCAGGGTGAGCGCCGCTGGCACCGACCACACCGGCTGCCCGCCCGCCGCGTGGGTCGGACCCGGGCCACGAGGATCTGCTCATCCTCGTCGAACTCGATGCTCTCGATGACCGTCTTCTGCACCCCAAGCAGGGCACGCCATAGAGTGACGCTCCGCACGCCGTTCTCCGCTCTTCAGTTCCGGACCTAGACAATCCAGGAACCTAGACAGAGAGCGGCGTGCCCCCGTTCAGGCGCGCTCAACCACCCACGGAAGCGTCAGAAGAGCCAGAAAACAGCACAGGTCAGCCGGACATGCGGCTGACCTGTCGCCGGCTGCTGTGACACCAGCGAACCCAGCCCACTCGCACGATGCGACCGCGTCCACAGGCGGCGAATAGACGCACGCACCCCAGCACGGTCCGAGCGAACTCGCTCTGTCTGCAGGCGCGTCAGGCGCGCCGGGCGGCCAGCAGGAACCCGAGCGCGAGGTGTGCAGTGGTCGACGACGTGCTGGTTCGCCCGTGTCCCCAGTCCGGGTAGATGTGCGCCCGGCCGTCCTGGACCCGCTCCGCGGTCTGCTCGAACAGCTCGCGGGTGTAGAACACGTCCTTGGCTCCGCCGATGACAAGCGTGGGTGCGGTGATCCGGTGCAGGTGGTCTCCGACGTCGAAGACGTCCTCCGCGTCGAGGGTCACCAGCAGGTCGTTGGGATCCTTGGGGGCCATCGACCTGCCCATCATCCTCGCCACGGGCCGCAGCGGGCCCTGCACGGCGGCCGGCATCATGGCGGACACCATCTGCGCGAACCCGGCGCCGGGATCGCCGGCCCGGGTCAGCCGCGCCAACTCCTGCTGCACGCGTCGGCCCTCTGGTCCGAGCCGGTAGGCCGACGCGACCACGACCAGGGCCCGGACGAGGTCGGGGCGGTCCACCGACAGTTGCAGGGCCACCGACCCGCCGGTGCTGGTCCCGGTCAGGAACACCGGCTCGCCGAGGTCGTCCTCAATGGCCGCGGCAAGGTGCCCGGCGATGTCGGACATCGACTCCCCTGGACGCAGCCCTTGCTTGCGGTTGACCAGATACACCCGGAACTCGCCACTCAACGGCATCACCATGGGCAGAGTCATCCGACGTTCCATCCCGGTGGGCACCTCATTCGTTGGCGTCAGGCCCTGCACCATGACCAGCGGTGGACCATCACCGACCGCCAGGTACGGGATCCCCTCGCCCAGCAGCCCAGTCGTGAGATTCGACATGTCGCACCATCCCTCCAAGCCCTGCCAACCCCACCGCGCCCCCGGAGTCCCCATTCTTGGAACCCCCAGCGGAGCCGGTGGGCACCTCTCAGGCTCCCTTCAGTCCCAGCCTCCCGGCTGAGGAGGACCCCCGGAAGTGCCGAACGCCCCCAACCGCCGTCTGAGAGAACCGCGGGGGCTCTTGGGCCGGCAAGATCCCCGGCGGCCGACCACTACCCGGCGACCAGCCGGGCCGGTCTTCCCGGGGACGTTTGCCTCTGCCAGGCCCCGGGCGCAGCGCCGTAGCGTGACAAGTGAGAGGCCCGACTCACGAGCGGGGTGATTGGGATGACTCTGCAACAACTCGGCCACCCGGCCGACACAAGATCTGTGCACGACCAGGACTCCACCCTCGCCAGAGTCCGGTTCGCGGTGCTCTGGCTGGTCGCCGGATGCGCGCTGACCGGCACGATGGCGGTGTTCTTCTACGAGCCGGGCGTGCTCGAGCAAGGCGTCGCCGGTGAGATGGAAGGAGATCCGGTGACGATGGGCATGGCACTGCTGAACGCGGCGATGGTCGCCCTGCCGCTGGCCGTGGCTGCGGTCACGCTGTTCCTGCCCATCCGCGCCAGCGCGATCACCAATCTGGTGGTGGGGGTGCCGCTCGGGGCGTTCGGGCTCTTCGCTGTCGGCAGCCACGTGGCGGAAGGTGCCTGGCACGCGCACCTGACGCTCGCTGCCCTGGCCACGGTGATCGCCTGGCTCATCGTGGCACTGAGCATCGCCGAGCTGCGGCGACGTTCGCACAGCGGGACCGCGCCGGCGACGGTCGGGGTCGACTCCGGGGCGCGGGGGGCCTAACCCCGGGCCAAGGCCAGTACCGTGCTCGATGCACGGACACGTTGTGGCCTCGTCCTCGACAGCCATAGGCGACGCGGACGCCTGCGGTGCGTCCACTCGCGGCGATAGGGGGCAGGTCCGATCCGGCCCCGTTGGGATGGTCCGTGGGGACCTGGCGGCGGTGGGTGGCAGCCGAGAGGGGGCTGCTACGTCGAGAGTTGCCCGGCCGGGGTGGTTCGCACCAGTCGATACTCGTCTGCGCCGGCGGTGGCCCTGCTGAACCAGTTGACTAGGTGAGCCTGCCCGCTGCGGCCGCCCCAGCGGTGGTAGCGGATCAGCGGGTTGGCGAATCCCGCTTCGTGCAACGCGTCGGCGAGTTGCTCCTCGGTCCAGCACCAGGCCTGGGCCGCGTACTTATGCCGTGCCTGCTCGTCGGGGAACCGCGAGCCCATGGAGAACACCGCCCGACCGTCGGGGCGCAGCACGCGGCGCATCTCACACAGGACTCGCTCAGGCTCTGGCATCAGGTCCAAGCTGCCCAAACAGGTCACCGCGCTGAACCGGCCGTCCGGCCAGGGCAGGTACGTGGCATCGCCGAGGACGATCTCAGCAGTGCCGTCGGCGATCTGGGTCGCCAGGCGCTTGCGCGCCGATGTGACGGCGACGTCGGAGACGTCAACCCCGGCAGCGAACCGCACCCGTGGCGCGCAGGTGGCTAGGAACGACCCGGAACCGCAAGCCACGTCCAGCAGGTCATCGTCGGGCTGCAGCCGCAGCGCGGCAACCGCGGCCGGGTACATCGGGCCGTGGAAGAACGGCATCAACCACACCCCCACCCGGCCGCTGAGGCCCTGCGGAACGTCCCCGGAGAGATCGGGTCGGGGCTGCGCCGGTGGCTCCAGCTTGGCCCTGAGCAGTGCCAGCACCCGCTGGTCGTCGCGGGCATAGCTGTCGGCCAGCACCCGGCCCAGCACCGGCACCCCCCACAGCCGACCCGGGTGATGCTCGATCGTGACCCGGGTCCCCCCATCCTCATCCTCGAACCAGTAGTCGAAGGACCCCTCGATCGGGATCGAAGTCTCGTCGCGGATGTGACGGTTTGCCTCGACCTGGGTGAAGCGACCGCTGCCGCGGATCGGCAGCCCTGCCACCCGGGTCTGGAACCGGTAGGTAGTGCCGACCCCGTCCGGGGTGATCACCTCCGGCACGAACTGCACGCCGGGCATCAACTCGGTGAAACTGGCCGGATCCTTCATCACCTGGAACACCGACTGGACCGGCGCGTCGATGAGCGCGCTGCACGTTCGGCCCGACATCGCCAGACACCTCCTCCCGCCCCGGGTCTCGCCGCTACTGGCCCGGTTGGGTCGGCTTGGTGGCGTGCACGATCCGCAGGTCCTGCCCCAAAGCCCCCGTGACCCGGTCGACCGCCCTGAGCACTCGGCTCTCCCCAGCCGAGGAGGCATACTCGATCGACAGGTCGATGAAGCCAGCCCGCTCGACCATGCGCCGGACGTCGGCTTCGGACCAGACCCAGATCTCCCCCAGTATCCGGTGGGTTGTCGTCCCGTCGGGCACACGCTCCCCAACGTTCAGCACCGCCCGGCCGCCGGGCCGCAGCACCCGGAACATCTCCGCCAGGACCTTCTCCGGGTCCGGAAATGCCTCGAACGAGCCCATGCAGGTCACCACCGTGAACGAGTCGTCTGGCCACGGAAGCTGGCCCGCATCCCCCTGGACGATCTCCGCAGTCCCCGCCGCGATTCGCGACGCCAGACGTTCACGGGCCAACTCGACCTGCAGATCGGACAGGTCCAGACCGGCCACCCGCCGCGCCTGCCCCGCCTGCTGGGCCAGGAACACCCCCGAACCACAGGCCACCTCCAGCAGCTCGTCATCGGCACGCAATTGCACCGCAGGCGCCATCACCTGGTAGACCGCCGCATGCAGCCGCGGCATCACCCAGCGCGTAGAAACCCGGCCCAGCGGTCCCCGCGGCACCCCAGCCCAGTCCCGAGCCAAACCCGTCAGAACCCGCTCCGTCGCTTCCTTCGGCACCGACAGCACCGACCTCACCTGTCCCACCGCAGACATGACCAGCACCTCCCTCCATTCGAGCGTGGCACCCTTCCGGGCGCGTTGGAAGGGCAAAACGACCCCAGCAAAGACGCCCGAAGCGCCCCAAGCCCGATGTCTGGCCAGCGCGAAGGCAAGTGCATCCAAGACCACCCACGCGGTGCGTCCACTGGCGGCGCAATGACGCACCTGGCCGCGTGGTGTGGTTGGCCATGCAACTGGAGTCGCTCGGTGGGTCGAGTTGGCTGAGCTGACCGTGGTGCACTTCGGCAAGGGATTCGAGTTCATCGCTAGGATCACCGGACTGCCCCAGTTGTGCCAACCACGTCCGAGGGGACGCCTGTGTCGAGGATCGCGATCGTCGGTGGCGGGCCGGGAGGCCTGACCGCCGCTATCTGCCTGGCGCGTCGCGGGCTGCCTAGCACGGTGTTCGAGCGGGAGTCCCACCCCAGCCGCGCGCAGCGCTTCAACCCGGATCGCTCGTACCCGATCGACATCACCGGCCATGGTCTGCGCGCCGTCCGGCATATCGGTGCCGTGAACCAGTTCGACGCTCACATGACCGGGTTTCGTGGCATCCGGTACCGGGGGCGCACGGTGGATCCGTGGAAGGAACCGGGGTGGATCGGCTCCCGTGGCGACATCACCCGGACGTTGATGTCCGTGGCCGAGCAGCGGCACCTCGATTTGATCGACTTCGTGTTCGACGCGGCTGTTCACGACCTCGACCTGAGCACCGGGGAGGTAGCCGGCCGGCGCTTCGACCTCATCATCGGGGCCGACGGTTCGGGGTCGAGGGTCCGCGCGGCGATGCAGGATCAAGTGGCGGGATTCTCCGTCGCGACCTCCTCGATCCCGAACTTCGGCCTGATCTTGGAACTCGACCACGTGGCGGACCGGCTCGACAAGCACTTCCTGAACGCGCTGGCGCTCAGCCCGTTCACGATGTCTGGAGTCGTCGGCGACGACAGCCAGCCCGAGGGCGTGCGCTGGCTGGCCGTGATCGGAACCAACAAACCGCTGGCCTTCACCTCACCGCAGCAAGCCTCGGCGTGGCTACGCCGTCACCTGCCAAAGGCCGCCGATCTCGCCGGGCCGCGGGCGGTCGCTGATATGTCTGGTCGCAAAGCGGTCCCGCTGGGGCGACGGGTGACCTGCTCCAGCCTGCACGGCGGGCGCGCGGTCCTCCTGGGCGACGCTGCGGTGACATTCCCACCGATCGGCCAGGGCGGCAACGCCTCGATGGAGTCGGCCATGGTGCTCGACCAGTGCCTTGCCGCTGGCCCGATGGACACCGTAGGGCCCAGATTCAATGCGGCGTGGAAGCCCCAGGCCGATGCCCTCGCGTGGCTGGGCTGGCAGGTCCGCTACCAGAACCCCCTGACCTCCCTGCGCCTGGCCGTGGCGGCCCTCACCGGCCACAACCTCGCCACCCAGACCAAGATCTCGACGCGTTCCTACGCCGACGTAACCCGCAGCGCCCGCCGGCTCGGACCGCTGTGGGCCCCGGGGTCCGCACCCGCCACGTGATGTCGCGGCCCGTGCGCTGTCATCCCTGGGTCGCCCGGCATACCGGCGAACAACTCAGCCGAGCCCGATCAGCGCGACCGCACCGAGGACGATCACCAGGTTGAGCACCAGGGCTGCGACCGCCGGCCAGTTCACACCGAGCAGCCGGGCGCGCACCGCCAGCCAGGCCAGAGCCGCCCGACCATCAGCCCCAGTCCCTGCAAGTTCAAGGCGCTGGGCGGGTCGCCTCGGTGCTGGCCGACGCCGGGGACGCCACTTCTACCCACGAGGCTGCAGAGGCAGCCGCCGCAATCCCCTATACGAGCCGCTTCCTTCTGGGCGGCAACGACGCACTCGCCCGACGGCGCGGGAGACCGGCCGTGGCTCGGTCAGCGCCGACACCTGCGGTCGTGATCGCGTTCCAAACAGCGCGCGTTTCGCGGCGGTGTGGGGCACACCGCAAGAAGCACGCCTAGGACTGGAGGGAGAGGTTGTTGCCGTCGGGGTCGTGGAACCAGGCGACCCGAGCGCCATCGGGTGCGGTCCAGATACCACGCTCGTCCTGGCTCATGCCGTCGTAGCGATTGAAGTCGACACCTGCAGCGGCGAGGCGGTCGATCTCATCCTCGAGCTCCTCGAGGACCCAACCGAGAACCGTGTAGGGCGCGGCGCGCACCTCCTCCACAGCCGTGATGCGAATCTGGCCTGCGGGAGTGTCGTGGACGAGGGCAAACGGCCGCGCGTCGGTGAGGTCGAGTCCGAGGACGCCCCCGTGTGACGCGTCAGAACCTAGTTCCACTTGAACGTGAAGTTGGCGCGCCATGTCGCGACGAGTTCAGGATCGCCTGTCACGGTGATCGGCGGGTTTCCGCGGTTCCAGACGGATAGATAGAGATCTGATGCACAGCCAGTGAGCGTGACATCTGCGGAACCGTCGCCGCGTCGGGCGCTGATGCTGTCGGGTCCCATCGTCACACGCCACATGTCATTGGTGTCGGTCGTGCGCACGACCATTGACTTCGCCTCGGCCGACGGGATCCCCCAGCGTGGGGCGAACAGCATCAGGATCTCGTCGATGCCGTCTGCGGCCACCGCTGGGTCGTACCCGGCGTAGGCGCTGCGAGGGCTTTCCGCGTCGGATCGGTGGATCGACGTTTCGTGGGCTTGGCGGCGGGCCCACATGGCAATCGGTGTCGGTGCTGGCAGGAAGGTCAGACACTCACGGTCGGCGGGTGCAGCGTTGAGCTCAGCGACGAGGTTGGCGTTCGTCTCAACATACCAATCGATGAGCTCGTCATCAGCGGGCCAGAACACGGCGAGGTCGGGCCAGTACTCCTTGAGCTCCGCTGGACCGTGGTCGCGCCATTGCGTTGCACGGTTCGCCACATGAGCTGCCGCCCATAGGTGGACACTGCTCAGGTGTCGCACCAGCTCGCGCACGTCCCACCCGGGACAGCTGGGGACCTGCGAGTCCAGTCCTGAGAGTTGCGCGGCCTCGGCGAAGAGCCTGCCTTCGCTCTCGATGACGGCGATGTGTTCGGCGACATCCACCGTTGGCCCCCTCTGGGTCATTCGCAGCGGCGGTCCGGTCCGGCGCTGGTGGATCCGTAGCCTAGCCGGCAACGACTCGGACTACTCCTCGAGGAATGTGGACAGCAGGCGCGTCGACGACGCCGCTGACCCAGCCGATGCAGGCGCACGCCGGCCGAGCTCTGGGCCCTTCACAACCTCGCGCCAGGTCTGCGGTCGGTCTAGGACCTCGTGCCCGCCAGGGCGCCCCAGCAGATCCGGGCCTCGGAGTCGTATCGAGGCCCGTAGACGCGCGACATGACCCAGAACAGGGGCCCCGGGACCTCGCCCTTGACGATCCTCGCGCGGTGGGGGTCGAGGTCGTCCAGGAGCCACATGAACAGCACCGCTCCGGCGGAGAGACTGATTCCCTCGCGGAAATGGTTCTTCTCCAGGTAGGCCCAGTCGTCGTCGTCCAGCGTCTCCAGAACAAGAGGCATGGCCACCTGCTCCTCGTGGTCCAGATGGGGCAGCGTCACCTCCTGCATGTGGGTAACGGCCTCGGCCAGAGCGCGGCGACTGGCGTCCGAGCCGTCGCCGGCGAACTCCCCGGCCGCGGCACGCAGGCGGTCGGATGCTGCGGCTGCAGCACCTGCGCCAGGCGATCCAAGTCACGCCGCAACCCGTGATGGATGATGGTGTTCATGTGCTGATGTGCACTGTCAGGCGCCGTGCCCATGCCGCTGCCCCTTCCCCGATCCGGCGTCAGGCCCAGATCTGGACCTGACAATGCTGCCACGGTGGACGACGCCGAACAAGAGGACGCCCCCCGGCTGCTGTGACACCAGCGAACCCAGCCACTCGCACGATGCGACCGCGTCCATAGCGAGCGGGCAGTCGAATGCCTGCAGGGTGGGGATCCGCCGGGGGGGACTTGGTCCCTTCCCCGTTGTCCGGAGCAGGTGGAGTGTTGGAGGCGCAGTATCGAGACGGGGCCCACGCCGCCCGGATGCCGTATCCGGCAACGGCGCTGGCACAGAGGGGATGAGTGCGATGTCTGTGGTGTCAAGAGTCGTTGTGGCGTTGGCTCTGGTGGTGTCCGGGGCGCTCGGCGGCGGTGCCGCCGGAGCGGCACCGGGGAACTCGCCGGACCTGGTCCCGGGTCTGCCTGTGTACCTGGCGCTCGGCGACTCGATTGCGAATGGTCAGCAGTCAGCGGCTGTGGTTCCCGGCGAGTACTGGGCGACAGTAGACGCGTGGCAGGCGAATGGGTACGTCGCCCAGTTCAGCGAGGATCTGGAGACGAGCCTCAACTGCCTGCCCGGCAAGGGCAGGGGCACCCGACCGGGATGCCGCCAACTCCAGTTGCAGAACATGGCCCGGTCGGCGATTCCGCCCGAGGTTGAACCGCCCGATGGCAAGCCCGGCGTGACCACTCAGCTGCTCATTGACGAGCAGCTCCCGGCCGCGACGGCTCTGCTGGAGCGGCGCAATGGCGACAAGAACCGCCGCAACGACGTGCAGGTCGTCACGGTGACCGTGGGTGGCAACGATGCGTTCGGAACCATCCTGGGCGCGTGCCTCGGGGAGGACCAAAGTGGGTGCCTGGCCGCGATCGAGTCGGTCTTCACCACGTTCGGCGCGAACTACACCTACATCCTGAGCGAGTTGCGGGCGGCGGCAGGGCCGGAGACGCGCATCGTGACGATGACGTACTACAACCCGGTGCCCTTCTGCGACATCGGCCAGGCCAACCCGGCGGCCGGCCCGTTCGTTGAGTGGGTGCTCGAGGGCGGCGAGCTGCCCGTGTGGGAATCGCTCGAGGATCGGCTACAACGAACTTGATCGACGATGATCTCGGCGCAGTTCGGAGCCACACCGGCTGAGACCTTCGGGATGCTCGGCGAGGGTGACTTCGTCGGCGGGGCCGACTGCCTGCACCCGAACCTGTCGGGTCACACCAAGATCGCCGCGGCCTTCCACGAGGCGTTCGTCGGCTGACGACCTGGACGCCCGGGGAGCTGCGGACTCGTTGACCCAACAGCTCCCTGGCGGAAGGGTGGTGAGGTCGGGATGGCCAGGGCTGATGTCTTTTCCGGAATCGGGAGACCACCAGATGATGGTCCCGCCCGATCGGTACCCGAACCGATGAAGCGTCCACACGCGGCGAAAAGGGTCAGGTGGCTTGTGGCTCCGGCTGGCCGTGAGGCGACTATGTATGTCGAAGTGCAGACGCGACGGCCGCACGCTCGACCCAGGCCTGCGGCAAGCGCTACGTGGTCTCTGCCACCTGAACCGGTTCCCGCGCGCTCGCGGTGCCAGATCGTCCGGTGTAGGCCACGACGAGCCTGAACGCCGCCCACAGCACGCCGGTGACCGCGGTCGCGAGGAGCACCAGGCCGAAGTCGGGCTGAAAGAGTCGTAGCGTGCTCAGCGGTGCGCCGAACAGGGTCGGGACGAGGTAGAGGATGAACCACGCTGCCACGGAGGTCGTGAGCAGCGGGAACCAGAGGCTGAACAGGCCGGCGATTCCGGACTTGGCGCGGATGGCTTCGCGGTGGCGCCACGCCCAGACCATGCTCAGCACGTAGACGATCGGGAGGAGCGTCAACCCGATGAACAGGGCCTTCTGAGCCCACCGCGAGCCCTCGCCGGTGTAGTCGAGGCCGAGCGCCCTGGCGGTGATGCCTTCGCGAAGCTCGGTCGTCTCCCCGAAGCCGATTCCGCTGCCCCCGTTGACCAGCACGACGACTGCCTCGTCCGCGGCCGGAGCCATCGTGGCCAGCGTCTCGATGCCGGGGACCGACCCGGAGTGCCAGACGGTGCCGTTGTCGGAGTCGATGAACCAGCCCAAGCCGTAGAAGGGCGACGCCGCGCTGGCCGGGCGCATCATCATCGCCTTCCCGTCGGCGCTGAGCACGTCGTCCTCGCCGTTCATCATCATCCGCATGTAGCGCGCCACGTCATTGGCGCTGGCGATGATCCCGCCTTGCGGCGCCGTTGCCCGGTCGGTCGTGTTGTCAGGCAGCGGTCGCTTGGTGAAGAACCATGGCCGGTGCCCAGTCGCCATGGACTCGTAGACCTCGCCGTCGGCGACGAAGCTGTCGCTCATGCCGACCGGCTCGAGGATGTTGGCTGCGACGTAGGTCTGGTAGTCCTGCCCGCTGACCACCTCGATGAGACGACCGAGAACCTGGTAGTTGGTGTTCGAGTACTCCCACCGCTCGTCGGGTTCATACGCGGGAGTCAGCTGTGCGACCTGGTCGACTCGTGCTTCGAGCGCGTCCTGTCCGCTGGTGGCGTCCGCGTGGGAGGCGTTGCCCTGCAGGGTGGAGAAGCCGCTCGTGTGGCTGAGCAGCTGCCGGATCGTGACGTCGCCGGCAGGCTGGCCTGCGAACTCGTCGAGGTATTGCGACACCTCGCCGTCCAGGTCGACCTCACCGGCCTCGACCAGTTGCATGACGGCCAGCGCCGTGAAGCTCTTGGAGACCGAGCCGATCACGAAGGGTGTGTCGGGCGTGACGTCGTCGTCGGTGCCGCTCTTGACGACACCGCGGGCGCCGACCGGACCGATGTGGTCATCGGCCACGGTGGCATAGGCCAGGCCCGGCACGCCGGATGCGGGCATCTCGGCGTCGATGAAGTTCTCGATCGACGTGTCAGCATCACTTGCGGGCAGGGCGACGCCGAGGCTGATGGTCAGAACAGCCAGGAGGTGCCACATCGGTCATGCTCACTTTCCGGTCATGGTGCAGGGTGGCAACTGTCGTCAGCCTTGCTCGTCGGGCGTGATCGAGATGACGATCTTGCCGGTGTGCTGCTGGGCGCCGAAGCGCCGGAACGCCTCGGCGGCATCGTAGACCGGGTACACGCTGTCGATCACGGGAGCAAGAGTCCACCTGCGGGTGCTGCCACAGCCGGTCCGCCCCCTGGGCCGGGTCCGCGTCCTTGACGTGCCGGCCCGCCAGCCCGACGACCAGCATGCGCAGCAACGCGGCCTGGCGGGGACTCGCCGGCCGCGGCGAACTGGCTGGACGAGGAAGTGCCGGAAGGTGCTGATCCGTTCGAGGTCGTCGATGTGGAGCTGGCGGCCGATGGCGCGGCGCAGCGAAACCTCCTCCGGGCCTGCCGGCGCCACCGGTAGGCCGGCAGCTTGGGGCAGGTCCGACCAGGACCGGTTGTTGCTGTACACGTCGTCGAGCGCGAGACCGGTGTGGTGCAGGTAGTTGGCCAGCGTCGGCTCGTGGCCTCCCTGGGCCATCGCAGCGAGTCTCGGCGACCAGTTGCGGCCAGCGGGAGGGCCGAACGAGGCCGTCCAGGGGGGATGCCGGATCTGTGGTCGTGTGGTGGTCGTGGTCATCGGGTATCTCCATTCAGCGTGTCTGGTGCTCACGCACCGCGGGAGGTGGCGAGGCCTTGATGGTCTGGGGACCGGGACGAGGTGGTGTGATCCTTGATCAGGGTGATCCCCACGGCGGTGAACCAGACGATCAGGCCGAGGCCGAAGACAGCGCCCACGTCCTCAAGGGCCGGGACGATCGTCAGGAGCGCGCTGACCCCCATGACGACACCGAGGTAGTTGACCCAGCGTGCGAAGAGCCGCTCGCGCAGCGCGATGACGCTGATCCCCAGGACCCAGATGCCACCCAGCACCTCGTTCCCACCCCCGAGGCCGTTGGTGACCGCGTCGAGGCTGGCCCAGACACTCGAAGCCATCTCGGGGTCCGTTCCCTGCAGATCGCTGACGGTGGTGTAGCCGATGTTGAGGATCATCCCGGTGGCGATGATGGCGCCCGCCCAGATGAGCCCGAACACGGACGAGACACGCGCCAGGGGCGAGTGCGCGGTGCGGAGGCGGTCCCCGATCGCCAGGACGAGCGGAACGAGGACGATCCCGAACACGGTATGGATCGCGAAGTTCCACAGGTGGAGCGCCAGTTGGTTGTCGACGATGAAGCCCACCGCCTCCGCGGGGTCCGTCGCGCTCACGAAGTCCATGAAGATCGTGGCGAACATGGCGAGACCGACGACGAAGGTGCCAGCCGCGATGAGGGCCCCGATCCCTCCCAGTCTTTGGATCGATTGCATGACAGTTCCTTTCGTTTCCGATCCCTCGTTCGAGGGCTGACAGCATCGTCCCCCGGACTCCTGGCAGGGCACATCGGGCTGAGGGTCGACGTCACGTCAACCCACGGTCGATTCGCTCGTCGTACTTTCGGCGGACGACCGGGGCGGGACCCGCAAGTACGCTGTCGATCGTGCTGATCAACGCCCTCCGATCCTTCTGGGCGGAACCCCGTGAACCCAACCCGCCACGGCGCACGTGGCGGGATTGGGTGCTCGTGGGCGTCCTGGTCGCCCTGGCCATCGCGGAGGGCCTGACGAGTGACGACATCCCCTGGCGGCCATTCGCTGTGGCCGTCCAGCTGGTGCCGATCGTGGCGCTGCTATGGCGACGCACTCATCCTCTGGCCGCGGTTGCCGCTGCGTGGACCGTCATCGCCGGCCTCGACATCGCGGCCATCGCAGCGGGCTTGGACTCACCCGGCCTGGGCACCATGGTGTTCCTGATCGTGTTCCCCTACGCGCTGTTCCGATGGGGTTCGGGCCGCGAGGCGGTGATCGGCCTCGGCATCATGAGCGTTCCCCTGGTGACGAACCTGGTGTTCTACCCCGACAGTGCTGTGCTCACGGGCGCGATGTTCGCTTGGCTGCTCTTTCCTGCCGCCCTCGGGACTGCCGCCCGATACCGCGAGCGAGCGCAGGACCGGGCTATCGCAGAGGCCAGGCTCTTCGAACGCGAACAGCTGGCACGGGAGTTGCATGACACGGTTGCACACCACGTGTCGGCGATCGCGATCCAGGCCGAGGCTGGCTCGGCGCTCGCGGCGAGCGATCCCGATGCATCGGTGCAGGCGCTGCGCACCATCAAGTCCGAGGCGAGCCGCACACTCGCCGAGATGCGCAGCATCGTGGGCGTGCTCCGACGCGGCGACGAGGAACCGGGCCCCCGCAAGGGCCTCGCTGACCTCCAAGGGCTCGCCCACGACGGGCGACAGCCACCGATCGAGCTCGAGATGCACGGTGACCTCGACGGCGTCGCTCCACCCATCCAGACCGCCGTGTTCCGCATCGCGCAGGAGGCAACCACGAACGCTCGCCGCCACGCCCGCCGCGCCACCGGGATCACGGTGCAGGTGCAAGGCTCCGCCGAGGACGTCAAGCTCGTCATCACCGACGACGGAGACGCGTCGTACGTGGACCCGGCAACGGCCTCCGGATACGGGTTGGTCGGTATGACCGAACGCGTGTCCCTGCATGGCGGATCGCTGGATGTGGGCCCGAATCCCGGGAGGGGCTGGACGGTCAGGGCAGTGCTGCCGAAGGGAGGGGTCTCACCATGACGCTGCGGGTGATCGTTGCCGACGACCAGGACCTCGTGCGGACCGGGCTCGCCATGATCCTCAACGCCCAACCCGGCATCGAGGTCGTCGGCGAGGCAGCCGACGGAGTGGAAGCCGTGGACCTCGCGCGGCGCCTCCAACCCGACGTGTGCCTCCTCGACATCAACATGCCACGGATGGACGGCATCGAGGCGACCAAGGCCCTCGCCGGCCCGGATACTTCGGACCCGATCCCGGTCGTCGTGATCACGACGTTCGATCGCGACGAATACGTGTACGGAGCGCTCAAGGCGGGCGCTCGGGGGTTCCTCCTCAAGGACGCCGACACCGAACTCCTCGTCCAGGCGATCACGGCCGCGGCCTCCGGCGACGCCCTCGTCGCGCCGAGCATCACCGTCAGGCTCCTCGAAGCGTTCGCCGCCACCGATTCCGCCACCGCCCCGATCCAACCCGTCGATCCACTCACGGACCGCGAGGAAGAGGTCCTGATGAAGGTCGCCCGCGGCAAGACCAACGCAGAGATCGCCGAGGACCTCTTCATCAGCAACAGCACGGTCAAGACGCACATCGCCAGACTGATGACCAAGCTCGAGGCACGGAACCGTGTCGAGCTCGTCATCTGGGCCTACGAGACGGGGCGCGTCCGCTGATCCGAGCGATCAACTCCGCGTCGACGTTCGAACTGCACTGGATCCCCGACGGCTCCCACTTCGGGATCTGGGTCAACGACGACGCCGCGACCCACCAGGGCTACGCCCTCGACTGGCTGCTGGCGGACCGGTAGCGGCGAGGTAGACGGACGGCGTACTGGACCAAGACCTCGGCCCTGGTGACGGCGTCCCACTGTGGGCGGAAACGACGCCGGTGCAGCCAACGCCTGTCCAGGCCTCGCCGCGGTGCGTCCACAGGCGGCGGATGGACGCTGCCCTGGTGAACGTGATTCTGGTCTGAGGCTGACGGCTCTGGACCGGTTCGCGAGTGAACGGTTGGGCGGAGAGTGCGGGTTCGGTGAGCGCCGGGTGGGGTCGAATCTGCAGCGGGCTGTGGACCGATGAGTTCCTTGCCCGATGGGGTTGTCCACCCGCTGGGGCTGGGCTGGCGGTCAGGGTTGTGGCTGGATGCTGGGCCGGGGCACGGGTTGGTCACGGTTGAGGGTGTTCCATCCCCAGACCGTGCCGGTGACGCCGACCGCTAGCAGGAGCAGTGCGAAGTTCGTCCAGCGGCCCAGGTTGGTGGCGAAGAATTCGGGCAGGAGTGCCGCCGAGGCGTTGCCGAGGGTGTGGAACGTGATGGCGACCAGCAGGCTTCCCGAGGTGTTGTTGTAGAGCCAGGTGTAGAGCACGGCGAGGAGCATCTGCTGCAGGATGAACTGCCAGATCGGGATGGCTTGCTGCACTGTGCCGCCGATGAGGAACAGCGGCAGGTGCCAGGAGCCCCAGATGAGGCCGAGGATGAGGCTGGCGGTCAGGGCGTTGCGCCCGTTCTGCAGCCGGTCCAGGGCGTAGCCGCGCCAGCCGAACTCCTCGAGCCCGCCGCCGACGAACAGGATGATGGCGATCGTTCCCAGGACCGTTGCCAGCGAGGGGACCGCCCAGTCGTCCAGGCCGTCGCCGGCCAGGACGAGGACCAGGGTCGTGAGCACCCCGACCGTGGGCAGCAGGAGTAGCGTCGGTAGCCACCATCGCTTGTCGAAGTTCGTGGCGAACGCACGACGCAGCAGTCGTCCCATGCCCGCCCGTCCCGCCTGGCGGCCGACCAGGACGAACGCGGCCGCTGTTGGTCCCAGGACGGCGAACAGCCCCAGCAGCCCGACGATCTCGGGTAGGTCGGCCATCCCGGTCGAGCGAAGGACGCTGGGCAGCCACAGCAGCCAGGAGATCGCGAACGTCAGGGCGACGAACTGGCCCAACTGCCGCCGATCCGCCAGTGAGGTGCCCACCTGGCCCACGGGGTGATCCTGCTGCATCCCGGGACCCTAGCGGGTGGCGCCGGTCGCGCGCTGCGGAAGCCGGGCCAGCCAGTCGAGCAGCGGCCACCCGACGGAGAGGTCGATCGGCATGGGGCTTGCCTCTTGTACCGCTGCACGCCAGACGCCGCCCATGGCTCGTGGCGCAGGATGTGGTCCACGTCGGGAAGGACGTGGGTCTGCCCGGGAAGAGAGCATTGCTGCGATACATGTCGTCGGGGGCGACCTGGATGTCCTTCAACCCGGTCATGGCCAGTACCGGGGCCGGATGCGGCGCGGCTGAGGCTGGGCGTGGCACCTGCCGAGCCACGCCCCCACCGCACACAGCGGCAGGCGACCCGAAGGTCCCATCGATGGCTGGCTCCTCAGGCGGGACGTTGCCCCCAACTCATCCTCCTGACGGCAGCCACCACCGATAGTCCAACCTCCCCGAACCCTGGAGCTGCGCCGCGAGATCGACTCACCTCTTCGCTCCCCGACGCCAAGGTCAGGCACCTACCGCAAGCAGTTCGACAGGCGGATAGGACGCGCCCGGCAGGCGGCGAAGTGACTCGGCCTTGTCCTGTCGCTCGGCGCCGGGTCTGGCAGACGGCGCGGACAGGCGCGAACGCCGACGCGCAGCCCGCTCTCTCGGATGGTCGCCCGGCGCGGAACAACTGGGTGTCCCTGAGGGGGTGGACGAGGTTCGTGAATCGCCCCGGGTTTCGTGGAGGCTCGATTAGTTGGATCTGGCCCCGGCGGGGACAGGGTTCTCAGGGTAGTGCTGGGGTGTGTGGCTGGCCCAGTGGTTGGCTTCGAACTCGGCGGGTGGGATGAGGCCGAGTTCGCCGTGCAGGCGTCGGTGGTTGTACCAGTCGACGTATTCGGCGACGGCGATCTCGACGTCGGTCACGTTCTTCCATCCTCCGGTGGGCCGCATGACGGCGTTGCGGATGCACTCGGCCTTGAACAGTGAGTTCAGCGCTTCGGCCATGGCATTGTCGTAGGAGTCGCCACGCGATCCCACGGACGCGACGGCCTCAGCTTCGGCCAGTCGCTCGGTGTAGCGGACTGCTCGACCCTGAGCCTGCGTCTGCCCGGGCCGCGAGTCGGTGGAACGGCCCGGACAGGTCTGGTCAGCCGATGTCGTCGAGGAGCGGTGCCAACTGGTTGTCAACGATGTCGCGGATCATCTCCGGGTTCACGCGGAAGTACTCGTGGACGACCACGTTGCGCAGGCCGGCGATGGCGGGCCACGGAGTGCCCGGATGATCTTGCTTGACGTCGTCCGGCAGTGACTTCACGGCCTCACCGATGACAGCCAGGTTGCGCAGGACTGCGTCGTAGGCCATCGAGCCGAGTTCCGCAGAATCAAGATGGTCGCGGTACGCGATGCAACGAGTGATCGCCGCCCGAATGTCCTCGAGGCGCTCTGCGTCGGACCTACTCACACGGCCACCGCGTCTACCAGGGCGGTTGCCGAGACCTTGTCGCGCAGAAGTGGTGCCGCCACGACATCGACTCCGACGCCGAGGAGCTCGCTGAGTTCCTCGGCGAGCCCGGACACACGTAGTAGGTCGTTTCCGGCCCCCGGAATCAGGTCGACGAGAAGATCTAGATCGCTGTCCGCGCCAGCGTCACCGCGGGCCACTGAACCAAACAGGCGTGGGTTGGTGGCGCCATAGCGGTCCAGCACCTCGCCGATACGACTCCGGTGCACCGTGAGTGCAGCGCGCAGCCGCATCGTCGCCTCGGTCGGTTCCCTCATAGCCCAAGAGTAGCGATAGAACGCCACCCAGTGCTCCTACCAGCCTCAACGCCCACCCGGCAGAAGATGGCGGCGGCGACCCCGCTGGGGCGTCTGGTGCCCCGATCCGCGTCCACAGGCGGCTACTAGACGATTCCCTTCAGGATCCGTGTCTGGCCAGACTCGGCCCAGGAGCCCGGCGGGACGCTCTCCATGCGGCTGCCGAAAGGGGGCGTCCCCGCTCGTGACTACGCGGCCAGCAACCCGGTCCCCAGGCGGCTACGTCTGACTGCCGCGACCGGGACGGTGCGCGGCAACTTGATGACTGTCGGTAGCGCCGGCGTCCTGCGGGAGCCGACACCATGACCGAGCAGGAATCCGCCCAGCCCGACACCGCCGCACGGGGCCGCTTCCGCATTGATCAGCACTCCAGGCCCTACACGCACCTGGGGTTCAAGAACGATCCCGAGCACTTCCAGTTCGCGCTGGTCTCGGACAACTCCGGAGGAGGGCGCCCCGGAGTCCTCCAGGCGGCGTCCAGACTGCTCAACGAGCTGCAGCCGGAGTTCGTCGTCAACCTCGGCGACCTCGTGGAGGGCTACAACGATCCCGGCGGCTTCCCGGCCAGCGTGGAGACCTACCGGACCTGGTGGCGCGAGATCGACGCTGCCCTCGCGCCGCTGGAGACGCCGTTCTTCTTCGTGCCCGGCAACCACGACCTGAACAACCCGGCGTCACTGGAGGTCTGGCGGGAGCGGCTCGGCGGAACCCGGGACTACTACCACTTCCGGTACCAGGACGTCCTGTTCCTGGTGGTCAACACCGAGGACCCGCCGAAGGACACCGACCACGTCATCGAGAACGACCCCGAGCAGGCTGCGATCCTCGAGGCGTCCTACCACGCGGTGAAGGATGCCATCGCTGCCAGCGTGGATGTCGAGACCATCCTGGCGGCGGCCCAGCCGATCGAGGACTTCTTCGGCGTCATCAACATCAGCGACACCCAGGTCGACTACTTCGCCGAGGTGCTCGCCGACAACGCCGACGTGCGCTGGACCTTCGTGCTGATGCACGCGCCCGCATGGTCGACCAGCGACGGTCTGGAGCGCGACCCCCAGCAACTTCGCCCGCATCGAGCAGTTCCTCGCCGATCGGCCGTACACCGTGTTCGCCGCCCACACGCACAAGTACAACTACACCGAACGCCACGGCCGCGACTACATCATCACCGCCATGACAGGCGCCATGAACGTGCCGCGGCTCGGAGCCATCGACCATGTCGTCTGGGTCACGATGACCGACGACGGCCCCAAGATCGCCAACCTGCTGCTCAACGGAATCCTCGACAAGTACGGTCCCGTCGAGGGCGACCCGACCGCCGAGCTGGGCATGTACCGTCCACCTTCGGCGAGGCCGCCGAAGCGTTGACCTACCCCGTCCGGGAGCCGCCGGGCCGGTCGTCGGTTCTCGGACAGAGGCCTCCGCCTCTTGACGCCCCGTCGGGAGGCGCCCCCGCCACGAAGCGGAGCTGAGCCGGTGGATCGCGTCGGGGCTCGCCTGCATTCGGCGGCGCCACACGGGTGGGGAACTCCGACAAGAACAACTGGGGAGACTCAGATGAGCGCCCTCAGCGCGTCATAGTGGGCGAAGTGGGCGCCCTCGGGCGGGTTCAGTACCGCGTTCCAGGCAGACGAAGAGGGCCTCCACCCTGTGCTGGTGGAGGCCCTCTTGTCGACACTTCTCGAAGCCCTTGCGGACTTCCTGCGGACTACGGCGTAACTCGTACTTGTATCGTCGCAGGTCAGAGCCAGTTTTCGATCAGATGTCGTAGTACAGCTCGAACTCGTGCGGGTGCGGGCGCAGGCGGATCGGGTCCACCTCATTGGTCCGCTTGTAGGCGATCCAGGTCTCGATCAGGTCCTCGGTGAACACGCCACCCTCGGTGAGGTAGGCGTGGTCGGCCTCGAGCGCGTCGAGCACCTCGGGCAGCGAGCCCGGCACCTGCGGGATGTCGGCAACCTCGTCCGGCGGGAGGTCGTAGAGGTCCTTGTCGACCGGGTCGCGCGGCTCGATCTTGTTCTTGATCCCGTCGAGCCCGGCCATGAGCATCGCCGAGAACGCCAGGTAGGGGTTGCTCGACGGGTCGGGGACGCGGAACTCGATGCGCTTGGCCTTCGGGTTCGAGCCGGTGATCGGGATGCGGATGCAGGCCGAGCGGTTGCGCTGGCTGTAGACGAGGTTGACCGGGGCCTCGTAGCCGGGGACCAGACGGTGGTAGGAGTTCACCGTCGGGTTGGTGAAGGCCAGCAGCGACGGGGCGTGCTTGAGCAGGCCACCGATGTACCAGCGCGCCATGTCCGACAGGCCGCCGTAGCCGGCCTCGTCGTAGAACAGCGGCTTGCCGTCCTTCCACAGCGACTGGTGGACGTGCATGCCCGAGCCGTTGTCGCCGAAGACCGGCTTGGGCATGAAGGTCACGGACTTGCCGGCAGCCCAGCCGACGTTCTTGATGACGTACTTGAACTTCATGACATCATCGGCGGCCTTGGCCAGCGCATCGAATCGGTAGTTGATCTCGGCTTGCCCAGCTGTGCCGACCTCGTGGTGGGCGCGCTCGACGCTCAGGCCCACCTGCTCGAGCATGAGGGTCATCTGGTCGCGCAGGTCGGCGAAGTGGTCGACCGGGGGAACGGGGAAGTAGCCACCCTTGTACGGGGTCTTGTACCCGCGGTTGGCGGACCCATCGGCCTCGTACTCACGCCCGGAGTTCCACTTGCCCTCGATCGAGTCGATGAAGTAGTAGCCGGCGTTCTGCTTGGTCTCGAAGCGCACCGAATCGAAGATGTAGAACTCGGCCTCGGGGGCGAAGAACGCCGTATCGGCGATGCCCGTGGACTGCAGGTATGCCTCGGCCTTCATCGCGATGTTGCGCGGGTCGCGGCTGTAGGGCTCGTCGGTGAACGGGTCGCGGATCGACATATTGATGATCAGGGTCTTCTCGGCCCGGAACGGGTCGAGGTAGGCGCTGCCGAGGTCGGGGATGAGCTTCATGTCCGATTCGTGGATGGCCTGGAAACCGCGGATCGACGATCCGTCGAACATCTGGCCCTCGGTGAAGAACTCCTCCGGAAGGCTCTGGGCGGGCACGTTGAAGTGCTGCATGACGCCGGGCAGGTCGCAGAAGCGGACGTCGACGAACTTGACGTGCTCCTTCTTGATGTATGCGACGACTTCTTCCGCTTTGCTGAACAAACCAACCTCCTGGTTAGAGGGGCGCGAGGCGCGACCCGGGTCTGTGGCTCCGATGACGGCCACGTGCGTGCCGCCGTTGCGAGGTGAACGCTAGGAGTGACCGATTTCTCGTCGGTGTCCCCATTGTTTCCTGCCCGTTACGTCGGCCGTCCGGCGGGTGTCGCCGGAGAGGTTCAGGCGCGAACGACGACCGTGTCCACGGCGCGGTCGTGCAGGCCGCGGCCGTCGGAGTCCCAGACCAGCGGGGGGATCACCAGGCAGATCAGCACCGTGCGCAGCATCGACCCGATCAGGCCGAGGCGGCGGCTGCGCCCCACGACGCGCAGGCCGACAAGCCGCTGGCCGAACGAGGAACCCCAGAGCCAGGTCAGCAGCGCCACCTCGAGGGCGAAGATGCCAAGCGTGGCGAAGGACTCCACGGTGTTCTCGGGGGCGCCTACAAGGGCTCGGGCCACAATCAGTGCGGCGAACCAGTCGATGAACAGTGCCACGACACGGCGTCCGGTCCTGGCCATGGACCCGGCCCCGGATGGGGGGAGGCCGAGGCTCTGGCCGTGATAGGCGGGCGTAGCGTTTTCGTCGGTCACACCTCCGACATCAACATGTTCCACGGATCATCGCAACTTGCCGCCGCGCGGGACCCGCCCGCTCTTGGGCATGGGGCCCTTGGGCACCGGCAGGGGAGCGGTGGCAAGGGCATCGAGACGCTTGCGCAGCGTCGTGACCTCGCCCGGTGCCAGCACCTTGGGCATCTTGCGCAGGTACTTGTCGAGCCTGGCGATGGGGACGTGCCCCTCGCCGTCGCCGATGACGATCTCAGTGATCGGTGCATCCGAGATGAAGCGTGCGGTCCGCTTGCGCTCGGCAGCCATGAGCGACCCCAGCGCGGGGCTGTTGCCCTCGCCGATCAGGACGACCCCCGGGCGGCCCACGGCCCGATGGACGAGGTCCTGGTTCTTGTTCACGGCCACGCCGGCGGAGATGCCCCAGCCAGCCTTGGACATGTTCTGGACCACGGCCACTGCGGCGCCGGGCTCGCCCTCGATCGACTTGTACGCAGACTTCATGGCCCGGCGGCTGAACACCACCGACACGGTCACCATGACCGCCGCTGTGCCCACGATGGCCCAGGTGAACGGGTTGTCCGTCAGCACAGCCAGCATGATGAACAGCGCAGCACCCACGACAACGATGCCCCCGAGCAACCAACCCAGCTTGGGGTCGTACTTCTTGGCCATCCTGTAGTTGTCGCGGATCACGCGAACACGATCGCCCATCTTCGACATGGGCCGGATTCTACCCGCTGGTGCGTGCAGCCATCGCCTGCGCGTGCAGCTTCCCGGCCCGGTAGGACGAACGGACCAGGGGCCCGCTCATGACCCCGAGGAAGCCCAGCTCGCGGGCATGCTCGGCCAGGGCCACGAACTCCTCGGGTCGCACCCAGCGCTCGACCGGGTGGTGCCGCGGTGTGGGGCGCAGGTACTGGGTGATCGTGATCAGGTCACAGCCGGCCGCACGCAGGTCGGCGAGCGCTCCGTGGACCTCGGGGATCTCCTCGCCCATTCCCAGGATCAGGTTCGACTTGGTCACCAGCCCGGCGTCGCGGGCCTGGGTGATCACATCCAGGGAGCGCTCGTACCGGAACGCCGGTCGGATCCGCTTGAAGATCCGGGGAACTGTCTCGAGGTTGTGGGCAAGGACCTCCGGGGCGGCGCCGAACACCTCCGCGAGCAGGATGGGGTTGGCCGAGAAGTCAGGGATCAGCACCTCAACGCCGCACCCTGGATTGCGCTCGTGGATCACCCGGACGGTCTCCGCGTACAGCCACGCGCCCTCGTCGGGCAGGTCGTCGCGGGCCACGCCCGTGACGGTGGCGTAGCGCAGGCCCATGGTCGCGACCGACTCGGCGACCCTGCGGGGTTCGTCGCGGTCCAGTGGCTCGGGCCGGCCGGTGTCGATCTGGCAGAAGTCGCAGCGCCGAGTGCACTGGGAGCCGCCGATGAGGAAGGTCGCCTCGCGGTCCTCCCAGCACTCGTAGATGTTGGGGCAGGCCGCCTCCTGGCACACGGTGTGCAGTCCGGCGCCAGCCACGCGCTCGCGCATCGCCATGAACTCGGGGCCGGTGCGGGCGCGGGTCTTGATCCAGTCGGGCTTGCGCTCGATCGGGACCTCGGTGTTGCGCGCCTCGATGCGCAGCAGCCGGCGGCCTTCAGGTGCAGCAGTCACAGTGGAAGAGCCTACGCGTCGTGGTCGCTTGGCGCAGATGGCTCAGGCGCCGAGCAGTTGCTCAGCTCGGCCCAGCACCAGCGCGCGTGCCTCGGCGACAGTGACGTCGCGGCCGAGCTCGGCGGACAGTGACGTGACCGACGCATCCCGGATCCCACACGGCACGATCCGGTCGTACCAGCTCAGGTCCGGATCGCAGTTCAGGGCGAAGCCATGCATCGTGACCCCGCGCGACACCCGCACGCCGATGGCCGCGATCTTGCGCTCACCGCCGCGATCGTCGGCCGGGAGCCATACCCCGGACCTGCCCTCGACACGGCCTGCCCCCACCCCGAGCTCAGCGCAGACCTCGATCAGCATGGCCTCCATCCGCCGGACGTGCGCCACGACGTCGATGGGGTCCGGCAGGCGGACGATCGGGTAGCCGACCAGCTGCCCGGGGCCGTGCCAGGTGATCTTGCCGCCCCTGTCCACGTCGATCACAGGGGTGCCATCGAAGGGCCGATCGAGGGGTTCCGTGCGCCGCCCGGCCGTGTACACGGGGGGGTGCTCGAGCAGCCACAGCAGGTCGGGTGCCCCGTCGACGACCTCGGTGTGCCACACGCGCTGCTGGTCCCAGGCCTGCTGGTAGTCGACGGGGTGCTCGGCCACCTCGATGCGCAGGGTCACGGGGGAACGGTACCTGCTCTCCGCGTGAGGGTCGGCAGGCTGTGGATGACCGGTTGGCGGAAGGGTTGCCTGCCGAGAGGGTGGTGTCATGCGCGGCAGCGAGCCAGGGATCGACGAGTGGGGGGATGAGCATCCGAACGCGTGGGCGCAGGGAGGGTCCGACCGGCGGGCAGGGGCCGAGACGGGCGAGCAGGAGTGGTTCGGCCACGTGGGCGGAGCCTGATCTGACCGGGTGGCTCAGTCCCACCCCTGGGGTCTTCCGCCGCACCGCCGCGCCGGAGGGCCCCGGTGCCCTTCGCGGGAAGGCGTGGGCTGCGGCACCACAGGGCGACGCGCCGAGCTCGGGGCGTCGGGCCGGCGGAGGCCTGTGGCGTGTGGTCGGCGTGGGGGTCGTCGCGGTGTTCGTGATCCTGGCACTTGCCCGTGTGACCTTGACCGGCCCCGGTGCCGGAGCTGCTCCAGTGGGTTGGCCGCCGCCGGGGGCGGAGCCGTCCGCGGTTGCGTCGTCCGGAGCCGAGCCATCCTCCAGTTCCCGCCCGATGGAACAGTCCCGGTCCTCCAGCACGGCGGCTCCGTCGGCGTCCGGCGCCGCCGGTACGGCAGTCCCGGTGCCCGTGACACCAGCCACGCCCTCGACTCATTCCGGGGAGCCGGACTGGTGGCGCGTGCTCGCCGAGCTGGATCGGCGTCGTGCGATGACCCTGGCCGCGACGGACCCGGGACGGCTCGGCGACTACGCACAACCCGGATCCCCGGCCTGGCAGTCCGACGAGGCTCTTGTCTCGGACCTCTCAGCCCGCGGGCTGAGACCCGACGGGCTCACGACCCACGTCCTGGCGATCGAACGAGTTGAACGCGACGGTCCTGAGGTGACGATCTGGGCTGTTGACAAGCGATCCGGCTATGCCCTCGTCGATGATGCGGGGGAGGTGGTCGAGGCGGTGGGGCCGGGCCTTGCGAGTCGATGGGCGATCACCCTGGCGCAGGTTGCGACCGATCCGGGGTGGCGCCTCGTGCAGGTGGTGCCCGGGGAGTGAGCGGGCACGGACTGGGTCGGCGCGACCGAGCTGTGCTCCGGGCTAGCGAGTGGCCCAGGCATAGGACAGGGCCCGGTCGATGGTGGGGTCCTGGAAGTCGAAGCCGGCGTCGAGCAACCTGCGCGGAATCACGCGCAGACTGCCGAGCACCTCCGAGGAGAACCCCCCGAGGGTCAGGTCCAGAGCCTTGGCCGGCACGGGAAGGATCGTCGGTCGGCCCAGGATCCTGCCCATCACCCGGGCCACCTCGGCGTTGGTCGCCGGGTTGGGCGCGGTCAGATTGACCGGACCCTCGAGGTGGTCGAGCAGGTACGTCAGGGCGGCCACCTCGTCGCGGATCGAGATGAACGACCACCACTGCTTGCCGCTGCCCAGCCGACCGCCACCACCGAGCCGGAAGATGGGCCACAGCTTGCCCCACGTCCCTCCGCGTCCGGAGACGACCAGCCCGGTGCGCGGATGGACAACTCGGATTCCGGCCTCGCGGGCCGGGTCGGCGGCGGCCTCCCAGCCGAGGACAACATCGGCCAGGAACCCGTGGCCGGGCGGTGACGTCTCATCAACCTCGACGTCGCCGGTCTCGCCGTAGAAGCCGATGGCGGATCCGGAGACAAGTACCGAGGGTGGGGTGGCCATCCCCGCCAGCGCACGGGCGAGGGTGTCGGTCCCGCGCACGCGGGAGTCTCGAATCTCAGCCATGTACGAGTCGGTCCAGCGCTGGGCCCCGGTTGCGATCGCTCGGTACGACTCGGGCCCGACCGGTGCACCGGCGAGGTGCACCACAGCATCGACAGCTCCGAGCGAGGCCATGTCGACGGTGCCACCCATGGGGTCCCACGTGACCTCGTCAGGGGAGCCGGAGGCTCGGCGCACGAAGCGCACCACCTCATGGCCCTGCGCACGCAGGTGCGGGACCAGGGCGCCGCCGATGAGTCCGGAGGAGCCTGTGACGGCAACCCGCATCAGCCCAGTTCCCCCTCGAAGTCCGCAGTCTCGAGCCGCGACTTCAGGGTGGTGAGGAACCGGGCAGCGTCGGCACCGTCAACCAACCGATGGTCGTAGGTGAGGGCGAGGTAGATCATCGACCTGATGGCCAGTGAGTCCGCGCCCGTGTCATCGCTGACGACCACCGGGCGGCGCACGATCGCGCCGAGACCGAGGATCCCGACCTGCGGCTGGTTGATGATCGGGGTGTCGAACAGCGCCCCGCGGCTGCCGGTGTTGGTGATCGTGAACGTCCCACCGGACAGCTCGTCGGGAGAGACCTTGTTGGTGCGGGTCCGCTCGGCCACGTCAGCGATCTTGCGGCCGAGGCCACCGAGGTTCAGGTCATCGGCATCGCGCACGACCGGAACGAGCAGACCGCGTTCGGTGTCGACTGCGATCCCGAGGTGGGTGGCGTCGTTGAACGTCACGGTGCCCGCGGCCTGGTCGATCGACGCGTTGAGGACCGGGTAGGCCTTCAGCGCCTCGATCGTGGCCTTCGCGAAGAACGGCATGAACGACAGCTTCACGCCCTCACGCGCTTCGAACGGGGTCTTGTGACGGGCGCGAAGGGCGGCTATCCGGCTGACGTCAGCCTCGACGACCGTCGTGAGCTGTGCCGAGACGTGCAGCGACTCGACCATCCGCTCGGCGATCACCTTGCGCAGGCGGCTTAGCTTCTCCGTGCGGGTGTCGCCGGGTCCGGAGGGGGTGGCTGCGGCTGGTCGTGCGGCGGCCACGGGCGCCGGTGCCGCGGGGGCAGGCGGTGCGCTCGGTGCAGCAGCGGGAGCCGGTGCCGCGGCGGCAGGCGGTGCGCTCGGAGCGGCAGCGGCGGGGGCGGGAGCGCCGGCCGGCCGGTTCTTCGCGTCGAAGATGTCCTGCTTGGTGATGCGACCGCCCACACCGGTGCCCTGGATCGTGGCCAGGTCCACGCCGGACTGCGCCGCCAGCTTGCGCACGAGCGGCGTGACGTAGAGGTCCGAGGGCGCGGCAGCGGCATGCGACCCGGCGGCGCTGGGCTCCGCCGCGGCGGGGGCAGGCGCGGCGGGTGCCGGGGCCGTCGCGGGAGGCGCAGCGGCTGCGGGAGCAGCCGCAGGTGCCGGTGCCGGGGGAGCAGTCGGCTCAGGTGTCGGTGCACCCGCGGGTGCTGGGGTACCGATGATCGCGAGGGTCTGGCCCACGTCCGCGGTCTCGTCCTCATGGACCCGGATCTCCAGGAGCATGCCCGAGCTGGGCGCCGGGATCTCGGTGTCGACCTTGTCCGTGGAGACCTCCAGCAGTGGTTCGTCGGCCGAGACCATGTCGCCGATGCTCTTCAGCCAGCGGGTGACCGTCCCCTCCGTGACCGACTCGCCGAGGGCCGGGAGCACGACCGGGCTCTCCGAGCCGGCCACTGCATGGCTGCCGGAGCGGGGCGGGTTGGGGTCCGGTGGCAATGAGCCGAGAGCTGCGGCGGCCGCGGCGGCGGCAGGGGCCACGGCCGGACGTGGCGCAGGAGCTGAGGCAGCGGGAGCGGCCGGCGGCGCGGGAGCCGCAGGGGCCGCCGCTGGCGCGGGCGCAGCGGGGGCAGCAGGCTCGGCGGGGGCGCCGGCCTCATCCGCGGCACCGATGACGCCGAGGGCGCCTCCCACCTCGACGGTGTCGTCCTCGCCTGCGGCGATGGACAGCAGCACGCCCGATGCGGGCGCGGGGATCTCGGTGTCGACCTTGTCGGTCGAGACCTCAAGGAGGGGCTCGTCGGCGCGCACCTCCTCACCGACCTGCTTGAGCCAGCGGGTGACGGTGCCCTCGGTGACGCTCTCGCCGAGCTGCGGCATGGTGACGGTGACCGACATCTGCGTGATGCTCCTATCGAATGGACGGGTCGTGTTCTGAGAGGGACGGGTGATGGATCAGGAGTGGGCGTGCAGCGGCTTGCCCGCCAGCGCGAGGTGCGCCTCGCCGAGTGCCTCGTTCTGGGTGGGGTGGGCGTGCACGAGGGCGGCGACCTCTTCCGGGTACGCCTCCCAGTTGTAGATCAGCTGCGCCTCGCCGACCTGCTCGCCCACCCGGGCCCCGATCATGTGGACGCCCACCACAGGGCCGTCCTTGCGGCGGACCAGCTTGACGAAGCCAGCGGTGCCCAGGATCTGGCTCTTGCCGTTGCCGCCCAGGTTGTACTCGTAGCTCTGGACGGCGTCCGTGCCGAACTTCTCCGCGGCCTGCTCCTCGGTCAGCCCGACTGAGGCGATCTCCGGCTCGCAGTAGGTGACCCGGGGGATGCCCAGCTCGTCGATCGGGGGTGGGTTCAGTCCGGCGATGTCCTCGGCGACGAAGATGCCCTGCTGGAAGCCCCGGTGGGCCAGCTGCAGGCCCGGCACGATGTCTCCGACCGCACGCACGCCGGCGACGTTCGTGTTCAGTCGCTCGTCGGCCAGGACCCAGCCGCGGTCCATGGTGATGCTGACGTCCTCGTAGCCCATGTCGGCGGTGTTCGGGCCGCGCCCGACCGCGACGAGCATCAGGTCGGCCTCGAACGTCGAGCCGTCCTCGAGGGTCGCCACCACCCCGGAGTCGCTCTGGGCGACGCTGGCGAACCTGACTCCGGTCGTGAAGTTGATCTTGCGCTTGCGGAACGCGCGCTCCAGGGCCTTGGAGACTGCTGCCTCCTCGGCGGGGACCAGCCGCGGCAGCGCCTCGATGATCGTGACGTCGGATCCGAACGACTTCCACACCGACGCGAACTCGACGCCGATGACGCCACCGCCCAGCACGATCACACTCTTCGGGATGTAGTCCAGATTGAGCGCCTCGTCGCTGGTCATGACCCGACCGCCGATCTCCAACCCGGGAAGGCTGCGGGAGTACGAGCCGGTCGCGAGCACGACGTTGCTCCCGGTATAGGTCGTTCCCTCGACGTCGACCGTGGTGGCCGACGTGAGCCGTCCGGTGCCCTGCACGTAGGTGATCGCAGAGCTCTTGACCAGCCCCTGCAGACCCTTGTAGAGCCGGCCCACGACACCGTCGCGGTAGGAGTTCACCTTCAGGATGTCGATGCCGTTCAGCGTCGTGTCGACACCGAACTTCGCGCTCTCGCGGGCGCTGTCAGCGACCTCGCCGGCGTGCAGCAGGGCCTTCGTCGGGATGCAGCCGCGGTGCAGGCAGGTGCCGCCGAGCTTGTCCTTCTCGATCAGGGCCACGGACAGCCCGAGCTCCGACGCCCGTAGCGCGCACGCGTAGCCTCCGCTGCCGCCGCCGAGGATCACAACATCGAACTGGTTGTCGGCCACGTGGGGACCTTTCTTCTCGAGGTGCTGGGCGTCGGGGGTGCCAGCATCGCGGGTCGCACGCACATCCTGCCAGCAGTTGCCCGCTTGCGGCGTGCCACGAGCGGGTCAGCGCCCAACCGAACCAGCTGGGCGCATCCGGGCGAGGCCGGGTCAGTCCTGCTGGTCAGCCATCCGCTCGGCGACGGCCACCAGGGTCCGCACCCCGTAGCCAGTGGCTCCCTTGGCGTTGTAGCCCCAGGGGGCGTCGGTGAGGAAGGCCGGTCCGGCGATGTCGATGTGGACCCACGGGACGCCATCGGGGACGAACTCGCGCAGGAAGGCCGCAGCGGTCATCATCCCGCCGTTCCGCTCGCCGATGTTGGCCAGGTCGGCCACCGGCGAGTCCAGCGACGGACGGAGCTCCTCGGGGATGGGCATGGGCCACGACAGCTCCCCGGAGGACTCCGCCGCAGCCTGCACCTCGTCGCGCCATCCGTCGTCGTTGCCCATGATCCCGGCGATGCGGGCGCCGAGGGCCACCACCTGCGCACCGGTCAGGGTGGCCATGTCGATGATGGCATCCGGGTCGTCGGCGCCACAGCGCACCAGCGCGTCCATCATGACCAGTCGGCCCTCGGCGTCGGTGTTGAGCACCTCGACCGTCTTGCCGCCGTAGGCGGTGATGACGTCGCCCGGGCGCTGGGCGTGGCCGCTGGGCATGTTCTCGGCGATCGCGAGGTACGCCGTGACCTCGAGCGATACGCCGAGCCGTGCGATCGCCACGACGGATGCGAGCACCGATGCGGCGCCGGCCATGTCGCACTTCATGGTGATCATCGAGGCCGGCGGCTTCAGCGACAGGCCTCCGGAGTCGAAGGTGATCCCCTTGCCGACCAGGGCGAGGTGCCCGCTGGCCCCGGCCGGTGCGTAGGTGAGCCGGACCAGGCGGGGCGGGTTGGCCGAGCCCTGGCCGACGGCCAGGATGCCGCCGAACTCCTGCTCGGCGAGGGCGTCCTCGTCGAGGATCTCGACCAAGACGCCGGTGCCCGCGGCCGCCGCGACCGCTTCGGCAGCAAGCGCTGCGGGGGGCTGGGCGCCCGGCGGGGTGTCCACCAGGCGACGGGCCAGGTTGATCGCCTCGCCGACCACGCGGGCTGACGTGATCGCGTGTTCCAGGCCATCGGGCGCGGCCACGAGGACCACGAGCTGCTCCGGGTTGGGGCTCGGCGCATCGCCGGCCGGCTTGCCCGGGTAGCGGTAGGACCCGATGAACGCCCCAAGGCCGACCGCCTCGACGAGGGCCGGATCGTCGTTGGTGGGCAGTGCCACCGACACAGCGCTGGCAGAGCTCGCGCGCAATGCCGCCCCGGCGGCCCTGCGCAGGGTCTCCTCGGCGTACACCTCGGCCTGCTCACCCAGGCCGGTTGTCATGACTGGCGGGAGGCCGAAGGGCCCACCGGGGAGCCGGAGGACCTCGTCGGCCTTCCCGGTCGCGCCGATCGCCGAGGCGGCGGCACCCAGCGCAGCGGCCTGGTCGTCTGTCAGGGCGCTGGACTCGACCACCGGGCCGGCTGAGCCCTTCGCGAGGCCAACAACGAGCAGGTCGGCGTCGGGCATGGTCGTGGTCAGGGAGAGGGAGGCTGTGGTCATGGCCCCACCGTATTGGGTCCCGGCGCTGCATGGCACGGGCCGCCCCGTCCAGGAACCGGGCCGCGCCTGCGAGGGCGGCTAGGCTTCCGCGCGTGACTCTGCGCCGAACTGCCCTGACCGAGACCCACCGCGCGGCGGGAGCCAAGATGGCTGACTTCGGTGGATGGGAGATGCCGATCGAGTACCCGACCGGCGTGGTGGCCGAGCATGTGGCCGTGCGCACGTCCGTGGGCGTGTTCGACGTGTCGCACATGGGCAAGCTGGTGGTGGCCGGACCTGGTGCGGTCTCGTCGCTGAACCGGCTGCTGGCCAATGACCTGGAGCGGATCGGCTCCGGCCAGGCGCAGTACTCGATGTTGTGCAGTGACTCCGGCGGTGTGGTCGACGACCTCATCGCTTACCGGGTCAGTGCCGACGAGGTGCGGATCGTGCCCAACGCGGCCAACGCGACCTCCGTGCGCGATGCCCTGGTCGCGGGCCTGCCGGAGCCGGTGACGGTCACCGACCTGCACGAGTTCGAGGGCATCCTGGCCGTCCAGGGGCCCGGCAGCCGGGACGTCATGGTCGATCTGGGCCTGCTCGCCACGGCGCATGACCTGCCGTACATGGCCTTCACCACCGCCGAGTTCGCCGGGGAGTCGGCCATCGTGTGCCGCACCGGCTACACCGGGGAGCACGGCTACGAGGTGATCCTGCCGGTGGCCGCGCTGGCCGCGCTCTGGGCGGCGGTCGCCGCTCGGGCGACCCCGTGCGGACTCGGGGCCCGGGACACTCTGCGCACGGAGATGGGATACCCCCTGCACGGACAGGACCTGTCCACGTCGATCACCCCGGTCGAGGCCGGGCTGTCGTGGGCGGTGGGCTGGGACAAGGAGGTGTTCTCCGGGCGCGAAGCCCTCGTAGCCCAGCGAGCCGAGGGTCGGTCGCGGGCCCTGCGTGGCCTGCTCCTGCAGGGTCGTGGGGTGCCCAGGCCGCAGATGACGGTCCGGGGGGCGGACGGGACGCCAGCGGGGGAGACCACCTCGGGCACCTTCTCCCCGACCCTGAAGGCGGGCCTCGCGCTTGCCCTGGTCGACCCCGGGCTGACGTTCGGTGACGAGGTCGCGATCGACATCCGCGGCCGGGACGTGCCGGCAGCAGTCGTGCGCATGCCTTTCGTCGGGTCGTCACCGAAGTAGGACCGGCTGCTCAGCCGATGGTGGTCCTCGTCACCTCGTCGTCGACCACCGTCGCGTTGATCCTGGTGACGTTGTAGTCCTCGGTGACCGCGAGGTCCTCGCCGTCACGGGAGACCACCCGGAAGGTCTTGCCAGCGCCCTCCACCGCCGCGCGTGCATCGGCCTCGGACATCCCGAGGACCTCCAGGGCGGTTGCCTGGGTCTCGTCGGAGATGGTGGGCTCGTCGCTCGGCGGGGTCGTGGCGTAGACCAGCACGTTCAGGTCGCCCTCGAACAGGTAGAGCTCGCCGGCGTCCACCGTGGTGTACCCGTCCACGGCGTTGAGCAGGACGAGCAGGTCGGTCTCGGCACGCTCCTGGTCGGCCGGCCCGGCCTCGAGGCTGGTCAGGAACCGTCCGAGATCGAGGGTCCCGTCCTCGGACGCTGTGTAGTCGGCGGTGTAGCTGTTGATCGGCCCCTGCCCGCCGACGGTGTCCTCCTCGAAGGTCAGCGTCACCTCGGTGGTCGGGGTGGACTCGAGCATCCCGCCGACCAGGAACCACGGCTCCCCGATCGCCAGGTCTCCACCCACCGGCTGGACGATGTCCGAGCTGGCGGCTGAGTCGTCGCCCCCGGGGTCCGGGTCAGATGCGCTGGTGCAGCCGGCGACCAGAGCCAGGCTCATCAGGAGCATCGGCGCGGATCGCTTCATGCGTGTATGTTCCCGCAAACCCGCCCGGCGTCACAGCGCGCGCGCCGGAGCTGCAACCCGGTGAACGGATCCGCTACTTGCGCCGCCGCCCGACTGCCCCGCGGACGTTGGAGTTCAGGGCACGCAGCACCCGATCGAGGGTGCGCAGCGACAGGCGCCCGTTGGACCACTGGACGAAGCCGCGTGCGGGCATCCCGGCAATGACGGCGCGGCGCATCTCGGCAGCGGCACCGCTCTCGTCGGCCTCGCTGGCGGCACTGCGGGTCGTGGCCTTCTCCATGAGCGCGACGAGGGCTCGGCCCACCGGGCTCTCGGAGAGCTCAGGAGGCGTGGAGTTGCGCGTGTAGGGCTGGGACCCAGCCGGGATCGGGATCGGCCGACGCAGCAGCGCGGTGAACTCGGCATTGGTGGCCACGGTTCCCGCAGTCCCCGGCACGGGTTGAACCTTGTCATCGGAGTCGATCTCGACCGTCACCTGACCATGAATGGCGGTCGACGACGTACCGACCAGGATCTCGAACTCGCCGGCCTCGACCAGCCAGTCGTGGGCCTGCACGTCCCACACAGCGAAGGCCCGTCGGTCCAGGCTGACGCTGATCGGCTGGGTCGCACCCGGAGCCAGGTGCACCTTCGCGTAGCCCGCCAGCTCCTTGGCCGGTCTCGCCACGCTGGACTCCACGTCAGCGACGTAGACCTGGACCACCTGGGAGCCGGGCCGCTGGCCGGTGTTGGTCACGTCCAGGGCGACTGTCAGGTCGCAGCCGCTGCCGGTGACCTCGACCTCCGAGAGCGAGAAGGAGGTGTAGCCCAACCCATGACCGAATGGGAACCGCGCGGGGACCCCGGCGGTGTCGTGGAAGCGGTAGCCGACGTGGAAGCCCTCGCGGTACTCCACCTGGCGGGGGGCGCCCGGGAAGTTGCGGTCCGCGGGGAGGTCAGCGACGGCCATCGGGATGCTCTCGGCCAGGCGACCGCCCGGCTCGGCCCGGCCGAGAAGCACGTCGGCCAGGGCTGCGCCGCCGGCCTGGCCGCCCAGGTGTGCCTCGACCAGCGCAGCCGGATGGTCGGCCCACGGCAGCTCCAGCGTCCCGCCGTTCATCAGGACGACGGCAGGCCGCGGATGGACGGCCAGGATGACGTCGCGCAGGTGGTCCATCCCCTCGGGCAGCAGGCAGTCCGGTCGATCGATGGCCTCGCTCTCGGCGCGCTCGGGCAGCCCGAGGACGAGGATGACGTGGTCGGCGTCGTGGGCGACGGTTGCCGCGTCGGCCAGCAGCCGCGGGGTGGTCTGCCCCGACCTGGCGTCGTACCCGGCCGCGAAGCGGATCTGAGCCTGACCCGCGGTCAGGTCGGTGAGCGACTCGAGCAGGCTGTCGACTCGGGTGGGCTGCACCCGCGAGCTGCCCTCCCCCTGGATGCGTGGTGCCGCTGCGAACGCCCCGATGACGGCGATCGTGCCGGTCCCGGCCAGGGGTAGCAGCCCGTCGTTGGTCAGCAGGACGGTGCCTGCCGCCGCCGCCCGGCGGGCCAGGGCGTGGTGGTCCCCGAGATCCGGGACGCCCATGGGCTCCTTGCGCCGCTCGGCCCAGTCCAGGGCCATCGCGACCACACGGGTTGCCGACCGGTCCAGGTCAGCCACGGCGAGGGCGCCGGACTCGATGGCCTCCGCGACCTCTGTGTCGAAGGTCGCAGCGCCGCCGGGCATCTCCAGGTCCAAGCCGGCAGCCAACCCGGCGGTCCGGTCGTTGGTGCCGCCCCAGTCCGAGACGACGAGGCCGTCGAAGCCCCACTCGGCGCGCAGGACGTCACGGAGCAGGGCCGTCGAGTCGGAGCAGTACTGCCCGTTGACCTGGTTGTACGCGGTCATGATTGCCCGGGGTTGGGACTCCCGGATCACGATCTCGAAGCCGCGCAGGTAGAGCTCGCGCAGCGTCCGCTGGTCGATGATCGTGTCGATCACCATCCGGTTGGTCTCCTGGTTGTTGGCCGTGAAGTGCTTGGGGCAGGCCGCAACCCCCACGGACTGGATGCCCCGGACCATCGCCGCGGCCAGCATGCCCGAGAGGTACGGGTCCTCGGAGAGGTACTCGAAGGAGCGGCCGCCGCGCGGATGTCGCTTGATGTTGAGCCCCGGGCCCAGCAGGACGGCGACGTCCTCCGCACGCGCCTCCCTGCCCAGTGCCTGGCCGATCTCGGTCAACAGCTCCGGGTCCCAGGTGCACGCCAGGGTGGCTGCGGTGGGGAAGCACGTGGCGGGGACTGTGTCCGACGGCCCAGACTGGTCAGACTGGCCGACCTGCTTGCGCAATCCGTGCGGGCCGTCGGCCAGCATCACGGACGGTGCCTGTCCCGGGACGGACTCCGTCGTCCAGAAGTCCCGCCCGGAGACCAGCCGGATGCGATCGGCGAGCGGGAGCCCGGCGACGATCGCAGCGGCGCGCTCCAGGGCGTCCGGGCGGACTGACGATGTCGACACGGGTGGTCTCCTCGGTGGCTGTCGCGACGGGGGCTAGCGCCAAGGATGGCGCAGGACGGGGCCGAACCCAGCGCCGGACGGGGCACGACACGCCCACCGGCCCCGTGGCCGCCCGGTCAGCGCAGCGCGAGCACCAGCAGCACTGCGGTGGTGGCGAGCTCTGCCGTCGCCCCCAGCACGTCGCCGGTGCTGCCGCCGAACCGGCGCTGCGCGAGTCGGCCCAGCCACAGGGCCGTGCCGACAGCCGCGAGCGGGCCCCACAGCAGGGACCCCGACCAGGGCAGCGATCCCGCCAGGGTGGCCACGACCGCGACCCCGCCCGACAGGAGGCCAGCGATCAACAGGCGGGGGGTGCTCATCGATCCGATCACCAGGGCGCCGAGGCCATCGGGCCGGGCCGGTCGGAACCATGGTCCGCAGGCGATGCCCACTGCGAGCCTGCCCAGCATCACGGCGAGCACCCATGCCGCCAGGGCGGTCGAGCCCGCCGGGAGCTGGGCAAGGGAGAGCACCTGCACCATGACGGTGAACACCAGCGTGAGCACCCCGAACGGCCCGATGTCCGAGCGGCGCATGATGTCCCGGGCCCGCTCGGGTGCGCCACCGCTGCCGAGCCCGTCGGCCATGTCGGCCAGACCGTCCCAGTGCAACCCGCGGGTGATCCACGCGGCCAGGGCGACCACGAGCGTTGCCGAGAGGATCCGCGCCACGAGGTCGACGCCGGTGACCAGGAGCAGCGCCCCGCTGACCAGGCCGATCCCGGTGCCCACAAGGGGGGCCAGCGCCAGGCCACGACCGGCCACCGCCGCGTCCAGCCGTTGCGGGGGCGGAACCGGGAGTCGGGTGAACGTCCCCACGGTGAACCGGATCTCGTCGCTGGGGGTCACGCCGGCGCTGCCTGCTCGGGACACTGGCCGCCAACGTCGCCAACGTCGCCAGCGTCGTCGGACTCGGCACGATCACTGACCCCTGATGAAGCGAAGGTGGCCATCTCGCGCAGGAGGTCCCCGGCCGAGGTCACCAGCGGGAGCGCGATCAGCGCCCCGGATCCCTCTCCCAGGCGCATGTGCAGGTCGAGCAGCGGCTCGAGACCGAGCCGCTCCAGGGCCGCCGTCGCTGCCGGCTCCGTGCTGCGGTGTGACGCCAGCCACCACTGGCTGGCCCGGAAGGCGACCCGATGGGCGACCAGCGCGCACGCGCATGAGATCACCCCGTCGAGCAGGACTGGCGTCCGCCGAGCAGCCGCCTGCAGCAGGAAGCCCGTTGTCGCGGCGAGGTCGGGTCCGCCGCAGGTGGCCAGGAGCGCGACGGCATCGCCCTTGACCGGTCGACCCCGGCGCATCGCGTCCCGGACGGCGGCGGTCTTGCGCATCCACGTGTTGTCGTCGATCCCGGTCCCGCGGCCGACGACCTTCGCGGGTTCGGCGTCTGCCAGGAGCCCGATCAGCGCGGCGGCCGGAGTTGTGTTGCCGATCCCCATGTCCCCGGCGATCAGCAGGTCGGCGCCTGCGTCGATGAGCTCATCGGCCACCCGAGCTCCGAGAAGCAACCCCGCGATCGACTGCTCGCGGGTCATGGCGTCCTCGCGGTCGATCGACCCCGAGCCGGCCCGGACCCGGTCGGCTGTCACGTGATCGGGGACGGGCAGCCCACTGGCTGGCCAGTCCACATCAACGCTGACGTCCACGATCCGCACCGTGGCGCCCTGCCCGCGTGCCAGCACCGTCGCGGCAGCGCCACCGGCGACGAAGTTGGCGACCATCTGGGCCGTCACCTCCGGTGGGTAGGCGCTCGTCCCCGCCATGCGCGCCACGCCATGGTCACCGGCGAAGATGGCCAGCGCCGGGTGGGTGATCGGCGGCGGGGGGCATCGGCCTGCGACGCCGGCCAGCCACACGGACACATCCTCGAGACGGCCCAGGGCACCGGACGGCTTCGTCAGCTGCTCCTGGCGGGCCAGCGCGTCGGCACGCGCGTCCTGGTCCGGCAGCACGATGCTGTCGCGCCACCGGCTCAGGTCGAAGTCGTCGTCCACGGCCGTCCTCTCAGCATGCGGGGGATCCCGCTCGTCACGACCTGCACGTCGTCGCACGCGGCGGCCACCTCGGCGTTCACACGGCCCAGGAGGTCCCGGAACAGTCGCCCCGAGGCGGTGGCGGGGGCGATCCCCGATCCGACCTCGTTGGTGACGAGCACGACGTCAGCCCGGGTGCGCCGGAGTGCGTCGAGCAGGTCGCCGAGGGCGGTGTCGACGGCGCCCGTCGCCCTGGTCGTGTCCTGCCACGCATCCGCCCGGTCGACCGTTGCCGTCACCCACAGGGTCAAGCAGTCCACGAGGATCGTCTCGGCGGGCTGTGCGGCGCGCAGCAGGTCGGCGACGTCGAGCGTCTCGCGCAGCCGCCAGGCCTTGGGGCGGCGGCGCTGATGCACTGCGATCCGCTCGACCCACTCCGGGTCCTGCGGGTAGGTCGGGGCGGTGGCCACGTACGTCACGCTCGCCCGGCCCCGAACCAGTGCTTCGGCGTGGCTGCTCTTGCCGCTGCGGGCGCCGCCGGTCACCAGCAGCCGGCGGCCCACCTGACGGCCAGCGGATCCGACGTGGATCGTGCTTGCGTCGGGCAGCACCTCCGCGCCGACTGCCGCGAGTCGTCGGTCCAGATCGATGGGGTTGTGGTGCGACAGGTGCACCGCGACCACGCGGGCTCCCGGGGTGAGGTGTCCGCCTGTTCGCAGCTGCGCCACCTCGTGGCCGAACGAGGGGAGGTCCAGGTGGGCGGAGTTGTGGTCGGTGACGTCGCCGAAGGTGAGTTCCAGCAGCACCACGTCGTACTGCCCAGACAGTTCGTCGTGGGGGAGCGCCGCCGTATCAGTGGCGTAGAGCAGCACGGCGTCGGAGTCGGCGACCTCGAAGAGCAGCGCCGTGTCGTCGGGGTGACGGCCGCCGCTGGTCGAGTGCGCCGCGGACAGCGCGCGAACGTGGTGCCCGCGGGCTCCAGCGGCGTCTTCCCCACGGGTTGCTGCACTGGGCTCGACGACCAGCTCATCGCCGGCCGCCAGGACCCGGAACTCGACTGGCGAATCGGGTCCGACCCACTCGCGGCAGCGTCCGATGGCCTGGGCAGGCCCGGCCACCAGCAGCCCGGGTCCCGACGCCCACGACCAGGCCAGCAGGAACGCGGGGTCGAGGTGGTCGGGGTGGTCGTGGGTGATCAGGACGGTGCGCACGCCGCTGAGGTTCACACCGCCGGAACCCGCATCGGGTCCCGGGTCGATCAGCAGGGTGCCGTCCACCAGGGCGCTCGTCCGCCCCCGGATCGAGCCGTGCTCACGGGCCCACCGGCAGCTCGCGCACCGGCACCAGGGGTTCGGCCACCGGTCGGCGCTACCGGTGCCGAGCAGGTCGATGCGCATCAGGGGCTCGGCTCCGGATCGAGGGCCCGGATGGATTCGCTGCGAGTGGGTGGCTCGAAGGTGGCGGTGGCGTCGAACGCGGCGATCCGGCTCGTGCGCCGCAGTGCGCCCAGGACTCGGCTGCCGAGCAGCAGGACCACGGTCGCGGTGAGGATCGCCCGTGGCACGTCGTAGCCCAGGGACGTGGTGATGTTGAAGACGAACCAGTGCTGGACGTTCATGGCCGGGCCTGCGCCCGGGATGAAGGACAGCGCCTCGGGGAGGCCCGTCGCGGTCGGCCAGAACCACAGGTTGAGCAGCCAGCCGTAGGCCACTGCGGCCAGCGCCGAGTAGCCGGCGAGGATCGGGATCTCTGCGCGTGCCGGCAGCCGCCCCGCGAGCATTCCCGCACCCATGCCCACCCAGGCCGCACCGATCATCTGGAACGGCAACCACGGGCCCACGGCCCCGGTCAGCAGGGCCGAGCCGAGGATGCACACCGAACCGAGGACGAAGCCGAATCCGGAGCCCAGGGCGTATCCGCCCAGGACGATCACGATCCAGATCGGCTCCAGCCCGGCGATGCCGGCACCGATCGCACGCAGGGCCGCGGCGGTCGCCGCCAGAACGCCGAGCAGCGCCACCGCCTTGGCCCCCATCGCCCCCTCGGCCACGAGGCTCAGCGTCACCGCCATCAGCAGTGGCATGAGCAGGCCGAAGAGAATGGGTGCGTCGTTGACGTGGGCAAGCAGCTCGGAACCGCGAGGGGCCAGCATCGGCCACACGAACGCCAGCAACCCCACCACGCTGGTCGCTACGATCGCGGCCGCGCTGCGCGCCGACAACGGGATGGCCCGGGTGCTCATCCGGGCTCCCCGATTGCGTGGGCGACCTGGTCCACGGTCAGCCAGGGCTCCGGGGTGAGGATCTTGGCCACCTGGGGTGCGAACAGCGGCGAGCTGCGCACGACGCTGCCGGTTGCGCCGTCAGCCACGATCTCGCCGTCGGCGATCACCGCGACCCGGCTGGCCACCGCTGCCACCAGCTCGACGTCGTGGGTGGCCATGACCACGGTGCCCCCCGCCCGGCGCACGGTGTGCAGGAACTCGATCAGGCGGCGCTTGGCGCCGTAGTCCAGGCCGCGGGTCGGCTCGTCGAGCAGCAGGATGCCCGGACTGGCGGCCAGCACGACGGCAAGGGCCAGGGCGAGCCGCTGCCCCTCCGAGAGATCCCGTGGATGCATGCTGGCGTCGATCCCCGGGGCCAGGGCCGAAAGCACTCCCGCGGTGGTGCCCACCGCCGCATGCGCGCAGGCGTCAGCATCGCCGCACTCCCGACCCACGGTGGTCGCGTAGAGCAGGTCTGCTGGCTCCTGCGGCACGAGGCCGACGGTTCTCAGCAGGGCCTGACCGGACAGGGTGCGTGGGTCCGCACCACCCACGAGGACCGAGCCCGCGTCGGGGCCGCGCATCCCAGCCAGTGTGGTCAGCAGAGTCGACTTGCCCGCGCCGTTGCGCCCCATGAGGGCCAGCACCTCACCCGGGTCCACCTCGAGGTCCACCGAGCGCAGCACCGGGACGGAGCGGTACCCCGCCGTCAACGAGCGGACACGCAACCGCCCGGCCTCAGGATCCTCGGGGAATGCTGTGGGCGTGCCGTGGTCAGCCCCTGCGGGCGCCGGCAGGGCACGCAGCCGCGCCCGCAGCGGTCCGGCGGCGCGACGGGCATCGCGCACCGACAGCGGCAGAGGGTCCCATCCGGCGAGCCGGCCCAGCTCGACGACGGGAGGTGCCACGGGCGCGCCGGCCATCATCGCCGCCGGCAGCCCCGTGGTCACGACCCCGTCGGCCACGACCAGGACCTGGTCGGCGTACTGGACGACCCGTTCGAGTCGGTGCTCGGCCATCACCACGGTGATTCCCAGGTCGTGGACAAGCCGTTGCAGCGCTGCAAGCACCTCCTCGGCGGCTCCCGGGTCGAGCGCCGACGTCGGCTCGTCGAGGACGAGGATCCTTGGATGGCTGGTGAGGGCGGCGCCGATTGCCACCCGCTGGCGCTGCCCACCCGACAGGCTGGTCAGCGCCCGCTGGCGCAGGTCGGCCAGGCCGAGCAGGTCAAGGGTCTCCTCAACCCGGCGCCGCATGGTGTCCGGCTCGATCCCGAGGCACTCCATCCCGTAGGCGAGTTCATCCTCGACGATCTCGGCCACAAAACCGGCCTGCGGGTCCTGCCCGACCATCCCGACCACGTCGGCGAGCTCCCGGGGTGGGTTGGTCCGGGTGTCCCGGCCGGCGATCGTGACCCGACCCGACAGGGTGCCGCCGGTGAAGTGTGGGACCAACCCGTTGAGGCAGCGCAGCAGTGTGGACTTGCCACAGCCGGTCTCCCCGACGACCAGGACCAGCTCGCCCTCGGGGATGTCCAGCTCCACGCGATGCAGCGTGGGGCGGTCCGCGCCGTCGTAGGTGACGCTGACGTTCTCGAAGCGGATGGCACTGGTCATGGTCGATCCCCGCTCGTGCGCGGCGGTATGGAGGTGGGCAGCGGGGGAGTCCAGAACGCGGGGCCGGCGGTCAACAGGACAGCCAGGGCCGGACCGAGGACGAGCGGGGGCCACTGCAGCGGCGTCGTGCTGAGCATCAGCGCGGCCGGGGACCACATGGTGAAGGTCAGGGCAACCAGCGCGCCGCTGCCGGCAGTCAACCATTCCGGGGCCCGCCAGGGGTCCGGACGGTAGGCAGTGCGCGTGCTGCGGCGCCCGGCGGCCCGAAGGCCAAGAACTGCCAGCACGGCACCGCCCGCGAGCATCGGCCACCCCAGAACCGCAGGGGCCGCCGCGTCGAACAGGCCGTAGAGCCCCACGAGGACGCCGACGAAGCCGGCGAGAACCAGCCCGGCCTGCGTGCGGCGCTCACGCGCGCTCACCTGACCTGCCCGGCCGTAGCCCCGGCTGTCCATCGCCGCAGCCAGCGCGATGGATCGCTCCAGCCCGCCGTCGAGGACGGGTCCGCTGGAGCGTGCGAACGCCATCAGCCGGCGCTCGTCATGCCCACGCAGACGCCTGGCGGCGCTGACCCGGCGAGCATCGCTGAGCAGGTGCGGAGCGAACGTGAGGGCCACGACGACGGCGACCCCGACCTCGTACAGGGCGGCCGGGACCGATCGCAGCAGCCGGCTCGGTGGCGTCAGCGAGTTGGCCGCACCCACACACGCGATCATCGTGCCCAGGCGCAGACCCTCGGTCAGGCCGATCAGCACGGACTCCCACGTGACCAGCCCACCCAGTCGCACGCCGGCCATCCAGCCCGGCAGGGCCAGCTCCGGCAGCCAGAAGGCCACGTGCAGCCCGACAGGGTCACCGAGCACGACCTGCATGAGCGTGCGGGCCACGATCACCACCACGCCCAGTCGCAGGGCGGCCGAGAACGCGCCGGACCACGCCGCCTCGGGCCTCCGGGAGGCCACGACGAGTGCCAGCACGCCCAGGATCATCCCCAGCAGGACCGGGTTGGTGGTGCGCGATGCAGCGACCAGAAGCCCCAGTGCCCATGCCCACCACGCGAGCGGGTGCAGGCTGCGCGGCAGCCGGCGCCCCATTCCGACCGCCGGCGCCGGGCCGGGTCGGATCATGGTGGGCAGGGCCATGATCAGCTGCCTTGCTGGTCAGCCTGGGCTCGGCGCCGCCGGGGGATGAGGAAGGCAAGGGCAATGAGCGCCGCGAGGATCAGCGCGCCCACGATGAAGCCTGCCGAGGAGTTCGTGCTGGTCGTCTCGGTGCTCGTCGACTCCGTCGTGGTCACGTCAGTGGTGGTGACCTCAGCCACGACAGCAGGGTTCGGCTGCTCATCGGCGGCCGCTTCGGCGGCGGCATCGGCATCGGCATCGGACACCTCAGCACCGCACTCATCGGTCGGGTAGCCGTTGATCGCGCAGATGAGTCCACCGTCCTCGACCACCGCGCCCGCGGCGGCCAGGGCCTGGTTGCCCGTGGAGCCCTCGGGGACGGTCACGCACGACACCACATCGGCCGGCGGGGTCTGTCCCTCCGGTGCGTCGGCGGCGAAGCCGGCATCGAGCACGACGGCCACGCGGAGCTCACCCTCGGTGGCGCCGGCCGCAGCGAGGTCCGGGCACAGCGCGGCGAAGTCAGCAGCGTTGTCCGGGGCCGCGGCGGGATTGTCGGAGGTGATGGCGAACCGCCACCCCTGCACGTCCTCGTCGACGAGCGTGTAATCACCGGGGCCGGTCTGGGCCGCGACCCAGGTCCCGTCCGCCCCCTGCCAGTATGACCAGTATCGGTAGGCGGCCGCCTGAGCCGGTGCGGCCAGCGCGACGGTGGCCAGTGCGGCCGTGAGAAGCATGAGTAGGAAGGCCGCTGCGCGGCCGTGAGTGGTGGTGGTCACCAGGTGCCCTTCAGTGAGGCCCAGGGTGAGGGTGGGTCCGGTGGCCCCGAGGGCCGCTCCGGGCTCCACCGTCGTCCTCGGACGGTGTGGGAGCCCCAGTCCGCCAGGTGCTCCGACTCGCTCCGCCTCTGGGGAGGGCGGCGCTCACGGTTGCGGGACAGCGCCGGATTCGCACCGGCTTCCCCTGGATTCAAACTGTGGTTGCGTGCCCTCACAGATTAGCCCATCAGCTGGGCCGTTCCGGCCGCAGGTGGTCAGCCCATGCGGCAGACTGGTGCGTATGAGCGTACGGCTTGTCGTGGGTGACATCACCACGTTCCCGGCGGACGCGATCGTCAACGCAGCCAACAACGGGCTCCTCGGGGGCGGGGGAGTTGACGGTGCGATCCACCGGGCCGGCGGACCGTCCATCCTTGCTGAGTGCCGCACCCTGCGGAGGACGACGCTGCCCGACGGCCTGCCCACAGGCCAGGCTGTCGCGACGACGGCCGGTGACCTACCCGCACGCTGGGTGATCCACACCGTCGGTCCGGTGTACTCCGGCTCGCCCGAGGACCCCGAGCTGCTTGCCTCGGCGCATCGCACCAGCCTCGCGCTCGCGCGGCACCTGGGCGCGCAGTCCGTCGCGTTCCCGGCGATCTCCACCGGTGTCTACGGCTACCCGGTCGACCTCGCTGCACGGATCGCCCTGCCCGAGGCAGCCGCCGCGGATGACCTGGCCGTCACGTTCGTGCTGTTCAGCGAGTCCGCCCGCGCAGCATTCCGGGTTGCGGCAGCGCTGGCCGGAGTACAGATCGCGGAGTAGCAGGGCTCGCCACGCAGGTGGGTGGTCGCGGCTCAGAGGTCCCACCAGCGCAGGACCCGCAGCGCGCGCAGCGTGGTCCACCGGCTCGGGCCCCGGGACTCCATCGCGAACCATTGGCGGCCCGGCCAGGCACGGTAGAACGGCCACGTCCCGTCGGGTCGGCGCGCCCGGCGAAGCGCCTCGATCGCATCGGCCAGGCGCTCATCCCGGGGTGCGCCCACGGCGCGGAAGTGCTCGAGTCCGCGGAGGTTGTCGAAGTGCCACTGCGGCGGGAACGGGTAGCGGGTGAAGGCCGCGTCGACCACCTGGCCGGTGCGATGGGAGTGCGAGAGCCGGTGGTCGAGGAAGAAGCCCTGTCCGGCGCTCAGCGCCGCATCCACCTCGATCGAGCCCCCTGTGCGCTGGTAGGTGTCCAGCGCCTCCACCACGGTGATCGACGTGTGGAACGATCCGTGCCGGGAGCCGCTGCGGATCGTCTCGCAGTTCCAGCCTCCGTCGGCCAGCTGCTGATCGAGCAGCCACTCGACGGTCTGATCGAGCCGTTCATCGGCCACGCCGAAGTACGCGGACAGCGCCACCAGCATGCCGGTGATGCAGGTCTCCGGTTGCCGGATGCTCTTCGCGAATGTCAGCCCGCCGTCGTACCAGCCGGCCGAGGCCCACAACTGGTGGCAGCCGGCGAGGGCGCGCTCGTCACCCGGCCGCAACCCCAGGCGCATCAGTAGCAGAAGGGTGTAGGTCGTGGAGGTCCACTTCGGGCTGTACAGGGCCCCGGCCCACAGGCCATCGGGGTCCTGGGCGGCCAGCAGGCGCGCACCCCAACCCTGCGTGGCGACCCGGTCGCGCTCGGCCGCGACGTCGTCGGCCGGTGCGTCGAGGAGGTCGGCCATGACCTGCCATCGGACGGCCGGGTCACCCTCCAGGAGCCAGTCGTGGATCAGTGCCACGTCATTGCCGTGCGCCATCGCGATCACCTGCCATCCATGCTCTTCCCATTCTCGTCCGGATCGACCATGGCGATCCATCCGGTGACATGCTGTGTCGATGCGCAATCTGACTCTGCGAACCGGTGACGCCTTCCCGGCCATGGGCCTGGGCACCTGGAAGATCGCGAAGGAGGTGACCGCCGAGACCGTGTACCGGGCGATCGGCCATGGGTACCGGCATCTGGACTGCGCCTGCGACTACGGCAACGAGGTCGAGGTCGGCCAGGGGATCGCCCGGGCCCTGGACGAGGGCCTGGTGACCCGCGACGAGCTCTGGATCACGTCGAAGCTCTGGAACACCTACCACCGCCCGGAGCATGTGGAGCCGGCGATCCGACGATCGATGTCCGACCTCGGCGTGGACTACCTGGACCTCTACCTCATCCACTTCCCGATCTCGCTGAAGTACGTGCCGTTCGCGGACCGCTACCCGCCGGAATGGCTCTTCGACCCGGATGCCCAGGACGCGCGGATGGAGTTCGATCCGGTCCCGATCGCCGAGACATGGGCGGCGATGGAGCCGCTGCCCGACGCGGGACTCGCGCGCAACCTGGGCGTCTGCAACATGACCACCGGGTTCATCGCCGACCTGCTGGCCAGCGCGCGCATCAAGCCCGCGGTCCTGCAGGTGGAGATGCACCCCTACCTGACCCAGGAACGGCTCGTCCGCTTCGCGACGCAGAACGACATCGCTGTGACAGCATTCTCGCCGCTGGGGGCCGGCAGCTACGTACCCATGGGGATGGCAGAGGAGAGCCAGTCGGCGTTGGCGGACCCGGCCGTGCTCGACATCGCCGGGCGGATGGGCGCCACGCCTGCCCAGGTGCTGCTCGGCTGGGGCATGCAACGGGGGACGAGTGTCATCGTCAAGAGTTCGTCGGATGCGCATCTGCGGGAGAACCTCGGCGCGGCGGAACTGGTCCTGTCCGAGCCGGACATGGCAGCCGTCACCGAGTTGAACCGGAACCTTCGATTCAACGATCCGGGCCAGTTCTGCGAGGCGGCGTTCGACACGTTCTGCCCCATCTTCGACTGAGGCAGGCACAACGCCGAGCCAGGGGTGAAGTCCCGTTGTGACCTGACCCCCGGCTCCGCATCGGGGCTCAGTCGGCCTTGTACTTGAAGGACACGCTCAACTTGGTGCGGTAGAGCATCTCACCGCCGCCGAGGTCGATGTCCAGTTCGACGACCTCTGCCACCCTGAGGTCGCGCAGGCTCTCCTGCGCGGTGCTCACGGCCTGGGCCGCAGCGTCCTCCCATGACGTCGAGCTGGTCCCGACGATCTCGACAACCTTGTACACGCTCATGGCGCCTCCTCGGATCTGATTGGTTGGTCACCCCCAGCGTGGCACCGGGGCGCCGGGGAGGTCGGGCGAGGAACGGTCGATTGATGCCTGGGTCCCACGACACGGCGCGAGAACCGGGCGATATCGGAACACCGGCCTACAGTGATCGCTCACGGTCGCCGACCGGACACAGAGAGGCGGACGCATGCCCCCCACCGATCCCTTCGCTCTGCTCCCGCAGGTCCCGAGCTTCACGCTGACCAGCGCCAACGTGCGCGACGGGGCCGAGCTGCCGATCCCCCAGCGCTCGGGGATCTTCGGCGTGCCCGGAGGGAAGGACTTGTCCCCCCAACTGTCCTGGAGCGGGGCGCCCGAGTCCACCCGAAGCTACGCGGTGACGATGTACGACCCGGATGCGGTGACCGGCTCGGGCTTCTGGCACTGGGCGGTGGCCAACATCGCATCGGACACCACCTCCCTGCCCGAGGGCGCCGGTGACGACGCTGGCTCGGGGCTGCCGGCAGGGGCCATCCAGCTGCCGAACGATGCCCGGGCGGCCCGGTTCGTGGGGGGAGCACCACCGGCCGGTGGCGGGCTTCACCGGTACTTCATCACGGTGTACGCCCTCGACGTCGAGGACATCGGGGTCGCACCCGACGGCACCCCTGCGTTCCTCGGATTCCTGATGGCCGACCACACCCTCGCGAGAGCCACGATCGTGGCGCCGTCCGACAACCCCTGATGTCCCGCGTCAGGCACTCTGCCAGCCGGGGCCCGAACCCGCGACGCTAGCGGGATTCGCCAGGTTCGCGGCGCGCCTCGTACCGGCGCAGGCCAGCCATCGCCTGGCCGCGGATGCGGCGCTGCATCATCGGTGTCCAGCCCAGGGCCGTCCCGGCCGGACCGATGGCCTGCCGGGACCAGGCCCACAGGTCGAAGCTGTCGTAGTGCGCCCGGATCAGCCCGTCGGAGCAGACGAACCTGGCCTGGATGTCGTTGCGGACCCAGCGCCCGGTCGACGGGAAGGTGTAGCTGGCGACCCAGTGGGCTGAGCCGTCGGTCACCGAGTCGAAATGCAGGCTGAGGTCCGTGGCCGATGAGCACAGCATCCGCCACATGTCGCCCACCTGCCGACCCCGGAGGTCGGGGAACACCGGGTCGGAGAACCGGGCATCAGGTGCGTAGCAGGCGGCCATCGCCTCGCCGTCCAGGGACTGGAACGCCGTGTAGAACGTGGTGATCAGCTCGGCGCTCACGATCTGGCCCTACCCGGTGCCAAGTCATCGCGAGGGCGGTGCCGGATCTGGGCGACAACGCGCATCATCATGGCCGCGGTGACGACGACACCGAAGTAGCCCAACCCGTACAGGAAACGCGCGGCGTTGGTCCCCTCCGCCAGCGCCCCGGCCATCAGCAGCACGGCTGAGCCGAGGTACCCGGCCATCCCGATCGCTGCGAACAGGGCCCGGTCGACCCATCCGGAGACCCGGGCGCCGTCACCGGTTGAGTACCGCTCCGAACGGATGGTCAGCCGTCCGGCCCGGGCCTGCAGCCCGAGGTCCTCGGTGAGTTGCGGCAGGGCGCGCAGCGACGGCAGCGAGTGCACCAGCTCGTCGGTCAGCAGCGACCGCGCATCGGAGAACTGCTCTGACGCGAGCGAAGCGAGGTGCACCTGGGCGCGCGGACCCATCCGGAAGTCGGGATCGATCGCGCGCAGGGTGCCGTCGAGGGTCAGGGCAGCCCGGCCCAGAACGGTGAGCGCGGGTGGCGCGGCAACCCCGTAGCGGGCGAGGCTGTGGGCCACAGCCGCCAGGACCCCGGGATCGAAGCCGCCGGATGAGAACTGGCCCAGCACGCCAGCCATATCGGTCTCCAGCGCCAGGATGTCCAGCTGCGTGCCCTGCGTGCCGACCATGCGCCGAACTGCCCTGGCCAACAGGGATGGGTCGCGGGCCAGGAATCCGGCTCCGAGCTGTTGCAGGGCCTCGAGGGTGATCGGGTCGATGACACCGACTGCGCCGTAGTCGATCAGCCAGAGGTCGCCGGTGCTGTCGATCAGGACGTTTCCCGGGTGCGGGTCGGCGTGGAAGAGTCCGTCGGTGAGCGACTGGGCGAGGAAGCTCCTCAGGAGGTTGTCGGCGATCTCCGCCGGTGGCCTGCCGGTGGCCGACACGGCCACCCGGTCAGAGACCGGGTGGCCGTCGACCTCATCCATCACCAGTACCCGACCGGTGGTCATGGCGGGCAGGATCTCTGGGAACCTGATCCCCGGGTCGGCGGATCGGTTCGCGCTCATCGCAGCGTTGTTGGCCTGCTCGAGGGTGAAGTCCAGCTCACGGCGGATGCTCTCGACCAGCTCGTCAGCGATGGCCGAGACTCTCAGGGCCGCGTAGGAGTCCTTGACGTCCTCAAGCTTGCGTGCACCCCAGCGCAGGACCCGGCCGTCGCACTCGACGGATTCCTCGATGCCCGGACGCTGGACCTTCACGACGACGCGCCGGCCGTCGGGCAGAGTGGCGCGATGGGTGACCCCGATGGACGCCGCGGCCAGCGGCTCGACGTCGAAGTCGGCGAACAGGGATCCCACTGGCCCGCCGAGCTCGGTGGAGATGGTGTCGGTGACCACCTCGACCGGCAGGGCCGGAACTGCCGTACGCAGGTGCGCCAGCTCCCCGGTCAGGACCGGGGGCAGCAGGTCGTCGCGGGTGGAGGCGATCTGGCCGAACTTGACCAGGATCCCCCCGGCGTCCTCCAGCGTCGCGCGCAGGGCACGCGCGCCCTCGGGGGTGGCGATCGATGCCCTGACCAGGCCGTTGGCCCGCGCCAGCCGCGCGATCTCGGTGATCCGGCGTGTTGACTGCCACCGCAGCTTCGCGGTGCGCGCGACCCCGCGGATGCCACGTCCCCGGCGCTGTCGTGACGGCGGGAAGATGACGTCGATCACGATGCTGACCACGAGGGTCACGAGCAGCGCTGAACCGGCGAAGATGGCCAGCTTCTCCCACGAGGTCGCGCTCTGCGAGCCAAGCGAGCTGAGCTCCCAGTCCGCGAGCCACACGGCGCCGACGAATCCGATGGCTCCCGCGATCACAGACCGCCCCACGCCACGGCGAACCCCGAGAAGCCGGCTGGTCAGCCACCCGGTGATCGCGACGAAGATGCCGACCAGGACCAGGACGACGATGGCGCTGACCCAGCCGGGCAGCGTGCTGTCCATCCGTCGCCCCTCTCTGCTCGGGCCAGCCACCGGTGCGGGCGGCCATGGGTTTGCTCGCCGGATGCTAGCGGGTTCGTGCCACGGGGCAAGCAGGTGCAGCGACCAGGGGTCCCGACGGGACCCCTGAGAGCGACGGAGCGTTCTCTGCGCCGGGGACCGCGTGCGAGACTTCCCCGATGTCCTCGCCGCCCCCGCCCGAGCCGCCAGCGCGGCGTCGCCACCCGATCCGGACCGTGCTGCTGGTGCTGATCGGCGTGGTCGTTGCCGTCGTTGTCCTGGTCGGGTTCACGCCCCTCTTCGACGCTCGCCTCGACAGTGATCCGGACCCGGCCGGTGACTACGCCGTGGCCGTGGAGCGGGCTGCTGGCCTGAGCGCAGCGGACGGTCCGGACGTGAATCCCGAGTGCACCTCCCGGGTCCTCGACCACGGCGAGCGCGCCGACCGATCCGTGGTCCTGCTGCACGGCTACACCAACTGCCCTGCTCAGTTCTCGGTGGTGGCCGACGCCTACTTCGACGCCGGGTACAACGTGGTGCTCGCCCGCATCCCGCAGCACGGGATGGCTGACCGACTGACCACGGACCTGTCGTACCTCACGCCGGGCGCCCTGGCGACCCTGGCTGACGAGTCGGTGGACATCGCCGCCGGGCTGGGGGAGCGGGTCAGCGTCGTTGGGCTCTCGGCCGGGGGGACTCTGGCTGCCTGGCTCGCAGCCGAGCGGAGCGATGTCGCCGAGGTGGCGCTGATGGCACCCCTGATGGTCCCGAAGGTCCTGCCGGAGGTCACGGTCGGCCCGGTGGCCAGGTTCAGCAAGGTGATTCCTGACATCTACCTCTGGTGGGACAACAGCCTCAAGGAGTCGCTGGCCAGCCCGCCGTATGCCTATCCGCGCTACTCGGTGCACTCCCTGGGTGCCCTGCTCGCCGTCGGGCGTGATGCGCAGCGCGACCCCATCCGGGAGGTCCCGCTGGAGCGCATGGTCGTGGTCACCAATGAGAACGATGCGGCCGTGAGCAACGCGGCGGTGGGCCGGCTCGTGGACAGGCTCGGGCAGGGGGCGCAGGAGCGGGTGGAGCACGTCTTCACCGAGGACCTGGGCTACAAGCACGACATCATCGACCCCGAGGGAGAGAACGTCGAGGACCTCGACGCCATCTATGGAGTGCTTGGTCCGATCCTGGGCATCCCGGGGCTGCAGGAGGAGCTGCGGGAGAGCCGCGTGATCAACAACTCGTGACTTGATGTCACCAGATGTCACGCATGGTGACTGTTTTCGGCGACGCAATTGTGACGTGATCGGGAGGTGCCGATGATGGTGCTGCCGCCCCAAGCGCGTCACTCTGGGGGTGGAAGGACGGTGCGGACCATGAGCATGACAACAACAGCACGACCCACGTCGCAGGAGTCGCTCGACCGCCTGGTCCGGTGCTCCTCGCAGGACGCCGGCACTGCCCGGTGGTGGACCTGCCTGTCCCACAGTCTCGACGACCTCCACCTCGAGCTCATGTCCGGGGACGTCGAGGGACTTGCTGCGCAGGTCATCGAGGACGCTCCCGAACTTGGCGCAGCCGCCACCCGGCTTCCCACCCTGGACGCCCGGGCTCGGGCTGAGCTCACCGAGCTGAGGGCGCTGGTGGCTCAGCACTACGGTGTGCCGGCGCTGGTCGCGGAGATCCGTGCGGCCACCGAGGCGCTCCTCAGGCGGGTGCGCACGCTCTACCGGCTGTCCGACGACCTGCTGCTCGACGCCTACGAGCGGGACTTCGGCGGGGAGTGAGCACGGGCAGCAACGCGCGCGCCGGCTGGAGGTGACGGCGCCTGATCTGAGAGTCCTCGAGCCGATCGGCTGGGGTCGGTCAGACGAGGGGTTGTCGCTGGCGTTCAGACGGGAGCTCCCGAGTGGTTCGCCGCGGGCTGACGGGCTGGAGGCGGAGTCCGCGCTATCGTCGGAACCATGAGCAGACGACCGGGTGGCGCGCCGGCACTCCTGGTCGCGGTTGTCGCGGCGGCCGCGCTCGCGGTGCCCGTGCCCGGAGTCGGCGCGCCCGTGCCGCCCGCTGGGGTGGCAACGCCGGCCGCCGTGTCCGCGGCCGACGCAGGCGATGCGCATGTGGTTGCGGTCGGGGACATCGCCGCCTACACCGGGCTGGACGACGCCATTGCCGACCTGGTTGCGGGGCTGAGCCCCGAGTCGCTGCTGCTGCTCGGGGACATCGCCTACCCCAGTGGAAGCACCGAGGACTTCGATCGCTGGTTCGCCCCCGACTGGGCGAGGTTCTCCGGCATCTGGATGCCTGTCCCGGGCAACCACGAGTACCGGACCGACGGCGTCGCTGGCTACCGCAGCTTCTTCGATGTGCCGACCGGGCCGTTGTACTCGACGGCGCGGGTCGGGGCCTGGCGGGTCATCGGACTCGACAGCGAGACGCCGACCAGCGCAGCGCAGCTCGACTGGCTGCGATCGACCCTTGCCGCCCACGACGGCGAGCCGACCCTGGTCATGTGGCACCGACCGCGGTACTCATCCGGCCAGCACGGTGATCAGGGCGACATGGATGCGCTGTGGGATGTGGTTGCCGCCGACCCCGATGTCCAACTCGCCCTCTGGGGCCATGACCACGACTACGAGCGGATGGCTGTCCCCGTCGCCGGCCGGGCGCCACTGACCGCGATGGTGGTGGGAACCGGAGGTGGAGAGCTGCGATCGACACCGGTGCTGCGGACCCGGCCATGGCGGGAGTTCTACGTCGACGGGACGACCGGGGTGCTCGACCTCCGCCTGGGCGCGACGTCCTTCTCATGGTCCTTCATCGATGTCGACGGCCGGACGCTGGACAGCGGATCGCAAGCGATCGCACAGCAAATCGCACAGCCGCAGCCACCGCCGATCGCGCAGCCACAGCGGCGGGCGTCTGTGAAGGTACGAGCGGTCAAGTCGAGGTCCAAGCTGCGGGTCAACGTCAACCCCAACCGGGGGTCGCGGTACTGGACCTTCAAGGTCAAGCGCAAGCGCGCAGACGGGACGTGGGCGGGCAAGGGCACCTACCGCACACGCCGGGCGGCCGAGACCCGGACGATCAACCTCCCCAAGGGTACGTACCGAGTGCGGGTCAGGCCGAAGTTCGGCCACCTGGGCACGCTCTCGAGGAGTGTGACCCTCAGGCGGTAGCCCGGTTACGTCGAGTCGTGCACACGCTGGATCGCTGCGGCGATCACGGCGTCACCTCGGGCCTCGATGGTGGTGCTGAACCGCTCGACCAGATCGGCGAACGTACTCAGCTCCGTGGCGGTCCACTCGGCGAGGAACGCATCCATGACCCAGCCGCGGATCGTTGCACTCTGCTCGACCACGGCACGGCCGGTCTCGCTCAGGTGCACGACTGTGCGCCGCCGGTCGGTCTGGTGGGGGCTGCGCGTGACCAGGCCTTCAGCCTCAGCATCGGCGAGCAGGCGGCTGGCGGTCGAGGGCTCCAGGTTCAGCGCGGCCGCGACATCCTTGACGGTGACCGGCTCGGCCGGGTCGTTGAGACTCTCGAGGTCGGCGATGGACAGGCACGCTCCGATCTTGGCCACGTCCACGGTGCGGCCAAGGGCGGGGATGGGCACTTCAGCGGTCTGCGGACGGACAACCGTGCGCCGCATCCGCAGCAGTGCGCGGTCCAGGCGCTCGATCAGCGCGGCGTCGTGACTGCGCATGCCGAAAGCAGCCTCGATCCTGCCCTGATTGTCCATTGCTCCTGTGCCTCCCCGGACGGCGGCCCCGCGCGCGCCGCGTTTGCGTGTGTGACACATGTTATCTAGCATCGGCGGAGTTGCATGTGGGGCACACGTACCTGCCGCACTATAGCTGAGGGAGTAATCGTGGGACCACTGTCGAGGTGGGCGGTCAACCGCCCGTGGCGCGCTCTGGGTGTCTGGCTGCTGATGGCCGTGATCATCGGCTTCTCGGCTGTTCGGTTGGGCGGGTCGTACAACGACTCGTTCGAGCTTCCGGACACCGAGTCCGCAGCTGCGCAGGAGCTGCTCTCGCAGGTTCCGGGCGTGGAGGATTCGCTCACCGAGGCCACCGTCAAGGTGGTCTGGAGCCCCGAGGCGGGCGCGGCCACCGACCCGGAGACCCAGGCGGCAGCCACAGAGCTGCTCACCGAGATGGCGGCCATCCCGTCGGTGACCTGTGTCGTGACCCCCTACGGAGAGCCGCTGGGGAATGCTTGCCCTGACCCGGCTGCCCAGCCGGGCGCGGGCCAGGCCGAAGGTGGTGCGGGCGAGGAGGGCCAGGAGCCGGGGGCGGGCGCAGCTGCACCGCCCTCGCCGGAGCAGGCCAAGGTCCTGGCCGGCATCGGCCCTGCCGGGATCAGCGTGGATGAGTCCGTGGCCTACGCCAGCGTGACCTTCGGCGCTCCCGTGGGGGAGATCCCGCTGGCGGACGTCGATGCCGTGCTGGAGGCCACCGAGGCTGCCAATGGTGTGGACGGTCTGCAGGTCGGCGCCAGCGGTCAGGCCCTCGAGGCCGCCGCACAGGAGCCACCGGCCAGCGAGGGGATCGGTGTCGCAGTGGCTCTGCTCATCCTGCTCTTCGCCTTCGGCTCCCTGATCGGGGCACTGCTGCCGATCGGGACCGCGCTGCTGTCGCTGGCACTTGGCCAGGCCCTGGTCCTGGTCACAGCCAGCTACCTCACCGTGGCTACGTTCGCCCCCACGCTGGCCGCGATGATCGGCCTCGGTGTCGGCATCGACTACTCGTTGTTCGTGATCAACCGCTACAAGCAGGCCCTGGAAGCCGGCCGTGAGCCTCGCGCCGCGGTGATGGAGTCGGTACGCACCGCCGGGCGAGCGGTGTTGTTCGCCGCCTTCACCGTGATGATCGCCCTGAGCGGTCTGTTCGTGATCGGGTTCGACTTCTTCAACGGGCTCGCGGTGGCCTCGATCGCCACCGTGGCCATGATGCTCATCGGTGCCACGTTCCTGCTGCCAGCCATTCTGGCGCTCCTGGGCCGTCGGGCCTTCGCGGTGCGCATGCCCTGGGCTCGCAAGCCGAAGGTGCACAACCCGGCCGGGTCCGGGTTCGCCCGCTACGGCCGCTGGCTGCAGAGCCACTACCGGGTCGTCGGTGCTCTCGCCCTGCTCGTGATGCTCGTGATCGCAGCCCCGGTGGCTACCATGCGGCTCGGCTTCACCGACGACGGTGGGCGCCCCGAGGGCAGTGCCCCACGGATCGCCTACGACCTCGTGGGCGAGGGCTTCGGTCCCGGCCTGAACGGTCCGTTGCTCGTGACCGCGGAGACCGCAGAGCCGGGCGACAATGCAGCCGTCGCCGAGCTTGCCGGCGCGTTGTCGGCCGATCCGGGGGTGGCCGCGGCGATCCCGCTGCCGATGTCCCCGGAGGCCACAGTGACCGCCGTCCAGGTGATCCCGCTGACGTCGCCGCAGGAGGTGGAGACCGAGGCGACCCTCGTGCGCATCCGCAGTGACATCATCCCCTCGGTGGAGACGGCCACCGGGCTCACTGCCTTCGTCGGCGGCCTGCTGGCGATCACCTCGGACTTCACGACGGTGCTCTCCGACGCTCTGCCGTTGTTCCTGCTGGTGGTGATCGGCTTCGGCTTCCTCGCACTCGTGCTGCTGTTCCGCTCGATATTGGTTCCCCTGACCGGGGTCGTGACCAGCCTGCTGTCCATGGCTGCGGCGATGGGCCTGACCGTCGCGGTCTTCCAGTGGGGGTGGCTCTCCGACGTGTTCGGGGTCTCCAGCACCGGCCCGATCATGCCGTTCCTGCCGATCATGGTGTTCGCCATCCTCTTCGGACTGTCGATGGACTACCAGGTCTTCCTCGTCAGCCGGATGCAGGAGGAGTGGGGCCACACTCATGACAACGACAAGTCGGTTCGCCGTGGGCTGGCCGCCTCCGGACGTGTGGTCATGATCGCCGCGGCCATCATGATCAGCGTCTTCTCGGCCTTCGTGCTGGACAGCGACCCGACCATCAAGCTGTTCGGCCTCGCGCTGGCATCGGCGGTCCTGTTCGACGCCTTCGTGATCCGGCTGATCATCGTCCCGTCGGTGATGTACCAGCTCGGACGCGCCAACTGGTGGCTGCCCGGTTGGCTGGGCAGGATCCTGCCCAACGTCTCAGTCGAGTCCGAGGAGGATGTGGCCTTCGAGGATGCCGAGATCGACGACATCCCGGAGCCTGAGCAGGTTGCCCCGCCGGCGATGCGCTGACCTGACCTGCACGCTCGGCCACCCCTTTCTGCAAATGTTTTGCAGGAAGGGGTGGCCGAGCCTACGCTTGCGGAGGCCGGTCCGACGTGGACTGCCGGAGAGGAACTGGGATGAGGATCATCGCGCTCTGTCTGGCTGGGGGGCTGGTGCTGACCGGCTGCAGCAGCTCATCGGACTCCTCATCGGGCGGCTCCGAGTCAGATGCCCTGCTGGTCGCCACCACGGTGTCACCGTTGACCTCCATCGCGGCGAACATCGGCGGGGAGCTGGTCGATATCGAGGGGATCGTCCCGGAGGGCACCAACAGTCACACGTTCGAGCCGGCCCCGAGCGTGGCCGGGCTGCTCAGCGATGCCGACCTGATCCTGGTCAACGGGCTGAAGCTCGAGGACCCCACGCTGGCGCTCGCCGAGGCGAACAAGCGTCCGGAGACCGAGATCGTCGAGCTGGGCACCGAGGTCCTGCCCGAGTCGGACTACATCTACGACTTCTCCTTCCCCGAGGAGGAGGGCAAGCCGAACCCGCACCTGTGGACCGACCCGGTCTACGCAGGTGAGTACGCCACGCTCATGGCTGAGAAGTTCTCCGAACTGGACCCGGCCAACGCCGAGGTCTATCAGGCGAACCTCGGCGCCTACCTCGAACGGACCACGGAGCTGGCCGATGCGCTGGAGGCTGACCAGGCCAGCGTCCCCGGCGGCATCAAGCTCGTGACGTACCACGACGCGTACGCCTACGTCGGGCAGCGGTACGGCTGGGAGGTCGTCGGCGCGATCCAGCCGAGCAACTTCGCCGAGCCCACCCCCTCGGAGGTCGCGGCGCTGATCGACCAGATCGAGGCTGAGGACGTCTCAGCCGTGTTCGGCTCCGAGGTCTTCCCGTCCCCGGTGCTCGAGGAGGTCGCCAACGAGACAGGTGCCCTGTACATCGACGACCTGCGCGACGACGACCTCCCGGGTGAGCCGGGGGACCCCGAGCACTCGTTCCTGAGCCTGATGCGCTTCGACTACGTGACGATCATCGAGGGGCTCGGCGGCCAGGCGCCCACCCTGCGGTCCCTGGACGTCTCGGACGTCGCCCCGGACCGAGCGACGTACCCGCAGTGAGTGCCCTGCTCCAGACCGTCGACCTGAGCATCTCCTACCAGCGCGACCGGCCGGTGCTGCGCGAGGTCAGCCTGGCGTTCCAGGCGGGTGAGTTCACGGGGATCGTCGGTCCATCCGGTTCCGGGAAGACGACGCTGCTGCGGGTCCTGATGGGCGCAATCGCTGCGCCCAAGCGCCAGGGGCGTGGCCAGGACCTGTGGCAGGGGCAGATCCAGCGCCGTCCTGGCCTGCGGCTGGCCTACGTGCCCCAGCTCGAGACGATCAACTGGGACTTCCCGGTCACGGTGTTCGAGTGCGTGCTGATGGGCCGGCCCCAGCACGGAGTCCACATGCGGGCCACCCCGACCGAGCGTGCCGAGGTGATGTCCGCCCTCGACCGGCTCGGGATCGCGCACCTCGCGGGACGGCACATCCGTGAGCTCTCCGGTGGCCAGCAGCAGCGGATGTTCCTCGCCCGGGCCCTGACCAGCCAGCCCGAGCTGCTGCTGCTCGACGAGCCGACCTCAGGGGTGGACATCACCACACGGCATGCGGTCCTGCACCTGCTGGCTGACCTCAACGACTCAGGGATCGGCATCGTGCTCACCACCCACGACCTGAACGGGATGGCTGCGCACCTGCCCAACCTCGTGTGCCTGAACCAACGGGTGATCGCCGAGGGACCACCGGCCGACGTGCTCACCGCCCCAGTGCTGGAGGCCACCTTCGGCGCGGGGCTCGACGTCCTGACCCACCTCGGGATGCCCGTGGTCGTCGACTCCGGCAGCGGACTGACCCCAGGGGGACCGGGCCATGACTGACCTGCTCGCCACGCTGCTCGACCCGTTCAGCTACCAGTTCTTCGTCAAGGGCATCATCGTCGCCACCATCTCCGGCGCCCTCCTGGGGTTGCTCGGGGTCTACATCGTGCTTCGAGGGATGAGCTACATCGGCCACGGCCTGTCACATGCGATCTTCGGCGGGTTCGCCGCCAGCCAACTGATCGCCTCGAGCTGGTACATGCTCGGGGCGGGCATCTGGGGCGTTGCCTCCGCACTGGCCATCAACAGCGTCGCACGCAGGCATCGGATCGGCTCGGACGCTGCCATCGGCGTGGTCACGACCGCATCGTTCGCCCTGGGCGTCGCGCTCCTGGCGAAGTTCGGCAACCGTGGCCCGAGCTTCGATGCCGCGCTCTTCGGCTCCATCCTGGGGATCTCCCAGGGCCAGGTCTGGGCCCTGATCGCCATCAGTGCCGTCACCGTCGTCCTGGGGGTCCTGGGCTACCGAGCGCTGCTGTTCGCGACGTTCGACCCGGACGTGGCGCAGGCCTCCGGGGTCAACGTGGCACGCACGGACGCGATCTTCGTGAGCATCCTCAGCCTCGCGATCCTGGCCACCCTGACCGTCATCGGCGTGACCCTCGTCGCGGCGATGCTGGTCATCCCGGCGGTCACCGCACGTCTGCTCACCCAGTCCTTCCAACGGATGCTCGTGCTGTCCACGATCATCGGCTCGATCTGCGGCGGGCTGGGCATGTACGCCTCGTACTTCGCCAATGTGCCCAGCGGCACCATGATCGTGCTGATCGCCGCCGGCGGGTTCCTGATCGCCCTGGGGCTGGGGCCGGCCGCGCGCCGTCGGGAGGCGAGCTCGGCGGAGGCTGCCGCGGGGCTCGTGTCGGGTCCAGTCAGGGCTTGACGGCGACGATGATGTCGCGGGTGATCGCCTGATCCACCCGGTGCCCGAACTCGCGATACGGTCGCTCGTCGCAGACCCGCAGGCCGGCATCCGTGAGTACCGCCGCGGCGTCCTCGCGTCGTGCCACGTGGACGTTCCAGGCGATGCCGAGGGCTCCACCGCTGCGCAACAGATCGACCCAAGTCGGCAGCGCGGCGGTCAGCAGTTCCAGCGGGCTGCGCGCGGCACCCCGGTTCGCGGTGCGGCTGGCGTGCTGCACCCCGTAGGGAGCGTCGGTGACCAGGACGTCGGACCGGCCTCTGGGAAGGAACTCCAGGGCGCTCGTGGTGTCGGCGTTGATGACCGACAGCGTGACCGTATCGCCGGCGCGGTACCTGTCCTTGGACTCCGCGAGTGTCAGGTCGAAGCGCCGACCGGTCACGTGGCCATCGCGTTTGACACGGACGACCGCCGCCTGATGCTTGAGCCGCTTGCGCTTGACGTAGGTCTGCATGAACGTCGAGTACGCGTCGAAGTCCTTCGTGTCGATGTCGATCCCCGACGCGTCGTAGCCGTAGGTCAGGGCCTGGTTGAGAGTGGTGCCCCGCCCGCACAACGGGTCGGTCACGAGGAGCTTGCGGTCGAGCATCTGCGCGCCGAACCGCGACGACCACAGGGTCACGTTCAGCAGGAGCTTGGTGAACTGCTCGTTGGTCTTGCCGGGGTACTTCTGGATGGTCAGCAGGTCGTCATCGAACCGGTCGAGCCGGCGGGCGGTCATCGGCCTGAGCAGGTCGCCGTCGACGACCTCGTACAGCGCATAGGCCGACGACAGGTTCGACAGGAGGCGCACGTCCCGGTCGTCGAGCTCCTCGGCAGAGAACGACAGGTAGTCAACGCCACTGATCGCCGTGGTGCCGATGTCCGAGAGGCGACGGTCGAGCACAGCCTCGTTGAGCACCGAGAGCTCCGCGACGCCCAGGCGGGTTGCGGCATCGGCGTACACTCGATTCGTCGACGGCAGGCTCAGCAGCAGGAACTGCGGCACGGCGCCCCCTCGCCTCGGGTGGGAACCCCACTCTCAGCGGGGCCAGTCGGCGCCCGCTCCGGATGGACTCTACCGAGCCGCGTCAGCGCAGGGTCACCGGCACTCGGGATCGGGTGTTCGGGGTTGGGCAGGTCCCAGTTGGAGGTGAGCGCGCCCGCACGTCGGCGGTGCTCGGTAGGGTCCAGCCGTGGAACCGGCCGAACTGCTGTCAGCCTACGACTCCCAGTTGCGCGAGGAGGCCGAGGTGGTGCGTGCCACGGCAATTGAGCGCCATGGGCCGCTGATGTGGGCGCAGTTCGATGACGGGGGCTTCGTCACCTACAGGAGCCTTGGCGGCATCGAGGGGGCGGCTCTCGACGCCCTGATCGACACGACAAGGGGGCACTTCCGCGATGAGACGGACGTCGGGACCGTGGAGTGGAAGACCCGGGGCTACGACCAGCCGGCTGACCTCGGGGAGCGGCTGCAGGCGGGTGGCTTCGCGGCGCAGGAGGTCGAGACCGTGATGGTGGGGGAGGCCGCTTCCCTGGCGGTGGCGGTGGAGGTCCCACCCGACCTCGCGATCCGTCGGGCCGGCGATGGCTCCGACCTGCTCGCGGACGTAATCCGGGTCAGCGCGATGCAGAAGGCCGTCTTCGGGCGCGACTCGGGAAGGGACCACGAGCGCGTCGCCGGCCAACTGGCCACGGACCCGGAGCACTACCAGATGTGGTTCGCTGAGGTGGGCGAGCAGGTGGTAGGCGCCGGCACTCTCGACATCGTGCGGCGGACCGAGTTCGCAGGGCTCTGGGGCGGAGGAGTCGTCGCTCGGTGGTGGGGGCGGGGGATCTATCGCGCCCTGGTGTCGGTCCGGGCGCGGGCGGCATTGGAGCTCGGTAGTCGGTTCATGCACAGCGACTGCACCGCGATGTCTCGGCCGATCCTCGAACGCAGCGGTCTCGTCGCGGTCACCACCACCACGCCCTACGAGTGGCGGCGGGAGGGCTGAGGCAGTGCCTTCGGACGTCGTCAGGCGAAGGCAGAGCTCGGCAGGTCCGTGTCGCCCGCGGTGATGGCGGTCAGGATCCGCCGCGCCACGGCGTCGGGGTCCAGCCCCGTGGGGAGCCTGGGGGTGGTGCCGAACATGGGCCGATCGGCCAGCCCGGTCTCGGTGTGCGGCGGCCGGGCATCGACCAGTCGGATCCTCGAGCGGCGCAGCTCGCGGGCTGCGGCCTGGTCGAAGCCTGCCAACGCGGCCTTGGTCGCCGAGTAGGCGGCCATCCCGGGCATGGGCGTCTCGGCGACCACGGCGCTGATGTGCACGACGAACGGCATGCGGCCCTCGGCGGCAGAGGCCTGCAGGTGTGGCAGTGCGGCCCGCAGGAGTCGGATCGGCGCCAACGTATTGAGTGTGAACAGGTCCACCAGCACCTGGTCGGGGGTCTCGGTCGCGGGTCCGAAGGCCACGGACCCGGCGGCGAAGACAACGCCGTCGAGCCGTCCGTGGGCGTCAACGGCGCGCCGTACGACTGCGTCAGCGGCCCCAGCCTTGCGCAGGTCGGCCGACACGGCGAGGGCATCCAGGTCCAGAGCCGCGAGTCGATCGGCATCCCGACCGGTGATCGTCAGGAGTGCACCCGCGGCTGCGAGCTGCCGGGAGATGGGGGCGCCGAGCCCCCCGGTGGCCCCGGCGACCAGCACACTCGCCCCGGTTAGATCGGTCATGGATCTCACCCTGCCACGCTCGAGCCGGGTCGGCACGCGGGCTCCGAGGTCATGCTGAGTCGCGCACCACGAGTTTGACCGGCAGGACCAGGTGATCGCGGCCGCTCAGGTCGGGGATGCCCGGTTCGTCGGCCACCTCGATGTCGGGGCGGTTCAACTCCAGGTAGAGCCGCACCATCGCGCGGCCCTGGACGATCGGGGCCTGCCGGATTGTGGTCAGCGGGGGATCGGAGGTCAGGGCGAACTCGTTGTCGTCGAACCCGACGATGGCGACATCCTGGGGAACCTCCAGACCTGCCGTGCGCAACGCCGCCAGTGCGCCGAGCGCCATGAGGTCAGAGGCCACGAACAGCCCGTCGAGGTCGGGGCACCGCTCGAGCAGGCGTTGGGTGGCCTGCTCACCTCCGCGCTGCGTGAAGTCCCCGTTCACGACGCAGTCCTCGCGGAAGGAGGTGCCCAGTGAGTCCCGGAAGCCGGTCAACCTGTCGACACCGGCGCCCATGTCCGGCGGTCCGGTGATCGTTCCGATGCGTCGCCGTCCCACCGAGAGCAGGTGCTCCGCGGCGATCTGCGCCCCGATCACGTTTGCGTTGTCGACGTACGGTGCAACCAGGTCCGGGTGCGTCGGCCGGCCTCCGATGACGTACGGCGTGCCCAGCGTGGCCAGCTCCTCGGGCAGCCCGTCGCCGGCGTGTCCGGAGATGAGCAGCACGCCGCTCAGCGGCCAGACCTTCAGGGACCGCTTGACGCGCTCAAGATCCTCGAAGTCCTGAGCCATCAGGAGTACAAGCTGCAGATTCGCCCGGTTGGCCTCGATGCTCACGCCCCGCACGATGCCGCTGAAGAACGGGTCCCCGAAGACTCGCGTGGCTGGCTCCGAGGCGACGAGCGCGATGGCGTCGGAGCGACGGGTCATCAACGACCGCGCAGCCTGGTTGGGGACGTACCCCAGCTCGTCGACCACCTTCGCCACTCGCTCGCGCAGCTCGGGAGCGACACTGGCCTGGGAGTTCACGACACGGGACACGGTCGCCCGGGAGACGCCAGCGCGCGCGGCAACGTCATCGAGTGTCGGGCGCGCGACCCGGTGGGTGGGCGTCATGGCGCACGTCCGGCTGAGGGCAAATCACTGGACGTGGGCTGCAGGCGGCTGTTCCTGGCCGTCTCGGCGAACCAGCGCGCGCTGCTCTTGGGATGTCGGGCCATCGTGTCGTAGTCGACGTAGACGATGCCGAATCGCTTCGCGTAGCCCTCTGCCCATTCGAAGTTGTCCAGCAACGACCACGCGAAGTAGCCGCGGACGTCGGCGCCTCGGGCGATCGCGTCGTGCACGGCACCCACGTGTCCGGCGAAGTAGGCAAGCCGGCCGGGATCCTCCACCTGGCCCGTCGACTCGAGCACGTCAGGGAACGCCGCGCCGTTCTCGGTCACGACCACCGGGATGCCGTACTCCGTTTGCAGCTTCACGAGCAGGTCGGCGAACGCGCCGGGGTTGATCTCCCACCCCATCCCCGTGAGCGTGCCCTCCGGCGGCAGCACTCGGATGCCCCGGTCTGCCGGGAAGCTGGTCCTCGCGGCGGCGTCGGGCTCCCAACCGGCACGAAGCGGAGCGTAGTAGTTGACGCCGAGCAGATCGATCGGCCGGCTGATGACCGCAAGGTCACCGGGCTCCACGAACTCCCAATCGGTGAGGTCTGCGGTGGCGGCGATCACATCCCGGGGGTAGGTCCCGCGCAGGACCGGGTCCAGGTAGGCCCGGTTCTGGAAGCCGTCCATGAGATCCGCGGCAGCGGCATCCTCCGGGCTGTCGGATGCGGGCAGCACCGGCCAGAGGTTCAGGGTGATCGCCAGCTGCTCCTCCGGCCTCGCCTGCGCCCGCATCGCATCGATCGCCATGCCGTGGCCGAGCAGCAGGTGGTGCATCGCCGCCAGCGCCTGTCCGGGCTCCGTGCGCCCCGGGGCGTGGACGCCGGACCAGTACCCCAGGTTGGCCGTGCACCAGGGCTCGTTCAGCGTGGTCCACAGGTCGACCCGGTCGCCCAGGGCGCCGTGCACGAGGGCGGCGTAGTCAGCGAACCGGCGCGCCGTGTCGCGCTCGGGCCAGCCGCCCGCGTCCTCGAGGGCCTGCGGCAGGTCCCAGTGGTACAGGGTCACGGCCGGTGCGATCCCGCGCGCAAGCAGTGCGTCGACCAATCGGTCGTAGAAGGCAAGTCCCCGACTGTTCGCGGTCCCAGTCCCGTCGGGCTGGATCCGGGGCCAGGCGATCGAGAACCGATAGGCCGCCAGGTTGAGCGAGGCCATCAAGTCGACGTCCTCGCGGTACCGGTGGTAGTGGTCGGCGGCGACGTCACCAGTGTCACCGCCCACCACAGCCCCGGGCGTGTGGCTGAACGTGTCCCAGATGGAGGGCCCTCGCCCGTCCTCATGGACGGCGCCCTCAATCTGGTACGCGGCTGTGGCTGCCCCCCAGAGGAAGCCCTCGGGGAAGCGGCCCGCTGTGCTCATCCCTTGACGGCCCCGGCCATGATGCCCGAGACGAGCTGCTTGCCAGCCACGATGAACAGCAGGATCAGCGGGACTGTCGCCAGGACCACGCCGGCCATGATCAGCGAGAAGTCCTTGAAGTAGGAAGCCTGGAGCAGCTGCAGGCTTACCGGCAATGTCGGGTTGGTGGATCCGAGCACGATGAACGGCCAGAAGAAGTTCGTCCACGAGGCGACGAACGTGAACAGCGCCAGCATCGCCGCGGCCGGCTTGGCTGCCGGCAGCGCCACGTGCCAGAACGTGCGGATCATCGAGCAGCCGTCGACCCGGGCCGCCTCGATCAACTCGAAGGGCAGCGTCTCCTCGAAGTACTGGGTCATCCAGAAGACGCCGAAGGCCGTGACCATGCCCGGGACGATGACCGCGATCAACTTGCCGGTCCAACCGAGCTCGGACATCAGGATGAACAGCGGGACGACGCCCAGCTGGGTGGGCACAGCCATTGTGGCGATCACGAACACCAGCAGGGCTCGTCGGCCACGGAAGCGCAGCTTGGCGAACGAGAAGCCAGCCAGCGTCGCGAACAGGACCACGCTGACCGAGGTGATGACCGCAACGATGACGGAGTTCCACAGGGCCTGCCAGAACTTGATGTCTGATTCCAGAACCCGGCGCGCATTGTCGATGAAGTTGCCCCCGGGGATCAGCGACGGGATCGGGTTCTGCGCGATGGTCTGGGCGTCTGAGGACGCCAGCAGGAACGTGTAGTAGATCGGGTAGAACGAGATCAGCAGGACGATGGCCAGGAGGGTGTAGGTGACCCAGCCGCCCCTGCGGTTGGAGCCAACGCCCGTGGCGCGACTCTTGCGTCGCCGAGCGTACTTGGCGGCGCCCTTGCCTGCGGTCTGCTCGACAACGCCGATGGAGCTCATCACTTGTCCCCTTTCGAGTCGGTCCCCGAGATCCGCTGGGTTACCTTGAAGTTGATTCCTCCGATGACAAGGATGATGAGGAACAGGATCCACGCCACGGCCGAGGCTCTACCGAAACTCTTCTGGGCACCCCAGCCGAGCTCGTAGAGATACATCGTCACGGTCATCCACTGCCGGTCGTTGCCGCCCTGGCCGGCCTGGTCGAACATGCGCGGCTCGTCGAAGATCTGCAGGCCGCCGATGGTCGAGGTGATCACCACGAAGATGATCGTCGGCCGCAGGGATGGGATCGTGATCGACCGGAACGACTTCCAGCGGCCGGCACCGTCCACCACTGCGGCTTCGTAGAGATCGTTGGGGATGGCTTGCATCCCAGCCAGCAGGATCAGGGTGGTGTAGCCGGTCCAGCGGAAGTCGACCATCGTTGCGATGGCGACGTGGCTGGCCAGCACGTCGGCGTGCCAACGGATCGGGTCGATGCCGAAGTTGCCGAGGATGGCGTTGGCCATGCCGGACTGGTCGGCGAAGATCTTGGAGAAGATCATGCCCACCGCGACGGGCATGACCACATAGGGGAGTAGGACGCCCATCCGCCAGAAGGTCTTCGCCCTCAGGTTGGCGTCGAGCATCGCGGCCAACCACAGGCCGATCAGGACCTGGGGCACCGAGGAGAGCAGGAAGATGCTGAAGGTGTTGCGCAGGCCCTTCCAGAACAGCGGCTGCTGGATGACCTGCTGGTAGTTCTCCAGGCCGACGAACTCGCCCTTGCCTCCGATCAGGTTCCAGTCGTGCACCGACACGAAGGCCGTGTACGCGAGGGGGAACAGCCCGACCAGCGCGAAGATGATGAAGAAGGGCGCGACGTACAGGTACGGCGAGTACTTCCGGTCCCAATGGTTCAACCGGGTCCGGCGAGCCAACGTGCGGTCCGCCTCCGACTCCGCCTTCAGCGGGACCACAGGAGCTGAGTTCATCGACATGAGCATCCTCGTCTGCGACTCCGGCGGAGTCTGGGCCTGCCGGCGACCGCGCTCTCGGGGAGGTGGATCTGGGATGGTGCGTGCGTTGCGAGCCTAGTGGGAGCGCTCTCCAGCCGTCTCGCTGACGCGGGCACGACCGGGAAGAAAGCGGAAGAACCCGGTCGCCCGCCCGCACCCCTCACCGAGGTGGCCTGGGATACGGGGCGGACGGCCGGGTCAGCCGTCAGCCGAGGTTCTGGACGTCTGCCTCGAACTTGGACCACGAGGACGCGGCGTCGTCGGTCTCGTCGACGTCCACGCGGCTCAGTGCCTGCTGAATCGCGTCATTGATCGCGAAGTAGTTCGGTCCCTTGTACGGCGCGACTGTGACAGCCTCTGCCCGGTTGGCCAGGATCGCACCGGTGGGGGCGTCGTTGAAGAACTCCTCGGTCTGCGACTGCAGCTCTGGATCGGCCAGGGCGGCAACCTGGCTGGGGAATGTGCCCTTCGCCTTGAACGCCTTGATCTGCTGCTCCGGAGCGGTGAGCCAGTTGGCCAGCTTCTTGGCCTCGGCCTGGTTCTCGCCCATCGCGGGAACGGTCAGGAACGAGCCGCCCCAGTTGCCGCCGCCGCCGGGGAACACGTCAGCGATGTCCCAACCCTCGACCCCGGCTGCGTTGCCCTCGATGACGCCGAGCATCCAGCCCGGGCACAGCATTGTGGCGAAGCCGTCCTTCTGGAAGGCCGTGTTCCAATCCTCGGTCCACTGCCCGACCTGCGCGGACTGCGTCGCGGAGGCTGCGAGGACCTGGTCGTAGATGGCCTTCACCTCGGGGTTCTCCAGGGCGATGATGTTGTTCTCGTTGTCCTCGTAGGCGTTCTGGACCTGGTTGATCAGGCCCTGGTAGGTGGCACCGGCGCTGTCGAACCAGCCTGGTCCGGTGTCGGCTGCCACGAACTGGTCGCCGACCTCGAAGTACTTGTCCCAGGTGGCGGCGTCGCCGCCGAGCAGCTCCTTGACCTCTTCGCGGTCAGTGGGCAGGCCGGCCTCTTCGAAGAGGTCGGCACGGTAGCAGATGCCCTCCGGGCCGATGTCCGTGCCGTATCCGATGAGCACGCCGTCCGGCGTCGTGGCCTGGGCGACCTTCCAGTCGAGCCAGCGCCCCTCGACCGAGGGATCGTTCAGGTCCACGAACTTGTCCGGGAACTGCGAGAGCTCAGGCAGCCAGTCGACCTCGATTGCCTCGATGTCCGAGGCGCCCGAGCCGGCAGCCAGACGGGTGTTGAGGTTGTCGCGGGCCTCGTTGGAGGTGGCGGCCTTCTTGGCCTCGATCGTGACGTTCGGGTTGAGCTCCTCGTACTCCGGGAACAGGTCCTCGTAGCCGAACTCGTTGAACGTGGCCACCGACAGGGTCACCGGCTCGGTGCCTGTTGCCTCCGTCGCCGTGTCCGAGGTGCTGTCGCTGCCACTTGAGCATCCGGTCGCAACCAGCGCGACCCCTGCCATTCCTGCCGTGAGTGTGACCCACGACCTCTTCGTCCTACGGACCATGACTGGCCTTCTCCTTCTCGTCATCACGGCGGTGTCGCCGATCGGTGGTATTCGCCACGGAGACTCCGCGGTGAGCGCCAAACTCTCGGGTCAGAAATCCGGAGAGCGCTTTCACTTTTGTCCTCGGCGGGAGGTTTGTCAAGGCGGCGTTGTATCCGTTATCAACTTGTGACATTGTGGTGTGAGAGCGCTCTCCACAGCGAGTGGTCTGGGCGCTCCCACGCCCTCAGGAGGTCCGTATGCCCAGTTCCGGCCCCGACTCCCTTGGCACGGCCAGGGATCCCCAACCGGCGCAGGGAGCGGAGGGGTACGTCGATCTCCACGGTCGACGCTTCTTCCAGATAGCCGACTACGACCGGCTGGCCCCGTTCTTCATGACGGTGGTCGGATCGGGGGATCCGTGGTGCTTCGTGTCCAGCACCGGCGGGCTGACGGCAGGACGGGTGCGACCCGACTCGGCGCTGTTCCCCTATTACACCGACGACAAGGTCAGCGAGAGCGCCGGGCGCACTGGTGGCCTGAGCATCATGTGGGTCCGCCGGGACGGGCACGAACCCGTTCTGTGGGAGCCGTTCTCCGCCGCGTCGTACGCGGGTGACGGAGCCCGAAGGACGCTGTTCAAGGACGCGTTGGGCACCACGCTGGTGTTCCAGGAGGTTCGGGCGGACCTCGGGCTGCGGGTGCGGGTCACCTGGCAGACGGGCAGCCGCTTCGGGATCATCCGGACGTGCGAGCTGGCCAACGTGGGCAACCAGCCGTGCGAGCTGGATCTGGTCGACGGGTTCGTCAACGTGCTGCCCGCAGGACTGGACGCACCGGTGCAGAACCGGTTGAGCAACCTGCTCGACGCCTACAAGCGCACCGAGGTCGACGAGCGCAGCGGGCTGGGGATCTACTCGCTGAGCTCGCGGTTGACCGACCTGGCCGAGCCCAGCGAGTCGCTGCACGCCAACGTCGCCTGGCAGGTCGGCCTGGGTGAGGCCGATCACCTGCTGTCGATGGGGCAGCTGCCCGGGTTCCGGCGTGGCGAACCGGTTCGCCCGGAGGGCGATGTACGTGGCCTGCGGGGCGCGTACCTGCTGCACGCCGCCATGCCGCTGGCTGCGGGCCAGGAACGGTCCTGGCGGATCGTCGGGGACGTCGAGCAGGATGCCGCAGACGTGGTCGCGCTGCGCGACCTGCTCAGCCGTCCGGATGAGCTGGCAGCGCTGCTGGAGGACGACATCACGGCCACCCGCGTCGAACTCGAGCGGATCGTTGCCTCCGCCGACGGGCTCCAGTCCACGGGCGAGGAGCTCGCGACCGCCCATCACGCCGCGAACGTCCTGTTCAACGTGATGCGCGGCGGGGTGCCCGTCGACGGGTACCGGTTCGAGGTCCGAGACTTCCGCGACTTCGTCGCGCAGCGCAGTCCGAGAACCCTCGGACGATGGGATTCGCTGCTGGCCGGCAGGCCGGCGGGGCTGACGATCGACGAGTTGCTGGAGATCGCCCGGGACAGCGGGGATCCTGACGTCCTGCGGCTGGGCCTGGAGTACCTGCCACTCACGTTCAGTCGGCGCCACGGTGATCCATCGCGGCCCTGGAACAAGTTCGAGATCGTGCTGCGCGATGCCAACGGTGACCCGCGGCTGAACTTCGAGGGCAACTGGCGCGACATCTTCCAGAACTGGGAGGCACTGGCCTGGTCGTTCCCCGAGTACCTCGAGTCGATGGTCGCGGTCTTCCTCGACGCCACAACCGCCGACGGCTACAACCCGTACCGGATCTCCCGATCCGGGATCGACTGGGAGGTCCCCGAGCCGGACGACCCTTGGTCCAACATCGGCTACTGGAGCGACCACCAGATCATCTACCTGCTCAAGCTGCTCGAGACCTCGACCCGGTTCCACCCGGGCCGGTTGAACGAGCTGGGCGGCACCCCTGTCTTCTCGCACGCAGACGTCCCCTACCGGATCGCGTCGTACGACAAGATCCTGGCCGACCCCTACGAGACGATCACGTACGACGAGGAGCAGGCTGCCCTGATCGCCGATCGGGTCAGCGTGTCCGGTGCTGACGGACGGCTGGTCCACGGTATCGACGGCGAGCTCGTCCGGGTCACGCTGGCCGAGAAGCTACTGCTGCTCCTGTTGGCCAAGATGGTCAACCTCGTGCCCGACGGCGGCATCTGGATGAACACCCAGCGTCCGGAGTGGAACGACGCGAACAACGCCCTGGTCGGCCGCGGACTGTCCGTGGTGACGCTGGCACAGCTGCGGCGCTACCTGGAGTTCGTGCAGGAGCTGCTGACCGAGGACGTGACGGTCACAGCCGAGCTCGCGGACCTGCTCGAAGGTGTGCTGGGGGCGCTCGAGGCGCATGCTTCGGACCTCGAGCGGGGCTTCAGCGACCAGTCCCGGCGTGCGTTCCTCGACGACCTGGGCACTGTGGGCAGCACCTACCGCTCACGCGTCTACGGCGGCTTCAGCGGCAGCTACGACGACGTGCCCGGTGAGCGGGTCCAGGAACTGCTGACCCTGGCCAGGTCCTACGTGGACTCGAGCCTGCACAGCAATGAACGCGAGGATGGGCTGTACCACTCGTACAACCTGCTCGAGCTGTCCGAGGGGTCGGCAGCGATCGCGCGGCTCCCCGAGATGCTCGAGGGTCAGGTCAATGTGCTGGCAAGTGGGGCCCTGGACGCCCAGCAGTCGCTGGCCCTTTTGGGCGGGCTGCGGCGCAGCCGGCTGTACCGCGCGGACCAGCACAGCTACATGCTCTACCCGGACAAGGATCTCGCTGGCTTCCTCGACCGCAACCGGTTCACAGCCGCGCGGGCCCAGAACTGCCCCCTGGTCGCCGAACTGGTCGAGGCCGGCGACCGCAGCCTGGTGGTCCGCGACGTGCACGGCGACCTGCACTTCGCCGCCGAGGTCCGCAATGCCCGCGACATCGACGTGGAGCTGGACCGCCTGGCCGCCGATCCACGCTTCTCCGCGACCGCTGCGGCCAGCCGCCAGGAGCTGCTCGACATCTTCGAGGAGGTCTTCAGCCACGCCGAGTTCACGGGCCGCTCCGGGTCCTTCTTCGCCTACGAGGGCTTGGGCAGCATCTACTGGCACATGGTCTCCAAGCTGCTGCTGGCGGTCCAGGAGGCCGCCGAGCGGGCAGTCGCCGACGGGGAGTCGGCCGAGACCGTCGCGCAACTCGTCGCAGCCTACGAGGATGTCCGTGCCGGGATCGGTTACGCCAAGCCCGCGGCGGTCTACGGGGCCTTCCCGACTGACCCCTACTCGCACACACCCGCCGGTCACGGCGCGCGCCAGCCCGGCATGACCGGTCAGGTGAAGGAGGAGGTGCTCACCCGGCTGGGGGAGCTCGGCCTGCGCGTCGAGGAGGGCCAAATCGTGGTCCGGCCCATCGAGCTGCGCGCCACCGAGTGGCGCCAGGAGCCGGCGACCTTCGAATACCTCGACGTGCGCAACGTCCCCGGCTCGATCGACCTGCCGGCCGGCTCGTTGGCGTTCACGTTCTGCCAGGTGCCGGTGCGCTACCGGCGAGCGGACACGCTGGCGATTCAGGTCGTCCGCGCGGATGGCTCGGTGGTGGACTGCCCGGATGGCAGGATCCCCGTCGAGCTGAGCGCCAGCATCTTCCAGCGCGACGGGGACGTCGCACGGATCGAGGTCAGCACCCCGGCCGCCATCTGACGCTGCGGTACGTCCCCCGGTGCCCGGTACGGGTGGTTTGCACTCCTTGTTTGGTGCCGTGGCCCGGCGCTAGGGTGCTGAGGGTCACCTAACGAAGGGGATCCCCGATGATCGTCGAGTCCTACGCCGCCGGCACGCCGTCTTGGATCGACCTCATGACCACCGACCAGGAGGCGTCGATCGCGTTCTACGGCGACCTCTTCGGGTGGGAGGCCCAGATGTCCGGCCCGGACATGGGCAACTACGCCATGTGCATGATGGGGGACCAGCCGGTCTCCGGCATCGGCTCGATGCCGACGGATGGCCCGGCGTTCCCGCCCACCTGGACGGTCTACATCAGCGTCGACGACGCCGACGCGGTCACGGCGGCGGCACTCGAGGCCGGCGGGCAGGTCATCTCCGAGGTCATGGACGTCGCTGGGGAGGGGCAGCGACCGGGCCGGATGGCGATCCTCGCCGACCCCTCCGGGGGTGTTTTCGGCCTCTGGGAGCCGCACGACCATCGCGGGTCCGGGCTCGCGAACGAGCCGGGATCATTCGCGTGGAACGAGATGCTCAGCCGCGACCCGCAGGCATCGCGGGAGTTCTTCGGCGCCGTCTTCGGGTACGCGTGGGAGCCCATGCCCGGGGTCGAGTCCATGCAGTACTACAGCGCCACATTGGACGGCAACCCGGTGCTGGGGGTCATGGCGGTGCCCGAGTCGATGCCTGCCGAGATCCCCTCGCACTGGAACTCCTACTTCGCCGTCGGCGACGCCGACGACGCGGCCGCCCGGGCTCAGGCTGCCGGCGGAACGGTCCTGCAGGCCCCGTTCGACTCGCCCTTCGGCCGGATGGCCGTCCTGGCCGACCCCCAGGGGGCAAGCTTCTCGATCGTCGCCATGCCGCCGGCGTGACCCTGCGTGCCTTCCTCCCCGAGTGGCCGTGGCACGGTCAGCGGCTCACCTGGTCGAGTTCGCGCTGCTCCTGGGTGGCCGCGCGCAAGACGAGGAACTCCCGGAAGCGTCGGGGTCGCTGTGACGGTAACGCCAGGGCGACGGCACAGGCACCGGCCAGCAGAACCACCGCGACCGCGGCGTCCATGAGGAAGTGGTTCCCGGTGACCACAACGACCCACGTGGTGATGATCGGATGGGCGATCGCCAGCCAGCGCCACGGCGAGCGGGCGATGACGATGATCAGCAGCGCCACCGCGGCAGCCCATGCGATGTGCACCGAGGGCATGGCGGAGTACTGGTTGGCGCCAGGTATGACGTTGTACACCGACAGCCCGGTGCGCGCGGCGGTGTCCACGACGCCGAGCTCGGGGATCAGCCGTGGCGGGGCCACCGGCTTGTACTGGATGAGCAGGCACGCACCGGTGGCGATGAAGACGGTTGTGCGCGTGAACGGCCAGTCCTTGCGGTGCCGCAGGAACACCCAGGCCAGGGTGATCACGAACAGGGTGATGTGTGCCGTGGCGTAGTACGTGTCGGCCACGCGCATCAGCCACTCGTGGCCGAGTATCTGGGCCTGCATGGCAGCCCCGCTGGGCCAGCCAAGCAGCTCCTCGATCCGCGCCAGCTGCAGGCCGGCCTCCTCGGCGTTCTCGAAGCCGCCGAAGGTGAGTGATCCGGCGTACTGCCAGGCTGCGTAGGCAGTCATCAGCAGGGCCACCTCCCCGGCGCTGCTGGACAGGAACCGGTACCGGGGCCAGGCTCGCGCGACCAGCATGAGCACGACCATCACAGCGGCGATACCCAGCGCGTAGCGCCAGGGCAGCCAGCCCAGCCCGTTGCTCACCAACCAGTCCATCGACTCAATCCTCGTCGATCCGGCGGGTCGAGGAGGCGACGAGCAGGCCCACGGCCAGTAGACCGGCGGTGACACTGAGCGCACGCAGGACGCCGACGCGGTCGCCGAGCAGGCCGATCAGCGGTGGCCCGGAGAGGAAGGCGACGTATCCGATGGTGGCCACGACGCTGACCCGTCCGGCGGCTGCCGATCGCTGGTCAGCAGCCGCGCTCATCCCCACGGGGAAGCCGAGTGCGGTGCCCAGGCCCCACAGGACGGTCCCGAGCATCGCGGTCCCGAGGCTCGGGCCCTGGACCACGATCAGCAGCCCGACCAGGGCACCCGCTGCGGAGGCGCGGAGCATGGGCACCCGACCGAAGCGATCCAGCACCTGCGGGCCGTACCACCGGCCCACCGTCATCGACGTCACGAACACACCGTAGGCCAAGGACCCGAGCGCCGCCGTCGCTCCGTATCCGTCGATCGCCGCGACCCCGAGCCAGTCGGTGGCCGTGCCCTCGGAGAACGCCATCGTCAGGACGAAGAGCCCGATGAGCAGGGTGCGCGGCTCCGTCCAGGCCTTCAGCGGGTGCCGGGCGACTCCGACCTGCTCGTGGTCCCCGGTGCCGGCCGGCAGGAAGCCGCGCGTTGACAGCGGCATGGCGATCGCCAGGAACGCTGCCACCGCCAGCAGGTTCACGGTCACCGAGACTCCGAGGGCGTTCATCCCGGCGCCGATCAGGGCGCCGATCACGGTGCCGACGCTGAAGCCGGCGTGGAACCGGGCCATGATCGAGCGCTGGAGCTGCTGCTCCACGGCCGCCGCCTCGACATTCATGGCCACGTCCCAGGCGCCGCTGCCGAAACCCATCAGGGCCAGCCCGATGACCACCGGAGCCACGCCAACCAGCACCCCGACCCCGGCGATGCTGAGGCCGGCTGACGTCAGCAGCGACATCACGACGATCGTGCGGGCAGCTCCGAGCCGGTGCACGATCAGCCCCGCCGACGGCATGGCGAGCAGTGCTCCGAGCGCGATTGCCAGCAGCACCATGCCCAGCTCGCCAGGGGTCAGGCCCAGCTCCCCCCGAGCCTGCGGGATCCGCGCGGCCCACGAGGCGAAGCCCAGGCCGGCGCCGATGAACACGAGATACGCGCCGCGGGTCGCCCGTTGCAGGGCCCGCGCGTCAGGCGGTGCGACAGCGCGGTTGTTGCTCACCGGTGGAGTTCTAGCACGCCGTCGTTGATCCAGAGGTCAGTCCCGGCCCCAGGGACCGTCCCGCCGCCTACGATGTCCTTCCATGGAGCACAGAGCCTTCGGGTCCACCGGCCTGCAGGTCTCGCTGCTTGGCCTGGGGGCGGGTCACATCGGCGATCCGACCGCCAGCGAGGACCAAGTGGCGCATCTGCTGGGCACCGCACTGGACTCGGGCCTGAACCTGATCGATACAGCCCGCGGATACGTGCGAAGCGAGGACCGGATCGGTCGCCTTGTCAGCCATCGCCGCGACGAGTTCGTCCTGTCGACCAAGGTCGGGTACGAGATCCCGGGGGTGCCGGACTGGTCCGGTGCTGCGGTCACACAGGGGATCGACAGGGCGCTGGCCCAGTTGCGCACCGATGTCCTGGATGTGTGCTTCCTGCACTCCTGCGCGCTGGACGTGCTCGCGGCGGGGGACGCCGTCACGGCCCTGCACGCAGCCCAGCAGGCGGGCAAGGTCCGCGTCTGCGGGTACTCCGGCGAGGCCGAGGCGCTGGCGTGGGCGATCGAGTCCGGGGCCTTCGGTGCCATCCAGGCGTCGGTCAACCTCGCCGACCAGTGGACGGTGTCCACCCTCCTGCCGCGTGCCACCGACGCCGGGCTGGGGGTCATCGCGAAGCGGCCGCTGGCCAACGCTGCCTGGCGGTTCGCGGAGCGTCCCGTCGGCGACTACGCAGAGCCCTACTGGGAGCGGCTGCAGGCCATGGCCATCACACCCGAGGATGGCGACTGGACTGCCACAGCCCTGCGCTTCTCGGCCTTCACCCCGGGTGTCTCCACGGCGATCGTGGGGACATCTTCGGTGGCCCACCTTCAGGCCGCGGTGGAGGCGGTGGCCCTGGGGCCGCTCCCCCCTGGCGAGGTTGCGCGGTGGGGAGCCGCCTTCGAGCCGTTCAAGGGCCACTGGTCGCCACAGATCTGATCCCGACTGTCCTCGCAGCGAGGGCCGTGTCGACCGGGTGCGAACGGGGGGTATCATTATGTCGACAATCCGGACAAATGACCCCACCCTGAGCACGAAGGAAGTACCCATGTTCACCAAGCGCACCACCGCCGCACTCGTCGGAGTCGGCCTTGCACTGTCCCTGGCGGCCTGCTCGTCGGAGAGCACCGAGGACGCGAACGCCGCCTACTGCAGTGCATCCGCAGAGGTCCAGTCGGAGGTCGCCGCCCTGGGCACGCTCGTGACCAGCGACGCGACCGTGGATCAGGTCCAGGAGCAGCGTGAAGCCGTCGCCGATTCGGTGGAGAAGGCCGGCGAGGCAGCGGGGGACCTAGCCGATTCGGTCAAGGACGAGATCTCGGCTGCTGATGACGCCTTCACCGACGCCGTCGACGCCATCCCGGGGGACGCCAGCGTCTCCGAGGCCGCGGGCGAGTACCGGGCTGCCATCCAGGCATGGGACGCTGCGGTGCTGGCGATCCGCACCGAGGTTGGCTGCAGCTAGTCACACGTCTGACCCACGACGGGGAGTCGCGCCGACGGGCGCCGGCTCCCCGTCGTGCTGCGGCGGGCCGAATGCGACCACCTGCCACACTGGGCGGCATGGTCCAGCCCGAGGCGTTCACCTTCGATGACGTGGTCCTGGAGCGCGATGGTCATCGCATCCTCGACGGTGTCTCCGACCACATCCACTGGGGCTCGGCCACCGCCGTGGTGGGGGCCAGCGGCTCCGGCAAGTCGACCTTCCTGCGTATGCTCAACCGCTTCGAGGAGCCCACGCAGGGGCGAATCGAGCTCGATGGCCGATCTCTGGACGCCTATGACGTGCACGCGCTGCGCCGCCGGGTTGGCCTGGTGGCCCAACGACCCACGATGCTGACCGCCACGATCGGTGCGGAGGTCCGCGTGGCCAACCCGGACCTCGACGATGCCGCGGTGCGCGAGCTTCTTCAGCGGGTCGCGCTGCCCGACGTGTCGCTGGAGCGGGCCACCGCGACCCTCTCCGGTGGCGAGCAGCAGCGGGTGGCCCTGGCCCGGACGCTCGCGGTGGCGCCGGATGTGCTGCTCCTCGATGAGCCGACGAGCGCCCTGGACGATCGATCGGCGCAGGCTGTCGACCGGGTCATCCGCTCGCTCGTCGGCGAGGGCATGACAGTCGTGCTGGTGAGCCACGACCTCGACCGGGTCGTGGACGTCGCCGACCAGGTGCTTGTGCTCGACCAGGGCCGTCTGGTCGAGCGGGGCGGCCCGCAGGACGTGCGGTACCTGACGTGAACACCACCCCGCAGGTCCCCGACTGGCTGGGCGTGGTCGCCTCGATAGTGCTGGTCGGCATCGCCGTGCTTGTGTCGATCCGGGCGCGGCTGGGCCTCGCGCGCGAACTGCTCTGGGCCGCGCTGCGCGCCTTCGTCCAGCTTCTGGCGGTAGGTGCCCTGCTGACCGTCCTGTTCACGCGGGCCGGTCTGCTGGGCGCCCTGGCCTGGGTGACCGGGATGGTCCTGATCGCCGGCTTCGTCGCTGCCGGCCGGGCCAAGGCGCTGCCGAAGGGTCGCTCGATCGCGTGGATCGCGGTCGGCACCGGGACGGCAACGACACTGGGGGTGCTGTTGATCCTGGGGGTCATCGAGCCGGTGCCCTCCGTGGTGGTGCCCGTAGGCGGGATGGTGGTCAGTGGCGCGATGACCACGGCCATTCTCACGATGCGCCGCCTGACCGACACCGCCGCCGAGCAGCGGCCCGACATCGAGGCTCGCCTGGCGCTCGGGCAGACCGCCGAGGAGGCGATGGCCCCGCACCTGCGCCGTTCGGTGACGATGGCCCTGCTGCCGGCCATCGACTCGACGAAGGTGGTCGGGCTGATTGCACTGCCGGGGGCCATGACCGGCCTGATCCTGGCTGGGGTGGAGCCGATCGTGGCTGTCCGGTACCAGATCGTCGTGATGTACATGCTGCTCGCGGCTGCCTCGATCAGTGCCATCGTGGCGGCGCGCCTGGCGCAGCGTGCCCTGTTCGACGACGCCGATCGGCTCTACCGGGTGGAGGCGTCCTCCTAGCTCATCGGGCCGTGAGCTGGGTGGGCGGCAGCAGCTGCTCGAGCATGTCGCGCAGGGTCACGACCCCGACGACAGTGCCGCCGTCGGTGACCAGCGCGAGGTGATTGCGGGTCTGGCGCATCGCGGCCAGCGCCTCATGCACGGTGGTGTCAGCCTCGACGGTGAACACCGGCCGGGCCAGCAGACTTGCTGGTGCCTCCTCGGGGAGGGCCAGGGTGTCGCGCACGTGCACGACACCGACCACGTCAGCCACGTCGCCGCGGTCCGTCAGGTTGCCGAGCAGGATGCGACCCCGACCGGTTGAGCGGGTGGCGTCGCGCACCTGTCCGGCGGTCGCGTCCGGCGTGACGATGGTGAGATCCTCGCCGCGGGTCACCAGGTCGCCGACCGGGACCACATGCATCTCCAGTGCCCCGGCGATCTGGGCCGAGTAGCTCAGGTCCAGCGCGCCTACATTCACGGAGTGCTCGACCAGGTGTCGGAGGTCGTCCGGGTTCCGCCCACTCGCGATGGTGTCCGATGGCTGCACCCCGACCGCCCGGACGAGCCGGTTGGCGGCCTGGTTCAGGGCACGCAGCAATGGGCGGGTCAGCGCCATGAAGGCGCGCATCGGCAGGGCCAGCAGCGTCGCGGACCGCTCGGGATGTGCGATGGCCCAGGACTTCGGGGCCATCTCCCCGATCACCAGGTGCAGGAAGGTGACGATGAACAGCGCGAGCACGAAGGCGACCACGTCGGCGACGACCGAGGTCAGGCCCACCGCCTCCAGCGCCGGAGCGAGCCAGTGATGGACGGCCGGCTTGGTGATGGCGCCGAGCGCCAGCGTGCACACGGTGATGCCCAGCTGCGATCCGGCGAGCAGCAGCGTCAGCTCGTTGGAGCTGCGCAGGGCGGCCCGGGCGGACCTGCTGGTCGCGGCGGCATCCTCGAGCCGGTGCTTGCGGGCCGCCATCAGGGCGAACTCGACCGCCACGAAGAACGCGCTGGAGGCGATGATGACCACCGTGGCGATGACGACGAACACGACGGAGTCGCTCATGGGGAATCCTCGCCGTCGTGGTCCGTGGCCGCGCCGGGGTCGGAGGCCTCGTCGATGGTCGCCGGGGCGACGTCCTCAAGCGTGACCCGCACCCGCGCCGGGACGTGGCTGTGAACCTCCAGGACCGTGATCATCAGGGCCTGTCGCGTGGGCGCGTCATGGCTGGCCAGGTCCCCGGGATCGGGCTCGACGTCGACCTCGACCGTGGTCCCCGGCTCGGGCAGGCCGCCGTGGGCGGCGATGACCAGCCCGGAGACGGTCTCGTAGTCACCCCGGGGCACGTCAAGGTCCAGGGCGCGCTCGAACTCGTCGATGTGCACGTCACCGGCCATCAGCCACGAGCCGTCCTCGGTGGGCGGGCGCACCGAGTCGTCCTGGGTCGCGGGATCATGCTCGTCGGTGATCTCCCCAACAAGCTCCTCGGCCAGGTCCTCGATGGTGAGCACCCCGGCGAACCCGCCGTACTCGTCGACCACACACGCCAACTGGTTCGACGTTGTGGTCAGCGTGGCCAGCGCATCAGGCAGCCGCATCAGGGTGGGGATGATCAGGGCCGACTTCTGGATGCTGGAGACGGGGTCGGTGTCGGGTCGGTCCGTGGACAGCACGTCGGCGAGCCGGACTATGCCCAGGATCGCGTCGGTCTCCTCAGCAAGGACCGGGTAGCGGGAGTGACCTGCGGCCATCAGCGCCCGGACGTCGCCGATCGAGTCCTCGTCGGAGACCGTGTCCACCCGGGCGCGGGGGATCATCGCGTGCTCGACGTCGCGCGAGGGGAAGTCGAGGATGCGGTCGATCATGACCGACAGCTCGTCGGGGAGATCACCGCTCTCGCGGGAATCGGCCACGATGTGCTCGAGATCCCGGGCCGATGCTGAGTGCTCCACGTCGTGCACGGGTTCGATGCGCAGCAGCCGCAGCAGCGCGTTGGACGCCTTGTCGAAGAACGTGATCAGCCACCCCATCAGCTTCAGGTAGAGGGTGGTGGAACCGGCCAGGCGCAGCGCGACCGGCATCGGCTCGGCAATGGCCAGGTTCTTCGGGAACAGCTCGCCGAAGAGCATCTGGACCAGCGTCGAGAAGAGCAGGGCCAACAACGCCCCCAGCGCGAGGGCGACGGCTGTGGAGACCCCGATGCCGCCGAACATCGTGCCCAGCGAGCGGCCGATCAACGGCTCCGCCGCGTAGCCGACCAGCAGGCCGGTGACTGTGATGCCCAGCTGGGCGCCGGAGAGCATGAAGGAGGTGCGCCGGGTGACCGCCAGTGCTCGCTTCGCCGAGGTGTCACCGGACTCCGTCAGTGACGCGAGCCGTGACCGGTCGACGGCCATGTAGGCGAACTCCTGGGCCACGAAGTACCCGGTGGCCACCGTGATGAGCCCGACCACCAGCATGCCCAGGAGCAGCGTCAGAACCGTGATCACCGATGCCGTCCCTTCGACTTCGGTTCAGACATGGCGGCCATCCTAGGCGCTGGTCGGTGTGGTGCCCGTCCATCTCGGGGGAGGGGACGGACATGCCAAGACCCGCGCCGAGGTCGGAGCGACTCGGGGCGGGTCCTGGTAGGTGGATCAGGCCAGGGCCTTGGCCTTCAGAGCATCGAACTCGGCCTGGGTGATCGCACCGGAGTCCAGCAGCGACTTGGCGCTCGCGATCTGGTCGGCCGGTGACTTCGCGTCAGCAGCGACCGACTGGATGTACTTCGCCTGGTCGGCGTGCGCCTCCTGCATCCTGGCCATCTGGCGCTCCTGCATGCTCTTGCCGCGGAAGATCAGGTAGATCAGGGCGCCGAAGAACCAGAGGAAGATCAGGATCAGGGACCAGCCGGCCTTGGCCCAGCCGCTGAGGGTGTTGTCGCTGAACATGTCGAACAGGCAACGGAACCAGACTGTCAGGGCGGCGATCCAGATGAAGAACATGAGGCTCCACAGGAGGACGTCCCAGAAGCTGGTGGCGTTGAAATCCATGATTGTGCCTTTCGTCGAGGTCGTGCGGTGGTTGTCGGTGGGTCGAGGGGCTCCGTGCCCGTCGGCTGGGCATGCGGCTACGAGCCCGCGGCCACCCCAGCAGGTTCGCGCTGGTCGGTCTTGGGCAGGGCACGTGCGGGGCTCACGGCGTGCGCCACGTCGACCGGGGCCTGGCTGGCCGCACGCCGGCGGCGGAGGCCCTTGCTGAGCTCGATGACGATCGGCACGACGAGGGACAGGGCGATGCAGGCCACCCACTGGCCGCCGGTGAGCGACATGGTGCTCAGCAGCCTCTGCATGAAGGCCAACTCGACTGCAGCGACGGTGATCAGGACCGGGATCGACAGGATCTTCAGGGCGTCGAGGATCGGGGCCGCGAGGCCCGACTCCGGCTCCCTGCGCAGGACCAGCCCACTGAGGATCGTGCCGAACGCCATCACGACGAAGGCCATGGTCATCGGCACGCTGGCCTGATCACCCATCAGCTCCCCGGGGCCCAAGCGCAGGGCGATGAACGTGACCAGGAACAGCGTTCCGCCGTAGATGACCCACTGCCTGATCGCCATGGGGTTGGACAGGCCGACGTCCGGGTCCCGCGGAGGACGGCTCATGATCCCGGGACCGACGGGCTCCCGCATGATCACCATCACCGGGAAGATCGAGATGAAGAAGTTCAGGAACAGGACCATCATCGGGGTCAGGGCAACGCCCTCGTTGATGTTGAAGATGCTGGCCGTGAGGAACAGCAGGACCAGCGACAGCAGCTGGCTCATCTGGTAGCGGACGTAGTTGACGATCTTCTCGTAGGTGCTGCGTCCCAGCTCGACCGCCGTGACCAGCGTGCCGAAGTTGTCGTCAGTGAGGATCATCTTGCCGGCCTGCTTGGTCACCTCGCTGCCGGATCCCATGGCGACGCCGATGTCGGCCTGCTTGAGGGCAGCGGCGTCGTTCACGGCGTCGCCGGTCATGGCCACGATGTCACCGCGGTCCTGCATCAGCTTGGCCAGGCGGAGCTTGTCCTGCGGGGTGACCCGACCGAAGACGTGCAGGTCGGGCAGCGCGGCGGTCAGGTCCTCGTCGCTCATCACGGCGATCTCCGGGCCACTGATCGCGCCGGGCGCCAGCCCGAGCTCAGCGCCGATGGCCGACGCCGTGATGGCGTGGTCGCCGGTGATCATCCGGACCTCGATGCCTGCCTTCCGGGCGATCCGGACCGCCTCGATCGCGGAGGGCCGCAGCGGATCGATGATCCCCACCATCCCGACGAACTGCAGGTCGGCGACGAAGGACATCGGATCGGCGACGACCTCGGACTCCTGGCCCGAGACGTCGCGCACGGCGAAGGCCAGGACACGCAGGCCCTTCTCCGACATCTCGCGGTTGGCCGCGAGGACTGACTCCAGGGCATCGGCCATCGGGACGCTGCCGTCGTCGGTGAGCATGGTTGCGCACCGCTTGAGCACGACGTCCGGGCCGCCCTTGACCAGCTCGATCAGGACTTCGCCGTCGGGACCGGTGACGTTGTGGAATGTGGCCATGAACTTGTACGCCGAGTCGAAGGGGACCTCGGCCACGCGCGGGTAGGCGCGCCGGCTCTCATCGGCGTCCACACCGATCTTCGCGGCCAGCACGACCAGGGCAGCCTCGGTCGGGTCGCCGATGACGTCGCCGGAGTCGGAGACCGTGGCATCGCTGCACAGGGTCAGGCCGTAGGCGAGCTTCGTGAAGTCCGGGGTGGCGTCGCCGGCGGCGTGTCGGATGGTGCCTGTCTTGGCGTACCCCTCGCCGGCCACCTGGTACCAGTGCCGCCGGACGTACATCGTGCGCACCATCATCTCGTTCATCGTGAGGGTGCCGGTCTTGTCGGAGTTGATGGAGCTTGTCGCGCCCAGCGTCTCGACGTCAGTCAGGTTCTTGACGATCGCCTTGGCCGCGGCCAGCTGCTTGGCGCCGTAGGCGAGCATGGCCTGGACGAATGTCGGCAGGCCGGTGGGGATCGCCGAGATGGCCATGGCCACACCGAGCAGCAGCACCTGGCTCGGGTCCTGGCCGCGGTACAGCCCGATCGCGACGATGACGGCCACGGCCCCCCACGCGATCAGGCCCAGGACCTTGGTCAGTGAGTCCAGCTCCTGCTGGAGTGGGGACTTGCCGGGCTGCACCGCCGAGAGCATCGAGGCGATCTGGCCCATCTGGGTGTTCATCCCGGACTCGGTCACGACCATGGTGCCGGTGCCCCGGGTCACCGAGGTGTTCTGGAACAGCATGTTCGTGCGGTCACCGAGGGCGACCTCGGGCTTGTCGATGGTGCTGGGGTCCTTGCTGATCGGTGCGCTCTCGCCGGTGAGGGCGGCCTCCTGGGTCTCGAGGGTGGCCGACTTCAGGAGTCGGCCGTCAGCCGGGACGATGTCCCCGGACTCCAGGTTGACGATGTCCCCGGGCACCAGGTCTGTGGCGCTGATCTGCACCAGGGTGCCGTCGCGGACGACCTTGGCCTGGGGTGTGGTCATCTTGGCCAGGGCGTCAACGCTGGCCCGGGCCTTCATCTCCTGCTGGGTGCCCATCACCACGTTGAGGACGACCAGGAAGGCGACGATGAGCGCCGTCGACCACTCCTGGATCCCCATGCTGACCACGCTGACCGCGACCAGCATGAGGTTCATCGAGTCCTTGAGCTGGGCCAGGGCTAGGGCCCACACCGACGGGGAGGGTTCTGCGGCGATCACGTTCGGGCCGTAGGTCGCCAACCGGGCGGTGGCCTCGCCGCTGCTGAGCCCGGAGTCGGCATTCGAGCCCAGGGCCGACAGGACGTCATCGACCGGCTTGTCGAACCACGTCGCGGACAGGTCAACCGACTCAGCCGGTGATGTGGTCATGGAGTTCCTCCGAAATCGATGGTGGAGGCCATTCCATCACACGGACGGCAGTCCGACCCTTCGCCCCACAACGCGCCGGCCCGGTTGAGAGCATGGGCCCGTGAGCCACAGCCAGAACACCACGCCCGGGCCCAGCATTCAGCAACGCCTCTACCCGGAGCTCACCTGCTTCGGGTGCGGGCACGCCAACCCCAAGGGTCTGCACCTGAACAGCTATCCCGCCGACGACGCGGTGATCGGGCAGTTCCAGCCCTCGCCCGAGCATGACAACGGTTTCGGCTACCTCAACGGCGGGATCATCGCCACAGTGCTCGACTGCCACAGCGGCGCAGCGGTCTTCCATGCAGCCGATCAGCGCGGGCTGCTCCGGGCGCCCGGAGCCCCGCTGCTCTACGTCACCGCGGGGCTCGACCTGCGCTACCTGCGGCCCTGCCCGCTGGGCGAACCCCTGGACCTCCGGGCGGTGATCGCCTCAGCGGATGACGACCAGATGACGGTCGAGGTCGAGCTGCTCTGGGACGCCAAGCCCCGGGCCGCCGCCACCGCGCTGTGGAAGCGCTGGCGACCTCGCTAGGTCTGGGTCGGGACCGGCAGCCCACTGTCGTCGACGTCCAGGGTGAACAGGTCCATCGGCTCGTCGTCCAGTCCGACGACGTCGTGCGCCGGCGCCAACCGCCACCGGTCGCCGGTGCCTGCGTCGGCCGTCGACGCGTCGATCAGCACCTCATCGACCTGGGCCAGCGAGGCGAGTGCGAGCGCCCGGCGCACGGGCTCCCCCCACGCCCCGAACGTCAGCGAGCCGGTGTCGAGGAGCCCGGTCGCGACGGCACCGCTCGACAGGCCGATGTGGAGATCGAGCGAGACCTCCCCCTCGCTCTCGAGCCGCTTTCGGAACTCGACCGCGAACGCGACCGCCGAGTCTGCGCCGGCGTCCTCACGATCCATCCCGGCGAGGAACAGGAACCGATCAGCAGCCACACGTACGCGTTGCAGGCCTGTCTCGGAAGCCACCTGCTCGGCAAGCTGGGCAGCGTGCCGGAGCCCGTCACTGACCTGCTCGCGATCCGGATGTGCCTCGACCGCATTCAGATTCACGGCGACCACCGTGGCACGTGCGGCCGCCTCACCGGTTCCCACGATGTTGCCCTGATCGTCGACGAGATGCGGCGGGAGCACCGCGAGCAGCAGCTGCCGCTTCCGCTCGTACTCGTCGGCCAGCTCCGCCTCCCGGGCGGCCAGCGAGGCGGCCATCGCCGAAAGCCGGCGCCCCAGGTCGCCGAACTCGTCGGCACGTGAGGTGTCCACGTCGGGGTGGCGCTCGCCTCCGACGATCGCCTCCGCGGCCTCGACCGTCGGTCGGATCGGCTTGGTCAACGACCTCGCCAGCCAGATCCCGAACCCCGCCACCACTGGTAGGACAATCACCAGGACGAGCAGGATCCGAAAGACGTAGGCGATGAGCGGCGCGATGGCGGCGGACCGCGGCACGTCAGTGACCACGACCCACTGACGGCCGGTGGCGCTGAACGACTCGGCTGCGGTGAAGGTCGGCTCGCCGAAGTAGTTTCGCGCGCTTCCGCGGAAGACATCGCCGTCGAGCGCAGCCTGCACGGGTGCAGTGTCAATCACCTGGACCCCGACCGGGGAGCCGAAGAGTTCGATCAACTCGGCCTCGGCCTGGTCATCCTGGTCGCCCGAGCGAAGCCGATCGAGGTATCCCTCAGGGTCCTCGAGCCACGCGCGCGGCTCGCTCTGCAGCCGCAGATCGGAGCCGACGATGTAGCTGTCGCCCTCGGCGAGGCCAATCGCGTCCCAGGCGCCCTGCGAACTGGCCACCCGGTTCAGCACGTCAACAGGGATCTCCACGGCGAGCGCACCCAGCACCCGCGACGCGCCGGGGACGGCGCTCACCGCGAAGAGCGATGATCGGCCCGTGGCCGAGACCGTGAAGTCCGTGAGCAGCGTCGTCCCGACCGCGGCCCGCGGCAGACTCTCAGTGACAAGCTGCGCCAGGGCGCTGTCAGCGTATGGTCCCGACTCAAGATTGGTGCCCACGTCGTTGCGCTTGTCGAGCGAGTAGACGATCGTGCCGGCGTCGTCGATGAGCAGCACGTCGCCACCGCCCTTCGACAAGGAGAAGTCCAGGATGGCGTCGGTGACCTCTGCGTTCAGCTCGGAGTAGGCAGTCCCGTCACCGGCGTCGGCCGGCGCAGCCTCGTCACGTGGACGGACGGTGTAGTGGTACTGCAGCCATCTCCCAGCGGGGGTGCGCGGCAGCACGTCGACGAGCCCGAAGGGCCCCAGCCCGGCGGCGTTCAGCGGGTCCAGAACCCGCTCCTGGTACCACCTCTCCAGCTCGGCTTGTTGCGCCGGTGTCAGCTCCTCGTCCGCCAGCTCGGCGAACCGGGTGGTGAAGCCTGCGAGCTGTCTGGCAAGCGCCAAGTCCGAGGACACGGCGGAGATCTCGGCCACGAGGCGATCAGCGCCAGCCTCGATGCTGTTGGCACGGGCGGCACCCACCGCGGCCAGCTGGTCCTCTGTGCCGCGGACGAGCAGCTCGCGGGCCGCGATGAAGTTGAGAGCACCGAAGGTCGACACGGCAAGAAGGGCCGTGAGGATCAGGGCTGTCGCCAGCTTTCGGCTCAGTGGCCGCGGTCGGCGCCACCAGGGCAAGCCGGTCGATTCCGCCTCGGCAGCAGCCGGGCTCCTGTCGGCGGACGTGGGATCTGGCGGGGGAGCCTGACGATCGCTCACGTCCGATCAGCTCCTGCCGGCGAGGGTGCGCGGCGTTCGACCAGGCGGTTGATCCGGCGCTGGCGCAGGGCCACCAGCCGGTTGAACGCCGCGACGATCTCCACGTTGCGGCTCCCGATCTCGTCGACTGCGTCTGCGCCGAGAACGATCACCTCGCAGTCCGTGAAGGCGCGCAGGGCCACGAGTCGGTCGTTGCCGCGCCCGGTCTCAAGCAGGCCCACGATGTCGCCGACCCCGACATCGGTGACGAGCGCTTCATCGAACCCCGGCTCGAGGAGCACGAGTCGGCCAGAGCCATCAACGATCAGCAGCAGGTCGCGCGTCTCGGTGCCGGACTTGACCATGAGCTCACCGGCGCGGAACCGAGCGCGATGAGAGGTCTGCGCCAGCCGGTCCAGATCGGCGTCCGGGAGGTCCGCGAGCAGGGGTGAGGTGCGCACGGCTTCGCGCAGATCGGCCAGGGTCGGCTCGGCGGCTTTCGCCTCGGCGATCGGATCATGGAGGAAGATGTCCTGCGCGGGACTCGGCAACGGGACGTTGTGGCGGTGCGACTGGTACCAGACGAGCGCACCGAAGTCGCTCCGCACCCGTGGCACGATGGCGAAGTCGCTGACCCACATGTGCACGTCGTAACCCATGAGTGGATCGTCGATGGCCGTGACCATGACGGTGGGCATCGGATCGGTGCGAACGCCGGGCACGGACCTCGCCGCATCGAGAAGCATGTCCTTGGCCAGCGTCGGCGGGTTCGCGAAGGCAACCTGGAGGGAGACGACCACGCGGTGCAGGGGCTCGGGGGAGCTGTGGTTGACCACGCTCGCGTTCGCGAGCACGCTGTTCGGAACGACGACCACGTCGCCGTTCCGATCGCGAATGCGGGACGTGCGCCAGTTGATGTCGATCACCTCACCCTCCACCTCATCCGCGCTGATCCAGTCGCCTTGCGTGAAGGGTCGATCGCTGAGCAGGAGCACGCCGGAGGCCAATCCGCTGAGGGTGTCCTGCAGCGCGAAGGACACGACGAGCGAGGTGACGCCCAAGGCCGCCAATGCCGACGAGAGATCCACATCCCACACACCCGCCAGGACCAACGCACCAGTGCCGATCAGCAGCGCCAGACGGGGGAGCAGCAGCACGAGCGCAGGAACCGGACGCCGCCCGGGCTCCGGTGGTCGAGAGCGGTTTCGGTCGCCGATGACTCGCAGGATCTGCCAACCTGTGGCCGCCAGGGAGATGAGGAGCCCGGTGGCCACCACCTTGGCGAACCACTCATCCGCGAATCCGAGGACCGGTACGAGCAGCGCCCACGCGGCGAAGAACGGCAGCACCCAGTTGCGGAATGTCAGCACCGGCGTGCGCATGGCCGACTCGGACTGGCGCAGGCGCTCCTCGACCTCAGCCGCGCCGATGACGATCAGCGGGACGATCAGGATGACCGCGAAGCTCCAGAGCACCTCGCTGGAGTTGGACCCGCTCATTGCTGCGCTCCCGTCCCGGCCGGCACATCGCGCACGTCAGGAGCGACGACCACCGCCCACAGATCGCCGCCTGGGCCGACCTGGCGATGCGCGTCGGCCGGGGCTGCGCCACCGCGCCAGTGGGTCACCTCGATCTCCTCGGGCAGCCTGGCCCTGGTTGCCTCCGTGACGATGATCTCGTCAGCGTGTGCGGCTCGAGCCAGCGCATGCGCCGTTGTGACCGTCGGGCCCCAGACGTCGTAGACGAGCCGGGTGCCGCCGGACATGCCCACCGTCACCGGCCCGGTGTTGATACCGATGGCCGTGGCCAGCGGCGCCGATGAGGCCCGCGCGAGAACGTTCACCGCCTCAGCGACTCGTTCGGCGAACGCGACGGTGCGCGGGGCGTGGTCGATGTAGGGACGGTCGTGGCCACAGGCACCGAAGTAGGAGTCGCCCACAACCTTGATGCGATCAAGCCCCTGCTCGAGGGCGATGTCGTCGACAGTGGCGTGCAGCTCGTCGATCAGTTGGCGGTCACTGCCGGGGTGGGTCTCGACGAGCCGGCCGAGTCCGAGGACGACGACGACGACGACCGTGGCACTCGGCACCTCGTCCAGGGCCTCGACGTCGCCGCGAGCGATGCGCTGCGCGACCGAGGACGGCAGCATGCTCTCCAGCACATGAACCCGCTGGGCACGGGCTTCCCGCAGCTCCATCTGTTGACGACGCAATGACAGCCCCATCGCCGTCAGGCTGCCGACCAGGCGGTGGAACTCGACGGGGCTCCTGTCCGGAATCGTCACCGGCTCCAACGTCGCGGCCGCCCCTTGGGCGATCGCGCTCGTGCCAAGGCGGTCGGAGATGACCCGCACGGGTCGCATGAAGCTCTTTGCCCACGCCACGGCGACGAACGCGAGCACGACCAGGAAGGTGGCGGAGCCGAAGAGCAGAACCTTGCGGAACGCAGCGAAGGGCGACGTCGCGGCGTCCGAGCTGATCTCGACCACCGTCCACCACCGGACGTCGTCGACCTCCAGCGGCTCGGCCTCACTGACGACGTCAGCTCCGGTCATGCTCGTGGCACTGCCGACCTCGGTCACGCCGTCCAGCGCAGCGTTGACGGTCGCGTCAACAGCTGGAAGGACAAGAATCGTGGTGCCGTTGCGCTCGATGACTGCTCGCTCCTCCTCCGTGAGGACACCCGCCGCTGACGACGTGTCGAGGAAGGCCTGCGGATCGAGGAGGTAGGCCTGGGGGTCGCTGCGCGTCTTCCCATCCGCGCCGAACAGGTACAGGTCCGTCGGCGTTTCTAGCTCGTCGTCGTCGCTGGTGACCTCCTTGGTCGCCGCGACCAAGGAGGTCAGCTGCTGCGTGTAGACCTCCGCGGCGTAGGTGAGGACGACGGCGCCGATGACCCGCCCCTCCGCGCGCACCGCGGCAGCGGCTGCGCCGATCGGGGTGCCCGGCGCAGTGCGGTAGTAGCTGAGGTCGGTGACGATCCCATCATCGCTGTCGGCCGCTGCGTCGGCTGCCCGCGCGATGATCGACCCGCTGTAGGGACCGACCGACACGCTCGTACCAAGATCCGGCCCCTTCGACGCGCTGTACACGATGCGCCCGGTCGCGCCGACCAGGTACAGGTCGATCAGGCCGCCCTGGATCACCGTGTTGCGGAATCCGGGGTGGAAACGCGCGTGCGCGGCTGACCAATCGCTGCCATCGGCGGCATCCGAGACCGCGATCGGGTCGCTGATCAGCTCGTCGGGCACCGAGTAGTTGGCTTGGAGGTAGAGCGCAGCCGGGTTGTCGGACAGGATGTCGCTCACCTGGACGGTTTCGCCGGCCTCCTCCAGCGGCTTGAAGTACTTCTCCTGGTAGGCGCGGAGGAGTCGCTGGCGAAGTTCCCGCAACTCCGACCCAGTTGCCGAGGGGAGCTCCGCGAGGGCCAAGGAGAAGTCCTCGATCGCGACCTCGGTCTGATTGCTGATGGCGAGTTGCTCGGCGAGGCTCTTGTAGTAGTCCATCTGAGCCGCCACCTGATTGGATCCGGCTGAACGTAGCGCCTGCAGGCTGTCGTTGACGATCGTCCTCCCGAGCGTCTGACCGGTGTCGAGTCCGACAACCGTGGCCACCAGCATGGAGGCGATCCCGACGCCGAGGACTGTCGCAGCCAGCCGCGAGGACAGCGTCACCCCCCGCCGCCGCCGTGGAGCGGAGTTCGGCTCGCCGTGCTCGCCCCTGCTCTCGGGATTGCGCCTCATGGAAGCGCAGCCTAGTGATGACGCTGGCGTTTGTCGGCGCCCTGATGCCTGCGTCGCCGTGCGGCCGCTGGCCCGCCGGACCCCCGGAGCGCCGCCACCTCGCTCGGGATGCGTTGGCCCGCACGTGACGCTGGCCGGGGCAACACAGCTGTGGGGCGGCTAGCCTCAGGGGCGCCTACCCTCGCTCCCACACTGGAGACCGCCCATGAGCCTCGATCCGCACCAGGGATCCAGCACATCCGCCGCCTGGCCCGAGAATGATCCCGAGACCTGGAGGCGGTTGCCGGACTCATCCACGCCGTTGGACCCGGCGCGTGTCGAGGCCCTGATCGCCTCGGAGTGGGAGCGGTTCGCCGCCACCACCGGGGGATCGGCATCGCACCACGGCCGCGCTCTCGGGACCCTCCCACTCGGGGTCACCTCGTCGTTCCAGCACTGGGAGCCGTACCCCGTGGCGATCGAGTCCGGTCGGGGCGCCTGGCTCACGGACGTCGACGGGCGGCGGCTGCTTGACCTCTCGATGGGCTTCGGGGCCATGCTGGTCGGCCACCTGAATCCGGCCGTCGTGGAATCCGTCGTGCGCGCGATGGAGGTCGGGACCCTGTTCGTGACCCCGTCTCCGGCGGCCACCGACGTGGCTGAGCGGTTCCAGCGGCGGTTCGATCTCGAGCAGCTCCGGTTCGCGAACTCGGGCACTGAGGCGACGATGTACGCAGTGCGCACAGCCCGCGCATTCACCGAACGGCACGCGATCATCAAGATCGAGGGTGGGTACCACGGCGGCTACGACGCGCTGTCCGTGTCGGTCAAGCCGGAGGTCGCCGAGGCCGGGCCGGAGGATGCGCCCACGCCCGTCACCCCGTTCGATGTCGAGGCCGGCATCGTCCACGTGGTCCCCTACAACGACCTCGACCGGCTCGAGGTCATCCTGGCCGAGCACGGCTCTGAGATCGCCGCCGTGGTGATGGAGCCGGTGCTGGAGAACATCTCGATCGTGCTGCCCGACGCCGGGTACCTGGCCGGCGTGCGCGCGGCCTGCGACCGGCACGGCGTGCTGCTGGTGTTCGACGAGGTGAAGACCGGACTCACGGCGGGGTACAGCGGTGCGTCCCAGCGGCTCGGGGTGACGCCGGACCTGGTGACGCTGGCCAAGAGCGTCGGAGGGGGGCTCCCGCTGGCCGTGTTCGGGGGACGGGCCGAGGTGATGGCCGCGGTCACGGACAACCGGATGCCGCACTTCGGCACCTACAACGGCAACCCGTTGGTGATGGCTGCCGCGGCAGCAGTCGATGACGTGTGCACGCACGCGGCGCTCGCCGCCGCGGAGCAGCTCAACGATGGCGCCCTGAGCGCGATCGATGACGTGATCGCGCAGTATGAGCTGCCAGCGCACACTGTCGGCTTCGGGGTCAAGGGTGCGGTGACCTGGTCGCCGACGCCCGTGCGCAACTATCGCGACTACAAGCGCACGGACTTCGCCACGGCTGAGTTGAGCTGGCTCTGGGGCGTCAACCGGGGCATCCTCACCCCGCCCGGGCTCGACGAGCAGTGGCTTGTCTCGCTTGCGCACACTTCCGCGGACATGGAGCTGCTGGTCGCGGAGTTCACCGAGCTGGCGCAGGCGCTGCGCGCCTGAGCCCGGGCCTGCATGGCCCCAGCCCCTTGGCTACTCGGCCAGGATTCCGTGCAGGGCACGGCGGGTCTCATCGAGCTGGGCGGTGGCCCGGGTGCGCTGGTCGTCGGTGGCGAAGCGGAACTGCTGGGCCACGCCCATCAGGGCCATGACCGCCTCGCGCATCGCCGCGTGTGAGGGTGCGCCCCTCGTGTCATCGGCCCAGACCTGCTCGAGGGCCTCCTCGTGCTCCGAGACGTAGGCGCGGCCGTCGTCGGTCAGGACGAAGTCCGTGCCCTTGTCGGTGCCGGTCGCGATGATCAGGCCCTCGTCGACGAGTTGGGACAGGGTGGGATAGACCGAGCCGGGGCTCGGCGTCCAGGCGCCCTCAGTGCGATCGGCGATCTGCTTCATCAGGCTGTAGCCGTTGGCTGGGCCGTCGGCGAGCAGCGACAGGACGGCCTCACGGATCGCTCCCTTGGGCCGACGTCGCCGGCCGCGTGGGCCGCCCGGCCCGGGGCCGAAGCCGGGGCCGCCGAAGCCGCGGCCGCCGCCGCGGCGGTGCCCCCGCCCTCGGCCCCGACCGGGACCTCGTTCGTTGGGGATGCCATCGCCGTACGGCTCGGACTGGACCGCCGGGTCGTCGTGGTGACGATGGCGGCGCGGGTGGTGCTGTGGTGTGTGGGATTCGCGCATCATGGCGAGTCTCCTTCGTTGTCAGTTGCTGAACCTGGTGTCCAACGACATGATAACGATATATCGCTAGGGTCTATTCCGCAAGGCCGGTCCAGGGCGGCTCGGGCGCTGTGCGCCCGGCCGTGATCTCATCGCCGAAGCGGACCACCGTGTCGAGGAACGCCTCGACGTCGGCGGTCGAGGTCCGGGCGTTGATGAAGCACGGCCGGAGCACGTAGCTGCCCGCCACGAAGGTCGAGCTGAGCACGATGGACGTCTCGCGGGCGACGCGGCGCAGGATGCGTGAGTTCACGGTGTCCCAGTCGTGGCCGTCGCCGGTTCGGTAGCGGAAACCGCAGATGGACAGCACCGGCTCGGCGAGCACCTCCAGCCGTGGGTGCGCGTGGGCGCGTGCGGCCACGTAGCGCGCGAAGTCGTTGTCGGCCACGATGCGGGCCCGGACCCCCTCGACGCCCAACTCGCGCAGGATCGCCCAGACCATCACCCCGCGCGGAGGAGCGGACAGCTCGACGCCGAAGTCGAAGTAGGGGATCCCCATGCTGTCCAACGACGACTGGACGTCCTCGGTGGAGAAGGCGCCCTCGAGGTAGTCGGCGGGCTCCTGGGTGAAGGCCCGGTGCAGGATCGACCGATCCCGCACGAAGGTGGCGGCAATGCCCACGGGGGCACCCAGCCACTTGTGCGGATCGGTGATCACCGAATCGGCCAGCTCGAGCCCGTCGTACAGCGGGGCCACCCGCTCGTCGAGGATCCCGGGCAGGCCGTAGGCGCCGTCGACATGGAACCAGGCGCCGTGGGCGTGCGCCAGGTCGCCGACCGCGCGCAGCGGATCGATGGCACCGGTGTTCGTGGTGCCGGCCGCGGCAACGACAGCCAGGGGCAGGATCCCGGCCCGTCGGTCGCGGTCAAGTGCCATCGCTAGGGCGCTGACGTCCATCCGCAGCTCGGCGTCGACCGGGATCGAGCGGACCGATGCCCGGCCGATGCCGAGAACGCCGGCCGCACGCTGGATCGTGTGGTGCGCCTGGGAGGAGGTGTAGATCGCCACTCGGCGGCCGTCGAGGCCCCGGTCCGAGGCGTCGAAACCGACCTGTTCGAGCGCGTGCTGCCGGGCCGCCCCCAGTGCCACGAGATTGGCGGTGGAACCCCCGCTGGAGTAGACGCCGCGCATGTGGGGCGCCAGCCCGCACAGGCTGGCCAGCCATTCGAGGGACAGCTCCTCAACGTGGTGGAACGCCGAAACCGTCTGGCGTTGCGGCGCGACTGCCATGGCGCCAGCGGCGACGACGGACGGGATCGTGGTCGGCCCCGTGGTGATCCAGCCCCACGACGCTGGTGAGGCCAGTCGGGTCCCGTGAGCCAGGATCAGGCGCAGGTACTCATCGACCGTAGCCTGGGCGCCGATCCCGTGCTCAGGGGCCGGGCCTGAGAGGGCCCCCTGCCAGTCGACGTCGGAGGTCAGGGCGTCGGGCATGTCCGAGGCGAGCCACTCATCGACGGCCCGACCGACCTCGCCGAGGTGTCCTGCGAAATTGGCCACTTCCGGCCGGTGTGTGGGCATGCCGGTGAGACTACGCCGGGTCTGCATCCCACTGGCCCACCACGGCAAGGATGCGCTGGCCGTAGCGCTCGGCCTTTGCGGCCCCGATCCCGGGAACATCGAGCAGCTGCTCGGCGGTCTCCGGCCGGCGGGTGGCGATCTCGCGCAGGGTGGCGTCGTGGAACACGACGTAGGCCGGGACGCCCTGCTCGTCGGCGATGGACTTGCGCTCGGCACGCAGGCTCTCGAAGAGGCCGGCGTCGGCCCCGGCCAGGGACCCGCTTGCTGTCTGGGCGCTGGCCCCGCGACGACGCCGGCCGCCCGCAGCCCGGCCGGCCGGCCGTGGCGTGGCGCGGCGCAGATCGAGGCGCAGCTCGCCGCGCAGGACCGGCTGCGCCGCGGGCGTGACCCGCAGCGCACCGTGGGCCGAGGAGTCGACGGTCAGCAGGCCCTGGGCCACGAGTTGGCGGGCCACCCCGCGCCAGGCCTGCTGGTCGAGGTCGGCACCCACCCCGAACGTGGGGAGCTGGTCGTGCTCAAGGGCGGTCATGCGCTCGGTGCTGCGCCCGACCAGCAGGTCGATGACGTGACCGGCGCCGAACCGCTGCCCGGTCCGGATGACCCCGGACAGGAACTTCTGGGCCTCGACGGTGCCATCCCACAGGACCGGGGGCACCAGGCACGTGTCGCAGTTGCCGCACGGCTCGGTGCGCTCGCCGAAGTAGTCGAGCAGCACGACGCGTCGGCAGGTGGCTGCCTCGCAGTAGCCCAACAGGGCGTCGAGCTTGGCCGACTCGACCCGACGGATATCCGGTGGGGCGTCCGAGGAGTCGATCCACGACCTCTGCAGGACGACGTCGGCCAGCCCATAGGCCATCCAGGCCTGGGCCGGTTCGCCGTCGCGACCAGCACGGCCGGTCTCCTGGTAGTAGGCCTCGATGCTCTTGGGCAGGTCGAGGTGGGCGACGAACCGGACATCGGGCTTGTCGATGCCCATGCCGAAGGCGATCGTGGCCACCACCACGACACCGTCCTCGCGCTGGAAGCGGTCCTGGGTCGCGCGCCGGGCCGAGGCGTCCAGGCCCGCGTGGTAGGGCAGCGCAGTGATGCCCTGGTCGCCCAGCCAGGCGGCGGTCTGGTCGACCTTCTTCCGCGAGGAGCAGTACACGATCCCCGATGTCCCGATCAGGCTGGTCTCCGGCGAGTCGCCGGCCAGGAAGCCCATGAGCTGGTCGCGGGCGGTCAGCTTCTCCACGACCGTGTACCGGATGTTCGGGCGGTCGAAGCTGGAGATGAACTCGGGGGCGTCATCCAGCGCCAGGCGGTGGCGGATCTCGGCACGAGTGATCTGGTCGGCGGTTGCGGTCAGTGCCAGCCGCGGGACATCGGGGAACCGCTCGGCGAGCACCGACAGGCCCAGGTACTCGGGGCGGAAGTCATGGCCCCACTGGGACACGCAATGGGCCTCGTCGATCGCGAAGAGGGCGATCCCGCGCCCGGCGTGGATCCGGTCGAGCTGGGCCAGGAAGCCCCCGCTGACCAGTCGCTCAGGCGCCACGTAGAGCAGGTCGAGCTCGCCTGTCGTCATCGACCGGATCACGTCCCCCGCAGCCTGGGCATCGAGGCTCGAGTTCAGGAAGGCGGCGCGCACGCCGAGCAGCCGCAGGGCGTCGACCTGGTCCTGCATCAGGGCGATGAGGGGCGAGACGACGACCCCGAGGCCGGGCGTGACGATCGCGGGGACCTGGTAGCACAGCGACTTCCCGCCGCCGGTCGGCATCAGCACCAGGGCATCGCCCCCGGTCATGACCTGGTCGATGATCTCGGCCTGGGCGCCGCGGAACTGGTCGTAGCCGAACACATCGTTCAGGACACGCAACGGGGCCGTGGTCGGCTCCGGGTCGGCCAGGCGGGCGGGGGCGGGCATGGGGTGATTGTCTCCCGCGCGGCTGACAACCGGTCACGTCAGGGCCGGGGCGCCCGCCGGGGGAGTCTGTCAGGATGCCGACAACCACGCGGACACGATGGAAGGTGTGACGATGCGGACCACGCAGATCACCAAGGACACACAGCTGTGCATCTCGCTGGCGGGGCGGCCGAGCAACGTGGGGACGAGGTTCCACAACTTCCTGTACGCAGAGCTCGGGCTGGACTACGTGTACAAGGCATTCACGACCGACGACCTGCCAGCAGCGATCGGCGGCATCCGGGCGCTCGGCATCCGGGGGGCCGGGGTCTCGATGCCCTACAAGCGGGACGTGATCGGGCTCGTCGACTCGATGGACGCATCCGCGCTGGCGATCGCCTCGGTCAACACGATCGTGAACACCGATGGGCACCTGCGTGCGTTCAACACCGACTACGTGGCCGTCGTGAGTCTCCTGGCTTCCCACGGCGTGCCGGTTGACTCGACCTTCGTCGTGCTCGGCAGCGGCGGGATGGCGCGCGCGGTCGTGGCGGCCCTGCGCGACTCCGGATTCACCGATGGGTCCGTGGTCGCCCGCAATGCCGGCAGCGGGCAGCCGCTGGCCGAGGAGTACGGGTACTCGTGGCGCCCGTCGGTCGGTTCCGACCGGCCGGACCTGGTCATCAACGCAACGCCCGTGGGGATGGCAGGCGGCCCCGGCGCCGACAGCCTTCCCGTCGACCGCGAGGTCGTGCACGCCGCCAGCACCGTGTTCGAGGTGGTCGCGATGCCGGTCGAGACCCCCCTGGTCCGGCTCGCTCGCGACCGGGGAGCGCAGGTCATCACAGGTGCCCAGGTGCAGGCGCTGCAGGCGGCCGAGCAGTTCGCCCGCTATACCGGGGTGCGCCCGACGTCCGACCAGCTCGAGCGGGCAGCGACGTTCTCCCGCGCCGGGTAGCCGAGGCGCCCTGCCGGCGGGGCTCAGCTCGAGGGGTGCAGGCTCATCGGGCCGTAGACCAGTCGGCCGTCCTCGTACAGGGTGACGGAGTCGATGCCGTCGCCGAGCAGGTCACGCCAGACCTCACCGACCCAGGTCTCGGCGTCCGCCTGGGTCGGGAACCCATCCGCGGGCTGCGCGGCGGAGTCGGGAAGGGCTTCGCCCTGTGCCGTCTGGTACTGCCACGTCCACCCCATGGTGCTCCTCCTCGGGTCAGGGCCGCTGGGCCGGGGATTCGGTCCGGGCCGGGTCAGTGACGACCGAGTCGGAGAGGACCTCGTCGATCGCGGCGCGCAGGTCGGCATCCAGGACGACCCCGCTGGCCTGCACCGAGTCGGTCAGCTGCTCGGGTCGGGACGCCCCGACGATCGCCGCCGACACGTTGGGATTGCCCAGAACCCAGGCCACTGCCATCTGGGCCATCGTCAGGCCGGCCTGCTCGGCCAGGAAGCGCAGGCTCTGCACACGGGTCAGCACGTCGTCGCGCAGCCAGCGTGACACGAACGCAGAGCCGGTCGGATCCGCAGCCCTCGAGCCCTCGGGCACCGGCTCGCCGGGCAGGTACTTGCCCGTGAGGATGCCCTGGGCCATCGGTGACCAGACAACCTGGCCGATCCCGGCCTCCTCGCACAGGGGCACGACCTCGGCCTCGATGACCCGCCAGAGCATCGAGTACTGGGGCTGGTTGGACACGATCCGGTCCAGGCCCATCTGCTCGGCCAGCTCGAGCGCGGCGCGGATCTCCTCGGCCCGCCACTCCGAGACCCCGATGTACATGACCTTGCCGGAGCGGACCAGGTCGTCGAACGCGCGCAGCGTCTCCTCGAGCGGGGTGTGGTGGTCGTAGCGGTGCGCCTGGTAGACGTCGATGTGGTCGGTCTGCAGGCGACGCAGCGATCCGTGGCAGGACTCGATGATGTGCTTGCGGGACAGCCCGCGGTCGTTGCGGCCCGGACCCGTGGGCCAGTAGACCTTCGTCATGATCTCCAGACCTTCGCGGCGCTGGCCGGCCAGCGCTCGCCCGAGCACGGACTCCGCACCCGTCTGGGCGTAGACGTCTGCCGTGTCGAACGTGGTGATCCCGGCGTCCAGGGCCGCGTGCACGCAGGCCGCGGCGGCGTCCTCGGCCACCTGGGACGCGTGCGTCAGCCAGTTCCCGTAGGCGATCTCACTGACCTGAAGTCCACTGCGCCCGAGGTGTCGATGCTCCATGACTCGGACCCTAGGCCACCGGCCTGACCCGTGCCACCCATGGCCCGGACGCGGGGCCTACTTGGGGACCACCGGCTGCCCGTTGCGGCGCACTCGCGGCGGGGGGAGCCGCAGCCTGCGCAGCTGGAGCACCCGCATCAGCGCGTAGAAGGTCGCGCCCTTGCGGTCGGCCTTCGAGGGCCACTGTTCCGTGAGCTTGGCGTTCATCCGCAGCAGGAGCACAGTGGTGTCAACAACGATGAACAGCGTCATGGCCATCCACATCAGCGACACGTAGCCCTGGGCCTGCGGAAGGCCCCAGCTCTGCCAGGGCAGGAACCCCGCGACCAGGACGAGGATCGCCATTGGCATGAACAGCTCAGCAGCGGCGAACCGGCCGTCGACGAAGTCGCGGATGAACTTGCGGACCGGCCCGGCGTCGCGCGGGGGCAGGGCCCGCTCGTCGCCGGCCAGCAGCGCCGTACGGTTCGCGTTGCGCTCCTCAGCAGCGCGGGCGCGGGCAGCCTTCTTGGCGGCCTTGGGGTCGTTGGGGACCTTCAGCGTCTGCTTGCGCTGCGCCTCGGCCTCCTTGCGCGACGGGGTCGGATGGCCCTTGCCGATGGTCTGTTCTGACAGCGGAGCTTGGGCGGCGGGCTCCGGCGAGGATTTGCGGGACGGGAACTTCACAGGGCAAGGGTACGTCGTGCCAAGCGATGGGGCGTTAGGCTTGTCCTCATCGGCGGGTGTGCCGCCCGGAGAGAGAGTGACCGCGAACCATGGCTGGAATGTGGCAGCGCTTCAAGATGATCTTCCGCTCCAAGGCCAACGCGGCCATGGACAAGGCGGAGAATCCCGCACAGACCCTGGACTACTCCTACGAGAAGCAGCTGGAGATGCTGCAGAAGGTCCGACGCGGAGTGGCCGACGTCGCCACCAGCCGCAAGCGGGTCGAGCTGCAGATCGCCAGCCTGGACAAGCAGCTGGCCAAGCTCGATGACCAGGCCCGGGCGGCGCTGGCGGCAGGCCGCGAGGACCTGGCTCGCGAGGCGCTGATCCGCAAGTCCGCCATCGGCCAGCAGATCGCCGACCTGCACGTGCAGCTCGAGCAGCTGACGATGCAGGAGCAGAAGCTCACCGTGGCCGCCCAGCAGCTGCAGACCAAGGTCGAGTCGTTCCGCACCCAGAAGGAGACCATCAAGGCCACCTACTCGGCTGCGGAGGCGCAGGTGCGTATCAATGAGGCCTTCACCGGGATCTCCAGCGAGCTCGGTGATGTCGGCCTGGCCATCCAGCGCGCGGAGGACCGCACCTCGCAGATGCAGGCTCGGGCCGGTGCCATGGAGGAGCTCATGGCAACAGGTGCCCTCGAGACGACCGGCGGCAAGGACGCGTTGACCGCCGAGCTGGAGCGACTCTCGGCGGACAACCAGGTCGAGAACGAGCTCGCGGCGATGAAGGCCCAGATCGGAGGCGCGCAGCCGCCGTCCGCCGTGACCGGATCCGCCGCCGCCGCGGTCGGATCCGGACCGGCCGAGGACATCGTCGACGCGGTCGTCGCCGAGGAGCCCACGGCCCTGCCGCCCGCCGCACCGGCCGAGTCCGCCGAGTCCGAGGCGGCTCCGCCCGCTGACCCGGCCGCGCAGTAGGGCCGGAGGTCCACGAGCACAACATGGCGCGCAACCGGTACGCCCCCGACCGTGGTCTGGCCGCCCGGATGGGCGGCACCATGTTCGTCCTGGGCCTGCTCTACGTGGTCCTGATGGGTGTGCTGATCTACGCCGGCCTGGGCTACGGGTTCGTGTTCGCGATCGCCGGGTTCTCCGCCTGGGCCCAGTGGTACTTCTCGGACCGGGTCGCGCTGTTCTCGATGGGGGCGCGCACGGTCACGCCCGAGCAGGCTCCCCAGGTCCATGCCATTGTCGACCGGCTCTGCGTCATGGCCGACATGCCCAAGCCAGCCGTGGCCATCGCCGACACGGACATGCCCAATGCCTTCGCAACCGGTCGGAGCTCCAAGCGCGCGGTCGTGTGCGTGACCACCGGGCTGCTGCGCCGGCTCGACGCCGAGGAGCTTGAGGGGGTCCTGTCGCACGAGCTGTCCCACGTGGCGCACCGCGACGTGCTCGTGATGACGGTGGCCTCCTTCGTCGGCGTCCTGGCCGGGTTCCTGACCAGGTCGTGGATGTGGGGCGGCCTGACCCGGCGACGCAGCAGTGACGGCAACGGCGCGGTCGCGTTCCTGCTCATCATGGTCGTGTCGATCCTCGTGTACGCAATCAGCTTCATCCTCGTGCGGATGCTCTCCCGCTACCGGGAGCTGTCCGCGGACCGCGCGGGGGCCCTGCTGACGGGCCGCCCCGCGGCACTGGGGCGAGCGCTGCAGAAGATCACCGGCGACATGGGCAGGATCCCCACGAACGACCTGCGCGCGAAGGAGCCGATGAACGCCTTCTTCATCGCCCCGGCGCTGGCCGGCGGCCAGTCCCTGGCAAGCCTGTTCGCCACACACCCCCCGTTGGACAAGCGGTTGGAGCAGCTGGCCAAGATCTCTGCACAGCTCGGGCAGTAGCGGGCAGTCGTGGGATTCTTCGACTCGCTGATGGGCCGGCGCAAGCCCGCCCGCCCTGACCTCGACGCGATCTTCGGATTGCCGTCCGGGGCCATCACCTTGGAGGCCAGCCTCGGTTTCCAACCGACGGGCGCAGGTGCGGTCGCGTTCCGGGTACCGGAGGGCCGGGCATTCGCCGAGGTCCAGGCCGAGATCGAGGCGCTGCTGGCAGCCTCGGGGAATCCCGCGGTCGAGGTCACCTCCGACCAGTACGGCTACACGTGGTTGGTGATCACCACCGATCCGCCCGATGTCGGGGCCCTCGTGACGCACCTGCATGCGGTGAACCTGTCGTTGCAGGACACCGGCTTCGGCCCGCAGCTGCTCGCGGCGACCGTGGTGTTCGCCGATCCGGGCGGTCGATCGCTGGCCATGGTCTACCTGTTCAAGCAGGGCTCGTTCTACCCGTTCGCGCCCATCGCGGCCCAAACCCGCGACACCGTGCTGGAACTGCAGGTCCGCGACCTGTTGCGCGACGACGTGTCGGTCGAGTCCGACCTCTCCCGGTGGTTCCCGATCTGGGGCGCCCCGGGCCTGTAGGCCGCGCTCAGTCGGGCGTGGGGGTGGCACCCACCCCGGGCAGGGCCAGCATCCGGTCCAGGGCGACGCCGGCCCAGCGCGCGGTGTCGTCGTCGACGACGATCTGGTTGACCACGTTGCCCGCCACCAGGTTCTCCAGGGCCCACACCAGGTGCGGCAGGTCGATCCGGTTCATCGTCGAGCAGTAGCACACCGAGCGGTCCAGGAAGCTGATCTGCTTGTCGGGGTGGGCATTGGCCAGCCGGCGCACCAGGTTGAGCTCGGTGCCGATGGCCCACGAGGAGCCGGGCTCCGCGGCGTCGAGGACGCGGATGATGTACTCCGTCGAACCCACGTAGTCGGCCTTGTTCACCACCTCGTACCTGCACTCGGGGTGCACGAGGATGCTCACGCCGGGGATCCGCTCGCGAGCCTCGTCGACGACCTCCTCGGTGAATCGGCCGTGCACCGAGCAGTGGCCGCGCCAGAGCACGACCCTTGCCGCGCGCACCTCATCGTCGGTCAACCCGCCGCCGGGCTTGTGCGGGTCATAGAGCACGCAGTCGGCCAGGCTCAGGCCGAGCTCGAGGACGGCGGTGTTGCGACCCAGGTGCTGGTCGGGGAGGAAGAAGACCCGCTCGCCGTGGTCGAAGGCCCATTCGAGGGACTGCCGGGCATTGCTCGATGTGCAGATGGTCCCGTGGTTGCGGCCCGTGAATGCCTTGATCGCGGCCGTGGAGTTCATGTACGTGATCGGGATCGTGCTGGTGTCCAGGCCCAGCTCCGCGAAGCGCTCCCACGCATCCTCGACCTGGCCGATCTCGGCCATGTCGGCCATCGAGCACCCGGCCGCCAGGTCCGGCAGGATCACCTGCTGCTCAGTTGTTGTGAGGATGTCGGCACTCTCGGCCATGAAGTGCACGCCGCAGAAGACGATGAACTCCGCCTCGGGGTGCGCAGCGGCCTGCTGGGCGAGCTTGAACGAGTCACCGGTCACGTCCGCGAACGCGATGACCTCATCGCGTTGGTAGTGGTGGCCGAGCAGGTAGGCCCGGGACCCGAGCGCCGCACGGGCCCGCTCTGCCCGCGCCACGAGGCCCGGATCCGAGGCCGGCGGTAGCGCACCCGGGCACTCCACGCCCTTCTCGGTCTCCGCGTCGGTGCCCTGGCCGAGCAGGAGCAGTGCCAGCGGGGTCGGTTGCGGCTCGGTCCAGGCAGCCGTGTCAGTCATCGCGGGACCTTCCTCGTACTCGGGGGACCATGGTTACACAGAGTTCTGCGGCGCGGCGTGGCTCCGGGTGCCAGACTTCGGCCTCGTGAAGGTCGTGATCTGTCCGGACTCGTTCACCGGGACGCTCTCGGCGGTCGAGGCTGCCGACGCCATTGCTGCAGGTTGGGCCAGCCATGCGCCTGCCGACGAGCTCGTGCTGCGCCCCCTGTCCGACGGGGGCCCCGGATTCGTCGATGCGGTCGCCGCGGCCCAGGCCGGACGCCGGCACTCGCTGACCGTGACCGGGCCGCTGGGCGATCCGATCCCGGCCGACTACCTGGTGACCCCGGACGGGACGGCCTGGATCGAGAGCGCAGCGGCGGCCGGGCTGCACCTCATCGCCGACGACCGCAGGGACCCCACAACGACGACGTCCCGGGGGGTCGGCGAGCTGATCTCGGCGGCGCTGGCCGGGGGAGCGCACAGGATCGTGGTCGGCGTCGGGGGGACGGGGACCTGCGACGGGGGCGCAGGCCTGCTCGACGCACTCGGGGCCACAACCGGGCGACCGGCGGGACTCACGGCTGGAGGGGCGGACCTGGCCGCCGTCGAGGAGCTCGACCTGGCGCCGGCGGTCGCGCTCGCCGCGGGCACGACCCTGGAGGTGGCCACGGATGTCGACGTGCCGCTGCTGGGACCCCGGGGGGCTGCCCGAGGCTTCGCCCCGCAGAAGGGAGCGACGCCGGATCAGGTCGAGCAGCTCGAGGCGGCCATGGGGCACTGGGCACTGCTCCTGGGGCGCTCGGGTGACCGCCGTTCGGCTGCCGTGGCCCTGGGCGCCGGTGCGGGCGGCGGCATCGGGGCCGCGCTGATAAGGCTGGGTGCCCGGCGGGTGCCCGGGATCGACACGGTCCTGGCCCTCGCGGACATGGACGGGCTGGTCGCAACCGCCGACCTGGTCATCACCGGCGAGGGCAGCTTCGACTGGCAGTCGCTGCGGGGCAAGGCCGTGGCCGGTGTGGCAGCTGCCGCGCTGGAGCACGCGGTTCCGGTGGTCGTCATCGCAGGCCGGGTCGAGGTGAGCCGACGGGAGTGGATCACCGCCGGGGTCGCGACCGCCCTTGCCGCGGCCGCTGAACCGGACGAGACCGCTGCCGAGGGAGTCACGCGGGCGGCGGCTCGCGCGGCCCGGACCTGGTCACGGAGCTGAAGGATCGCGCGAACCGTCATCAGGCACGTTCGAAGCGTAGCCAGATCCAACACGCGCAGCGGGCGACGATTGGTCGAACCGGCGCAGCCATGTCAGCATTGAGCAGGGAATGCGCAGCGGGGCCGACGCGTTCCACCATCACGCCACCCAGGAGGACACGGATGACCGCCGAGACCAGCACCGAGACGACCAGCACGCCCGTCAGCGATGGGATCGTCCTGACCGACACCGCCGCAGACAAGGTGCGCGGGCTGCTGGATGCCGAGGGTCGCGAGGACCTCGCCCTGCGCGTCGCTGTCCAGCCCGGGGGCTGCTCGGGCCTGCGCTACCAGTTGTTCTTCGACGAGCGCACGCTCGATGGCGACGTCCGCAAGGACTTCGACGGCGTCGAGGTCGTCACCGACAGGATGAGTGCCCCATACCTGACCGGAGCCACCATCGACTTCGTGGACTCGATCGAGAAGCAGGGCTTCACGATCGACAACCCGAATGCCACGGGCTCGTGCGCCTGCGGTGACTCCTTCCACTGACCCGACCGGCTAGGGTCCCCCCAACTGTCCTTGCCTGACCAGGGGGCTCACTCGCCATGCGGATCGTCGTCACGGGCTCCATCGCCACCGACCACCTGATGACCTTCCCGGGGCGGTTCGCCGACTCGATCGTGCTCGACAAGCTCGACAAGATCTCCCTGTCGTTCCTCGTGGACGAGTTGGAGGTCCGCAGGGGCGGAGTTGCAGCCAACATCGCGTTCGGGATGGGGATGCTCGGGCACAACCCGGTCCTGGTCGGGGCCGTGGGGCCGGACTTCGCCGACTACCGCTCCTGGCTGCAGCGCCACGGAGTTGACACCGAGTCTGTGCATGTCTCGGAGGTGCGGCACACCGCACGGTTCGTGTGCACCACCGACGAGCACGCGAACCAGATCGCGACCTTCTACGCAGGCGCCATGCAGGAGGCCCGGGACATCGAGTTGGGCCCCGTGGTCGAGCGGGTCGGAGCCGTCGACCTGGTCCTGATCGGGGCCAACGACCCCGAGGCGATGCTCCGCCACACTGAGGAGTGCCGCTATCGGCACATCCCGTTCGCAGCCGACCCCTCACAGCAGCTGGCGCGCATGCACGGCGAGGAGATCCGCCTCCTCGTCGATGGCGCGGAGTACCTGTTCACCAACGAGTACGAGGCCGCGCTCACGGAGAAGAAGACCGGCTGGAGCAGCGCCGAGATCCTCGAGCGGGTCGGAACCCGGGTCACGACGCTGGGGCCGAACGGTGTGCGGATCGAGCGCAAGGGCGAGCAGATGCTGCACGTCCCCGTCTCCAAGGAGACCCACCGTGCGGATCCGACCGGTGTGGGTGACGCCTTCCGTGCGGGGTTCCTGGCCGCGCTGGCCTGGGGCCTGAGCCTCCAGCGATGCGCCCAGGTCGGCTCCATGATGGCCACGCACGTCATCGAGAGCATCGGAACCCAGGAGTACGAGCTGGCCCGACGCTCATTCCTGCTGCGGATCCGCTCGGCCTACGGCGACCAGGCGGCCGACGAGATCGGTGCACACATCATCGTGAACCGGCTCTGACCCGGTCGATGCCCGTCGAGCCGCCAGAGCCACGCTGGGTGCTGCCCGACCTGGCGGACCTGCCTGCGGGGCAGGAGCTGGTGGCGGTGGGGGCCGATCTGTCCCCGGGGATGCTGCTCGCGGGATACCGCAGCGGGTTGTTCGCCATGCCCGAGGACGATCTCCTGGGCTGGTGGTCCCCGGACCCCCGCGGGGTGCTGGCGCCCCGGGCGGTGCATGTCTCCCGCTCGTTGCGGCGGGTGCGCCCCCGCTTCGACGTCAGCGTCGACGCGGCCTTCGATGAGGTCGTGGCCGCCTGCGCCGACCCGCGCCGCCCGCACGGGTGGATCAGCCCGGAGTACCGCAGCGCCTACCGCACGCTGCACGACCTCGGCTGGGCGCACTCGATCGAGGTGTGGGACGCCTCCGGGGCGCTCGCCGGTGGGCTGTTCGGGGTGGAGGTCGGTGGTCTGTTCGCAGGAGAGTCGAAGTTCCACGTGAGCACGGATGCCTCGAAGGTTGCCGTGGTCGCCCTGGCCGACCTGCTCGGCGCGGACGGGGACCCGCGTCGCATCATCGACGTCCAGTGGTGCACCGATCACCTGGCGACGCTCGGCGCTGTGGAGGTGCCTCGGGCTGCGTACCTGCGGGCGCTGCCGGCCGCCCTGTCCTGCCGGCCGGTGCTCTCAGGTGCCACTCGCCCCGAGTGAGTATGGCGGCCACACGCCGAGCTCGTGGTCACCGACTCACGTGTGGCGGGCCGCCGATCCGGATCACATGTCGGAGCGCCTCGTCCGGGTCGACGTTGGGGACGCTCGGCTCAGGCCCGGTCGGGCCCGCGCCCTGCGAGCCGGGGCTCAGATCGGTGGCCGGCTCGGTCCGGACCAACTCGTGGCCGCGCAGCCGGCACCAGGCCGGGACGTCGTACTGGGCGGCCGGGTCGTCGGTGAGCAGCTCGACGACAGAGTCCCGGGGAAGGCCCGCGGCCGCCCGGGCCAGCCGGATGATCGGCACGGGGCACAGCACGCCGCGGGCATCGATGGTGACGGGCTCGGGGGCCACGGGCGCGGGCGTCACCGGCTCGGCACGTCGGCGGCGGCGCGGGCCGCGGTGATCGCCGCCGGCAGGGCGCTGAGGAACCCGGCGATGTCGGCCTCGGTGGCGTCCGGGGGCAGGCTGACCCTCAGGTTCCCGTGCGTGACGGCTCCCATCGCCGCCAGCACGTGGCTGGGCCTGCGGGTGTCCGAGGTGCAGGCAGATCCGGAGCTGACCTCGTAGCCGGCACGGTCCAACTCGGCGACGAGGACCTCCCCGTCCGCGTAGAGGATCGTGAAGCAGGCGATGTGTGGGGCCCCGTCGGAACTGCCGAGGGCGAGGACGTCCGGGGCCAGTTGTGGGACCCGCTCGCGCAGGATCGTCAGCAACCGGCGGCGATGCGGACCCGTGCGGCCCAGGGTGGCCGTGGCCTGCTCCAACGCCGTTGCGGCAGCTACTGCGCCGGGGATGTTGGGGAACCCGGCCCGGCGTCGGGACTCATCGGTCGGGGAAGGGCTGCGCCAGCGCACGCCGGGGCGGATGGCCAGGATCCCGACGCCGGGCGGACCGCCCCACTTGTGGGCGCTACCGGCAAGGACGTCCCAGCGGGTGGGCGCCGGCAACGCCCCGAGCGAGGCAGCGGCGTCGACCAGCAGAGGCACGCCAGCCTCAGCGGACGCTTCGTGCAGCTTGGCGAGGGGTTGGACCGTGCCGACCTCATGGTTGACGTGCTGGACCGCGGCGAGGGCGACGCCGGGGGAGCGCACTGCCCGGCGGAATGCCTTGACCTCAACTTCACCGTTAGAGTCGACCGGGACCAGGATGGGGTCCTTGCCGGACATCACCCAGTCGGCGGCGCGGAGCACGGCGGAGTGCTCCACGGCACCGGCAACGACCTTGGCCCCGACCTTCCGGCGGCCCCGGGCCAGGCCGAGGACGCCGTCATGCACCGCCTCGGTGCCCGATGAGGTGAAGGACACCTCCTGGGGCAGGGCGCCGATCGCTGCGGCAACAGAGGCCCGGGCGGCATCGAGCAGCTGTCGGGCCACCCTGCCGTCGCGGTAGAGGCGCCCCGGATCAGCCCAGCCGTGCTCCAGGGCGGCGTCCATGGCGCGGCGGGCCTCGGACCCCATGGGGAGCCCTGAGGCAGCATCGAAGGACCGCGACATGCCGTACACGGTATCGGTGACCCCCGTGGCACGTCGGACGATTCCTGCGCTAGTCTCCACTCGTCCAGCGACCCAGGCGCTTCCTGCCCGCACAGCGCGGATTCGCCCACACAATCGAGGGGATCACCAGCCGTGGTAGCAGAACGCACCGACCGTTCCCGGTCGATGCGCCGGTGGGGGGTCGGGGCAGGAGCCTTGGCCGTCGCCCTGCTGGCGTCCGGGTGCAGTGCCCAGGAGGCCCTGTCCCTGAACGCGCCCGAAGGTGCCACTGAGCAGGCGCCGAGGATCGAGAGCCTGTGGTTCGGGGCCTGGGTCGCGGTTGCGGTCGTGGGTCTGATCACCGGCGGACTCATCCTCTTCGCAGCCGTCCGCTTCCGCCGCAAGGAGGGGGACCCGGCGCCCAAGCAGATGCGCTACAACGTCCCGCTCGAGGTGATGTACACCGTCGTCCCGCTGGTGATGATCCTGGGCATGTTCTTCTTCACCGCCCGTGACCAGATCGAGCTGACCAAGGTGTCGGACAACCCGGACAACACGGTCGGGGTCATCGGCTTCCGCTGGAGCTGGGCGTTCAACTACGTCGAGGACGACGTCTACGACGTGGGCACCGCCGAGGTGGAGGACAACCCCACCCTCTACCTGCCGGTCGACGAGTCGGTCGTCTTCGAGCTGCAGAGCCCGGACGTCATCCACTCGTTCTGGATCCCCGCCTTCCTGATGAAGATGGACGTCTTCCCGGACCGGCTGAACAAGTTCGAGGTCACCCCGAACAAGGTCGGCACCTTCGCCGGACGGTGCGCCGAGCTGTGTGGCGTCGACCACGCCCGGATGCTCTTCACGGTCAAGGTCGTCGAACGCCCCGAGTACGACCGACACATCGCCGAGCTGCGCGCCAAGGGCCAGGTCGGCTCCATCGAGACCGATCGCATCACCCGTGACGGTGAGCGGTACTGGGAGTCCGACCGCTACCTGGAGCCGGAGGGGACGCTATGACGCTCGTCAACGACCGCCCCGCGGAGGTCGCCGGACCGCCGCCGGGGAATCGCCATGAGTCGATGGGCCAGAAGATCGTCTCGGTCCTGACCACCACTGACCACAAGGTCATCGGCAAGCTCTACATGACCACGTCGTTCACGTTCTTCCTGATCGCCGGCGCGATGGCGCTGATGATCCGCGCCGAGCTGGCACAGCCCGGCCTGCAGATCGTGACGCTCGAGCAGTACAACCAGCTCTTCACAATGCACGGCTCGATCATGCTCCTGCTGTTCGCGACCGCCCTGTTCGTCGGGTTCGCCAACTACCTCATGCCGCTGCAGATCGGTTCCCCGGACGTCGCCTTCCCGCGGCTGAACATGCTGGGCTACTGGATGTACTTCTTCGGCGCGGTGATCGTGCTGTTCGGCTTCGCCACCCCCGGTGGGGCGGCGGCCTTCGGGTGGTTCCTCTACACCCCGCTGTCGGGAGCGGAGTTCTCCCCGAACATCGGTTCCGACCTGTGGATCCTCGGCTTCGCCCTCGGCGGCGTGGGCACGATCCTGGGCGCCGTGAACTTCGTGACGACGATCCTGACGATGCGGGCCCCCGGCATGACGATGTTCCGGATGCCGATCTTCACCTGGAACGTCCTGCTGACCAGCGTCCTGGTCCTGATGGTGTTCCCGGTCCTGGCCGCCACCCTCGTCGTGCTCGAGATCGACCGGAAGTTCGGCTCGGTGGTCTTCCTGCCGGAGAACGGCGGGGCGATCCTGTTCCAGCACCTCTTCTGGTTCTTCGGCCACCCCGAGGTCTACGTCCTGGCGCTGCCCTTCTTCGGCGTGATCTCCGAGATCCTCCCGGCCTTCAGCCGCAAGCCGATCTTCGGGTACAAGGGCCTGGTCTTCGCCACCATCGCCATCGCCGCGCTTTCGATGGCCGTGTGGGCCCACCACATGTACGTCACCGGCGCGATCAGCCTGCCCTACTTCGCCCTGATGACGATGCTCATCGCGGTGCCCACGGGCGTGAAGTTCTTCAACTGGATCGGCACCATGTGGGGCGGGTCGCTGACCTTCGAGACCCCGATGCTCTGGGCCATCGGGTTCCTGCTCACCTTCCTCTTCGGCGGCCTGACCGGCATCATCTTGGCCGCCCCCCCGCTGGACTTCCACGTGTCGGACTCGTACTTCGTGGTCGCGCACTTCCACTACACGGTGTTCGGCACAGTGGTGTTCGCGATGTTCGCCGGCTTCTACTTCTGGTGGCCCAAGTTCACCGGCAAGATGCTCAACGAGACCCTGGGCAAGTGGCACTTCTGGCTGACCTTCATCGGGTTCAACGGGACGTTCCTCATCCAGCACTGGCTGGGCGTGGAGGGCATGCCCCGCCGCTACGGCGACTACCTGCCCGGGGACGGCTTCACCCTCGAGAACCAGATCTCCTCGGCGTTCGCCCTCATCCTGGGGATCTCCACCCTGGTCTACCTGTACAACTTCTACTGGACGACCCGCTACGCCCCGAAGGTGACTGTCGACGATCCGTGGGGGCATGGGGGCTCGCTCGAGTGGGCCACCTCGTGCCCGCCGCCACGGCACAACTTCGTGTCGCTGCCCCGGATCCGCTCCGAGCGTCCCGCGTTCGACCTGCACCACCCCGAGCTTGCCGATTGGGACTCCGCGGGCTACCTCGCCTCCCTCGATGCCAAGAACTCGACCAAGGGGGAGATCTCGTGAAGCTCGCAGGCAAGCTGTTCATCGGCGGGGCGGTCTTCTACTTCCTGGTCGCCGGCATCTACTGGATCATGTCCCACGACGAGGTCGGAACGGTCGCACTGACCCTGACCGGCTTCCTGTCGGCCATGATCGGCTTCTACCTGGTCGTGACGGCCAACCGGCTGCCCGACCAGCCGGAGGACTCCGCTGACGGCGAGATCTGGGATGCCGACGTCGACTACGGCTTCTACAGCCCGCACTCGTGGGCCCCGCTGATGGTCGGCGCCTCGGCAGCCATCACGTTCGCCGGCCTCGCCTTCGCCGCGTGGATCGTGGCGGCCGGCGCCGTGCTCGTCGTGATGTCCTCTGCCTACTGGGTCTTCGAGTACTACACAGGTCCGCAGCGCCAGTTCTGACCGTCAGCGAGCTGAATCGGCTCAGGTGCCCGCCGGTCGGGTGGGGTCGACGCCAGAGCCGGGGGCCAGGCCTCCCCAGGCATGCCGCCAACTCCTGGTGCGCCAGCAGCGCTTGCGGTGACCGGCCCTGCGCACCAGGACCGCGGCGAACGCAAGCCACAGCAGCGCCAACTGGATGGCGAGGATCGTCCAGTTCTGCTCGGTGGCTCCGGCGTAGTGGATGATCGTGAAGCCGACCAGGCACCAGACGACCACGATGAAGCCGATCCGCGCCTTCTTCCTGCTGGGCAGCTTCCCGAGGTGGCCGGTCATGAACGTCTCACCGCGTTCATGGCCTGACAGGCACTCGGTTCCGGTGATGAGGTAGGCCGGTTCGTCCCGCGTCGGCGCCGCGGCATCCTTCGGTGTCTCCCGTCGGGCCGGGATTGGCTTCGCCCTGCCGGTGACCGGCTCGGTCCCCGGCTCCACGCCCGGCTCGGTGCTCGGTGCCGGTGGCTGCGCAGGTGGCTGGGGCTGCGACCCGGGGGTGCTGGGCAGGGGACGCTCGCGCCTGGATTTCGCCATCATCGTCTCCTACGGCCGCAGGTCCTGGCTGGTCGTGACCCAGCGCTCCAACAGGTCCAGCGCCGCCCCGGAAGCCAGCGCCTCCTGAGCCTGTGGCAGGGCGACGGCCAACCGTGCCGGAAGATCGGCTGACGCCGCGGGGATCGTGACCGGCAGGGTCCCACCGGCGGCCGAGTAGGCCACCAGCGCGGCCGCGGCGTTCAGGCACACGGCGTCCCGGATGCCAGCAACCGACGGTTCGTCCGGGGTGGCGAGCAGCGTGCGGAACAGCGCGGCGTTGCGCGTGGCCGTGCCGCCCCGCAGGGAGTCAGGTGCCGGCGGAAGGATCCCGAGCTCGATCGGGTCGAGGGTCAGCCTTCGGGGCGCCTCCCCGGTGAGGTCCCAGACCATCGAGGGCCCGAACACCGTCAGCTCGTCGAGACCGTCCCCGCCGTGCACGACGAGCGCCTTCGTCCCACGCGCGCCCAGGACCCCGGCCATGAGGTCCCCGATAGCCTCGGTGGGCACCCCCAGCACCTGCGCGGCTGGACGGGCCGGGTTGGCCAGTGGACCCAGGATGTTGAACACCGTCCGGATGCCAAGCTCCCGGCGGATCGGCCCGATGTGGCGCATGGCGGGATGGAAGACCGGCGCGAAGCAGAAGGTGATGCCCAACTGGTGACCGGCCTGCGCAGCGGCCGAGGCCGGGAGGTCGATCACCACGCCCAGCTCCTGGAGCATGTCGGCCGACCCGCTCTGGGACGACGCGGCCCGATTGCCGTGCTTGGCGACCCGGGCGCCTGCAGCTGCGGCGACAACAGCGGCCATGGTGGAGATGTTGACGGTGTGCGACCGGTCACCGCCCGTGCCGCAGGTGTCGACCACCGGACCGTCGATGTCCAGGGGGACACCGGCGTTCATCATCCCGGTAACCAGCCCGGCCACCTCGCCGGAGGTCTCGCCCTTGGCCCGCAGCGCGACCAGGAAGGCCGCGGTGTTCGCCGCAGGGGCGCCGCCGGCGAGCATCTCGGCCATCACCCAGGTTGTGGTCGGCGTGCTGAGGTCCTCGCCGGCAAGGAGCGCCTCAAGGACATCCACCCAGTCGGTGAGCGGTGCCTGGCTCACGATCGCGTGGCCACGTCGTGGCGCAGCCGCAGAACGTCGGTCACGGCCTCGGCGAGCTGACCAGGATCGATCGGATGACCCACGACAGCGTCCGCGCGGGACCAGGTGGCCAACCATGCGTCCTGGGGCCGCCCGGTGAGCACCAACGTCGGTGGGCAGCGGTGGATCTCGTCCTTGAGCTGGCGGGCGAGGCCCAGGCCCCCGGTTGGGGCCGCCTCACCGTCGAGGATCAGCAGGTCGAGCCCACCGGCATCGACGGTGCGCACCGCGAACGGCCCGGTGGCGACCTCCACGAACTCCAGGTCGGGCAGCTCGGGATCCGGGCGCGTGCCCAGGGAGTTGATGACCGTGCTGCGCACCTGGCGGTTGTCGCTGTACACCATCACCCGCATCGGTCGGGGGGACTGGGGGCTGGGCATCGTGACTCCTGTTGGTTGCGTCTGTGGGGATGCTACTTGGTCAGCGCAGTGGCGGGCAGGAGCAGGGCGGGACACGCGCGCGGCCAGATCGGGGTCCGGGTGGGAAGTCCGGGACGTATCTGACAGACTGCGCGCGTGGCTTCGACAACCGTTGTGACCTCCGCGCATCCAGGTGCCCACCCGACCCACCCGAACAAGGTGGCTGTGGGCACCATCATCTGGCTCTCCAGCGAGCTGATGTTCTTCGCCGGGCTCTTTGCGATGTACTTCACGCTCCGCTCGACGAACCCCGAGGTCTGGGCCGAGCAGACCCAGTACCTCAACGTGGGCTTCGCCACGATCAACACCCTGATACTGGTGTCGTCCAGCGTGACCTGCCAGATGGGGGTCCTCGCTGCCGAGCGGGGCGACCTGCGGGGCATGCAGCGCTGGTACATCTTCACGTTCGTACTGGGTGCGATCTTCATCGGCGGGCAGGTGTTCGAGTATGCCCACCTGATCCAGGTGGAGGGGCTCACGCTCTCGTCGTCGGCATACGGGTCCGCGTTCTACCTGACGACCGGCTTCCACGGGCTGCACGTGGTCGCGGGGCTCGTCGCCTTCCTCTTCGTCCTGGCCCGCTCCTACGCCTCCCGGCGCTACGGAAACGAGCAGGCGACAGCGGCGATCGTGACCAGCTACTACTGGCACTTCGTCGACGTGGTCTGGATCGCCCTGTTCTTCACGATCTATGTGCTCCAGTAGCCGCGTGTCCGTCCCCACCCCCGCATCCCGATCCCTGCAGAGGTAGGCCCGTGAACAGTCCAGCAGCGCGACGCAGGCACCCAGCAGCACTGATGCTGCTCCTGCTCGGTGCACTCGCGATCGTCGGCACGATCTACGCGCTCGTGAACACGAGCACGGCAGCCCGGGCCGCCGGTCCCGTGCAGAGCGAGACCGCCGTCGAGGAGGGCCGTGCGCTCTACCTCGAGGGATGCGCGTCCTGCCACGGTCTCAACGCGGAGGGCTACACCGACGTCGCCCCGAGCCTGATCGGAGCCGGCGCGGCATCGGTGCACTTCCAGGTGGCAACAGGCCGCATGCCGATGGCCGTCTCGCAGGTTCAGGTGGAGCGCAAGGAGCCCAGCTACTCGGAGCCGCAGATCACCGCGCTCGCGGCCTACATCGCCACACTCGGCCCCGGCCCGGCGATCCCCACAGCCGAGCAGCTCGACACCACGAATGCCGACCTGGCAGTGGGTGGTGAGCTGTTCCGCACCAACTGTGCGCAGTGCCACAACTTCGCGGGCAGCGGTGCCGCCCTCACCGAGGGCAAGTACGCTCCGAGCCTCATGGATGCCACCCCGCAGGAGGTCTACGAGGCGATGCTCACCGGCCCGCAGAACATGCCGGTCTTCGGTGACGGCACGCTGACCGTCGGGGAGAAGCAGGACATCCTCAAGTACGTCGGCCACCTGCAGACCCAGACCCAGCCCGGCGGCGCCTCCCTGGGCTCGTTCGGCCCGGTCACCGAGGGCGCCATGATCTTCACGCTCGGGTTCGGCCTCCTGGCCGGCGCCGCCGTCTGGATCGGAGCCAAGCTGCGATGAGTGACTCGACCGAGACCCAACCGGACTTCGTCCCCGCCAACATCGCGCACCATCCCCGACGCACAGACGTCGACCCGAAGGCGGCCAAACGCGCTGAGCGCCAGGTTGCCACCATGTTCGTCCTGGCCGCTCTGCTGATCCTGGCGTCGGTGGCCGCCTACGTGCTCATCCCCGTGGACGCCGGTGTGGCGCTGCCGCTCGTGGGTCCGATCGGTGCGTTGAACGCCGCGCTCGGGCTCAGCCTCGGACTGGGGATCCTCCTCATCGGTCTGGGTGCCATCCAGTGGGCGCGCAAGCTGATGCCCGGCACCGAGGTCGTGGCCATGCGCCACGAGATGCGCTCGTCGAGCGAGGCCCGTGCCGATGCCGTCGAGGCCTTCGATCGGGGCCTGGCAGACTCCGGCTTCGCCCAGCGTCCGCTCATCCGCCGGACGCTCATCGGCGCCATGCTGGTCCTGCCGTTGCCCCTCGTCGTGATCCTGCGCGACCTCTACACCGCGCCTGAGGGCGCACCGAGCCCGGCCGAGCAGCTCGAGATGACCATCTGGGACCCGGGCGTCCGGATCGTGACCGATGTCGAGCTCAATCCGGTCAAGCCCGACCAGGTCCCGGTCGGCGGCCTGGTTGCCGCGGTGCCCGACAACCTGCACGAAGTCGAGGAGGAGGACGGCAACCTCAACGCCCGCGCCAAGGCCGCGATCATCCTCGTGCGGATGGCCCCGGACGAGATCGTCAGCCAGCAGGCGCCGGAGGGCGAGACCTGGGACTACCAGGGGATCCTGGCGTTCTCCAAGATCTGCACCCATGTGGGTTGTCCGATTGCGCTCTACGAGCAGCGGACGCACCATTTACTTTGTCCGTGCCATCAGTCGACGTTCGACCTGGCGGACTCGGGCAACGTGGTCTTCGGTCCTGCGGCCCGTCAGATGCCGCAGCTTCCGATCACCGTTGACGATGAGGGTTACCTGGTGGCCGTCAGTGACTTCCAGCAACCCGTCGGACCGAGCTTCTGGGAGCGCTCATGAGTGTGGTGCAGGAGACCGGCGGCAAGGCTGCTGGCTGGACCGATGATCGTCTGGGCAACTCGAGCTTCCTCCGGCGCAGCCTGAACAAGGTCTTCCCGGACCACTGGTCGTTCATGCTCGGCGAGATCGCGCTCTACTCGTTCATCGTGATCCTGCTGACCGGGGTGTACCTGACCCTGTGGTTCAAGCCCTCCATGATCGAGGTCGTCTACGACGGCTCGTACGCGCCGCTCAAGGGCGTGAAGATGAGCGAGTCGATGGCCTCGACGCTGGACATCTCGTTCGACGTCCGCGGCGGCCTGCTCATTCGCCAGATCCACCACATGGCCGCACTGTTCTTCGTTGCCGCCATCGCGATCCACATGATGCGCGTGTTCTTCACCGGGGCGTTCCGCAAGCCCCGTGAGATGAACTGGGTCATCGGCGTCGTGCTGTTCCTGCTGGCGATCGCCGCAGGGTTCTCCGGCTACTCACTGCCGGATGACCTGCTGTCGGGCACCGGCCTGCGGATCACCCAGGGCATCATCCAGGCCTCGCCGGTCATCGGCACCTGGCTCTCCTTCCTGATCTTCGACGGCGAGTTCCCCGGGACCGCCTTCATCCCGCGGCTGTACAGCGTGCACATCCTGCTGATCCCGGGCCTGATCCTGGCGCTGGTGACTGCGCACCTGATGATGGTCTGGTACCAGAAGCACACACAGTTCCCCGGGCCGGGCCGCACGAACGAGAACGTCGTGGGCTACCCGCTCATGCCGGTCTACATGGCCAAGGCTGGTGGGTTCTTCTTCGTCGTGTTCGGCATGCTCGTGGCGCTGGCGGGCATCATCCAGATCAACCCGATCTGGGCATACGGGCCCTACATGCCCGACCAGGTGACTGCCGGCTCCCAGCCCGACTGGTACGTGGGCTTCCTCGACGGTGCCCTGCGACTGATGCCGCCGTGGGAGATCGTGGCCTTCGGGTACACCCTGAGCCTGAACCTGATCATTCCGGCAATGGTGCTTGCCCCGGTCCTGCTCGTGCTGGTGGGGGCCTATCCGTGGATCGAGCGCTACGCGCTGGGTCGGGACACCGGTGAGCACCACCTGCTCGATCGCCCGCGCAACGCGCCCACCCGCACCGCACTGGGCGTCGCGATGGTGACCTTCTACATCGTGCTGATGATCGGTGGCGGCAACGACATCATCGCCTACAACTTCGACCTGAGCTTCAACACGATGATCCGGGTCCTGCAGGTGCTGCTCTTCGTCGGACCCGTGGTGGCATTCATCGTCACCAAGCGGATGTGCCTGTCCCTGCAGCGCCGGGATCGTGATCTGCTGCTGCATGGCCGGGAGACCGGTCGTGTGCTGCGCCTTCCCAGCGGGGAGTTCCTCGAGATCCACGAGGAGGTCGATGAGGAGTCCAAGGCGAAGATCCTGGCCAAGCCCGACATCGAGCCGCTCGCGCTGCCGGAGGCCGTGGACGACAGTGGGGTGGCGAACCCCGCCAGCCGCAAGCAGCGACGCCGCTCGAGGTGGTCACGGTTCTTCTTCACCGACAACGTGCCGCTGCCCTCGGACGAGGAGCTGGCCGAGGCCCGCAAGCACATCGACCACGAGCTGGACGACGCAGTCGAGGCGGGTTCGAAGGCAGCCGCAGAGATCTCCGAGCACCAGTAACGGACACGACACGCCCGCGCGCACGGCCGACTGGTCGGGCGGCGCGGGCGTTGTCGTCGCCGGGGCGCTGGGCTGCTGCCTACGTGGCGAGGGTGGGCACGGGGTCGCGCAGGTCGACCTCGAAGGCGCCGCGGCGCGCCGCTGCGCCGCGACGCGGCAGGGCGAGGGGCGGTCCGTCGTGGTCGACGAGCCGGACCCCCGGTGAGAACAGCCACCGCGACAGGATCTGGGTCTCCTCGGGCAGGGCAGCGCTCGCGGGGCGCACCGGTGGGGCAACCTCCTCGGCGGCGGCCAGGATCGCTGCCAGTGGGCCGGTCGGGTCGGTGCCAGCGGGGATCGCGCCGGCGGCAGCAAGCCGGCCATGCCGGATCACGTGCACCTCCCAGCCGCGGTCGTCGGTGGGCCGAGCGGCTACCAGCTGGCGGGTCTGGCCCAGGACGTCGCTGGTGGTCGCCAGGTCGACCCCGCGCAGCAGTGCGCGCAGGCGGTCGCGCCACGCGCCCGCCTCCTCGTAGCGTTCCTGCTCGGCGAGGGTGTCCATCCGGGCGGTGAGTGCGTCGACGACCTCGGTCGGGTCGCAGCCGAGTGCGGTCCGTGCGCGGTCGACGATGGCGGCGTACTCCTCGGCGGTGACGGCGCCGATGCACGGCGCGGGGCATCGGCCGAGGTCGGCCAGGACGCAGGCTGACGGCTTGGGCCTGCTGGACAGCGACTGGGAGCACGTGCGCAGGGGCAGCGCCTCGGCGATGGCCTCGGCGGCGGCCTCCGCGGTGCGCCGGCTGGTGAACGGCCCGATGTAGCGTGCGCCCGCTGCGCGGTCATCGCGCACCGTGGCCACGACGCTGATCCTGGGGTAGCGCTCGACCGTGAGCTTGAGCCACACAGCCTTCTGCGGCCGGGTCGATCTGCGGTTGTAGCGCGGGCTGCGGGCAGCGATGGTGCGCAGCTCGCGGACCTGGGCCTCCAGCGGGGTGGCACATGGCACCGCCACGACCTTCGTGGCCAGGCCCACCATCTCGGTCATCCGCCGCCGCTGCTCGGCCGCAGTGAAGTACGTGCGCACACGCCGACGGATCGAGCGTGATGTTCCGACATAGAGTGCGGCGCCCTGGTCATCCTCGAACACGTACACGCCCGGGCCGTCGGGCAGGCCGTCGGCAAGGCCGCGCTTGCGGCGACGGGCGTCGGGAACCCGGCTGCTGTACCCCTGCAGCTCGGTCAGGCTGTGCACGCCGAGGTTGCCGACGCGCTCCATCAGCCCGTGCAGGACATCGACGGTCGCTCGGGCGTCGGCCAGGGCGCGGTGGTTCGGGGTCACCTCCGTGCGGAAGTGCCGGGCCAGGGTGCCCAGCTTGCAGTTGGGCACCTCGTCGCGGGTCAGGACGTGGCGGGCCAGCCGCGCGGTGTCCACGACCAGCGGATCCGGCCACGGCATCTCCAGCCGTGCGCAGGCTCCCTTGAGGAAGCTCACGTCATAGGGCGCGTTGTGCGCGACGAGGACCGCCCCATGGGCGAACTCCAGGAACGCCGGCAGGGCGGCGGACAGCGCCGGCGCCTCGGACAGCATGTCGTCGGTGATGCCGGTCAGGGCGCGGATGAACGGGGGCAGCGGCCGACCCAGGTGCACGAGCGTCTGGAACTGTCCGATGATCTCGCCGCCGCGGACCTTGACCGCCCCGATCTCGGTGATCCCGGCGCCCTGCGGGCTACCACCGTCGGTCTCGAGGTCAACAACGACGAACGTGACCTGGTGCAGCGCAGGACCCAGATCATCGAAGGTCATCTGGGCGGTCGCGCTCATGGCCCTCACGGTAGGTGCGGGGTCCGACATCAACCGTGGTCCCACGCCGGGGCGGGTAGGCTTTCGGGTCAGGACCCGATGCGTGAACCGGTCGTCGGGCCGAGCCAGGAGTCGACACCCATGCCCGATGTGAGCCTTCCCGACGATGCCAGCCGCTGGCGCTGTGCGCAGTGCGGGAACCTGACCCGATTCGACGTCGTGCGCACGGCACGCACCCGGGAGTTCTGGCACCAGGACCTCTCCGGTGAGCCCACCGTGGAATCCGTCGAGGTCCTCAGCGACGACCTGCAGTCCGTGAGCTGTCGCTGGTGCGGCAGCGGGGCCGCGATCGAGGTCGTGGCCCGCCCGGACAGCTGAGCCTGCCCGAGGTGAGCACCGGCACCGGCGTCGCTGCCGGGGTGGCCACGGCGCCTGATCGCACCAGGTCGCTCGCGCTCGCGGTCGCCTGGCTCGCGTACTTCACCGCCCTGCAGTGGAGCCTGGTGCGCTTCAGCCTGCTCATCGTTGCGGTGCTCACCCTGTCCACCGTGGCTCTGGGTGCGTGGCAGTGGCGTCGGATCCGGGTGCTGCTCACGCCGCTGGCCGTGGCCGTGATGCTCGTCGGCAGCGCCATCGCGACCGTGGCTGTGTCGCTGTTCAGCTACCTCGAGGGGACACCGCTGGTTGTGGCGAAAGCGGTCCTCGTGGCCGTCCCGCTGCTGGTCGCGGTTCTGCTCCGGTCGGGCCGGCCGGGCCCGGCCGGAGCAGCCCTGGTGGTCACGATCGTGGGGTACCTCGCCGTGGCCGGCGTGGCCGTCCTCGGTGATCCCGCACCCCGGATCGACGTGTGGGTCACCCTGCAGCAGGCCAGCGATGCGCTGGGTCGCGGTGTGAACTTCTACGGGGTCACGTGGGTCGACTCGCCGGGGGTGCCGGATGCGTTCACCTACCTGCCCTGGACGGCGGTCCTCCTGGCGCCCGGTCGCTGGCTGGCCGGTGACGTGCGGTGGGCACTGATGATCTGGACGGTGGTCGCAGCGATCGGGGTCTGGTCGCTCGCGACACGGGCCCGTGCCCCAGCAGGTGCGCCGACCGCTGATCGGGACGGTCCCGGGCCCCGATGGCGCGCGACAGCCGTGATCGCCCTGCTGCTGTTCGCCCCCGGCACGCTGACCCAGGTGGACCAGGCGTGGACTGAGCCACTTCTGCTCGCGGGGATCGTGTGGTGGGCCGTGCTCGTCGACCGGGATCGGGCCTGGTGGGCGGTGCTGCCACTGGCCCTTGCGTGCGCCAGCAAGCAGCACCTTGCACTGCTCCTGCCGGTGCTGCTGGTCTGGCGGCCGTTCGGAGTCCGGCGGTCCGTGGCCACCGGCGCACTGGCTGCGGTGCTCATGGCGCCGTGGTTCCTGACCGCGCCACAGGACTTCGTCCACGACACGGTCTCGCTGCTCGTGTCCTTCCACGCGATCCTGTTCGCCAACACGCTCTACCTGTTGGCACTGAACACCTTCGGGGTGGCGCTGCCGTTCTGGCTCACGGGGCTGGTCGTGCTCGGCACCCTGGCGACGGTCATGGTCGTGGTCCATCGCCGCCAGCCCAGCCTCGCCGAGCTGTTGCGCTGGCTTGCCCTGCTGCTGTTGGTCGCGAACCTCGTGAACAAGCAGGCGTTCTACAACCAGTACTGGTTGGTCGGTGCTCTGGTGGTGGTCTCGCTGGCGTTGTCAGACCCCCGTCCTAGCGTCCCGGGTAGAGACGGCCGGGGTGAGGGAGGGGTCCATGATCATCGATTGCGACGGGTGCCAGATGCGTGACCTGGCATGCGACGACTGCGTCGTGACGTTCGTGCTCGGTCCGCCAGCCGGGCTGGGATCCGCGGAGCAGACGGCGCTGGCGGTGCTGGCCGATGGTGGGCTGGTCCCACCGCTGCGGATGGTTCCCGGCTCCTCGGGCGGGCAGCCACCACCCGGGCGCGCAGCGGACCCGGCTGGCGATTCGCCGCCGACGCGTGGGGTGGCGTCCGCCTGAGGCAGTTCGTGCCCGAGGGCGCTGCGTCGGGCGCACCGGTGGGCCAAGATGTGTCCATGCGCGTGCTGTGCGTCACCAACGACTTCCCCCCGCGAGCCGGCGGGATCCAGGCCTTCGTCCACGGGGTGCTGATGCGTCAGCCTGAGGGTTCGGTGGTCGTGTACGCCCCGAAGTGGAAGGGCGATGCGGCCTTCGACGCCGCGCAGCCGTTCCCGGTCATCCGGCACCGCACGTCCCTGATGCTCCCGGAGCCGACGGTCCTGCGCCGGGCCCGGGAGATAGCCCGGGCGGAGGGATGCGACCGTGTCGTCTTCGGCGCTGCCGCTCCGCTGGGGCTGCTGGCACCACGGCTGGAGCCCGCCGGCGTCCACACCAGCGTGGGCATCACCCACGGACACGAGGCGGCGTGGGCCCAGACCCCGGGCACCCGGGCGATGCTGCGCCGGATCGGCGAGGGGCTGGATCGGATCACCTACCTCGGGCCGTACACAGGATCCAAGATCGCCTCGGCCCTGACCCCAGCAGCGGCGGCCCGGATGCGTCAGCTCGTCCCCGGGGTGGATGCCGAGACGTTCAACCCCGGTCGTGCTGCCGAGGGTCGCGAGATCCGCGAGCGGCACGGCCTGACCGAGCGGCCTGTCATCGTGTGCGTGTCCCGCCTGATGCCGCGCAAGGGCCAGGACTCGTTGATCCGCGCCCTGCCGGCCATCCGCGGTCGCACGGGGCAGGACGTCGCCCTGCTGATCGTCGGCGGCGGCCCCTACCGCAAGCAGCTCTCTGGGCTGATCGCCGAGGGTGGGCTCGAGAAGGACGTGGTGATCACCGGTGGCGTCCCGTGGTCCGAGCTCCCCGCCCACTTCGCCGCCGGGGACGTCTTCGCCATGCCGTGCCGGACCCGACAACGGGGCTGGGACGTCGAGGGGCTGGGCATCGTGTACCTCGAGGCCTCGGCCACGGGTCTGCCCGTCGTCTCGGGGGACTCCGGTGGGGCGCCTGACGCGGTGCGCGACGGGGAGACCGGCTTCGTTGTGCCTGGAGACGACCAGGACGCCCTGGTCGCCCGCGTCAGCGAGCTGCTGACCGACCACGACCTCGCCGCCCGGATGGGCCTGGCAGGCCGTCAGTGGGTCGAGTCGTCGTGGGGCTGGGACCTGTCGGCCGAACGGCTGCGCGAGATGCTCGACGGGGGGGATCCGGACGCGTGAGCGTGCCCCGGGCGCGCCAGGACCACCAGGGCGGTGCCGGTGGCGGCGAGCGTCAGGCCGACGCGGACCGTCTGGACAAGGACCGCGATGGGCGAGCCCTCCAGCAGCGCTGAGTACAACCACGGGTAGACCAGGTGCGTGGCCAGCCCGGCGGCGATGAGCAGCCAGATGACCCGACGCATCCGGCTGCCCGGATCGGCCAGGCACACAGCGGCCAGGGCGAGCAGCCAGATGAAGTACTGGCCGGAGAACACCCTGCTGGTGGCAACGCTGAACAGGACCGTCGCCAGGGCGACGTCCGCACCGGGCAGCGGCTCCAGGGCACCTCGCAGGCGCTGGATCGCCACGAGGGCCAGCAGGACGAGCGTGGCCAGCGTCGCCCCTCGGGCCACGAGGTCGACCCCGGCAGCCTCGACCTCGTGTGCGCCGTAGCGGTAGATGACCTCGACCGGTGCCCCCAAGGCCCGAGCCACCAGGAAGGGCCAGGCGGCCAGGGACTCGATCTGCAGGCCGCGGTCGCGCTGGCCGGTCAGGAACGACATCGGCTCCTCGGTGGTGACCGCCAGCACCCCTGCGATCAACGCAGAGGCGCCGAGCGCCCCCAGCGCTGCGCGGGGGAGGTCCCGTCTGCGCACTGCCGCCAGCACGAGCAGCGGCCAGACCTTCAGCCATGCACCGATCGCAGCCAGCACTCCGCTGGCTGCCGGGCGGGCGGCAGCCAGGACCGCTGCGACCGCGAACGCGGTCGGGACGACGTCGAACCGGGCCAGGATCAGGGGGCCGACGATCACCGGCAGCAGGGCCCACAGCCTGGTCCCCGCTGACAGACCGGTCCGACCTGCCTGCCTGGCGAGCATGGCCATGATGGCTGCGTCGAAGGCCAGGAACAGCAACGCGAAACCCAGGCGCTGCCCTGGGAGCCAGGCACCCGCGACGAAGACGGGGCCGGCCAGGGGTGGGTACTGCCACATCTCGTCGGTCGGGTAGCGCCCGAACTGCAGGGAGTCGGTGACCCACGTGCCGTAGATCGTCAGGTCGTTGACCAGCTCCGGCCACGGGATCCAGTCGATGATGATCGCCAGCGCGACCAGCCGCAGGACCAGCCAGATCGCCCAGTCGGTCCACAGCCGTCGGGCGGCGCCCGGCCCGTCGCCGGGCAGCGGTGTGGGCTCCGCTCCTGGATCTGCCACGGCTCAGTGCCCGAGCATGCCGAGTCGCTCGGCGGCCAGGACTGCCTGGCTGCGCGAGGTGACGCCGAACTTGCGGTAGATGCCCGACAGGTGGGACCGGGTGGTGGCCTCCGAGACGTACAACCGCGCTGAGATCCCGCTCACGGTCAGGCCCTCGGCGGCCAGGCTGAGCACGTCGGACTCGCGCGGGGTCAGCCGCGGTCCTGCGCGCGCATGCCTTCGAGGGGCCATGAGGTCGTCGGCGACGAAGGCCCCCGGTGCGGCGGCGGCCTGCACAGCGGTGGCCACGAACCGTGCCGCGGGTGCCGTCGTGGGCAGGTAGGCCGAGGCACCGAGGTCCAGGGCCCTGAGCAGGGCTTCGTGGTCGGGTCCGTCGCTCAGCGCGACCACGGCCATCGCGGGCCACCGGTCCCGCGCGATGGCGACCACATGCCCGCGCTCGATCCCCGGCAGGTCGAGGTTGACCATCAGCACGTCTGCCCCGTGGTCAGCGACCTCGCGCAGGGCTGACTCGGAGTCGCTCGCCTGGGTCACGACCGCCCCGGCCGAGGTCAGGACGTCGACCAGCGCATGGCGCACCAGATGGTGGGCCTCGGCCACGACCACACGCAGGTCGACAGCCGAGGTGCTGTCCTGACTGACCACGTGGCTGCCTCCGGTCCTGGGATGGCGGCCACGCTACATCCGACGGGGCACGCCGGCGGCAAACCGGCTAGCCTTTGGCGCGTGGCCGAGTTGACGCACTCCAGCATCGTGATCGCTGCCGATGCGGCGGAGATCATGGACATCATCGCCGACGTGGAGACCTACCCGGAGTGGATACCCGGGCTGGATGCCGCGGTCGCCCACGATGTTGACTCCGCCGGCCGTCCCGCGGAGGCCACGTTCACCGGCAACCTGGGCATGATCAAGGACTCCTACTCGGTGGGCTACGCCTGGGCAGACGTGGAGGTCAGCTGGCACCTGACCAAGGGCGACATGCTCCACGATCTGCAGGGTCGCTACACATGCAACGATCTCGGTGACGGCACGACCGAGGTTGAGTACGCGCTGAACGTGGACCTGGCCATCCCGGTCGTGGGGGTGCTGCGTCGTCGTGGCGAGCGGGTCATCATCGACTCGGCCCTGAAGGGCCTCAAGCGCAGGGCGGAGGGCTGATGGAGTCCTATGAGTCGGCCTCGTTCTGGGATGCCGTCCGGTCCTGGGCGGACTCCGCCGGGCTGTTGCTGCCGACGGACGCCGATGACCCACCGCGTCCGAGGGTGCCCCAGGCAGTCTGTGACTCGTGCCCGATCTGCCAGGCTGCCGCCACTCTCGACCAGGTGAATCCGCAGGTTGTCGCGGAGATGACAGACGTGGCCCGCAGCCTGATGACCGGGCTCGGCTCCGCCCTGGCCTCAGCCTCCGAGCAGCGCACCACTGCCCCTGGGTTCGCCGAGCCCGTCGTGGACCGCGGCGACGGACCCGATGAGGACGGACCCGATGAGGATGATCCCGACGACGGAGCGGCGTAGCGCGGACCCCGGCGCATCTCAGCTACAGCTTGGCGCCGTCATCCCAGCCGTCCTCGCGTGCCTCGGGCAGGTGCCATACCAAGGTGATGAACCCGGCGATCGTTGCCAGTCCGGCTCCGATCGACACGATCTGGGGCGGGTCCCAGCCGGTCAGGGCGATCAGGATCAGCAGGAGCGGTCCGCCCAGCGTCCCGGCCCAGGCCATCCGCTTGATCGGAGTCCCCTCGGGGATCTCCGGGGGTGGCGGTGGCGTGAAGTGCCCCTCGTCCTCCCAGTTGTCCACGAAGGCATCGGGTGCCGGTTCACGGCGTCGGAGCGGCTCGAAGAGGGCCGCCAGACCCTGGTCCGGGCCCGGAGCGGGTGGCTGGGGAGCCGGGGCCGGGGGAGCGGGCGGGGGATCGGCGAGCGGTGGCGGTGCCGCTGACTCTGCGCCAGGCTCCGCGCCCGACTCCGCGCCCGACTCAGTTGGGTCGGCCGTCGGGGACCCGGTCAGGTCCGCCACGATCCTTGCCCATGCCTCGTCGTACTCGTCCTGCGAGTCAGGCATGGCGCACCTCGGCGAGTGGCTCTGCCAGAGGTCGCATCATGATCTCCCGCGCTGGTTGTGCTCGGTGTGCGGTCAATCGTCGCACATCTGCAGGCGGCGCGGAGGCGTTCGCGTTGCTGCCCACGGGGAGCGTCCCCTACCGTGTGCAGTGCCAAGGGAGGCTCACCGATGCTCTATTCGCTGATGAAGCATGTGCTCATCGGTCCAGCCCTGACAACGCTGTACACCCCCGAGGTGCAGGGCATCGAGAACGTCCCGCAGGAGGGTCCGGCGATCCTCGCCAGCAACCATCTCTCGTTCTCGGACTCGTTCTTCCTTCCCCTGGTCGTTGACCGGAAGATCACGTTCCTGGCCAAGAGTGACTACTTCAACGGGCCCGGGGTCCGCGGATGGATGACCAAGCAGTTCTTCTCCGGCGTGGGGCAGGTGCCCATCGATCGTTCGGGGGGCAGCGCGAGCTCGGGCGCCATCGACACCGGGGTCCGGGTCCTGCGCGAGGGGGAGCTGCTGGGCATCTACCCGGAAGGCACCCGCTCCCCGGATGGCCGGCTCTACCGGGGGCGCACCGGTCCGGCTCGGATGGCCCTGGCCGCTCCAGCGCCGGTCATCCCGGTCGCGATGATCGGAACGGACAAGATCCAGCCCACCGGCCAGAAGATCCCCAACCTCTATCCGCTGACCATCAAGATCGGCAAGCCCCTGGACTTCTCCAGGTACGAGGGCATGGAGGATGACAGGTTCGTCCTGCGCAGCATGACAGACGAGATCATGTACGAGCTGATGGAGCTGTCCGGCCAGGAATACGTGGACGTGTACGCGAACAAGGCCAAGGAGCTCATCGGCGTGTACGGCACGTCCACCCCGTCGCCGGAGCAGGTCGCAGCCGTGGATGCCGCTGCGGCAGGGCCCGACTGAGCTTCCGGCCCGATGCGGGGCCGGGCGGTCCCGCTACCGCTGCGCCGCCCACCCCTTGGCGCGCTCCACCGCGATCCGCCAGCGCCGATGGGCCTGGGGGTCGCGCGACTCCGGGGTGAACCGGGCGTCGGCAGCGGCCCGCAGCTGCGCGCCGACCTCGTCGGTCGAGCTCCACACGCCTGTGCCCAGGCCGGCCGCCACGCCCGCGCCGAGGCCGGTCGCCTGCAGCTCGGCGGAGCGCAGCACCGGGACGCCCAGCTGGTCGGCCTGGACCTGGCAGAGGAAGCTGTTGGCCGCAGCGCCGCCGTCCACGGACAGGGCCGGAACGGTGACGCCGGCCTCACGGGTCATGAGGTCCACGACGTCACGGACCTCGAATGCGATCGCCTCGAGAGTGGCGCGCACCAGGTGCGCCCGGGTGGTGCCTCGGGTGATGCCCAGGATCGCGCCACGGGCGTAGGGGTCCCAGTCCGGAGCGCCCATGCCGGTCAGCGCCGGGACGAAGACGACCCCACCTGAGTCGGGCACGGATCGGGCCAGGTCCTCGGTCTCGGCAGCGGCGCTGATGATCCCCAGACCGTCGCGCAGCCACTGCACAGCCGCGCCGGTGACGAAGACGGCCCCCTCCAGGGCGAACTCGCGCCGACCGTCCGGGTGCTGCCAGGCGACGGTCGTGAGCAGGCCGGAGTGGGAGGCGACGATCTCCTCGCCGGTGTTGACCAGTACGAAGGACCCGGTGCCGTAGGTGCACTTGCTCGACCCTGTCGTGAAGCATCCCTGGCCGAACAGGGCGGCCTGCTGGTCGCCGAGGATCGACGCGATCGGCAGGTCCAGGCCGAGGAAGCTGGCCGGGTCGGTGTGCCCGATCACACCATACGAGGACACGATGTCGGGCAGGGCTTGCCGGGGGACGCCGAAGAGCTCGAGCAGCCGGGGGCTCCAGTCGCCGGTGCGAAGGTCGTAGAGCAGCGTCCGCGAGGCGTTCGACGGGTCGGTCACGTGCTCGAGCCCGCGGGTCATCCGGGCGATCAGGTAGGAGTCGACGGTTCCGACGGCGACGTCCCCGGCGAGGACCCGCCGCCACGTCTGCGGGTCCTCGCGGCGCACCCACGCCAGCTTCGTGCCCGAGAAGTACGGGTCGAGGCGAAGGCCGGTCAGCCGCTCGATGAGTGGCTCGTGGCCGGCCTCGCGCATGCTCGCGCAGATCCCGGCCGTGCGACGGTCCTGCCACACGATGGCCCGGCGCGGCGAGCCCAGCGTCTCGCGGTCCCAGAAGCAGATGGTCTCGCGCTGATTGGTGATCCCGACCGCGGTTGGCGGGTCGTCAGCTGCCGGCGGGGTGGCCAGCAGCTCGCGCAGGGCGCTCAGGGTCGCGGCCCAGATCTCACCCGGATCGTGCTCCACCCAGCCGTCGGCAGGGAAGTGCTGGGCGAACTCGCTGTACCCGCGGGCGATGACCCGCAGGTCGGTGGAGACAAGCAGTGCAGTCACGCCGGTCGTGCCGGCGTCGATGGCCAGGATGCTCATGGGCGCCCACTCTAGGGCGACCCGGTCGGCCAGCGTCGCGACGGCTGCCTCGGTACGGTGGTCCGCAGCAGTCCCACCACTTCGAGAAGGGTTCACCAATGGCTGTCAAGAAGGTCGCACTGCTCACAGCGGGGGGCTTGGCGCCCTGCCTGTCCTCGGCCGTCGGCGGGCTCATCCAGCGCTACACCGAGGTTGCTCCCGAGATCGAGCTCATCGCCTACCGCGGTGGGTACCAGGGGCTGCTCCTCGGCGACAAGATGGAGATCACCCCGGAGGTCCGCGAGAAGGCCTACCTTCTCCACGAGTTCGGCGGCAGTCCGATCGTCAACAGCCGGGTCAAGCTGACCAACGTCGCCGACTGCGTCAAGCGTGGCCTGGTCAAGGAGGGCGAGGACCCGCAGAAGGTCGCCGCCGACCAGCTCGTGGCCGACGGCGTCGACGTCCTGCACACGATCGGTGGCGATGACACGAACACCGCCGCCGCTGACCTTGCGGCCTACCTGGCGCGGCACGACTACGGCCTGCAGGTCGTCGGCCTGCCCAAGACCATCGACAATGACGTGATCCCGATCCGGCAGTCGCTGGGAGCGTGGACCGCCGCCGATGAGGGCGCCCGCTTCTTCTGGAACGTCGTGTCCGAGCACAGCGCGAACCCGCGCACGCTGGTGGTCCATGAGGTGATGGGTCGCAACTGCGGCTGGCTGACCGGGGCGACCGCGCAGTCCTACCGCGCGATGCTCGACGGCAAGGAGTGGCTGCCGGAGTTCGGTGTTCCCCGGGCCCGGCGCGACGTGCATGCAGTGTTCGTCCCGGAGATGGAGCTGGACCTCGCCGCCGAGGCCGAGCGGCTCAAGGCCGTCATGGACGAGGTGGGCAACGTCAACATCTTCCTGTCCGAGGGTGCGGGCGTGGATTCGATCGTGGCGCAGATGGAGGCCGCCGGCGAGGAGGTTCCCCGTGATGCCTTCGGTCACGTGCGGCTCGACGAGATCAACCCGGGCAAGTGGTTCTCCGAGCAGTTCGCCCCGATGATCGACGCCGGCAAGGTCCTGATCCAGAAGAGCGGCTACTACTCGCGGGCCGCGGCTGCCAACGTCCGCGACCTCGAGCTGATCAGGTCGTGCGTGGATACCGCGGTCGAGACGGCCCTGGCCGGGGGCACGGGACTGGTCGGGCACGACGAGGAGCGCGGCGACGAGCTGCGCGCCATCGAGTTCGACCGGATCAAGGGCGGGAAGAACTTCGACATCGACGCTGCGTGGTTCGAGGAGCTCCTGGCCGGCATCGGCCAGCCGAAGCGGGCGAAGGTGGCCGTCGAGCACTGAGCGGATCCACCGATGGGGCGGGCACACGCGGTCCGCCCCATCGGCGCGCCTGACATACCCTTGGGGACATGTCCGTCCAGGATGCGGCGCTGACCGCTGCCCCCGAGAAGTCCGCGCGCCCAGGCCCGCCCGTGCAGCAGCCGGTCTGGCCAGACCCGGGCGCCCTGGCAACCGCGACCTCCACGTTGCGCACCCTGCCTCCGCTGGTCTTCGCGGGGGAGTGCGACCAGTTGTCCGAGCGGCTCGCCGATGTCGCCCGCGGAGATGCGTTCGTGCTCATGGGCGGGGACTGCGCCGAGACGTTCGCCGGAGCAACGGCCGATGCCATCCGGGCCAAGCTCAAGACCGTGCTGCAGATGGCCATCGTGCTGACGTACGGCGCCTCCATGCCGGTCGTGAAGGTCGGCCGGATCGCCGGGCAGTACGCCAAGCCGCGCAGCAGCGACGTCGAGATCATTGACGGTGTCGCCATCCCCAGCTACCGCGGAGATGCCGTCAATGACCTGAGCCCGACGCTCGAGGCGCGCCAGCCAGATCCGCAGCGGCTGATCCGGGCGTACAACACTGCGAGCGCCACCCTGAACCTGGTCCGCGCCTTCACACAGGGCGGCTACGCCGACCTGCGCCACGTCCACGCCTGGAACCAGGACTTCGTGGCCTCCACCGAGGCCGGTCGGCGCTACGACGTGATGGCTGGCGAGATCGATCGCGCACTGTCCTTCATGCGTGCCTGCGGTGCCGAGCCCGAGGAGTTCCACCGCGTGGAGTTCTACGCCGGCCACGAGGCGCTGCTGCTGGACTACGAGGACGCCCTCACCCGGATCGATTCGCGCACCGGCCTGCCCTACGACGTGTCCGCGCACTTCCTCTGGATCGGGGAGCGCACGCGGCAGCTCGACGGGGCACATGTGGAGTTCGCCCGAGACATCACGAACCCGATCGGCGTGAAGCTGGGGCCCACGACCACCCCCGCCGAGGCGCTGGCCCTGGCCGACGCACTCGACCCCGACCACACACCGGGTCGGCTGACCTTCATCACCCGGATGGGCGCCGGGCGCATCCGGACGGCCCTGCCGGCGGTTGTCGAGGTCGTTCGCGACTCCGGACACCCGGTGGTGTGGGTATGCGACCCCATGCACGGCAACACCTTCGAGGCTGCGAGCCGGCACAAGACGCGCTCCTACGTGGACGTGATGGACGAGGTCACGGGATTCTTCGAGGTCATGCGGTCGCTCGATGTGCACCCCGGTGGCCTGCATGTCGAGCTGACCGGTGACGATGTCACCGAGTGCGTCGGTGGCACGGACGGGATCACCGAGGACGGGTTGGGCGTGCGCTACGAGACGGCCTGCGACCCGCGGCTGAACCGCGTGCAGTCCCTGGAGCTGGCCTTCTCCGTCGCGGAGATGCTCGTCAAGCGCTGACCCCGTCGGGGTTGGACAGGGCGGGCCCCTGCTCCAGGGCCGCCTCCGGCAGGCCTGCCAGCCGATTGGTCATCACCTCGACGAAGCGGGCCGGGTCCGGTTCGTTGACGAGCGTGGCCGCAGGGCTGTCCGGCGGTGTCGCGTACAGGGCCAGGATCATCCGCCCGCGCTGCAGGTAGGTGGCGGTGCTCGTGAACGACTCCTCGATGGGATTGGTGACTTCGAACGCGTAGGCCTGGCGAGTGATGCCAGGTTCCTCGGGCCAGTCGTCGTCCGGCGCCTCGGAGAAGTTCCACACCAGCGGGTCCCGATCCGGCTGCTCCGGTTCCACGGGCTCGTCGGGGCACTCGTCGTAGGCCCGCTGCAGCTCATCCATCGCCTGCTCGGCATCGGCTGGCGTGGGGTAGAGGACCGCCTCGCTGCTCACCCACACAGTCCCGTCCACGTCGCCGATCCCGACCTGGCTGCGGCCGCTGCGCAGGTCCTCGCTCGGGAAGTCGCCGTAGCAGAGGTCCAACGATGTGCGGCCGATGACCTCGTTGCCGCCCTCGTACGGCTGGAAGGACGCGTCCTGAGCAGCGTCTGACTCGGTCAACGACACGGCAGCCAGCAGGTCGACGTCCGAGGCCTGGCCCTCCCCCGCGTCGCTGATTCGTTCGATGGCTGAGCATCCGCTGAGCAGCAGCACCGCAACCATCGTGGCCGCCGTCGCCCCTGACCCCCTGGTCCGCACTGGTCCCTCCCCATGCGCCGTAGGCTGTTGGTCGTGGCTGTCATCGACCTGCGCTCCGATACCGTAACCCGTCCGACGCCCGGGATGCGGTCAGCCATGGCCGAGGCTGTGGTCGGCGATGACGTCTACGGCGAGGACCCCACCGTGAACGCCCTCGAGGCGAGGGTGGCCGCCATGCTCGGTCACGAGGCTGGGCTGTTCGTCCCCACAGGGTCGTTGGGCAACCAGCTCGGCGTCCGGCTGCTTGTGCCCGCGGGAGGGGAGCTGCTGTGTGACCAGTTGGCCCACGTGGTCCGCGCCGAGCTGGGCGCCCATTCTGTGCTCGGCGGGGTCACCACGCGGACCTGGTCGGCCCCCCGCGGTCGGTTGGACCCGGCCACGGTGATCGCCATGGCAGCGCCGGATGCTGGGCCCTACCTGGTGTCCACAGCCGCCGTCGCAGTCGAGGACACGCACAACTTCGGTGGGGGCACGGTCCAGGACCTCGCCGCCATGCTGACCCTGCGCGCGTGGGCCGATGAGGCCGGGATCGCCCTGCACCTGGATGGCGCCCGGCTGTGGAACTCCCATGCCGCCACCGGGGTTCCGCTGGCCGAGATGGCCGGCTCGTTCGACACCGCCACCGTGTGCCTGTCGAAGGGGCTGGGGGCTCCCGTCGGGTCGGTGCTGGTCTCCTCGGCCGAGCGGATCACCCAGGCGCGGGTCTGGCGCAAGCGCTACGGCGCTGGGATGCGGCAGGTGGGCATCCTGGCCGCTGCCGGCGACTACGCCCTGGACCATCACCTCGGTCGGCTCAGCGAGGACCACGTTCGGGCCCGCCGGCTCGCCGACGCCATCGCCGCGGCCCGCCCCGATGTCGTCGACCCCCGCGAGGTGGAGACGAACATCGTCGTCCTGGACCTGAGCTCCGGGCCGCCTGCCCCGGAGCTCGCCGCGGCGGCTGGCGCGCGCGGAGTGGCGGTCAGCGTCCTGGGAGCACGTACCGCGCGCCTGGTCACGCACCTTGATGTCGACGATGCCGACGTCGAGCGCGCCAGCGAGGTCCTGTCCGCGCTGCTCGCCCGCTGAGGTCCGACTGGGCTCAGCCCGCGGTGGTGCGCTGGCGCATCCTCGGGCCCAGCTCGACGACGTACATCGCTGCCACGATGCACAGACCCCCGGCCACGATCCGAGCGGTCAGCACGTCGCCGCCCAGGGTGAAGCCGAAGATGCCGGCGAACACCGGCTCCAGGGTCAGCACGATGGCCGCGCGCGGGGCGCTCATGTAGGTCTGGGCCCAGGTCTGGGCGAGGAACGCCAGGGCGGTGGCCACCAGCGCGAGGAACACGATCGCCGCCCAGACCCCGGAGTTCGGAGGCAGGGTCAGCCCACCCTGCAGCGGCGAGGTGACCAGGCACATGAGCGCCACGACTCCCAGTTGCAGCATGGTCATCCCGTATGCGTCCGATGCCGTGGACCACTGCCCCAGCCCGACGATGTGCGAGGCGAACATCGCAGCACACCCCAGCGTGAGCAGCTCGCCGAAGCCGATCGAGAACCCGTTCAGGCTGATCAGGCCCAGCCCGACGGTCGCCAGTGCGACGCCGAGCCACACCGCCGGGGCGACTGGCTGGCGCAGGACCAGCCAGGCGATCAGCGGCGTGAACACGACGAACATCCCCGTGATGAACCCAGAGATGGTGGCCGAGGTGTAGAGCAGGCCGAAGGTCTGGAAGATGTAGCCGGCCCCGAGCAGGAGGCCGAGGATCATGCCGTGCCGGCGCTTGTCCCGGGTGAGGGATCGGACGGCGGTGGGTCGCACCAGTCCCAGGACGACCGCAGCCAGGGCGAACCGCCAGAACAGGAACGGCAGCACCGGCATCTGCTCGACGGAGTCCTGCACGACCACGAAGGTGCCGCCCCAGACGGCCGTGACCCCAACCAGCGACAGCGGGGCAAGCGTGTGGTGGTTGCGCGCCCAGTGCGGGCTAGACAACGGTGATGGTCACGGTCGACCCCTTGGGCGCCTTGGTGCCGCCGCGGGGGTTCTGCGCGTTGACGCCGAACACGACGAACCCAAGGGGCTTGTTCACGCTCACCTGGAAGCCAGCCTGCTCAAGCTCCGAGCGTGCCGTGGACTCGCTCTTCCCGACCACGTTGGGAACGGTCACCATCGGTGGCCCCTTTGACACCACGACCTCGACCTTCTCGCCCCGGAAGGTCGTGGCCCCGGCGCCAGGGTCGGTGCTGATGACCAGGTCCTTGGCGACGCTCTCGCTGGTCCTGTTCGAACGATCCACCTTGAGCCCGAGGTCCTTGAGCGTGTCCACTGCGCTAGCGCCGTCCGTGCCCACGAGGTCGGGCATCTCGACCGGCTCCGGACCCAGGGACACCACGACGGCCACTGCGGTGGCGGGCTTGACCGATGTGCCAGCCGGCGGCTCGCTGCTGACGATGTCGCCGGCCTTGACCGAGTCGTCGTAGGCCTCGGTCTGCACACCCAGCTCGAGGTTGGCTGCACCCAGCGCGACGTCGGCCTCCTCCACGGTCAGCTTGTTCAGCTTCGGGACGTCGTATCGCTCCGGCCCCCGGCTCACCACCGCCTCGATGGTGCTGCCGGTGCGCGTCGAGGACTCGGGCCCGGGGTCGGTGGACATGATCTGGCCCTCGGCGTAGTCCTCGCTGTAGTCGCTCGCACCCGTCTCCAGCGACAGGTTCGCGGTCGCCAGGATCGCGGCCGCCTCGGTGGGCGTCCTGCCCAGCACGTCGGGCACGGTCACTCGCTGCAGGGGACCGAAGGCGAGCGCGAGCAGCGCCGCCACGCACGCGAGCGCGAAGGCGCCGAGCCACAGGGTCTTGCGCCCCCGACGTGGGCGGGCCGGGGTGTCCGGGGCGGTCTGGTAGCTCACCTCGGTGACCTGTCCATCGCCCGCTGGGGCCACCGGCGCGGACTGCACTGTCGGGTCCAGGGCCTCCATCGGCCCGGTGTCCTCCGACTCCGACTCCGACTCCGACTCCGGCTCAGGTGGCTGGGTCGGTCCGACGACCGGTGGAGGGCTGTTGACCCATTCCGGGGCGTCGATCGGATCGTGGCCGCCCACCGCGCCCACCGCGCCGGCCGCGGCAGCAGCAGCGCCTGCGGCGGCAGCTCCGACGGCTCCCGGCGCGGGTGTCCCCGGGTCGCTCCCGGCTGAGGGCTGGTCGTCCAACGGGGGATCCCGCCGGACCACGAGCGTGTCGGTCGGCACCGGGACCCACGGCGCCGCCGGCGGCAGGGTCGCCTTCTCGGCGCGCACACCGGCAAGGAACTCGTCGGCGTTGTCGAATCGGGCATCGGCATCCCTGCGGGTGGCATGCATCACGAGTGCATCAACGCCCGGCGGGATCCCCGGTCGGACAGACGAGGGTTCGGGGACGTTCTCGTGCACATGGCGGTACGCCACCTGCATCGGGGTCGAGCCCGAGAACGGGACCTGGCCGGTGAGCAGCTCGAACAGCAGGATTCCGGCGCTGTACACGTCCGAGCGTGCATCGGTCCGGTCGTGCTCGACCTGTTCGGGGGACAGGTAGGCCACGGTCCCGAGCAGCAGCCCGTGGGTCTTGCCCGAGTCTGCCCCCTCGATCGCGCGGGCCAGCCCGAAGTCGGTGACCTTGACGCGGCCGTCGTCGGAGATCAGCACGTTCTCGGGCTTCACGTCACGGTGGATGTAGCCGGCCCGGTGGGCTGCGGCGAGTGCCTGGAGCACCGGGTCGACGATCGCGAGGGCCTGCGCGGGGGGCAGCGCCCCATGGGTCCGAAGCACGTCGCGCACGGTGTGTCCAGGGACGTACTCCATCACGAGGTAGGTGACCCCGGCGTCGTTCCCCTGGTCGTGGACCGCCACGGCGTAGGGGCTGTTGAGTCGGGCCGCGGCCCGCGCCTCACGCTCGAAACGCTCGACGAAGCCGGGGTCCGAGGCGAACGAGGGGTGCATCACCTTGATCGCCACGGTCCGGTCGAGGCGCAGGTCAGCACCCCGGTAGATGGTTGCCATCCCCCCACGGGCCAGGAAGGACTCGATCCGGTACCGACCGTCCAGCACCCGGCCGATCAGCGGATCAACCGCCTGGGGTGGTGGGGGCTGGTTGGGCGTCACGGGGCAAGTCTAGAAGCCGTTGTCGAACTCGCCGGTTAGGCTGCCTGATCGTGGCGGGCGTGGTGGTGATCGGCGCAGGGTTGGCGGGCGCCCGGACGTGCTCGGCGCTGCGGGCGGCCGGGGTCCGGGAAGAAGTCGTCCTGCTCGGCGCGGAGTCTGACCCCCCGTACGATCGGCCACCGCTGAGCAAGGACCCGCAGGCGGAGGTCGACCTGCGCGACACCATGGGGATCGACGTGTGGTCCGCCGCGGACGTGCGGCTCGGGGTGGCCGCCACCGGGCTGCGTGGGGGCGCCGATGGACCTGGTGAGTCCTCGACCCTGGTCGTGAGGTGCTCCGACGGCACCGAGCTCGCGGCTGCGGCCGTCGTCCTGGCCACTGGCGCTGACCCGGTGCTCCCGCAGGCCTGGGTGCGACCCGGGGTGCACGTGCTGCACACCCGGGCGCAGTCCGTGTCCTTCTGGGGGCAGGTGCAGTCCGGCACGCGGCTGGTCATCGTCGGGGGAGGATGGGTGGGCTGCGAGGCTGCCGCAACTGCTGCCCGGCGCGGTGCCCGGGTCGAGCTGTTCGAAGTGGGTGCTCAACTGCTCGGCGGCCGGATCCCGGCACAGGTGTCGGACTGGGTCTCGGCCTGGCTGGCCGAGCTCGGGGTGCGCGTGCACACGGGCCGTCCCGTGGCCGCGATCGATGAGGTCGGCGGAAGCCTGGCGGTCGAGGGGCGTGCGGCGGACGTTGTCCTGGCCGCGCTGGGTGTTCGGCCAGCCACCGCTTGGCTCGACGGAGCGGACGTGCCCTTGTCCGAGTCGGGTGCCGTGCTCGTCGATGGGTGGGGGCGATCGGGGCCAGCCGGGGTCTTCGCCGTGGGGGATGCGGCCGCGCGATGGTCGGCCCGCAACTCGGCACACCTGCCCGGCGGGCACTGGACCGAGGCGCTGAACACCCCGCAAGCGCTGGCCCCGGTGGTCGCGGAATGGGTGCGCGGCCCCATGGGCGGGGAGCGTTGGGCGGCTGCCCCCGAGTCGGCGCCGGTCGATCCCATCCCGTACGTCTTCAGCGACCTGGGCGGGAAGATGCTGCTGGTCCTGGGCGATGCGGCGTCGGGAAGGGTCGTGTGGCGCAGCTCGTCCGAGGTGGACTCAGGGTCCGACGCGTGGACGGCCTTCACGGTGGACGACTCCGACCGACTGCTCGGGATGAGCACCGTCGGCCGACCACGGGACGTCGCGGTGGCGCGTCGGGCGATGCTGGCCGACCCGATGGGAGCGCCGCGCACGGACCTCAAGGCACTGCTCGATCCGGCCGCCGCCCCCGCCGCGATGTTCCCCGGGGAGGGCTGAGGCGTGGGTCAGTGGTCCTACCTGGCCGTGATGGCCTTCATCTTCCTGGGCGCCGCATGGCTGGAGATCGGGCTGCGCACCCGGGTGCTGCGGCGTTGGCGGCGGCTGCTGCTCACGGTGCTGCCGGTGGTGGCGGTCTTCGCGCTGTGGGATGTCTACGCGATCGCCTCCGGGCACTGGTGGTTCGACGAGGAACTCATCACGGGGATCACGCTGCCCGGTGATCTGCCCGTCGACGAGGTCGTCTTCTTCATCCTCGTGCCGCTGGCGGCGATCCTGACCCTCGAGGCGGTCCGGTCGGCCACCGGATTGCCAGTCGGGGACGAGCAGGCCCCCGACGCGGATGGCGAGGCTGGCTCATGACCTATACCCAACTGGCAATCCTCGGCGTGCTCCTGGCGATCGTGTGGGACCTGTGGGTCGGGCGCACCCGGTTGCTGGCCCGGCAGGTCTTCTGGATGGCCTACCCGATCATCGTGTTCTTCCAGCTGCTGACCAACGGCGTGCTCACAGGCTTCCGGATCGTTCGGTACTCCGGTTCCGAGATCATCGGGTCGAGCACGCCGGAGGATGGCCCGCCGGCCCTCCTCGGCGACGGCCGGATCGTCTACGCCCCCGTCGAGGACCTGATGTTCGGCTTCGCCCTGGTGCTGCTCACCCTGAGCCTGTGGGTGATCTGGGGTCGGCGCGGAGTGCAGCGTGAGCCCATGTCAGGGCCGCCGATGCCTGCCCTGGTCCCGTGGCTGGCCAAGGTGGGCGGCAGGAAGCCCGATCAGGCGCCAGGGCCAGGCTCGTCCGCTGGCTGAACGACCTCAGGCGACCCGTCGGCGGGCCCGGCGTGCCTCTCGCCAGGCGCCGCCGGCCACCCTGAGCCGGCGGCCGGTGCCGACCGTCGCCCGCTGGTCGAAGACCTGGTAGTTGATGTCCTCCACCGCGTCGACGATCCCGCAGTAGAGCTCACTGGCTGCGTCGATGCAGGGCTGTGCCTCGGGGCGCAGCAGGGCGATGCCCGGCTCGGCGCGAGCCTGCAGCTGGCGGACCCGTCTGACCTGGAACTCCAGGGCCAACCGGATCTGCGGGGTGAGCACACGACGCTCGAGGTCAGCCCTGGTGACGGCGAACCGCTCCAGCTCGTCGAGGGGCAGGTAGACCCGCCCACGGTCGAGGTCCTCGCCGACGTCCCGGATGAAGTTGGCCAGCTGGAAGGCCACACCCAGGTCATCGGCCCGGTCCAGCGCCTCGGCCAGGTCGGCGCGGTCGGTGGTGCCCAGGACGTGCACCATCTCCCGGCCGATCACCGCAGCTGACCCGTGCACGTACACCGCCAGGTCGGCGAACGTTGCGTACTCGGTGACCGTGAGATCCATCCGCATCGAGGTCAGGAAGTCCGCGAAGTTCTCACTGGGGATGGCGAAGCGTCTGGCCGTGTCGACCAGCGCCCTGGCGATGGGGTCCTCGGAGTGCCCGCGGTCCAGGTCGACCAGCACCTGGTCACCCCAGCGCGCCAGCTCGTCAGCGCGCTGCTGCGGGGTCAGGGCGGAGTCCAGGTCATCGACGATCTCGTCGGCGTACCGGGCGAAGCCGTACAGCGCATGCACGAACGGCCGGGAGCCGGGGGGAGCAGCCGCGTGGCCAGGTAGTAGGTCCGGCCATGGTGGGCGTGCAGCTCCCGGCACGCCTCGTAGGCGGCCCGCATCTGCGGATCGGTGATCCCCGCTGCATCCAGCTCACGCCGTGACATGGCCATATCCTCCCATCTCGCCGGTGATCCCGGGCTGGGCATGTGGGATGCTGCCGGAGTGACCCTGCGTACGCGAATCGCCGCCGTGCTGATCGGCGTCCTGGCCGTGTCCGGGTGCGCAACGGCCGCCGGCTCATCGGACCCCGGGGCGGCCATGGACGGGCAGGCGCCCGCGGCGACGGACGCGGCACTGGCCGCCCTGGCCCCTGCTCAGCCGACCTCGGACCTGCCCACCGCGACGGTTGCCGAGCTTCCGCCGGAGGCGCTCGACACACTCGTGCTCATCGACCAGGGCGGCCCCTTCCCGTACGACAACGACGGCTCCACCTTCGGCAACCGCGAGGGAATCCTGCCTGCGCAGCCGAACGGCTTCTACGCCGAGTACACCGTCGTCACCCCCGGCGAGGCGGATCGTGGTGCCCGCCGGATCGTGGGTGGCGATGACGGCGCCCGGTTCTACACCTCCGATCACTACTCGAGCTTCCGAGAGGTCGTGTCCGGATGAGCAACCGGATCGCGCTGTGGCGCGACGCCCCTGATGCTGATGCCGCCGCCGAGCTGGCGTCGCTGCTGGACTGGGCGTCGGTCCTGATCGACGTGCCCGACGGGGGCGGCCGGACAGCCTTCTTCGACGCCTGCGCCGGTGGGTTCGGATTCCCTGACTACTTCGGGCACAACTGGGACGCCTTCGAGGAGTGCCTGGAGTCCCAGGAGTTCGATGAGGTCGAGGACCTCGACGACGCCGACGGCCTGCTGATCCTCTGGTCGGGCTGGGGCGACATGGCCGAGAACGAGCCGGAGCAGTTCGCGATCGCCATCGACGTCTTCCGCGACATCCTCGCGGTGTGGGAGGAGTCCGACCTGGTCGCGCGCGTCGTGCTGGTCGGAGACGGCCCGCAGCTGTCACTCGGCCAGCACCGCGACACCCGAACGGTCTTCGTCGATGACGACTACGAGGAAGTCGAGGAGGCCGAGGAGGCCGAGCCCGCCGGCTGAACCACCAGCGACCCCGCCCTCGTCCGGGCCGCCCCGGTTCGGGGACGCATCCCACGATCGACCGGTTCGCCGAGGAGGAGCCGCCGTTCACCGGGGCTGGAGATCAGCACGATGGTCACCATGGCCAGCGCGAACACAAAGGCCAGCCCGTCACGGGCGAAGTCGACGAACGTGTCGGCGGTGGCGTTGGCCTCGGTCATCCCGTGCAGCACCAGGACAGTGGAGACGATCATCACCGCCCGCAGCTGCGTGCCCGTGAGCCCGGTGGCGGCCAGGAGCGGCAGGGCCCAGAGCAGGTACCACGGCTGCACGACCGGCCCCAGCACGACGATGGTCAGCAGCACGAGGGCGGCGCCGCGGACCGGGGAGCGGCCCTGGGGGCGCAGCACGAGGTAGAGCACGATGATCGCGCCGATCAGCATCGCCAGCCCTCGGAAGAAGCCGACGGCCCCATCGACGGTGCCCAGGCCGGTCCGGTCGAGGACCCCCCCGACAGCCATGCCCAGGGCTGTCGGGGGCGACAACCAGGTGCGCACCGAACCGGGCGTGCTCAACGACGCGACCCAGCCCAGGCCGACCCCGGCCACCAGTGACAGCCCGGCAAAGACGACCAGGACGATCCCCGAGGCCTTGACCCAGGCCCATATCCGCTGCGGCCAGCTCGATTGGGTCCCGGCCCAGATCAGGCCCGCGAACGGCAGGATCACCAGGGCGATCGGTTTCACGGCACCGGCCAGGCCGATCAGGATGATCCCGAGGATCGGGTGCCGCTCCACGGCCAGCGCGAGGCCGGCGACCATCAGCCCGACCATGAGGGCATCGTTGTGCGCGCCGGCCACGAAGTGCATCAGGACCAGCGGGTTGAGCAGGGCCAACCACACTGCCTTGGGTGGGTCGATGCCGTGGGCGTGGGCCAGCCGCGGCAGGTAGACGATCATCAGGGCGATCCCGGTCAGGGCGATCAGCCGGAACATCAGTGCCCCGGTGAACACGTGAGTGCCGACGAGAGCCGCCACCCCTTGCTCGAGCAGAAGGAACGCAGGACCGTACGGGGTCGGTGACTCCGCCCAGAGTGGGTCGGCCCCGGTCAGGAACCAGCCGGGCAGTGCCGATACCCCGTTCTCGTACGGATTGAGCCCCTCAAGGACCAGCTGTCCCTGGGCGAAGTAGGAGTAGGCGTCCCGGCTGAACAGCGGCGGCATGAGCATCAGCGGTGCCATCCAGATCGCCAGGATGGCCACCAGTCGGTGGTCGCTGCGCTCCAGGTCCTCGAGGACGTCGTGGCCGAGCACCAGCCAGGTCTGCAGCAGCAGCGCCACCCCGGAGAAGACCGCGACCCGGGACAGCGCCTCGCCTGCGGTCGTCGAGCGCAGGACGTTGACGACTCCCACGTCCAGCAGCGGCGAGTCAGCGGGCAGCCAGCCGACACCGAGTGCCCCAAGGGCCATCAAGGCGCTACCGAGGAGGCCGGGCAGGGCATAGTGCGCCGCCATGGCCCGGTCGATCCGGGCGCGCGAGGTCTCCGCGGGCGCCGCCATCTTGTCAGGGTACTGCCGCTACTCCAGCGGTGGATCCGCATGGTCGTGCTGGACCAACCCGCTGGGCAGCCGCCAGCGCCATCCCTGGTCCGCGGATTCCAGCCGCCAGCCACCGTGGGTCTTGAGCTGATGATGTCGGCGACACAGGGGTCCGAGGTTCGAGACCATGGTCTCGCCGCCGGGCCACGGGATCGTGTGGTCGAGGTCGCAGGTGGCTGCCGACCGTCGACATCCGGGCATCCGGCAGACCGGCTCCCGTGCTCGGACCAGCCGGGCGAGTGCCGGACTGGGGGTGTATCGCCGCGACCCGGTCGCCACAACAGCACCTCCGGCTGCGGCGGCGCTGCCGGCGGCGTCGGTGATCCACGCCCGCCAGCGCCCGTCGGCAGCCAGTGCTCGGGCGACCCCTGCTGGGACCGGCCCAAGCCCCGGAACGTCTGCGGCGCCGTCCACGAGTCCGAGGAGGATGTCCAGGCCAACGATGACGCAGATCTCCGGGCGCGAGTCATCAGACGACGGCCCCGACGGTGGCGGGGCGGTGCCGGGGGTGTGGGGGGTGTCGGCACGCTCCTGGCCCGCGTCGAGCAGGGAGTCCACGAGCAGGTCGGCCCTGCGCTGGTCGAGCGTGCGCGCCTCGTCGTCGAGCCCGCGGGCGATCGCAGTCAACCGCCGATGGATGCGCAGGGCGTCGGTCTCGGCCACCAGCGCCTGGAGCACCGCCATGCCCGGGGGACCGGGCAGGATCTCGACCCGCCGGGACTCCCATCCAGATCGCCGGGACAGCTCCTCGCTGTCAGGGTGGGCCCGCACACGAGCGGACCGGGTAGCCCGGCGAAGCTCTGCCGGGGTCCAGCGTCGGCGACCCGACAGATGCCGGCGGCGGATCCGATCAACGACATCCGCCACCACTCGACGAGCGTCGTCGTCCGGCAGGGAGGCCACCTCCAGCACGATCACTCGCGCCGCCCAGGGCGAGCAGGCCCCAGACTCGACGAGTGCGACGAGATCCGGGTGGGACAGGAGCTCCCGGGCTGCGATTATTCGGTTGTGCGCCGAGGTCGGCGAGATGCTCACAACCAGGGCCAGCTCCTCGCGGGCCGGATCCACGATGGTCTGGCCTGTGGCTGTCCGGTGCTCGACGAGGTCCGGGCCCGCCACATCCACGGTGGTTCGAGCCCCGCGGGCGGCGATCCAGGAGGCGCAGGCCTCCCATGCGGCCGCCGCCACCAGCTGGCAGGCACACGGCGATCCGGCCACCTGCCCGGGCGCCGGCGCGCCGGGTAGCGCCTCGCCGTGGTGCGATGCCGGGCAGGGGCCCGTGGCCACCGCGTCCACTGCCGACACCAGCGCTGGCCCGGGTTCCACGGTCATGAGCGCCCGGACCTCCGGGCGCACCGGGGCGTCGTACCAGTCGTCGCAGACCCACGCGGGCCGCGACTCGCGCCACAACCCGCGCAACCAGCTGCGCAACTGCTCCTCCACCGGGCTGGCAGTACTCCGGGTGGCGGCGCCACGAGGCTCGGCGCGGGGCTCCACGGCGCCGGAGTCCACGGCGATGGCGGGACCCCTGCGCTGGTGGAGCAGTGCCGACGATTGTTCGAACATGTGTTCGATTCTACCTCGTGCAGGACTCCATTCGACTCCCGTCCACAGCCGGGGATCGTGTCGCATCTGGGATCAGGCTCGCCCCATCACACGCCCTGTCCGGGCGCCGGCGCCTACCGCGACAGCGAGCGCGGCAGCGGGCCCACGACCCGTTCGGCGGCGATCCGTCCGGAGATCAGCACCATCGGCACGCCCACACCCGGCTGGGTGCCCGAGCCCGTGAACACGACGTTCTCGCCCCAGCGGTTGCCCGGCCGGAACGGGCCGGTCTGGCTGAACGAGTGGGTCGAGGCGAACGGCGAGCCGCGCTCCATCCCCTGCTCGGCCCAGTCCAGGGGAGTGGTCAGGTGCTCGATCTCGATGGCGTCGCCGAAGCCGACGTAGCCACGTTCCTCGAGCACCTTGACCATGTGGTCGCGATAGCGCGGACCCTCGGTCCTCCAGTCGATCGGTGCGTCGAGGTTCGGAGTCGGGAACAGCACGTAGTACGACTCCTTGCCGTCCGGTGCCAGCGATGGGTCCGAGCGGGTCGGATTGGTCAGGAACAGGCTGGGATCAGCCATGAGCCGGCCCCGGTCGATGAGGTCGGTGAACACGCCCTCCCAGGACCGACCGAAGTGGATGTTGTGGTGGGCGATCTTGGAGTAGCTGGCCGAGGATCCGGCCAGCAGCACGGCGCAGCTCGGGGAGTAGGTCAGCCGCCGCACCGACAACGGCTCCATCCCGAGCAGGTCCCGGTAGGCGACGGGCAGGTCCGGGTTCAGCACGACGACGTCGGCCGGGATCCGCTCCCCGGCCGACGTGATCACCGCCGATGCGCGACTGCCGTCGTGCTCCACGGACGCCACCTCAGTGGAGTATCGGATCGTCACGCCGTGCTTCTCCGCAGCCGCAGCCATGGCGACCGGCATCGCGTGCATCCCGCCCCTGGGGAAGAACACGCCGGCCACGGAGTCCATGTAGGCGATGACCGAGTAGATGGCCAGTGCATCGTGGGGGCTCATGCCGGCGTACATCGCCTGGAACGAGAAGACCCGCTGGGTCCGTGGGTCCTTCAGATAGTGGTTGGCCTTGGGGGCCATCCGCCGGAAGCCGCCGATCGCGGCCAATCGGGCCAGGTTCGGGGTGAGCAGGTCGAACGGGCTGTCGATGTTGCGGTCGATGAAGTCGGCCATCTCGAGGCGGTAGAGCTCGGTGGCGAAATCGATGTAGCGGCGGTAGCCGGCCGCCTCATCGGGGCCGATGACCACGGCGATCTCGTCGGCCATCGCGTCCACGTCGGAGTGCACATCCAGCTGCGACCCATCCGGGAAGTAGCTGCGGTACACGGGGGTCACCGGCGCAAGATCCAGCCAGTCGGACATCTGCTCGCCGACGCAGGCGAAGGCGTCCTCGATCAGGCCGGGCATCGTCAGGACAGCCGGACCGGTGTCGAAGCGGTATCCGGAGTCCTCGAGCAGTCCGGCCCGCCCGCCCGGCACGGCCTCGCGCTCGAGGATCGTGACCGATCGACCGGCACCGGCCAGCCGGAGCGCGGCGGAGAGCCCGCCGAGGCCGGCCCCGACGACGACGACGTTCTCGGTGGGGCCCACAACGGGGCCGGCGTCACTTCCGGGGAGTCTCATGGCCCAACCGTAGGCCCAGCCCACCGACGCTGCGAACGGACGGTCGTCCGTGTGGATCAGGGTGCCGCCAGGGTGGGACCACCGACGCCGTGGGCTTCACCGGTCGCGGGCCCCGGGGCCTAGGCTGTCGCCATGACGCCCGCACCTCACCTGACCCCCGAGCGCCTGCGTGACTCGGTCCAGGGGACCCTCGACGCGTTCCTGGCCGAGCAGGCGCAGATCCTGGCCGGCATCTCACCGGATCTGGTCCCGTTCACCGACTGGCTCGGCGACCTGCTCGCGGGCGGCAAGCGGCTGCGGCCGGCCTTCTGCATGTGGGGCTACCTCGGGGCCGGTGGCGAGGACCTCGAGCGGAGTCTGCACGCGGCGGCCGGGCTCGAGATGCTGCAGGCCTGCGCCCTCGTGCATGACGACGTGATGGATGACTCCGACACGCGTCGGGGAAAGCCCGCAGCCCACCGTCGCTTCTCCACGCTGCACCGAGGCTCGGAGTGGAACGGGGACCCGCAGCGGTTCGGCGACGGGGCCGCGATCCTGCTCGGTGACCTCTGCCTGAGCTGGGCCGACGAGCTGATCTATCGATCGGGTTTCGGTCCCGAGGCGCTGGCCCGGGCGAAGGTCGTCTACGACCGGATGCGCACGGAGCTGATGGGCGGGCAGTACCTGGACCTGCTGGAGCAGGCCCGCGGTGGCGGGTCCGTCGAGCGCGCCATGCGGGTGGTCCGGTACAAGTCCGCCAAGTACACGATCGAGCGTCCCCTGCACCTCGGAGCCGCTCTGGCCGGGGCCGACGAGGCGTTCATGGCCGCCCTGAGCGCCTACGGGCTGCCGCTGGGGGAGGCCTTCCAGCTGCGCGACGACGTCCTGGGTGTGTTCGGTGATCCGGCCGAGACGGGCAAGCCCGCCGGTGATGACCTCCGCGAGGGCAAGCGCACCGTCCTGGTGAACACCGCGATGCAGCGGGCAGGGGCGGAGCAGGCCTTCCACCTGCGCGAGGGGCTCGGCGACCCGCACCTGGGTGCCGAGGCGATCAGCGAACTGCGGGCCATCATCGTGGCCACCGGCGCGCTCGACGAGGCGGAGGACCTGATCACCAGGCGGACCGACGAGGCGTTGGCAGCCCTGGACCGTGTCCAGCTGGCCGGAGATGCCCGGGTGGCCCTCGAGCAGCTGGCCATCGCGGCGACGGCGCGGAGCGTCTGATGGACGTACCGCTGTCCCAGAGCCTGACATCGGGCGAGCCGGTGTTCTCCTTCGAGTTCTTCCCGCCGAAGACCGATGAGGGCGAACGACTGCTGTGGTCGGCGATCTCCGACCTGACGCCGCTGTCGCCGACGTTCGTGTCGGTCACCTACGGCGCCGGCGGTTCGACTCGGGACCGGACCGTGCGGATCACCGGCCGGATCCTCGCCGAGACGGGGATGGATGCCGTCGCGCACCTGACCTGCGTCGGGGCGACCGCCGACGAGCTGCGCGACGTGCTCGCCAGCTACCAGGGGGCCGGGATCCACAACCTGCTGGCGCTGCGCGGAGATCCCCCTGGGGGTCCCGGGAGCCCCTGGACCCCCACACCCGGAGGGCTGTCGCACGCCGACGAGCTCGTCGCCCTCGCACGCGATTCCGGGGACTTCACCGTCGGCGTTGCGGCGTTCCCGGAGGGCCATCCGGAGTCGCCCGACCTGACCTCCGACGCCCGGGTCCTGGCCGCCAAGGAACAGTCTGGCGCCTCGTTCGCCATCTCACAGTTCTTCTTCCGCACCGAGGACTACTTCGCGCTGGTGCAGCGGGCCGCCGAGCAGGGGGTGGGCATGCCGATCCTGCCGGGGATCATGCCGGTGACCAACGTGCGTCAGATCGAGCGGTTCTCGGTGCTCTCCGGAGCAGCCTTCCCCGAGGAGCTGGCCGCGCGCTTCCACGCGGTCGCCGACGACCCTGCAGCCGTCACCGAGCTGGGCATCGAGGTCGCCACCGAGCAGGGCGCCAAGCTGCTCGCCGGTGGTGCTCCGGGCCTGCACTTCTACACGCTGAACCGGTCCACGGCCACCCGTGAGATCCTCGCGCGGCTGACCGGCTAGGCGTCGTCCGCGGTGACGGTGGGAGAGGAGACGGCAGTGGACAAGGGAATATGGGTCACCGGGTCGGGGCAGGCGACCGGGGCCCGTGACGAGTGCGTCATCACCGTCGGCTCCCAGGCGCGTGGGCCCTCTGCTGCAGCGGCCCTCGCTGCGTCATCGGAGTCGCTGGAGGCGATGCGCGAGGTGCTGCTCCACGCTGGCCTGCCGCCGTCCGCGCTGGCGACCTCGGCAGTCTCCCTGAACCCCGTCTATGACGACTTCCCCACCGTGGCTGGGTTCTCAGCGGAGGTGCGGCTCACCGCGACGACACGGGACATCGCAGCCGTGGGCGAACTGCTCAGCGCCGGGGTCGCCGCCGGTGGGAACGCCGCCCGCGTGCATGAGGTGTCCTTCCGGCATGGGGACGCCTCCGGGTTGATGGCGGCGGCACGGGCGGCCGCGTGGGCCGATGCTCACGCGCGCGCAAGCCAGTTGGCTGAGTTGGCCGGTCGTGAGCTCGGGGACGTCCTGGCCATCGACGAGACCGTCGCCCGGCCCCGACCATCCGGACCGATGCGCGTCGCGGCAGCGGCCGATTCGGGCGGGGCCGGGGCGATGTCGCTCGATGCCGGCGAGGGCGCGGTCGTCGTGACCCTGACCGCCGGCTGGTCCCTGCGCTGATCATGGACCGGGCCACCTACCTCGCGCAGTGGTCGACCCTGCATGGGGGTGCCCGACCGACCGGGATCGTCGGCGGCTGGTTGCGGCTCGTGCACGCCGTTGCGGCGCCGTTGGTCCGATTCCGGGTGCCGCCTGATGTCGTGACGCTGCTCGGTCTGGCTATCGCGTTCCTGGCGCCCGTGCTGGCCTCCCTCGGGCGGTGGGGAACCCTGGCTGCGGCGCTCGTGATCGCGCTCAGCGGGCTGTTCGACTCCCTGGACGGCGCCGTGGCGGTCATGACCGGGCGGACGAGCCGGTGGGGTGCGGTGCTCGACGCAGTCGCCGACCGGATCAGCGACGCCGTGTTCTTGGCCACCCTCTGGATCGCGGGGGCGCCGTCCGCGGTGTGTGTGGCGGCGGTCGGGCTCTGCTGGCTGCAGGAGTACACCCGTGCCCGCGCCGGTGGGGCGGGGATGACCGAGGTCGGAGTGCTGACGCTCAACGAGCGCCCGACCCGTGTTGTCGTGGTCGTCATGTTCCTGTTGGCCGCCGTCGCCCGGCCCAACGACGAGCCCGGGTGGGCGACCTTGGGGGCGTGGGTCCTGGTGGTGCTCGGTGTCATCGGGCTGACGCAGCTGCTCGTTGTGGTCCGGCGGCGGCTCGGCAGCGACGGCTGATGGACACCGAGCAGGCTGCCCAGCTCACGCTGGTCGTTGCCGTGGTGATCCTCGCTGCGGTCGGCGGGATCCGTCTGGCTGCCCGGTTCGGCCTGCCCGGCCTGCTGTTCTACCTGGGCCTGGGCATGCTGCTCAGTGACGAGGGCGTCGGCGGGGTCGTGTTCGAGAACGCGGAACTGGCCACATCGTTGGGGTACGCCGGCCTGGTGATCATCCTCGCGGAGGGCGGGCTGACCACGCGACCGTCCACCGTCCGCCCGGTGATCGTCCCGGCCGGAGTGCTCGCCTCCGTGGGGGTGGCGCTGAGCATCTTCCTCGTGGCATTGCCCCTGCACTGGCTCGCCGGCCTGGACCTGCGGGTGGCCGTGCTGATCGGGGCTGTCCTGGCGCCCACGGACGCCGCCGCCGTGTTCACCGTGGCGCGCGGCCTGCGCCTGCCCGCGCGGCTGCAGACGCTGCTCGAGGCGGAGTCCGGGCTCAACGATGCCCCCGTGGTGGTCCTGGTCGTCCTGCTCTCGACCACCGTGGGCACCGAGATGCCCGTCTGGCTGATCCCAGTGATCGTGATCGCGGAGCTCATCGGTGGCCTGGTCATCGGCGTGCTGGTCGGCCTGTTCGCCCGCTGGCTGCTGCCTCGGCTGGCCCTGCCGGCCGCGGGGCTCTACCCGGTGGCCGTGATCGCCCTGTTCATGCTCAGCTATGGACTGGCGGTCGTGCTGCACACATCGGGATTCGCCGCGGTGTACGTCACTGCCCTGATCCTGGCCGCGTCCCCATTGCCGCACCGCAGGTCGGTCCTGGGATTCGTCGAGGGGCTGGCCTGGGCGGTCCAGATCGGCCTGTTCGTCATGCTCGGGCTGCTGGTCGTGCCTGAGCGACTTGTGGACGCCTTCGGTATCGCCGTTCTGGCCGGGGCCTTCCTGCTGTTCGTGGCCCGCCCGGCCAGCGTCATGGTCTCCCTGGCCGCGTTCCTGCGCCCCGGGTGGGCGACCCGGGTGAGCCGCACTCCGGTGATCCCGTGGCAATGGGCGACGTTCGCCTCGTGGGCCGGCCTGCGTGGGGCTGTGCCCATCATCTTCGCCACCATCCCGTTGGGGGCGTTGGGCGCAGACGGGGAGCTGATCTTCGACGTGACGATGCTGTTGGTGGTCGCCCTCACCCTGCTCCAGTCGCCGACCATGCCCATCCTTGCCCGGCGGCTCGGACTCGTGCGTCCCGACCAGGTCGGCGAGCTCACTGTCGAGGCTGCCCCGCTGGACACCATGCATGCCGCCCTGCTGGACCTGGACATCCCCGCGGGTTCACGGGTGGCCGGCACGTACGTCAGCGAGCTCCCGCTGCCCGGTGGTGCGGTGGTCTCGCTGGTGGTTCGCAGCGGGCACACCGTCGTGCCGGATCACAACACCCGGGTCAAGGTGGGCGACCGCCTGCTGATCGTGAGCACGCTGCAGGCCCGGGAGGCCACCGAGCAGGCCCTGCAGTCGGTGTCGCGGAGTGGCCGTCTGGCCGGCTGGGCAGATCCCGAACCGATCGAGTAGGCGGCGGAGAGCACCGGCGGGAGGTGGGGCGGGTCTCGTCAGGCCCGGCCGACCAGGTTTGCCACGATCTCGGCCGACATCCCGACCAGCGGCAACCCACCGCCGGGGTGCGCCGAGCCGCCGACCAGGAACAGGCCGGGCACTGGTGAGGCGTTCTGGGGCCGAAGGAATGCCGCCCGCGCGCCGTTCGACGACGTCCCGTAGATCGCGCCCCCCGGCGCGCCGGTCGCCCGCTCGAGGTCTGCTGGGGTCCGCAGCTCCCGCCAGAGCACCCGCCCGGTCAGGTCGGTGCCGCGCTCGGCCAGCCGGGCCAGCGCCTTGTCGGCGTAGGAGTCCGCCAGGCCGGGAACATCCCAATCGATCGTACCGGGCAGCTGCCCGCCGGGGGAGTGCCGGGGCGCGTTGATGAGGATGAACCACGCCTCGCCAGCCTCGGGGCGCATGGCCGGGTCGTCGGGGACGCAGGCGTAGATCGTGGGGTCGTCCACGGGCTCGGGGCGGCGGCCGAAGATCGCATCGAACTCGGGGTCGTACTCGCGGGGGAACCAGACGTTGTTGTGTCTCAGTCCGGGGGTGCGCCCCTGCACGGCGAGCAGCAGCACAAATCCGGACAGTGACGGGGTGGCGCGGGCCAGCCGCCGCACTGGGTCCTTGGGAGCCCGGTCGCCCAGGAGTTCGCCGTACACGTGCCGGGCATCGGCGTTGGCCACCACCACATCGGCGGGCAGGACCTCGCCGCCAGCAACCTGGACCCCGGAGACCCGGTCGCCGGCCAGCAGTATCCGCGTGGCTGGCGTGGACAGCCGCACGTCGACGCCGCGCTCGTCGAGGCGATTGCGCAGCGCGTCGCCCAGGACGCGCAGCCCGCCGGCGATGTGCCAGGCGCCGAACGTGGCCTCGACGTAGGGGATCGTGGCCAGTACGGCCGGTGCCCGGCGCGGATCAGATCCGGAGTAGGTGGCGTAGCGGTCGAATACCTGCCGGGCGCGCCAGTCGGTCAGCGTCCCATGGCCGAGGCTGCGCAGGGTCTGCCACGGAGCAACGGTGCGCACGGCAGCCACGTCGCGTGCCAGCGGGATCAGGTCGCGCGCGCCGGTCAGCGGCGACTCCAGGAACGGGCGGCGGGTGGCTGCCCACATCCGGCCCGCCCGCTCCATCAGCGCGCGCCACTCATCAGCGGACTCGCCGCCGAAGGCATCGCCCATGGCTGCGGCGCCACGGCCGACGCCCACCCCCGGCATCGGCAGCGTCGAGCCGTCGGCGAATCGGTAGGAGAAGCCAGGATCCAGCGGGACCAGCTCGACGTTGTCCTCGAGCGGGCCGCCGGTCTTGAGGAACAGGTCGCGGTAGACGGCCGGGATTGTGAAGAGGCTCGGACCGGTGTCGAACGCGAACCCGTCGCGGCGATAGGTCCCGAGCTTGCCCCCGTGGGTGTCGCTGGCCTCGATCACGGTGACGTCGTGGCCCTTGACCCGCAGCCGGGCAGCCGCGGCCATTCCGCCCATGCCGGCGCCGATCACGATCACACGTGCCATGACCCTGACCCTACGTTGACGTGCCTCGCCGGGCCGCCGCCGGATCGCATCGGCGGGGCCGAGGCGGGAGGCTGGTGCTGTGACCGGGTGGGATGTTGATGTCGCCGTTGTCGGGTCCGGGTTCGGCGGCGGCGTGGCCGCGCTGCGCCACGCCCAGGCCGGGCGGTCGGTGGTCGTCCTCGAGCAGGGGCGTCGGCTGGCCCCGGAGGATCTGGAGGCAGGGGGCCGTCGGACTCGGGACCTGTTGTGGGAACCGGGCGTGCGGCTTCGCCGCGGCTATCTCCGCCAGGCCCTGCTGCGCCATGTGGTCGTCGTGCACGGGATCGGCGTCGGCGGTGGATCAGTGGTCTATGCGGGCGTGCTCCTGCATCCCACGCCCGAGGCATGGCAGGCGCCCGGCTGGACCGCGACAGGCGTGGACTGGCAGGGCGAGCTGGCCGAGCACTTCGGGGTCGCCGCGGACATGCTCGGTCGCCAGGTCAATCCGGATGTGGGTGCCCAGGACCGCTGGCTGGAGTCCGCTGCGCGGAGCATGGGGGTGGACTCGACGTTCGGCCCGACACCCCAGGGGATCTCGTTCGCCGACTGCGTGCGCTGCGGAGCGTGCATCACCGGGTGTCCGCACGGTGCGAAGAACAGCATCGACCGCACCTACCTGGCCGTGGCCGAGTCGTTGGGCGCGCGTGTGAGCCCGCGATCCAAGGTGCTGCGGATGGCTCGGATCGTCGGTGGTGGATGGCAGCTGGATGTGGTGGACCCCCTGCGCCACCGAGGCTGGGTGCGTCCTCTGAGGGCGCGAGAGGTGGTCCTCAGCGGTGGTGTGCTGGGAACGACTGAACTGCTGCTGGGCTCCCGCGACCGATGGGGCTCGCTGCCGTGGACCTCCCCGGAGCTCGGCCGGCATGTGCGCACCAACTCCGAGGCCTTCACGGCCGTGCTGCAGCCACCGGGGTCAGACGTGACCGAGGGCGCGACCATCAGCAGTGACTTCCACCCCGATGCCTCCACCCACGTGACCAACAACCGGTTCCCGCACTCGTACGGGTTCATGCGGTGGTACGTGGGTCCGCTGGTCGATGGGGCCAGCCGCGCAGAGCGGGCACGCGCCACGGTGCGGGAGGTCGTGCGCCATCCGGCGCTGGCCACCGCCAACCTCCGGGCACGGGACTGGAACCGCCGAGTCACGGTCCTCACCGTCATGCAGCACGACGACAACGAGCTCTCCCTGGAGCTGGGCCGGGGCGTGCTCGGTTGGCGCCTGCGGTCCCGCCTGGAGCGCGGGGCGCCGGCCATCCCGACCTACCTCCCACAGGCCAACACCGCTGCCCGGGCGGTGGCGGCGGCCAGCGGTGGGACCGCGCACGGGATCCTGCTCGATCCGCTGCTCGGGATCGGGGCGACGGCGCACGTCCTCGGCGGTGTTGTCATGGCCGCGTCGCCCGCGGACGGGGTTGTGGACAGCGATCATCGGGTCTTCAGCTCGCCCGAGGGCGACGTGTACGAGGACCTGCGGGTGCTTGATGGCAGCGTGGTGCCGGCCAACATCGGCGTGAACCCCGCGTTGACGATCACGGCGCTGGCTGAGCGGGCGATGGCCCGGCGCTGAGTCAGCCTTCGGCGAGGTCGGCGGTGGGGTGGGTGGCGAGGTGGTCGCTGATATGGACCCTGCGGCCCTTCCAGGTCAGCGCGCCGCGCCGGTGCCGGCGCCACGACAGGGCGGTGAGACCGTCCAGGGCGAGGATCGCCAGGGGGTGGGACCAGGCGTCGCTGGTCCGGGCACCCGTTCGGCGGGCGACGACGATCCGGCCGGCGACCCCGGCGCCGTATCCGGCTGCCCCGAGGGCGCGGGTCCCGGCGGTTGGAGCCAGCAGGGCGGCGGTGGGCGGCAGCACGTAGGCGAACGTCAGGATCCCCGTGGCGCCGACCGAACCGGCGGGGGAGCCGAACGCCGCCCACAGCGACTTGGTGTATCCGTCGATGAGCTCCTCGCGGCCGGTGTACATCCGGCAGGTGGCCAGGTCCGTGCCGTCGGTGACGTTGGCGCGGCCCCCGGTGGCCTTCACTGCGCGGGCAAGGGCGATGTCCTCGAGGACCTCGTGGCGCACGGCGGCGTGGCCCCCACAGCTCCGGTACGCCGCGGGGGTGATCGCCAGCACCTGACCGTTCGCCGCTGTCAGCGAGGGCCGCGTTGAGCCCTCGGCCAGCCCGAGCGGCAGGGTCGTCAACCAGGACCACTGCAGCAGCGGCTGGACGAGCCGCTCGACTGCGGTGATGGCGACCTGCCGGGGATAGGGGCTGGCCAGGCCGAGGCCGGACTCCGCGATCAGGGCGGCGATCCTGCGGGTGGCGTCCGGGGCGAGGGTGACGTCAGCATCGACGAAGATCATCAGGTCGGGGGGTGGGTCCTGGGCAAGGGCCACCTCGGCCAGGCGGTGGCACGCCCACGGCTTGCCGAGCCATCCGGCGGGTGGGTGGTCGTGGCTGCCACGCAGGAGCTGGAACCTCGGGTCATCGGCCAGGAGCTCCTGGACGAGATCTGCTGTGCCGTCCGTGGATCCGTCATCGAGCACGATCACGCGCAGCGCCGCGTGGTCCTGGGCAAGCAGGGCCCGCAGGCACGGTTCGATGCGATGCGCCTCATCGCGGGCGGGGAGCAGGATGGTGACGTGCGAACGCTCGGCGGGGGTGCCGGGCGCGTTGGGCGCGGTCGGGGTGCGCGGGCCCGGGTTCGGCGCGCGCCGCAGGTATCGGGCGTTCCACGCCGTGTGCGCGGTGAGTGCGGTGGCCAGCGCCGTGGCGGCAAGGACCGCGGTGCGCCCCGGCCTCATCCGCTGCCCACCAGCGCGGGATCGTCCGGGGATCGACGCAGCTCCGGGACGATGCGCAGGGCCCACGGGATCACCGTCAGCCCCATTGCGATCCCGCCCCACAGCGCCACCGTCGGCCGACCCCAGAACACGGCGGCAGCCATCACGTTGGACAGGTAGATCCAGAGCATCAGCAGGTGTGGCATGCGATCGTCGGCGACGGTCCGGGGCAGGTGGTCCAGCACCCAGAAGATCAGCAGGCCGGTGGCGAACCAGCCCGCGTAGTTGGTCAGGGGGATGCCCGGGGAGCCAGGCAGGGCTGGGGTCGGATCCGCGAAGGCCCAGTGCCCCTCGGAGACCATCTGCGGGTCGAGGAACAGGTCCCAGGCAGTGATCGTCCAGGCCCCGATCAGCACGACCTGCCACCGACGCGAGCCGAGGCGGCGGGCCAACAGCAGCATGGGGTAGGCGGCCATGCACCACGCGAGCGGGATCAGCAGCGGGACGTCGAGGAGCATCGGGCCAAGGCGCTCGCCGTAGTCGTAGGCCCCGAAGGGGAAGCCCGTGGCCGTGCCGAGCGCCTCGACGGCCAGCCCGATGCCAGCTGTCGCAGCGTAGAGGCGGGCGGCCCATCCGGGGCCCCGGTGGACGGCCGCGTGGCTGGCCCCGGCTGCCGCGAGCAGCACCACCGAGGTGATGGTCGCGGTGTCGCGCAGGTCCTCGGGGAGCAGCACCCAGATGATCTGGGACAGCACCCCCACGGTCCCGAGCACCCACGGCAGGGCGCGCAGGGCAGGGGAGGTACGGGACGTGGCGGCGGGCACGCCCTCGATCCTAGGACGGGTCCGGGGTCGGCGTGGCGAGTGCCGCCGGGATCGGGGGGCGGGTGGGGGGTGGTCGGGGTTAGCCGCGCATCGAAGGGCCGTCTTGAGGGCCTGAAGTCGGATCCATCGGTGTCCGTCATGCGCGGTTCGCGCTCATGGGTCGGCAGCCCGGCCGCATGCGGTGCCCATCGCGCGCGGTTGGTGGCCGGCGTCGGCGGTCAATGACCGGTGGCGGCCCCCCGGTGTGCTGGCCAACTGCCGGGGTCGGCTGCCAACGAGCGGCGGCTACCCGGCGTCGGCTGCCAGGACCGGCGTGCCGGCGATGGTGCCCTCGGCCGACAGGAGGGCGAATCGGGCGAACAGCTCCTCGGAGTACCAGTCGAGTTCCGCGGTCTGGGCCATCACCTTCTGGTGGGGGGCCCGCCGGTGGGCGAACTCGGACAGTGCCCTGCCGCTGGCCCAGGTCGAGAAGGTTCCCTGCAGGCCGACCGGGGCCTCGCCGATGCCCATCGCGAAGGTCAGGCCGCCGCCGGTGCGCACGTCGAGCACCACCGGCGGTACCGAGGCCCAGAAGGTCCGCCACATTCGTGGCTTGATCCGGCCTCGGGTGATCGCTGCAACCGGTCCGTCCCAGCGGGTCGGCACGGAGTTGCCGAACGGCTCCTGCCCGGCCCACAGCCCCCGACTGCTCAGCGGGCGCATGATCCAGGTGGCGGACTCCTCGGCGATCCGGTCCCAGTCCCGGGCGACCCGGGAGGCAGCGAATCGCTGTGGTCCCTCGACGTCGTCCCAGCAGAGCAGCACTCCCCAGTGGTGGGCGTCGGCATCCCTGGGCGTGAAGGTCCGGCCTGTCCCGGTTCCCAGGAGCTTCGCGAAGCTGACCCCCGGTATTGAGCGGACCGGTCGGCGGTGGCGGGCCATGTGGGTCACCGCGGTGGGCACGTGCCGGGTCGGCACCCCCCAGATGTGCAGGCTCACGGCGGCGGGAGTCTCGGACATGTCCCCAGTATCCCGGCACAGGGGGTTGACGCTGTCAGACCGGGGGCGTACGGTGAAACCAGTTCGAACACATGTTCGAACGAAGGTGCTGGAGGGCTCGCCCCGACCCGACCCGCCAGCACTCGGGGATCGGCCTGCGCCTCGGTGAGGGAAGCGCAGGAGTGCAGGCCGATCCCCCTGCACGGCCGTCTTCCCCGGCGAGCTGACCACACCCTGCCCAGGAGGATGCCATGAGCCGTACGTACGCCGACCCGATCGATGTTCGCCACGCGGGGGAGCGGCCCCCGGAGGGTCGCCCTGCCCAGTTCCTGTGGCGTGGCCGGCTGTACGTGGTACGTGCCGTGGTCGCCCACTGGATCGAGTCCGGTGTGTGGTGGGGCGGTTCGCGTCGAGCTCTGGAGGGAGCCCTCCCAGCACACGAGCATGAGATCTGGCGGGTCGAGGCCCAGGCCGGCTGGTCCGACATCGCCGGTGTCTACGACCTGCGTCGGGACATGGTCGCCGACCGCTGGGTGCTGGCCCGGGCAATGGACTGACAACCACCCAAGCAACGAACTGATCCGACGAGTGAGGAGTGAGATGAGCGCCGTTCCCATGAGCCCCCCGGTTCCCTACCAGGCCCGTGACCTGTTGGGCAGCGCGGCCCGAGGGCTGCTGGAGGCCTACGCAACCCCGGACCCGGGCCGTCGTTACGCCACCGCGCATCTGGCGGCGCTGCGCGCCGCGGCGGCTGTCCTGGCGGCCCGGGCGCATCCGGTGCGGCAGGGTCGCATCCGAAGTGTCTGGGCGCTCCTGCCGGTGGTCGCCCCGCAGATGCAGGAGTGGGCGGCCTTCTTCGCGGCCAGCGCCACCAAGCGTGCTGCCGCCGATGCCGGGCTCCCCGTCGTCAGCCAGCGGGAGGCCGATGACCTGGTGCGTGACACCGAGTCGTTCCTGGTGCAGGTCGCCGTGGTGATCGGGGTCGATCAGCAGTCGGTCCTGCCCAACGAGTTCTAGGTACCTGTGATGTCCGGCTTCTCCCACCTGCATGTGGCCTCGGGCTACTCGCTGCGGTACGGGACCTCACCACCCGAGAAGCTCGTCGAGCAGGCGGCGGCGATGGGGCAGAACGCCCTGGCGCTGACTGATCGCGACGGCGCCTATGGGGCAGTGGCCTTCGCGCTGGCCTGCCGCGAAGCCGGCATCAGCCCGATCCTCGGCGTTGACCTCGCGGTGACGCCGCAGGCGCCGATGTCGGGCCCGCCGGCTCGGCACCAGCCCAGGACGCCCACACCTGCCCGCGGTGGGGTGGCAGTCGACCCGGGGCATCCCCGGGTCGTGCTGCTCGCCCGGGGCGCGGCGGGCTGGGCCTCGGTGTGCCGGGTGATCTCGGCTGCGCACCTGACCGGGGAGCGCGGCCGACCGGTGGTGACCCTGCCGATGCTCGGCGAGCACGCCGAGGGGTTGGTGGCCCTCCTCGGACCGGACTCCGACGTGGGTCGGGCGCTGGCCCGCCGCCGGCCGGACGAGGCCGAGCATCTGCTGGCCGGGTGGCGGCAGGTGCTGGGCGCCGACGTGTGCATCGAGGTGGTGTCCCATCGCAGCGGAGCACACGGGGACCGGCCCGCGCTGTCCAGTGCGTTCGCCGCCCGGATGCTGACCTTCGCCGGCCGCGCAGGTGCGCCGGCGGTGCTCACCAACGCGGTGCGCCACCTGACGCCCGAGCAGGCGCCGGTCGTCGATGTCCTGGACGCGATCCGCCGGTTGGTCCCGCTGGACCCCCGTCACCTGGATCGGGCCAACGCCCAGGGCTACCTGAAGGATGCCGGCGAGATGCAGGTGGTGGCCGAGGAGATCGCCGGCGCAGCCGGGGTCGGCCGGGGGGGTGCGCAGCGGCTGCTGACCGCAACCCGTGATCTGGCCGACTCCTGCCGGCTGGACCCAGCAGCCGACCTGGGCATCGGGTCGGTGCACGTCCCCGAGCTCGACGTCCTGTTCCCCGCAGGGGCACCCGGGCTGGGCCGTGAGCAGATCCGTAGCGCCCCGGCGTCGGCCCAGGCTCAGATGGCTGATCGGGTGCTGCTGCACCGCTGCCGGTCGGCGATCGATGAGCGGTTCACCACACTGCGCACGCACCGCGCGGCCACCGAACGCCTGGAGGCGGAGCTGGCGACCATCGCCACCCTCGGCTACGGCGGCTACTTCCTGACCGTGGCCGAGGTCGTCGACCTGATCCGGGGTATGGGGGTCCGGGTGGCGGCGCGGGGGTCCGGCGCAGGCAGCCTGGTCAACCACCTGCTGGGCATCTCGGGGGTCAACCCCCTGGAGCACGGACTGATCATGGAGCGGTTCCTGTCCCCGCTGCGCCAGGCCCTGCCGGACATCGACATCGACGTGGAGTCCGCCCGGCGCACCGAGATCTACACCCGGATCCTCGAGCGGTTCGGTGGCCAGCGGTGCGTGGCCGTGTCGATGATGGACACCTACCGGGTCCGCCACGCCGTGCGGGACGTGGGCGCCGCCCTGGGCCTGCCGCCCGGCGAGATCGACGCCTTCGCCAAGGCGTTCCCACACATCCGTGCCCGCGATGCCCGGGCCGCGCTGGCCGACCTGCCCGAGCTGCGCAGCTCCGGCATGGGCCGGTTGGCGGACCAGGGCCGGCTTGATGGGTTCCTCGACCTGGTGGAGGGCCTCGACGGGCTGCCCCGGCACGTCGCGCTGCACCCCTGCGGCGTGCTGCTCAGTGACGGCTCGCTGCTGGACCGCACCCCGGTGGAGGCCAGCTGGATGGGGTTCCCGATGAGCCAGTTCGACAAGGACGCCGTGGAGGAGATGGGCTTCCTCAAGCTCGACGTGCTCGGCATCCGGATGCAGTCGGCGATGGCTCACGCCCTCGATGAGGTGGTTCGCATCGGTGCGGAGCCGATCGAGTTGGATGCCGTCCCCTTCGACGATCCGGACACCTTCGCGATGATCCGTACCACCCACACCCTCGGCTGCTTCCAGATCGAGTCACCGGGCCAGCGCGAACTGATCGGCAAGTTCGCTCCGGAGACCTTCGGTGACCTCATCGTGGACATCTCGCTGTTCCGGCCCGGCCCGGTCAAGTCCGACATGGTCACCCCGTTCCTCCGGTCCCGGCAGGGCTGGTCGGAGGCGGACTACCTGCACCCCGACCTCGAGTCGGTCCTGGCTGAGACCCAGGGGGTCGTCGTCTTCCACGAGCAGGTGATCGGCGTCATCGCCACGATCACCGGGTGCAGCCTCGCCCAGGGCGACGAGATCCGTCGGACGATGGGCTCACCGGAGGGCCAGGCCCAGGTCCGGGCGTGGTTCTACCCGCAGGCGCTGGAGCGCGGCTACCCACTCGAGGTGGTGGAACGGATCTGGGACGTGCTGCGCTCGTTCGCCTCCTTCGGGTTCTGCAAGGCCCACGCGGCAGCCTTCGCCCTGCCCACCTATCAGTCGGCCTGGTTGAAGGCCCACCATCCGGCGGCATTCCTGGCCGGGGTGCTCACCCACGACCCCGGCATGTACCCCAAGCGGCTGATCCTCGACGATGCCCGCAACCTGGGGATCAGCATCCTCGGCCTGGACGTCAACCGCTCGGAGTCGGTCTACCGGGTGGAGGACTGCCCGACGCCCGGGGCGCGGCCGACCCTCCGTGGCCTGCCCGATGGCAGCGCCCATGGGATCCGGCTGCCGCTGACCGAGGTCAAGGGGATCTCCGCGGCCGAGGTGGAGCGGATCGTCGCCGGGCAGCCCTACGCATCCCTGTCGGACTTCTGGGCGCGGGCCGCGGTGGCCACCCCCGTGGTGGAGAACCTGGTCATGGCCGGGGGGTTCGACGCGATCTACGGCATCAACCTGTCCTCCGGAGCCCGGCTGCATGGCCAGATGACCCGGCGGGACCTCCTGCTGGAGGTGGCTGACTGTGAGCGCCTGGCGCGCAGCGCGCGTGCCAGCAGCGGTCGGGGTCGTCGTGCGTCGCGACGCGCCCGGGTCGACCCCAGGGCCGAGCGGGCCGCCAGCGCCTGGGGCCCCGACCGGGCAGCCGGGTCAGGAGCTGGACCAGGTGCCGGGTCCCCAGTCGGGGCGGAGGGCCGCGCTGGCTTCGCCGACCCGGCCCTGGCCGCCGCGTCCCAGTCCCAGGCCCCGGCAGTGGTCCAGCCCAGTGAGGTACAGCTGTCACTCAACCTGCCGATCGGCGCCCCGGGTCGTGGCAGCGGCCTACCGGAGATGTCGACCGGGGAAGGGGTGCGGGCTGAGCTCGACGTCCTCGGGATGGACGTCAGCCAGCATGTGCTGGACTTCTACCGGCCGATGCTGGCCGATCTCGCCGTCGTGCCCGCCCGCGACCTGCTGGCCCAGCGCTCCCAGAGCCAGGTGTGGGTCGCCGGGGTCAAGGTCGCCACCCAGACGCCACCGATCCGCAGCGGACGCCGGGTCGTGTTCCTCACCCTGGACGACTCGACCGGACCAGTCGATGCCACCTTCTTCGAGGACGCCCAGGACCCCTATGCCAGCACGGTCTTCTCCGGGTGGCTGTTGATGGTCCGTGGGCTGACCCGGCGCACCGGGCCGCGCGGCCTGTCGATCCGCGCGACCGGGTGCTGGGACCTCGGGGTCGTCCATGAGATCTGGCAGGCCGGCGGCCGGGACGCGGTGGCCCAGTACATCGCCTCGTTCCCCGTGATCGACACCCGCCGTAAGTCAGCCACACCGGTCGTCGATGTCCCGGTCGGGGAGGCGGACGCAGCGAAGGGTGGACGCACGCCGGTCGGGATCGGCCGGACCGCCGCCGGCGGGATGGGCCAGCGCCGCCGGGTCCTCGTGCACGCCAGCGGGTTCAAGCAGTCGCCCTACGCCGACGTCAAGCCGGCCGGGGACGACCCCGCGGGGACACCTCCGAAGGCTCCCGCGGCCCGCACCCGTGCACCCGGCAAGCTCTGGCACTCCAGCCCCGGGAGCAGCGGGTGGTAGGAAGACCCCGAGGAGGTGCCACATGAGTCGCAGCCAGATCACCCGGCCGGACGCACCGACCGGCCTGGGTGACGATGATGCCGGCTGCCCGATCCTGCATGTGGACATGGATGCCTTCTTCGCCTCCGTCGAGGTCGCGCGCCGCCCCGAGCTGCGCGGCAAGCCGATGATCGTCGGTGGCGTGGGCAGCCGTGGCGTGGTGGTGGCCGCCACGTACGAGGCCCGCAAGTACGGGATCCACTCCGCGATGCCCATGAGCAGGGCGCTGCGACTGGCCCCGGACATCATCGTCGTCCCCGGCGACCACGCCCACTACGCCGAGGTCTCCGCCTCGGTGATGGAGCTGTTCACCGCGATCACCTCACGGGTGGAGATCCTGGGCCTGGACGAGGCCTTCCTCGACGTCTCCGGGGCTCGCCGGACCCACGGCTCACCCCGGATGATCGCCGAGACGATCCGGGCCCAGGTCCACGATGAGCAGGGCATCACCTGCTCGGTGGGAGTGGCCCCGACGAAGTTCGTCGCGAAGTTGGCCTCGACCCAGTGCAAGCCCGACGGACTGCTCGTCATCCCCGCCGATCGGGTGATCTCCTTCCTGCACCCCATGCCCGTCGGGGCGTTGTGGGGGGTGGGTGAGCGCACCGAGGAGCAGCTGCACCGCCTCGGCCTGCGCACTGTCGCCGACATCGCCCACACCCCCCGGGCCACCCTCATCCGAGCCCTCGGCCAGGCATCCGGAGCTCATCTTGCAGAACTGGCCTGGGGCCGTGACGAACGCGTGGTCAGCACCCACGAGCGCGAGCGCAGCGTCGGGGCAGAGGAGACGTTCGCCCGCGACGTCGACGACCCGGAACTGATCATGGCCGAGCTGTTGCGCCTGTCCGAGCGGATCGGGGCGCGGATGCGCCGCGCGGGATTCTCGGGCAGCACGATCTCCATCAAGGTCCGGTTCGCCGACTTCGCCACCATCACCCGCTCGCACACGCGCACGACCCCGACCGACGTCAGCCACGAGATCTTCCACGAGGCGCGCTCGCTGTTCCAGGCCCTGCACCTGGACCGCGCCCGGATCCGACTTGTCGGGGTCCGGGCCGAGGGGATCGTCGAGACCGAGCAGGTCGAGTCCCAGCTCGTCCTCGGGGCACCGGATCGCGGGTGGCGGGAGGCTGAGGAGGCCGTCGACAGGTTGTCGGCCAAGTTCGGAAAGGGCAGCGTGCGACCTGCTCGGCTGCTCCCCGACAACGCCACGGGTGAGGCCGAGCCGCCGCAGCGATCCACTCGGTCCTCGGGTGTGTCCGGCGAGCCATCTGCCCCGTGACCAATCCGTTGTGAGTAACATGCCGGTTCGGGTTTCCTATTCGGCAAACCCTGCTTATCCTGTGATGTAACAGCCGCTTGCGACGCCAGTAGGAGGTCACCGTGCCACTCTCCGAGCACGAGCAGCGCCTGCTTGAGCAGATGGAACAAGCGCTGTACGCCGAGGACCCCAAGTTCGCGACGAGCATGCGCCACTCGCGGGGCAGTGCGAGCGACCGGCGACGCGTCGCTATCGGTGTCGTGGGGCTGCTCCTGGGCCTCGGCCTCCTCGTAGCCGGAGTGGCGTCAAAGCAGGTCATCGTGGGCGTCGTCGGCTTCGTGGCCATGGTCGGGGGCCTCTGGTTGGCGATCAACTCGTTGCGCCCCTCGACGGAGACCCCCGCACCCGCGACCGAGGGTGGTCCGCCCCCGCCGACCGACATCTCCGGACGGTCGCGCAAGCCCTCACGGTCCAAGCAGCGCCCTGGTGGCTCTCTGTCCGAACGCATGGAGGAGCGGTGGCGCCGTCGCCGCGAGACCGGCGACTTCTGAGCGTCTGCCGCACCTGAGCGATTCACGCGGCTGAGACCGTCCGACCCAAAGCGACGGCCCCCTCCCGATCGGGACGGGGCCGTCAGCGTCGTGGGTCCGCGTCGGAGGCTACTCCGCGTGGGTCTCGATGAAGTCAACCGACCCGGCGAAGATCTTCTCGGCGTCGTAGTCCAGGGTCGCGACGTGGTACGACCGGTCCAACGACACCTCCACGATCGAGGATCGCACATCGGCCCGGATCAGCTCGGCGTTGTTGGGTCCGAGCACATGGTCGGTGGCCGACAGGTCCATCTGGATCGGCGCGGCGATCTGGCCGAGTAGGCTCTTCAGCTGGCCGAAGCAGGAGTTGAGCGCCTCGGCGACCAGAACCACCGGGATCTTGTCGTAGCCGAGCTCGGCCTTGGCCGGGTCGGCGATGTCGCTGGCCACCCCAGGAAGGCTCTTGGTCACGTAGGGCAGGAACCTCTGGAGGGGGGCCAGGTGCTTCTGCCAGCTGGCCACCCCGTCGGCGCGGACCCACGGATTCACCAGGACCAGGCCGGCGACCTGGCTGGGGTGCTCGGCAGCCACTCGCAGGGCCAGAGCGCAGCCGAAGGACTGGGCCATGAGGAAGACCTGGTCGGTGCGCCCAGCCATGTCGTCGAAGGCATCGTCGACCGCGCCCTGCAGGTCGGCGAACGTCTTGGTGTTCGCGTCCTCCCACGTCGTCCCGTGACCTGGCAGCCGGATGGCGTTGACGGTGTAGCCGCGCTCGTTGAGGTACGTGGCCCAAGGCACCGTGCTGTCCGGCGAACCGGTGAAGCCGTGCACGAGCACGACCCCGATCCGTGCGTTGTCGCCGGACCCCTCCGCGGCGAACGGCTCACAGCCGGGCTTGACCTGATCCAATGTGCCTTGCGCCATGGAAACCTCTGCCTGGGACGGGGATCGCGCTGATCCGGGCGAATCGACGGTGGAAGCCTAACCCGCCACGCCATCGGGCCCGTGCGGCCCCCGTCGCGCCTGCGCCACCAGGACTGACCGGGGGACCGCGACTGCCCGAGCCCGCCGCCCCCACCCCGCTCGCTGCCCGAGGGCGTGCCGCACGGTCCGCACGTCGCCGGCGAGCGCCCCGGGTCGCAGCCCGGCCGAGGGATCCACACGGTCGGCGACCAGGACCCCTGCTGCCTGGCCTGGCTGGTCCCGGTCACGGCCGGGCACGCCAGCGCCTGACATCCACGCGGCGGTTCCCGGACCCCCGTACCGCTCCCACTCCACAGATCGCAGGATCCGGGTGATCGCATGTGGTATGTCCGGTCGGTTGGCATCGTCGGTCGACCCGATGCCCAGGTCTACGAGTCCCGCGACCACCGACATCGTCGCCCGAGGCGTGGCACCCTCCGCCCCCAGCCCCAGGTCCACCATCGTGTCCACCACCTCGGCGAAGGCCGATTCCCCGTCACCGACGCGAAGCCGCCGGCGGCGGCGCACCACACGCACCACGGCTGGGACGAGGAGGAGGATCAGGAGCCCTCCCAGAGCCAGCCAACCAAGTGGCAGGCTGTCGCTGCCCCCCTGCTCGGACCCAGCGGCCTCCCCGATGTCCTCCGGGAGCCGCCCAGCAGCCTCGGTGCTGTCCGCGGATGGCGCCTCCGACTGCTGGTCCGTGGGGTCCGTCGGCTCGCTGCTCGGCTGAAGGCCCGCTGTGTAGGCCGGGGTGGTGACCGTCGGTTGGCCCGGGGTCGGCTCGAACCGGACCCAGCCCGCCGAGCCCATCCACAGCTCGGGCCAGGCGTGCGCGTCGACGCCACGCACGATCCATTGGTTGCCCTCCTGTCGACCCTGGGTGAACCCGACCACGACCCGCGACGGGATTCCCACTGATCGCGCCATGAGGGCCATCGTCGCCGCGAACTGCTCGCAGTAGCCGATCCGCTGCTCCAGGAAGGTGGCCAGCGCGTCCTCGTCCGACCCGCCCTCGATCGCGGTCGAGTAGGCGAAGCCGCCGTCAGTGGTGAACCACCGCTGTAGGGCGATAGCAGCATCGAACGGTGTGTCCGATCCGGCGGTGATTTCGCGAGCGAGCCGCGGGAGCTCATCGCCGGTCAGGGGAGCGGGGTCCGAGAGGTTCTCCGGCAGTACCTGCGCGGGATCAGGTGGCTCCCGGCTGGCCACGCGCAGCGCGGCGCCGTCGAGTTCCTGCGCGCTGGCCACCAGGCCGATCCGGTTGCCCTGGATGCTGCCGCCGTCGGATCGGATCGGCAGGGACGTCCGCTGGTCCCACACCACCGACCAGTCGTTGAGCGACTGGTAGGTCCCGCTGGGGCTGGGCAGGGTGGCCCCGGCGAGCGGTCCGACATCGAGCTGGTACTGGGCCAATGGACCCGGCGGCGGTTGCTCAGCAGACGGGGTCGTGCCATTGGGAAGCGGTGGGGGAGCCGGTCCGGTCTCGGCCGGCTCAATCGGACGCCACTGCTCGCCGTCGAAGAGCTCCAGGACCGACAGCCGAAGGTACTCCGGCTGATCAGTCGTGCTCGCGAACGTGATCACCGGTCGGGTGTCGTTGCTCACCAGCGAACGCCGCAAGGACACCAGCGCGTCGACCTGGACTGTCCCCGCACCCTGGCCGCCGCCGAGGGAGACCGGCTCGGCCGGCCCGCGCAGCGTGATCAGCCCACCTGAGAGGACTGCCAGCGCGGTCGTTGCGGCGGCGATGCCCAGCCCGATCCCCGGTGACCCCGGCTGGGCACCCGGGCTCCAGTGCCCGGCGCGGTTGCGCTGCAGCGCCGAGAGGATGGCCAACCACCCCAGCGCCACGACAACGAACGCCCACCCGGGGGAGGTGCCGCCGTTGATCGCCCACGGGACCAGGAAGAGCGCAGCGAGGGGGAGCAGCGTCAACCCGGGCAGGTCCAGTCCGGCGGCCAGTGTGTCCACGACCAGCGCCGCCAGACCGATGCCGGCCACGATCAGCAGCAGGAGGCCGGCATCGGGCCCCGCCGGCGGCTGGGTCGCGGTGGCGTAGTCGCGACCCTGGCTGGCCAGTTCCTGAAGCCGACCGAGGGCCGCAGGTCCGGGCAGCACGCCCCACCGAGCAGTGTCGCCGGCGAACAGCATCACGAGCGCGACGAGCAGTGCGCCCAGTTGGAGTACGGGCTGCATCGGTGCTGGCACACGCAGCGATCGGGCCAGCCCGCCGGTCACGGCGATCACGACCACCACGGTGACCGTGCGGGCGAACCACCAGCTGCCATCAAGAAGGGGCCTCAGGCACAGGGACGCGGCGACCACTGCCAGTGCACTGACCAGTGTTACGTGCCAGCGACCATCGCGCATGCGCGCGGCGAACGCCTCGTAGCGTCCGCGCCGGACCCCGGCCCTGCCATCGCTCATGGTGCCACCGCCAGTCCCGCCCACGCCTGGGCGATGCTGGCCGCGCTGCCCTGCGCGCCCTGCGCGCCCTGCGGCGCCCGCTCGAGACGCACGACCCGCCAGCCCTCGAGCGCGAAGAGGTTCAGCGCGTCCGCGGTGCCCGGCGCGTCCGGCAGTGGAGCTGGTCCCTGAGCGATGCTTGCCCACTGGTCCGCTGCGATCGCCAGCAGCAGACGGGTTGGGCTCAGCGTGCCGACCCTGGCCAGCAGCCGCGCGGTCGGCGCCTGGACCCGTCCGGTGATCAGGATCAAGGGCCCGGGCCCGTCGGCCTGTGTCGAGTACCCCAATGACGCGCTGGGCACCGTGCTGTGGCTGACCGGGACGGTCGCGAGCGCAAGCAGCAGCTCGCGGCGCTCCACGGGCACGCCGGTCATCGGTGACCCGGCGAAGAGCGTGATGTCGTCGGTAGTACGCACCGTGAGGTCCCAGCCGCTCTCCAGGGCGAGCCAGCCGATGCTGGCCGCCAGGCTCAGGGCCACGTCGACCGACGAGTGCGGCTCGTGCCCGCGGTGATGGGCGTCGTGCATGTCGATCACCAGCGTGATGGCCGAGCGCCAGGGGTTCTCCTCGCTGCGCACCATGAGGTTGCCGGTGCGCGCCGAAGCTTTCCAGTCGATACGCCGGACCTCGTCGCCCGCGTGGTACTCCCGCGGGATGACGTCGTCGGTGGCTGAGCCGCGGGCCCCCAGATGGCCACTCCCGGTGCCCACCGACGCACCACTGAGCACGTACGGATCCAGGGGCACCACCGGAGGGTGCACGATCACCTCGTCGCGGAGCCCGGCGGTGATGACCCGGTGGACCATGCCGAACCGGTCGACCACGTGGATGCGCATCGGGCCCAGCCGGTGGATCCCACGTTCGCCCACCCACAGCCGGTAGTGGCTCCTGCTGACGCCCTGCCCCGACATCCCGTTGAGCGCGAACCGGTGCGGGCCGCCCAGCGCCGGCGGCGCGTCGTCCTCGAGCAGCAGGCTGCGACCCCGCGGGAACTTGCCGCGGACGCTGACCGTGACGTTGAGCCGGTCGCCGCTGGCCAGCTCGCGGGCGCTGAGATCACGCTCCAAGGACATGCCGGCGTGTGGGTTGCGGGTCAGGGCCGCTGCCGCGAGGGGGAGCAGAGCCACGAGGGCCCCGAACTGCACGACCGCGACCCAACCCTTGAACAGCCCGATCGCGATCACCGCGACCCCGAACCCGAGGAACAGCCAACCTCGCCCAGTCAGGCCGAGCCGGCTGCGGATCGATCCTGGGGACTCCGGGCCCGGTGGCACATCAACTCCACGACGATCGCGGGATTCGTGTCACGATCGCCCGGATCGCGTCCGCGCCGGTCCGCCCCGCGGCGGCGGTCTGAGCCGATACCAGTACCCGATGGCCGAGGACAGTCGGGGCGAGCATCAGGATGTCGTCGGGCAGCACGAACGTCCGACCGTCAAGTGCTGCCCACGCCCGGGAGGCTCGGACCAGGTGCAGCGTGCCGCGTGGTGATGCCCCCAGCCGCAGCTCGTCGCTCGTGCGGGTGGCCGTCGTCAGGGCAACGGCCAGGCGGCGCACGGCGTCCGAGACGTGCACCTCACCCACGGCGGCCATGAGTGCTGCCAACTCGTCATGCGTGGCCGCCGGGGCAAGGGTGGCCAACGGGTCGGCACCGGCATGATCGGTGAGCATCCGCAGCTCGTCGGCGGGGCTCGGGTAGCCGATCGAGATGCGGGCCATGAAGCGGTCCCGCTGGGCCTCGGGCAGGGCGTAGGTGCCCTCCATGTCGATCGGGTTCTGGGTGGCGATCACGAGGAACGGCGAGGCCAGTGGGTGCGAGGTCCCATCGACGGTGACCTGGTGCTCCTCCATCGCCTCGAGCAGCGCGGACTGGGTCTTGGGGGAGGCCCGGTTGATCTCGTCGGCGAGCACGACGTTGGCGAAGATGGCCCCCGGACGGAACTCGAACTCGCGGCTCTCCTGGTTGAAGACCGACACGCCGGTCACGTCGCTGGGCAGCAGGTCCGGAGTGAACTGCATCCGGCGCACGGTCACTCCGAGAGTCCGTGCCAAGCTCTTGGCGAGCATTGTCTTGCCGACGCCGGGCACGTCCTCGATGAGCAGGTGCCCCCCGGCCAGCATGACAGTCAGGGCCATCAGCGTCGACTCCGGCTTGCCGGCAACGACCGAGTCCACGCCAGCACGGATCCGGGCAGCGGTGTCCAGGACCGTGCGATCGAGCATGTCGGTCATCCGACCGTGCCTCCTGTAGTAGCTGTGCCCTCACCGACAAGCATCACCCATGCGCACCACTCTCGCCACCCCCGCGTCCGGGCGCCACCGGCCACAAGGTCAGAATGGGAGCCGACCATCGCGCCACGAGGAGGATTCAATGACCGTCCACAAGGCTGTTCTCGGCCGTTTCTTCGACGACTTCGAGGTGGGTGACGTCTACCAGCACCCGTTCGGCCGGACGATCACTGAGACCGACAATGCCTGGTTCACGCTGCTGACCTGCAACACCAACCAGATGCACTTCAACGCCCATCTCTCAGAGCAGAACCCGATCACTGAGGGCAAGATCATTGTCGTGTCCGGGTTCACCGTCGGGCTGGTGCTGGGCCTGAGCGTGATTGACATGAGCCAGAACGCCGTGGCCAACCTCGGCTGGAACAACATCAAGCTGACCCACCCGGTGTACGTCGGCGACACGATCTACGCCGAGAGCATCTGCACCGACAAGCGCCCGTCGAAGTCCCGCCCAGACATGGGGATCATCTCGATGATCACCCGAGCGCTGAACCAGGACGGCGACGTTGTCATGACCTACGACCGCTCCGTCATGGTGCCGACCCGCGCCAGCGGCATCGGCCAGGACTACTTCCCCGAGGCGAGCGCCGGGCCGCTGGAGTTGCCGAAGGCTGCTGAGTAGGAGCCCGGCGAATGGGCTCGGTCGGGCTCTCCTGAGGCGCACAATGTCGGGGAACCTGATCCATTGTGGGGTCGGGGACGGGGTGGACGATGAAGCATGCAGTGGCTGCAGGGGCGGCCCTTCTCCTGGCCGGGGGCTTGGCGCCGGCCGTGTCGCCAGTGGGGGTGGCGGCGGCGGCTGATCATTCGGTGCTGCCCTTCGACTTCGATGCCGACGGGTCTGCCGATCTCGCGATCGGGGTGCCAGGGGAGGGCCTGCGGGGGAAGAGGGACGCGGGGGCGCTTCAGGTGCTGTACGGCTCGGCCAGTGGGCCCACGGCCCGCGACCAGTTGTGGCATCAGGGCCGCACGGGCGTCAAGGGCGCTGTCGAGCCATACGACATGTTCGGATACACGCGGGCCTCGGGTGACTTCGACGCCGATGGCTACGCCGACCTTGCCATCGGGATCCCGGGGGAGGACCTCAGGGGTGTGCGGGACGCCGGCGCGGTGCAGGTGCTGTACGGCAGCCCTCGCGGGCTGACCGCCCGTGACCAGGTGTGGCACCAGGGCAAGAAGGGGGTGCCGGGCAGCAACGAACGCAAGGACCACTGGGGCTCGCGGTTGGCTGCCGGCGACTTCGACGGCGACGGGCATGCCGACCTGGCGATCGGGGCCATCGGTGAGGGCGTGGGCGACGCCCAGCGGGCCGGTGCGGTGACGGTCCTGCGCGGATCGTCATCCGGGCTGACCGCTGCGGGCGCACGGACCATCCGACAGGGCAAGGATGGTCTGCCAGGACAGCTCCAGGACCACAAGGGGTTCGGCGCCGGCCTCGTGGCTGGCGATCTGAGCGGCGACGGTCGCGACGACCTGGTCATCAAGGTGCAGACACGAGGATCGCCGTTCAACCTGTCCAGTGGGCCGGGAGAACCGCCGGTGCCAGCGGTGCACGTGCTGTTGGGTGGGGCCAGTGGACTGGTCGTGTCGGGCAGCCAGTACTTCACGGCGACTGATCTCGGACTGCCACCGGCCATGGATGGCGGCCAGACGCTGTCGGACCTCAACGGGGACGGCTCGGCTGATCTGGCTCTTTCTGCCTTCGAGTTCCCGGTGGGTTCGGTGAAGATCGCAGTGCTGCACGGTCACGCCGACGGCGTGCACCCGGCACCGCTCCCTGCCGCCGGCACCCCTGGCGTGCAGGACGCTGTCTGGTCGATTCCGTACCGTCTGGTGGGCAGCGCTGACGATGTCGCCCAGAACTTGGTCTCGGGAGACCTGACGGGGGATGGGAACGCTGACCTGGCCCTCGCGACAGGATCGACGGTGGAGGTCATCCTCGGGACTGGCTCGGGCCTCGGCACGACGAGCTTGGACTGGGCGGTGGGCTCGTGGAGCAGGCACATGGCCGCCCTGCCCCTCAGTGGCGGATCCCACGACTGGCTCGTCGTCGGTGATCCGAATGCCGTGGTCGGCGACCACCGCGTCGGGCAGGTGTCCGTGCTTCAGGGCACCGAGGCCGGACAACCTGGTCCGTCCACCGTGTGGCATCAGGACAGCCGGGGCATCAAGGGCTCAGCCGAGCGCGACGATTCCTTCGGAATGGTGTCCGGGTAGTCCGACGCAAGCCCCGTGGGCTGCTGGTTCAGGACCCCCTGACACGGTGTGTGGCCGGTAGTTCGTGGGGTCGGCGTCATGTCCGGGCGCCGCGCTGAAGCGCTGCTCGGCAAGGGCGAACTGCGATGCTGCGATGCCGATCTTCGTCCCAGATCCGTAGGCACCAGCCCCCGCCAGCACCGTGCCCGCCAGGGTCGCAGCTGCGGCCCCCATGGCCGTGGTCAGGGCGATTCGTGCGTCGAGCCACAGCACAACGATGCCTGCCAGGGACGCGGCGCCGATGCCGAGCACGAGAAAGTCCAGCCTGGTGAGGATCCGCTCCACCTGGAACGCGTGGGTGATCCGATCCTGCGCTTCCGCTGATGTCATGCGTCGACCCTTTGCCTGGCCCTGACGGTCCTGGCTGTCCGCCGACGTGACGGAGGGTACGCGGCGGCCCGACGGACAGCACGAGGTGCCGACTCCGGAATCCGGGCCGTGTGGAGGGAGTTTCCTCAGACTAGCGTTGAAATGGAGACAAGTGGAGTGATGTGGAGTACTGTGGCGAACGTCGGAGCTGCGTGGAGCTTCCCGTGCAGGCTGCGGGGCAGGAGGGGAGGTGAACGGCCATGTTCCTCGGGACGCACTTCCCGAAGTTGGACGAGAAGGGCCGGATCATCCTCCCTGCCAAGTTCCGCGACGGGCTCGATGACGGCCTGGTCCTGACCAAGGGCCAGGACCACTGCCTGGTCGTGTGGCCGCGCGGGGAGTTCGACACCTACGCCGCCGGGCTCCGGGCCAGCGCCCAGGCCAATGCCAGCGTCCGCGCCATGACCCGGGTCTTCTTCTCGTCGGCCTACGACGAGTCCCTGGACCGACAGGGCCGCCTCACGGTGCCCCCGATCCTGCGTGACTACGCCTCCCTCGACCGCGACCTCACGGTCGTCGGCGCGGACAACCGGATCGAGATCTGGGCGGCGGCCTCATGGGAGGCCTACCTGGCTCGGCATGAGGCCGAATTCGCCGAGCTCGACCAGGAAGGTGGTGTCGTCCTGCCCTGAGCGTTCGTCCCTGTCCGCCCCACGAGATTCCCCTCCGCGAGTTCGACGCCACTTCCCCGGCGCCGAAACCCACCCCGACGCCACTTCCCCGGCGCCGGAGCCGCGGCGGGGGGCCTGGTGGTACGGCCCCGTTCCGTCCAGGAGGTGCCCGCGTGCGCTCGCTCCGCCGCTACCTTGCCCTGCCGGCCTCGGTGGTGTGCACCATCGGCACCCTGATCGTCGTCGCGCAACTGGTGGTTGCCTAGTGGGTGCTGATTCCGGCCATGTCCCTGTCCTGCTCGAACGCTGCCTCGAGCTGCTCGGACCGGCGCTGAGCCGACCCGGGTCGGTTGCGGTGGATGCGACCCTCGGGCTGGGCGGACACACCGAGGCGATGCTGTCGGCTCATCCGGGCCTGGTCGTCGTGGGCCTGGACCGCGACACCGAGGCGCTGGCCCTGGCCACCGAGCGGCTCGCCGTCTTCGGCGACCGGTTCCAGGGGGTGCACTGCGTCTACGACCAGCTGGGGGCTGCGGTCGGCGCGCTGGGGTACCGCGAGGTCGATGGCATCCTGTTCGACCTCGGGGTCTCGTCGATGCAGCTCGACCTTGCTGATCGAGGGTTCGCCTACTCCCAGGACGCAGCCCTGGACATGCGGATGGACCAGACCACCGGCATCACCGCGGCCGAGGTGCTCAACAGCTACCCGGTCGGTGACCTCGCCCACATCCTGCGCACCTACGGCGACGAGAAGTTCGCCGGCCCGCTGGCACGAGCCATCGTCCGGGAGCGTGAACGCGAGCCGTTCACCACCAGCGCCCGACTCGTCGAGCTGATCAGGGCCACGATCCCAGCTCCGGCCCGGCGCACCGGGGGCAACCCGGCCAAGCGCACGTTCCAGGCCCTCCGGATCGAGGTCAACGCCGAACTCGATGTCCTGCGCCGGGCGATCCCGGCGGCTCTGGGGATGCTGTCGGTGGGTGGCCGGATGGTGGTCATGAGCTATCACTCCGGCGAGGACCGGATCGTCAAGGCGGCGTTGCGCCCCGCCACGGACCCGGTCGTCCCACACGGGTTGCCCGTCATTCCCGAGGAATTGCGTCCCACTGCGCGTGTTCTGACCCGTGGATCGCAGAAAGCATCAGAAGATGAGGTCCTGCGGAATCCGCGGGCCGCCTCGGTTCGGCTGCGGGCCGTGCAGAAGGTCGATGTTCGGGAGGCTTGAATGAGTTCGACGCGTACCGCCGGTCGCGAGCAGCGATCCCCGGGCGCCCGAACTGCGCGCACCACCCGGACCCGCCGCCCCACGTCGCGGCGCACGGCGGCCTCGAAGCCCGTGGGTGCCGAGGCGCCCGATGAGCCGGTCGTCGACCACACCCCGGACAGCGGTACGAGGCGCGCGCAACGCCGGGCAGCACGCTCGCGGGTGGCCGGGCCGGAACGGCCGCGGTCGCCCCGGCACCGGATGCTCCTGGCGTGCACGGCGGTGCTGGCGGCCGGGTTCTTCGCCGTTCTCCTGCTGAACACGGTGATCAGTCAAGGTGCCTTCCGACAGCACGAGCTGGAGATCCAGCTGATCCTGCTCGCCGAGGAGGAGGAGGCCCTGGCCCGCGCGGTCCAGAGCGCGGAGACTCCAGTCGAGGTGGAGCGGGCCGCGCGCAAGCTGGGGATGGTCCCGGCGGCGGCGCCCGTGTTCCTCCGACTCTCCGACGGCGAGGTGCTCGGCGAGCCGGTCCCAGCCGCGAAGCCCACCGAGAAGGTCTCCTTCTACGGGGCTCCCGGTGTGCTGCCCACCCCGACGCCGACCCCCAGCGCCGAGTTGGGCGCCACCGCGATCGATCCCGCGCTGGACCCAGCCACCGGCCTTGACGAGGTCGCACCGGTCCCCGTCGACGACGGCGCGTCGGCCCCGGCCGCGGTGGACCCGGCCGGCGAAGCAGTGGAGCCACAGGCCAGCCCAGCACCCGAACCCAGCCAGCAGGGGGTGACCCAGTGAGCTCCGTCGCCCCGCCGCGCTCGCCGAGCACGCAGCCCGATCCGTCCGGTGCCCCGGCCCCCCGGGTGTTCACCCGTGCTGATGGCCGAGCCAGGGCGATCTACCTGACCTTCGCCGTGCTCATGCTGTTGAGCGTGTACGCCGGGCGGATCTTCGACCTGATGGTGCTCAAGGGCGATGACCTCGCCGCCCTGGGCCAGAACCAGCGTGTGCGGACCCTGCCTCTGCCGGCCGACCGCGGCCCGATCTACGACTCCGAAGGTGCGCCGCTGGCGATCACGGTCGAGTCGCGCAACGTCACCGCCGACCAGAACCTGATCGAGAACCCTGCGGAGGCCGCCGAGCGGCTGGCCCCGATGCTCGGCATGGACCGGGCCACCTTGCAGGAGAAGCTGACCGGAGACGACATCTTCGTCTACGTGGCCAAGGGGCTGACCCCCGAGCAGTGGCGTCAGATCAAGGCGCAGAACATCGTGGGGATCTTCAGCGAGAAGACCACTGAGCGGACCTACCCGGCCGGCACCCTTGCCGCGAACGTCCTCGGTTTCGTCAACTCCGAGGGCGTGGGCTCCGGTGGGCTGGAGATGTCGCTCGACGACAGGTTGCGGGGCACCGATGGCTCGCGGACGTTCGAGCAGGGGGCAGCCGGCCAGGCGATTCCCTCGGCCGAGGACGTCCTGCTCGAGCCAGTAGCGGGTCAGGGCGTGCAGCTGACCATCAACCGCGACATCCAGTACGTCGCCCAGCGCGCGATCGCCGCCAGGGTTCGCTACGCCAATGCCGAGAGCGGCACCGTGACCGTGATCGAGGCCAAGACCGGCCGGATCCTGGCGATGGCCACTGCCCCCACCTTCGATCCGAACAACTACACGAGCGCCAACAAGGACGACATGGGCAACCGGCCGGTGTCAGAGATCTACGAGCCGGGGTCGACCGGCAAGGTGCTGACGATGTCCGCGGTCATCGAGGAGGGCAAGGCCAAGCCCCGGTCAAAAGTGACCGTGCCACCGACCCTGACCCGCGGTGGGCACACCACCAACGACCACACGCCGCACGGCACCCTGCAGCTGACCCTCAACGGCGTGCTGGCACAGTCCAGCAACATCGGCACGATCCTCTTCGCCGACAAGATCGGTGGCGACAAGCTGTACGAGTACCAGCGCAAGTTCGGCATGGGCCAGCCCACCGGGCTGAACTTCCCCGGTGAGGAGATCGGGCTTCTGCCCAAGCCGGAGAACTGGTGGCCCACGACCTTCCAGGCGCTGGCCTACGGGCAGAGCTACTCGGTGACCTCCCTGCAGGTGGCGGGCCTCTACCAGACGATCGCGAACAATGGCGTGCGCCTGAAGCCGCGGCTCATCGACGGGTTCGTCGACGCAGACGGCAGCTTCACCCCGGCCGCGACCGAGCCCGGAACCCAGGTCGTGAGCAAGAAGACCGCGAAGTCCGTCTCCCGGATGCTGGAGAACGTGGTCACCGACGGTACTGGGGCCGTGGCGAAGATCCCCGGCTACCGCGTCGCCGGCAAGACCGGAACCGCTGAGCGTGCTGTCAACGGCGGCTACTCCGGCTACAGCGCCTCGTTCATCGGATACGCCCCCGCAGACGACCCCGAGATCGTCGTGCAGGTCATGCTCCAGGACCCGAAGAACGGCCACTACGGATCGGTGCTCGGCGGGCCGGTGTTCAACACCACCATGACCTACGCGCTCCAGGAGCTGAAGATCCCGCCGTCGGGCACGACGTCACCCCAGATCCCGACCACCTGGTAGCCACCGTGATCCGACCGACCGGCGTCGTCGCGAGCGGCGCCGTCCTGCGCGACCTGCTGGGGCTGCCCGCCGGCCCACCGCCGGAGCTGACCGGTGTCACCCTCGACTCGCGTCGAGTGCACCCCGGTGACCTCTACGCGGCACTGCCGGGATTCACCACCCACGGCGCTCGGTTCGCCCCGATGGCTGAGTCGGCGGGCGCCGCGGCGATCCTCACCGACCCTTCCGGGGCGGTGCTCATCGATGAGCAGGGTGGCTCGGGCCTGCCCCTGCTCGTGGTCGATGACCCCCGTGCGGTCCTCGGGTCGGTCTCGGCATGGCTGTACGGACGGCCCGCCGACCAGCTGCGCACCACCGGGATCACCGGGACCAACGGCAAGACCACGACCGCCTACCTGCTCGACGCCGCGTTGCGCGCTGACGGCCGGCGCACCGGCCTGATCGGTACCGTCGCGACGCAGGTCGGAGACGAGGTCCTCCCGGCCACGCGGACCACACCCGAGGCTCCCGACGTGCACGCGCTGTTGGCCCTGATGCACCAGCGCGAGGTGTCGGCCGTGACCATGGAGGTCTCCAGCCACGCCCTGGAACTGGGCCGTGTGGACGGGCTGCACTTCGACCTCGGCGTATTCACGAACCTCAGCCAGGACCACCTGGACTTCCACGGCGACATGCAGAGCTACTTCGAGGCGAAGTCCGAGCTCTTCACCCCGAAACGCTCCGCAGCCGGCCTGGTCTGCGTTGATGACCCGTGGGGGCGCTCGTTGGCGGAGGTGGTTGGCATCCCGGTGACGACCTACTCCCTGGCTGGGCCTTCCGACTGGACCGCCCGGGACATCGCCCCGGGACCGCAGGGCACGACGCGCTTCATCGCCGTCGGCCCGGGGGGCGAGGTTGCGGCAGGCGTCGGCCTCCCGGGGCTGTTCAACGTGGCCAACGCGCTGGCCGCGATCGCCAGCGCGGTGCACCACGGGGTCGACCCGCTCGTCGCAGCCACTGCAGTGCGGGACTGCCCCGGGGTCCCGGGCCGCATGGAGCGGGTCCGGTCCGAGCAGGACCTCCTGGCAATCGTGGACTACGCCCACACTCCCGACGCCGTCGCCCGGGCGCTGGTGGCGGCCCGCGCGGCCTGCCGGGGACGGGTGATCGTCGTGCTGGGCTGCGGTGGCGACCGCGATCGTGACAAGCGCCCGGTGATGGGGGAGGTGGCCGCCGACGGGGCCGATGTCGTCATCATCACCGACGACAACCCGCGCGCCGAGGAGCCATCACAGATCAGGGCGGCCATTATGGAGGGCGCCCGCCGCGTCCCCGCGGCTGACCGGGCGGAGCTCCGCGAGGATGGCGACCGTCGGGTGGCCATCAGGCGGGCGGTGCGCCTGGCCCGGCCCGATGACTGCGTTCTGGTTCTCGGCAAGGGCCACGAGCAGGGACAGGAGGTGGCCGGCGTGACGACACCGTTCGACGACCGCCTCGTCGTGCGCGAGGCCCTCGAGGAGCTCCGATGATCGAGATGGACGTCGCAGCTGTCGCCGCTGCGGTGGGCGGAACGCTCGTCGACTGCCCGGACCCCGGCACGGCAGTCACCGGTGCGGTGGCTGACTCTCGGCTGGCCGCGGCTGGCGACCTGTACGTGGCCATCGTGGGGGAGCGGGTCGACGGGCACGACTTCGCAGCCGCGGCCCACGCATCCGGTGCAGTGGTCACACTCGGGTCCCGCCCGACCGGCGGGCCGACGATCGTGGTGGCCGACGACCCCGTCGACGCACTGGGGCGGCTGGCCAGGCACGTGCTGGGCCAGCTGCCGGACGCGCGGGTGGTCGCGATCACCGGGTCGTCGGGCAAGACCACGACCAAGGACCTCATCGCCACGTTGCTCGAGGACATCGGTCCGACCGTGGCACCGGCCGGCTCGTTCAATACCGAGGTTGGCCTGCCGCTGACCATCCTGCGCGCGACCGAGGAGACGCGGTTCCTCGTCCTAGAGATGGGTGCCCGCGGGATCGGCCACGTGGCGGAGCTGTGCGCCATCGCCCCGCCCGACGTCAGCGTGGCGCTGAACGTGGGCTCCGCCCATCTCGGCGAGTTCGGCGGCCGGGAGGCGATCGGTCGGGCCAAGTCGGAGATCATCGAGGCGCTGGAGCCCGACGGCCTGGCCGTGCTGAACGCCGATGATCCGATCGTTGCCGGCATGGCCGCGCGATCGGCGGCACCGGTGGTGACCTTCGGGGCAGGTCCGGCAGCCGACGTGCGTGCGGTTGGGCTCACCCTGGACGGCACCGCCCGGGCGTCCTTCACGTTGCACACGCCGGCCGGGGATGCCGACGTGCACATGGGCATGGTCGGCGAGCACATGGCCAGCAACGGCTGCGCGGCGGCCTCAGTGGCCCTGCACTTCGGCATGACCCCGGCACGCGCAGCCGAGCTGATCGGCACCGCCCAACCCCGCAGCCGGTGGCGGATGGAGGTCACCACGACCCCGCGCGGGGTCACGGTCGTCAACGACTCCTACAACGCCAACCCGGAGTCCATGCGTGCGGCGCTTCGCTCGCTGGCAGCGATGAGCAGCCACGGCCACACGATCGCGGTCCTCGGCGAGATGCGCGAGCTCGGCGACGACTCGATCGCCGAGCACGACGCCGTGGGGCGGCTGGCCGTCCGGCTGGACATCGCCAAGACGATCGCGGTCGGCCAGGGGGCGCGGGCGCTCTACCTCGGGGCTGCCCAGGAGGGGTCGTGGAACGACGAGGCGGTGTTCGTCCCCGACGTGGACGCTGCGATCGAACTGCTGCGTGGCCTGGTGCAGCCCGGTGATGTCGTGCTCGTGAAGGCATCGCGATCCATCGGCCTCGAGGCCGTCGCCGACGCGCTTCTGGAGGGCCCCACATGATCCTCATCGTCCTGAGCGGCATGTTCGCCCTGGGCATCGCACTCTTCGGGACCCCGCTGCTCATCAGGCTGCTCTCGCGCCGCGACCTGGCGCAGTCCATCCGGGAGTCCGGTGACGGCATCGTCTACCCCGAGCACAGCGGCAAGCGGGGCACCCCGTCCATGGGGGGCCTGGCTATCGTGAGTGCGGTCGTCCTGGGGTATGGCTCCGCCCACCTGCTGAGGTGGACCCCGCCGACGGTCTCGGGCCTGCTCGCGATGTACCTGATGGTCGGGCTGTCGCTGGTGGGCTTCGCCGACGACTACCTGAAGGTCTTCAAGTCGCGCAGCGGGGGGATCCGGGCCCGGACGAAGCTGCTGGGCCAGGCGGCTGTGGCCCTGAGCTTCGCGTACTTGGCCACCCGGTTCCCGGACGATGACGGCATCACACCGGCCTCCCAGGCGATCTCCACGGTCCGGGACGCGCCATGGCTCCTGCCGATGGGACTGTTCCTGCTGTGGATCTGGTTCCTGGTCACGGCGATCACCAACGGGGTCAACCTCACCGACGGGCTCGACGGACTCGCAGCCGGCGCATCTGTGCTCACGTTCGGCGGGTTCACGCTCATCGGGGTCTGGCAGTACAACCAGAGCTGCTCGTTCCTGGCCACCTCGGGGTGCTACACCGTGCGGGACCCCTTGGACCTGGCCGCGTTCGCGGTCGCCTGCGCCGGGGCCTGCTTCGGGTTCCTGTGGTGGAACACCAGCCCGGCGCGGATCTTCATGGGTGACACCGGCAGCCTGGCCCTCGGTGGTGCGATGGCGGCCCTGGCCATCATGAGCCGCACCGAGTTCCTGTTCCTGCTGCTCGGTGGCCTGTTCGTGATCGTCACCCTGTCGGTGATCGCCCAAGTGGGGTCGTTCAAGCTGACCGGCAAACGGGTGCTGCGGATGGCCCCGCTGCACCACCACTTCGAGATGCTCGGGTGGCTGGAGATCACGATCGTCGTGCGCTTCTGGCTGATCCAGGGCCTGTTCGTGGCCGGCGGTCTGGCCCTGTTCTACGCCGAGTGGGTGCGCTGATGGTGCCGGACCTGACTCGGGAGTCCGACTGGACTGGGATCCACGTGGCGGTGGCGGGCATCGGCATCGCCGGCTTCGCCGCCGCCGATGCCCTGCTCGGGCTGGGCGCCCGCGTGACGGCCGTGGACGCGGCCGACGGGACCGCCCAGAAGGACCGGGCAGCAGTCCTCGACCTGCTCGGCGCCGTGGTCCGCCTCGGAGACGGTGACACCCTGCCCGCGGGCGTGGACGTGCTCGTCGTGTCACCGGGGCTCAGCCCACTGTCGCCCATCATCGCGGCCGCCCAGTCCGCGGGCGTGCCGGTCTGGGGTGAGCTCGAGCTCGCCTGGCGACTGCGCCTGCCGTCGGGGGCCGCGCCCTGGCTGGTGATCACCGGGACCAACGGGAAGACGACCACGACGCTCATGCTGGCGGCGATGCTGCGTGCGGCTGGCCTGCGCACGGTCGCCGCGGGCAACATCGGGGTCTCGATGGTCGAGGTGGTGATGGCCGAGGCGACCCCCGAGGGCCAGCTGGACGTGATCGCCGTCGAGGTCGGCGCCCCGCAGCTCCCGTTCCTGCACTCGATGAGCCCGCAGGCCTCGGTGTGCCTGAACATCGCGGAGGACCACGTCGACCTGTTCGGCTCCTTCGACGCCTACGTCGCGGCCAAGGCGCGGATCTACTCCCGGACCCAGGTGGCGGCGGTCTACAACGCCGCCGACGAGGTGACCCTGCGCATGGTCGAGGACGCCGACGTCATCGAGGGCTGCCGGGCTATCGGGTTCACCTTGGGGGTCCCGGACATCAGCATGCTCGGCGTGGTCGAGGACATCCTCGTCGATCGCGCCTTCGTGGCCAACCGGGCGCAGGCCGCCCAGGAGCTGGCCTCGGTCGGCGATGTGCGGCCGGCTGCCCCCCACAACGTGGCCAATGCACTGGCGGCCTCGGCGCTGGCCCGGGCCCATGGGGTCCCGGCCGCCGCGGTGCGCGCCGGGTTGGCGGCCTTCGAGCCGGCGGGACACCGGATCTCCGACGTGGGCACGGTCGACGGCGTCCGCTACATCGACGACTCCAAGGCGACCAACTGCCATGCTGCGCAGACCTCCCTGATGGCATATGACCGGGTTGTCTGGATTGCCGGGGGACTGGCCAAGGGGCAGTCCTTCGACGAGCTCGTGCAGGCCACGGCCGGCCAGATGTCAGGCGTGGTGCTGCTGGGCCAGGACCGCGGTGTCATCGCCGAGGCGATCGCGCGACACGCCCCCGATCTGCCGATCGTCGAGGTGTCGCGCACCGACACTGGAGCCATGACAGATGTCGTGGAAGCTGCCGCGGCAATGGCAGGCCCGGGCGACACCGTCCTGCTGGCCCCGGGATGCGCGTCGTGGGACATGTTCCGCGACTATGCGCAACGGGGTGACATGTTCGCCGGGGCCGTGCAGACGTTGGCGCAGGAGGGCATGTGAGTCACACCCGGACCCCGCGAACCAGGTCCGAGGATCCCCGCGACCCCAGAACCGGCGAACCGAGCTGGCGGGATCGGCTCAACCAGCACCCGATGGCTCCCTATCACCTGATCCTTGGTGCGACGATGCTCCTGCTCGTGCTGGGGCTCGTGATGGTCCTGAGCTCCTCGAGCATCGAGTCCTACGACATCTACGGCTCTGCCTTCACCCTGTTCATCCGGCAGGCGCTGTTCGCAGCCATCGGCGTCGCGGCGCTGTTCTTCATCTCGCGGATGCCGATCCCGCTCATCCGCCGGCTGGCGCTGGCGTTCCTGGTGGTCAGCTTCGTCCTGCTGGTGCTGACGTTCGTGCCGGGAATCGGAACGGGCGTCAACGGCCAGCAGAACTGGATCAGACTCGTCGGGCCATTCCGCCTGCAACCCTCGGAGTTCGCCAAGCTGGCGCTCATCCTGTGGTCAGCAGACCTGTTCGCACGCAGGGAGCCCTGGTTGCACCAATGGCGCTCCCTGATGCTGCCCTTCGCCCCGGTCGCCGCGGCCTTCGTGGCCCTGATCGTCCTCCAGGGCGACCTGGGAACAGCCATCATCATGTCGATCATCGTCGCCAGCCTGATGTTCGTCATCGGGGCGCCGATGCGGATCTTCGCCGTACTCGGGGTGGTGGGGTTGGCCGGCATCGCCGCGCTGTCGCTGACCGTGGGATACCGCATGCGTCGGTTCACGGCCTGGCTGAATCCCGAGGCCGACCTCGACGGAGCGGGCTGGCAGCTCACCCAGGGCAAGTACGCACTCGGGACCGGTGGCTGGTGGGGAGTCGGGCTGGGTGGCAGCAGGGAGAAGTGGGGCGCCCTGCCCGAGGCCCACACGGACTTCATCTTCCCGGTGATCGGTGAGGAGCTGGGCCTCTTCGGTGCGCTCACTGTGCTCGGCCTGTTCGCCGCCATCACCATCTTCGCCCTGCGGATGGCGATCCGGACCAGTGACGCCTTCGTCCGCATCGCCTGCACCGGCATCATCGCGTGGCTCGTCGGCCAGGCGCTGGTGAACCTCGGGGCGGTTCTGCAGCTGCTGCCGATCACCGGCGTCCCGCTGCCCTTCGTGTCCTACGGTGGTTCGTCGCTGCTGCCATCCCTGATGGCCATCGGGGTCCTGCTGGCCTTCGCGCGCCAGGAGGCGCGGCGCTCCCGGTCCGTGGCTGTTCAACCGACGTCACCCTCGGAGGTCTGAGCCGTGCATGTCGTCCTGGCTGGCGGGGGCACGGCCGGGCACATCGAGCCGGCCCTGAACCTCGCCGACGCCCTGCGCCGGCGCGACGCCGGCGTCGGGATCACCGCCCTGGGCACCGAGAAGGGGCTCGAGGGGCGGCTGGTCCCCGACCGGGGCTACGACCTTCGGATGATCCCGCCCGTCCCGCTGCCCCGGCGGCCATCAGGGGAGCTGCTCACCCTTCCGGGACGGGTCCGCCAGGCCCTTCGGGAGACGCAATCCATCCTCGCCGACGTGCAGGCCGACGTCGTCGTGGGCTTCGGTGGCTACGTCGCCCTTCCGGCCTATCTGGCAGCTCGCCGGACCAGGACCCCACTGGTGATCCACGAGGCCAACGCGCGCCCGGGCCTGGCCAACCGGGTCGGTGCCCGGTTCACCCCGGACGTCGCCGAGGCTGTCGCCGGTACCCTGCCCGGCGGTGTGCGGATCGGTATCCCATTGCGCCGATCGATCTCCACCCTGGACCGGGGCGCGTCGCGTGCGGAGGCCCGGGCCGCCCTGATGCTGGACCCGGAGCGTCCAGTGCTGCTTGTCTTCGGCGGCTCGCAGGGTGCCCAACGGATCAACGCGGCTGTGTCGGCGGCCCTGCCCGGCCTGCTCGACCTCGGCGTCCAGGTGCTGCACTCCGTGGGCCGGGGCAACATCGACGCGGTCACCGACTCGGCACCGGGCTACCACCCTGTCGCGTACCTGGACCGGATGGACCTGGCCTACGCCGCCGCTGACCTCGTCGTCAGCCGGAGCGGGGCGATGACCTGCGCGGAGCTGGCAGCCGTGGGACTGCCGGCCATCTACGTCCCGTTCCCGATCGGCAACGGCGAGCAGCGACTCAACGCCCTGCCCGTGGTCAACGCCGGCGGCGGGCTGCTGGTCGCTGATGAGGACCTCGACGGCCCGACCCTGCTCGCCGACGTGTCGGCCCTGGTGGTCGATCCGGAACGGCTGGCGCGGATGGGGTCCAGTGCGGCTGAGCACGGGATCCGCGACGCGGACGAGCGGCTCGCAGACATGGTCATCGGGGCCTGCGGCCGCGCCGCCGGCCGCAGGGCGAGGAGAGGGTGATATGACCGACTTGACCGGCCCCGTGCACATCGTGGGCATCGGTGGGGCGGGCATGTCCGGGATCGCCCGGATCCTCGTCTCCCGGGGGGTGACCGTCTCGGGCAGCGACGCCAAGGAGTCCAAGCGGCTGGTGGGGCTGCGGGCGCTCGGGGTCGATGCCCGCGTCGGCCACGATCCGGAGAATGTGCGGGGCGCGGCGGTGGTCGTGATCTCGACGGCGATCCGCCCGACGAATCCGGAGGTCGTCGCCGCCGAGGCGATCGGCATCCCGGTGGTGTCGCGTGCCAACGCGTTGGCCTCGGTGATGGCGGGCAGCCGGGGGGTGGCCGTCGCCGGGACGCACGGGAAGACGACCACCACCTCCATGCTCACGATCGCCATCCAGAACTGCGGCGCAGATCCATCCTTCGCGATCGGCAGCGAGCTCAACGACTCCGGCGCCAACGCCCATCAGGGTGCCGGGGACCTCTTCATCGTCGAGGCTGACGAGTCCGATGGCTCATTCCTGATGCTGCCCGCGCAGGCGGGGATCGTCACCAATGTCGAACCCGACCACCTGGACCACTGGGGCACGTTCGAGGCCATCGAGGCTGGCTTCGTCGAGTTCGCCGAGGGTATCGGCGCCGCCGGCGGCTTCGTGGTGCTGTGCGCCGACGATCCCGGATCGGCGCGAACGGCTGCCCAGGCCCGGGCACGTGGGGTGGACGTGCGCACCTACGGGGTGGATCCCGGCGCCGACTACGTGCTGTCCGAGGTCACCACCTCGGCATCCGGATCCGGAGCGCTCGTCACCCGGGCCGATGGGGACCCGATCGGACGGCTGACCCTGCAGATGCACGGGACCCACAACGTCCTCAACGCCACCGCGGCCCTGCTCACCGGGATCGGCCTGGGCCTGCCGATCGACGGCCTGCTCGAGGGGCTCTCGCAGTTCACCGGGACCCGACGGCGCTTCGACCTCAAGGGTGAGGTCGCGGGTGTGCGCGTGTTCGACGACTACGCCCACCACCCCACCGAGATCGCAGCCACGCTGCGCGCCGCACGTGACGTCGTGGGGGAGGGGCGGCTGGTGGTGGCGTTCCAGGCGCACCACTACTACCGGACGGCCATGTTCGTGGAGGAGTTCGGCGAGGCGCTCGGCCTGGCCGACCAGGTCATCGTCCTCGAGGTGTTCGCACCGGGCGAGGATCCCATCCCTGGCGCCAGTGGGCAGTCCATGGCCAGCCATGTGCCGCTGCCCGCCGACCAGGTGCTCTTCGAGCCGTCCTGGTCTGCTGTCGCCGGCCACTTGGCCGATCGGGCCCGTCCGGGGGACATCGTCATGACACTCGGGGCCGGGGACATCGTCCTGCTCGGGTCCGAGGTGCTCGAGCTGCTCGCCGAACGACAGGGGGACCACCCATGAGCCGGAACGACACCACAGAGCTGGGGACTGACGCCCTTGCTGCCACGGGGGCCGAGGGGTTCGACGACGATCCGGCGCTGGACACTTTGCAGGAACCCCTGGGAGCGGCTCCCGACGCCGCGCCGCGATCGCGGCGACGACTTCGGATCGCGCTGGCCGGTGTTGTCGGCCTGGGCCTCATCTGGTCGGTGGGTTGGCATTCGCCGGTGACACTCGTCGAGCACGTGGTCGTCGATGCCCCCCGAGGGTTGTCGGCCGAGTCGATCCGGCTCGCGTCCGGGATCTCCGCGGCCGACCACGTGCCCGCCGTGGATCCCGGCGCGGTCCGCGCCGGGATCATGACCGCCATCCCCGCGGTGGCCGACGTGAGCGTTCGGCGTTCCCTGCCGCACACGATCGAACTCGAGGTCACGGGCCGACGCCCCTTCGCGGCGTTGGTGGCGGACAAGGGCTTCCACGTGATGGACGACGCGGGGATCGTCTACGACAGGGTCGCCCGGGCGAAGGCGATGCCCGTCATCTCGGCAGCCACCGATGAGACTCGCGAGATCGCCCGCAACGTACTCCTGGTCATCCCCGCGGACCTTCGCAAGCGGGTCGCGCGGGTCAGCGCCCGCAGCCGCGACAACATCACCTTCACCCTGCGTTCAGGAGCGACGGTCCGATGGGGAAGTGTCGCTGACTCCGAGCTGAAGGCCCGCGTGCTGGCTGGACTCATGGAGGTCAAGGCGACCCGATATGACGTCAGCGCGCCGCTGCTGCCCACGACCTTCGGATCGCCCGAAGCAGGCTAGTCGGCCCAAGGGTGCCTCCGGTCTGTTCGCCCATAGCGAACAGGATCGGGGCGCCGGTGAGGTTCCCGAACGGGCCGTCCTCCGGCGCGTCCTCCTGCGTCCACAGGGCGCTGCTCGGCTGTGGACACAGTTGTCCACAGCGCGGCCGGGGGACTCGTCCCCAACTCCTCCCGAGGTTCTCCCCAGCCCGTCCCCACCCTGTCCCCAGGGGGTCCTCCGGGTGGCCCTGGCCGTGGTGGTCCGGAGTCGGACGGCGACCCCGGTCGACCGACACGCCGACGTTCCGGTCGGTCCTTGAAACCACCCGTCCCTGCACCTAGGTTCCCTTCCAACCACAGGTTGACATAACTCTAAGCCTCAGGTTGAGGGTGAGAGTCAAGGAGACCGAAGGTGCAGGCCCGCGCTGGAGCTCAACCCTCCACCGCACAGTCCGACCCCAACCTTTCGCAGCAACCGAAGAAGGAGAGCCTGACGTGGCAGCCCCACAGAACTACCTGGCAGTGATCAAGGTCGTCGGGATCGGCGGTGGCGGCGTCAATGCCGTGAACCGGATGATCGAGGTCGGCCTCAAGGGCGTGGAGTTCATCGCCATCAACACCGACGCCCAGGCGTTGCTGATGAGTGACGCGGACGTGAAGCTCGACATCGGCCGCGAACTGACCCGGGGCCTCGGCGCCGGCGCCGATCCCGAGGTTGGCACGAAGGCGGCCGAGGACCATGCCGAGGAGATCGAGGAGGTCCTCAAGGGGGCCGACATGGTCTTCGTGACCGCGGGTGAGGGTGGTGGCACCGGCACCGGTGGTGCTCCGGTCGTGGCCAAGATCGCCCGCTCGCTGGGTGCGCTGACCATCGGCGTGGTCACGCGGCCCTTCGGCTTCGAGGGTCGGCGTCGCAGCGGCCAGGCCGACAACGGCATCGAGACCCTGCGCTCCGAGGTCGACACGCTGATCACAATCCCCAATGACCGCCTGCTCTCGATCGCAGATCGCAGCATCTCGATGATCGACGCGTTCCGCCAGGCCGACCAGGTCCTGCTCCAGGGCGTCTCGGGCATCACCGACCTGATCACGACCCCGGGCCTGATCAACCTCGACTTCGCCGACGTGAAGTCGATCATGTCGGGCGCCGGATCGGCGCTGATGGGCATCGGCTCCTCGCGCGGTGACGAACGTGCCATCGGCGCGGCGCAGGCAGCCATTGCCAGCCCGCTTCTGGAGGCGAGCATCGACGGTGCGCACGGTGTGCTGCTGTCGATCGCCGGCGGTTCGGACCTGGGGCTCTTCGAGATCAACGAGTCCGCCCGGTTGGTGGCCGAGGCCGCGCACCCGGACGCCAACATCATCTTCGGTGCGGTCATCGACGACACCCTGGGTGACGAGGTCCGGGTCACGGTCATCGCGGCTGGCTTCGATGGTGGCCATCCGCCGACCCGCCATGAGGCGGCTGCTGGGCGCAAGGTGATCGAGGAGGCCGCGGCGGCCGAGTCCGAGAAGCGCGCCGAGTCCCCGGTCCTGGCCGGTGTGGGTGCGCCTACGGGTGTGGTCCTGCCGCCAGGGTTGGCCGGCTCGGAGAAGCCCGGCGCGGACCTGCGCCAGCCGCGGACGATCAGCTTCGATGAGCCCGATGACCTCGATGTCCCGGACTTCCTGAAGTAGTCCCTCTCCGCCGATGATCACCCACCGCCTCGACCTCGCCCTCCGGGGTGAGGTCGAGGCGCGGGTCCTGTTCACCGGGAGGGGTGATGCTGCCAGCGGTGGGTCGAGCCGGTGGCCGTACGCCTGCGCCAATCTCGCATCGCACGTCGGGGATGACCCGGTGTCGGTTGAGGCCAATCGTCGCGAGTTGGCCCGAGCCCTCGGGGTCCCAGCCGATTCGATGACCTTCATGCATCCTGACCACGGACGAGGGGTCCACATGGTGAGCGAACCGACCGGCATCAGGCCGGGCGCGGAGATCACCGCCGTGGACGCGCTCGTGACACGCCAGACCGGGATCGGCCTGGTGGCCCTGGCCGCTGACTGTGTGCCGGTGATCCTGGTCGATCCTGTCGCCGGTGTTGTGGGTGCAGTCCACAGCGGCTGGCGGGGCCTGGTCCAGGACGTGGTCGGGGCGGCTGTGGCGGGGATGGCGCAGGCCGGCGCCCGGGGCGGCGACATCGCTGCCTACCTGGGGCCGTCGATCTGTGGTGCCTGCTACCCGGTGCCGCAGGATCGGGCCGACGAGGTGGGTATGGTCCGTCCGGAGGCCGTCACGACGGCCCCTGACGGGCAACCGGCGCTGGATGTGCGGGTGGGGCTGGCCGCACGGCTGGCCGAGCTCGACGTGTCCAGCGAGCTGGTTGGCGGCTGTCCTGCAGAGGACCCGGCGCTCTACTCGCACCGCCGCGACGGCCGCACCGGTCGTCAGGGCGGGGCGGTCGCGATCGTGGCGGCCGCGTGATGGCGGGAAGTCGTGGTGGGCAGTTGGCCGAGAACCTCACGGTCGTCCGCAGCAGGATTGCAGCCGCGTGTGCCGAGTCGGGGCGTGATCCCGGCGAGGTCACCATCGTGGCGATCACCAAGACCTGGCCTGCGACGGACGTCCGGCTGCTGGCTGACCTCGGCATCAGCCACGTCGGTGAGAACCGTGATCAGGAGGCGCGGGGCAAGGCTAAGGAGTGCGCCGACCTGGACCTCACCTGGCACTTCGTGGGTCAGCTCCAGCGCAACAAGGCGGGATCGGTGGTCACCTACGCCGATGTCGTCGAGTCGGTGGACCGAGCATCGTTGGTCCCCGCGCTGGATCGCGCAGCCGGGCGGGCCGGGCGCAGGGTCGGGGCCTGCGTGCAGGTCGACCTCGACCCGACCGACCCCGGCGCACGACCGCCGGGGGCCCCACGGGGCGGTGCCCTACCGGGCGACGTCCTGGCGCTGGCCGAGCAGGTCGCCGGTTCGTCCTCGCTGGACCTGCTCGGCGTCATGGCGGTGGCACCCCTCGGGCAGGACCCGCGGGAGGCCTTCGAACGGCTCGCAGGAATGCACGACGCACTCAGGGCGCAGCACCCCGGCGCCTCGATGCGGTCAGCCGGTATGACCGGCGATCTTGAGCCGGCGATTGCCGCCGGCGCGACACATGTCCGCCTGGGCAGCGCGCTGCTCGGGCACCGAGAACCACTGAAGTAAAATCAACCCGATACCGGGACGCCCGCAGCGAACCGGATGGCACGTAAGGAGCCCACATGCCCGGCACGATGCGCAAGATGGCGGTCTACCTCGGACTCGTCGAGGACGATCTGATGGACGACTACGAGGGTGGCAGCGATCCGCAGCCGCGCAGCCGCGAGGTGAGCGCACCGCTGGCAGACCCCCGCCCGCGTACGGCCCCCGAGGTTGCGGTGCGTCCCAGCGCCACCGCCGTGGCCGAGCGCCCGGCAGCAACCTTCCGGCCGACGGGGTCCACGCCCGGGGCCGACATCTACCGGATCACCACGCTGCACCCGCGGTCGTACAACGACGCCAGGACGATCGGCGAGGAGTACCGCGAGGGTGTGCCGGTGATCATCAACCTCACCGGGATGGATGACAGCGATGCCAAGCGCATCGTCGACTTCGCCGCAGGGCTCGTGTTCGGACTGCGCGGCAGCATCGAGCGCATCACGAACAAGGTCTTCCTGCTCTCTCCGGCCAACGTCGACGTCGGGGCGGAGGCCCGGGCCCAGATCGCGCAAGACGGGTTCTTCAATCAGAGTTGATCCATGGGCCCCATCGTCAGTCTTCTCTCCACGATCATCTGGCTGTACCTGCTGCTGTTGATCGCCCGCATGGTGATCGGTCTGATCATGGTGTTCGCGAAGGATTTCCGGCCCAGCGGCTTCCTGGTGGTCATCTTCGAGTTCGTCATGAGTGCCACCGATCCGCCGTTGAAGGCGATTCGTCGGGTGATCCCACCGTTGCGGATCGGGCAGGTGTCGCTTGACCTGGCGTTCCTCGTGCTCTTCATCGGGCTGCAGCTGATGCTGCGCGTGCTGGCGGGGCTGGGATGACGGCGAGGCAGCGTCCGGGAGGTGAGTCATGGCATTGAGTGCCCAGGATGTCCACGACAAGCAGTTCAAGCTGGTGCGCAACAGCACGGGCTACGACATGGACGAGGTGGATGCGTTCCTCGATGAGGTTGAGGCCGAGATAGCGCGCCTTGCCGACGAGCTGCAGGTCTGCCAGGAGAAGGCGGCGGCGTCGGCAGCTCCCGACACAGAGGCTGCCTCCGCGGCGGGTGCCCGCATCCTCGAGATGGCCCAGCACACCGCCGACGAGTACATCGCCGACGCACGCAGGACCGCCGACGGGATGGTCGCGGATGCCGAGAAGGCAGCGCGCAAGTCGGTGAAGAAGCTCGAGGCGCAGCGTCGGGAGCTCGAGGGCAGGGTTGGTGCGCTGAAGACGTTCGAGTCCGAGATCAGATCCCGGCTGACCGGCTACTTCCAGTCGCAGCTGGAGGACCTCAGCGCACTGGCAGACGGTGACAACAGGAAGTAGGCCTACGGGCCCAGCGCCCCCCGGGGGTCCTGCGCGTGGAAGCCGACGCTGGGGTGCCCTGGCGGGATCACCGCCCGATCGCCGCGCGCGAACCAGTTCGGACCCCCGTGCGACCGTACTGATCGGCCGCCCGTTCACCGGCGCGCCGGCTGGCCGAGGCTGTGGCTGCCCCGCTGGCGGTGGCCCGCCAGGTGCCCCGGGCCCGGGAGGCCGAGCGGTGGTAGTCGGTAACGGCCACATCGCGGGCCCGTAGCGCCAGATCGACGCTGTCCTGGGTGCCTGGGCGAATCGCCTCGCCGTCACGGGTTCGGGGCGAGGGGGCCGCGGTGCGTGCCTGATGCTCCGCAAGGTCCAGGTTGTGTCCCAGTCGCTGGATGAACCCGAGGCAGAACGCGTTGCGGGCCACCGCGGCGGTGACGGGCTTGGCCGGGCCACCCTGGGGCGGTCGGTACGCGCTGCCCCGCCACCCACCGGACCGGACATGCTCCGTTGAGCCGGAGACCATCATCGCGCTTGCCGTGGCGAAGACGGCCTCGACTCGGTCGAGGTCCGTCGGCAGGCCATACAGCAGGACGTACGTCGAGCCGTGACCGATGTCCACCGGAACCGACCACGCCCGGGCCGTGGCCACCAGGAGGCTGACCAGGAGCTTGTTCAACGCGCGCCGGGGTTCACCGATCGTGAGCATCCGGTGGGTCGGGGCTGCGCGCGAAGCACCTGGAGCCATTGCTGCCACGGCCATGTCGACGCTGTGCCGTTGTGCGACGATCGTTGCCTTCGCGAGATAGGCCTCGGCCTCCTCACCGTTGGCGGTCGACTCAGCCTTGGCCAGGAGGGCTGCGACCCGGCGCACCTGCCCATCGGAGCTGCCCTCAGTGTCACCGAGCTCGGGGACCGCGTCGATCGGGGCGAACAGGTGGCGCAGGAGATCGGCGGCGCCAGCCCCCACGTGCCGCTCGTACAGGGTCACCAGCGTGGCCCGGAATGCCGGGCCATGGCCCGGACGCGCGGTCAGGTGGTGAGCGATCTCGTGCAGCACGACCGACCGGGTCAGTGCCCACCGACCGCGCGGGTCCGCGGCGGGGATGTTGATCTGGCCCTCTGAGTAGGTGGCCATCCGGAAGCCGCGCCGGACCTGGACCCGCACCGGTCCGTTGTCGGTCCCCCCATCCGTGGCACTGCGATCCAGCACGCGGTCGACGAAGCCCTGGACCTCGTCGACGTCGGCGAAGCGCACTTCGGCCGGCAGCGTCACGACGCGGCGGCCGATTCGGACCGCGCGGTGGGTCCGGCGCATGATCGACGCGAGCGAGTCCTCGGCCTGGTAGACCGCACCACGGCTCCGGTCGACCCTCGGGTCCTGCTGCTGCATGGGCCACACCCTGCCATGACCGTCGGACATCCTGGCGTGTTCATCCACAGGCACGCCGAGGACGTCGGTGTGGTCAGGCCCGGCGCAGCGCGAAGGTCAGGTCCAGGTCCGGATCGTGGCCGGTGAAGGCAGCCTCGTCCGGGGTGACCCCGAAGGACAGGGACGTTGCCAGCACCTCACCGGACACGTCATCGGCGTGCTCGGCCAGGGCCGCACCGAGCTCGGGGGAGTCGGTCGAGAGCCACAGGTCGATGCGATCGCTGACCTCCAGCCCGGCGGCCTTGCGTCCCTCCTGCACGAGGCGGACGACCTCGCGGGCGAGCCCCCGGCCGACCAGCTGCGGGGTCAGGTGCAGGTCGAGGGCCAGCGTCTCGCCAGCGTCGGTGGCCACCGCCCACCCCGCACGTGGCGTCTCGGTGATGACGACATCGTCCGGACCCACGGTCACGGCCTCGCCGGCCACGTCGACGGTGACTGCTCCGGCTTCGCGAAGCGCGGCGGTCAGGGCGATCGGCTCGGCTGCGGCGATCGCGGACGCAACCGCCTGGGTGCCCTTTCCGAAGCGGCGGCCCAGGGACCGGAAGTTCGCCTTCACCGACACATGCACCAGTTCGTCGGCGGTGGCGTCGTCAGACCCGCCGCCGAGGCTGACCACCGAGACCACGTTGAGCTCCTCGATCAGCTGTTCACGCAGTTCGCCCGGCATCCGCTCCCACCCGGGGGCCGAGACGAGCGCACGGCTCAGGGGCTGGCGCGTTCGGACACGGCCCTCAGCGCGAGCACCACGGCCGAGCTCGACGAGGCGACGGATCAGGGACACCTGCTCGGAGAGCTCTTGATCGGCCAGCTCGCCGGAGTCATCCGGCCACTGCTGCAGGTGCACCGAGTCGGATGCATCGCGCGCGAAGAGGTCCTGCCACACGCGTTCGGTGATGAACGGGGTGAACGGGGCCATCACCAGGGTGAGGGTGCGCAGGCACTCGTGCAGCGTGTGCAGGGCCGCAGGGTCACCATCCCAGAACCGGCGGCGAGAGCGGCGCACGTACCAGTTGGACAGATCGTGGATGTAGGTCGCCACCAGCCTGCCAGCCCGTTGCGTGTCGAAGGCGTCCAGCGCGACGGTGACCTCGGCAGTCAGGCGGCTCGCCTCGGCAAGGGCCCAGCGATCCAGCACGGGCCGATCCTCGAGGGCCGGAGCGGTGGCCGGGTCCGCGGTGAAGCCGGCCGTGCGCGCGTACAGTGACTGGAACGACACGGTGTTCCAGTACGTGAGCAGGGTCTTGCGCACCACGTCGGCGATGGCGGCGTGCCCCACGCGCCGGGCCTGCCACGGCGAGCCGGTGGCCAGCATGAACCAGCGCACGGCGTCGGCCCCGTACTCATCCATCAGTGGGATCGGCTCGAGGATGTTCCCCAGGTGCTTGCTCATCTTGCGGCCGTCCTCATCGAGGATGTGGCCCAGGCACAGCACGGTGCGGTAGGAGGACTGGTCGAACACGAGGGTGCCGACAGCCATCAGCGTGTAGAACCAGCCACGGGTCTGGTCGATGGCCTCGCAGATGAAGTCAGCCGGGTACTTGCGCTCGAAGGTCTCCACGCCCGTGTGCGGGTAGCCCCACTGCGCGAAGGGCATCGCCCCGCTGTCGTACCAGCCATCGATGACCTCGGGAACCCGGGTGGCCGTCTCACCACACTCCGGGCAGTCGAAGGTCACGTCATCGACGTAGGGACGGTGCGGATCGAGCTCGGTCAGGTCCTGGCCGGCCAACTCGCCGAGCTCGGCGAGCGACCCGATGCAGGTCAGGTGGTCCCCAGTGCACCGCCAGATCGGCAGCGGCGTGCCCCAGTAGCGGTTGCGCGACAGCGCCCAGTCGATGTTGTTCTCCAACCAGTCGCCGTACCGTCCCCACTGCACGGTGCTCGGGTGCCAGTCGGTCGACTCGTTCTCACGGATCATCCGGTCCTTGATCGCGGTGGTCCGGATGTACCACGACGGCTGGGCGTAGTAGACCAGCGGCGTGTGGCATCGCCAGCAGTGCGGGTAGGAGTGCTCGAACTGCTCGTGGCGGAACATCAGTCCGCGGACCTCGAGGTCGGCGACCAGGGCCGGGTCCGCGGCCTTGAAGAACTGCCCGCCGACCATGGGCACGTCCGGGTCGAAGGTGCCGTCGGGCAGCAGGGGGTTCACCACCGGCAGGCCGTAGGAGCGGCAGGAGATCAGGTCGTCGGCGCCGAATGCGGGGGCCTGGTGGACCAACCCCGTGCCGTCCTCGGTCGTGACGTAGTCGGCCAGGATCACGTAGTGGGCGTCCGGGATGTCCACCAGGTCGAAGGGCCGGGAGTATCCGGTGTGCTCCAGGTCGCGACCCGGCAGCGAGGTCAGGACCTCGTGGCCCTCGGGCAGCGTGGCCTCGCGCAGCTCCTCGGCGATCACGAGCAGCTCGCTGTCGCCGAACTCGCCGAGGTCGCCGGCCACGCGGACCACCTGGTAGACCGCGTCGGGCTTCACGGCCACGGCGGTGTTGGACACGAGTGTCCACGGCGTCGTGGTCCACACCAGGAGGCTGACGCCAGGGAACCGCTCGGCCAGCGGGCCGCTGGTGACCGGCATCCGGACGAACACCGACGGGTCGACGATGTCCTCGTAGCCCTGCGCCAGCTCATGGTCGGACAGGCCGGTCCCACAGCGAGGGCAGTAGGGGCTGACCCGGTGGTCCGCGACGAGCAGGCTCTTGTCGAAGATCTGCTTCAGCGACCACCAGACGCTCTGCACGTAGGCCGGATCCATCGTCCAGTAGGCATCGTTCATGTCGACCCAGTAGCCCATGCGCTCGGTCAGGGCGGCGAACTCGCCGACGTGGCGCAGGACCGACTCCCGGCACTTCTGGTTGAACGCGGCGACGCCGTACGCCTCGATGTCGCCCTTGCCGGTGAACCCCAGCTCCTTCTCGACCGCCAGCTCGACGGGGAGCCCGTGGCAGTCCCAGCCGGCCTTGCGGTCCACCCGGTAGCCGCGCATCGTCTTGAACCGGGGGAACACATCCTTGAAGACCCGTGCCTCCACGTGGTGCGTCCCGGGCTTGCCGTTGGCGGTGGGGGGTCCCTCGTAGAAGGTCCACCCGGGCGCACCCTCGCGCTGTGCCAGCGAGCGGTGGAAGACGTCGTGCTCGGCCCAGAGGCCCAGGACCTGCCGGTCGATGGCGGGGAGGTCGACCTTGGCCGGTACTGCTGCGTACGGGCGGGCGGCGCTCGGCTCAGCCTCGGGCTGCGAGTTCGTGGCATGCGGACTCATCGACTCATCCTTGATCGGGGGACAGGCGGCCAATTCTAGGGTGCGGGTCGGGCGCCGGCCGCCCACAGCGTCAGTGCCGGACCGGGCTTGACCCGGACCGCGGCACGGAAGACATCCACGGGGGATATCCTCGTCTGTGGATCTGCGTGGGGGTGCGCAGCAGTAGGCAGGAGCGGAGCATGAGTAGAGGTGGCTGGGTGACCGGGGGAGTCCGACGTGCCGTGACCAGTGTGAAGGAGGCGCTGCCCGGGCTCGGGAGCTCCGAGGCCGAGCCCGCATCCGTTGTCCGCCAGGAGGCGCAGGCGGAGGGTGCCGGGGCCGTAGCGGCACCCGCAGGGCGGGCAGAGCCGAAGGCCGCCCCGAAGGCTGCGAAGGCTGCGAAGGCTGCCCCGAAGACTGCCCGCAAGGCCGCCTCGAGGGCGGCAACCACGCGCGTGGCGGCACCCGTTTCGTCCACGGCCACACGCCACTCGCCACTGCCACCGCTGAACCCGGCTCCAGCGCCCCGGTGGCCAGCCCGTGGACCGCCGAGGAACTGGCTGGCTTCCGGGCTGCCCTCGAGGCTGACATCGTTCGGCTGCGGGAGGAGCTCAACATGGGCGAGGCTGACATGGCCGAGCTCATCGCGGACACCGGAGACGGGGCCGGTGATGACCAGGCCGACGCCGGGTCGAAGACCCTGGAGCGCGAGCAGGAGATGAGCGTCACCGCGAACGCCCGCGAGCTGTTCGACCAGTCCACCCATGCGATGGTCCGTCTTCAGGCCGGCACCTACGGGATCTGCGAGGGCTGCGCGTCTGCCATCCCTGCCCCACGCCTGCGGGCGTTCCCGCGCGCGACACTGTGCATCGCCTGCAAGCAGGCCGAGGAGCGCCGCTGACGTGAGTCGTCTCCCGCTGACCCTCGGCGTGGCAGCGGGGGTGGTCCTGCTCGACCAGGTCACCAAGATCATCGCCGTCGCCAGGCTTGAGGGCGAACCCCCCATCCAGGTGATCGGTGAGTGGCTGCAGCTGACCTTCGTGCGCAACTCCGGTGCGGCCTTCTCCCTGGCTGGCAACTACACGATCGTGATCAGCGTGCTTGCGATCGTGGTGGCGGTGGCCATCGTGCGAACCGCCCGCACCCTGACCAACGTGTGGTGGGCGGTCGTCCTCGGGGGCATCCTCGGCGGTGCGTTGGGCAACCTCATCGACCGGATCTTCCGCGAGCCCGCACCGTTCCGTGGGCACGTGGTGGACTTCCTCGCGCTGCCCAACTGGCCGGTGTTCAACGTCGCGGACATGGCACTTGTCGGGTCGGCGATCCTGGCCGTCGTCCTGAGCGTCAAAGGGGTCGAGATGGGTGCGCCCGAGGCGGTCGATGAGCAGGACGATGCCACGGACCCCGAACCCGGCGAGGCCGACCTGGGGGAGACCCGCAGCGATGGCTGAGCCGCGTCTGGCCCACGTCCCGGACGGGCTCGCCGGGGAGCGCGTCGATTCAGCACTTGCCCGGATGTTCGGGCTCTCGCGGTCCCGGGCAGCCGAACTCGCCGAGGCCGGCCGGGTCCAGCTCGCCGGTCGGGTGGTCGGCAAGAGCGCCCGCGTCGACGCCGGTCAGTTGGTGGAGGTGCACATCCCGGATGTCGTACCGCTGGGATCGGTGCCGGAGGTCGATGTCCCTGAGCTGGTTGTCCTGCACGAGGACCCGGAGATCATCGTCGTCGACAAGCCGGTTGGGGTCGCCGCCCATCCGAGCCTGGGCTTCGACGGTCCGAGCGTCACCGGGGTGCTGGCCGCGCGCGGTCACCGGATCTCCACCTCCGGGGCTCCAGAGCGGCGGGGCGTCGTGCAGCGCCTCGATGTCGGGACCTCCGGCGTGATGGTCCTCGCCAAGAGCGAGTCTGCGTACAGCGTCCTGAAGCAGCAGTTCCGGGACCGCTCCCCGGAGAAGGTCTACCACGCGCTGGTCCAGGGGCTCCCAGACCCGTTGCGCGGGACCATCGACGCCCCGATCGGTCGCCACCCCAACCACGACTGGAAGTTCGGTGTGACCGCAGGCGGGCGGCCATCGGTGACGCACTACGAGGTCCTGGAGGCCTTCCGGTTCGCCAGCCTTCTCGAGGTGCACCTGGAGACCGGGCGCACGCACCAGATCCGGGTGCACATGGCGGCCGTGCGGCACCCGTGCGTCGGTGACCTCACCTACGGCGCGGATCCCATGCTGGCCACGCGATGTGGTCTCGACCGGCAGTGGCTGCATGCCGTCCGGCTTGGATTCACGCACCCGGGCAGCGGGGAGTGGGTGGAGTTCACATCGCCGTACCCACAGGACCTCGATCACGCCCTGCGGACCCTCGCACCCGACTGAGCCCGCGGCCGGTCCCGGTGGCAGAGTGGTTCCATGACCACAGACCAGACCGCCCCCGTCGTCCAGGCTTCCGGAACGCTCGCGATCGGTGGTGATCTGCCCGTCCGTCGCCTCGGCTACGGTGCGATGCGGATCACCGGCCCCGGGATCTGGGGTGAGCCGGCCGACCGAGACTCCGCGATCGCCGTGCTGCGGCGCGCCGTCGAACTGGGCGTGGACTTCATCGACACCGCCGACTCCTACGGGCCGTTCGTGTCCGAGGACCTGATTCGCGAGGCGCTGCACCCCTACGACGGTGTGGTCATCGCGACGAAGGGCGGTCTCACGCGCTCGGGGCCGGACCGGTGGGCGCCGGTCGGCAGCCCGTACTACCTGCGCCAGTGCGTGGAGATGTCGTTGCGCCGCCTCGATGTGGAGAGCATCGACCTCTACCAGTTGCACCGCATCGACGCGAACGTGCCGCTGGCCGACCAGCTCGGTGCCCTCAAGGAGCTCCAGGAGCAGGGCAAGATCAGGCACATCGGGGTCTCCCAGGTGTCGGTCGCGGAGCTCGCGGCGGCCCGCGAGATCGTGGACGTGACCACGGTGCAGAACCTCTACAACCTTGGCGACCGCAGATCCGAGGAGGTCCTGGAGGTCTGCGAGGCCGATGGGATCGGCTTCATCCCCTGGTTCCCGATCGCAGCCGGACCACTGGCCCGAGCTGACGGACCGCTGGCGGGCATCGTGGCCCGGACCGGGATCCCCGCGGCCCAGCTGTCGCTGGCGTGGTTGCTGGCCCGGTCGCAGGTGATCCTCCCGATCCCGGGGACGTCATCGATCGACCATCTCGAGGAGAACTGCGCCGCGGCCGGTGTGACCCTCGACGACGAGACGTACGACGCCCTGTCGGAGCTGGGCGAACCGGAGGAGGGCACCCCGGCGTAGTTGTTCGCGCATCGGTCCGGGATTGCCGGGCGAGGCGTCATAGCCAGGAGCGTTGCTGGGGCGTACTGTCACCAGCACGGAGCCATTCAGGCTTCCGACCCCGGGAGTCTCGATGGCAGACAAGTCCCCGCGCCAGCACATGGCCAAGAAGTCCGGCAAGTCCCTGAAGGAGAAGCGCGCCGACAAGCACGCGAAGGCCGAGCAGCGCAACCAGGTGGCTACGACGCTGCCCGACAAGAAGCGCTGACCGGCGCGTCAGGGGTCAGCAGGGGACCGGCTCACTCGGTGTCACCGGCCATCAGGCCGGTGATCGACCCGTCGGAGCGCACGCGCACCCGAAGGGCGGCCGGTTCCCTGGGCAGCCCCGGCATGGTCACGATCGAGCCGGTGCTCACCACCACGAACCCCGCGCCGGCTGCCAGCCGTGCCTCGCGAACGGTGATCGTGAACCCGTGCGGGACCCCGCGCCTGGTCTTGTCGTCAGACAGCGACAGGTGGGTCTTGGCGATGCAGACGGGCAGGTCCGTGCCCACGGCTGCGGTGATCCGCGCGAGGTCCCGGGCGGCGGCGGGTGCCACTTCGACACTGTCCGCGCCGTACACGTGCGTGGCCACGGCGGCAATCTTCTCGAGGTAGGGCGCGTCTGCCGCGTACGGATGCCACGGTTGCGCAGGGGCGGCGTCGGTCGCGTCCACCACGCGGGCGACCTCGTCGGCGAGAGCGACTGAACCGGGGGCGCCGTCGGCGAACCCCGTGCAGGCGGCCATCGGGACGCCCCGCCCCGCGCACCACTCGGCCAGCAGGTCGACCTCGGCGTCGGTGTCGTCCGGGAACCGGTTGAGTGCGACGACCGGCGGGATCCCGTAGGCCCCGACGCTGAACAGGTGGTGCTCCAGTTGGGGCAGCCCAGCCGTGAGGGCGGCGCGGTCCGGGGTGCTGGCGTCGGCCAGGGGCGCCCCCCCGTGCTGCCGGAGCGCCTTGAGAGTCACGACCAGGACGACCACCCGGGGCCAGATCCCGGCCGAGCGGCAGGCGATGTCGAGGAACTTCTGGCCGCCGAGGTCGAAGCCGAACCCGGCCTCGGTGATGACGTCTGCCCCGGTGGCCAGGGCCAGCCGGGTGGCGATCATCGAGTTCGTGCCGTGGGCGATGTTGGCGAACGGCCCGCCGTGCACCAGGGCAGGACCACCGTCGGCGGTCTGGGCAAGGTTGGGCATGAGCGCGTCGCGCAGCAGTGCGCTCATGGCCGGCGCGGCGCCGATGTCGTCGGCGGTGACGGGCTCGTCGCGCGTGGTCCAGCCGACCACGATCCGACCCAGTCGGGACTGCAGGTCTGTCAGGTCGGTCGCGAGGCAGAGTGCGGCCATCACCTCGCTGGAGGCGGTGATCTGGAACCCGGACTCGCGGGGGATCCCGTCCAGCGGGCCGCCCAGCCCGAGGACGACGTGTCGAAGGTAGCGGTCATTCATGTCCACGGCGCGCGGCCAGGTGACCCGCCGGGGATCCAGCGGGGCCCGGGTACCGAACTGCAGGCAGTTGTCAACCAGGGCCGAGAGCAGGTTGTGCGCCGAGGTGATGGCGTGCATGTCTCCGGTGAAGTGCAGGTTGATCGCCTCGGCGGGCTCGATCGTGGCCGCACCACCCCCAGTGCCGCCGCCCTTCATCCCGAACACCGGACCGAGCGAGGGCTCGCGCAGGGCCAGTACGGCGTGTCGGCCGCGGGCGCGCATCCCCATGGCCAGGGCGACGGCCATCGTGGTCTTGCCCTCGCCAGACGGCGTCGGGGTGATCGCCGAGACCAGGATCAGCCGTCCGGTGGCTGGTCGATCAGCCAGGGCCGCGAGATCGACCTTCGCGCGGCCCGGTCCCCAGGCGATCACGTACTCCGGGGCGATGCCGAGCTCGGCGGCGACATCGGGCATCGGGCGCAGATCCGGCACAATCGGTCATGCTCGCACCGGTGGGCCATCCACGTCCTGTCGAGCCGATGCCGAGGCGGATGTGCGGCGTTGCGCCGATCGGTTCGGGCAGTCCGGATGTCGCTGCGTCGGCGATGTCGCTGCCCGGCGGTACCATCGTGGCCTGCCCGAGCCCGCCTTCCCCCGCCAGGCCGCGGCGCAGTCAGACGTTCGTGGCAAGCCCGGGAGGAGATCCGTGTCGAACAGCTCGACCGGCGACTTCGTGCACCTGCACGCCCACACCGAGTACTCGATGCTCGACGGCGCGGCCCGGGTCAAGGACCTCTTCGCCGAGGCGGCCCGGATGGAGATGCCGGCGCTGGCGATCACCGACCACGGCAACCTGTTCGGTGCCTACGAGTTCTGGAAGGCCGGCCGGGCGGCTGGCGTGAAGCCAATCATCGGGATGGAGGGGTACTACGTCCCGATCGGCTCCCGATTCGACCGGGCGCCCTTCTCCTTCGGCGCCGAGGTCGGCCAGGACGTCGGTGACGAGGGCACGGTCAAGGGCAAGGTCAACTACACGCACATGACCCTGCTGGCCGAGGACAACGAGGGTCTGCACAACCTGTTCCGGATCTCCTCGCTGGCCAGTCTCGAGGGCCAGTACCGCAAGTACCCGCGCTTCGACCGCGACCTGCTCGACAAGCACGGCAAGGGGATCATCGCCACGACGGGCTGCCCCTCGGGCGAGGTGAACCGGTGGCTGCAGGTAGGCCAGTACGAGAAGGCCCGCAGGGCGGCCGCGGACTACCGCGACATCCTCGGCCGGGACAACTTCTACTGCGAGCTGATGGACCACGGGATCGAGATCGAACGGCGCACGAGGGCCGATCTGCTGCGCCTTGCCAAGGACCTCGGGCTGCCCCTGCTGGCCAGCAACGACCTGCACTACACGCATGCCGCGGATGCGGAGTCCCACGAGGTGCTGCTGTGCGTGCAGACCGGCAAGACGATGGCCGACCCGAAGCGCTTCAAGTTCGACGCCCGCGACTTCTACCTCAAGTCCGCCGTCGAGATGCGGACCCTGTGGGCTGAGCACCCCGAGGCGTGCGACAACACCCTGCTGGTCGCCGAGCGGTGCAACGTCGACTTCACCGAGGGCCGCAACCTGATGCCCCGGTTCCCGGTCCCCGAGGGGGAGAACGAGGAGTCGTGGCTGGTCAAGGAGGTGGATCGGGGCCTGGTGGGCCGGTTCCCCGACGGTGTTCCGCAGGATCGCCGGGAGCAGGCCGCCTACGAACTCGGCGTCATCAACCAGATGGGCTTCCCCGGGTACTTCCTCGTCACCGCTGACCTCGTGGCGCACGCCAAGAGTGTGGGCATCCGGGTGGGTCCTGGTCGCGGTTCGGCGGCCGGTGCACTGATCGCCTACGCGCTGGGCATCACCGAGCTGGACCCGATGTCCCATGGGCTGCTGTTCGAGCGGTTCCTCAATCCCGAGCGGGTGTCGATGCCCGACATCGACATGGACTTCGACGAGCGCCGGCGCGCGGAGATGATCCGCTACGCCACGCAGCGCTATGGCGAGGAGCGGGTGGCCCAGATCGTCACCTACTCCACGATCAAGGCCAAGGCCGCGCTCAAGGACTCCGCGCGAGTCCTCGGTCACCCGTTCTCCGTCGGGGAGCGGCTGACCAAGGCGATGCCCCCTGGGGTCATGGGCAAGGACATCCCGCTGTCGGGGATCTTCGATGAGGAGCACCCCCGCCACAAGGAGGCTGCGGACTTCCGGGCCCTGTACGAATCGGAGTCCGACCTGCGCGAGGTGGTCGACACCGCACGGGGCCTCGAGGGCCTTCGTCGGCAGTGGGGTGTGCACGCGGCCGGGGTCATCCTCTCCGCCGAGCCGCTGGTGGACGTCATCCCGATCATGCGCCGCGAGCAGGACGGCGCCATCATCACCCAGCTGGACATGGGGGCGTGCGAGAACCTCGGACTGCTCAAGATGGACTTCCTGGGCCTGCGCAACCTCACCATCCTCGACGACGCGGTGCGCCAGATCGAGGCCAACACCGGCCGGGCGCTCGTCCTCGAGGACCTCACGCTCGATGACGGGCCGACCTACGAGCTGCTCGCTCGCGGTGACACCCTGGGCGTGTTCCAGCTGGACAACTCGGGCATGCGTGGGCTGCTGACCCGCCTGGGCCCGACCAACTTCGAGGACATCTCGGCGGTCCTGGCGCTCTACCGCCCGGGGCCCATGGGCGCCAACGCGCACAACGACTTCGCCGACCGCAAGAACGGCCGCCAGCCGGTCACCCCGATCCACCCCGAGCTGGCCGAGCCGCTGGCCGAGATCCTGGGCGACACCTACGGGTTGATCGTCTACCAGGAGCAGGTCATGGCCATCGCGCAGAAGCTGGCGGGCTACTCCCTGGGCAGCGCGGACCTCCTGCGCCGAGCGATGGGCAAGAAGAAGAAGGAGATCCTCGACAAGGAGTATGTCCCGTTCGCCGAGGGGATGCGGGCCAACGGCTACTCCGAGGAAGCGATCAAGACCCTGTGGGACATCCTCGTCCCGTTCTCGGACTACGCCTTCAACAAGGCGCACACCGCCGGCTACGGGCTGGTCTCCTACTGGACGGCCTACCTCAAGGCGAACCACCCGGCCGAGTACATGGCGGCGCTGCTCACCTCGATCGCCGACGACAAGGACAAGTCGGCGATCTACCTCAACGAGTGCCGGCGCATGGGTATCAAGGTGCTGCCCCCGGACGTGAACGAGTCCCAGTCGGACTTCGCGTCGGTCGGCACCGACATCCGCTTCGGCCTGTCGGCGATCCGCAACGTCGGCAACAACGTCGTCGAGTCGATCATCGCCACCCGCACGGCCAAGGGTCGCTTCGCCGACTTCGGCGACTTCATCGCGAAGGTGGAGATCGGCGTGTGCAACAAGCGCCTGGTGGAGTCACTGATCAAGGCCGGGGCCTTCGACAGCTTCGGCGACACCCGCAAGGGCCTGCTGGCCATCCATGAGCAGGCCATCGACGCCGCCATCGACACGAAGAAGGCCGAGGCGGTCGGGCAGTTCGACCTGTTCGCGGGGATGGGTGCGGCTGCCGAGGAGCCAGCGCCCGGCTCGCGGCTGGTCCCGCCGCCGACCGAGTGGGACAAGAAGACGCTGCTGGCCTACGAGCGCGAGATGCTGGGGCTCTACGTCAGCGACCACCCCCTGTTCGGGCTAGAGCATGTCCTGGCGTCGCTGGCAGACATGCCTGTCTCGGCGCTGTCCGCCGACGAGCGGGTGGACGGGCAGATGGTCAACGTCGCCGGGCTGGTCACCAGCGTCCAGCGCAAGACCACGAAGGCCAAGGGCGAGCAGTGGGCAATCGTCACGGTCGAGGACCTGGCCGGATCGGTCGAGGTCATGTGCTTCCCCCAGCTGTACTCCTCAGTGGGGGTCCTGCTCGCCGAGGACGTGGTCGTCGTCGTGCGCGGGCGGTTGGAGAAGGGCGACGAGGGTGCGCCTCGGCTGCGCGCGATGGACATCAGCGCTCCCTCGATCAGCGACACCGGCGCGACTGGTCCGGTCGGCATCCACCTGGATATCGCCCGATGCACGCCGCCTGTGGTTCAGCGCCTGCGCGAGGTGCTCGGCAACCATCCCGGCACAGTGGAGGTCCATGTCCACCTGCGCAACGGCGGGACCACCACCGTGCTGGCCATCGATGACCGCCTGCGGGTGGTGCCCTCACCGGCACTCTACGGGGACCTGAAGGCCCTGCTCGGGCCCAACTGCCTGGGCTGACCCACCCGGCCCCGCGGCCCGTCGCCCAGTCCGGGCTGCGCGCTGCTCAGGTGCGACGGGCGATCGGGGCGACCCGGGCGTTGGTCAGCTCGACCAGGTCACCGGGTGCCAGTTCGACATCCAGGCCCCGGCGGCCACCGGAGACGAGCACCGTGTCATGGGCCAGCGCCGACTCGTCGAGGACGGTGGGCGCCGCCGTGCGCTGGCCGAGGGGGGAGATCCCACCTGCGACATATCCGGTGGCTCGCTCGGCCCGGGCCACCTCGGCCATTGCGGCGCGCTTGCCACCGACGGCCGCGGCCAGCAGCTTGAGGTCCAGCTGGGTGTCAACCGGCACGATCCCGACCACCAGCGCGCCGTCCACGTCGGCCAGCAGCGTCTTGAACACCCGATCCGGTGCCACGCCCAGCTCGAGGGCGGCCTCCAGGCCGTAGGACTCGCTGCGTGGGTCGTGCCGGTAGGTGCGCAGGACATGCGGGACACCGGCGACGGAGAGGACTCGGGTGGCGGGTGTTCCGGTGGACCCGCTGGACTTCCTGGGCATGGGGTGATCCTGCCACCTGGCCATAGCGAGTTCCCTCGCGCCGCCGCTGCGACCGGCAGCGGGTTGCCCGAGCGGGTGGCCCGGACAGGCCATAACCTGTGCCAGTGCCCACGGTTCCGTTGTTCCCGCTGCGCACGGTCCTGGTCCCCGGGTTGGTGCTGCCGCTGCACATCTTCGAGCCCCGCTACCGGCTGATGATGCACACCCTGGCCGATGTCCCGGACGATGAGCGCGGCTTCGGGGTCGTTGCGGTGCGGCCCGGGCACTCCGAGGCCGACGGGCTCGACGGGCTCTACCAGACGGGCACGATGGCTCGCATCACCAAGTTCGACGAGTTGCCTGACGGCCGGTACGACGTGGTCACGGTGGGCGCCCGCCGGTTCACGATCGAGGACATCGACGACGCGTTGCCCTACACCCGTGCCCGGGTTCGGCTGCACGATGAGCCCGTTGGCGACGAACCCCGGACCGCGGAGCTGGCAGCCGATGCAGCGCGGCTCCTGGCGGCCTACCGGGAGGTCATCGCCGGGTGGGGAGTGATCGAGATGGCCGACATCGACCACCTGCCCAACGACCCGGTCGTCCTGAGCTACCTGGTGGCCTCGGCAATCGTCACGGACCTGCCTGAGCGACAGGCACTGCTCGGGATCGAGGACGCGGAGCAGCGGCTCCTGGCGGTGTGCAAGGTCCTGCGTCGCGAGATCGAGGTCATGTCGGCGATGCCGTCGATGCCGGCGGTGGATCTGGCCGGCTCACGGCTGTGGGCCAACTGAGGCACAGACGGCTGCCTCCCAGCGCCTAGAATCAGCAGCATGATCCGTCGACTGGACCTGCGGGCCGGACTACCGACGAACCTCGGCGCGGTGGTACCCCGAGCGCCGATGGACGTCGAGCACGCTCTGGACGTGGTGCGGCCCATCGTCGCGGATGTCGCCAAGCGCGGCGCCCCGGCGGTCCTCGACCACGGGGAGCGCCTCGATGGCGTGCGCCCGAAGCACCTGCGGGTACCCACCGCAGAGATCACGGCTGCGGTGCAGGCCCTTGACCCCGACATCCGCCGTGCCCTCGAGGTCGCCATCGAGCGTGTGCGTCGCGTGCATGCCGACCAGGTGCGCCCGGATCACACCACCACCGTGGTCCCGGGTGGGTCGGTCACCATGCGCTGGATCCCGGTGGATCGGGTTGGGCTCTACGTCCCCGGTGGGCGTGCGGTGTACCCGTCGTCGGTGGTGATGAACGTCGTGCCCGCGCAGATCGCCGGGGTCGGATCCCTCGCGGTGGCCTCCCCGCCCCAGAAGGAGTCCGACGGGCTGCCGCACCCGACCATCCTCGCCGCCTGTGGGCTGCTGGGGGTCGACGAGGTGTACGCGGCCGGCGGCGCCCAGGCGATCGCCCTGTTCGCCTACGGGGCGCCGCTCGAGGACGGCACGGTGTGCCGGTCGGTCGACCTGGTCACCGGTCCGGGCAACATCTGGGTCACCGCGGCCAAGCGCCTGCTCAAGGGCCGGATCGGCATCGACTCGGAGGCCGGGCCCACGGAGATCGCTGTCCTGGCCGACGAGACCGCTGACGCCGAGGTGGTGGCGGCCGACCTGATCAGCCAGGCCGAGCACGACGTCATTGCCGCGTCCGTGCTGGTCACAACGTCCCCGAGGCTGGCCATGGACGTCCAGGCGGCCCTGGAGACCCAGGTCGCTGCCACCAAGCACTCGTTGCGCATCCGCGAGGCCCTCGGGGGGACCCAGAGCGCGATCATCGTCGTCGACTCGATCACCGACGGCCTCGCCGTGGTCAACGCCTACGCGGCCGAGCACCTGGAGATCCACACCAAGAATGCGCGCGACGTGGCGATGCGGGTGCGAAACGCAGGAGCAGTCTTCATCGGCCCCTGGGCGCCGGTCTCATTGGGTGACTACGCGGCTGGCTCGAACCACGTGCTGCCGACCGGCGGGTGTGCGTGCCACTCCAGCGGGTTGGGAGTGGCGTCGTTCCTGCGTGGCGTGGAACTCATCGAGTACGACCGGGAGGCGCTGGCGGATGTCGCTGACACCGTCGTCACGCTGGCCCATGCCGAGGACCTCCCCGCCCATGCCGCCGCGATCAGCGCGCGGTTCGACCGGTGAGTGACGGTTCAGCCCGGAGGGACCCCCCGCCCGGGCTGCCGCTGCGCCCCGAGCTCGTCGGTGCGGTCCCCTATGGGGCTCCGCAGCTCCATGTCGCGCACCGGCTGAACGTCAATGAGAACCCGTACCCACCCTCGGCGCAGATGGTGGCCGATGTGGCCGATGCGGTGGCTGCGGCCACCGCCACGCTGAACCGCTACCCGGACCGGGACGCGAGCGCCCTGCGTGCCGACCTCGCTGCCTACATCGGCACCGATGTCCTGGTCGGCCCGGCGATCACCGCCGAGCGGGTCTGGCCCGCGAACGGCTCCAACGAGGTCATGATCCAGCTCCTGCAGGCATTCGGTGGCCCGGGCAGGGTGGCGCTGTCGTTCACGCCGACCTACTCCATGTACCCCGACTACTGCCGCGACACCTTCACGGCGTACCGAACGGTGCCCCGCCGGGCCGACTTCACGATCGACCTCGACGCGGCGGTGGCCCGCATTGACGCGGAGCAGCCGGATGTCGTCCTGCTGGCGTCCCCGAACAACCCGTCCGGGACGGCCCTCAGGTTGGCCGAGATCGATGCGTTGTGCGTGGCGAGTCGGGGGATGGTCGTCGTCGACGAGGCCTACGCGGAGTTCCGCCGGCCCGGCACCCCGTCGGCGATCGAGCTGCTGGACCAGCATCCGCGGCTGGTCGTCACACGCACCATGAGCAAGGCCTTCGCGCTCGCCGGTGCCAGGCTCGGCTACCTCGTGGCGAGTTCAGAGGTGGTCGACGCCGTCCAGCTGGTCAGACTGCCGTACCACCTGTCCGCGGTCACCCAGGCCGTTGCCAGCACGGCCCTGAGGCATGCCCCGGAGCTGCTGGGATCGGTCGCTGCACTGCGCACGGAGCGTGATGCGCTGGCCCGGTGGCTGTCCACCCAGCCCGGGCTCGTCGTTGCGGAGTCCGACGCCAACTTCCTCCTGTTCGGCCGGTTCGCGGACCGGGATGTGATCTGGCAGCGGCTGCTCGACCGCGGCGTCCTCGTCCGGGCGACCGGACCGCAGGGCTGGCTCCGGGTCTCGGCGGGGACCCCGGCCGAGATGGCCGCCTTCCGGTCGGCGCTGACCGAGAGCCTTGAGCCAGACGACCTGCTCCCATGAGAAGGTGGGCGCACTCCAGCGAGGAAGGGATCTGATGGGCCGGTTCGCACGGGTCGAGCGCACGACCAAGGAGAGCGACGTCCGGGTGGAACTGGAGCTTGACGGTTCCGGGACCGCCGAGGTCGGCACCGGCGTGCCGTTCTTCGACCACATGATGACCCAGATCGGCAAACATGCCGGTTTCGACCTCACCATCGCCACGACCGGTGACATTGAGGTCGACAGCCATCACACTGTGGAGGACACGTCCCTGGCGTTCGGGGCAGCCCTTCGTCAGGCGCTCGGCGACAAGGTGGGCATCCGCCGGTTCGGCGATGCCTTCGTCCCGCTGGACGAGTCCCTGGCGCGTGCGGTCGTGGACCTGTCGGGCCGGCCGTACGTGGTCCACGACGAGCCGGCGATGGCCCCGATGATCGGTTCCTATGACACGACCCTGACCAGGCACGTGTGGGAGTCGATCTCCGCGACCGGACAGATCTGCCTGCACGTGCACTGCCTCTACGGCCGCAACCCGCACCACATGGTGGAGGCGCAGTTCAAGGCTGTGGCCAGGGCGCTGCGCACGGCTGTCGAGCGCGATCCCCGGGTCGTGGGGGTGCCCAGCACCAAGGGAGCCCTGTGATGCACGGTCCGCTCGGCGCGTTGATCAGTGCCCCGCGCGATTCCGGATGAGTGACGTCGTCGTCCTCGACTACGGATCGGGGAACCTCAGATCGGCGGCGCGTGCGCTGGCTGCTGTCGGCGCCGACGTGACGGTCACCTCCGACTACGACCTCGCGATGGAGGCCGACGGGCTCGTGGTGCCCGGAGTGGGCGCCTTCGCCGCCTGCATGGCGGGGTTCCGCGCTGTCCGCGGGCCGTATCTGGTCGATCATCGGCTGGCCGGCGCCCGCCCTGTATTGGGGATCTGCGTCGGGATGCAGATCATGTTCGAGTCCGGGGCTGAGCACGGCGTCGTGACCCAGGGCGTGGGGGAGTGGCCCGGGGTCGTCGAGGAGCTGCCGGCCGACATCCTTCCGCACATGGGCTGGAACACCGTCGATGCGCCGGCTGATTCGGTGATCTTCGAGGGCATCTGCGACGACCGGTTCTACTTCGTCCACTCCTACGCGGTTCAGCGCTGGGACTTCGCGGCTCAGGAGTTGTTCCGCCCGCCGCTCGTGACGTGGTCCGAGCATGGCGCGCCGTTCATCGCGGCTGTCGAGAACGGGCCACTGGTGGCCACCCAGTTCCATCCGGAGAAGTCCGGCGACGCCGGGCTGGGCCTGCTGGCCAACTGGCTGCGCTCGATCCGCTGACCCCCCGGGCCGCGGCGACCACTAGCCTTGGCGGATGCAGCCACTGATCCTCCTGCCGGCCGTCGACGTACGCGACGGGACCGCTGTGCGCCTCGTGCAGGGCGAGTCCGGCACCGAGACCTCCTACGGGTTGCCTCTGCAGGCGGCCTTGGACTTCCAGTCCCAGGGGGCCGAGTGGATCCACCTGGTGGATCTCGATGCGGCCTTCGGGACGGGGAGCAACCGCGACCTGCTGGCCGAGGTGATCGGCCAGCTCGACGTCGCGGTCGAGCTCTCCGGCGGGATCCGCGACGACGAGTCGTTGACCGCGGCGCTGGACACTGGATGCCAGCGGGTCAACCTCGGCACGGCGGCGCTGGAGGACCCGGACTGGACCCGGCGGGCCATCGCGGAGCACGGCGAGCGCATCGCCGTCGGGCTCGACGTCCGCGGCACGACGCTGGCGGCTCGCGGCTGGACCAAGGAGGGCGGGGATCTCTGGGAGACCCTGGACCGGCTCGACGCCCACGGCTGTGCCCGCTACGTCCTGACCGACGTGGCCAAGGACGGCACCCTGCGGGGGCCGAATCTGGACCTGCTGCGCGACGTGTGCGCCCGGACCGACCGGCCCGTGATCGCCAGCGGCGGGGTTGCCCGGCTCGAGGACCTGCACAGGCTGTCTGAGCTCGTCGAGGTCGGGGTCGAGGGCGCGATCATCGGCAAGGCGCTCTACGCGGGTGCGTTCACGCTGCCCGAGGCGCTGGCGGCGGTGGCACCGCACCGCAACTTCCTGTAGGCCGCTGGACAGAGGTGCAGGTCCGACAGCGATCAGCGTCGGTGACCGGCAGGAAGGGTGGGCATGGCTGTCGAACGCTTCTCCAGTGGTGGTGTGTACGAGGACGAGGTGGGCTACAGCCGGGTTGTCGTGGCCGAGGGGTACGGCGGCCAGACGGGGTGGACCGCCGGGACGACCTCGATGGTCAACGGTGTGGTCGTCCACCCGCGCGACCCGCACGGGCAGGCCGTCGTCGCCTTCCAGGCAGCGCTGTTCGCCCTGGAGCGAGCAGGCTTCTCGCGGTCCGACACGGTCCAGACCCGGATGTATGTGGTGGACGTGGCCACGAACGCCGATGCCGTGGGCCGTGCCCACTCCGAGATGTTCGCCACCGTGCGGCCTGCGGCGACTATGGTCGGGGTCGCTGCCCTCGTGCACGCGGACATGCTCGTGGAGGTCGAGCTGGTCGCATGGCGCTCCGAGGATGGTCCAGCAGCCTGAGCGGCCAGGAGGACGGCGTGGTCGACGGTGGCTGACCAGGTGTTCGCAGCGTGTATGGCAGAGTAGGGCTGCGCGATGAGGGAGGATCCCAATGCAGGACGAGGCGCCCGATGGACCGCCGAAGACGGGCGGCGCGGCACAGGATGCCGATGCTGATGGCGATGCCCCCGAATCGACATGGTGGCCCTTCCAGCAACCGGAGCCGGGCACCGAGGTCGACAGCGCCGAGACCGCCGATGCGCAGGCGGTGCCGGACGCTGACCCGACACTGAGCTTCCCCGTCGAGGCCGGTCCGCTGACCGAACCGGCGCCCGAGCCCCGCCCGGAGGTGGTGGTCGAGCAGGAGCAGGACGTGCCGGCCGACATCACGGCCGCGGCACCCGGCGAACCCACTGCGCTGGCCGAGCTCGACCCGGACCGACCCCAAGACGTGGAGGCCGAGGACAAGGTCGCGATCCGTTCAGGGGTCGCGACGGTGCTCAGCGCCTCGGCAGGATCTGGTGACCCCGAGCCAGTGACGGCCGAGCGCCGGGCGATGGCAGCCGAGATGCCCGCCCATGCAGCGTTGGAGGAGGGCACCGGCAAGACCGGCAACCTCCCCGCCGTCAGCGCGCGGAGAGCGTGGGCCAAGAGGCAGTGGTACAACTGGCGCCTGTACCTGGTCCGCTTCGTGTCTGCGGGACTTGCCGTGATCGCCGCGGTCGCCCTGATTCCGGGGCTCTCCTTCACCTCGTGGCAGTGGGGGCAGGGGTTGGAGATCGCCCTGGTGTTCGCCCTCCTGAACGCGTTCGTCAAGCCCGTCCTGCAGTTCCTCTCCCTGCGCTTCCTGTTCAGCACCTTCGGCATCGTCGTCGTGCTGATCAACTCGCTCCTGCTGTACCTGCTGAGCGTGCTGATGGACAACATCCTGATCGACGGCCTGATGCCCATCATCCTGGGCGGTGCGGTCGTGGGAATGGTCGGCGCGGGGATCGATGCCATGCTGGGTGCGGACTACCCCATGCTCGACCGCGACTACAAGGAGAGGAACGGCCTGGCATGAGCAGCGGCCTCGACACGATCAGCGAGAACCTCCGCCTTCAGCAGATCTACGCCACGCTCGGCAGCTTCGGGGCTGAGACCCTCATGGAGAACACCCCGCTGGTCGGTCCACGTCGGCGGATGCAGCAGTGGGTGCACCGCCTCCCCGAGCCGGTCCCCGAGTACAGCACGGCGACCCGGACCCGAGTGCTCCTCGAGGGGCTGGGTCCGACCTACGTGAAGATGGGCCAGATCGTCTCGAGCCAGGTCAACGTCCTGCCTGACGACTGGCGCGTCGAGCTCGACCGGCTGCAGAACGAGGTCCCGACCTTCCCCTACGCGATGGTGCGCGAGATCATCATCGAGGAGCTCGGGGCCCCCCCGGAGGAGCTCTACGCGGAGTTCTCGGAGACACCGCTGGCCGCAGCATCGCTGGCGCAGGTGCACCGTGCGCGGATGCATGACGGGCGCGAGGTGGCCGTCAAGGTCCAGCGTCCGAACCTCGACCAGCAGGTCAAGGCCGACCTGGGGGTGACCCAGACGGCCGGACGGGCGATGGAGGCCCGCAGCCAGTGGGCGCGCGAGATCGGGCTGCGCGGCATGCTCGACGAGTTCAGCGCCAACCTCATCGAGGAGCTCGACTACTACGGCGAGGCGTACAACATGGCTCGGCTCGCCTCGAACATGTCCGAGCTGCCCGGAGTCAGTGTTCCCCAGCTGTACCGGGAGCTCTCCGCGAGGCGAGTCCTCACCCAGGAGTTCATCGTCGGCGTCAAGATCTCCGACCTCGAAGCGATCGACGCCGCCGGGCTCGACCGGGGCGTCCTGGGTACCAATGCCCTGCGCGCAGCTATCAAGATGCTGCTCATCGACGGCTTCTTCCACGCCGACCCGCACCCGGGCAACCTCTACGTGGATCTCACCAACGGTCACGTCACCTTCCTGGACTGCGGGATGGTCGGCGAGCTCTCCGTGGCCCAGCGGATCAACCTGCTCGCACTCCTGTGGACCGTCGTCAACGGTGACATGACTGCGATGGCCGCTCAGCTTCGCTCCCTGAGCGTTCCGTTCCGGCCCGTGGATGACGCGAGCTTCGTGCGCACGTTCGAGCGCCGGATGGCCCGGTACGGCAAGGGCTCCGGTGCGGACTTCGACGACGTGTTCAACGCCGGGATGGCTGTCCTGCGAGACGTCGGCCTGCGGCTGGACCCCAACCTCACGCTGGCCATGAAGGCGATGATGCAGGCGTCGGCGTTCTTCGTCCCGCTGGCGCCTGCGGGCAAGAGCTTCAGCGACGCGGCCCTGGAGCTCGCCCTCGAGCAGGCACAGGCCCCCTCCACGGAGGTGATGGTCAAGGAGATGGCCGCCAAGGAGGCCAAGCAGGCGGCCATGCGGGCCCTGCATGCCGCCCCGGAGTACCTCAAGAGCGCCATCGGATGGAACGAGCAGTTCAAGAAGGGTCGGTTGACGGTAACGGTCGACACGTCCCAGTTGAATGAGCAGATGGCCGAGGTGCGCTCGATCACGAGCATGGTGGTCGTCGCGCTGCTCGTGTGCGGCGGCATCATCGGGTCGGCGATCGCCGCGACCGCATTCACGGGCACGGGCATGGAGCGCTACGCGACGTTCGGCTTCTTCGCCTCCCTCGTGATCGGCGGAGTCCTGCTGTTCCTGTACCTGACGCGGCTCTTCCGCAAGCGCGGGCGCCGGTAGCCGCTCCGGAGCATGCCCATCGCCGATTAGGCTTGGAGCATGTCGGTCGCGGTCCGAGTCATCCCCTGCCTGGACGTCGATGCCGGCCGCGTGGTCAAGGGCGTCAACTTCGTTGACCTGCGCGATGCCGGGGACCCGGTCGAGTTGGCCGCCGCCTACGGCGCCGAGGGGGCCGACGAGCTGACCTTCCTGGACATCACGGCCTCCTCAGGCGACCGGGAGACGACCTATGACGTTGTCCGGCGCACGGCCGAGCAGGTCTTCATCCCGCTCACCGTGGGCGGCGGGGTGCGCACAGTGGCCGACTTCGATGCCCTCCTGCGCGCCGGTGCCGACAAGTGTGGGGTGAACACCGCAGCGATCATCCGCCCCGAGCTGCTGTCCGAGGCGGCGGACCGCTTCGGCGCGCAGTGCGTCGTGCTCTCGCTGGACGCCCGGCGCTGCGGACCGGGGACCGGTGTCCCGGACGTCCGCACCGAGTCCGGGTTCGAGGTCACCACGCACGGTGGTCGGCGCTCGACAGGGATCGACGCGATCGGGTGGGCCGTGCGCTCTGCTGAGCTCGGCGCGGGTGAGATCCTGCTGAACTCCATGGACGCCGATGGGACGAAGTCCGGTTACGACCTGGAACTGATCGCGGCAGTCCGCGCCGAGGTGCGCGTCCCCGTCATCGCCAGTGGTGGTGCAGGTGCGCTTGCCGACTTCGCGCCGGCCGTCGACGCAGGTGCTGATGCGGTGCTGGCCGCGAGCGTGTTCCACTTCGGCGAGCTCACGATCGGGCAGGTCAAGGCCTCACTGGCCGAGTCCGCACACACGGTTCGCCTGTGAGTGGCCGGCTCGGGATGCCGGTCGGGGCGGCGAGCGTGGGCCAGAATGTCGCCGTGGACTTCACGGACGGCGGCGCGCTCGCCGCGGACATTGCCAGCCGGCTGCGCCCGGCTGGCCGGGCGCCTGACGGCCGGGCGCTGGTCACGGCGGTGGCACAGGACGCAGAGACCGGTCGGGTGCTGATGGTCGCCTGGATGGACGGTGAGGCATTGGCCCGCACCCTGGCGACGCGGATCGCCACCTACTACTCGCGCTCGCGCCAGGAGCTCTGGGTCAAGGGGGCGACCTCGGGCAACACCCAGACCGTGGTCACCGTCGAGCTCGACTGCGACGGGGACGCGGTCCTGCTGCAGGTCCGGCCCGAGGGCCCCGCCTGCCACACCGGGCTGACGTCCTGCTTCGACACCGTGGAGATCGCATGACCCTGGCCAGTCCCGACCTGCCCGAGTTCCGCGAGCTGGCCCGCTCCCGGCGGGTGATCCCGGTCGTCCGGCGCCTGCTCACCGACGGCGACACCCCGGTGGGTCTCTACCGCAAGCTGGCGGCACAGCGACCCGGGACCTTCCTGCTCGAATCCGCCGAGCACGGGCGGGTGTGGTCGCGCTACTCGTTCATCGGTGTCCAGGCCGCAGCCATGCTCTCCGAAGTGGATGGCCATGCTGTCTGGAGGGGCCGGGCCCCGGTCGGTGTCCCCACCCAGGGCAACCCACTGGAGGCGATGCGCGACACCCTCGCGCTGCTGCACACCCAGGCGCTGGACGGCGACGAGCTGCCACCCCTGACCGGGGGGCTGGTGGGGATGATCGGCTACGACGCGGTCCGTCGCTGGGAACGCCTGCCCGACGCGAACCCCGATGAGCTGCGCCTGCCGGAGATCGCCATGCTCCTGGCCATCGATCTCGCGGTGCTCGACCACTGGGACGGAACGGTTCTGCTGATCGCCAATGCGGTGAACTACGACGCAACTGACGCGCGGGTGGGTGAGGCGTGGTCGGATGCCGTGGCCCGGCTGGATGCCATGGAGATGGCTCTGGCTCAGTCCAGCGAGGCATCGGCTGCCGTCCTCGGCGAGCCGGACCATGCCCAGGACGTCCGGGCCAGGACCCTGCCCGAGGACTACATGCAGGGAGTCGAGGCGGCCAAGGAGCACATCCGTGCCGGAGACGCCTTCCAGATCGTGCTCTCCCAACGCTTCGAGCGGCCGACGACCGCCAGCGCCCTGGACATCTACCGGATGCTGCGGGTCAACAACCCGAGCCCCTACATGTACCTGTTCCGCTTCCCCGAGCCGGGGCACGGTCCCGACCTCGGCGAGAACGTGGCCTTCGACGTGATCGGATCCAGCCCGGAGGCCCTGGTCAAGCTCACCGACGGACACGCCATGCTGCATCCGATCGCCGGGACCCGGCCGCGGGGGGCCACCCCGGAGACCGATGCGGTGCTGGCCGAGGAGCTGATGGCCGACGAGAAGGAACGCGCCGAGCACCTGATGCTCGTCGACCTCGGCCGCAACGACCTCGGGCGGGTCTGCGCGCCCGGCACGGTCGAGGTCGTGGACTTCATGTCGATCGAGAAGTACTCCCACGTCATGCACATCGTGTCCACCGTGACCGGCCGGCTCGCTGTGGGGCGCACGGCCTACGACCTGTTGGCCGCCACCTTCCCGGCAGGCACGCTGTCGGGGGCGCCGAAGCCCCGGGCGATGGAGATCATCGACGACCTGGAGCCGTCGCGGCGTGGCCTGTACGGCGGGGCGGTCGGCTACCTGGACTTCGCCGGGAACATGGACGCCGCGATCGCGATCCGGACAGCGGTCCTGCGCTCCGGGGTCGCCCACGTGCAGGCCGGGGCCGGTCTGGTCGCCGACTCGGTGCCGCAGGCCGAGCATGACGAGTGCCGGAACAAGGCCGCGGCGGTGCTCGCCGCGATCACGATGGCCGAGGGGTTGCGTCCTGCGGGCCCTGCGGGTGCCACAATGGCGCCACACTGACGAGCGAGGAGTTCCATGAGCAGCGAGCACGACAACCACGGGCGGACCCCGGCGAACTGGACCGGCGCGATCATCGTGATGATCGCCTTCTTCGTCGGCACCCTCGGCGTGGTCCTGGCCCAGCCGCTCATGTTCTGGGGCGGCGTCGCACTCGTCGTCGTCGGCATGATCGTCTGGAAGGTCATGTCCGGCATGGAGTCGGACTCCGACCCGGCCTGACCTGATCCGAACGTTGCTTCGATCGGCCCCGTACTGACCACGTGGAGGATGGGCGACCATGAGCGTCGAGACCCGCGGGCTGGTGCTCGTCGCGGAGGATGAACGACCGATTGCGGACCTGCTCGGGATGTACCTGCGCCGAGACGGCTTCGGTGTGCACGTGGTCCTGACCGGTCCGGACGCGTTGGCGGCAGCGCGCCGGCTGCACCCCGTGGCCATGATCCTGGACGTGGGGCTCCCGGGCATGGACGGCACGGAGGTGTGCCGCTCGCTGCGTGCCGAGGGCGACTCCGTGCCGATCCTGTTCTGCACCGCCCGCGATGACGAGATCGACCGTGTGCTCGGCCTGGAGATGGGCGGCGATGACTACATCACCAAGCCCTTCAGCCCACGCGAGGTCGTGGCCCGGGTCAAGGCCGTGCTGCGCCGAACCGGCGGACCGATCGAGGACGAGGAGCGCTCGCTGGTGCTCGGCCCCGTCGAGCTGAACCGTGGGCGCCGTCGGGTGACGGTGTCCGGCGAGCCGATCGACCTCACGGCCACCGAGTTCGACCTGCTCGCGTACCTGATGGCCCGGCCGGGCCGGGTCGTTACCCGCGACCAGCTGCTGTCGGCGGTATGGGGCTACTCGGCGGCGGCCGGGACACGCACGGTCGACGTCCATGTGGCCCAGGTCCGGGCCAAGCTCGGGCCGGCCAGCCCCATCAGGACTGTCCGTGGCGTGGGGTACAGCGCCGACGAGGAATGAGTCGCTCCAGCCTCTCCCGCCGGCTGCCGCTCGTGATGGCAGGGGTGGCCGCCATCGCCGTCCTGATCGCGGCGTTGGTGGCGTGGCCGCTGATCACCTCCGCAGCCGACACCACGGCCCGCAGCACGTTGTCGCGCACGGCCGACCTCACCGCGGAGCTGCTCTCGCGTGGACCACGAGGCGGGGGCTTCGGCCGGGCTGAGGCGCTGCTCGCCCCGCAGCAGGTCACCGCCTACCTGGTGAGCCCGCTGTCGCAGGTCGATCCGCCGATGACCAGCGCTGACGTGGCCGCGGTCACCAACGGCGCCGAGGTCAGCGACAAGCGGACCTCGCTGTCCGGGTCGTCCTACATCGAGGGTCGCCCGGTGTCCGAGGATGTCGGGGTCCTGCTCGTGCAGCCAGCCGCGGTGGCCCGGGACGTGAGCAGCCCGGCACTGACGAGGCTCCTGCTGGCGCTGCTGCTCGGGCTGACCGTCGCAGCGATCGTCGGGTACTGGTTGGCCCGCCGGATCACCCGGCCGCTGGCGCAGGCTGCTGCGGCGGCGAACGCCATGACCTCGGGACAGCGCGACGTCCGGATCGATCCGGAGGGCCCCAGCGAGGTGGCCGACATCGGGATCGCGCTCAACCGGCTCTCGGAGGCCCTGAACGACAGCGAGGGTCGGCAGCGGGAGTTCTTCCTGACTGTCTCCCACGAGCTGCGCACCCCGCTGACCTCCGTGAAGGGCTATGCGGAGGCCCTGGCAGATGGCGTCGTGGCGCCTGAGGACGTACCGGCCATCGCAGGTGTGGTGCGTGCGGAGGCCGACCAACTCGACCGGCTGGTGGCCGACCTGCTGGACCTGGCCCGGCTGGGGGCGGTCGACGTGACGGTCGAGCCGGTCGACCTCGATCTGGCCGAGCTGGGGGCTGAGGCCGCAGCAGCCTGGTCCGACCGGGCCGGGCGCGCCGGCGTTCGCCTCGTCGACGAGGTCGACCGCACCCCGCACCCGGTCCGCACCGATCCGGTGCGGGTCCGCCAGATCATCGACAACCTGATGGAGAACGCCCTGCGCGTGACCGGTGCGGGCGCCCCGGTCGTTCTGCGCGTCTGCGCCGGGCCGGCCACCGGGCAGTTCCTGGTCGAGGTGCGCGATGGGGGACCGGGGCTGACTGCGGACGACCTGGCGGTCGCATTCGAGCCCGGGGAGCTGCACGCTCGCTACCGGGGCGTGCGCAAGGTTGGATCCGGCGTCGGGCTTGCCCTCGTGTCCCGGTTGTCCCAGCGGCTCGGAGGCCAGGCCCGGGCCGGGTCTGCACCCGAGGGTGGCGCGGCGTTCCTGGTGGTCCTCCCAGCCTCCTGGAGCAGCGGCGACGACGGCGTCAGCCGGCAGTCGACCCGAGCCACGGCACCGCCAGGCGAAGGACCCACCACCCCGCAGTGATCACCATCAGGATCAGCACGGTGCGGTTGGCGATCAGGGGCATCCGTTGCCGGCGCCAGGACCGCGTCGCCCAGACTGCCCAGGCCACAACGGCCAGCGGCAGGATGACCAGGACGAAGAAGGCGTTGTGGTCCAGTGCCACGACCACGTCGCCGTGGGCAAGGCTCGCCGCGGCCCGGGTGGCGCCGCAGAACGGGCAGTCGACGCCGGTGAGGGTCCGCAGTGGACAGGGGGTGGGACCGTTGTCGCCCAGGCGCACGATGGCCACCGCTGCCCAGGCGGCGACCACGCCGACCATGGCGGTGGCCGGGCCGAGCATGCGCGACGTGCCGATGGCGCGCGCAGCATGGTCGATGGAGGTGCTCACGGGGCAAGGCTAGCCCGGGATGAGCCGCAGGGGGAGGTCCGAGGCAGGGGCGATTCGGCGCACGCCCTGGTCACTGCGTACGCTCTGACCAGAATCGCCGAGGTGACCAGGGAGGTGCGCGCATGACGGTTCTGGATGACATCCTCGTCGGTGTGCGCGCCGATGTCGCCGAGCGCATGGAGAGCGTCGGGCTCGATGAGCTCAAGGCGCGCGCGGCGCTGGCTCCCGCGCCGCGCAACGGCGTCGCTGCGCTGCGCCGGGACGACGAGGTCACCGTGATCGCCGAGGTGAAGCGCTCGTCGCCCAGCAAGGGCGCGCTTGCCGAGATCACCGACCCGGCCGACCTGGCCCGGGACTACGAGGCCGGCGGGGCGCACGCCATCTCGGTGCTGACCGAGGGCCGTCGCTTCGGTGGTTCACTCGACGACCTTGTCTCGGTGCGCCATGCCGTGGACGTCCCCGTCCTGCGCAAGGACTTCATCGTGTCCAGCTACCAGCTCTGGGAGGCGCGTGCGGCGGGAGCCGACATCGTGCTGCTGATCGTCGCAGCCCTGAGCCAGGACGCCCTCATCTCGCTGCATGAGCGCGCCCGCTCGATCGGGCTCACGGTCCTGGTCGAGGTCCATGACGCCGATGAGATCCCCCGGGCGCTGGACGCCGGGGCGCAGGTGATCGGCGTGAACGTCCGCGACCTGCGCACGCTCACGGTGGATCGCGACCACTTCTCCCGCGTGGCGCCCTACATCCCTCCCAACGTGGTGCGTGTGGCCGAGAGTGGGGTCCGTGGTCCGCGTGACCTGATCTCCTACGCCAACGGCGGCGCGGACGCAGTCCTCGTCGGTGAGGCCCTCGTGACCGGTGGGGACCCCCGACAGGCGGTCCATGACCTGGTCACGGCCGGTGCGCATCCCGCCATCAAGCACGGCCACGCATGACCTCCGACCTGCCCAACCTGGGCCTGCTGGCCTCGTCGTCGAGCATCCCCGATGCGGCCGGACACTTCGGCGTCTTCGGGGGCCGCTTCGTCCCCGAGGCCCTGATCGCCGCCCTCGACGAGCTGGCCACGGCCTACGCCGAGGCGCGCACGGATCAGGCCTTCCTCGACGAGCTGGACCACTTGGCCCGCAGCTACACCGGGCGCCCGACCCCGCTGACTGAGGTGTCGCGGTTCGCCGCCGCGGGCGGCGCACGGGCCAGGATCGTGCTCAAGCGCGAGGACCTCAACCACACGGGGTCGCACAAGATCAACAACGTGCTCGGCCAGGCGCTGCTCACCGTGCGGATGGGCAAGACGAGGGTCATCGCCGAGACGGGCGCCGGCCAGCACGGAGTAGCGACCGCGACCGCCGCTGCCCTGATGGGCCTGCAGTGCGTGGTCTACATGGGGGTTGAGGACACCCGCCGGCAGGCGCTGAACGTGGCCCGCATGAAGCTGCTCGGGGCCGAGGTCATCCCGGTCAGCACCGGCTCCCAGACATTGAAGGACGCCATCAACGAGGCGATGCGCGACTGGGTCACCAACGTCGCGGACACGCACTACCTGCTGGGCACGGTCGCAGGGCCCGATCCCTTCCCCCGGATGGTCCGCGACCTCCAGCGCGTGATCGGGGTCGAGTCCCGAGCCCAGGTGCTCGATGAGTTCGGCCAGCTCCCGGACGCCGTCGCGGCCTGTGTGGGTGGGGGATCCAACGCGATCGGGATCTTCCATGCGTTCCTCGATGATCCGCAGGTGGCGCTGCACGGGTACGAGGCAGGCGGTGACGGTGTCGAGACGGGTCGACACGCCGCGACCATCACGGGCGGGTCGATCGGTGTCCTGCACGGGACGCGCTCCTACCTGCTTCAGGATGATGAGGGTCAGACCATCGAGTCGCACTCGATCTCGGCGGGCCTGGACTATCCCGGAGTCGGCCCGGAGCACTCCTACCTCGCCCAGATCGGGCGTGCGGACTACCACCCGATCACCGACACGCAGGCCCTGGACGCACTGGCCCTCCTGTGCCGCACCGAGGGGATCATCCCGGCCATCGAGAGCGCGCACGCGCTTGCCGGAGCCCTCGAGCTCGGACGTGAGCTGGGCCCGGATGGCCTCGTGCTGGTCAACCTGTCCGGTCGCGGCGACAAGGACGTGAGCACCGCGGCGCGCTGGTTCGGGATCGACATCGGCCAGGATCAGCTGTGACGGCCCTGCGCAGGACCTTCCAGCGGGCCCGAGAAGAGGGCCGCGCCGCCCTGATCGGCTACCTGCCCAGCGGGTTCCCCACGCAGGCGGAGGGCATCGCCCTGGCTCTGGCGATGGTCGACGCCGGGGTCGACATCGTCGAGATCGGGCTGCCGTACTCCGACCCGCTGATGGACGGCCCCACGATCCAGGCCGCTGTGCACCAGTCCCTGACCGCCGGGTCCACGGTCGCCGGCGTGCTGGACACCGTGGCCGCGGTGGCCGCCACAGGTGCTCCCACGCTGGTCATGTCCTACTGGAACCCGATCGAGCACATCGGCGTCGAGGCATTCGCCGCCCGGCTGCACCACGCAGGCGGAGTGGGCGTGATAACCCCTGACCTGACCCCCGAGGAGGCGTCGGACTGGCTGGCCGCGACGGACGCCAATGGCATCTCGCGGGTCTTCCTGGTGGCGCCGTCAAGCACTGACGCGCGGATCGCCTCCGTTGCCGCCGTGACCGACGGCTTCGTCTACGCCGCCTCGACCATGGGCGTCACCGGGGCGCGCGCGAGCGTCGGGTCCGGCGCCCGGGAGCTGGTCGCGCGTGTGCGCGCCGCAACCGACCTGCCGGTGGCTGTCGGGCTGGGTGTGTCCACCGGTGAGCAGGCCGCGGAGGTCGCGTCCCACGCCGACGGCGTGATCGTCGGGTCGGCGTTCATCGCCCGCATCCTGGCCGCTGGCAGTCACCCTGCGGCCGTGGCCGCCGTGCGTGAACTTGCCGCCGAACTCGCAGCAGGCGTACGCGCACCTGCCCGCGCGGGGTCCTAGACGTACTTGTAGATCACCATCGCGGCCAGGATGGCGAGGACGATCACGACCCCGGCGGCATCGAGGCCCAGGCGCAGTGGCCGCTCGAGGCGTTGCTTGGCCCGGGTGCCGAAGTGGCCCTCGAGGATGTTGACCCGGGTCATCGAGGCGAACACCAACGTGGTCGTGATCGTGATGAGCATGCACCACGGGCACATCGCCCCGATCACGAAGTAGGCCTGGTAGAACAGCCAGTACGCGAACGCCAGCCCGATCGAGTACACGACCTGCGCTGAGAGCATGAACCACCGGGGGAACCGCACGCCACCGAGCGCGGCGACGGCGATGGTGATCACGACCGGCTCAGCGATCAGGCCCAGGAAGGCGTTCGGGAAGCCCAGGAGGTTGGCCTGCCACGTCAGTCCCACGGTGGCGCAGGAGATCGTCGAGGAGATGTTGCAGGACAGGTCGGCCAGGGGGTCCTCGGCCAGGGCGATCGCGTCGATGGACAGAACGAGGGAGGCGACCAAGCCGATGATGCTCGACACCAGCATCTCGATGAACGCTCCCGGGTGGTACCGGGTGGCCGCCGTGGGGGCCGGTGGCGTCGGCCGGTCGGCCACCTCGGTGGAGACGTTGGCCATCGCGCGTCCTACCTGTCCTGGTGTCTGGGCGTCGGCCGGTCGGCCGGATGCACGTGCACGATGGTAGTTCAGGGTGGGCGCCTTGCGACCAGAAGCCGCACGACACGGTGCGGGTCAGATCCCCGGCAATTCGGGTAATCTTGCCCCGACTCACGGAGGTAGTTGATGGCACCCGAGAAATCCACGTCCAAATCAGGCCAGTCCGGTCTCACCCCGAAGGAGGTCGCGGCCCAGGCTCGCGCCGAGTCGGAGGCAGCTGAGCGCCGCCGCGAGCGCACCATCCGGGTCGTCGGCGGGCTGGCTGTCCTGCTCATCGTCGGTGGCCTGCTGGCCGTGGGCTTCTTCGCGGGCCAGGACGAGGGATCATCGAGCACCGCGGCTCCGGCCCCCACCCCCGACCCGAACGCGGCCCTGCCCGCGGGTGTGTCCTCGGACAACTACGGCGTCCCGTACGGCAACGGCTGGGGTGCCGCGAACGAGGCCTCGCTGCCCACGCTCGAGATCTGGGAGGACTTCCAGTGCCCGGCCTGCAAGCAGGTCGAGGAAGCCTCGGGCGACCAGATCAAGGCATTGGCCGACGAGGGCCTGGTCAAGCTGCTCTTCCGGCCGGCGATCTTCCTCGACGCCGGGCTGGCGGCCGACAACCAGGCCAACGGCAACCCGAACTCCTCTGCCCGGTCCACCAGCGCGTGGGGTTGTGCGGTGGATGCCGGTCTGACCGGTGAGTACCACTCGGGCGTCTTCGACATCCAACCGGCCGACGAGGGCGTAGGGTTCTCCGACCAGCAGTTGCTCGACCTGGGCACGACGGTCGGGATCTCTGAGGAGGCCCTGCCCACGTTCACCACATGCGTCCAGGACGGGACCTACCTGTCCTGGGCGGCCAACAGCAACCAGGCCTTCAGCGAGTCAGGGGCCGGCGGGACACCGACCGCCTACCTGAACGGTGTCGAGCTGTCTGGAGCCGAACTGGCCGACACGGAGAGCCTGACGCAGAAGATCGACGCTGCGACTGCCAAGTGATCGGCACGCTGGCGACCTCGATCCCCAGCCCGGAGCAGTCGGTCTGGTACCTGGGCCCCGTGCCACTGCGGGCCTATGCGCTGTGCATCCTGGCCGGCATCTTCGTGGCCATGTGGGTCGGCGACCGGCGCTGGGTCGAGCGCGGGGGCACCAAGGGCCTCGTCTATGACGTCGCCGTCTGGGCCGTGCCGTTCGGAATCATCGGAGGCCGGCTCTACCACGTGTTCACTGACTGGCCGACCTACTTCGGTGCTGGTGGGTCGGGCCTGCGCGGAGCGATCGCGATCTGGGAGGGGGGCCTCGGGATCTGGGGAGCGATCGCGCTCGGTGCGGTGGGGGCCTGGATCGGCTGCCGTCGCCATCAGGTGCCCCTGCCAGCCCTCGGCGACGCATTGGCAGTGGGCCTCCCGCTGGGGCAGGCCATCGGCCGTGTGGGCAACTGGTTCAACCAGGAGCTCTTCGGCAGGCCGACCGAGCTGCCCTGGGGTCTGGCGATCGACCCGGCGTACCGTCCGGCGGGCTACGAGCAGTACGCGACCTTCCACCCGACGTTCCTGTACGAGGCCCTCTGGCTCTTGGGTGTTGCCGCTCTGGTCTGGTGGGCGGATCGTCGATGGGCGCTCGGGCACGGCCGAGCGTTCGCCCTGTACGTGGCGGCCTACTGCGTGGGGCGGCTCGGGATGGAGCTGCTGCGCATCGACCCTGCGACGCTGATCGGCGGGATCCGGGTCAACGTGTTCACGTCGGTCGTCGTGGGGCTGGCTGCGGTCGTCGCGTTCGTGATCAGTGCGCGAACCCGACCCGGGCGCGAGGCGCCCGATGACCTGCGGGGCACCTCCGCAGGTGCGCAGGACGTTCTTCCGGGTAGGTGAGGCTTCAATGGTCCCGGGAATCTCGGGACCATTGGCGCCGGAATCCGGCGTTTCTCGGACCGACGCCCTGACGCGGGTGGTCCATAGTTCAACCTGAAACGACGTACATCCCGCACGTGCACCATACGAATCAGTCACGCACCACTCATACCGAGGAGAAGCAATGTCCAAGACCCCCAAGGTCGTCGCAATCCTGCTGTACATCGCTGGCGCGATCCTGCTTGTGGGCGGCGCAGGCACCTGGTACACGGTGTCCGACCAGCTGGCTGCCGAGAACATCACGGTCACCGACGACGCTTCGTGCCAGCAGGGGCAGGCCGTCAACGGCCCGCTCGAGGCCTACTGCATGGCCGAGATCATCAACGACCACGCCCTGGATTCGACCGGTGGCAAGACCTACGCCGAGCTCGACCGTGAGGACCCGCTGCGCGCCGTTGCGCAGAGCGCGTCCTTCCTGCGCGCCTCCCTGTTCACCTCCGTGGTGGCCTTCGGCGTCGCGGCCTTCGCGATGGGCGTCGGCGTGCTGAGCATCATCATCGGCGTGGGCGTCTCAGCTCTGGACAAGCGCACGGCAGTGGCTGGCGCCGAGGCACCGACCGTCAGCGCCTGATTGACCGGCACAACTGGCACAGACGCATGAAGGCGGTGCCCGTCCCCCTTGGGGCGGGCACCGCCTTCGTCATGCGCCCGGGCCCGTGCGGCCGATCGCTGCGCGCCGCCCCCGAGGGCTCGACAGCGCACGCGGGGTCGTCGGTGGGATCAGCCGGACCGGGTCAGCAGCAGCAGGGTTCCGTCGTCGGTGGTGGCCACCAGCGAGCCGTCCGCGCGCACATCCATGTCACGTATCCGGTGCCCCACGCCCAGTCGCTCACGATCCCGGACACGTCCGGCCCGATCCACCCTGATCCGCCAGAACGACTCGTCCTTGAGGGTGCCCATGAGCAGGTCTCCACCCACGGAGGTCGTCCAGCCGCGCCAGGACCGCGGCACCTGGACCAACTCCGAGGTGGCGACACTCGGGACCCATGCGGTCCGCGGCCTCGGGTAGCCGGCATGGGTCCCGGTGCGCGTCGGAATGACGTAGTCCGTGCTCCCATAGGGGGCTCCGAGGGTGACGAACGGCCAACCGTAGTCGCGCCCGCGGCGGATCAGGTTGAGCTCGTCCCCACCGCGGGGGCCATGCTCGGTCTCCCACAGGCGACCCAGCCGGTCAAGTGTGAGCCCCTGGCCGTTGCGGTGGCCCTGGCTGATCCGGACGGCCTTGCGGCCCTTCGCGATCCGGAGCACCGAGCCGAGCTGTCCGCGGGCCTTGCGCTTGCTGATCCCCGGGTGCCCCAGGTCTCCGAGGGTGACGTAGGCACGGGACTTGCTGATGCGGACGAGCCGACCGGAGGTGTGCTGGATGCTGGCCGGGGGGACGCACGGCTTCGAGCGCATGACCTTGGCGGTGCGCAGGATCCGTGGCCGTGCGCCCGGGGAGATGTCGACTTGGTTCACCGCGAGCCGGACGCAGCCCTTGGCGGCCACGCGCTCGGGGAACGCCACGAACAGGCGTGCCCGGGTGCTCGTGGTCGACATGACCTCGATGTCGGTGGGGGCGAATCGAGCGTCATCCAGTCGCTGTTTGGCGCGGATGAGCCGCCCGACGTCGGTGAGGGCCCCAGTGCGGGGATCGAGTATGAGCAGTCGTCGGCCGTTGCGACCACCGCCGAGCAGTACCCGGCCGTCCTGGAGTGCGGCGGACACGGGTCCTCGGGTTCCCCCGCGGGAGTCCCGGACGACGGCGTCCCCGATCGGGAGTCGGGCCACCTGCACCGCGCCGGCGGCGCTGCGCAGCGTCGTGGGACGAGTCTTGGTGGGCAGACCTGCCGGGGGCGTCGCAGTGGCAGCTCCCGTGGCCAGGACGAGCGTGAGCAGCAGCAGGCGGACCATGGACGGGAGGGTATCGGCGACCGGAGCCGCGGACCAGGGCGCGGCCCGCGGGTGCACTCCCAGCCCGCGATGGCCTATCCTGACGGTCAGTGGGCCAACGACGTCCCGCTGACCTCAACTCCCGCACCCACCGCGTCATGGCGGCCTGCAGGAGCAGGCCGGTGATGACGTTGAGGAGCCCACATGACGCTGTTCTCCGCAGTCCCCGGACCCACGGGCCTCTACGACCCCGCCTTCGAGCGGGATGCGTGCGGGGTGGCCTTCGTGGCGACCATGACCGGGGTCGCGAGCAATGACATCGTCGTCAAGGCCCTGACCGCCCTGCGCAACCTGGACCATCGTGGCGCCGCAGGTTCTGAGCCGGACAGCGGCGACGGCGCCGGGCTCCTGTTGCAGGTGCCCGATGCGTTCCTGCGCGCCGAGGTCGACTTCGAGATCCCCTCCCCGGGGGCCTATGCGGTCGGGCTGGCCTTCCTCCCCGACGATGAGACCGCTGAGCTGCACTCGATGGCGGCGATCGAGCGGATCGCCGAGGAGGAGGACCTGGTCGTCCTCGGATGGCGCGAGGTGCCCGTCGACGCTGGCCTGGTGGGCGCAACAGCGCGCAGCACCATGCCCCGGTTCCGTCAGCTCTTCGTCGCGGCCGCGACCAGGGTCACCGACCAGCTGGCCCTGGAGCGGATGGCCTTCTGCCTGCGCAAGCGGGCAGAACGGGAGGCTGAGGTCTACTTCCCGAGCCTGTCGTCGCGCACGCTGGTCTACAAGGGCATGTTGACCACCAGCCAGCTTGAGCCGTTCTTCCCGGACCTCTCGGACCCGCGGATGGCCACTGCCCTGGCGCTGGTGCACTCGCGGTTCTCCACGAACACGTTCCCCAGCTGGAGCCTTGCCCACCCGTACCGGCTCATGGCCCACAACGGCGAGATCAACACCGTGCGCGGCAACCGCAACTGGATGCACGCGCGGGAGGCTCAGCTGAACTCGGACCTGATCCCGGGGGACATCCGACGCATCCTGCCGGTGTGCACCGAGGGCGCCAGCGACTCGGCGAGCTTCGACGAGGTCGTCGAGCTGCTGCACATGGCCGGGCGCAGCCTGCCGCACGCTGTGCTCATGATGATCCCCGAGGCATGGGAGAACAACGACGACATGGACCCGGCGCGCCGGGCCTTCTACCAGTTCCACGCCAACCTCATGGAGCCGTGGGACGGGCCGGCGAATGTCAGCTTCACCGACGGCTCGTTGATCGGTGCCGTGCTGGACCGCAACGGCCTGCGACCGGGGCGCTTCTGGGTGACTGATGACGGGCTCGTCGTCCTGGGATCCGAGGCCGGCGTCCTGGACATCGACCCGGCCACAGTGGTGCGCAAGGGACGGCTGCAGCCCGGACGGATGTTCCTGGTCGACACAATCGCTGGGCGCATCATCGAGGACGACGAGATCAAGTCCCAGCTCGCAGCCGAGGCCCCCTATGCCGAGTGGCTCCAGGCCGGCCTCGTGCACCTCGAGGAGCTGGCCGAGCGCGAGCACGTCGTGCACACCGCGAAGTCGGTGGCACGCCGCCAGCAGACGTTCGGCTACACCGACGAGGAACTGCGGATCCTCCTCACCCCGATGGCCAGGAACGCCATGGAGGCCCTCGGATCGATGGGCACCGACACCCCGATCGCTGTGCTCTCGGACCGGCCGCGGCTGCTCTTCGACTACTTCATCCAGCTCTTCGCCCAGGTGACCAACCCGCCGCTTGATGCGATCCGCGAGGAGATCGTGACCTCCCTGGGCAGCCACATCGGCCCGGAGGGGAACCTGCTGGACTCCAACGCCGGGCACTGCCGGCAGGTCCTGCTGCCGTTCCCCGTGATCGACAACGACGAGTTGGCCAAGCTCGGCCAGATCAACGCCGACGGCGACGCACCCGGGTTCTCCGGGGTGCGGATCAGAGGCCTGTACCGGGTCGCCGACGGTGGGCCCGGCCTGAGCAAGCGCCTCGGGGAGATCTGCGCCGAGGTGGACCGGCACCTTGCTGGGGGCAAGAAGTTCATCGTGCTGTCCGACCGGGACTCGGATCCAGACCTGGGCCCGATCCCGTCGCTGCTGCTGTGCTCGGCGGTGCACCACCACCTGGTCCGACGCCGGACCCGCACCCAGGTGACCCTGCTGGTCGAGGCCGGTGACGTGCGTGAGGTGCACCACGTTGCCCTGCTGATCGGCTACGGCGCCGCCGCAGTCAACCCCTACCTCGCGATGGAGTCCGTCGAGGACCTCGCCCGGCGGCGGGTCATCTCGGGGGTCACCCCGGACAAGGCTGTCCGCAACCTCGTCAAGGCCCTGGGCAAGGGCGTGCTGAAGGTGATGAGCAAGATGGGGGTCTCCACGGTGGCCTCCTACCGCGGCGCCCAGATCTTCGAGGCGATCGGGCTGAGCCAGCCGCTGGTCGACCAGTACTTCACCGGGACCACGTCCCGCCTCGGCGGCGTCGGGCTGGCGACCATCGCCGAGGAGGTGGCGCTGCGCCACGCCCACGCCTACCCGGCCAACGGGATCGCCCCGTCGCATCGCACCCTGCCCATCGGCGGGGAGTACCAATGGCGTCGCGAGGGCGAGCCACACCTGTTCGACCCGGACACGGTCTTCCGGCTGCAGCACTCGGCCCGCAGCGGCCGGATGGACATCTTCCGGCAGTACACGGCACGCGTCGACGACCAGGCCGAGCGGCTGATGACCCTGCGCGGGCTCTTCCGCTTCGCCGAGGGGGTGCGCGAGCCGATCCCAGTCGAGGAGGTGGAGCCGATCAGCGAGATCGTGCGGCGGTTCTCCACCGGGGCCATGAGCTATGGGTCCATCAGCGGCGAGGCCCACGAGAGCCTGGCCATCGCGATGAACCGGCTGGGCGCCAAGTCCAACACCGGCGAGGGTGGCGAGGATCCGGAACGCTTCATCACGATGGCCAACGGTGACTCGAAGCGGTCGGCGATCAAGCAGGTCGCCTCAGGTCGCTTCGGGGTCACCAGCGAGTACCTGGTCAACGCGGACGACATCCAGATCAAGATGGCCCAGGGGGCGAAGCCCGGTGAGGGTGGCCAGCTGCCGGGCCACAAGGTGTACCCGTGGGTGGCAAAGACCCGGCACTCCACCCCAGGCGTCGGCCTGATCAGCCCTCCGCCGCACCACGACATCTACTCGATCGAGGACCTCGCGCAGCTCATCCACGACCTGAAGAACGCCAACGATGCCGCGCGCGTCCACGTCAAGCTGGTTGCCGAGGTCGGGGTGGGCACGATTGCAGCCGGCGTGGCCAAGGCGCACGCCGACGTGATCCTGATCTCTGGTCACGACGGCGGCACCGGCGCCTCACCGCTGACCTCGCTCAAGCATGCCGGCGGGCCCTGGGAGCTCGGCCTGGCCGAGACCCAGCAGACCCTGTTGCTCAACGGGCTGCGTGACCGGGTCGTGCTGCAGACCGACGGCCAGCTCAAGACCGGTCGTGACGTGGTGATCGCCGCACTCCTCGGCGCCGAGGAGTACGGCTTCTCGACCGCCCCGCTGGTGGTGATGGGCTGCGTGATGATGCGCGTGTGCCACCTGGACACGTGCCCCGTGGGTGTGGCCACGCAGAACCCTGAGCTGCGGGCCCGGTTCTCGGGCAAGCCGGAGTTCGTGGTCAACTTCTTCGAGTTCATCGCCACGGAGGTGCGGGAGTACCTGGCGGAGTTGGGCTTCCGGAGCCTCGAGGAGGCGATCGGCCACGTGGAGATGCTCGACGCCCGTGCTGCGGTCGACCATTGGAAGGCCTCCGGGCTGAGCCTGGCTCCGATCCTCGAGGCCCCCCCGGCCGTCGCCGAGGGTGCGGCCCTGCACCAGACAACCACCCAGGACCACGGCCTCGAGAAGGCCCTGGACAACGAGCTGATCGCGATGTGTGGCCCGGCGCTGGAGTCCGGCGAGCCGATCCGCGGCCAGGTGGCCATCCGCAACGTCAACAGGACGGTCGGCACCATGCTGGGGGCCGAGGTCACTCGCCGGCACGGTGGCACTGGGCTGCCCGATGGGACGATCGACCTGGTGCTGGTCGGGTCTGCGGGCCAGTCATTCGGAGCATTCCTGCCCTCGGGGATCACCTTGCGGCTCGAGGGCGACGCCAACGACTACGTGGGCAAGGGGCTGTCCGGCGGCCGGATCGTCGTTCGTCCCGATGCCGCAGCCCCGTTCGCCGCCGAGGAGCAGATCATCGCGGGCAACGTCATCGGGTACGGGGCGACCTCCGGCGAGATGTTCCTGCGCGGTTGCGTCGGCGAGCGGTTCGCCGTGCGGAACTCCGGCGCGACGATGGTGGTCGAGGGCGTGGGCGACCATGGTTGTGAGTACATGACCGGGGGGCGCGTGGTCGTCCTGGGTCGCACCGGCCGCAACTTCGCGGCCGGCATGTCCGGTGGCATCGCGTTCGTGCTCGACATCGCCCCGCAGCGGGTCAACATGGACATGGTGGCCGTCGAGCCGCTCGGGCCGGACGACCAGGACTGGCTGACCGGCATCCTGCGCAGGCACGTCGAGGAGACCGGTTCGACGGTCGCCCAGGACCTGCTGGACCAGGGCTCCGCGGGCCTGGCGAGGTTCGCCAAGATCATGCCCACCGACTACCGGAGGATCCTGGACATCCAGGACAAGGCCCGCGCCGAGGGCCGGGACCCGATCGAGGCAGTGATGGAGGAGATGAGCCGTGGCTGATCCCAAGGGTTTCCTGACCACCAGTCGCGAGCTGCCCAGCCGGCGGCCGGTGGACGTGCGCATCCGGGACTGGAACGAGGTCTACGAGCCGTTCGGCCCGCAGGCCCTTGAGAAGCAGGCCGGCCGCTGCATGGACTGCGGCATCCCGTTCTGCCACGAGGGGTGCCCGCTGGGCAACCTCATCCCCGAGTGGAACGACCTGGTCTGGCGCGACGACTGGCGCGAGGCCTCCGAGCGGTTGCATGCCACCAACAACTTCCCGGAGTTCACCGGCCGGCTGTGTCCCGCGCCCTGCGAGGCAGCCTGCGTCCTGGGGATCAACGCCGACCCGGTGACGATCAAGCAGGTCGAGGTCTCGATCATCGATCGTGCCTGGGAGGCCGGGTGGGTGGTCCCGGCAGCCCCCGAGCGGCTGTCCGGCCTGCGGGTCGCCGTGATCGGCTCGGGCCCGGCCGGCCTGGCCGCCGCCCAGCAGCTGGCCCGGGTGGGCCACACCGTCTCGGTCTACGAGCGCGCCCCGCAGATCGGCGGGCTGCTGCGCTACGGCATCCCCGAGTTCAAGATGGAGAAACGTCACCTCGATCGCCGGTTGGCGCAGATGGAGGCCGAGGGGGTCGCCTTCCGCACCGGCATCGAAGTGGGCGTGGACATCACGGCCACCCAGCTCCAGCACCGCCACGACGTGATCCTGCTCGCGATCGGTGCCACCGTCGCCCGCGGGCTGCCGGTCCCGGGCCAGGACCTGCCCGGCGTGCACCAGGCGATGGAGTACCTCCCGCTGGCCAACCGGGTCTGCGCCGCAGAGCTGGACGAGACGCCGATCAGCGCCGAGGGCAGGCACGTGGTCATCATCGGCGGCGGCGACACCGGCGCCGACTGCCTGGGCACTGCGCACCGGCAGGGTGCGGCCAGCGTCACCCAGCTGGAGATCATGCCCACGCCGCCGCAGACCCGCCCCGGTAGCGCCCCGTGGCCGACCTATCCGATGCTCTATCGCGTGACCTCTGCCCATGAGGAGGGCGGCGAGCGGGTCTACGCCGTGAGCACCAAGGAGTTCCGCGCCGATGCCGACGGGAACCTGCGGGCCCTGCAGATCGTGGACGTCGAGATGGTCGACGGCCGGTTCGAGGAGGTCCAGGGGACCGAGCGCGAGCTGGCCGCCGACCTGGTCTTCCTCGCGATGGGCTTCACCGGCCCGGAGCAGGGCCCGCTGGTCCAGCAGCTCGGGGTCGAGCTGGACGAGCGGGGCAACATCCGCCGCGATGTCCACTATGCCTCGTCCGTTCCGGGTGTCTACGTGGCCGGCGACGCCGGGCGTGGCCAGTCGCTGATCGTGTGGGCGATAGCTGAGGGACGCGCCGCGGCGGCAGCCGTGGACGCCCACCTCACAGGCTCCACGACGTTGCCCGCGCCGATCCCGCCGACAGCGCGACCGATGATGGTCTGAGCCCCCGGCCATTCCCTGCCCAGGGGGCTCGGCCCCGGGTCGAACCCTGGCCAGATACTGGGGCGCTGACAGCCAACCGCGGCGACCGCGCCCAGCCCAGCCGGTAGCCTCAAGACGTGGACCCCGGCCGGCTTCTGGACAGCCTGCGCCGCGCTGTGGCCCGCGAGCCTGAGGACGCGATCCTGCGCGCGCATCTGGCCGAACTGCTGGTTGAGGCCGGGCTCGGGCAGGAGGCGGTGGGTCACCTCGGCCAGCTGCTTGCCGACGATCCGGGCGACGCTGACCTACAGGACCTGATGCGCGTGGCGATGACCTCCCAGGCAGGTGGTCCGGATCCGCCAGGGCCCGGCGATACGTCCGCCGTCCCGCCGACGCATCCGGCGTCCCTGGGTCCGCGACCCGCTGAGCCCGGGTTCGACTGGGGTGCCGCGGAGGAGGATCTCACCGGAGGGCTTGCTCACGAACCGGTGGAGACGACGTTGCGGCTGTCCGACGTCGGCGGGCTCGCCGACGTCAAGGCGCACATCGAGGGGGCCTTCCTGACCCCGTTGCGCAACCCCGAGCTGCGCGAGAAGTACGGCGCCAGCCTGCGTGGGGGCCTGCTCCTCTACGGCCCCCCCGGGTGCGGCAAGACCTACCTGGCTCGGGCCGTCGCAGGGGAGCTCGGCGCACGCTTCATCGCCGTGGGGCTCTCGGATGTCCTGAGCCGCTGGATGGGCGAGAGTGAGAGCAACATCGCCGGGCTGTTCGCCTACGCCCGCGCCCAGGCGCCCTGCGTCCTGTTCTTCGACGAGATCGATGCCCTCGGCCGGTCCCGGTCTGGCCTGGGTCGGTCGGCCTCAGCGCTGCGCGGCGTGATCAACCAGCTGCTCGCCGAGCTCGACGGGGTCGCCAGCCAGAACGAGGGAGTCTTCGTGCTCGGCGCCACGAACGCCCCCTGGGATGTCGACGGGGCGCTGCGTCGCCCGGGACGCTTCGACCGGGCCGTCTTCGTCGAGCCGCCGGATGCCGCTGCTCGAGTGGAGATCCTCGCAACCCACCTCAAGGGTCTGCCCCTGAGCGCGTCCGTGGACGCAGCGCGGCTGGCGGCCAGGACCGAGGGATTCTCCGGCGCGGACCTGGCCCACGTCTGTCGCACCGCGGCCCAGTCCGCCCTTGTGGATGCAGCCCGGACCGGCGCCTCCGACCGGGCCATCACCCCCGACGATCTGGAGTCGGCCATCACGGCCATCACCCCGTCGACCGGCCGGTGGTTCGGTTCCGCACGCAACGTGGTCCTGTTCGCCGACCAGGCAGGGGAGTACGCGGCACTTGGCGCCTACATGAAGGCCCACCGGCTTCTGTGAGCGCCGATCCCTACTCGCTGCCCGAGGCGCTGGTCACCGCCCAGCGATGGGATGCGGCCCGGGCTGCCCTCGGTGAGGCACTGGCGGCCAGCCCTGATGATCCCCGGCTGCTTGGCCTGCTCGTGCGGACACTGCGTGCCCAGGGCGCCAGCCAGGAGGCTCTGGATGCCTCGCAGCAGATGCTGGGCATCACGCCGCAGGATCCCTATGCCCTTCGGCTGGCGACCCTGGTCCTGCTCGACGTCGGCTGGGTCGACGAGGCGATCGGTCTGGCCGCGCGGGCCGTGGAGGTGGACCCCGGGAACGCCGCGAACCACCTGGCACTCTCGCGGGCGTGGGCCGGGTCGGCCCGCCCGGAGGCGTTGGCTCGTCAGTTGGCGGCCGCACGCGAGGCGGTTGTGCTGGAGCCGAACAGCATCGACGCCCAGCTGCAGATCGGGGTGGCCCTGGCTGCTGAGGGCGACATCGACGCCGCCCGGGTGTCCTACCTCGAGGCCCTGCGACGTGATCCCAGCAACACGGCGGCCCTGAACAACCTCGCCGTCCTGGAGATGCAGGGTGGATCTCCAGCCGAGGCTGCCCGCCACCTCGCCGCTGCGCTGGCTGTGAACCCGCAGGGCGCAACCGCGCGACACAACCTCGACGCCCTGGCCGTCCTGATCGCCCGGCGGACGGGTCGCTGGATGCTGCTGGCCCCGATCCCCGCGTTGGTGGCGGCTTCAGTGGGGCTCGACCTCGTTGCCCGGATTCTGGCGGCGGTGGCCCTGGCAGTGCTGCCTGTCGCGGGCTTGCGCTGGTGGCGCGCCCTCACGTCCGGGCAGCGCCGCGCGCTGCGGGGGCTGCCGCGACGGGTTCGAGCCCGCACGTGGGTCTGGCCGGTCGCGGCCGGGCTTGTGGGAGCCTGGGCTGTCGTGCGAGCCGGTCTGACGCCCTGGAGCGTCACCACCCCGGAGCTGGTGGGCTACCTGGTCGTGGCGGGCTACCTCCTGCTGGTCAACGCGCTGATCAGCACCCCCAGCCGGGTGCTCCGGGCGCGCGCGGCAGGCCGGTCCTCCGATGTCGGCCGGATGTTGGGTGAGCGCTGATCCGGGCCGACCGAGGCGATCGGCAATCTGTGATCAGCGGCTCTTCACCCGCTGGGGGTCGCTCAGCCAGCAGCCCGGGCCGGTGCTGGCTAGTCTGGCGCTCATGCGTCGAGCCAAGATCGTGTGCACCCTGGGTCCAGCCACCTCCTCCTACGAGCAGATCAAGGCGTTGATCCAGTCGGGGATGAACGTCGCCCGCCTGAACATGTCCCACGGCGAGCACTCCGTTCATGCGGAGTCCTACGCCAACGTGCGCCGGGCGTCCAACGAGTTGGGAGCTGGCGTCGGCATCGTCGCCGACCTGCAGGGTCCGAAGATCCGGCTCGGGCGGTTCTCGGACGGCCCCGTGCTGCTCGAGGACGGCGCTGAGTTCACGATCACCACCGAGGACGTGGACGGAGACGTCACGCAGTGCTCCACGACGCACAAGGGGCTGCCGGGCGACTGCAACGTCGGCGACGCCGTCCTGGTCGACGATGGCAAGGTCAAGCTCGAGGTGGTCGAGGTGGACGGCTCGCGGGTGCGGACCCGCGTCATCGAGGGGGGGCCGGTCAGCAACAACAAGGGCATCAACCTGCCCGGGGTCGCGGTGAGTGTTCCGGCGCTGTCGCAGAAGGACAAGGACGACTTGCGCTGGGCGCTGCGCATCGGCGTCGACTTCGTGTTCCTGTCGTTCGTGCGATCCGCGGATGATGTCGCCGATGTGCACGCGATCATGGACCAGATGGGTCGGCGGATCCCCGTGCTGGCGAAGGTCGAGAAGCCGCAGGCGGTCGAGAACCTGGGCGGGATCGTCGCGGCGTTCGACGGCGTCATGGTCGCTCGCGGAGACCTTGGTGTGGAGCTTCCCCTCGAGGAGGTGCCCATCGTGCAGAAGGAGGCCATCCAGATGTGCCGCGAGGCCGGCAAGCCGGTGATCGTGGCCACCCAGATGCTCGAGTCGATGATGGAGAACTCCCGGCCCACCCGGGCGGAGGCCTCGGATGTGGCCAACGCCATCCTGGACGGCGCTGATGCGGTCATGCTCTCCGGTGAGACCAGCGTGGGCAAGCACCCGAACATCGTGGTGTCGACCATGGCCAGGATCGTGGACTTCACCGAGGAGCGGGGTCTCGAACGGATGCCCAAGCTCCCGAAGAAGAAGGAGATGACCGTCGGCGAGGCCATCACGAAGGAGGCGGTCGACGTGGCCAAGTCCCTGAAGGCCAACTTCCTGATCGCGTTCTCCGAGACCGGCGTGAGCGCTCGGATCATGGCGGCGTCGCGCCCGAAGATCCCGATGCTCGTGTTCACGCCCAACGCGTCAGTGCGCAGCCAGCTGTCGGTCGTGTGGGGGCTGGAGACCTTCCTGGTCGCCCCGGCCTCGCACACCGACCAGATGGTCGAGCAGATCGATGCCGAGCTTCTGGCCGGGGACCGCGCGGAGGAGGGCCAGACGTGTGTCCTGGTCGCCGGGGTTCCGCCGGGCGTCGCCGGGACCACCAACAGCATCCGCGTGCACCACATCGGTGCCGGGTCGGTCGAGCGGGCCATGACATAGCTGCTCCCCGGGTTGCATCGGGGCAGTCACTCTCCGTAACGTGGTGGTTCGACGTGAGGAGCGGCGATGTCGAACGAGTACGCGAAGGCACTGGGGAACAAGCTTCGGGCTGTCCGCAACCAGCAGGGCCTGTCCCTGCAGGGCGTGGAAGCCAAGTCCCAGGGCACCTGGAAGGCCGTCGTCGTCGGCTCCTACGAGCGCGGTGACCGCGCCGTCACCGTCCAGCGGCTGGCCGAGCTGGCCGACTTCTACGGGGTGCCGATGTCCGAGCTGCTGCCGGAGCCGGCGTCTGCTGCCATCAGCGAGCCGCCGCCGCGCCTGGTGATCGACCTTGAGCGCCTCGGGCAGGTGCCCCCGGACAAGGCCGGCCCACTCGCGCGCTACGTGGCCGCGATCCAGGCCCAGCGGGGCGACTACAACGGCCGGATCCTGTCGATCCGCCAGGACGACCTGCGCACCCTGGCCGTGATCTACGACGAGGCGCCCGGTGCACTGGCCGACCAGCTCGTGGGCTGGGGCGTACTGAACCCCGAAGCCCGGCGCGCCATCGACTGACGCGCGGGTCCCCGTCGGGCGCGGCCCGGCCTTGGCTAGGATGGTCCCCGACGTCGATACCCGACGACCTCCTTTAACGACCGTCCCGTGAGGCGGGGAAGGAGTGGGCGTGCCCACCCGCGTGCTCGATCAGTCAGACATCCATCGCGCGCTCTCGCGCATCGCCCACGAGATCCTCGAGCGGGAGAAGGGCGCGGGCAACCTCGTCCTGCTGGGTATCCCCAGCAGGGGGGTGCCGCTGGCCCACCGGATCGCCGAGCGGATCGAGCACATCGAGCCGGGGACGGCACCGCCGGTCGGCTCCCTGGACATCACGATGTTCCGCGACGACCTCCGGCTGCGCCCAGCCCGTGCCCTCGAGCGCACGGACGTCCCCGCGGGAGGGGTCGACGGGCGCACCGTCGTGCTCGTCGACGACGTCCTGTTCAGCGGGCGCAGCGTCCGGGCGGCCCTGGACGCCCTGTCCGAGCTGGGCCGGCCAGAGGCTGTGCGCCTGGCTGTCCTGGTCGATCGCGGGCACCGCGAGCTGCCGATCCGGGCCGACTACGTCGGCAAGAACGTCCCCACCTCATTGCGGGAGTCCGTGCACGTCCGGGTTGTCGAGATCGACGGCACCGACGAGGTTGTCATCGGGGAGGACTCGTGAACAGGCACCTGCTCTCAGCGGGTGACCTGACCCACGACGACGCCGTCCAGGTCCTGGACACAGCCCGCGAGCTGGCGGCCGTGAGCAACCGCGAGGTCAAGAAGCTGCCCACCCTGCGCGGACGGACCGTGGTCAACCTGTTCTTCGAGGACTCCACCCGCACCCGGATCTCCTTCGAGGCGGCTGCGAAGCGGCTGTCGGCCGACGTCATCAACTTCTCGGCCAAGGGATCGAGCATCTCCAAGGGAGAGAGCCTCAAGGACACTGCGCTCACCCTGCAGGCGATGGGTGCCGATGCCGTGGTGATCAGGCATGGGGCCAGTGGCGCCCCGCACCGGCTGGCGACCTCGGGGTGGATCGAGGCGGCAGTGGTCAACGCCGGGGACGGGACGCATGAGCACCCCACCCAGGCCCTGCTCGACGCCTACACGATGCGCGAGCACCTCGCGGACGGGGAGGGTGACCTCGACGGTCGTCGGGTCACGATCGTCGGTGACGTCCTGCACTCGCGGGTGGCCCGCTCGAACGTGCTGCTGCTGGACACCCTCGGGGCGCAGGTCACGCTCGTGGCGCCACCGACACTGCTGCCGGTCGGCGTGGAGAGCTGGCCCTGCGAGGTCTCCTACGACCTCGACAGGCCGCTGCCCGGGGCCGACGCGGTCATGATGCTGCGCGTGCAGCGCGAGCGGATGAGCGCCGCGTACTTCCCCAGCGAGCGGGAGTACTCGCGCCGGTATGGCCTCGACGGCCGGCGGGCGGGGATGCTGCCCGAGCACGCGATCGTCATGCACCCCGGGCCCATGAACCGCGGCATGGAGATCACCGCGGATGTCGCCGACGGGTCAAGATCGGTGATCGTCGAGCAGGTCACCAACGGCGTCAGCGTCCGGATGGCCGTGCTCTACCTGCTGCTCGGAGGGCAGATCTCATGACCTACCTGATCACCGGTGTCCGCCCACTCGGCGGCCCGCCGGCCGACCTGCTCCTCGCGGGGGACACGATCGCGGAGGTGGGCGAGCCGGGAACGGTCAGCGCACCCGACGCGACCGTGATGCCCGCCGACGGGCTGATCGCGCTGCCGGGCCTGGTGGACCTGCACACGCACCTGCGCGAGCCGGGACGTGAGGACTCCGAGACCGTTGCCACCGGGTCGCGGGCGGCCGCACTCGGCGGCTTCACCGCTGTCCACGCGATGGCCAACACCGAACCGGTCGCCGACACAGCAGGCGTCGTCGAGCAGGTGTGGCACCTGGGCAAGCGCGCTGGCTTGGTGGACGTGTTCCCGGTGGGAGCAGTCACGGTCGGGCTGGGCGGTGAGCGGCTCGCCGAGCTTGGTGCGATGGCCGACTCCGCGGCGGCCGTGCGGGTGTTCTCCGACGACGGCATGTGCGTCTCTGATGCCGTGCTGATGCGCCGCGCGCTGGAGTACGTGAAGGCGTTCGACGGCGTGATCGCACAGCACTCCCAGGAGCCGCGCCTGACCGAGGGCTCGCAGATGAACGAGGGGCAGCTGTCCGGTCGGCTGGGGCTTCGCGGATGGCCGGCTGTCGCCGAGGAGGCGATCATCGCCCGTGACGTGCTCCTGGCTGAGCATGTCGGATCGCGGCTGCACGTGTGCCATGTCTCGACCGCCGGCTCGGTGGAGATCATCCGCTGGGCCAAGTCCCGCGGGATCGACGTCACCGCGGAGGTCACCCCGCACCACCTGCTGCTCACCGAGGAGCTCGCCACGACCTACGACCCGGTCTACAAGGTGAACCCGCCGCTGCGCACGGCCGCGGATGTCGAGGCGGTGCGCGCGGCCCTTGCTGACGGCACGATCGACATCGTGGCCACCGATCATGCCCCGCACCCGATGGAGGACAAGCAGTGCGAGTGGGCTGCCGCCGCCTTCGGGATGATCGGCCTCGAGCAGGCCCTTGCAGTGGTCCTCGACACGATGGTCAACACCGGGCGGCTTGACTGGGATGGTGTCGCGCAGGCCATGTCGGTGCGACCGGCCGTGATCGGACGGCGCGCCGGTCACGGGCGGCCGATCGCCCCGGGGGAGCCGGCGAACCTCGTCCTCGTCGATCCCTCAGGGCGGGCGACCGTCGATATCCGCAACTCGGCCTCGAGGAGCCGCAACAACCCCTACTCGGGTCGGGACCTGCCCACGCCGGTCGTGGCCACATTCCTGCGCGGGCGGCGCACCGTCGCTGACCGGGTGCTGGTGGAGCCGTCGTGATCCCAGCCGCGATGCTGGCCGCGGAGTCCGCACCCGTCACCGACTGGGGTCCGCGCATCCTGCTGACACTCGGCACGGTCGCCGTCATCGGGTTGGCCGCCTGGGGCATGCTGCACGGGTGGCGTGCACGTGCGGCCCGGCAGGCTGACGTGCCGGCGCCGGCGGATCCGCCCGACTCGGTCCTGGCCGCGGGTGACGCCGACGAGGTGGCCGGCCTCTACGTGGCGACGACCACCGCTGGTGACCTGCTGGACCGGATCGTCGCCCACGGCCTTGGCCATCGTGGCCGTGCAGCGCTGGCCACCTCGGACGAGGGAGCCCTCATCCGCCGCACCGGCGAGGTCGACGTGTGGATCCCGCGCGCGGACCTGCGTGCGGTCCGGCTCGGCTCCGGCCAGGCGCAGAAGGCGTTCGAGGCGGGGGGACTGATCCTCATCACCTGGCAGCTCGGTGACCGCGAGGTCGACACCGGCTTCCGCGCCGACAACCCGGATCAGCACATCGCCACAGCCAGCGCCCTGTCCGCGCTGGTCCCGACTGCGGGAGGTTCCCGATGACCCCGATCGACCCCACCGGCACCGCACCGGCTCCGGCCGTGCTGGTGCTCGAGGACGGCCGGACCTTCTCCGGCCAGGCCTATGGGGCGGTGGGCGCCACCGTCGGGGAGGCGGTGTTCTCCACCGGCATGTCCGGCTACCAGGAGACGCTGACCGACCCCTCGTACCACCGCCAGGTCGTCGTGATGACCGCGCCGCACATCGGCAACACGGGCGTCAATGACGAGGATCCGGAGTCGAGCAGGATCTGGGTGGCTGGCTATGTGGTGCGCGATCCGGCGCCCCGGCCGTCGAACTGGCGCTCCACGAGGAGCCTCGACGCTGAGCTCGAGCGCTTCGGTGTGGTCGGTATCAGCGGGGTGGACACCCGCGCCCTGACCCGGCACCTGCGCGAGCGCGGTGCCATGCGTGCAGGGATCTTCTCGGGGGCCCAGGCCGAACAGGGCCTCGCCGCGATGCATGCCGCAGTGCTGGCCAGCCCGCCGATGCTCGGCGCCGCCCTCACCGACGAGGTGACCACCGCGCAGGAGTACGTCATCGAGCCCGTGGGTCAGCACATCGCCACGGTCCTGGCCGTCGACCTGGGGATCAAGACGATGACGCCGGTCCGGATGGCTGAGCGTGGGATGCGCGTCCAGGTGCTCCCGGCCGGCATCCGCCCCGAGGAGCTGGTCACACGGGCCCGGGCAGTCCAGGGGCCGGTGGGCGTCTTCTTCTCCAACGGTCCAGGTGACCCCGCGACGGCCGACCACGCGGTTGCGCAGGTTCGGGCCCTGCTGGCCGCGCGGATCCCGGTCTTCGGCATCTGCTTCGGCAACCAGGTCCTTGGCCGGGCCCTCGGATTCGGAACCTACAAGCTCGGCTACGGCCACCGGGGCATCAACCAGCCGGTCTCCGACCGGGCCACCGGCCGGGTCGAGATCACCGCCCACAACCACGGGTTCGCGGTCGACGCGCCCCTTGACCACGTGTCGGACACGGAGTTCGGCCGGGTCGAGGTCAGCCATGTCTGCCTCAACGACGACGTCGTGGAGGGACTGCGGTGCCTCGATGCGCCCGCCTTCTCCGTCCAGTACCACCCGGAGGCGGCCGCCGGGCCGCATGACTCCGCCTACCTGTTCGACCGGTTCACCGAGTTGATGGTCGCGCAGGGTGCCCCAGCCTGACGTTGGGATGACCTGGCGGGGAGGTGAGATCATGTCCTTCCCGATCGTCAACGACGAGGTTGTCCATGACCGACAGCAATGAGTCCACCGCCCCGGAATCGGGGCAGGCACCCGATGCACCGCCCGGTGGGCAGGGGAGCTCCGCAGATGCGCTGCGACTGACGCAGGCCCTGGTCGAACGGTTCGCTCCCCACGTCGAGGGTGCCGCCGCCGCCGTGCGTGAGGCCGAGCTGGCGCTGACCGCAGCGCATGAGGAGCTCGAGCGTGCCCGCCACGAGGCGGAGAACCAGCGCTACCGATCCGACCCGTTGGTCTTCATGCGCTCGGCCCTGCCCGAGGAGGTGGCGGGATTGCGGCGCAAGACCACGCCGAAGAAGGTGCAGGCTGCCTACCGGTACATGCTCGCCCGGGCCGTCGAGCTCGCCGCCGGCGAGGTGCAGGGCTACCACGCCGACCAGGCGGCTATCGCCCTCGATCGCACGCAGGGGGTCGAGGCCTGCCTGGTGGTGGAGCAGGCGGCGGCCGAACGACTTGCGGCCGCCCGCGAGATGCAGCAACGGGTCCACGCTGCTGAGAGCGAAGCACGCGCTGGTCTCGCCGTCATGATCGACAAGGGGATGGCCAGCGAGTAGACCGGCCGCCAACTCGGGGCGGGCATCGGGCAATGCCCGGGCGGTATGGTCGGGAAGCTGCGCTGACCTGAGGTCGGCGCCATCGCATCCTCGCCGAGAGAGAGTCAGCACAATGCGCTTCGGTCACTTCGACGATGCTGCCCGTGAGTACGTCATCACGACGCCGCGCACCCCGTACCCCTGGATCAACTACCTGGGATCCGAGGACTTCTTCTCGCTGGTCTCACACACGGCCGGCGGGTACACGTTCTACCGGGATGCGCGGATGCGTAGGCTGACCCGCTACCGCTACAACAACATCCCCAATGACGCGGGCGGTCGGTACTTCTACGTCAATGACGGTGGCGATGTCTGGTGCCCGTCGTGGATGCCGGTCAAGGCCGAGCTCGACTCGTTCGAGACCCGCCACGGGTTGGGCTACACCCGGATCACGGGCTCGCGCGGCGGGCTGACGGCGTCGGTCCTCTACTTCGTGCCCTTGGGCCGCAACGCCGAGGTGCAGCAGGTCACGCTGACCAACGACTCTGCCGAGCCGAAGTCGGTGGGGCTCTTCTCGTTCCTTGAGTTCGCCCTGTGGAACGCCCATGACGACCAGACCAACTACCAGCGCAACCTCTCGCTGGCCGAGGTGGAGGTCGACCTCGACGGAGCCCACGGGTCGGCGATCTATCACCGGACCGAGTACCGCGAGCGGCGCGACCACTATGCCGTGTACGGCGTGAACGCCCGGGCTGCCGGCTTCGACACCGATCGCGACACCTTCGTCGGGCCGTACAACTCACTGGGCGAGGCGGCCGTTCCGCACGCGGGCGTCGCGGGCAACTCGATCGCCTCCGGCTGGTACCCGATCGGCTCGCACCATCTCGCCGTTGACCTAGCGCCGGGGGAGTCGCGCAGCTTCACCTTCGTCCTGGGGTACATCGAGAACCCGCGCGGCGCCAAGTGGGCGCCGGCGGACGAGGCGGCGGGCATCGCGGCCGGCCAGGTCGTGGAGAAGTCGCGCGCCCAGGAGCTGTTGGGTGCATTCGCGACCGAGGGCCAGACCAGGGCGGCCTTCGACGAGCTGCGTGCCTCCTGGGATCGGCTGCTGACGACCTACACGGTCCACTCGACCGACGAGAAGCTCGACCGGATGGTCAACATCTGGAACCAGTACCAGTGCATGGTGACGTTCAACATGTCACGCTCCGCGTCCTTCTTCGAGACCGGGATCGGGCGCGGGATGGGCTTCCGGGACTCCAACCAGGACCTGTTGGGCTTCGTGCACCTGGTCCCGGACCGGGCTCGGCAACGGATCCTCGACATCGCCGCGACGCAGTTCCCGGACGGCTCGGCCTACCACCAGTACCAGCCGCTGACCAAGCGCGGGAACAACGAGGTCGGCACCGGGTTCAACGATGACCCGCTCTGGCTGATCCTGGGGGTCGCCGGGTATCTCAAGGAGACCGGGGACTGGTCGATCCTCGACGAGCAGGTGCCCTTCGACAACGACGAGGCGCAGGCTGCCCCGCTGTTCGACCACCTCACCAGGTCCCTCGAGTTCACCCTGGCCAACCTGGGCCCGCACGGGCTGCCCCTGATCGGGCGCGCAGACTGGAACGACTGCCTGAACCTCAACGCCTTCTCCACCGAACCCGGTGAGTCCTTCCAGACCACCGAGAACCAGACGGGTGGGGTGGCGGAGTCTGTCTTCATCGGCGCGATGTTCACCGCGATCGGCCCGGAGTACGTGCAGATCGCCGAGCGGGCCGGGCAGCCGGCCCTGGCTGAGCACGCCAGTGCGGCCGTGGCTCAGATGCGCATGGCCATGCTCGAGCATGGCTGGGACGGCGAGTGGTTCCTGCGGGCCTACGACTACTACGGCAACAAGGTCGGCACCGACGAGCACGCCGAGGGCAAGATCTGGATCGAGCCGCAGGGGATGGCCGTGATGGGGGGGGTCGGGCTGACCAGCACCGACCCGACCGACCCGGCGCACGCCGGCAGCCCCGCGGTCCGGGCCCTGGACTCGGTCAACGAGCAGCTGGGCACCGAGCACGGGCTGGTCCTGCAGCACCCGGCCTACACGAGCTACCAGATCGAGCTCGGCGAGGTGTCCACGTACCCGCCGGGCTACAAGGAGAACGGTGGCATCTTCTGCCACAACAACCCCTGGGTGATGATCGCCGAGACCATGGTCGGTCGCGGTGCGCAGGCCTTCGACTACTACCGCCGGATCACGCCTGCCTACCGCGAGGACATCTCCGAGGTGCACCGGCTCGAGCCGTACGTCTACGCCCAGATGATCGCGGGCAAGGAGGCGCCACGGCATGGCGAGGCGAAGAACTCGTGGTTGACCGGGACAGCAGCGTGGAACTTCGTGACCGTGTCCCAGTACCTGCTGGGGGTGCGACCCGGCTACGACGGCCTGATCATCGACCCGCAGATCGGGCCGGACGTGCCGCACTGGGAGGTCACCCGGGTCGCGCGCGGTGCCACCTATCGGATCACCGTCACGAACTCCGGGGCCCCGGGAGCCCGGGCCACCCTCGTCGTGGACGGTACCGCGATCGAGGGCAACGCCGTCCCGTACGCACCCGAGGGATCCATCGTGGAGGTCAAGGCCACGCTCTGACGGAGCCTCTGCCAGCGTGCCCTGACGGGTTCCCATCGCGGCCGCGCGAACTTCGCGTCCGTTCTGGTCGAAAGGGCTCCGGATCCCCACCTCCCGGTGCAACTGCGCATCCGGAGTGGTCGCAAGAGCCCTGCCGTGGTGGTGTCTACCCACCACTTCGGGCGCGAAGTTGGACGCGCAGAGCGGCAAGAGGCGCCCTGTCAACCACAACAGGTGCGAAGCTCGCGCCACATGCCCACGCCTCTGCCCGTCACTGGTCGCTGCCCGCGAGGCATTGGCCAGCGACTCCAACTCGCGGGATCCCGACACCGTGGTCCCGGCGGAGCGGGCTGCACGGATCGCCCACTTCCTCGCCGTGCGCTGACGTGGGGCGGGGGCCGGCCCGGGGGCCGGCGCCGGTATGCTCGGGGAAACTGAAGCCTCCTGCTGGAAGCCTCCTTTAAAGCCGTCCTGCGAGGCGGGGAAGGAGTGGGCGATGCCCATCCTCACGGCCATGACCGAGCCCACCCCGAGGGAGGTCATCGATGCCGCGGCGAACTGACATCTCCTCCGTCATGGTGATCGGATCGGGGCCCATCGTCATCGGGCAGGCCGCCGAGTTCGACTACTCCGGGACCCAGGCCTGCCGCGTGCTGCGCGACGAGGGGCTGCGGGTCATCCTCGTCAACTCCAACCCGGCCACGATCATGACCGACCCGGAGTTCGCCGACGCCACCTACATCGAGCCGATCACGCCGGAGTTCGTCACCCGGATCATCGACAAGGAGCGCCCGGACGCGCTGCTGCCCACCCTCGGCGGCCAGACCGCGCTGAACGCCGCCATGGCCCTGCACGCGGACGGGACGCTGGCCAAGTACGGCGTCGAGCTGATCGGGGCGAACACCGAGGCGATCGAGCGCGGCGAGAACCGGGAGCGCTTCAAGGAGATCGTCACGTCGATCGGTGCCGAATCGGCGCGCTCGGTCGTCTGCCACACCATGGACCAGTGCCTGGCGGCCGTTGCGGACCTCGGCTACCCGGTCGTGGTCCGCCCGTCGTTCACCATGGGTGGCTCGGGGTCCGGCATCGCCCACGACGAGGCGGGCCTGCATGAGATCGCTGGCGCAGGCCTGCAGGCCTCACCCACCACGGAGGTGCTGCTCGAGGAGTCGATCCTGGGGTGGAAGGAGTATGAGCTCGAGCTGATGCGCGACCGCAACGACAACGTCGTGGTCGTGTGCTCCATCGAGAACGTGGATCCGATGGGCGTGCACACTGGTGACTCCATCACCGTCGCCCCGGCCCTGACGCTGACCGATCGCGAGTACCAGCACATGCGCGACGTCGGGATCGAGATCATCCGGGCGGTCGGCGTGGACACCGGCGGATGCAACATCCAGTTCGCCATCAACCCGCACGACGGCCGGATGATCGTCATCGAGATGAACCCGCGCGTCTCGCGCTCGTCGGCGCTGGCCTCCAAGGCCACTGGCTTCCCGATCGCCAAGATCGCTGCGCGGCTGGCGGTCGGCTACACCCTCGACGAGATCCCCAACGACATCACCCGCGAAACGCCGGCGAGCTTCGAGCCGACCCTCGACTACGTCGTCGTGAAGGCCCCCCGGTTCGCGTTCGAGAAGTTCCCAGCCGCCAACCACGAGCTCACCACGCACATGAAGAGCGTTGGTGAGGCGATGGCCATCGGCCGCAACTTCACCGAGGCCCTGCAGAAGGCCCTGCGCTCCCTGGAGCGCAAGGGCGCTGGCTTCAGCTGGGTCGGTGAGCCGGCGGAGCTGGATCGTGAGGCACTGCTCGAGTCGGTGGCCGTCCCGCATGACGGGCGCCTCGAGGAGGTTCAGCAGCTGCTGCGCGCCGGAGCCTCGATCGAGGCGGTGCACGCCGCGACCGCGATCGATCCGTGGTTCCTGGACCAGATCGTGCTGATCAACGAGGTGGGGGAGCGGGTGCGCACGGCGGCGATGCTCACCCCCGAGCTGCTCCGGCTGGCCAAGCGGCACGGCTTCTCCGATGCGCAGATCGGGTCAGCCCGGGGCATTCCCACCGACGTCGTCCGGGGGGTGCGTCACGCCCTGGGCATCCGACCGGTCTTCAAGACGGTGGACACCTGTGCCGCGGAGTTCGCCGCGAAGACGCCGTACCACTACTCCTCCTACGACGAGGAGACCGAGGTGGAACCGCGTGCGGTCCCGGCGGTGATCATCCTCGGCTCGGGACCGAACCGGATCGGGCAGGGCATCGAGTTCGACTACTCGTGCGTGCACGCATCGTTGACGCTCCGCGAGGCTGGCTACGAGACGATCATGGTCAACTGCAACCCGGAGACCGTCTCGACCGACTACGACACCTCGTCGCGGCTCTACTTCGAGCCGCTCACCCTCGAGGACGTCCTCGAGGTCTACCACGCCGAGCTGGCGGCGGGGCCGGTGGCCGGGGTCATCTGCCAGCTCGGGGGCCAGACCCCGCTCGGGCTGGCCCACGGACTGCAGGCCGCCGGCGTGCCGATCGTCGGCACCTCGCCCCAGGCGATCGACCTGGCCGAGGAGCGGGGTGCATTCGGCCGGGTGCTGGCCTCGGCCGGCCTGCCCGCGCCCAAGTTCGGGATGGCGTCGTCCTTCGATGAGGCGAAGTCGGTGGCCGACGAGGTCGGGTACCCGGTCCTGGTGCGGCCCTCCTACGTCCTGGGCGGTCGCGGAATGGAGATCGTCTATGACGAGGCGATGCTCGAGTCCTACATCGACCGGGCCACGCAGGTCAGCCCCGAGCACCCGGTCCTGGTCGACCGCTTCCTCGATGACGCGTTGGAGATCGACGTCGATGCCCTCTACGACGGCACCGAGCTCTACCTGGGTGGGGTGATGGAGCACATCGAGGAGGCCGGGATCCATTCCGGCGACTCCGCGTGCGCACTTCCGCCGATCACGCTCGGCCGCGCGGACATCGTCCGGATCCGGGCCTCGACCGAGGCGATCGCCCGCGGTGTCGGGGTGCAGGGGCTGATCAACGTCCAGTACGCGATGGCGGCCGACATCCTCTACGTGCTCGAGGCGAATCCCCGTGCGTCGCGCACTGTGCCGTTCGTGGCCAAGGCCACCGGGGTCCCGCTGGCCAAGGCAGCAGCCCGGATCGCCCTGGGCGAGAGCATCGCCGAGCTGCGTGCCGACGGGACCCTGCCCCCGGTGGGAGATGCCGCGGACCTGCCCAGCGGCGCGATGGTCGCGGTCAAGGAGGCGGTCCTGCCCTTCGGCCGCTTCCACGGGGTGGACACCGTCCTCGGTCCGGAGATGCGCTCCACGGGGGAGGTCATGGGGCTCGACACCCAGTTCGGGACAGCCTTCGCCAAGTCCCAGATCGCGGCCTACTCCTCGGGCCTGCCCACCAGCGGCACGGTGTTCGTGTCGGTGGCCAACCGGGACAAGCGCTCGATGATCTTCCCGCTCAAGCGCCTGTCCGACCTCGGGTTCGAGATCACCGCGACCGGTGGCACGGCCGACGTCCTGCGCCGCAACGGTGTGCAGGTGACCGACATCCGCAAGATCCACGAGGCCGGCCCGGGCATGAACACCGTGGATGCAATCCTCGGTGGGCACATCGCCCTGATCGTCAACACCCCGTACGGGGTGGGCTCCCGGCTCGACGGCTACGAGATCCGTACGGCGGCGGTCATCCGCGGAGTCCCGTGCATCACCACCGTGCAGGGCCTGGGCGCAGCGGTGCAGGGCATCGAGGCACTGATCTCCGGGGACATCGGGGTGCGCTCGCTGCAGGAGCACGCCGCGGAGCTGGCCGCGCTGCGTGCGGCGCCCCCAACAACGGGCATCACGCCCGCACGGGAGGTGTGATGCCGGTCCAGGTCACGTCCGAGGTTGTCGGACTGCGCCGGACCGGCGCCTACCACCACCTCACCCTTCTTGCCCCGGGGATCCCGGAGGCGACCCGACCGGGGCACTTCGTCGCGGTCGCCGTCGGCGGGGAGGGGTCGGGGATGCTGCTGCGCCGGGCCTTCTCGATCCATCGGGTCACCCCGGGCGGGCCAGCTGGCGGGACCGTCGAGGTCGTGTTCGCCACCCACGGCAAGGGCACCCGATGGTTGGCTGATCGGCGCCGCGGCGACAAGCTCGACGTCATCGGCCCACTCGGGCGGCCGTTCACGCTGCCCAAGGAGCCTGTGGCCTGTGTCCTGGTCGCCGGCGGCTACGGGGCAGCGCCCCTGTTCATGCTCTCCGAGGCGCTCCGCGCTCGGGGCTGCCGGGTGGACATGATCCTCGGGGCGGCCACCGAGGATCGGCTCTTCGGCGTCCTCGAGGCCAAGCGCAGCTCCGCGTCGGTGACCGTGACCACTGATGACGGGTCCGCCGGGGTGCGCGGTCGTGTCACCGACCCCCTTGCTGAGATCGTGCGCGCCTCGGACGCCGACGTCGTCTACGCGTGTGGGCCGATGGCGATGCTCGCTTCGGTCGCGGCGGTCGCCGCAGACACCGGGGCGCACAGCCAGTGCGCCGTGGAGGAGGCCATGGCCTGCGGGATCGGCGTGTGCATGACCTGTGTGCTGCCCGTGCAGGGCGCTGACGGGATCACCCGGATGGTCCGCTCGTGCACGGATGGACCCGTGTTCCGCGGCAGCGACGTGCGCTGGGCCGACGTCGGGACGGTGCCGGCAGGGACCCTCGGAGCACCCGTGGCGGGGGGACACTGATGGCTGCGCGCACGCCTGTGCCGGGGCCGGCAGCCGTGGACATGTCCACCGCCCTGGGCCGTCTCGTGATGCCGGACCCGGTGCTGACCGCCTCCGGCTGCGCCGCCGCAGGCCGCGAGCTGGCGCCGTTCCTGGACCTGCGCGCCATCGGGGCGGTCGTCACGAAGTCGATCATGCTCGAGCCCCGGTCCGGGCGGCCCACGCCGCGAATGGCCGAGACCCCGTCGGGGATGCTGAACTCCATCGGCCTGCAGGGCCCGGGTATCGAGGAGTTCATCGCCAGGGACCTGCGCTGGCTGCGCGAGCGGGGGGTCCGCACGGTGGTGTCGATCGCTGGCGGGTCGGTCCAGGAGTACCAGAAGCTTGCGCAGCGGCTGCGCCACGAGCCGGGGATTGCCGCGCTCGAGGTGAACATCTCGTGCCCGAACGTGGAGTCCCGTGGCCAGGTGTTCGCCTGCGACGCGTTCTCGGCGGGGTCGGTGGTCCAGGTCGTCCGGCGGCACTCGGCCCCAGACGTCCCGGTGCTGGCCAAGCTCAGCCCGGACGTCACCGACATCGTGGCCATCGCCAAGTCCGTCCTCGACGCCGGCGCTGACGGCGTGTCGCTGATCAACACGCTGCTGGGCATGGTGATCGACCCGGACACGATGCGTCCCACACTGGGGGGCATGACCGGCGGGCTGTCGGGCCCGGCCATCCGTCCTGTGGCCGTGCGCGCCGTGTGGCAGGTCCACGCGGCCTTCCCGCGGGTGCCGATCCTGGGCATGGGCGGGATCCGAACGGGCCAGGACGCCTTCGAGTTCCTGCTCGCCGGGGCCAGCGCGGTGTCGGTCGGAACCGCCGTCTTCAACGATCCGCACGCCCCAGCCCGGATCTCCGCCGAGCTGCGCGACATCCTGGCTGCGCGGGGGTTCGCGAGCCTGTCGGATGCCGTCGGACTCGGACACACGATGCAGGCCCGACACATCGCCGCCCGGGACGCGCGCCGGGCAGCGCAGGAGGACACCCCATGAGAGCACCGATCGCACTGGCCCTGGACGGCCCCGACCGGCAGACGGTGATCTCGTGGGCGGGTGCCGCCGCCCCGCATGTATCGGTGATGAAGGTGGGCCTGGAGACCTTCCTGCGCGACGGCGCCTCCGTGGTCGGCGAGGTCCGAGGGGCAGCCCCGGGGTGCGCGCTGTTCCTGGACCTCAAGCTGCACGACATCCCCAACACCGTGGCCGGGGCAGCGCGCAGCGTGGCCGGACTGGCCCCGGACTACCTCACGGTGCACGCCAGCGGAGGCCCGGCCATGGTCGCCGCTGCCGCCGACGCGCTGCCGGATGCCCGGATCACCGCTGTCACCGTGCTGACCTCACTGTCCGAGGCTGACCTCGAGGCCGTCGGCCTGCACGGCCCGGCTCTGGACGCAGCGGTGCGACTTGCCCGGATGGCGGTGTCCGCCGGCGCCCGCGCGATCGTGTGCTCCCCCCAGGAGGTGGCCGAGATCCGGGCCGCTGTCCCTGCCGACGTCACGCTGATCACCCCGGGGGTGCGCCCCGCCGCGGGAGCGGGCAGCGCGACCGGCGACCAGACTCGGGTGGCCACCCCCCAGGCGGCGTTGGCTGCAGGGGCCGACCTGCTTGTGATCGGCCGTCCCATCACCGCCGCCGCCGACCCGGCGGCCGCCGCGCGCCGGTTGGCCGAGTCGCTGGAGCGACTGTGAGCGCTCAGGTGGGACCTCCGCCGCCCCCGCTCTCAGCGCAGGACCGGGCTGCTGCCGCTGCCCGCGGCGTTCAGGCGCGCCAGGTCCGCGCCCAGGTGCGTGCCGGGCTCGCCGACGGCAGCATCCCGGTCGCCGAGGTGCTCGGTGACGCGCAGGTCGCCAGACGAGCGCGGCCGGATACTGGCCCGGATGAAGGTCGTCGACCTGCTCTCCAGCTTCCGCGGGATCGGCCCGGCACGGGCCGCGGACATGATGGAGGACATCGGGATCGCTGCGAACCGGCGGGTCGGTGGGCTCGGGTCGCGTCAGGTCGAGGCGACCACGGATGCCCTCGCCCAGCGCTTCCCGCGGGGCGGCGCGTGATGGCCGGCCGCCTGCTCGTCCTGACCGGACCGAGCGGCGTGGGCAAGGGCACAGTGGTGGCCGAGCTCCGCCGGCTGCGCCCGGACCTCTGGGTCTCGGTGTCGGCCACAACCCGTCCCCCGCGCGCGGGGGAGGCCGACGGGGTGTCCTACTTCTTCTGGAGCCCCGAGCGGTTCGATGCCACGATCGCCGACGACGGCTTCCTCGAGTGGGCACCGTTCGCGGGCCACCGGTACGGGACCCCGAGGGCGCCGGTCGAGAACCGGTTGGCCGCCGGGGAGCCCGTGCTGCTGGAGATCGAGCTGCAGGGCGCGCGTCAGGTGCGGGCCGCCATGCCGGCGGCCTTCATGGTGTTCCTCACGCCCCCGGACCTGACGGTGCTCGAGGACCGGCTCCGCGGACGGGCCACCGAGGATGAGCAGGCGATCAACCGACGGTTGACCAGGGCCCGCGACGAGCTCGCGGCTGCCGAGGAGTTCGACGCGGTGGTCGTGAACGACGATGTGGTCCGCGCAGCCCGGGAGTTGCTAGACTTGCTCGAAGATCCGGGCCGTCCGGCCTGAGAGATCCCCGCCCGGGGCGACCTAGCCCGGTGTGATCCAGTTCCCACAGGAGGGCTCGCCGTGTCCGGCACCAGCATCCGCCCCGAAGGCATCACCTACCCCCCCATCGACGAGCTTCTGAGCAAGACGCACTCGAAGTACTCCCTGGTCATCGAGGCAGCCAAGCGCGCCCGCCAGATCAACGCCTACTACTCCCAGCTCGGCGAGGGCCTGCTCGAGTACGTCGGCCCGCTGGTGGAGACCCATCCCCAGGAGAAGCCGCTCTCGATCGCGATGCGCGAGATCAACGACAGCCTGCTGCTGGTGGAGCCGGTCGAGGAGCCTGTCGAGGAGTCGCTCTGACGGCGACGCCTGCGCGCATCGTCCTCGGTGTCGCAGGCGGGATCGCGGCGTACAAGACCGCACACCTGCTGCGCATGCTCACCGAGTCGGGGCATGACGTCCAGGTCGTGCCGACCGCATCGGCCCTGAACTTCGTGGGGGCCGCAACCTGGGCTGCCCTGTCCGGCCACCCCGTGCACACCACGGTCTGGGACGACGTCCAGGGCGTGGAGCATGTCCGGATCGGCAAGTCCGCCGAGATCGTGGTCGTCGCGCCCGCGACCGCCGACCTGCTGTCCCGCGCAGCGGCCGGTCGCGCCGACGACCTCTTGACCGCCACGCTCCTGACGGCCACCTGCCCTGTCGTCATGGCCCCGGCGATGCACACCGAGATGTGGCAGCACGCAGCGACGCAGGCCAACGTGGCCACGCTTCGCGAGCGCGGTGTCATCGTCCTGGAGCCGGCGGTCGGCCGGCTCACCGGCAGCGACACCGGCGCCGGGCGCATGCCCGAGCCCGACGCCATCGCCGCGGCCGTCGCCGCCGTGCTGCACACCGGCGGCGTCCGCGACCTCGACGGCAGCCGAGTCATGATCAGCGCCGGCGGTACCCGCGAGCCGCTCGACCCGGTCCGCTTCCTCGGCAACCGGTCGAGCGGGCTGCAGGGCTACGCACTGGCCACGGCCGCGGCCGCGCGTGGAGCGCAGGTGACGCTGGTCAGTGCCAACGTCGAGCTCCCCGACCCGGCCGGCTCCACGGTCGTGCGGGTGGGCACCGCCCTCGAGATGGAGCAGGCGGTGACCGCCGCGGCGGCGAACGCCGATGTCGTGATCATGGCCGCCGCCGTGGCCGACTTCCGCCCGGCCATCGTGGAGACGGACAAGATCAAGAAGGACGAGTCCCACGACGGCGCTCCGCTGCCGATCGCCCTGGTGCGCAACCCCGACATCCTCGCCGGCCTCGCGCACGCCCGTGCGGCCGGCACCCTGCCCGCGGGGCTCCTGCTGGTGGGGTTCGCTGCCGAGACCGGGGACGCCCAGGATGAGGCGCTGGCCCACGCACGGGCCAAGCTGGCCCGCAAGGGTGTGGACCTGCTCGTGCTCAACGACGTGTCCGGCGGCTCGGTGTTCGGCCAGGACGACAATGAGATCATGGTCCTGAACCCCGATGGGACCCTCGCGGGACCACATGCCGGTACCAAGGCCGAGGTGGCACACGCCGTCTGGGACCGCGTCGCCGACCTCCGAGCACGCACGACTTAGAATCGCAGCCGAACGCGAGCGCTGCGGCGAGCGCACCAGCCCAAGGAGAGCCCTGATGACCACACGCCTGTTCACATCCGAGTCCGTGACCGAGGGCCACCCCGACAAGATGGCCGACCAGATCAGCGATGCGATCCTCGATGACCTCCTGCGTCAGGACCCGGCATCCCGGGTGGCTGTGGAGACGATGCTCACCACCGGTCAGGTGCACGTTGCCGGCGAGGTGACCACCGAGGGGTACGCCGAGGTGATGGACCTCATCCGCAGCGTCGTGCTCGACATCGGCTACGACCACTCGGAGAAGGGGTTCGACGGCGAGTCCTGTGGTGTGCAGGTGTCCATCGGCCGGCAGTCCCCGGACATCGCCCAGGGCGTGGACGACGCCTTCGAGGAGCGCGTCGAGGGCTCGGACGACGGGTTGGACCGGCAGGGCGCCGGTGATCAGGGTCTCATGTTCGGCTTCGCGTGCACCGACACCCCGGAACTCATGCCACTGCCGATCCACCTCGCTCATCAGTTGGCCGAGCAGCTGACCGCCGTGCGCAAGTCGGGGCAGCTGCCCTACCTGCGTCCCGACGGCAAGACCCAGGTCACGATCGGCTACCGGGGCACGAAGGCCGTCAGCCTCGACACGATCGTCGTGAGCTCCCAGCACGCCGAGGACGTCGACCTCGAGGGCGAGCTCGCCCCTGAGGTCCGCAAGTTCGTCGTGGAGCCCGTGCTGGCCGGACTGGACCTCGATTCCTCCGGAGTGCGCCTGCTGGTGAACCCGACGGGTCGGTTCGTGACCGGCGGCCCGATGGGCGACGCCGGCCTCACCGGCCGGAAGATCATCGTCGACACCTATGGCGGGTTCGCACGCCACGGCGGCGGGGCGTTCTCCGGCAAGGATCCCTCGAAGGTCGACCGGTCGGCCACGTATGCCATGCGATGGGTTGCCAAGAACGTGGTCGCGGCCGGGCTGGCCACCAAGTGCGAGGTCCAGGTTGCCTACGCCATCGGCAAGGCGCACCCGGTCGGGTTGTTCGTCGAGACGTTCGGCACCGGCGCACTGCCGGACGAGCGGATCCAGGATGCCGTTCTTGAGGTGTTCGACCTGCGCCCGGGCGCGCTGATCCGTGACCTGCAGCTGCTCGACACCTCCGTGGTCCAGTACCGCCCCACGGCCGCCTACGGCCACTTCGGTCGGGAGTCGGCCGGTACGTCCACCTTCACGTGGGAGCGGCTGGACCGCGTCGACGACCTTCGGGCTGCCGCGGGCCTGTGATCGACCAGCGCTCCATCCCCACCACGGTCGCCTCAGGTCGTGGGCGGGTCGACGGGGGCGGTGGGCTGCGCGCCTCATGACCCAGGGCCAGATCCCCCTGATCGCCGATGGACGGGTGCCGTCGAGGAGACCCGCACGGGCGCGGCCCCAACGCCCGGCGGCTGGCCAGCTACCGGTGGCCCGAGTGGTCCTGATGACCCCCGTTCCGCACCTTGATCGACCGTTCGACTACGAGGTGCCCGAAGTGCTCGCCGAGGCTGCCCAGCCCGGCGTGCGAGTGCGGGTCCGCCTCGCCGGTCGGTTGATGGACGGCTTCATCGTGGAGCGGGTCGAGACCTCGGAGCGCACGCTGCAGCCCGTGCGATCCGTGCACGGCCCGCCGGTGCTGACCCCCGAGATCGGGGTGCTGTGCCGGGCAGTGGCTGACCGGTACGCCGGGACACTGGCCGATGTCCTGCGCTTCGCGGTTCCTCCCAGGCACGCACGAGCCGAGTCCCGACCGATCGAATCGCAGCCGGATGCTGCCACGGACCGGGTGCCGACCGATGGCTGGGCGGCCTACCGCGGCGGCGCCGAACTGCTCGGGGGAGTCGGTGGTGCGGCCGCGATGCGGGCGCTGTGGGTGTCCGGCCCCGACGAGCAGACCGGCGACCGGATCGCCGAGCTCGCCAGTGCCGTGCGGGCGCGGGGCCGGGGCGTGCTGGTCGTCGCCCCGGACGCGGCCGAGGTCGACCGGGTCGTCGCCGCACTGGTGCGCCACGGGATCAGACCCGTGCAGCTTGTCGCCGAGTCCGGCCCTGAGACCCGGTACCGGAGGTTCCTCACGGTGCTGTCCGGGGCCGCCCCGGTGGTCGTGGGAACCCGGGCCGCGGTGTTCGCCCCGGTGACCGATCTCGGCGTGATCATCGTGTGGGATGACGGCGACGACTCGCTGGCGGAGCCGCACGCCCCCGGCTGGCATGCCCGGGAGGTCGCGGCGCTGCGCAGCGCCGGCTCGGACGTGAGCCTGGTCATCGGTGGCCCTGCCGTGACCCTTGAGGCGGCCCGGATGGCCTCGACGGGCTGGTTGACCCCGGTCGAGCTGCCCCGCCCAGTCCTGCGCAGCCGGATGCCGCGGGTCCAAGTGGCCGTGGGCATGGTCGACGACCCAGCGCGGACGGCGTCAAGAATCCCTTCGGTTGCCCTCGACATCTTGCGGGCGGCCGTTACCGAGGGACCCGTGCTCGTCAGCGTCCCCCGCGCCGGCTACCTGCCGATGCTGGCCTGCCAGGCGTGCCGTGAGCCCGTGGTGTGCCGGCAGTGCGGCCGGCCGATGCAGGCCCAGGGCCCCGACCGACGCCCGACCTGCCGCACCCACGGTGCCGTCACGGACTGGCGGTGCGCCGTCTGTGGTCGTGACGTCGTGCGTGCGGTCGTCGTGGGGGTGCGCCGAACGGCGGAGGAGTATGGGCGGGCACTGCCGGGCGTACGGGTGATCACCTCCTCGGGCGACGAGCACCTGCGCACGCTCCCAGGGCCAGAGGTGATGGTTGTGGCCACCCCCGGATCGGAACCCGATCCCGGCCCCGGGGGATATGCCGCCCTGGTCATCCTGGACGCGGCGGCCGCCCTGTCCCGGCCCGGGCTGCGGGTGGCTGAGGAGGTCCTGCGCCGCTGGTTCTCGGCGGCGTCACTGGTGCGCCCGGCCGACCGGGGCGGTCGCGTGCTCGTGGTGGGCGATTCGGACATGCGCGAGATCCAGGCGCTGATCCGCTGGGACCCGCATGGCTACGCAGATCGGGAGCTCGCCGAGCGGGCAGCGCTGCACCTGCCCCCGGCTGTGCGGATCGCCCAGCTGACCGGACCCGCCCTGGCCGCCCTCGAGGTCGCCGACGAGCTCGAGTCGGAATTGGGGACCCTGATCGCGCGCCGCTCCGGTCCGTTGCCCGGCCCGGAGGAGTCCGTCACCTGGTTGCTCGCGACCTCGATTGCCGATGGGGCCGCGCTGACCGCTGCCCTGCGCCGGATCCAGTCCGTTCGCAGCGCACGTCGGGCCGCCATGGTGGCAGCCCGGATCGACCCGGTGTCCCTGCGCTGATCCGGCTCTAGAATGGGGGCATGCCGCTGCAACCGATCCGACTGTTCGGCGACCCCGTGTTGCGGACACCAGCTGCTCCGGTCGAGACGTTCGACAAGGAGCTTCGCACACTCGTCGCCGACCTCACCGACACGATGATGGACGCCCCGGGCGTCGGGTTGGCCGCTCCGCAGATCGGTGTGTCCCTGCGGGTCTTCACCTACTGGGTCGACGACGAGGTCGGCTACCTGATCAACCCGAGCCTCGACCTGTCCGACGAGGAGCAGGACGGTGAGGAGGGGTGCCTGTCCCTACCCGGGCTCACCTTTGACACCAAGCGGGCGCTGCGGGTCGTGGCACGGGGCATGAACATGCACGGGGAGCCGATGACCATCGAGGGCTCGGAGCTCCTGGCGCGATGTGTCCAGCACGAGACCGACCACCTGGACGGGATCCTTTTCATCGATCGGCTTGACACCGAGACCCGCAAGGCCGCCATGAAGGAGATCCGGGAGTCCGAGTGGTTCGGCCAACCGGCCCCACAGATTCGGTTCAGCCCGCACTCGATCCGGCCGGGCCTGGGCTGATGCGGGTCCTCTTCGCCGGGACCCCGCAGGCTGCGGTGCCGGCGCTCAACGCCCTGCTGGAGTCCCCGCACGAGGTGGTCGCCGTGCTGACCCGCCCGGACGCCCCGGCTGGGCGAGGTCGCCGGCTGATGCCCTCGCCGGTCGCGGAGATCGCCCTGGCGCACCGGATCGAGGTACTCCGGCCCGAACGTGTCCGTGACCCCGCGTTCCTCGACCGTCTTGCCGAGATCGATCCGGAGGTGGCACCGATCGTGGCCTACGGCGGGCTGATCCCACCTGGCGCACTGGCGATCCCGGCGCACGGCTGGGTGAACCTGCACTTCTCGCTACTGCCCGCATGGCGCGGTGCAGCACCTGTCCAGCACGCCGTCATGGCCGGTGACCAGGTGACCGGCGCCAGCACATTCCAGCTGGAGGAGGGGCTCGACACCGGTCCGGTGTTCGGTGTGGTCACCGATGAGATCGGTCCCACCGACACCGCCGGCGATGTCCTCGAACGCCTCGCGGAGTCGGGAGCCGGCCTGCTGGTCGCCACCCTCGATGGTCTCGAGGCGGGCGCGCTGGTACCTGTGCACCAGTCAGCTGACGGGGTGAGCCTGGCCCCGAAGATCCGAGTCGAGGACGCACGGCTGGTCTGGACGGACCCGGCGATGCGTGTCGATCGGCTGATCCGGGGCTGCACCCCGGCCCCGGGGGCGTGGAGCGTGTTCCGGGGGGAGCGGGTGAAGCTGGGTCCGGTCCAACTCGCGCCGGAGGTCACGGACCTGCCTGCTGGTGAGCTCCGCGTGGTCAAGAACCGCATCTGGGTGGGCACCGCGACGAACGCGGTGTTGCTTGGGGACGTCAAGGCCGAGGGCAAACGGCTCATGCCGGCCGGTGACTGGGCGCGCGGGCTACGGGTGGAGCCGGGCGAGCGCCTTGGCTGACGACCGCCGGCGCACCGGCTCCCGGGGCGGTGCCCGCCCCGGCCGGCCCCCGCAACCCACGCCGACGGCCCCGTCCCGCCGGATGGACCCCGCTCGCCTCGCGGCACTTGACCTGTTCCGGGCCGTGGAGCTCGACGGCGCCTACGCCAACATCGCGTGGCCCCGGATCCTGGCCCACCATGAGCTCTCCGGACGCGACGCCGGGTTCGCCACCGAGCTGGGCTATGGCGCCCTGCGCTGGAGGGGGCGCCATGACGCGATCCTGGCCGAGTGCGTGGATCGCCCGCTCGGCACGCTCCAGCCCGAGCTCCTCAACGCCCTGCGCCTGGGCGTCCACCAGCTGCACAACATGCGGGTCGGTGATCACGCCGCGGTCTCCGAGACGGTGGAGCTCGCCGGCCAGACCGTGAACAAGGGTGCCGCCGGCTTCGCCAACGCCGTGCTGCGGAGGGTGGCTCGCGGTGGGACGGCCGAGGACTGGCTGGACCACCTCGTCGCCTCAGGGTCAGTGCCCACGCTCGAGTCCGACCCGGTGACCCACCTGTCAGTGTCCACATCACATCCGGCGTGGATCGTACGTGCTGTCCATGATGCGCTGACGGCCTCGCAACCCGAGCGCACCTGGGCCGACACCGCCACCGAGCTTCTGGCGGACAACCGGGCAGGTGCGGTGACGCTGGTCAGCCGGACGACGGAGCGCGAGGAGCTGATGGACAGGTTGGCCGAACAGGGCGTCTCCGCCCGTCCCGGTGACCTGTCACGCCTGGCGGTCCGGATCGACGCGGTCAACCCCGGCGCCCTCCCCGAGGTCGCCACGGGTGCCGCCGGCGTCCAGGACGAGGGCAGCCAGGTCGTGGCGCTGGCGCTGGCTGATGCGGCACTCGACGGTCCCGACGTCCGCTGGCTGGACATGTGCGCCGGGCCGGGGGGCAAGGCGGCCCTCCTCGCCGGTCAGGCCGCGGAGCGGGGCGGCACCCTGACCGCCGTCGAGCTGCACGCCCACCGGGGCGACCTGGTCGCGGCATCCCTGCGGCCCATCCGAGGCCGGCACGAGGTGCTGGTTGCCGACGCCACGACCGACGACATCGGCACCGGGTACGACCGGGTGCTGGTCGATGCCCCATGCACAGGCCTGGGAGCCCTGCGCAGGCGCCCGGAGGCGAGGTGGCGCCGGACGCCCGGTGACCTCGCCGAACTGACGGCCCTGCAGCGTCGGTTGCTGGCCCGGGCCCTCGAGGTGGTCCGTCCCGGTGGGCTCGTGCTCTACGTGACCTGCTCACCGCACCTGGCCGAGACGCGGGAAGTGGTTGCCGACGTTCAGCGGCTCGGCGGGACTGTCGTCCCGATTGACCAGTGTCCGGAGCTGGACCTCCCTCCGGGGTCAATCGCCGGGCCGCACCTGAGGCTCTGGCCCGCCGAGCACGACACCGACGGGATGTTCGCGGCACTCATCCGCCGGGATTGATCCCGAGGGCACCCGCCGCGTCGGAGTCGAGCCGGCGCCCGAAGAGCCACAGGCCGCCCGCACAGCCGGCGGCGACGGTCCCCGACACGAGCAGGGGCACAACTCCGGATCCGGGTCCAGCCGTCCACAGCAGCCCGGCCCAGAGCCCGGCGATGAGGATCCCGACCCCGGCCAGGCCCTGGAAGAGTCCCTGGGCATGCCCGCGGACCGCCGGCGGAGCCAGCGAGGTGATCCAGGCCTTGCCGACCCCATCGGTGATCCCGGCGAAACCGCCGTAGATGACCAGCACGGCAATGACCGCCCATCCGCCGTCAACCAGCCCGAGGCCGATGTAGCCGATGGAGAAGCACACCAGCCCCAGGGCGTACACGCGCGACCGCGGCCATCGGTCGCTCAGCGATCCCGCTGGAAAGGCGACTGCGGCGCTGGCCAGGTTCATCAGGGCATAGGCGCCGGCGACCTGCGCGGCACTGAAGCCGAGCTCGTTGACCCTCAGGAGGATCAGCGCATCGGGGAAGTTGACCATCGCGAAGAGCCCCAGCACCGTCGCCAGGGCGCGCACCTGCCGGGGCAGGGGCGCGCGCGCCTGCTCCCGACCGGTGTCGTGCACTGATCTGCCCCGTCCCCGTGCGCCGCGCCGTGACGCCGGGGTCCTGGGCTCCCGCGTGAAGCCGACGAGGGCAACGCTGATCAGTGCGGGGATCACCGCGATCCACAGGGCCACGCCCACGTCGTTGCCCGACGCTGTCAGGATTGCCAGACCCAGCAGAGGGCCGATCACGGCACCGAGGGTGTCGGCGGCCCGGTGGAACCCGAACACCCGGCCGACGGAATCGGGTGGGACGCCCTCAGCCAGCAGCGCGTCGCGCGGAGCTCCACGGATGCCCTTGCCGATGCGGTCTGTGACCCGGCCGCCGAGGACCACCGGCCACGAGGCAGCCGCCGCGATGATCACCTTCCCCAGAGCAGCGAGCCCATAGCCGGCGGTCACGGCCGGCTTGCGCCCGAATCGGTCCGACCACCGCCCCGAGAGGTACTTCAGCGCGGCCGCCACGCCTTCGGCGACCCCCTCAACGAGACCAACGACAGCGGCCGGAGCCCCCAGGCTCGTGGTCAGCAGGATGGGGATCAGCGGATACATCAGCTCACTTGCCGTGTCCTGGGCCAGGGACACCGCGGAGAGAACCTTGACGTTGCGGGTCAGCCAGGGTCGCGTCGATCCGTCGGAGTCCGTGGCCGCCACGTCGACCAGCCTAGGACTGCGCAGACCAACCGCGGGCGGGAATGGCAGCCGGTCGCCGTGTGTTGACCTGACCGGACGATGAGGAGTTGACCTTGCTGGTTCACATGCACGACGAGCCCCGCACCGGGGCTGCCACCGGGTTGCCGCTAGGCTCTCCAGGTATGACCGCCACCCCGCCTCCGACTGAGTCGGACGCCGCGCGGTCAGCGCGTTTCGAGCGGGACGCCCTGCCCCACCTGGACTCCCTGTACAACGCGGCGCTGAAGCTCACACGGAACCCGGCCGAGGCTGAGGACCTGGTCCAGGAGACCTTCCTCAAGGCGTTCGCGTCCTTCCACCAGTACAAGGACGGCACCAACCTGCGTGCCTGGTTGTACCGGATCCAGACCAACACGTTCATCAACACCTATCGGAAGAAGCAGCGCGAGCCGCTGCAGTCCTCGACCGACGACGTCGAGGACTGGCAGATGGCCCGCGCCGAGGGGCATACGTCCGGTGGCCTGCGCTCTGCTGAGGCGCAAGCCCTGGACAGCCTGCCCGACTCCGACGTGACGGCCGCGCTTGCGGCCCTGCCGGAGGAGTTCCGCATGGCGGTCTACTACGCCGATGTCGAGGGCTTCGCCTACAAGGAGATCGCCGAGATCATGGGCACTCCGGTCGGGACGGTGATGTCGCGCCTGCACCGTGGGCGCAAGCTGCTCCGCGCGACGCTTGAGGACTACGCGGTCGACCGCGGCCTGATCCCGAGCACATCACAGGGGGACAAGTCATGAGTTGCGGAAACCCTCATGAGCTGGACTGCCAGGAGGCGCTGAACCACCTGTACGAGTTTCTCGACGGGGAGGTCGGTCCCAAGGACCACGCGCAGATCTCCCAGCACCTCGAGGAGTGCGGGCCCTGTTTGCAGGAGTACGACGTCGAGCGGATCGTGAAGACCATCGTGGCGCGGTCGTGCTGCGAGGTGGCACCGGGCCAGCTCCGGTCCAAGCTCGTTGCTGAGTTGGCGAGTGTGCGGATCCAGATCGACCGTCCCGGGCAGTGACGAGTGGCGCGGCCGCTCACGGGCAGCCGTGCGGCAGGATGGCCCCGTGCACCTGTCGACGTACCTGACCGATCCCAGCGCCCGGCCGATTGTGGTCGCCGACGCGTGCGCGCTCGTCGACGACGAGGTGTTGCGCGCCTCGGGGATCTCCGGGATGGCCGTGCGATCGGCCTACCGGGTGCTCATGGGCATCCGACCAGGCATCCTCCCCGCAGCCGTGGACGGGCTGCTCGACCCGTTCGCCGACCAGCTGGACCCCTTCTACCAGCAGCACGTGACCAGCGGCCGCCCCCTGGGCGAGATCCTGGCCGAGCAGCGCACCAGCATGGCGGATGCGCTGCTGTCGATCACCGACGACCGGGCTGAGCGGACCAGCCAGGCCACCCTGCGCCGCGCGTACCGACGGGTGCGTGGCTCCGCGCGCGGGTACGTCGAGGAGGCTGCCCCGGGCATCGCCGGGCTGATCGACGCACATACGCCGACCAGGACAGACCCGCTGGCCTGACGCGCCGCTGCCCCACGCGGAGGCGCCGCTGGTCGGCCCGGGTTGTCCCCGGTTACGTGGTCGGCGGCTCCGCGGAGCCGCGCACCGGGCCGAACAGTCCCATCAGCAGACCCAGCACCACGAATCCGACCACCACCAGGTCGCCCGGAATCGGCACGTCGTAGAGGACGACCATCAGCATGGCCCCCATTCCCAGCAGCAGCCCCGCCAGCGCGCCACGGATCGGTCGACGATGTCGTTCGAGGGCCATGCCACTCACCCCTTCCCCGGGCGCATGGTTGGTCGGGCCAGGAGCAGCCCGGTGAAGCCGAGCAGGATCAAGGTCAGCGCGACCCACCACGTGACGCTCGACATCGGGTTGTCCGTGATGGTCACGAATCCTGATCCCACACAGGACCCGGCCTCGCCAGTGACCGTCCACTCAACCTTGTAGGTGCCCGTTGTCAGTGCGACGGGCACGAGGTCGGAGGGGACCACGGTCCCATCTGACGCGGTCTTGCCGTCCTCGTTGCTGACATCACCGGAGAAGGCTGCGCCCGACGCGAGCTTCACGAGGCTCCGGAAGACCACCCCGCCCCCCTGCGGCGAGACCGTCACCTCGTAGGTGCCGTTCTGGAGCACCTCATCGGTCGAGCCGGACCACTCGATGGTGCCGTCCCAGAGCATGTCCAGGGGGTCGTCCTCGGTCCCACCTGCTCCCGGCGCCTCTGCGGTGTCGATGGGGATCCCGTCGGTGTCGTACGACGTGGCCTGCCCCTGGCATCCGCTGGCGTCTGCTGCCCAGGCCGATGGTGCCAGGGCAGCGGACGCTGCCAGGACCACGCCGGCGGTGACAGCGACAAGGATCCTCTGCCTCATGCATCTGGCTGTACGCATCAGTCCTCCCACGGTCATCTCCACGCTAGGGCGCGGAAACGGCTACGGGTAGGGACTTTCGTCCGTTGGAGCGGGGTCCCCAGCGGGCCGGCGCGGAGCTGGGTGCGCCCAGATTTCGCCCGCGGTGGCAGCGCGTGCGACCATGGTTCATCCATGGACCTGAGGAGTCGACATGAGCAAGCGGACACGCAAGCGCCGCGCCCGCAAGGGCAGCGGAGCCAATCACGGCAAGCGTCCCAACGCCTGAGGGGATCGTCGGACCGCGGCATCCCCGCGCTACTCCGTTCGGGGTAACGGTCAAGACCTGCCGCCCATGGGTCGAAGAGATCTCCGTGAGCCTTTCATCCGTGGGTTCGGTCTCCTTCGGGATGCCGGAGCGTTCGACCCGGGCAACATCAGCCCGGTCCGTCGAACCGTATCTGCGTGCCCTGGTCGAATCTGGTGGCTCGGACCTGCACGTCAAGGTTGGGTCACCACCCCGGGTGCGCATCGATGGTCGCCTGCGCAAGCTGCAGGCACCTGAGCTGACCGCGGACGACACCGAGCACATGGTGCGCCAGGTGCTGCGCTCGGATCTCGTCGAGCACTTCGAGCGCAGCTGCGAGGCGGACTTCGCCTACGCCATCGACGGGCTGGGCCGCTTCCGTGTGAACGCCTTCCGGCAGCGTGGCTCCGCAGGCATGGTGTTCCGCAGGGTCGCGATCGGCGCTGAGCCGCTCGAGAAGCTCGGCCTGCCGGCAGTGGTCTCCGCCCTGGCCACCGAGCCACGGGGGCTGGTCCTGGTCACCGGGCCGACCGGCTCGGGCAAGTCGACGACGCTGGCCGGGATGGTCGACCACGTGAACAGCCAGCGCGAGGTCAACATCGTCACCATCGAGGACCCGATCGAGATCGTGCATTTCGACAAGCTGGGCATGATCAGCCAGCGCGAGGTGCACGTGGACACCGACGACTTCGCAACCGCGATGCGCGGGGCCATGCGCCAGGATCCCGACGTCATCATGGTCGGTGAGATGCGCGACCTGGAGACCGTCAAGGCCGCGATCACCGCAGCCGAGACCGGCCACCTCGTGATGTCCACGCTGCACACGGTCGACGCCCAGGAGACCGTGGCCCGCATCATCGACTTCTTCCCACCCCATGAGCAGCAGCAGGTCCGGTTCTCGCTGGCCGGCGCGCTGCGCGGGATCCTGTGCCAGCGGCTGGTCGTCCGGGCCGACGGTCGGGGTCGGGCCGTCGTGATGGAGGTGTGCGTCAACACCGGTCGGGTTGCCGACTCGATCGCCGACCCGGCCAAGACATCGTTGCTGGCCTCCCTGGTCGCCGAGGGCGGCTACTACGGCATGCAGACCTTCGACCAGCACCTGACCGTGCTCTACCGGGACGGGATCGTCAGCCTGGACGCCGCCCTGGCAGCATCGAGCAACCCACACGACCTCATGGTCGAGCTGCGCCGCCTGGGTCTGGTGTCCTGAACCGGATCAGCGGGGACCTACGCTTGTCGACGTGACCACACAGCAGTTCACCGTCACCGACGAGGACACCGCCATCGCCCTCGGCAGCGGGGACGTGCCCGTGCTTGCCACTCCTCGCCTGCTGGCGTGGATGGAGGCTGCCACCGTCTCAGCTGCGCGCCCTGGCCTGGATGCGAGCAGCACGACGGTCGGGATCGAGGTGTGGATGCGTCACCGCCGGGCATCCGCGGTGGGAGCACACGTCGAGGTGGAGGTCACCGAGGTCACCGAGCAGGACCGGGGCCTGACCTTCGACGTCGTCGCCCGGGAGGTCACACAGATTTCGGGGGACGGCGGACCCGGCGCTGAGATCCGTGTCCCGATCGCCTCGGGCCGGGTGGTCCGGGCGATCGTAGACCGGAGCAGCTTCCTCAGCAGGCTCTGAGATCACCTCCCGCTCGCGGTCGTTGGGCGCCCTGCGCCCCGATACAGTGGGCACCCCCCGATGTGAAGGATCAACCGATGGCCGAGGACCGCGGCGCCCTGATGGCCGCCGAGATCGCCGAGCAGCCCGAGGCGCTGGCCCGCCTTCTGGTCCCCGAATCGCTGGAGCGGGTCCACGAGATTGTCGGGACCATCGCCGAGCGCAGCCCCCGGTTCGTCCTGCTCGCCGCTCGTGGGACCAGCGACCACGCTGCCCTGTACGCCAAGTACCTGGTCGAGGTGTCCCTGGGGCTGCCGGCTGGGCTGGCGTCTCCGTCGACGATGACGGCCTACGGGGCCCGGCCGAACCTGTCCGATGTCCTGCTGATGACGGTCAGCCAGAGCGGGGGCTCCCCGGACCTCGTGGAGACTGTCCGCACGGCCCGCGCCGGAGGGGCCACCACGCTGGCAGTCACGAACAACCCAGACAGCGCGATCGCTGCGGCCTCCGAGCTGCACCTCGACGTCCTGGCCGGGCCGGAGCGGGCGGTCGCGGCAACCAAGTCCTACTCCTCGCAGCTCCTGGCGCTCTGGCTGCTGATCGACGGCTACCGGGGCGGGGACATGTCGGCGGCCCAGGGCATCCCGGAGGCAGCGCTGTCCCTTGTCGGGCGCGGCGAGGAGGTTGCGGCCCTCGCGGCGCGGTACCGGTTCACCGACCGGCTCGTGACCACCGGTCGCGGCTACTCCTACCCCACGGCGCGGGAGGCCGCCCTGAAGCTGATGGAGACCTCCTATGTGGCCGCCAACGCCTTCTCGGGCGCCGACCTGCTGCATGGCCCGCTGGCCATGATCGACCACGACCATCCGGTGATCGCCGTCGTCCCGGACGGCAGGGGAGCCGAGGCGATGGCGCCGGTGCTCGAGCGACTCGCCGATCGCGGTGCCGACGTGACTGTCTTCGGCGGTGCCCGATCAGCCGGCCTGGGCACCGTTGGCTACGACCTCGGTTGCGAGCAGGTCACCGAGGAGCTCCATCCGGTGGTCGACATCATCCCGCTGCAGCAGCTGGCGCTGCAGATGACACTTGCCCGCGGGTTCGATCCGGACTCCCCGCGAGGCCTGGCCAAGGAGACCGGGACGTTGTAGGGGCGTCTCGCGTTCGAGTGGGTTGGTGGATGCGCATCGCGCGCGGAGAGGGCAGGGGTGCAGGTGGCGGTGCGGACGCTGGCCGAGATCGCCGAGGATCGCACGGATCTCGGACCTGAGGCGATCGCGCACCTCGAGTCGCTCCAGCGTGACCTCGGGCTGCTCTCCGACCTCGCCTTCTCCGACCTGATCCTGTGGCTGCCCGTCTGGAACCAGGGCGGCTTCGTCGCCGCCGCGCAGGTCCGCCCCTCCACCGCTGCCACGCGCTACCCCAACGACCTGGTCGGCACCTTCACACCGCGCGGGCGGCGCCCCGAGCTCGACCGGGCATCGTCCGCGCCGGGCCTGGGGCTTGTGGCTCCTCGGACGGATCCGCACCTGCCGGCCGGTGGTGAGGCCATCGGGATCGGCCGAAGCGGCAACGGGCCGTGGATCGCTGCCCTGACCCGCTCGGCTGTGCCGTCCCCGCGTGCCTCAGGCACGCTGGAGCGCGCCTACCTGCGTGCCGCCGATGACCTGTTCGCGATGATCAGGGTGGGGGAGTTCCCCTACCCCGAGGTGTCGGACTCCACTGGTGCAGAGCCTCGGGTGGGGGATGGCCTCATCCGCCTTGACACCAGCGGGGTCGTGGAGTTCGCCAGCCCCAACGCGTCGTCGGCCTTCCGACGGCTGGGCCTGGCCACGGATCTCGTCGGTGCACACCTGGGGGCCGTCAGCGGGCGGATCGCAAGTCGCGGCGGTGCCGTCGACGCGAACCTGGCGCTGGTCTGCGGGGGCCGGATCCCCGGTGAGGTGGAGCTGTCCTCGGACACGGCGACGGTCACGGTCCGGGCAGTGCCGCTGCGCTCCGGGGAGGGCCTCGGCGGGTCCCTGGTCCTGGTTCGCGATGTCACCGAGCTGCGTCGGCGGGAACGGGCACTGCTGAGCAAGGACGCGACCATCCGGGAGATCCATCACCGGGTCAAGAACAACCTGCAGACGGTCGCTGCCCTGCTGCGGATGCAGGGCCGGCGGCTGGGCGAGCCGGGGGCCGCGGGAGCGCTCGCTGAGGCTGAGCGCCGGGTGGCGGCGATCGCCGTGGTACATGACCTGCTGGCACGGGCGAGCACTGAGGAGGTCCGCTTCGACGCGGTCGCAGATCGGTTGGTGACGATGGTGCGCCAGACCTCGGCGGCCGACGCCGGTCAGCGGGTGACCGTGCGCACCGGGACGTTCGGGGATGTGTCCGCCGACGAGGCGACCGCCCTGGCGATGGCTCTGGTCGAGCTGCTGGCCAACGCCATCGAGCACGGTGCCGCGGATGTGGAGCTGCGCAGCCACCGTGACGAGGCCGGACTCCACATCGCCGTCACGGACGGGGGCGTCGGGTTCCCGGATGGCTTCACGGTCGCGCAGTCGCCGAGGCTGGGGTTGCGGATCGTCGACACGCTGATCCGTGAGGAACTCGACGGGACCCTGACGATCGGACGTGACCGCGACCGGACGACGGTCTCGATCGACCTGCCGCCGGATCGGACCTGACCGATCCGGCGCCCGCGTGCGGGCGCTGCGGCCGGGTGGGTCAGCTGTGTGCGCGGGCCCGGGCGCGGGCGTTCCGGCGCTTGAGGGCGCGGCGCTCGTCCTCACTCATGCCACCCCAGACGCCGGCGTCCTGGCCGCTCTCGATGGCCCACTTCAAGCAGACGTCAACGACCTCGCAGCGATGGCAGACCGCGCGGGCCTCCTCGATCTGCATGAGTGCGGGTCCAGTGTTCCCGATCGGGAAGAACAACTCGGGATCCTCGTCACGGCATGCCGCCCTGTGGCGCCAATCCATGTTGCTCACCTTTCCCGTACCCCCCAGATACAGGGCACCTTCACTACGGCCCGCAGTGCATCCGGGCCGGTTCATCGGCCCCGATCGCGCCCCGGTACGATTACGACGGATATGGGTTGTGTCCCCATCGCGCCCTTACTGTCGTCAAGGGTCGCAGACGATCCGTCCGGTCACAAGGGTTTTGCCCAGCGCGGCCTGCGTTCAGACTGTCGCGTACGTCACATTCTAGGTCCTCAGCCGTCGCCACGGGTCGATAGCGCCCATTTCGCCCACTGCATGGGCATTTCCGGCGCTTGGTCAGCCGACAATCCGCAGCGCATGCGGGGCGGACCGGAAGAACGCGCTGGTCACCTGTCCCATCGAGTCGCCGTCGATCTGCAGGTTGGCGGGCTCCTCGGAGCTGAGGGTGAACGCCGCCTCGTCGTGCAGCAGCGTCAGCCGGCCGGGGACGGCAGCTGCCCGGCTCCCGCGCAGCATCCGCAACCCGTACCGGGTCGTTGACCACAGCCCGAGCGAGTGCGGAGCGAAGACATCCAGCCCGAAGTCGAAGGAGGCGCGAGGGCACGGGTTGATCGGGAAGGGACCGAAGAACGTCCACGGGGCGGTGTTCTGGATGATCGCAAGGGCGAGCCCGTCGATCGACTCCTGGGCCGGCAGCTTCAGGCTCAGCGAGGTGTGCTCACGCCGGCTCATGCGCCCGAAGTACTCCTGGGTGGCCGTCCACGCGTAGCGCGTCCCGCTGGCCCCGCGGCCTGCAGCGCGCTGGGCCTCCATCGATGCCACGACATCAGCGTCGATGCCCACCCCGGCGTTGATGGTGAACCACTGGGAGCGTTCCTCGTCGGAGCCCACCGGGGTGAAGTGCGCGTTGCCCAGGCCTACGTCATGGCTCGCGTCCGTGCGCAGCGACTCGAGGATCATTCCGGTGGCCTCAATGGCATCGTTGGGGAACCCGAGTGCCCTGGCCATCACGTTCGCCGAGCCACCGGGGATCGTGGCCAGCATTGGCAGGTCGGTGTGCCCGGAGTTGAGCATGCCGTTGACTGCCTCGTTGATGGTCCCGTCGCCGCCGAGCGTGATGAGCAGGTCGAGCCCATGGGCGTCGGCACCGAGGCTCTCAGCGTGGCCGCGATGGGTCGTGGTCACGACCTCGAGGTCGAGCTCATGGCCCAGCGCGCGGGTGATCACGTCACGCATCCCGGGTGAGGTGCTGGTCGCGCTGGGGTTGGCGATCAGCAGGCCACGCGGCTTCATGGCGCCAACTCTAGGCCCGTACTCTGGCGCCATGGCTGATCCGGTGCGGCCCATGGTGGTCATCGCAGGGGCGGAGGTCCTGGCCGGCGGGGTGCTGGCGGTCGTGGTCGGGATCGGGGCGCTCAGGTCCGATCTGGAGGGCGTCGTTGCCGTGGCCACGGTCGTGATGTGGGTGGCCATCGTCGGTGCCCTTGCGCTCATCTGGTTCGGCCTCTTCCGGCGGCGGCGTGCCGCGCGCACGCCGTTCGTGCTGGCGCAGCTGTTCGCGCTGGTCGTGGCCTGGCCGTTGGTTACCTCGGACATCGCCGTCGAGACGGTTGCAGGAGTGGTCCTGGCCGTGGCCGCGGTCGTCGGGATCGTGCTCGGTCTCCGGCCTGCGGGGCGCGCGGCCCTGGTCTGATCCGGTGGTCGAGCGAAGGATGCTCAGACCTCTGGTTCGGCCAGGCCGGTGCGCAGCTGGGCCAGCGACTTGGCCAACAACCGGGAGACATGCATCTGCGAGACGCCGATCCGCTCCGCGATCTGCGCCTGGGTCATGTTCTCGTAGAAGCGCATGTGGATGATCCGCTGCTCCCGCGGAGCCAGCGTGGCCACCAGCGGGTGCAGGGTCTCGCGGGTGTCGACCTCACCGAGCCCGGGGTCGTCGTCACCGAGGGTGTCGGCCAGTGACGAACCATCCTCGGTGCCGTCGTTGGATGAGGCGTCCAGTGACAGAGTTGCGTAGGCCTGCGCTGACTCCAACCCCTCGAGGATCTGCTCCTGGCTGACGTCGAGGTGCTCAGCCAACTCGGCAACGGTCGGCGACCGGCCGGTGGACTGGCTGAGCTCGGCAGTCGCGCGGCCGATGGAGATCCGCAGTTCCTGAAGACGGCGCGGGACGCGGATCGCCCAGCCCTTGTCGCGGAAGTGCCGCTTGATCTCGCCGACCATCGTCGGGGTCGCGAAGGTGGAGAACTCCACCCCGCGCTCCGGGTCGAACCGGTCGACGGCCTTGAGCAGGCCGATGGTCGCCACCTGGGTCAGGTCGTCGAGGCTCTCGCCCCGGTCGCGGAACCGGCGTGCGAGGAATCCTGCCAGCGGCAGGTGCATGGTCACGAGCTCGTCGCGGGCCGCCATGCGCCGCGGATCGTCCTCGGCGAGCTCGGCGATGAGCGCGATGAGCTCACGCTCGCGGGTACGGTCCCGGGTCGACCAGCGCGGCTCGGCCGGCTGCTCCTCGGCTTCGACCGTGACCACCTCGGGGGTCTCGGGACCCCTGGGGTCCGGTGGTGCCGGGTTCGACTCGCCGTCGGTCGGCGCGTTCTCGGTCTCGATCTGCCCGGACTCGACCGCCCCACTGCTGCCGGTGGGAGTCGCATCCCCGGCCGACGTCAGCGCATCTGGACCTGGGGCGCTGCCGGTCACGGCCTGACCGCCTCGGACCGGTGGACGGCCAGTGAGATGGTGAGCTTGCGGTCAGCGGAGACGGTGGCCACCACCTCGTCGACGAGGGCGGTCAGCACGGTCCACGTGAAGCTGTCGCGCTGCAGGGACCGGCCGTGTGTGGTGGGTGCGGTCATCTCCACCCGGATGCCGTCCGGAGCGTCCGGGGTGAAGCGAACATCAAGCTCAGCTCCGTCCGGGGCGTCGCTGAGCAGGAGCGCGGCGGCCTCATCGACTGCGAGCTTGACGTCCTCGATCCGGTCGATCGTGAAGTCCAGACGGGCACACATCGCCGAGATGGCGGCGCGGATGAGCACCACGAAGGCGCCGTTGGCGGGGACCTTGAGGGTCACGGCCGGATCGATACTCACGGGTGGTCACGTTAGCCGATGGCGCGACCGAACGGTGGCTGATCACTCGCGGGGGAGTCGCGGACCCGGCGGGTCCTCGGCCAGTGCCTGCAGGGCGGCGCCGGTCATGCGGTGGACGGTCCACCCATCCATCGGCTGGGCGCCCAGGCTGTGATAGAAGTCGATGGCTGGTGCGTTCCAGTCCAGGACCCACCACTCGAGCCGGGCGTAACCCTGGTCGAGGCAGATCCGGGCCAGTTCGGACATCAGCCTGCGGCCGAGCCCGAACCCGCGGTGCTGGGGCCGGACGTAGAGGTCCTCCAGGTAGATCCCATGTCGTCCGGTCCAGGTCGAGGTGTTGAGGAACCACAGCGCGAAGGCAGCCAGGTGCGGCGTGTCACCAGCCCCCGCAGCGGCACCGGGATCCACCTCAACGACGTGGCAGAACGCCGCTGGCGCCCCAGACGGCGTGTTGCCGCCGAAGAGCAGCGCCGCGATGAGCTCCTCGGTCGCCTCGACCTCGTGGGCACTGCGCTCGTACTCGGCCAGGTCGCGGACCATCGCCAGGATCTCGGGCACGTCCTCGGGGCCGGCTGGGCGGGCCACGATGCCGGGCCGGTCGGGCTTCGGGACGGTTGGTGCGCGACCCCCGGGCCCCCGAACGGAACCGGGGGCGCCGGCGGCCGCATCGCGGCCGGGCGCCCCCGGGAGGTGGTGTGGCGAGGTCACGCCGCCTTGGTCTCCCAGAAGATCTCGGCGATCTCGTCGATCTTGACGAGCAGCTCGTCGGCCACCGCGACGTCGTTGCTGCCCTTCGTGCCACCGGCGCCGGCCAGCTTGGTCGCCTCGTTGAACAGGGTGTTCAGCTGCGGGTACTTCTCGAAGTGCGGGGGCTTGAAGTAGTCGGTCCACAGCACCCAGAGGTGGTGCTTGACGAGCTCGGAGCGCTCCTCCTTGATGGACACGGCGCGCGCCTTGAAGTCCCCGTCATCGGAGCCGGCGTACTTGACCATGCACGCCTTGACCGACTCGGCCTCGATCCGGGCCTGGGCCGGGTCGTAGACGCCGCAGGGCAGGTCGCAGTGCGCGTGGACGGTGGTTCGGGGGGCGAGGAACGACAGCATCTCTTCTCCTGATGTGGTGGAAACGTGCTCGATTGTGAGCGCCGTGGGCGTGGGGCCGCTGGCGCTGGGCCGCGTGGGCCAGACTACGCCAGTGCTCGGAATCTGCTACTTGGCCGTCGCTGGTCCCTCGATGGAGCCGACGCTGCGTGCGGGGGACTGGATCGTGGCGCGGGCTGACGGACGCGCAGGGGTGGGCGACGTGGTGGTCCTGGAGCATCCGCACCGGCCCGGAATGCTGATCGTCAAGCGGGTGGCCCGCACGGATGACGACGGCTTCTGGCTCCTCGGCGACGCCCCGGGGGCGTCAACCGACTCCCGCCACTTCGGTGCGGCGCCCCAGGTGGTGGGCCGGGTGCTGTGGCGCATCCGCCCGTGGGGGCCAGTCCGCTAGTCGGAGCCCAGCCGACGGTTGCCGAGTGGGTCTCGGTCAGGTCGTCAGCACGATCTTGCCGAACAGGTCGCCGGACTCGATGGCGCGCAGGGCATCGGGTGCGGCCGCGAGTGGGAGCTCATGGTCGATCAGCGGCCGCAGGCCGGTCGCGGCGCACATGGCCACGAGTCGTTCGAGCTCGTCGCGGGTCCCCATGGTCGAGCCCACCACGGACAGCTGGAGGAAGAACACGCGCGAGAGGTCGGCAGGGGGCTGCGACCCCGAGGTCGCGCCGGCGATGACGATCACACCTCCGGGCTTGAGGGCGCGCAGGGAGTGTGACCATGTGGCGGCCCCAACCGTCTCCATGACGGCATCCACCTTCTCGGGCAACCGGGTTCCCGAGGCGAAGGCCTCGTGGGCCCCCAGCTCGACCGCCCGCGCCCGCTTGGCCTCATTGCGGGAGGTCACCCAGACCCGGAACCCGGCCTGACGGCCCAGCATGATCAGCGCCGTGGAGACCCCGCCACCAGCGCCCTGGATCAGGACGGTCTGGCCCGGCTCCAGCCCGGAACGGGTGAACAGCATCCGATACGCGGTGAGCCAGGCCGTGGGGAGGCAGGCCGCCTCGGCCCAGGTCATCGATGCCGGCTTGGGGATCAGGTTCCTGGCCGGGACTGCGACGCGCTCGGCGAAGGTGCCCTGGTACTTCTCGGAAAGCAGCGACCGGCCCGGGTCGGTGGTCTCGTCGGGGTAGCTGCCCCGGGAGATCACCCCGTGCACGACCACCTCGTTGCCCTCGGGGTCCACGCCGGCAGCGTCACAACCGAGGATCATCGGCAGTCGGTCAGCCGAGATGCCGACTCCCTTGAGCGTCCACAGGTCGTGGTGGTTGACGCTGGTGGCACGGACGTCGACAACCACCCAGCCCTCAGGCGTGACCGGCTCCGGGCGGTCACCGACCCGCAAGCCGGTCAGGGGGTTGTCAGGGTCGAATGCGACTGCGCTGGCGGCGAACATGGTCCCGATACTGCCAGAGCCGGTGGGGGGCCCGGGGAGTAGCCTGTGGGGGTGATGCAGGGTCGGCTGAGCCGCCCCTGTCGATTTCGTGGGGTGAAAGAGGTAGCCGGACGTGGCCAATGATGCGGGATCCCGGATGGTGCAGTTCGGGACCAACGAGTGGCTCGTCGACGAGATCTACCAGCAGTACCTGCAGGACCCCCAGAGCGTGGACCGGGCCTGGTGGGACTTCTTCGCGGACTACCGCCCGGGGGATCCGGCCACGCTGCCCGGCCCCACCGCCGGCACGTCGCTGGACGCCGAGTCCGCCGCGACGGCCCGGTCGATCAACGCGGCTCCCATGACAGTGGTGGCTCCGGGTGCGACCCCCTCGGCCCCGCCGGCTCCCACCCCCACCGAGAAGGCCGAACCGGCCGCCACCCCCGCCCCGCCGGCGCACGTCGTCCCCGAGCTGGCCCACTCATTGCCTGCGTACGAGGTCGAGGCACCGGCCGGGCGCGTCGGGCAGGTGGCCCCGCAGCCCGGGCTGACCTCGATCCCGACCGGTGGGTTCGGTCCCGAGAACAGGGACCCGGCACCCCGGGTCCTGCGTGGGCCGCAGGCGCGCGTCGTGGTCAACATGGAGTCCAGCCTCGAGGTCCCGACGGCCACGTCCGTGCGGGCGATGCCCGCGAAGCTGCTCATCGACAACCGGACCGTGATCAACAACCAGCTCTCCCGTGGCCGGGGCGGCAAGGTCTCCTTCACCCACCTGATCGGCTACGCCCTGGTCCGAGCGCTCTCGGACATGCCCGAGATGAACGTGGGCTTCGCCCGAGTCGATGGCAAGCCGGCCGTTGTCCAGCACCCGACGGTCAACCTCGGCCTCGCGATCGACCTGACCAAGCCCGACGGCACCCGCCAGCTGCTCGTTCCCTGCATCAAGGGTGCCGAGCAGATGGACTTCGCCGGATTCTGGGCAACGTACGAGGAGTTGGTGCGCAAGGCCCGCGCCGGCTCCCTGGGCGCCGACGACTTCGCCGGCACCACCGCGACGCTGACCAACCCGGGCACGATCGGGACCGTCAGCTCCGTGCCACGGCTCATGTCCGGGCAGGGACTGATCGTCGGGGTGGGGTCCCTGGACTACCCGGCGGAGTGGCAGGGCGCCGCCGAGGAGACACTTGCCCGCCAGGGGGTCAGCAAGATCCTCACGCTGACGTCCACCTACGACCATCGGATCATCCAGGGGGCGCAGTCCGGTGACTTCCTGCGCCGGGTCCACCAGCTGCTGCTCGGCGAGCACGGCTTCTACGACGAGATCTTCACGTCCCTGCGGATCCCGTACGAGCCGGTCCGGTGGGCCACGGACATCGCCACCAGCCACGACTCGGACCTGAACAAGACGGCCCGCGTCCAGGAGCTGATCCACGCCTACCGCGTGCGCGGGCACCTGATCGCTGACATCGATCCGCTGGACTACAAGCAGCGCCAGCACCCCGATCTCGACGTCGCCGTGCACGGGCTGACGCTCTGGGACCTCGACCGGGAGTTCGCTGTGGCGGGCTTCGCCGGCGAGCAGTTCATGACCCTGCGCAATGTGCTGCGCGTGCTCCGCGACGCCTACTGCCGCACTGTCGGCATCGAGTACATGCACATGCAGGACCCCGATCAGAGGCAGTGGATCCAGGACCGCATCGAGAAGGACCCGGACAAGCCCGAGCGCGACGAGCAGCTGCGGATCCTGCGCACCCTGAACTCCGCCGAGGCGTTCGAGACGTTCCTGCAGACCAAGTTCGTGGGCCAGAAGCGCTTCTCCCTCGAGGGCGGGGAGTCGGTGATCCCGTTGGTGGACGCCGTGCTCTCCGCTGCAGCGAGCGAGGGCCTGGACGAGGTCTGCATCGGCATGCCGCACCGTGGCCGGCTCAACGTGCTGGCCAACATCGCCGGCAAGTCCTACTCGCGCATCTTCAACGAGTTCGAGGGCAACTACGGCGTGGAGAGCGTCCAGGGATCCGGGGACGTGAAGTACCACCTGGGCACCGAGGGCACATTCACCGCTGAGGACGGCGCACAGGTCAAGGTCAGCCTTGCGGCCAACCCCAGCCACCTCGAGGCCGTCAATCCCGTGCTCGAGGGGATCGTCCGGGCCAAGCAGGACCAGAAGCCGCTCGAGCGCAAGTTCGCCGTGCTGCCGCTGCTGATGCACGGTGACGCGGCCTTCGCCGGGCAGGGCGTGGTCGCTGAGACGCTCAACCTCAGCCAGCTGCAGGGCTACCGCACCGGCGGCACCGTGCACATCGTCGTGAACAATCAGGTCGGCTTCACCACCTCACCGAAGTACAGCCGTTCGACGGTGTACTGCACCGACGTCGCACGCATGATCCAGGCCCCGATCTTCCACGTGAACGGCGACGACCCCGAGGCTGTGGTGCGCGTCGCGCGGATGGCCTACCAGTTCCGGCAGAAGTTCGCCAAGGACGTCGTGATCGACCTGATCTGCTACCGGCGCCGTGGTCACAACGAGGCCGACGACCCGTCGCTGACACAGCCGACCATGTACGCCGTCATCGATTCCAAGCGTTCGGTGCGCAAGTTGTACACCGAGGGCCTGATCGGTCGCGGTGACATCACCGTCGAGGAGGCCGAGGAGGCGCTGCGCGACTTCCAGGAACGCCTGGAGCGGGTCTTCCAGGAGACTCGGGCGGCTGTCGACGAGGAGGAGTTCACCGCCCACTCGGCGGAGGTCATCTCCACGGGTACCAAGGAGCTCAAGCCGCAGACGCCCGCGTGGGACGTCGACACCTCAATCAGTCGGGAGGTCGTCGACCTCGTTGTGCGCAGCCAGATCGATCTGCCGGAGGGCTTCGTCGCCCATCCTCGGCTGGTTCCCCAGCTGCGACGGCGGGCCGAGATGGTCGCGACCGACACCATCGACTGGGGGATGGGCGAGGCGCTGGCGATCGGCTCGTTGGTCAACGAGGGCAAGTGGGTGCGCCTGGCCGGCCAGGACTCCCGGCGCGGCACCTTCGGCCACCGGCATGCCGTGATCGTCGATGCCCGCACCGGGTGGCAGTACAAGCCGCTCAAGCAGTGCTACAACCACGGCGGCAAGCTGTTCGTCTACGACTCGCCGCTCAGCGAGTACGCGGCCATGGGCTTCGAGTACGGCTACGGCGTGGCACGGCCCGATGCCCTGGTCATGTGGGAGGCCCAGTTCGGCGACTTCGTCAATGGCTCCCAGACCATCATCGACGAGTTCATGACCTCCGCTGAGCAGAAGTGGGCGCAGCGCTCGTCGGTGGTGCTGCTGCTGCCGCACGGCTACGAGGGGCAGGGACCGGACCACTCGTCAGCCCGGATCGAGCGGTTCCTGACCCTGTGTGCCCAGGACAACATGACAATCGCTCAGCCGAGCACCCCGTCGTCCTACTTCCACCTGCTGCGCTGGCAGGTGCACTCGTGGCTGACCCGGCCGATGGTGGTCTTCACCCCGAAGTCGCTGCTGCGGAACAAGGCCTCCACGTCGCTCACGCGCGACTTCACGGAGGGGTACTTCCGCGCCGTGCTCGATGACCGGGGCATCACCGAGGGTCGGATCGACCCGGCCGGCATAACCCGGGTGCTGCTCTGCTCGGGCAAGATCGGCTACGACCTGATGGCTGAGCGCGACAAGCGCGAGCGCCCCGATGTGGCCGTGCTGCGGATGGAGCGGCTCTACCCGCTGCCACACCGGACGCTGGTCGAGATGCTGGCCCGGTTCGGTGCCGCGGAGATCGTCTGGGTCCAGGACGAGCCGTCGAACATGGGCCCCTGGCCGTTCATGAACCAGCACCTACCGACCGCGATCGAGCGCACCATCCGGTCTGTGACCCGGACGCAGAGCTCGTCGCCGTCGGTGGGTTCGCTGCACCGTCACGAGCAGGAACAGCACGACCTGCTCGACCGGGCCTTCGAGTAGGGGTCGACGTGTACGACACCGATCGGGGCATCGAGGAGCTCATCCGTCGGCGTGGTGACGAGGAGGTCACCCTCGAATGGCTGGGTGGTCAGCTGATCACCTTCGTGGACCTGAACCCGGAGTTCGAGGTCCCAGTCGAGCGCCTGGCCAGCTGGCTCGCCCGCGACGACGACGACTGACCGCGGTCGGCGCAGCGGCAGGGCCCCTGCGTGGGCCCGGGGGCGGGTCCTCAGCTCGAGCCAGCGGCGCGGGCCGCTCCCTCAGCCATGCCCGCCAGGCAGTCCGAGACGAGGCCCCCGAGGCTGGGCAGGTGGTAGCCGCCCTCCTGGACGGCAACGGTCGGGATGCCCATCCCGCCCAGCAGGATCCCGGTGGCCCGGAGCCCATCGCGGGTGACCCGCAACGGGCTCTTCGGGTCCTCGACCGCAGCGTCCACCCCCAGGGCCACGACCAGGGCGTCGGCGCCGAACACACCCGCATCGTGGACCAGCTGCTCCACGGCGGTGAGCCAGCGATCGTCACCGGAGCGGCCAGGCAGGGCGATGTTCAGGTTCGCCCCCGATCCTGATCCTCTGCCGGTCTCGTCGGCGAAGCCCATGAAGTGCGGGAACCAGCCCGCCCCCGGGTCCACGTGCACCGACCCGCAGAACACGTCCCCGCGACCATAGAAGATCGTCTGGGTGCCATTCCCGTGATGGGCGTCCACGTCCAGGATGGCCACTCGTCGGGCCCCCCGCTCGCGCAGGCGATGGGCCGCAATGGCCGCGTTGTTCAGGTAGCAGGAGCCACCGAAGGCATCCCGGGTCGCGTGGTGGCCCGGTGGGCGGCACAGCGCGTAGGCCATCGGGGTGACGCCCGGGCCCCACAGCGCCGATCCGGCAGTACCGGAGGAACCCGACGCACTGTGCACCCACGCCGCCTGCGCGACCATGTCGGCCGCGGTCAGGGCCGCCCCGGCTGCCCCCTCGACCGCATCCCAGGTGCCCGGGCCGATCAGGGTCATCGTGTCGTAGCAGTACTGCCCTGCGCGGGCATGGACCGCAGCAGCGCGGTGTGCTGGCAGCCCACCGAGCATTCCCTCGGTCGGGAAGACGTAGGGCACGACCCGGTCCTGCCCGGGGTCGTCGGGGTACCCGCCCACCACCCAGGCGTCGTGGATGGTTCGCAGGTGCTCGACGAGGCCCGGCGAGTGGACCGCGAGGAGTGCGTCGAGGTCGGGGTCGCTCGCGGTCACCTCGGGGTGCCGGGCGCGGATCAGGGCCGCACGGATGACGTTGACGCGTTCCAGGACCTCGGAGCCGGGGGCACGCACGCCCAGCCAGAACTCGGCGGAGGGATCATGCCGTCGGGTCCGTGGATGCCAGACGAACGGGATCGGTGTGCTCGGCTCCGGCGACTGGTCCACGGGCGAATCCTGCCAAGCCGACCGAGCCCACGTGTCCCCGGGTCCGTGCGGGGTCGCGCTCCGTGGTCCACGATTGCCCCATGACCGCTCGTCCGTTCGACGCTCTCAGCCTGGCTCAGCTGCGCCAGCGCTCATCGCTCAAGTGGCAGCACTACGGCCCCGATGTCCTTCCGCTGTGGGTCGCTGAGATGGATGTGCGCCTCGCACCAGAGATCGTCGATGCGCTCGACGCCGCGGTCCGGTCCGGGGACACCGGCTACCCCAACTTCGGGGGCACCTACAAGGAGGCCCTCAGCGAATTCGCCGCCGACCGCTGGGGCTGGGAGCCGGACCCGGCCGACATGCTTCTGTGCGCTGATGTGATGAGTGGCATCCGCGCGGTCCTGAGACGCTTCGCCGAGCCGGAGGGGGCGGTCCTGATCCCCAGCCCCGTGTACCCGCCGTTCGCGGTGTTCACCCGGGAGATCGGCCGGCGGGTGGTCCCTGTCGGGCTCACGGAGGCCGGTCGGCTCGACGTGCCGGCAATCGACGCCGCCCTCGCCCAGCAGGGGCCTGGGCGATGGGCCGACCAGGAGAGGCGCACGATCGTGCTCCTGTGCAGCCCGCACAACCCCACCGGCGTCGTGCACAGCGCAGACGAGCTCGCCGGTGTTGCCGCGACTGCGGAGCGGCACGGTGCACTCGTCGTCGTCGACGAGGTGCACGCGCCGTTGGTGCCCACGGGCGCCGCCTTCGTCCCCTGGCACACGGTCGCTGAGGAGGGCTACGTGGTCACCTCGGCGGCCAAGGCGTTCAACCTCGCCGGGATCAAGGCTGGGCTGATCGTGGGCAGCGCCGGAGCTGGCCCCCGGCTGCGGCGGATGCCGGAGTCGATCGGCTACGGCGGAAGTCATCTGGGCGTTATCGGACATGCCGCGGGCTACCGTGCTGATCCCTCCTGGCTCGACGGCGTCAACGCCAACATCGCCGAGAACAGGGTGCTGCTTTCGCAGCTGCTGGCGCAGCGCCTGCCCAGTGTCAGGTACCGCGTCCCCGAGGCGAGCTATCTGGCGTGGCTGGACATGGGTGGTCTTGGCCTGGGTGCGGACCCCGCGGGTGTGCTGCTGCGGCGCGGACGGATCGCGCTCACCTCGGGGCTGCGCTTCGGGCCGGGCGGCGCTGGCCACGCCCGGCTCAACTTCGCATGCTCGGAGTCAGTCCTGGTCGACGCGGTGGACCGGATGGTGCATGCCGTGGTCACGCAGGCGGAGTTGGGTGCGCAGGAGCCAGGTGCCATGAGCGGAGATACCCCCGATTCGCCCACGTGATCGGACCTGCTGGGCTTCGGTGTGCCTGCTAGGTTCGGCGACCATGGTCACACCTCCCGAGGCGCCCACGCGGCCGTTCGTCCGGCACCTGCATGGCCGGGACATCCCCGATGACCTGGCGTGGATGGCCGATGGGGGCGAGGAGCTCCGCGCCTACCTGAGCGCCGAGTCCGACCACTACCTCGCCGCTACCGCTGGGGTTGAGCCCGTGCGGCGCCACCTGTTCACCGAGATGGTCGCCCGCACCCCGGTCGCCGAGGAGGGTCCCGCGCATTCGGTCGCGGGAGCCCAGTTCCGGGATGTGACCGTCGAGGGGGCCCAGCTCGGCCAGTTCCAGCGGATGGCCCCAGGGTCCGGGGACTGGGTGACGGTGCTCGACCTGGACGCCGAGGCTGCCGCCGTGGGGTCGACGTACGGGGAGGTCGGCGTCCGCGAGGTCAGCCCGGATGGCGCGTTGATGGCCTGGTCGCTGGACACCAGCGGCGAGGAGCTCTATGAGCTGCGTTTCCGGAGACTGGACACCGGCGAGGACCTCCCCGACCGGATCCCGCGGACCTACTACAGCGGTGCGTGGGCCGCTGGCAGCCACGCGTTCTTCTACACGGTCCTCGACCATGCCTATCGCCCGTTCCAGGTGTGGCGCCACGACGTGGGCACTGACGCGTCGGCTGACGTGCTCGTGCTCCAGGAGGATGACCGGCGGTTCGACGTGAGCGTTCGGCGCACCCGGTGCGGCCGGTACGTCGTGATCCACGCCGCGAGCAGGGACAGCTCTGAGTCCTGGGCGATCCCCGCGGACCAGCCGGACGCCCCGCCAGCAACCATCGGGGCCCGGCGCGAGGGTCACGAGTACTCCGTGGAGTCGGTGCCCGACGGCCCGCGGCCCTTCCTGGCGGTCACGAACCATGCCGGAGCCCGTGAGTTCACCCTGAGCTGGCTCGGGGCGGGGTCGACCGATCCCACCCAGTGGCTGCCCGCCATCGACGCACCGCTGCCGGGGGATCCTGATCCCGGTTCAGGCGAGGGGCCCGGTCGCCCGATCCGGCGCCTGACGGGTGTCGATGCGTTCGCCGGACATGTGGTGGTGTCCCTGCGCGAGAACGGTCGCGCCGTTCTCTACGTCGTGCCGGTGACCGACGCGGGTCTGGACTGGGGCGGAGCACGTGCCGTGCGGCCGCCCGAGGGTGGGACGGTCGAGCTGGGCAGCAACGAGCTGTTCGATGCCCGGGCGGTCACGGTCGTCACGCAGAGTCGCATCGAGCCGGCGGTGTGGAGCGACGTCCCCTTCGATGAGGCCGGCGAGCCAGCGGTGCGGCATCGGGCGCAGGCGCCGAACCACGACCCGGGCTCCTACTCCGTGTCGACCCGGTGGGTGACCGCTCGCGACGGGGAGCGGATCCCGGTCACGCTCGTGTCGCATCGTGTGACGCCCCTGGACGGGACCGCCCCGTGCCTCCTGTTCGGCTACGGCGCCTACGAGCACGTGTATGAGCCGACCTTCAGCCGGGCGCTGCCCAGCCTGCTGGACCGCGGCGTCGTCTGGGCGCACGCCCACGTTCGGGGCGGTGGTGAGCTCGGGCGCCGCTGGTGGGACGAGGGCCATATGGCCGCCAAGGCCAACTCCTTCCGGGACTTCGTCGATGTCGCCCGGGCCCTGGGCAGTGGTCCGGATGCCGTCGTCGACGGGTCGCGGATCGTCTCCCGCGGTGGTTCGGCGGGTGGACTGCTGGTCGCCGCGAGCATGGACCTCGACCCTGAGGCCTTCGCCGGCGTTGTCGCCGAGGTCCCGTTCGTCGACGTGCTGAACTCGATGCTGGACGCCGATCTCCCCTTGACCGTTGGGGAGTGGGAGGAGTGGGGCAACCCCGCAATCGCCGAGCAGTTCCCGTGGTTGAACGCCTACGCGCCCTACGAGAACGTCCCGCCCGCGGGCCGGCGGCCCTTCATCCTCGCGACGGGCGCGGTTCATGATCCCCGGGTGATGGTCCACGAGCCGGCGAAGTGGGTCGCACGACTGCGGGCCACCGATCCACATCGCGGGGCCGTCGAGGAGCCCGGCCAGCGTGGGGGAGTGCTGTTCCGGGTGGCGCTGGAGGAGGGGTCGCACGGTGGCGCGGCGGGGCGCTACACCGCCCTGGACGAGGAGTCCCAGACCCAGGCGATCATCCTGGCGGCGATGGGGATCCACGCGTAGGACGCCGGGGCCCGGGTGCTGAGTTCCCGCGCAGGCGTGCGCGTGGCAGGCGTCTCAGGGCCGGGAGCGTGCCGGCGAAGCATGCCGGGTGGGTGCCGGCGCTGACCCCGCCCGCAGGGTGATCAGGTCGGTGATCGCGTCGGTGTCGGCGAGGACACCCGGCGTGACGGGTACGTCATAGCGTCCAGCGGCAGTCACGATCCGGTCGCGCAGGATCCCGTCGGCGATCACCATCGGCACCACCACGAAGGACGCGCACCCGTCGACGCAGCGCATCAGGGTGCGGATGCGGCCCAGCGGTCGACCACCGTCGAGGTAGGCCGCGCGCACTGCGCGGACGCCGAGCACGCTGGCCAGCGCCAGGCCGTGGACGCGGAACAGCGACTCCATTGCCCCGACCGCGCGCAGATCACGTGAGCCGGACGCCGCCAGGATGATCCCCGTCCGGTCATCGAGGGGGAGCCGCGAACCCGCAACGAGCTCCGCGGCAGAGTCGAGGAGCAGCGGATGCAGCCCCACGGGCTCAGCCGCAGCGACCTCGAGCCCGGGAACCTCGGACCGCATTGCCGAGATGGCTGCCGGGACGTCGACGCGGGCGTGGTAGGCGGGGCTCACCAGGAGGGGGACAACGGTAGTGGCGCCCGCGCCGGCATCCTGCAATGCTCGTGCGGCCCGTCGGGGGGATGGATCGTGATGGTCCAGGTAGGCGGCACTCGTACTGATCCCGGCTGCATCGAGGCGCGCCGCAAGCGATGCCACGCTGCGCGCGTGCCGCGGGTCCGGGGAGCCATGGGCCAGGAGGGTCAGTGCCATCGGGACCATGGTCACCCAACCTGGCAGATCGGAGCAGGCGGCGCGCCGGAGAGATCGCCCAGTTGCGTCCGCAGGCCTACCACCTCGCCGACCACGATCACGACCGGGCCGGGCAACCGTGCGTAGGCAACGTCGCTCGCGATGGTGGCCAGCGTGCCGGTCACAGTCCGCTGGCGGGGGCTCCACCCATCGCTGATGACCGCAGCCGGCGTGTCCGGGGCCCGGCCGGAGTCGACCAGCTCAGAAGCGGTCTCAGCCAGGCCGGCGAGACCCATCAGCAGGACGAGGGTCGCGTCCCTGGGAGCCGTCCGGGCCGCGTCGAGCGCCTGTCCGGCGCCAGCATGTGCACTGGCGATGACCAATGAGGTGGTGATCCCGCGGTGTGTGACCGGGATGCCGGCCGCGGCCGGCACGCTGACCGCCGACGTCACGCCCGGCACCACCTCGACGCTTACGTCGTGCTCCAGGCAGTGCAGCGCCTCCTCGCCGCCCCGGCCCAGGACGAACGGATCCCCGCCCTTGAGCCTGATCACCGTCCGGCCGGCGAGTGCGTGGTCCACCAGGATCCGATTGATCGAGTCCTGGGTGATCGGGTGGTGCCCCGCCGTCTTGCCGACGTCGATGACCTCCACGTCGGCGCCGAGTTCGGCCAGGACGCCCGTGGGTCCCAACCGGTCGGTCACGACCACATCGGCGCGCGCCAGCCACTGCCGGCCTGCGACGGTGAGCAGGCCGGGATCGCCGGGGCCTCCGCCCACGAGGACAACTCGGCCGCGCTCACCGGGGCGCCGCGCGCGGGTTCGGCGCAGGGGCAGTGTGCCGGTTGCCAGCTGCGCGGCAACCGCATCGCGGATCGTACTGGCGCGTCCCGGATCCCCTCCGCCGGAGACGGCCACCCGGATGCCGTCCGGACCGTAGGCCACGGCCGGGGTGTGTGCCGCCGAGGACTCTGCGCGGTCCGCGCGGACGCACCAGACTCCCAGCTCATCGGCTCGTTGGGCGATCTGCGAGTCGACATCGTTGTCGCCGGTGGCGGTGTGCACCAGCCACCAGCGGCCGTTCGTTCTGGCCAGGTCGTCGGCGCTGCCCTCCCGCGCCGACCACCGGACCCGACCCTCGGTCACGAGGTCGGCGAGGTCCTCGCAGACCGCTGGCGCGATCACGGTGACGTCGGCGCCGGCCTCCACGAGTCCCGCTGCCCGACGCGCCGCGATGGGGCCGCCGCCGACGACCAGTGCCGGTCGCGCAGTCATGTCGAGGCCCACCGGGTAGCGGGCCGTGGCCGGGTCGGGGCCCCGGTCGGGGCGTTCGACCAACGTCGACGCGGTCATGTGTGCAGCCCGCACTCGGTCTTCGCCCGACCTGCCCATCGGCCGGCGCGCGGGTCGTCTCCGGGCGCCGTGGGCTTCGTGCACGGCTGGCACCCGATCGAGGCGTAGCCCGCCTCCCGCAGCGGGTTGAGCAGGACGTCGTGGTGCTGCGCATACGCAGTGACATCCTCGTCGGTCCAGAGGGCCAGGGGGTTCAGCTTGACCTTGGCGCGCTTGGCGTCCCAGCCGACGGTGTCGATGTCGGTGCGAGTTGGCGCGTCGACCCTGCGCATGCCCGTGATCCACGCGGAGTACGGCGCCAGGCCGCGCTCGAGCGGTTCGACCTTTCGCAGGGCGCAGCAACGATCCGGATCGCGGGCGAACAGGTCGGGACCCTCGGCGGCGTCCTGTTCGGCGACCGTCCGCAGCGGACGGGCCGTGATCAGAGTGATCGGCACGGTCGCGTCATAGGCGGCGGCGGTTCCCACGGTCTCCGGGAAGTGATAGCCGGTGTCGATGAACAGGGTGGCAACCTCTGGGATCACATCGGCAGTCAGGTGCACGAGCACCTCGTCGCCCATGCTGGAGGCGAGCACGAGGTCGTTGCCGAAGGCGTCGTGGGCCCAGGCCACGGCGATCCGGGCGCTGTCGACGGGGTCGGTGAACCTGCTGACCACCTCGGCGCCGGCTGCTGCCAGTCCCTTGTGGGCCGAGCGGGAGTCGGTTGGGGTCATCGGGAATCTCCTGTGGGCGTGGAGTCGGGTGTAGCCGGGACAGGGGTCTGGTTGGGCAGCTCGGTCTCGACGCCGAGGAAGGTCAAGGTGAAGGCCCGCATGCACCCTCGGCAGTGCCACGCCCCGGGGGCCGCTCCGCGTGGGCGCAGGGCCTCCCCGGCGCAGAAGGGGCAGTGGTACGCAACGGCCCGCTCGCCGGAAGTGCGGGTGGTGGCGCTCATCGGAGGTCGCCCTCCTCGGCGCGCATGACCCACATGGCGAACTGCTCGTCCGGCTCGCGCTGGGCGAGGAAGCGCCCGGACAGCCGATCGACGAAGTCCGAGAGGTCGGCGGCAGTCACCTTCAGGGCCCGTGGCTTGCGGCCGAACCCGGCCGCCTGGCCCAGCGACCCCCCGAGGTGCACCTGGAAGCCCTCGACGGGGCGGCCCTGCGCGTCGGGCACGAGGATGCCCTTGAGCCCGATGTCAGCGACCTGGAAGCGCGCACACGAGTTCGGGCAGCCGTTGATGTGGACCGAGAGGGCGTCGAGCTCCGGTCTGCGAACCTCGATCGTCTCCACGAGGACCCGTGCCGTGTCCTTCGTGTTGACGATCGCCAACTTGCAGAACTCGATACCGGTGCAGGCCATGGTCGAGCGCCGGATCGGATGCGGGTGGACCTGTAGGCCGATCATGGCGAGTTCGCCGGCAAGATCCTCGGCCCGTTCTGCCGGAACGTCGAGGATCACCAGCTTCTGCTGGGCGGTCAGGCGCAGCCGGCCCGACCCGTAGTCCTCCGACAGGTCGGCCAGCCGAGCCAGGATCGCGCCGTCGAGCCGACCGACGGTCGGGGCGGCTCCGACGTAGACGCGTCCGTCGCGCTGTGGGTGGATGCCGACATGGTCGCCAGCCCCTGGGGGTGGTGGTGGCGGCGCCGGGCCGTCAAGCAGCGGACGGCTGAGGTACTCGGTCTCGAGGATCTCGCGGAACCGTGCGACCCCCCAGTCGGCGACGAGGAACTTCAGCCGGGCCCGGTTGCGCAGCCGCCGGTATCCGTAGTCCCGGAAGACCCCGATGATTCCGGCCCAGACGTCGGGGACCTCGGCCAGGGGAACCCACGCACCGAGCCGTTGGGCCAGCATCGGGTTGGTCGACAGCCCGCCGCCGACCCAGACGTCGAAGCCTGGCCCGTGCTCCGGATGGACGACTCCGACGAAGGAGACGTCGTTGATCTCATGGGCAACGTCCATCCGGGGTGATCCTGAGACCGCAGACTTGAACTTGCGTGGCAGATTCGCGTACTCCGGGTCTCCCACGAACCGCGCAACGATTGCCTCGATCGCTGAGGTGCCATCGAGGATCTCGTCGGCCGCGACCCCGGCTACCGGCGATCCCAGGACCACCCGCGGGGTGTCGCCGCACGCCTCGGTGGAGCTCAGGCCCACGGCCTCCAGCCGTCGCCAGATCTCAGGGACATCCTCGATCCCGATCCAGTGCAGCTGGATGTTCTGGCGATCGGTGATGTCGGCCGAGCCGCGGGCGAACTCAGCGGATATCCCGGCGATCGTCCGGGCCTGCACACTGTTCAGCGCCCCTGCGTCGGAGCGGATCCGCAGCATGAAGTACTCGTCGTCGAGGGCTTCGGGGGGCATGCTCGCGGTGCGGCCACCGTCGATCCCGGGGCGACGCTGCGTGTACAGGCCCCACCAGCGCATCCGGCCCCGGAGGTCGTCAGCGGGGATGCTGGCGAACCCCTCGCGGGAGTAGACGGTCTCGATGCGCTCGCGGACGTTCAGGCCGTTGTCGGTGGCCTTGAGCTCCTCGTTGGCGTTCAGTGGGGTCCGGGACCCAAGGGCCCACTGGCCCTCATCGCGGGGGGTCCGTGCCGACCTGCTCGGGGTGGACGGGGTGTTCGTCATGAGCGTTCTCCATGGGTAGGAGGACGCGTGCGCTCAATCCGGGCGCGGGAGCATGGGCTGTCCGGCGCCTGGTCGACCGCAGCGTCCGGAGGGGATCTGCGGGATCAGGCGCAACACATGCAGGAGCACATGCGGCACAGGTCGACGTGACGGCGCACCACAAAGGTGTCCGTCGCGCGCCCGGCCGTCGTCATGGCGCAGAGGCTGTCGCACAACGGGCGTTCTGTCCACGTTCATCCACATGCTGAGACAGGCCGTGTCGCGCCTGTCGGGCGTGCCGGGTCTCATCAGTACCCTTGCGCCATGCCCCGACCGATCCGCTTCGTGCTGCAGGATGACGAGGCCTACGTGGGCGTGGAGAGCCAGCTGTTGAGCTTGATCGAGGCGCAGCTGGCGGACCCGAAGCCCGGGCGCGGGGAGTACCTGCCCGGAGCGACGAACTTCTGCTTGTTCATCAGGCCCGAGTCGGAGGTGGTCATGAGTCATGGCCTGGCCGACAAGAACTACCTGTGGACCCAGGACCCCCAGGGCCGGCGGTACCTCGCCGGGCGCAAGCACGTCCTGCTGCCAGGCGAGTGGCTGCGCCGGCGGGTGCTCAGGTCCAGGTACCTCGACCTGGACGCCGACCACGTCCACGTGGTGGGCTGGCCCCGTCTGGACCTGCTGGTCGCTCAGATGCCGGCCAGCGCCAGCGGATCCGAGGGCGATGGGATGCCGCGGGTGCTGTGGGCGCCCACACACAACCTGCGCAAGCGCGGGGACACCCGACGGTCCACTTCCAGCTTCCCCGACTTCGAGAAGTACCTGCCCACGCTGGAGCGGTTCACGCACGTCGACGTCTCGGTGCATCCGCGAAACCGGACCGATCGCACCCCGACCGGGGCGTCACTGCCGGCTGCCGACATCGTCGTCGCCGACTTCGGCACGACGGTCTACGAGGCCTGGGCCCTGGGCAAGCCGGTGATCTTTCCGCGCTGGCTGCTCGGGGACCGGATCAACTCCTTCATGCCCTACAGCGCCGAGGCCCTGATCTTCGCCGAGCGGATCGGCTACCACCCTGAGTCCTTCGACGAGATGATCGACATCGTGCGCGCCGGGCCGGTCATCACCGCGGAAGTGCAGGCATTCATCGATGACTACCTGGCCCCTGAGCACCTCGGATCCAGCAGTGCACGGACCGCCGCGGTGCTCACGGAGATCGCGACGCGCCAGCAGGGTTGACCCAACCCCCACCCCAGTTCACGGCCCACTGCCGAAAGGGGCCCAGCCGCAGCAGCGGTCAGGGAAGCCTGCGCAGGGCCGTCTTGAGGCCCTTGCGGACATGCTCGAGAACCATGAGCCGGGCGGTGTACTTGTCGTTGGCCGGGATGACGTGCCATGGCGATCCGATCGAGGAGGTGCGCAGCACCATCTGGTCGACGGCCCGCACGTACTCGTCCCACTTCTCCCGGTTGCGGTAGTCCTCCTCAGTGATCTTGTGCGCCTTCTCCGGGGTGTTCTCCCGCGCCTGGAAGCGGGCCAGCTGCTCGTCGGCGGAGATGTGCAGCCAGAACTTGGCGATGAAGAACCCGCGCTCGACGAGCTGGTCCTCGAAGTCGTTGATCTCGTCGTAGGCCCGCTGCCACTCGGCCGGGGTTGCGAAGCCCTCGATCCGCTCGACCAGAACCCGGCCGTACCAGGTCCGGTCGTAGATCACGAAGCGTCCCGCTGGAGGTAGGTCGCGCCAGAATCGCCAGAGGTAGTGGTACTTGCGCTCCTCCTCGGTGGGTGCTGCGGTGGAGATCACCCGGTAGTCACCGGCCTCCAGCGCCTGGGTGATCCGTCGGATCGCGCCGCCCTTGCCGGCGGCGTCCCACCCCTCGAACGCGAGCACCGTCGACAGCTCGCGGTCGCGGGCTTGGCGGGCCAGGCTGTGAACCTCGCGCTGGAGCTTGTTGAGCTCCTTCTCGTAGGCCTTCTTCTCGGTCGTGGTGGACAGGTCGACGGTGTCCAGCACCGTTGTCTGCCGGTCCCCTGGTGAGAACAGCTGCTCGCTGACCTCGACGCCGGTGCGGGGCTCCTCGGTCAGCCGTGCGGTGATCGCATTCAGGATGGTGCGGGCCACGGCCACGTCGCGGTAGCGCCTGTTGGCCGCCTCGACGACCGTCCACGGGGCGCCGGCCACCGACGTGCGTCGCAGCAGCTGCTCCAGCTTGTGCCCGCTCTCCTCCAGCAGGTCCAGGGCGGCCCAGTCGCGCTGGTCGATGCGCCAGCCCTCGTCGCGGTTCTTCTCGGCCTTCTTCATCCGCTTGCGCTGCTTCTCGGGCGAGGTGTGCAGGAATATCTTGATGATCAGCATGCCGTCGGCGACCAGCGCCTCCTGCAGCTCCGCCAGGTGGTCGATGGACCGCTCGTAGTCGGCGTCGGACATCTCGCCGGAGAGGTTCTCGTTGAGCGTTCGCATGATTCCGCCGGCCATCAGCGAGATCCGGCCCTTCGGCGGCATGTCGCGCCACAACCGCCAGTACCGGGGGCGCATGGCCTCCTCATGGGTGAGCGGACCCATGACGTGGGTCTGCATGAGGCGTGCGTCCATCCATTCGTTGATCCGGTTGACGACCTCGTTCCCGGCGATCCGGTCGTCGCCGGCAATCAGCACCGAGACCCCGAAGTCGGCTGAGCGCAGGTCGTACTGTGCATTCACCAGATCCACCCGGAGCTGCGGCTCGACGGCCTTGAACTGCTCCTTGGACATCGTGTTGCCGACCTCTGATGCCTCCAGCATGTGTGCTCCTCCCGGGCTCGGTCCGTGGGCCGACGGTACCCCGGTGGTCCGGTCGGTGGCTGGGTGAAGGCGGTCGCCCGAGGCGGGCGGCTGCCGCTGGTCAGGGACCGGGAGGATCCGAGGACTCGTCCTCGGTCCGGAACCCGGCCACGGCGGTGGGCAGAGTCGGGTAGACGTTGTGCGGGCCGATGAGCGCCAGGATCCCGGCGCGCTCGAGGAGCTCAGCCAGCTCGACGTGCACCCGGGCCAGGGAGACCTGGATCCCTCGGCGCTTCAGCTCGCGGACGAGGGCTGCCATGGCCTCGACCGCAGTGGAGTCGGCATCAACGATGGCCTCGCAGTTGAGCAGCACGCGGCGCACCCCCGACCCGAGGGCCAGCTGGTGGTCGACCGCGGCCAGGACCCGGGATCGGAAGTCCTCGGCGTTGGCGAAGAACAGCGGGGAGTCGTAGCGGAAGACCAGTAGGCCCCTGACCTGGGTGGCTGCCGGGTACTCGCCGATGTCGTGCATGCCCGCCATTCCGGGGACGTGTCCGAGCACGGCCGCGTGCGGCCGGGCCACCCGTGCCAGCATGGCCACCGCGGACAGCAGAATCGCGAAGCCGACCCCGACGAGCAGGTCAAGGGCCAGGACGGCCACGAAGGCGGCGATGGCCAGCCAGAACTCGCTGCGCCGGAAGTCCCAGAGCCACCTGAACTCCTGCCTGTCCACGATCTTGAAGGCTGCGAACACGACCAGCCCGCCGAGGGCAGCCATCGGGAAGCTTGCCAGCAGGGGAGCGGCGAACAGCAGGACGCACAGCACCGCGGCGACCGTGATCAGGCTGTAGGCCGGGGTTCGGGCCATCGAGACCCGGGCCAGGGCCGTGCGCGAGCCGCTGCTCGACACCGGGAAGCCCGAGGTGATCCCGGCACCGATGTTGGCCACGCCAAGTGCACGCAGCTCAGCGTCGGCGTCGATCTCCTCACCCTGCTCGGCGAATGCGCGCGCGGTGAGCACGTTGTCGGTGAATGCGACGACGGCAATCCCCAGGGCAGGCCCGAGCAGGTCCAGGAACGGCGCGACGTCTGCGGGGATGCTCAGCGCGGGCAGGCCCTGGGGGACCGTTCCCACGACGGTGACCCCGTACTGCTCGAGGTCGAACAGGCCGGTGACCAGCGTCGCCGCAAGGACGGCCATCAGTGGCCACGGAATGCGTGGCCACCGGGAGCTCCCGAGGAACAGCACGACGATGACCGACAGCCCGATTGCTGCGGTCGCTGTGTTCGCGTTACCGAGCTGGCCGATGGCTGACCAGATCTCGGTCAGGGGAGTGCCGCCGGCGACAGAGACCCCGAACAGCTTGCCGAGCTGTCCGGAGATCATGATCACGGCCACGCCGGCCAGGTAGCCGATCAGGACCGGCCGGCTGAGCAGTGAGGCGACAATGCCCAGGCGCAGGAGGCCCCCGATCAGACAGATCCCACCTACCAGCACGGCGGTGAAGGCCGCCATCGTGGCGTAGGTCACCGCATTGCCGGCAGCCAGTGGAGCCAGGGCGGCAGCCGTCATGATGGCCGTGGTCGACTCCGGACCCACCGAGAGCAGCCGGGACGTGCCGATGAAGGCGTAGGCGATCAGGGGCAGGATGCAGGCCCAGAGCCCGGTGACGGGATCCAGCCCGGCGACGGTCGCGTAGGCCATCACCTGGGGCACGAGGTAGGCCGCCACCCCCAGGCCGGCGAAGGTGTCGGGGCGCACGCAGGACCGGTTGAAGCTGCGGATCCGCAGGTAGTTGTACGAGGCCGGCCGGCCGTTGGTCGCCACGGCCACCAGTGTGCTGCCCCGGACCGGTCGGATGCGGGCCTACGCTGGGCGCATGCAGGGATTTCCCGACCGGGGCGGCGAGTCTCGGGATCTCATGGCCGCCGAGGCGACCCTGCACACCGAGGCCCTGCCCGTGGCTGCGGCCGCGTCGGTGGTCGACCCCGCGGCCGAGACCGAGGTGATCTCGCGGGGCTCGACGACCGGGTCTGACGGGGACCCCGACGATCCGGCGACCCCCGATGCGAGTCCTGCCGTGCCCCGCGTGCTGGTCAGCCGCCGGGTGGCAGCCGAGATCGGGATGTACACGGGTGCCGGATTGGTCCTCATGGCCATCGCCGGCGTTGTCATCCGGGGCTGGACCACCTGGGACCCCGCGTTCCGGTGGGCGTTCATCGGATTGGGCGCCGTTGGGCTGGTCGCCGCCGGGCTGTTCATCCGACTGCCGTGGCGTCGACCCCTGAGCGACGAGCGGCGGCGGGCGGTGTCCGCAATCCTCACCGCTGGTGTTGTCGTCGCAGGGATCGGCGTCGGCGCCGCGGTGGGGACCGTTCAGTGGGCGGCATCGCAGGACAGTGCGGCCGTCGCCCTTCCGCTGGGCGCAGTACTGGCCATGCTGCTCGTGAACCTCGTCGCCCGGACCCCGGTTTCGGAGTCGGGCCTGCTGACGGCGGTTGCCTGGTCTGCGTGGATGGCCGTCCCGCCGGGGCCAGGCACGTGGGCGTTCCTCGCGGGTCTCGGGGTCGTGTGGGCTGGCGTGGGATTCCGCTGGGCGCGGGGCCGGCGCACGGCCGGCGTGCTGGGGGTCAGCCTGGCGCTCGTGGCGTCGGTGGGTATGAGCGCGGGACCGTGGGCATGGCCGACGAGGGCCATGCTGGCCGCGGTCGCGGTGATCGGACTCGGAGCCTTCCTGCGCGGCCGACCCAACTGGTGGCTGGCGCTGGGCGCGGGGGCGGCCACCGCGCTGGCTGCCGCGGTGGCTGGGGAGGTGGTCGGTCCGGTGCTGGCACTGCTCATCGGGGGGTTGGCCACGATGGTCGTGTCGTGGATCGCCCTGCGCAGCGCCCGGCGCAGCTGACGCCGAGACCCCTGCAGGCACGAGGGGCCCCGATCCGGTGGGATCGGGGCCCCTCGTGTGAAGCCAGGATGCTGGCGGTCAGAGCGGGCGGACTGCGTCCGCCTGTGGGCCCTTCTGGCCCTGTGTGACGTCGAACTCAACACGCTGCTCCTCGTCCAACGAGCGGTAGCCGTCGGACTGGATGGCGCTGTAGTGAACAAAGACGTCTGCGGTGCCGTCGTCGGGGGCGATGAAGCCGTATCCCTTCTCGGCGTTGAACCACTTGACGGTGCCTTGTGCCATGGTGCTTCGTACTCCTCGTGCGGGGGTGATGTGAGCCGCTGCGCGACCATCATCGGCCAGCAGCGGCAACACCGTACCCCACCGTCCTGGTCGGCCCCCACGACCGCGTCGGCCGTCGTGTCGGCCCGCGGGGGGTGGGTGCCCGCGGTCGCTCAGCTCGCGCTGGCCACCTTGTAGGTCAGCCATCCGCCGTCGAGGTTGACAACGTCGTAGCCGAGCTGCGTGAGCAGCATCGAGGCCGTGTGCCCGCGCTGGCCGACCTGGCAGTAGACCGCGATCGGCACGGGGCGCCCGCCAGCATCCACGGGGATCTCGCCATGCCGCTCGCGCAGCTCGTCGACCGGGATGTTGACCGAGTCCGCGATGTGGCCCCGGCGGTGCTCGCCGTGGGTGCGCACGTCGACCAGGAAGCGGTCGGTCGAGTCGATCTGGTCCCACCTGATGATCCGGGTCGTGCCATTCATGACGTTGTCCACCACGTAGCCCAGCTGGTTGACCGGATCCTTGGCCGAGCCGAACGGTGGGGCGTATGCCAACTCGAGGTCGGCCAGCTCATCGGCGCGGATGCCGCCGATGATGGCCGTGGCGAGCACGTCGATGCGCTTGTCGGTCCCGGTACCACCGACGCCCTGGGCACCCAGGATCTGCCCGGTGCTGGGGTCGAACAGGAGTTTGAGGCTGATCCGTTCCGCGCCCGGGTAGTAGCCTGCATGCGAGCCAGGGTGAGTGTGGACGGCCACGTGGTTGCGTCCGGAGGCCTGCAACCGCTTCTCATTGACACCGGTCACCGCCACGGTGAGGTCGAAGACCTTGACGATGGCGGTGCCGAGAACGCCGCCGAACCGGATGGAGCGCCCCGCGATCACGTCGGCCACGAGCCGGCCCTGACGGTTCGCGGAGTTCGCAAGGGGGACCAGCGTGGGCTCGCCGGTGGTCGCGTCGGACTTGTCCACGGCGTCGCCCACCGCATAGATGTGCGGGTCAGACGTCCGCATCTGGGCATCGACCTGGATGCCGCCCCGCGGCCCGAGCGCGAGACCGGCCGCCTTCGCCAGCGAGACGTCGGGACGCACCCCGATGCTCATGATCACCAGGTCGGCGTCGATCTCCCTGCCGTCGGAGAGCATCGCGGTCTCCTCCCGGATCTCAGACACCTGGACGCCCAGGGCAAGCGTGACGCCGTTGCGCTTCAGCTCGGCAGCCACCAGTGCGGCCATCTCGGGGTCAAGGGGGGCCATCACCTGCTGGCCCAGCTCGACGACGGTGACCTCCATGTTGCGCTCGCGCAGACTCTCAGCCATCTCCAGCCCGATGAATCCACCGCCAACGATCACCGCGTCGAGCGCCTGGCCGCCCACCGCCTCCTCGCTCGAGTCCACGGCCGCGAGCAGGGCGTCGACCCGCTCCTTGATGCGGTCGGTGTCCTCGATGGTGCGCAGGGTCAGCGCGTGCTCGGCGCCTGGGATGGGGGGCAGGATCGGAGAGGCACCGGGGGAGAGCACGAGGCTGTCGTAGGACTCCGTGTACTCCCGGCCGGCGGCGAGGTCGCGGACGGTCACCGAGCGGGCGCGCGGGTTGATGGCCACGACCTCGGAGTTGACCCGCACGTCAAGGTTGAATCGCGCCTTCAGGCTCTTGGGGGTCTGCAGCAGCAGGTTGCGGCGCTCCGCGATGGTGCCGCCGATGTAGTAGGGCAGGCCGCAGTTGGCGAACGACACGTAACCGCTGCGCTCGAGGACCACGATCTCGTGGGACTCGTCGAGCCTGCGCAGGCGGGTGGCAGCAGATGCGCCGCCGGCGACTCCGCCGATGATGATGGTCTTCATGGGGACTCCTTGATGGTTGATCCTCAGACATCTCAATGGTACCCGTGGGGGTATATGGGAAACCTGCTCGGGCACCAGTGGTGCGATGTGCCGTCCTGCTGGCGAGCCTATCGGCCACGTAGTGTCATGCCCGTGCTGATCCGACACCTCACCATCGGCGGGCTGCGGTCCTACCCGCCCGAGCCGCTGACCGTCCCACTCGCCCCGCTGACCCTCGTCTTCGGGCCGAACTCCGCCGGCAAGTCGAGCCTGCTGTCGGTCCTGCCGATGCTCGACCAGACCGCGGCCCGTCCGGATGTGCTCACCATGTCCGGGGACCTCGTCGAGGGTGGCTCGTTCCGCATGGCCGTCCACAACCACGACATCGACACCCCCATGACCCTGGGGTTCGGCTGGACCTCGGCCGAGGGGGCCCCGCGGCAGGCGGCGATCTCGTTCTCCTGGGACCCCGGACGCCGGGCGGCGCTGCGGTCGCACACGGAGATCACCGATGGCGGGGAGTCGGGCGTGATCGAGGGTCCCCGGCCGTGGGGTGACCAACCGGGCGTTGCGCTGCACCATCGTGTGACTGACGAGTTCTGGGGGACGCTGGACCGGGTCTTCTTCGTCGGGCCGATGCGCCACCGCGCGACACACGCGATCGCCGTGGGTCAGGGCGCGTCCGACTACGTCGGGCCGACCGGGGAGGAGATGGCCGCGATCCTGGCTGTACACCCTGAGCTCGAGGAGCAGGTGAACCAGTGGTGCGACCGGATGGGGCTCGGATACCGCGTCCGGATGCTCGACCCGGTCAGCGAGGAGATCGTGATGACGGCTGGTGAGTTCGCCGTCATGGCGCTGGAGGACGTGCGCCACGACCCGCCGGTGCTGGTGTCCCCGCGCGGCGTCGGCTACGGGATCGGCCAGTTGCTGCCGGTCATCGTGCAGTCGCTGCTGGCCCGGGACGGACTGGTGCTCATCGAACAGCCCGAGGTGCACCTGCACCCACGGCTGCAGGCCGAGGTAGCGGACCTGTTCCTCGACACGGTCACCTCCGGGCGGGCCCAGCTGCTGGTCGAGACCCATTCCGAGCACCTCGTGCTGCGCCTGCTGCGCCGCGTGCGTGAGGGTGCGCTGCGCCCGGAGGACCTCGCGATCCTGTATGTCGACCTCGATGACGACGGGGCGGCCTTCATCCGTCGGCTGGACGTGGACCAGGAGGGCGACCTCGTGGACGGCTGGCCCGGCGGCTTCTTCGACGAAAGGCTGACCGAGGTCCTGGGCGGACGCTCGTGACTGAGTCGTCAGCCCTGCCCCGACGCACGGTGGTGCGGGTGGGGATCTCGACGACGGCGCTGGGCGACAGCTCCAAGGATCCGGCGCTGCGCCGCGCGATCCACGAGGAGCTGCTCGAGGACCTCGCGGTGCACGGCCGGCTGGTGTTCACGTCCCAGACGCACCTCGAGCTGTTCATCGAGGCGGTGAAGTCGTTGCCGACGTCGTTGGCGAAGGCATGGGAGGTGGTGCTGTCCAGCCGCCGGGTGGAGGTGGGCGTGGCGCGGCCGCCGCTGTCGGAGGTGCTCGGCGACATCCTGGACCCGGCGTGGATCGACACGGAGCTGGCCGATGACCTCGAGCTCGTCCTGGTCGAGGCCGACCAGGCCGAGCTGCTCGGGGTGGCCGAGGACGAGTTCTCAGCCACGACCCCCTCGGGGATGGTCGAGATCGGGCGGATCATGACGGCCGGGCGCACCTCGGTCCTGATGGCCGCCCGTCAGGTGCTCAACGCGCCACTGCGCGCAGGTGTCAATCGCGAGGTGGAGTGGACGGAGCGGTTCGGTCCGCTCGTGGAGTCGAGCAAGCCGTTGGTCATCTACGACAAGTTCGTGGGCCAGCAGACCGTTCGCCGCTACCTGCACGGCCAGGGCACCGGGGACGGGCTGACCTGGTTCCTGGCCCGCGTTGGGATGAAGCCCGGCCGCCGAGTGCGCATCATCACCGCGATCAGCGACACCTCCGACCGAGGGCAGCGATTCGACGAGGAGGCGATGGTGGCCGGCTTCCACCGGTTGATGGCCTCGATGGGAGATCGCGACCTGCGTCTCGAACTCGTGCTTGTCCCCGAGAAGGTGCGTGGGGCGCGCGGCCAGGGGGTCGAGCGATTCGGCCATGACCGTCATCTGCGGTTCGGGGAGCGGGCTGCCCTGGCCCTCGGCGCGGGGATGCAGACGTTCGCCAACGCGACCTTCCGCGAGACCGTCACCGTTGCTCGGTTGCCCATCGCCGATGCCAAGGCTCGCGAGGAGAGGTCGCGCAGGGCCGCCCTCCGCCCGCCGCCGATGGGTTGGCTCGGTTGAGTGAGCCGCCGGGCGGGGAGCCTGCGGACCCCTCAGGTGTGGGCTGCCCGGGGTGAGGGCAGCCGTCGCGTACGGTGTCGGCCATGGCGCAGCGCAAGAACTCATCCCCTGACGACGCCGGATCCGCCGCTGGCCCGGGCAAGTCCGCGGGCGGGCTCAGGAAGTCTCGCCGTGGCAAGCGGCCGATCTGGCTCGCGGCGCTCGCCGCGGTCGTCACGGGCCTGGCGGTCTTCGGGATCTACACCCGTGAGAACAGCGCCACGCCGGACCTGGACTCCCCGACGTCGCCAGCCGGGCTGTTCCAGGCGTCGCAGGCCGCGGGCACTTCCCTGACAGGAGTCGGGCGCACGATCGGGCTTTCTGAGCCCTGCACGGCGTGGTTGCTGGATGTCGGTGGACCCGCAGCCTCGCAGGCGTACGCGATCACGAACGGGCGCTGCGTGGGGGCGACGGACCCCGCAGAAGTTGTCAGTGACCAGGTCGTGGGCAACGCGGTCGTGGAGTTCAACGCGTTCGCGGCTCTGACGTCCGCCGTCCTCCCGGATCTGGTCCAGGCGCCGGTATCCGAGGTCGTGTGGGCCTCGACGCGCGGTACTGACCTGGCAGTCCTGCGCCTGGCGTCGACCTACGGCGAGCTCGCGGAACAGGGCGTCCTCGCGATCGAGCCGGTGCCGACCCTTGACCAGGGGGCGCAGATCCTGATCGCGGGGGTTCCGGTCGAGGGCATCGCCGAGAACGAGCAGTTCCTTCGCGGCAGCAGGTGCACCGTCGGGGAGTCGACCGACGTGCTCGAGAACGGGTGGCTCTGGTTGTACGAGCAGGCGTCGGACTGCCACGGGATCCTCGACGGCTCCGGCGGATCGCCCGTCTTCAACCCGGCAGGCAACGCGGTCGCCATGGTGAACACCAGCACGATCGGTGCGCAGACTGGCGCCGCCTGCTCGGAGGGCCAGCCGTGTGAGGTCACCGACGGGGGTGTCGCGGTGAAGCCGGACACGAGCTACATGGTCGCTGTCGATGCCCTGGCTCAGTGCTTCCCCGAGGGAGAGTTCTCCCGCGGGGGCGCGTGCACCCTGGAGGAACCGAGCACGGTGGTCCCGGCGGTCGCGTCGGCCCAGGTCGCCAAGCCGGGTACGGCAGTCGATGTCCGGATGGACGGTCCTGTGCCCGACGGCGTCGACGTGCGGGTCAAGGAGGGCCCGCTCGGGGAGACGGACTGTCGTGACCCCGAGGGGTGGCAGGGCGCGTCCACCGACATCGGGCCCGGCTCGCAGGGCGCGGGCTGGGTGCACTCGGTCACGCTGCCCGCGGAGGACGGCTACACGCTCGTCTGCGTAGGCGGCCCACGCCAGCCCACGGAGATCGTGATTCAGGCCGATGGCACGGCTCCCGATCCTGCGACGATCGAGCTGACCCAGACCAAGGTTGATGGCGGCGTCCAGGTGCGGCCCGTCGCTGCTCCGCCCGAGCTCGTTGACTTCCGCTGGGTACGGGGGCCCGCAGGTTCGATGGAGTGCGCCGTCACTGAGGGCTACGTGCAGTACGCGGGCACGGCGGCCACCATCCCGGTCTCGGACTTGCCGAGTGCGGTGTGCGTGATCGGAATCGACGAGGCGGGCAACGAGTCCCAGCCGGCCAGGATCGAGGTCTCCTAGGCGCCGGTCGGCTCAGGTGCCAGTGGGCGCCGGACGGGGGCCGTGTGTCTGCGCAACTGTCGGCGGGCGCCCTCGGGCGGTTGGCTGACAGGATGGCCGCCATGACGATGCCCTCGACCGACAGCCTCCGTTCCGCCGTGGACTCCGCGATGCCAGGGGTCCGCGCCGACCTCGAGGATCTGGTCCGCATCCCGAGCGTGAGTCGCGACGGAGCCAGTTCGCCGGACCTTGCGCGCAGCGCGGAGGCGATCGCGACCCTGCTCGCCGACGCCGGGATGCCTGATGTCCGTGTCCTCGATGCCGAGGATGGGGCTCCCGCGGTGGTGGCCCGGATCCCCGCCCCGGAAGGCGCGCCGACCGTGCTCCTGTATGCGCACCACGACGTGCAGCCGGGGGGCAACCTGCAGGACTGGGAGAGCGACCCGTTCGAGCCGGTCGAGCGAGACGGGCGGTTGTACGGCCGGGGCGCCGCTGACGACAAGGCCGGCGTCATGGCGCACATCGGCGCGCTGCGGGCGCTGCAGGAGACCCACCCGGATGGGCTGCCCGTGGGCGTCACGGTCTTCATCGAGGGCGAGGAGGAGATCGGGTCGCCGACCTTTGCGCCGTTCCTCGAGGAGTACGCCGACCTGCTCGCCGCCGACGTCGTGGTGATCGCGGACTCCAGCAACTGGGAGGTCGGCATACCGGCCTTCACGACCTCCCTGCGCGGAGTGGTCGAGTTGTTCGTGGAGGTGCGCACCCACGTCGGCGAGCAGCACTCCGGCGTGTACGGGGGGTTGTTCCCGGACGCGCTCACTGCCCTGTGCCGGATGCTGGGCGGCGTGCTCGACGAGACCGGAGACGTCGCCGTGCCGGGCCTGGTGCACGGTCCCGTGCCCACGGTGGACGTGGACGAGTCGGCCCTGCGCGCCGACGCCGGCGTCCTGGACGGGGTGGCATCGATCGGGACCGGTTCTGCGGCCGATCGGCTGTGGTCGCGGCCGGCGGTCACGGTCCTGGGCATCGATGCCCCGCGCCCCGAGGCCGCGGCGAACGTCCTGCTGCCCATCGCGCGTGCCAAGGTGAGCATGCGGATCGGCCCCGGGCAGGACCCGGTCGCGGCACGGGAAGCCCTGGCCGACCACCTCGTCGCCACCGCACCGTGGGGCGTGACCGTGACATGCGTGCCCGGACCCACGGGCAACGCGGTTGCGCTGGTCCCGTCGGGACCCCGCGCAGACGTCGCCCGCCAGGCGTTCACCGACGCGTGGGACGGTACCGCGCCGGTGCACATGGGCATCGGTGGCTCGATCCCGTTCATCTCGGACATCGCCGCGCAGTTCCCGGAGGCGACGATCCTGGTGGTGGGGCCGGGCGATCCGGCCGCCTGCTGGCACGGTGCCAACGAGAGCGTCGACCTTGGCGTTCTGCGTCGTCTGACGCTGGCGGAGGCTCTGCTGATCGCCCGCCTTGACTCCGCTGGCGGGTGAGCCTGGAGTCAGGCTGCCCTCGGTCGGGAGTCCTTGGCTACTGACCCGTGGGAGCGTCGGCCACCTGCCCGACCCGCCCCGTCGAGTACAGCCACGCGTACGGCAGCCCGATGATGAGCGCGCCGCCGACCCAGTTGCCGAGTGTGGCCGGGAGAAGGTTGGCGGTCAGGAACTGCGCGACCGTGATGTCGGCACCGCTGAACATGGCCGCAGGGATGAAGAACATGTTTGCGACGCTGTGCTCGGTTCCCAGGGCCACGAAGGCCATGACCGGGAACCAGATCCCGAGGACCTTCCCGGTCGTGGACCGTGACGAGTACGCCTGCCAGGCGGCCACGCACACGAGCATGTTGGCCAGGATCCCCTTGGCGAAGGTCTCGGTGAACGCGTGGCTGACCTTGCCCTCGGCCAGTCCGTTGAGGAAGGGCGTCCAGAGCTCGTCCTCGGTCAGGATTCCGCCGAGCCAGCCCAGGGTGGTGAGTCCGATCGCCCCGACGAAGTTCGCGAGGTACGCGACGACGAGCACCTTGGCGACCGCCGCTGCGCTGACACGGCGGCGGTACCAGGGCACCATCTGCGTGGCACAGTCCGAGGTGAACAGCCCGGCTCCGGTCAGGACCACGGCGATGAAACCGATGGGGAACACCGCGCCGAACACGAAGCGGGCGAGACCGGGGTTGTTCTCCAGCAGCTCGATCGACCCGCCGGCGACGACGACGGCCAGCATGGCGCCGACTGCGATCAGCATGCCCCCGAGGATCGACATGACGGCCAGCCGGGGGCGAGGCAGGTTCGACTTGGCTGCGGCGGCCGCATCGATCACGTCGACGGTGGCGGCGGGGGAGCGGGCTTCGGCCACGCGTTCTCCTCTGTCGGGCGACGGCTGGTATGCAGGGCCGCCGGCGTGGGGCAGGTCGATCCCGCGGATGCCGAGGGTACCCATCTTGGGGACGTGCGCCAGCAGTGGCAGCGACGGCCGGGGTCGCTTCCCTGGACTCCTCGGACCCTCCGACAGCCCCGCTACCGGGCGCCTCCTTCGGGGCTTTCTCGGGGGTCTCGCCGCCCTCCTCAATGCCCCCCACGACCTCACAGGTGACGGTGTCGCGGACGAGTGCCCCCGGCAGGACCCGTCGCGCCTGGCGGCGCTCCTCCCGAATCCTGCAAAGGGATGTACTCGTGGCAATAGCCCCACGAGGGGGCCATTGCCACGAGTGCCCCCGGCAGGACCCGTCGCGCCTGGCGGCGCTCCTCCCGAATCCTGCAAAGGGATGTACTCGTGGCAATAGCCCCACGAGGGGGCCATTGCCACGAGTGCCCCCGGCAGGACCCGTCGCGCCTGGCGGCGCTCCTCCCGAATCCTGCAAAGGGATGTACTCGTGGCAATAGCCCCACGAGGGGGCCATTGCCACGAGTGCCCCCGGCAGGATTCGAACCTGCGCGCATGCCTCCGGAGGGCACCGCTCTATCCCCTGAGCTACGGGGGCCAGGGCGGGCCCATCGTATCCGGCGCCGTACGGGCTCCCAAATCCGCCGCCCACCCGGCGCCAACGCCACCGAAACCGCCCGTCCGATCGGCTGCCGGCGCCGCACTACCATGGCGCCATGACCCCCGACGCCCTCGCCGCCCTGGTATCGGCGACCGTGACAGACCTCATCGAGGACAACAAGCTCTGCCTGCCCAAGGGGTACCGCGTCAAGGCCACCGTCGAGCGTCCGAAGAACCGCGACCACGGCGACTACGCCACCAATGTGGCGATGACCCTGGCCAAGCCCGCCCACACCCCGCCCCGGGTGATCGGCGAGATGCTTGCCGCCCAGCTCGCGCTGAGCCCGGCGGTCGCCCGCGCTGAGGTGGCCGGCCCGGGGTTCGTCAACATCACCCTCGATGCCGCCAGCCAGGGGGAGGTTGCCTCGCGCATCGTCGTCGAGGGGGAGCACTACGGGCACGGCACCTCCCAGCACGGCCGGTGGATCAACATCGAGTTCATCTCAGCCAACCCGACTGGCCCGATCCATCTGGGGCACACGCGCTGGGCCGCGGTCGGAGACGCCATCGGCCGGGTTCTGGCGGCGCAGGGCGCCAGCGTGACCCGCGAGTTCTACATCAACGACCGTGGCGTGCAGATGGACCGCTTCGGTGAGTCGATCATGAACGCCGCGCACGGCTTGCCTGCCCCCGAGGGTGGATACCACGGCAGCTACATCAAGGACATCGCCGCCGAGATCGTGGGCAATGACGCCGGCATCACCACGCTGCCGGTCGACGAGCAGATCGCGATGTTCCGCGACCTCGGCTACCGCACGATGCTCGAGGCCCAGCAGGCCAGCCTCACCCGCTTCGCCACCCATTTCGACGTGTGGGCCTCCGAGCGGGCCCTGCACGACTCGGGAGCTGTGGAGCGCGCGTTCGAGAAGCTGCGCGCCCAGGGGCACATGTTCGAGGCCGACGGCGCCATCTGGCTGCGGACCTCGGACTTCGATGACGACAAGGACCGCGTGCTGGTCAAGGCCGACGGGGCGCTGACGTACTTCGCCTCAGACACGGCCTACTACGTGGACAAGCGCAGCCGGGGCAACGACCTGTGCATCTATCTGCTCGGGGCCGATCACCACGGATATGTCAACCGGCTGCGCGCCGTGGCCGCCTGCGCCGGCGACGACCCGGACACCAGCATCGAGGTGCTGATCGGCCAGCTGGTCAAGATGTTCAAGGGTGGCCAGGAGGTCCGGCTGAGCAAGCGGGCAGGAAACATCATCACGATCGATGACCTCGTCGACGAAGTGGGGGTCGATGCAGCCCGGTATTCACTGATCCGGTACCCCGTCGACTCACCACTGGTCCTCGACGTCGACCTCCTGCTGAAGCGCACCAACGACAACCCGGTGTACTACGTGCAGTACGGCTCTGCGCGCATCGCCTCGGTTCTGCGCAACGCGGCCGAGCTGGGGATCGACTGGCGCCGCGCGCCGTTCCACCCCGAGCTGCTGTCCAGCGAGCGCGAGAACGACCTCCTCGGGATCCTCGCAGAGTTCCCGCGTGTGGTTGCCAGCGCCGCTGAGCTGCGCGAGCCGCACCGGATCGCTCGCTACCTGGAGCGGCTCGCCACCGCCTACCACCGCTTCTACGACGTCTGTCGCGTGCTGCCGATGGGGGATGAGCCCGTCGATGACCTGAACATCGCCCGGCTGTGGCTCTGCGCCGCGTCGAGGCAGGTCCTGGTCAATGGGCTGGACCTGCTCGGGGTGTCCGCGCCGGAGCGGATGTAGCGGGTGCCTGAGCCGCGCAGCGCACGTGAGCCGTCCGACGCGGCCGAGCAGCGCGAGCCGTCCGAGCCCGTCGCGCCGGCCGAGCCCTGGGATACGGCCCACCCCGCCGACCGGGTCCGCTACGAGGGCGGCTCCCCGCCGCTGGTGCGCTGGACCGAGCGGATCGACGGTTGGGCACCCCGCGCCGGTCCCGTCGTCGGGTTCTGGCTGTCGGTGTACGCCCGCTTCTCGCGTCACCGCGGGACCGTGCTTGCCGGCGGCCTGGCCTTCTTCGCGCTCCTGTCGATGGTGCCCGCTGCTTTGTCCCTGGGCGTCGTCGTGGCGGTCTTCGTCGATCCGGCGCAGTTCGTGGCAGCCGTCGAAGAGGCGCTTGCTGGGAACTCCGAGCTGCTGAAGGGCCTCACGCCCTTCCTGGAAGAGATCGAGGGGCTGAGCCCCACCAGATTCAACTCTCTCGGCCTCGCCGGTCTCGTCGGGTTCCTGCTCTCGCTCTACGCAGCAAGCAGGTTCGTCTATGTGGGTCGCCAGGTCCTCGACATCGCCTTCGAGCTCGAGCCGCAGCATCCGAGCGTCCTGAGCCGGGCTGTGGCGGTGGCAGTAACACTTGTGGTCCAGGTCGTGATCATCGTGGCGCTGATCACCCTGACGCTGGTACCGAAGCTGCTTGACGCACTCGGCCTGGCCGAGGCAGTCAGCCTTGGCCTTCGGATCGTCCGCCTGCCCGCAGCGCTCATCATCATCTACCTGCTGCTCACGGCGTCGATGCGGTTCGGCATCCGGGCGCGTCGCGCCGTTCCGTGGCTGAACCATGGCGCGGCTCTGGGCACCGGGCTCATCCTCCTGGGGTCAATCGGCTTGGGCTGGTACCTGAGCGTCTCGGCGACGTACTCCCAGATCGTGGCCGTCCTCGGCGGCGTGATTGCACTTGAGATCTGGTTGTTCCTGGTCGGCCTGGCCATCGTGGGGTCCGCTGAGATCGAGGGGATGCGACTCGGCTTCCGACGCCGGGACGTGGCGCGCCCTCCGGGAGACGCAGGACCGGCCACTGGCGACCGGCGCCCGTAGGATCACGCCATGCGCGCCCACCCCGCCGGCCCCATGCACGGCGAATTCACCATGCCCGTTGAAGTTCCCATGCTGCCCGACTCGGCCGCTATGGCCCGGATCGACCCCCAGATCTGGCCGGCGACAGCTCGCCGCGACGCCCACGGGGCGCTGATGGTCGGCGGCTTGTCGGTCAACGAGCTGGCGGCCAAGCACGGTACCCCGGTGCTCGTCCTCGATGAGGCCGACTTCCGGGCCCGGGCGGCGGCCTTCCAGTCGGCCTACACCGACCGTACTGTTCCGGGCTCGGTGTCGTTCGCGGGCAAGTCCTTCCTGAGCGCGACCACGGTGCGATGGCTGGCCGAGGAGGGTCTGGGACTCGATGTCTGCACGGGCGGAGAACTCGCCCTGTCCCTGGCGGCAGGGTTCCCCCCGGGCGGATCAGCCTGCACGGGAACAACAAGTCCCAGGCCGAGCTCGCCGCGGCGCTGTCCGCCGGGGTGGGGCGCTACGTCCTCGACTCATTGGAGGAGATCGATCGACTGGCAGACCTCGCGGCGCAGGCCGGTGTCGTGGCCGACGTGCTCGTCCGGGTGACGACCGGCGTCGAGGCGCACACCCACGAGTTCATCGCCACTGCCCATGAGGACCAGAAGTTCGGGCTGTCACTGACCTCTGGGGCCGCTCGTGAGGCGGTTCTGGCCGTGGGGGCGCGCCCGGAGCTGCGACTGCTCGGCGTCCACTCCCACATCGGCTCCCAGATCTTCAACACGTCGGGGTTCGAGGTCGCCGCCCATCGTGTGGTCGGGTTCATCGCAGACCTGGGCGAGCAGGATGGTGTGGTGGTCGGCGAGCTCAACCTCGGCGGCGGCATGGGTATTGCCTACCTGCCCACCGACGATCCAGTCGCACCTGTCGGCATGGCGGAGGCGTTGCGCGAGATCGTCGCGGGGGAGTGCGCTCGGCGCGGCATCGACGTACCGGTGATCGCAGTGGAACCCGGCCGAGCCATCATCGGGCCCAGCATGACCACGGTCTACGAGGTGGGCACGATCAAGCCCGTCGAGTACCGCACCGGCGCCTGGCGCACGTATGTGTCGGTCGATGGAGGGATGAGCGACAACATCCGAACAGCTCTGTACGAGGCCGACTACACGGTGGTGCTGGCATCGCGGACCTCGTCTGCCCCGGCGATGCTCAGCCGCGTGGTGGGCAAGCACTGCGAGTCAGGTGACATCGTGGTGCGGGACGCCTGGTTGCCCGCGGACCTGCAGCGCGGTGACCTGCTGGCGGTTGCCTCGACGGGCGCCTACTGCCGGGCGATGGCGTCGAACTACAACATGGTGGCCCGTCCGCCGGTGGTGTCCGTGCGTGGGGGCACGGATCGGATCGTCCTGCGCAGGGAGACCGAGGCGGACCTGTTCGCCCTCGACGTGGGACTGTCCGCCGAGGGCTGATCCCTCCGGCGATATCGGAGCTGTCGGCGCACCGGGGGTCGCTGCCCTCGTGAGAGAATCGGCGGCGTCCTGCTGCGCAATCCGGCGGCGGGCGCGTCGCGAACCAGCAAGGAGTCCTGTCATGGCACCGCCACCCAAGAATCTGTCCGTCGTCGTGCTGGGCGGCGGCACGGTGGGTGCGCAGGTCGTCCGCCTGCTCGAGCAGCAGGCCGACGACCTCGAGTCCCGGGTGGGCGCCCGACTGGTCGTGACCGGGGTGGGGGTGCGCGACACGGCTCGGGAGCGCCCCGGCATCCGCCCCGAGCTGCTCACGTCTGACCTTCCTGCGCTGCTCGACACGGAGCCTGACCTCGTGGTCGAGCTGATGGGCGGCATCGAGCCCGCGCGGGACCTGATCCTGGCGGCGCTCAAGGGCAGGGCCTCGGTGGTCACCGCGAACAAGGCCCTGCTCGCCACGCACGGGGCGGTCCTGCATGCGGCCGCAGAGGAGGCCGGGGTCGACCTGTCGTATGAGGCCGCGGTGGCCGGCGCGATCCCGCTGCTGCGGCCCCTGCGCGAGTCGCTGGCCGGCGACCGGATCCAGCGCGTGCTCGGGATCGTCAACGGCACCACCAACTTCATCCTGACCAAGATGGCCGCCACCGGCGAGTCCTTCGAGGACGCCCTGGCGCAGGCGCAGTCCCTGGGCTATGCCGAGGCTGATCCCACCGCGGATGTCGGCGGCCTCGATGCTGCGGCCAAGGTGGCGATCCTCGCCTCGCTCGCCTTCCACACCCGGGTCACCCTCGATGACGTGGATGTCGAGGGGATCACGCAGGTCACCGCCGGCGATGTCGCGGCCGCCGAGGAGATGGGCTACGAGATCAAGCTGCTCGCGATCGCCGAGCTGATCGAGTCCGGGGGGAGCTCAGGCGTGAGCGTGCGGGTCCATCCGACCCTGGTGCCCGCGCACGCACCCGCTGGCCGGGGTCCGTGACGCCTTCAACGCCGTCTTCATCGAGGCCGACGCCGCGGGGCAGGTGATGTTCTACGGGCGTGGGGCCGGCGGGGAGCCGACTGCCAGCGCAGTCCTGGGTGACATCGTGACGGCCGCCCGCAACCGCGTCGCAGGATCGACGGGCCCGCGTGACTCCTCGTACGCAGCGCTGCCGGTGCTGCCGCTGGGAGCGGCCACCACCGCCTACCTGGTCCACCTGCGTGTGGTCGACCGGCCGGGGGTCCTGGCCACCGTCGCGGGTACGTTCGCCGAGCACGGTGCCAGCATCCGCAGCCTGACCCAGAAGGGCGAGGGTGACGAGGCCGAGCTGCTCATCCTGACGCACCTGGGGCGCGAGGCCGACCTGGCCGCGACCGTCGCCCAGCTCAGGGGGTGTGAGGCGGTCACCGAGGTGGTGGGCCTCATGCGGGTCATCGGCGGTGCGCAGTGAGCGCGGCAGGCGGATCCAGCGTCGTGGGCGGCGTCCGGGGCCAGGCCCTGGCGGGGTGTGATCACCGAGTACCGCGACCGGATGGCCCTGCCGGCAGACGCTGCGATCATCACGCTGTGCGAGGGCGGGACCCCGCTCGTGGAGTCGAGCTGGCTGTCCGAACTCACTGGGTGCCGGGTCCTGCTCAAGTTCGACGGGGCCAATCCGACCGGTTCGTTCAAGGACCGCGGGATGACCATGGCGATCTCGCATGGCAGCCCACGAGGGCGCCCGAGCCGTGATCTGCGCCTCCACCGGCAACACATCGGCATCGGCCGCGGCGTACGCGGCGAAGGCCGGGATGACCCCGGCCGTACTCGTGCCCGCGGGAAAGATCGCCATGGGCAAGCTCGCCCAGGCGGTGGCCCACGGCGCCCAGCTGCTCCAGGTCGAGGGCAACTTCGATGACTGCCTGCGCGTGGCCCGCGAGCTCTCCGATGCCTACCCGGTCGCACTCGTGAACTCCGTGAACCCCGCCCGGATCGAGGGCCAGCGCAGTGCGGCCTTCGAGGTCGTCGACACCCTCGGCGATGCTCCGGACATCCATGTCCTGCCCGTGGGCAACGCCGGCAACATCACCGCCTACTGGAAGGGCTACGTGGAGTACGCCGAGGCGGGCATTGCGTCCCACCGGCCGCGCATGTGGGGCTTCCAGGCTGAGGGGGCGGCGCCCATCGTGCGCGGGGAGCCGGTGCTCAACCCGGAGACGCTCGCGACGGCCATCCGCATCGGGAACCCCGCGTCGTGGGAGTTCGCGGTCGCGGCACGTGATGAGTCCGGGGGGATCATCGACATGGTCTCTGACGCGCAGATCCTCGAGGCCCACCTGGCGCTGGCCGCCCGTGACGGTCTGTACTGCGAGCCCGCGTCCGCGGCATCAGTGGCCGGGCTCGTGGCTGCGGTGGCTGCCGGGCGAGTCGACCCGGGCCAGACGATCGTCTGCACCCTGACGGGTCATGGCCTCAAGGACACGCAGTGGGCACTGGCCCAAGCCTCGGACCCCACGGTCATCCCGGTCGAGGTGGCGGCCGCGGCCGCAGCCCTGGGCCTGGAGGACTGATGCCCGCGGACATGCCCGCAGGCCCTGGGCCCGGATCGGCGGCGGCGCTCCACCGTGACCGTGGAGGTCCCGGCGACGAGCGCGAACCTGGGCCCCGGATTCGACTGCCTCGGCCTCGCGCTGGACCTCGTCGACCGGATCGAGGCAAGGTTCGTCGAAGGCGACACGGTCAGCGTCGAGGTGGTGGGTGCCGGCGCCGGCACACTGCCCACCGATGCGACGAACCTCGTCGCGAAGGTGGTCCGCGCCGGGTTGGCGACCTTCGATGCCACCGGCGAACTCGCCCGACGCGGACTCGCCCTGCGCTGCACCAACGCGGTGCCGCAGGGTCGGGGACTGGGCTCATCGGCGGCTGCCATCGTCGGGGGGCTGACGGTCGCCGCACACCTGGCGGGCGTGGCCGGGGCGGTGACCGACGCCGAGATGGTGGCCCTGGCGACCCGGACTCGAGGGACATCCGGACAACGTGGCCCCAGGCGTGCTGGGTGGCGCGACGATCGCGTGGATGCAGGCCGGCGGCGAGGTGGGACCTGTGGGTCGCGCGACCCGTTTCGCCGTGCACGCGGGCATCTCGCCGGTCCTCGTGATCCCCGACGAACGAGGCTTCGACCCTCACTGCCCGCGGGGCGCTGCCGGGCACGGTGCCGCACGCGGATGCAGCGTTCAACGCCGGTCGTGCAGCTCTGCTGGTGCATGCCCTGTCCGAGGACCCGGCACTGCTGCTGGATGCCACGGACGATCGACTCCACCAGCAGCAGCGGCGAGACGTGTACCCGGCGAGCCTGGAGCTGGTCGAGCTGCTTGCGCTCCCAGGGGATCGCCGCGGCGATCTCCGGTGCGGGTCCGTCGGTGATCGCCTTCGCGACCGACGGTGACGGTCCCGCGCTGGCTGCGCGAATCACCGACCGGGTGGGCGAAGGAGCCCGAGTGCTGGCGCTGGCTGTCTCCGACACGGGCGTCCGCACGCTCGACAGCGGTCAGCTCGGCTGAGGCTGCCTCGTGTCGATTCCCCGTGACGTCCTGGGCCTCTCGGCCCTGTTCGCGGCCAGTGGTGCGGTGCATCTGGCCAAGCCCAGCGTGTATCGGCCCCTGATGCCCGCCTGGGTGCCCCGGCACGACGACGTCATCCTCGCCAGCGGCGTCGCGGAGCTGGTGCTCGCCGTTGGTCTGCTGCACCCTCGAACGCGTCCCGTCGCCGGCTGGTCGAGCGCCGCGCTGCTTCTGGCGGTGTTCCCCGGGAACCTCAAGATGGCCGTTGACGCGAGCCGCACCGACAACACGGCCCTGAAGGTCGCTGCATTCGGTCGGCTGCCCATGCAGGGACCCCTGATTCGCATCGCTCTGCGGGCGGCCAACCCCTGACGATTCGTCACGATCGCCCACCTGTTGGTGTGCCCGCGGCTCGCTCGTGGATTGTTCACGTCAATCGTCACGAGGTGCTACCGTGTGTGTTGGATCAGCGCGGTGCCACGATGTGGGGTGGCCGACCGGCACTGAGTTGCACAACACTCCCGACGCCTGACGTTCCTCCTCGCCGTCGCGATCCACCTCCACGGACAGCCGCTGCCCGCACCATCGATGTGCGCTGGGCTTCACCTCACCCATAGGAATCACGTGACCGACACGATCAGCATCGCCCCGGACGTCGACCAGAGCGCCGGTAGCGGCACTCCGAGCGGTGACCTGTCCGCGATGCGCATGACCGAGCTCAAGAAGGTGGCCCACGACATGGGGCTGTCCGGGACCTCCGGGATGAAGAAGAGCGACCTGGTGGCCGCGATCGGGGCGGCCCAGTCCGGCTCCGCTCCGGCGTCAAAGGCCTCCGGCCGTGGGCGCGGCAGCTCGCGTGCGTCGTCCGCGCGGGACGCGGAGTCCACCTCCGGCGCAGGCGAGCAGGATCGCGATCAGGCCGGGCAGGGCGGCGGGTCAGAGGAGTCCCGGGACACCGGGAGTGGCGGCACCCTCGATGGTGACGATGAGTCGCGCAGCGGCGACCAACGTGAGCCGAGGCAGCGCCGGGACAACGGCCGTGATCGCAACCAGCAGAACCGTGACGGCGGGCAGAACCAGGGTGGCGACCGCAACCGGGACAGCCAGAACCAGGGCGGCAAGCAAGGCCGCGACCACCAAGCGGGCGACAACCAGGGCCGTGAGGATCGCAACCGGGACAACCAGGGCCGTGACGGCGGGCAGAACCAGGGTGGCGACCGCAGTCGCGGCAACCAGAACCAGGGTGGCAACGCCGGCAACCGCGACAACGACCGCAACCGCGACAACGACCGGTACAACGATGAGCCCGGTGGCCGGCGTCGTCGGGGCCGGGACCGCAATCGCAACCGCAACGAGCGCCGCCCGGCCAACCAGGGTCGTGACGCCGAGCCGGAGATCTCCGAGGACGACGTCCTCGTCCCCGTGGCCGGGATCCTCGACATCCTCGACAACTACGCGTTCGTGCGCACGACCGGCTACCTCCCGGGACCGACCGATGTCTACGTCTCGCTGTCCTCCGTGAAGCGCTACGGCCTGCGCAAGGGTGACGCGATCACCGGCCAGGTGCGCCAGCCGCGTGAGGGCAGCGGCGACCGCCGCGAGAAGTTCAACCCGCTGGTCAAGGTGGAATCGGTCAACGGTGCGGATCCGGACGCGGCCCGAGCGCGTGTGGAGTTCGGGAAGCTGACTCCGCTGTACCCGGCCGACCGGCTGCGCCTGGAGACCGACGAGCGCAACCTCACGACCAGGATCATCGACCTGGTCGCCCCCATCGGCAAGGGCCAGCGCGGGCTGATCGTGTCCCCGCCGAAGGCTGGCAAGACGATGGTTCTCCAGGCGATCGCCAACGCCATCACCACGAACAACCCCGAGTGCCACCTCATGGTCGTGCTGGTCGATGAGCGGCCTGAGGAGGTCACCGACATGCAGCGCTCCGTGAAGGGTGAGGTGATCGCCTCGACCTTCGACCGGCCCGCTGAGGACCACACCACGATCGCCGAGCTCGCGATCGAGCGTGCAAAGCGCCTGGTCGAGCTGGGCCACGATGTCGTCGTGCTGCTTGACTCGATGACCCGTCTCGGGCGCGCCTACAACCTGAGCGCGCCTGCGTCGGGACGGATCCTGTCCGGCGGTGTGGACTCCGCTGCGCTCTACCCCCCGAAGAAGTTCTTCGGCGCCGCACGGAACATCGAGAACGGCGGGTCGCTGACCATCCTGGCGACCGCACTGGTCGAGACCGGCTCGCGCATGGACGAGGTGATCTTCGAGGAGTTCAAAGGCACCGGAAATATGGAGCTCAAGCTGGATCGGCGCCTCGCGGACAAGCGCATCTTCCCGGCCGTGGACGTGGACGCGTCCGGCACCCGCAAGGAGGAGCTGCTGATGAGCTCCGAGGAGCTCAAGATCGTGTGGACGTTGCGGCGCGTGCTCCATGCACTCGAGGCGAGCCAGGCCATCGAGCTGCTCCAGAGCAAGCTGCGGGACACGAAGAGCAACTACGAGTTCCTCCTGCAGGTCCAGAAGACCACCCCAACAGCACCGGGAACCCGGTCCGAGGACTGACCCCGCGGGCGCCCCACCCCGCGTTCCCCGCCCCGCACCGCACCGTTCGCCGCCCTCCCTGATTCGTTTCACCCTCCCGGCTTTCCGGGAGGGTGGAACGAATCGCGGAGGGCGAACTTGGGGGTGGGGGTGGTGGCCGTGCACCGGCCAGCTTGGGTGGGGAGGATGGGGCCATGACGGCCGTGGACGAGGTGGGAGCTGGCGGCCGGCTGGCCACCCTGCGCCGCGAGACGTTCTCCGCGCTGTCGGTTCCCAACTTCCGGCTGTACTTCGCCGGCCAGGCCATCTCGATGGTCGGCACGTGGATGCAGATGGTCGCCCAGGCCTGGTTGGTCCTCGAGCTGACGGGGTCCGCCACCTGGGTCGGCCTGACCTTCGCCGCCCAGACGCTGCCCATGCTGCTGGTCGGTCCGTATGGCGGGCTGGTGGCCGACCGGACCAACAAGCGGCGCCTGCTCGTCGGGCTGCAGGTGACGATGGGCGCACTCGCGCTCGTGCTGGCAGTCCTGACGCTGTCCGATGTTGTGCAGCTGTGGCAGGTCATGGCGTTGGCCGCCCTGCTGGGGCTTGCCGACGCATTCGAGAAGCCGGCCCGCCAGGCGTTCCTCGTCGAGATCGTCGGGCCGGCGGCCGTCCGCAATGCAGTGAGCCTGAACTCCGTGATGGTCAACGCCGCGCGGGTGCTCGGACCGGCAGCCGCCGGGCTGGTGATCGCCGCCGGGGGACTGGGGGTCTGCTTCGCGCTCAACGCCGCCTCGTACATCCCTGTCATCGTGATGCTGCTGGCGATGAACGCGTCCGCGTTGCGGCCCGCGCCCCCGCAACCCCGCGAGCGTGGCCAGGTCCGCGCAGGTCTCAGGTACGTGCTCGGCGAGCGCGACCTCGGCGTCCCACTGCTGATGATGGCGATCGTGGGCTGCTTCGCCTACGAGTTCCCGGTGACCCTGCCGTACCTGGCCCGGACCACCTTCGACGGCGACTCGCGCATGTTTGGCTTCATGACCGCAGCCATGGGCCTCGGTGCGGTCGTCGGTGGTCTCTACACGGCTGCGCGTGGACGAACCGGGACCCGGACGCTGGTGCGCTCCTCTGCCCTGTTCGGCGTCCTGATCCTGGCCACCGCGCTGGCGCCCTCGGCCGCGGTGGCGCTGATCCTGCTGGTTGCGGTGGGGGCGGGCAGCGTCTCGTTGATGGCCCGTGGCAATGCCACCCTGCAGCTGGCCTCGGCACCGGAGATGCGTGGTCGGGTGATGGCCCTGTGGTTGGTCGCGTTCCTCGGCACGACCCCCCTGGGTGGACCGGTGGCCGGATGGGTCTCGTCGACGTTCGGTGCACGCTGGGGGCTCATCCTCGGAGCCGTGGCCTGCTTCGTGGCGGCGGCCCTGGGCGCAGCCACGCTCCGCAAGCCCCACCAGACAGCCCGATAGCCCCACGCCCCCGCCCCACGCCCCCCGGCCCTCGCCCACCCCGACCCCGCCCACCCCCGCAGATCCTCCGCTTGGGGCCAGAATCTCCACGCCGGCGCGGAGGGTCCTGCCCTTGGCGGAGGGTTTGCGGGGAGCGGCCCACGGCGGGAGTGATTGCGCTCGTTTGGGCAGTACCTGCCGGACGTGGGATACTGCCTCTACCGCTGCCGGTTCACGTGGGTGCACACCTGTGCTTGCGACCCGGCGCACGAAGGAGCCAGACATGAAGCCGGGTATCCACCCCAACTACGCCGAGACGACGGTGACCTGCAGCTGCGGGAACACGTTCGTCACCCGCAGCACCGCCAAGGACGGCGTCATCCACGCTGACGTGTGCTCGGCCTGCCACCCCTTCTACACGGGCAAGCAGAAGATCCTCGACACCGGTGGCCGTGTGGCCAAGTTCGAAGCTCGCTTCGGCAAGAAGGCTGACTCGAAGTAGCTCCGCGGATCGGCGGAGCGAGCGATGTTCGAGACCGTGCTTGGGCTGGAGCGCGAGTACGCCGACCTTGAGCAGCAGATGTCCGACCCTGCGCTGCATGCGGATCCCGCGGCAGCTCGCCGGGTCGGCAAGCGGCATGCCCAGCTGCGCCCGGTGGTCGCGGCCTACCGCGAGTGGATCCGGCTCGGTGAGGACGAGGCAGCCGCCCGCGAGCTGGCCGACGAGGACCCGGAGTTCGCCGCGGAGGCGTCGGCGTCAGCCGCACAGCGCGAGGTTGTCGCGGAGCGACTGACCCTGCTGCTGGTCCCGCGCGATCCGATGGACGACAAGGACGTCATCCTCGAGGTCAAGGCCGGCGAGGGTGGCCAGGAGTCGGCGCTGTTCGCGGCCGATCTGCTGCGCATGTACCTGCGGTACGCCGAACGCCGGGGTTGGAGGGCCGAGATCCTCGACTCGGAGGAGTCCGATCTCGGGGGCTACAAGGACGTCGCGGTGGCGATGAAGGCCCGCGGGACACCGGAGCCGGGCGACGCCCCCTATGCGAGGCTGAAGTTCGAAGGTGGGGTCCACCGTGTGCAACGAGTGCCGGTCACCGAGTCGCAGGGCCGGATCCACACCTCAGCGGCGGGCGTCCTGGTCCTGCCCGAGGCCGAGGAGATCGACGTGCAGATCGATCCGAACGACCTGCGGATCGACATCTACCGCTCCAGCGGCCCCGGTGGGCAGAGCGTCAACACCACCGACTCAGCCGTGCGGATCACCCACGAGCCCACCGGCATCGTGGTGAGCTGCCAGAACGAGAAGAGCCAGCTGCAGAACAAGGAGTCTGCGATGCGCGTGCTGCGCGCCCGGCTGCTGGCGGCTGCGCAGGAGGCTGCCGACGCCGAGGCCTCGGACGTGCGCAAGTCCCAGGTGCGCACCGTCGACCGCTCCGAGCGGGTGCGCACCTACAACTATCCGGAGAACCGGATCGCCGACCACCGGGTGAACTACAAGTCGCACAACCTCGATGCCGTGCTCGAGGGAGAGCTTGACGGGGTCATCGACGCCCTGACCGAGGCCGACCTCGCCGAACGCCTGGCCGCCTCCTGATCCTCAGTCACGAGGGTCGACGAACAGGGCCTGCGCACTGCGAGCGACGCCGCCCCGGCGATCGCCGAGCTCACCGACAGTGCAACCGATCCCGGCGGGGTCCAGAGTGGTGGCTGCGCTCATCCAGATCTCCTCGCCGACCGGCTCGCGGGTCAGGTGCAGGGTGAGGTCGGTGTTGACGAAGAGCAGCTCGGCCGGGCTGGCGACTGCTGATATCCCGCTGGCTGAGTCGGCCACCGCAACGAGGCGCTCGACCGGATCCGGCTGCTCGCCCTCGACGAGGCCGACGGTGAGATGAGTCCACACCGACGCGGGGCCCGGGGCCTCGAACGATCCGGCAACCCAGCGCCACGCCACGGCGTCGAGGTACCCGGCGTTCCACCCAGCGGGGCGAGCCATCGGCTCGCCGTGCTCGTGCCACTGCGGCGCAGGGCTGGCGGGCGTCGGTGGCAGGTCGGCGATCGGGTGCTCCAGCTGGCGCAGCAGCCACGCCCGAGCAGTCATGACAGGTCGCTCCGGGTCGGCGGCACTGGCCAGAGTCGCCTCAGCCAGGGCGATCCGGCGTCCCGGCCGCAGCACCCGTGCGCTGAGCACGAGGTCGGCCACTGGGACGGGGGCGAGGATCTCGAAGGTCAGGCGCGCCGGCAGCGCCCGGTCCGGCAGCCCGCCGAGCCGGCGCACCGCCCGTGTGAGCAGGGCCGAGGGCGGCCCGGCGTGCTGCAGGCCCGGTGCCCACGGTCCGGTCGTGAGCGCCGAGGAGTGCACGCGAGCGGTGAGGCTGCTGGACCCCGGCTCGGACTCGTCGAGCAGGCGGTAGAAGGAGCTGTCCATACGGCCCAGTCTGGCGCGCGCCCCTTCGCCCAGCGGTGGGCGGGTGTTCTAGGCTCGAGCGCATCGTGCCTCCCCCGAGTGCGCGGTGGGGAGGACCCATGACCGACGCGCCCGCGATCAGCCTGCATGACGTGGCCAAGACCTACCCCGACGGGACCGTCGCGGTGCACGAGCTGTCCCTCGAGGTGCCGCGCGGGCGGATCGCTGCCCTGGTGGGACCCTCGGGCTGCGGCAAGACCACCACGATGCGCATGATCAACCGGCTCATCGAGCCGACGTCCGGGGAGATCCGCATCGACGGGTCGGACATCATGGCCGCCGACCCGGTGGAGCTGCGTCGGCACATCGGGTACGTGATCCAGCAGGTCGGGCTGTTCCCGCACCGAACCATCTCCGAGAACGTCGCGACGGTGTGCGACCTCAACGGGTGGGACAGCGCCCGGACGAGCACCCGGGTCGGTGAGATGCTCGAGCTGGTCGGGCTCGACCCATCGACCTACGGTGAGCGCTACCCCCATCAGCTGTCCGGTGGGCAGCGGCAGCGGGTCGGCGTGGCCCGCGCGCTGGCGGCTGATCCGCCGGTCCTGCTCATGGATGAGCCCTTCGGCGCCGTCGACCCGGTCGCCCGGGCCCGCCTTCAGGAGCAGTTCTTCGCCCTGCAGCGGCAGTTGGGGACCACCGTGGTCCTGGTGACCCACGACATCGACGAGGCGGTGCTGCTCGGTGACCGGCTGGCCGTCATGCGCGAGGGCGGGTTCCTGGACCAGTACGCCGAGCCCGGGACCATTCTCGGATCCCCGGCGACGCCCTTCGTCGCGGATTTCGTCGGGGCCGATCGGACGATCAAGAGGCTGGCCCTGACGCCCATCGACGTGTCGCTGCTCAGCGGGCCGCAGGACATCCCCGGCCAGCCGAGCGTCCACGCCGACACCCGGATGCGCGAGGCGCTCGTGGCCCTGTTCGACTCACCCACCGGGACCGTCCTGGTCACCCGTGACGGTACCCCGCTGGGCACGCTGACGATGGATGCGGTCCACCGGGCCATGGCTGCCCAGGCGCCGGCGGCATGAACTCGGACAACCCGTGGCTGAGCTGGAGCTACGTGCAGGACCACTGGCGTGAGCTGATCGCCGTTGGGTTCGAGCACCTGGGCATCACGGTGGCGGCGATCGCGCTCGCGTGTGCCCTGGCCGTCCCGCTGGCCCTGCTCGCCCGTCGGCACCCGTCCCTGTCGGGGTCGATCATCGGCATCTCCGGGGTGCTCTACACGATTCCGTCCCTGGCACTGATCTCGGTGCTGTGGCCGGTGTTCGGGCTGTCGCCGCTCACGGTCGTGGTGGCGCTGGCCGTCTACGCGCTGCTGGTGATGGTCCGGGCCATCCTCGTGGGCTTGTCCGAGGTCCCCACCGGGACGGTCGACGCGGCCGTCGGAATGGGAATGTCCGACCGCGAGCTGCTCTGGCGCGTGCAGGCCCCGTTGGCCCTGCCCACGGTCCTGGCCGGCCTGCGGATCGTGACCGTGTCGACGGTCGGGATGGTCACGGTCGGGGCACTGGTGGGCTACGGCGGCTACGGGTCGATGATCCTCGCGGGTCTCTACGAGAATGCCTACCACGCCAAGATCGCGACGGCGACGATCTGCGTGGTGCTGCTCGCACTTGTGCTCGACGCCCTGCTGCTCCTGCTGGAGCGCCAGGTCACGCCATGGGCTCGGGGGCGCTGACATGGGCGTCCTGGCGTGGTTGACGGATCCGGCGAACTGGACCGGCCCCGACGGCGTGCCGGCACGCACGCTCGAGCACCTGGTGATTGCGACGCTCGCGATGGCCCTCGGGCTGATCGTGGCCGTGCCGGTCGGGGTCTGGCTCGGCCACACCCGCCGCGCATCGTTCGTGACCACGTCCATCGGCAACCTCGGTCGGGCGATCCCGACGCTGGCCCTGCTGGTGATCCTCGCCTCGATCCCGCAGATCGGTGTCGGCGACCTGGCCGCGATCCTGGCCCTGGCGCTCTTCTCGATCCCACCGATGCTGACGTCGAGCTACGTGGGGGTCCGCGACGTTGATCCCGGTGCACGCGACGCGGCCAACGGCATGGGCATGACCGGCAGGCAGCTCCTGCGGCGCGTCGAGCTTCCGCTGGCGGCGCCATCGATCCTGTCCGGGGTGCGCACCTCGCTGGTCCAGGTCGTGGCCACCGTGTCCCTGGCCGCGCTCGTCGGGTCCGGAGGCCTCGGGCGGTACGTCGTCGATGGGTTCGCCCGCCAGGACGAGACGCTGGTCCTGGTCGGCGCCCTGCTCGTCTCGGCCCTCGCGATCAGCACGGACTGGGTGACCGGCCGGGCCACCCGCCAGATGGTGGCGCGCGGGGTCCGGCCAACCTCGGCTTCCGGATCCGAGGAGCTGCAGATCGCCCGGGTGGCGGGGGAGCGGCGCGCGTGGTCCGGAGGGGCTGCCGCAGGGTGGGCCGGGGCCTACGTCGCGCTGGCGGCGCTCGTCGTCGGAGGGTTGCTCATGGCCGGGGGACGCAGCAATGCCGAGGACCTGCGGATCGCCGCGTTCAACTTCGGCGAGTCCAAGATCATGGCCGCCATGTACGAGGACCTGCTCAATGATGCGGGAGTGTCGGTCGAGGTCTCTGAGCTGAGCAGTCGGGAGGTCATCTCCCCGGCGCTCGAGGACGGCGCGGTGGACGTGGTCCCCGAGTATCTCGGGACCTACACCGAGTTCCTGAACAAGCAGGTCAACGGCCCCGATGCCCCTGCCGTGGCCAACTCCGATATCGCCGAGACGCTGGCGGCAGGACGCCGGATCGCCGACCCGCTGGGGATCACCCTGGCCGAGCCGGCCCTCGCCGCTGACCAGAACGCCTTCGCTGTCACCCGGGAGTTCGCCGATGAGCACGGGCTGGTCACGGTGTCAGACCTCGCGGCCCTGTCCCAGGCGCAGCAACTTGTGCTCGGGGGGCCACCCGAGTGCCCGACGCGGCCCTTCTGCCTGCCGGGTCTCGAGGAGGTCTACGGCGCCCAGGTCCAGGAGTTCGTCTCCCTGGACGCCGGCGGACCTCTGACGAAGCAGGCGCTCTCCCAGGGTGCGATCGATGTCGGCCTGGTGTTCTCGTCCGACGGTGGGGTCTCGGCGCTGGACCTGGTCGTCCTCGACGACGACCGGAGCCTGCAGACCGTGGACAACCTGGTCCCGGCGCTGTCGGACCGTGCGGCCACGCCGGGAGTCATCGCGACCCTGGATGCACTTGCGGTCACGCTCACCACGCGAGGACCTGATCGAGCTGAACCGCCAGGTGGACATCGAGCGCCGCGACCCGGGTGAGGTGGCCGAGGAGTACCTGGTGGACAACGGACTGCTGACGGCAGGCTCCTGACCCCGGGCCCGGCGCGACGTAGGGTTCCCCGGTGGAGTCAACCCGTGCACTGCTGGCTGCGGCAGCCGAGCGCCTGGCGCTCAGTGGCGTGCCGTCACCGACGGTGGATGCCGAGCTGCTGCTGGCGCACGTCACCGGCCGCGATCGAGGGCTGCTGCGCTTGGCCGGGACCAACGTGTCCGACGACCAGGCGGCACGGTTCGAGGACCTCCTCGGGCAACGCGCTGCGCGGATCCCGCTGCAGCACCTGACCGGGCGTGCGCCCTTCCGGCACCTGGAGCTGCGCGTGGGGCCGGGGGTCTTCATCCCGCGCCCGGAGACCGAGCTCGTCGTGGACCACGTCCTGCGGTTCCTGGCCGACGACCAGAACGACGCGAGCGAGGCCGACGACCCGAGCGTGGCGGAGGGGCCGGGGCCGCTGGTGGTCGACCTGTGCACGGGGTCTGCGGCGCTGGCGATCTCGATCGCGACCGAGCACCCGGGCAGCCGGGTCGTGGCGGTGGAGGTGTCGCCCAGCGCCGTGGACTGGGCCAGGGCCAACGTCGCCGAGCACTCGGCGCTCCTGGCCCGGGCGGGCAGTGTGGTCGAGCTGATTGCCGCCGACGCCACGACGGTCGCAGCTCCGGGTGCGCCGCTGGAGTCGCTGCGGGGGCGAGCCGACGTCGTGGTCTCGAACCCGCCCTACGTGCCCGACTCCGCGCTGCCGAGGGAGCCCGAGGTGCGCGATCACGATCCGGGACGGGCGCTCTACGGCGGGCCCGATGGCCTGGACGTGGTCCGACCGCTGGCCGAACAGGCTGCGGCCCTGCTCCGCCCGGGCGGCCTGCTCCTGATCGAGCACGCTGACGTCCAGGGTGTGGATGCCGGTCCGGCCGGGGTCCCCGGTGTCCTGCGCGGCCAGTTCGAGGATCATCCGTCGTCGGGATTCGGCGCCGCTCCTACCGTCGACGCTGAGGTCGAGCTGCCCGTCTGGCACGAGGTCACTGACCACCTCGACCTGGCGGGGAAGCCCCGCGTCACCTCTGCGGTGCGCGGGCCGGGGAGGATGGCGACGTGATGCGGATCAACGTTGCGCTGCCCGGCGAGCGTGAGCGCGGGCTGAGCGCGGCAACCGCTGCTCTTCGCCGCGGCCAGTTGGTGGGCCTGCCGCTCGACACGGCCTACGGGGTGGCCGCCGATGCGTTCAACGAGCGGGGGACGCGAGCGTTGCGCGCGGCCAAGGGTCGTGCCGACCTGTCGATCCCGGTGATGGTCCCGCGGATCGCGACGGTCTCGGGCGTGGCGGAGGTCGGCCCCGACGCCCGAGCGCTGATGAAGGACTTCTGGCCCGGCCCGCTCACCCTCGTCCTTCCCGCCCAGCCCAGCCTTGCCTGGACCCTGACCGATGCGTCCGGTCGGATCGGTGTTCGGATGCCCCTGCATCCAGTCGCACTCGAGCTGCTCGACCGGACCGGACCGCTGGGTGTGGTGGCCGCTGCGCCGGCGCCGGTCCCGGGCCTGCCGGCGACCGCGGATCAGGCCTTCCCCGCGGAACTCGCCGAGCACCTCACTGTGCTGCTCGACTCCGGTGCCCTGCCGGAGGGGACAGCCTCGGCCGTGGTGGACCTGTCCGGGGCGACGCCCGTCCTGATCCGGTCGGGCCCGCTCGATGTCGCCGACCTCCTGGTCAGCTGCCCGGGGCTGGTGGTGCCGGATCGAACCGTGCCGCCGCCCGGGCCGATCCAGTCGGACCCGTAGACTCTGCCGCGTCCGGCGAACCCCCATCCGCCCTGGAGCCCCAATGAGCAGTGACACCCCCTTCTGGGGACCCGACTTCGATGCCCTGGCCGCCGAGGACCCTGAGATCGCCGGCGTGGTGCTCGGTGAGCTCGACCGGCTGCGCGCCGGACTCCAGCTGATCGCCAGCGAGAACTTCACCTCGCCGGCCGTGCTGGCCGCGCTCGGCTCGACACTGAGCAACAAGTACGCCGAGGGGTACCCCGGGCGCCGCTACTACGGAGGCTGCTCGGTCGTCGATGACGCCGAGAGCATCGGCATCGAGCGCGCCAAGGTGCTGTTCCGCGCCGAGCACGCCAACCTCCAGCCGCACTCCGGTGCCAGCGCCAACATCGCCGCGTACGGGGCCTTCATGAAGCCCGGGGAGACGGTGCTGGCGATGAGCCTGCCCCACGGCGGGCACCTGACTCACGGTACGAAGGTGTCCTTCTCCGGCAAGTGGTTCAACGCGGTGCACTACGGCGTGGACCCGACGACCGAGGACATCGACTACGACCAGGTGCGCGACCTGGCCCGGGAGCACCGGCCGCGGATGATCATCTGCGGTGGGTCGGCCATCCCACGTCTCATCGACTTCGCGGCCTTCCGCGAGATCAGCGACGAGGTGGGCGCCATCCTGATGGTCGACGCCGCGCACTTCATCGGATTGGTCGCCGGCGGCGCGATCCCTACCCCCGTTCCGTACGCCGATGTTGTCACCTTCACGACCCACAAGGTCCTTCGCGGCCCCCGGGGCGGGATGATCCTGTGCAAGGAGGAGCACGCCAAGGCCATCGACAAGGCCGTGTTCCCGATGATGCAGGGCGGTCCGCTGATGCACTCAGTGGCGGCCAAGGCCGTCGCCCTCAAGGAGGCCGCCACACCCGAGTACGCCCAGTACGCCCGTGACGTGATCGCCAACTCCAGGGCGCTGACCGACGGGCTGGTCGCGCACGGGATGCGGGCGGTCACCGGAGGCACCGACACACACCTCGCGCTGCTGGACCTGCAGGACACAGGAGTGACCGGCACCGAGGCGGAGGCGCGCTGCGATGCCGTGGGGATCGTGTTGAACAAGAACGCCATCCCGAACGACCCGCGCCCCGCGAGTGTCGCCTCAGGCATCCGGGTCGGCACACCATCGGTCACGACCCAGGGGATGGGCGTGGAGCAGATGGCCACGATCGCCGAGCTGATCGGCACAGCGATCAAGGATGCGGACGGCGCTGGCGCCGGGGAGATCCGCACCCGGGTCGACGAGTTGGTGACCTCCTTCCCGGCCTACCCACGCGGCTAGTGCGCGAATACGGGCTGAGCCTGCTCGTCGCCGCCGCATTGACGTACCTGGTCATGCCGGTGGTGCGGGCGGCCGCCCTGCGCGTGGGCGCCGTTGCCGGGGTCCGCGACCGGGACGTCCACGACCACGCAATCCCTCGGTGGGGCGGGTTGGGGATGTTCTTCGGCCTCCTTGCTGGAATGCTGCTGGCGAGCAAGCTGCCCATGATGCGCTCCGTGTTCGAGGGGTCCGCGACCGAGGGCGTGGCCCTGCTCTCGGGGGCCGTGATCATCGTCCTGCTCGGGCTGGCCGACGACCGCTGGGAGCTCGACGCGCCAACCAAGATGGCCGGCCAGGTCCTGGCCGCGGCGGTGATGGCTCTTCAGGGGATCACCCTGCTCTGGCTGCCCATCGACGGGGTGCTCGTGCTGGACCCCACCACCTCGGTGCTGCTGACCGTGCTGATCGTGCTGATCAGCGTGAACGCGATCAACTTCATCGACGGCCTCGATGGGCTCGCCGCGGGGATCACCATGGTGTCCGCGGCGGCCTTCTTCGTCTACGGCTACCTGCTCAGTGTCCAGTTCGGCGTGGAGCGCGCCACGCTCTCGGCCCTCGTCTCGGCGCTCCTGGTCGGGATGTGCATCGGGTTCCTGCCCCACAACGTGTTCCCGGCCCGACTGTTCATGGGCGACACCGGGTCCATGCTGATCGGCTACCTGATGGCGGCCAGTGTCATCACGCTGGCCGGAAAGGTGGACCCGAACGCCCTCGAGGAGACCACCCTGCTGCCCGCCCTGCTGCCGATTCTCGTGCCGCTGGCGGTCCTGGCTGTCCCGCTGATCGACCTCGCCCTGGCCGTGGTCCGGCGAACCCGGGCAGGCCGGTCGCCGTTCGCACCTGACAAGCAGCACCTGCACCACCGACTGCTGGAGATGGGTCACTCGCAGCGGCGCGCTGTCCTGCTCCTGACCGCGTGGGCGGCCCTCATCTCGTTCTCCGTGGTGCTGTTGGCCTTCTTCCCACTGCGCCATGCGTTGACGGCCAGCGCTCTTGGGGCGATCCTGCTGGGCGTGGGGGTGGCCTGGCCGAGCATGCGAAGACAGTCGGCGGAGCCCCGATCGGAGGTCACATGAGCCCAGCACCTGACCCGAGACCCGCAGCCAGACGCGGGCCCACAGCGCTGGTGAAGCCGATGCGCCGGGTGCTGCGTGCTGGGCTGATCGTGTCGCTGGTCGCACTCCCAATCGCCGTTGTCCTCGGCTACGTGGTCGACGGTGCCGCGGGAGCGTGGGGAGCGGCGATCGGCATGGGTATCGCGGTCGGGTTCTTCGCGATCACAGTGGGGGTCGCACTCGGAACCGCTGCGATGGACACAGCCACACTGGGTGTGGCGGTGCTGGGGTCCTGGCTGGTCAAGATGATCCTGCTGATCGTCATCCTTGCGCTTCTGCGGGATGCGGACTTCTACTCAAGGCCCGTGCTGTTCATCACACTGCTGGTCGGGACGGTCGGAGCGCTGGTCCTGGAGGCCCTCGTCGTGTCGCGAACCCAGGTCCCGTACACAGAGTCCGGTCCGGCCTCGTGAGCCCGGACGAGCCGGTCGAGCGACCGGCTGAGGGGGAGGGGCCGGAGCCACCACCCGTTCCCCGTGGCCTGTCTCCCGAGCAGCCCCCACCGTCCGGCGCGGGCTCCTTCGCGCCGCCCGGGAGCGGCCGGATGCACCCGGCGCTGGAGCCCGACGGCGAGCACGTCGCCCATTCCGCGATCGGGTCCCTCGTCGGTGGTGTGCTGGTCTGGGGAGGGGTCGGGATCCTGCTGGACCACTGGCTCGGCACCGGGAGGGCGCTGACAGCGGTGGGAGTTGTGGTCGGCTTCTTGACCGGCTTCTTCATCGTGTATGTTCGCTTCGGACGTGATGAGTAGGTTCCACCACTCACCCCCTCGCCCCTCGTTCGAGCTCAGAAAGGCCCACTGTGCTGAACCTTCCAGCGGCTGTCGGGTCGCTCGCACCGATGGCGGAGGGCGAGAGCGGCGAGGGCTACGTACCCCCCACGATCTCGGAGTTCTTCCCCGCGCAGGTCATCGGTGAGGGAACGTTCTGGGGCCTGACCCGGATCGACCTGATCGCGCTGCTGATGACCGGTGCGGTCTGCCTGTTCTTCATCTCGGCGTTCCGCAAGCCGTCCCTGATCCCCGGGAAGCTGCAGAACGTCGGCGAGATGGCCCTCGACGTGGTCTACGACAATGTGATCGACGAGGTCATGGGCGTCAAGGGTCGCAAGTACGCCCCGCTGCTCATGACGCTCTTCTGGCTGATCCTGGCCTTCAACGTCACGGGCATCCTGCCGATGATGCACATCGCCGTCACCTCGGTGGTGGGAGTCCCGATCGTCTTCGCGATCGCCTCGTACGTGGCGTTCAACTACGCAGGCATCAAGGAGCATGGGGTCGGGCAGTACTTCAAGCTCAACCTGTTCCCCGCGGGTGTCCCCAAGCCGATCTACCTGCTGGTCACGCCGATCGAGTTCATCTCGACGTTCCTGCTGCGGCCGGTGACGCTCACGATTCGTCTGCTGGCCAACATGATGAGTGGCCACCTCCTGCTCGTGCTGTTCTTCGGCGCGACGAGCTACTTCCTGTTCGAGTCCTCGGGCCTGATCCAGCTCGTTGCGATCCCCTCCTACCTGATGGGCCTGATCTTCGTATTCTTCGAGATCATCGTCACACTCCTGCAGGCCTACATCTTCACGTTGCTGACCGCTGTGTACATCGACGGCGCGCTCAGCCACGAGCACTGACCGATACTCAACAGACTCCCGGGCGACCGCCTCGGGCAACACGGAAGGAACCACTACAGTGGAGCTGGAGCTGCTCGCCGAACTCAACGGCAACGTCAACTCGATCGGGTACGGCCTCGCGGCCATCGGCCCCGGCATCGGCATCGGTGTCCTGGTCGGCAAGGCCCTCGAGGGCATGGCCCGTCAGCCTGAGGCCACCGGGGTCCTGCGCACCAACATGTTCCTGGGCATCGCCTTCACCGAGGCGCTGGCCCTGATCGGCCTCGTCGCCGGCTTCCTGTTCACCTGATCGGTGTGCGACTGCACGTCCGCCGAACCCGAGGCTGACCAGGAAGGGCCATGACTCACGCATCGATCCTCGCCGAATCCGAGAATCCCCTGATTCCGGCGACATACGACATCCTCTGGGGCACGATCTCCTTCTTCGTCGTGCTCTTCGTCTTCTGGAAGTACGTGCTGCCCGCATTCACGAAGGTGTCAGCGCAGCGCACGGAGAAGATCGAGGGTGGTCTGGAGAACGCCAAGAAGATGCAGGCCGAGGCTGAGCGTTCCAAGGAGGCCTACTCCGCGCAGCTCGAGGCCGCGGCCAAGGAGGCATCGTCGATCCGGACCGCCGCCCAGAGCGATGGTGAGCAGATCGTGGCCGCGGCCCGTGACGATGCGGTCGCGGCGGCCGCCGCGGTGACCGCCCGCGCCGACGCCCAGATCCTCGTGGAGCGAGACGCTGCAGTGGGCTCCCTGCAGCGCGACGTCGGCGACCTGGCCCTTCAGCTGGCCAGCAAGATCGTCGGGGAGAGCCTCGCCGACGACGCGCGGGCCCGGGCGACCGTCGACCGCTTCATCGCCGAGCTGGAGCAGGGCGCCCCGACCCAGGAGCCAGACGGCCGATGAGCGGCAGCCTTCGGGAGAACGCAGCTGCGCTCCGGGCGCGCCTCGACGCACGTCGGAGCGCCCCGGGGCTGCTGGCGCTGTCCAGTGATCTGTTCGCCATGGCCGACCTCATCGGCGGCGACGCACAGTTGCGCATGGCGCTCTCGGATGCGGGCCAGCCCGTGCAGACGCGAGTGGGACTCGTCGGGACGCTGTTCTCAGGCAAGGCGTCGCCGGCGGCGGTCGAGGTGCTTGGCGACATCGTGTCCCAACGGTGGTCAGGCCCGGAGGCCCTCGTGGACGTGACCGAGCAGCTGGCCGCACAGGCTGCGTTCATCGCGGCCGAAGCGGCCGGTGACCTCGACGCTGTGGAGGCGCAGCTGTTCACCTTCGAGCGGGCTGTGGCCGGCTCGGCGGACCTGCAGATGGCTCTCACCGACCCCTCGGTGGGTGCCGCGCAGAAGGATCGCCTGATCGGGAGCCTGCTCTCGGGTCAGGCGGACGCGACGACCATCGAGGTCCTGCGCTACGCGATGTCGCACCTGCGCGGTCGGCGGGTGGACACAGTGATGGACGCCCTGATCGACCTCGCCGGTGAGCAGCGGAACCGATCGGTTGCAGAGGTGCGGGTGGCCCGCCCTCTGGACGAAGATCAGGCGACCCGGCTTGCTGCGGCGCTGTCACGGCTCCACGGACGCGAGGTGCAGCTCAACGTAGCGATCGACCGGGACGTGATCGGCGGTATCTCCGTCCGGATCGGCAACGAGGTCGTGGACGCGACTGTGGCACACCGGATCGAGCAGGCCCGCAGGGCCATGGTCGGCTGAGGACGAACGACACCAACGACTGCCCGTCATCCGACGGGGTGGAACGAGGAGAGACGATGACGGACCTGGCGATCAGCCCGGAGGATATCCGCGCTGCGATCGAGCGGAACGTGGAGGAGTTCACGCCGGAGACCGCACGCGAGGAGGTCGGGCGTGTGGTCGAGACCGGGGACGGGATCGCCCGGGTCGAGGGCCTGCACTCCGCGATGACCAACGAGCTGCTCGAGTTCGAGGGTGGCCTGCTGGGTGTCGCGCTCAACCTCGACGTCCGCGAGATCGGCGTCGTGCTGCTCGGCGATGGCTCGGCCATCGAGGAGGGCCAGCCGGTCAAGCGCACGGGTGAGGTGCTCTCGGTCCCGGTCGGGGACAGCTACCTCGGTCGGGTAGTGGACCCGCTGGGCACGCCCATCGACGGGCGCGGGCCGATCGAGTCCACGGAGCGGCGCGCGCTTGGAGCTGCAGGCTCCCACGGTCGTCCAGCGGCAGCCGGTGAAGAAGTCCATGGCCACCGGGATCAAGGCCATCGACGCCATGACGGCGATCGGCCGTGGGCAGCGCCAGCTGATCATCGGCGACCGCCAGACCGGAAAGACCGCCGTGTGCGTCGACACGATCATCAACCAGAAGGCCAACTGGGAGTCCGGTGATCCCGAGAAGCAGGTCCGCTGCATCTACGTCGCGGTCGGGCAGAAGGGCACCACGATCGCCGGCGTCCGTGGCACGCTCGAGGAGTACGGCGCGATGGAGTACACCACCATCGTCGCGGCCCCGGCCTCGGACTCCGCGGGCTTCAAGTACCTGGCGCCGTACACCGGCTCAGCCATCGGACAGCACTGGATGTACCAGGGCAAGCACGTCCTGATCATCTTCGACGACCTGTCCAAGCAGGCCGAGGCCTACCGCGCGGTGTCCCTGCTGCTGCGTCGCCCGCCGGGCCGTGAGGCCTACCCCGGCGACGTCTTCTACCTGCACTCACGGCTGCTGGAGCGCTGCGCGAAGCTCTCCGACGATCTCGGCGGCGGTTCCATGACTGGGCTGCCGATCATCGAGACCAAGGCGAATGACGTCTCGGCCTACATCCCGACCAACGTCATCTCGATCACCGACGGCCAGTGCTTCCTGGAGTCCGACCTGTTCAACTCCGGGGTCCGCCCGGCCATCAACGTCGGCATCTCTGTGTCGCGTGTTGGTGGCTCGGCCCAGGCCAAGGCGATGAAGAAGGTGGCGGGCCGGCTTCGCCTGGACCTCGCCCAGTTCCGTGAGCTCGAGGCATTTGCCGCATTCGGTTCGGACCTCGACTCGGCATCGAAGGCCCAGCTGGCCCGTGGTATCCGCCTTGTGGAGATCCTCAAGCAGCCGCAGTACCAGCCGCAGTCGCTGGAGGTGGAGGTGATCTCGGTCTGGGCCGGGACCACTGGCCGGCTCGATGAGGTCCCCGTGGAGGATGTGCGCCGGTTCGACGCTGAGTTCATGGAGTACGTGCAACGCAGCCACCCGGAGATCGTGGACGCGATCCGCAGCACCGAGGATCTGTCAGACGACACGGTGTCGTCACTGGACACGGCCATGGACGCCTTCAAGCGCACGTTCACCACGACGGAGGGCCACGTGCTGATCCGAGACGTACCGGTCGAGGCGGTAGACGAATCCGACGTTGAGGCTGTCCAGATCACCAAGGTTGTGCGGAAGTAGCTCATGGGTTCCCAACTGAGGGTCTACCGACGCCGCATCCGCAGCGTCCAGCAGACCAAGAAGATCACGAAGGCGATGGAGCTCATCGCGTCCTCGCGCATCGTCAAGGCGCAGAACCACCTGAACGCTGCCCTGCCGTACACCCGGGAACTGGTCAGGGCGATCTCCGCGGCCGTGTCGATGATGTCCGGGGAGTCCGACCACCCCCTGATCTCCCAGCGCGACGACGGCAAGCGCGCGGCGGTGCTGCTCATCGCCGCTGACCGCGGACTCGCCGGTGCGTACTCCTCGAACATCATCAGGGAAGGTGAGGGGCTCAACGCCTTCCTGCGTGAGCGTGGCCTGGAGCCGCACCACTTCCTGGTCGGGCGCAAGGTCGCGAACTTCTACAAGTTCCGCGGTCGGCCCGTCGAGGGGGAGTACATCGGCTTCACCGACCAGCCGACGGTCGACGACGCCAAGCAGATCGCCATCGGACTGCTTGCCTCGTTCCTGTCCAGCAGCTCCGGTGAGCTCGGGACCGACGAGATCCACGTCGTCTACACGCACTTCATCAACATGGGTCGTCAGGAGGTGCGCATCCGGCGGATCCTGCCGATCGAGGTCGTCGAGGAGGTCGTGGGACCCGAGGGTCGGGATGAGCGGCTCGTGCAGGGTGAGGTCGCCGAGCAATTGACCGGGCCGTCCTCGATGCCCCCGCTCTACGAGTTCGAGCCCGACGCGGACTCGGTCCTCAATGCGCTGCTCCCGCGGTACGTGGAGAACCTCGTCTACACGGCCATGCTGCACGCCGCGGCGTCAGAGCACGCGGCCCGCCGGCGGGCGATGAAGTCGGCGACCGACAATGCTGAGGACCTCATCAAGGCCCTGAGCCAGCAAGCCAACCAGGCCCGCCAGGGCGAGATCACCCAGGAGATTTCCGAGATCGTCGGCGGCGCCGATGCTCTGGCCTCCGCCAATGCAGGAAGTTGAGGACCATATGACCGCCCCGGTTGAGACCGCACAGGGGGTCGGGCGCGTCGCCCGCGTGACTGGACCCATCGTCGACGTCGAGTTCCCCGTCCAGGCGATGCCCGCGCTCATGAACGCACTGCATGTGGACGTGGACTTCGGCGCGGGTGAGGAGGGCGGCGGCCTACGCACGCTGACCCTCGAGGTGGCCCAGCACCTCGGCGACAATCTCGTGCGTGCCATCTCGCTGCAGCCCACCGACGGACTGGTGCGTGGTGCGGAGGTCCGTGACACCGGCGGTGCGATCACCGTGCCGGTCGGCGACGTCACGAAGGGCCACGTCTGGAACACGCTGGGGGAGCCGCTGGACGTGCGAGGCGTCGACTCTGGACATCACCGAGCGCTGGGGCATCCACCGCCAGCCGCCGGCCTTCGACCAACTCGAGAGCAAGACCGAGGTCTTCTGGACCGGCATCAAGGTCATCGACCTGTTGACCCCGTACGTCAAGGGCGGCAAGATCGGCCTGTTCGGTGGTGCGGGCGTGGGCAAGACCGTGCTCATCCAGGAGATGATCACTCGTGTCGCCAAGAACTTCGGCGGTGTGTCGGTCTTCGCCGGGGTGGGGGAGCGTACCCGTGAGGGCAACGACCTGTTCCTCGAGATGACCGAGTCCGGGGTCATCAACGACACCGCCCTGGTGTTCGGCCAGATGGATGAGCCGCCCGGCACACGCCTGCGCGTGGCGCTGTCGGCGCTGACCATGGCTGAGTACTTCCGCGATGTGCAGAAGCAGGACGTGCTGCTGTTCATCGACAACATCTACCGGTTCACCCAGGCCGGCTCCGAGGTGTCCACGCTCCTCGGTCGCATGCCCTCGGCGGTGGGCTACCAGCCGACGCTGGCCGACGAGATGGGCATGCTGCAGGAGCGGATCACCTCGACCCGCGGTCACTCCATCACCTCGCTGCAGGCGATCTACGTGCCCGCGGACGACCTCACCGACCCGGCCCCGGCGACGACCTTCGCCCACCTCGATGCCACGACCGTGCTCTCGCGTCCGATCTCCGAGCTCGGCATCTACCCCGCCGTGGATCCGCTGGACTCCAGTTCGCGCATCCTGGACCCGCGCATCGTCGGTGACGAGCACTACGCCGTCGCTGCCCGGACCAAGGAGATCCTGCAGCGCTACAAGGACCTGCAGGACATCATCGCGATCCTCGGCATCGACGAGTTGTCCGAGGAGGACAAGGTCCTGGTGAACCGGGCCCGGCGCATCCAGCGCTTCCTGAGCCAGAACATGTTCGTCGCCGAGCAGTTCACCGGGATGCCCGGCTCGTTCGTCCCGGTCGAGGAGACGATCGCCTCGTTCAAGGCCCTGGCCGAAGGCGAGTACGACCACATCCCGGAGCAGGCGTTCTTCATGTCGGGTGGCATCGAGGACGTCGAGCGCAACGCGGCCAAGCTGCAGGGCTGAGCGATGGCTGAGCTCAACGTCTCCCTGGTCGCCATGGACCGAGAGGTCTGGATCGGCAAGGCCAAGATCGTCGTTGCGACAACCCCCGAGGGGGAGATCGGCATCATGCCCGGGCACGAGCCGGTCCTGGCCCTGCTGATCGACGGCACCGTGCGGATCGAACCCGTGGAAGGGCGCCGGATCCGCGCGGCCGTGCACGGCGGGTTCTTCTCCGTGGCCAACAACCAGGTGGCGATCCTCGCCGAGACCGCGGAGCTGGGCAGCGAGATCGACGTCGATCGGGCGCAGGCAGCCCTGGATCGGATCCTGGCAGACGGGACGGTCGATCGTGGCGAGAAGGAGGCCGAGCTTCGCGCCCGGACGCGCCTCAAGGCGGCGCTGAGCTTCGAGCAGCAGATGTCGAGCATGCACCAGGGCGGCTGACGCGCCCGCAGCGTGACCGAGGACCCCCACCGAATGCGGTGGGGGTCCTCGGCGGCTACAGGCGCGCGACCCTATCCACGATCCCCGCCCGGCGTCCACAGGATGTCGCCGTCACGGAGGTTGGCGTGCCGAGCCAGGACGAACAGCAGATCCGACAGCCGGTTCAGGTAGGTCGCCGGGAGCGTGCTCATCACGTCGCCGTGCTCGGCCATGGCTGCCCACGTGGCTCGCTCTGCCCGTCGGGCAACGGTGCGGGCAACGTGCAGATGGGCGGAGGCCGGGGTGCCACCGGGCAGGATGAAGGAGCGCAGGGGTGGCAGGGCTGCGTTGTAGTGGTCGATGTCGGCCTCGAGCCGCTCGATGTAGGCCGGCTCCACCCTCAGGGGCGGGAACTCCGGGTCGGCCACCACCGGGGTGCACAGGTCGGCCCCGACATCGAACATCTCGTTCTGGATGCGCAGCAGGACCGTCCTGACGTCCTTCGCCACATCCCCGGATGCCAGCACGACGCCGATCGAGGAGTTGGCCTCATCCACGTCGGCGTAGGCGATCAGACGCGAGTCGTTCTTCGTCGTCCTGCTCATGTCGCCCAGCGCGGTGCTGCCGTCGTCGCCGGTCCGGGTGTAGATGCGGGTGAGATTGACCATGTCCGCAGCCTACGTCCCCGGCATGGGGGCAGCGACCGGCCCTACGATGGCCCCCATGCAGCAGGTGTTCCGGGTCACGGGTGGCCATCGTCTCGAGGGCGAGATCGGGGTCGTCGGCGCCAAGAACAGCGTCCTGAAGCTGATGGCGGCCGCACTGCTCGCCCAGGGCCGCACGACGATCACCAATGTGCCCGACATCCTTGATGTCGCCATCATGGCCGAGCTCCTGCGTCGACTCGGGTGCGAGGTGGTCCACGACAGGCCCGGCCCCACCGTCGGTGGCACCGTCACGATCGATGTCCCCGAGGTGCCCCACCATCAGGCCGACTACGACCTGGTCCGGCGGATGCGCGCCTCGATCTGCGTCCTCGGCCCGCTGATCGCCCGGTGCGGTGCTGCCGATGTTGCGCTGCCCGGCGGCGATGCGATCGGCTCCCGCGGCCTGGACATGCACATCGGCGGGCTGCAGAAGCTCGGCGCAACGTTCGACAACCAGCACGGGTTCCTGGTCGCGAAGGCCCCGTCCCTGCACGGCGGGCAGATCTGGCTCGACTTCCCGAGCGTCGGCGCGACCGAGAACATCCTCATGGCTGCGGTGCTCGCCAAGGGCACCACGGTGATCGACAACGCGGCCCGCGAGCCTGAGATCGTCGACATCTGCGAGATGCTGATCGAGATGGGCGCCCGGATCTCGGGCCTCGGATCCGCCACCCTGACGGTTGAGGGCGTGCCCGAGCTGCATCCGGTGGAGCACGCGACTGTCCCCGACCGGATCGTCGCGGGCACCTGGGCGGTAGCGGCATCCATCACCTGCGGTGACGTGCTCGTCCGGGGCGCGATCGGCAAGCACCTGGAGATGGCGCTGGACAAGCTGGCGTCAGCAGGTGCGGTCGTGCACATCGAGGCCGACGGGTTCCGGGTCCGGCAGGACGAGCGGCCGCGCGCTGTCGACATCGTGACGCTGCCCTACCCGGGCTTCCCGACCGACCTGCAGCCCCAGTTCATCGCCCTGAACGCCATCGCGGACGGCACGGCGATGATCACTGAGAACCTCTTCGAGGCGCGGTTCCGATTCGTCAACGAGATTGCGCGGCTCGGCGCCGATGTGCGCACCGACGGCCACCACGCGCTGGTCCGGGGCCGCATCTCCCTGTCCGGCGCGCCCGTCGAGGCCGCCGACATCCGGGCCGGGGCCGGACTCGTGCTGGCCGGCCTGGCCGCGCAGGGATACACGACGGTCTACGAGATCCACCACCTCGACCGGGGGTACGCAGGGTTCGTGGACAGCTTGGCCGGGATCGGCGCGCAGATCGAGCGGATCGACCTGCCCTCCCCGTTCGACACCTGACGGACACCGCGCGGCCTGGCCGGATCGTCCTCGGCGCGCAGGTGACGGCATGCGCGGCTCGCGGCGGTGTCAGCGATCGTCGGCTGCGTGGGCGAATCGGGCCGGACCCTCAGGTTACCGGGCAGTAACCTCGGGCGCTAGGATCGGGTGATTCACATCCTTGGAGGAGGTCGTCGCATGTCCACAGTCATGGTTGTCGGAGCCGGGCTCATGGGATCAGGTATCGCGCAGGTGAGCGCGGTTGCCGGCCATGACGTGATCCTGCGTGACATCAGCCCGGAGGCCGTTGCCAAGGGCACAGCGGCGATCGAGGCATCGCTGACCCGGTTCGCGGAGAAGGGCCAGATCAGCGCGGACGACGCTGCGGCCGCCCTGGCCCGCGTCAGCGGGACGACCGAACTCGATGCGGCTGCACAGTCAGACGTCATCGTCGAGGCCATCATCGAGGAGGTGGACGTGAAGTCCGCTCTGTTCACCGAGCTGGACCGGCTCGCCCCCGACGGCGCCGTGCTGGCGACGAACACCTCGGCGATCCCGATCACCCTGATCGCCGCTGCGACCACCCGGCCGGAGTCCGTGGTCGGGACCCACTTCTTCTCCCCAGTGCCTCTCATGAAGCTGTGCGAGCTCGTCCGCGGGCTCAAGACCTCCGACGAGACGTTGGCGGTGGCCCGGGCCTGGGCCGAGGGAATCGGCAAGACCTGCATCGTGGTCAACCGCGATGTGGCCGGCTTCGTGACGACCCGGATCATCACCGCCCTGGTCAACGAGGCGATCCGACTGGTCGAGACCGGCGTTGCCACCCCGGAGGACGTCGACATCGCGTGCAAGCTCGGCTTCGGCCACGCGATGGGCCCCCTGGCCACTGCGGACCTGACCGGCATCGACGTGATGCGCCGCGCCTCGATGTCGATCTACAAGGAGACTGCTGATCCCGCCTTCTATCCGCCTGAGCTGATCACGCGGATGGCGGCGGCCGGCGACCTCGGCCGCAAGAGCGGCCGTGGCTTCTACACCTACGGGAGCTGAGCATGGGCATCAAGGACCGGCCGTGGATGATGCGGACGTACGCCGGGCACTCGTCGGCCACGGCGTCCAACGAGCTCTTCCGGCGCAACCTGGAGAAGGGGCAGACCGGCCTGTCGGTCGCGTTCGACCTGCCGACCCAGACCGGCTACGACCCGGACGCCGAGCTCGCCAGGGGTGAGGTCGGCAAGGTCGGCGTGCCGATCAGCCACATCGGCGACATGCGCTCGCTGCTCGACGGCATCCCGCTGGACCGGATGAACACGTCGATGACCATCAACGCGACCGCCATGTACCTGCTGGCGATGTACGTCGCCGTTGCCGAGGAGAACGGGATCGAGCCGGGTGCGCTGTCCGGGACCACACAGAACGACATCATCAAGGAGTACCTGTCGCGCGGGACCTACGCCTTCCCGCCGGGCCCGAGCCTGCGGCTGATCACCGACATGATCGCCTACACCGTCAACGAGATCCCCAAGTTCAACCCGATCAACATCTGCAGCTATCACCTGCAGGAGGCCGGCGCGACACCCGTGCAGGAGATCGCCTACGCCATGGCCACCGCGATCGCCGTGCTCGATGCCGTGCGCGACTCCGGGCAGGTCCCCGAGGAGCGCTTCGGCGAGGTGGTCGGCCGGATCTCATTCTTCGTCAACGCCGGGGTGCGGTTCGTCGAGGAGATGTGCAAGATGCGCGCCTTCGTCGAGCTGTGGGACGAGCTGACCCAGGAGCGCTATGGAGTCACCGACCCCAAGCAGCGCCGGTTCCGGTACGGGGTCCAGGTGAACTCGCTGGGCCTGACCGAGGCGCAACCCGAGAACAACATCCAGCGGATCGTTCTGGAGATGCTCGGCGTGACCCTGTCCAAGGACGCCCGCGCCCGCGCGATCCAGCTTCCGGCCTGGAATGAGGCACTTGGCCTGCCCCGGCCGTGGGACCAGCAGTGGTCGCTGCGGATGCAGCAGGTCCTGGCCTACGAGTCCGACCTGCTGGAGTACCCGGACCTGTTCGAGGGTTCTGTGGTCGTCGCGGACAAGACCGCGGAGCTGATCGCCGGCGCTCGTGAGGAGCTCGAGCGGGTGCAGGCGATGGGCGGGGCGGTCGCAGCGGTCGAGACCGGGTACATGAAGTCCGCCCTTGTGGGTGCGCACGCCACCCGTCGCGGGCGGGTGGAATCCGGCGACGACGTCGTTGTCGGGGTCAACAAGTTCACCTCCAGCGAGCCGAACCCCCTGCTCGCGGACCTCGACGCCGCGATCCAGGTGATCGATCCGCATGTCGAGCGGGCGGCCGTGGAGGCTGTGCAGCAGTGGCGTGCCGGCCGTGACGAGGGGCGAGCCACGGCTGCGCGCGCGGCGCTGGCCGAGGCTGCGCAGGCAACCGGGAGCCTGATGCCGGCGTCGCTCGACTGCGCTCGGGCTGGCGTGACGGTGGGGGAGTGGAGCCAGACGCTGCGCGATGTCTTCGGCGAGTTCCGGGCACCGACTGGCGTCTCCGGGGTGACCGGGGTCGTGGCGGGCAACGAGGCGCTCGCCTCCGTGCGCGACGAGGTCCGGCGCACCGGCGAGCAGCTCGGCGGTGGGCACCTGCGATTTCTGGTCGGCAAGCCAGGACTCGATGGGCACTCCAACGGTGCTGAGCAGATCGCCGTCAGAGCGCGTGACGCGGGCTTCGAGGTGGTCTACCAGGGGATCCGGCTCACTCCGGCCCAGATCGTGTCGGCGGCCGTGGCCGAGGACGTCCACGTCGTGGGGCTGTCGATCCTCTCCGGGTCGCACATGGTGGCTGTTCCGGAAGTTCTGGCCGGGATGCGCGCAGAGGGGATGGCCGACGTCCCCGTCGTGGTCGGCGGGATCATCCCGGACTCGGATGCCGAGGCGCTGCGCGCGCAGGGCGTCGCTGCCGTGTTCACGCCCAAGGACTATGACGCGACTGCGGTCATGGCCGCAGTCGTCGAGGCGATCCGACAGGCGAACGGCCTGGACTGACGTCGGCCGGGCTCCCCCCGAGACTGAGGGGAGCCGGGTGGCTGCGCGGAGAACCGCGTGGCTGCTGGATGCGCACCACCGCAGTGTTCCCGTCAACGCCGCACAGGGAACCGCCCACATGGACCCTCTGGAAGTGCTCATTCGGGCGGTTCCGTGTCCACAACGTGGCTGACGGGCATGGTCCGCAGGCCGGTAGTGAGTCACTGTGTCCGCGTGCGGACTCGAACTCCTTGGGCGGTTCCCGATACGCCGTTCACAGCGGCGCAGGTCGCTCCGCTCGGTATCCCCGAGAAGCGAATCAGGTCTGCGCTCGCAGCAGGCGCGATCACCCGGCTTCGGCGCGGCGTCTACATCGACACGCGGGCAGTCCCAGAGGACCCCGCGATGATGCATCTGCTCCGTGCCCTGGCAGAGCAGGTCACGGCGCCGAACCGGGTGGCCAGCCATGACACGGCCGCCCTGGCGCACGGACTGCCGTTGCTCAACACCCGCCTGTCGGCCGCCGGTCCGGTGCACCTGACGCGTCCACGATCCTCCTCCGATCGGAGTCGCGTGGCCCCGGGGCGGCAGCTGCACCTCGGTGGGCTTCCGCAGCATCATGTCGTCACGCTGCCCTCGGCTCTGGTGGCCACGACTCCGGCCCGGACGGCAGTTGACCTCGCGGTGTCACTGCCGCTGCCGGCCGGTCTCATGGTCGCCGATGCCGCCGCCCGGGCGGAGTTCGAGGAGGTCGCGGGCCCGCTTGCGCGCCGCCGCTGAGGGAACCATCGGCTGCGCAGGGCTGCGCTCGTGCCCCTGCGCGAGGCTGTGGACCATGTCCAGGGCTCTGGCCGACAGGCTCGCCTGAGTGCGCTCATGGGGCTCGTCGACCCGCGCCGCGAGTCGCCGCTGGAGTCTTTCAGCTCAGGTCACATGCACCTTGCCGGGCTTCCTGCCCCTGTTCTCCAGGCGCAGGTCCGGACCGGATCCGGCGTCTACGTCGTCGACTACCTGTGGGAGGACTTCGGGGTCATCGGTGAGGCCGACGGCGAGGTGAAGTACACCGACCCGCATGCGTTCATCGTGGAGAAGGAGCGGGAGGGCCACCTGAGGGATATCGGGTACGAGGTGGTGCGATGGACGGGTTCGCTGGCGTTCCGGGCGCCCCATGAGATGACGGGTCGGATCGCCCGAGCCCGAGCCCGAGCTCACCGGGCCGCGCCCGCCAGCCCCAGCCAGTCAGCCAGTCAGCCCCAGCCGGCCTGCCAGCCCGCGCCCGAGCCCGAGCTCACCGGGCCGCGCCCGCCAGCCCCAGCCCGTCAGCCCGTCAGGGCTCAGAACAGCCGGGACGCCGGGTCGTCCAGCCCACGAAGGGCGTTGTAGTCCACCACCACGCACCGGATCCCACGGTCCTCGGCCAGAGTGCGGGCCTGCGGCTTGATCTCCTGTGCGGCGAACACTCCGGCCACGGGGGAGAGCAGAGGATCACGGTTGAGCAGCTCGAGGTAGCGGGTCAGCTGCTCGACACCGTCGATGTCCCCGCGGCGCTTCACCTCGACGGCAACCGACGCGCCGGAGTCGTCGCGGAAGAGGATGTCCACTGGTCCGATGGCGGTTGGGTGCTCACGGCGCACGAGCGCCCAACCCGGGCCGAACACCGAGGGCTGATCGGCCAGCAGGGCCTGCAGGTGGGCCTCCACGCCGTCCTTGACCAGCCCTGGGTCGGTCCCGAGCTCGTGGTGGGAGTCGTGGTGCACGGCGTCGACCGTGATGATCAACTGCTCGCCGGCCTTGTTCGTGACGGTCCAGGTGCCGGCTCCGTCGTCGTCGACATCCTCCAGGACCGAGCACGGGGGGCTCATCCAGTTCAGCGGCTTGTAGGCGCGGTCGTCAGCGTGCACCGAGACGGATCCGTCGGCCTTCGTCAGGATCAACCGGGTGGCCAGCGGCAGGTGCGCCGAGAGCCGGCCGACGTAGTCCACCGAGCAGTCCGCCACCACCAGTCGCATCTGCACAGGGTACCGGGGCGGCTCGACGGTGGGGGGTGCCGACGGGTGCCGATGCCTCTGGTGCGAGACTGACGGGTGGAGTGGATCCAGCCACGCCATGGGCGTTTTGGGCGTTTCTCGAGAGGATTAGCATGGGCCAGGTCAGCAAGGTGGGGGTCGTCGGACTGGGCACGATGGGCTCGGGGGTCGTGGAGGTGCTGGCTCGTGCGGGCATCGACGTGATCGGCGTCGAGGTGTCCGATGACGCGCTTGAGCGCGGTCGTGCTGCGATCGAGAAGTCCACGGCGCGGGCGGTCGAGCGCGACAAGCTGACCGCCGCGGAGCGGGATGCCGCACTCGGGCGCATCCAGCTCTCCACATCGATCGCTGACCTCGCCGACTGTGATCTGGGCATCGAGGCCGTCACCGAGGACATGGTGATCAAGGCAGCCGTCGTCGGGGAGCTGGACGCCGTGCTGGCGCCGGGCGTCATCATTGCGACGAACACCTCCAGCCTGTCCGTGACCGAGATCTCCGTTTCCACCGGACGGCCCGATCGGGTGATCGGGATGCACTTCTTCAACCCGGCGCCGGTGCAGTCGTTCATGGAGATCGTGCGTACCGTCGTGACGGCACAGGATGTCGTGGAGCAGACGGTGCAGTTCGCCGAGTCGCTGGGCAAGGAGCCCGTCGTGGTCGGCGACCGCGTTGGCTTCATCGCCAATGCGCTGCTGTTCGGCTACCTGAACCATGCGGCGAACATGTACGAGGGGCGCTACGCCTCGCGGGAGGACATCGACGCCGCGATGCGGTTGGGCTGTGGCTACCCGATGGGACCCCTGGCCCTGCTGGACCTGATCGGCCTGGACGCCGCGTACAAGATCCTCGACAACATGTACAAGGAGAGCCGGGACAAGCTGCACGCCCCCTCCCCGGTCATCAAGCAGATGATCACCGCCGGCATGAAGGGTCGCAAGACCGGCCAGGGCTTCTACACCTATGAGGCGCCCGGATCCTCAGCGGTTGTCGACGATGCTCTCACTCCCGACGCAGGTGGGGCGCGCGGCGCCGGCCGCACCGTCGAGAAGGTCGGCGTTGTCGGCTCGGGGACCATGGCCACCGGCATCGTCGAGGTCTTCATCAAGGCCGGCTACGACACCACCTACGTGGCGCGCTCTGAGGCGAAGGTTGCTGCTGTCCGAGCCGCCCTGGAGAAGTCCCTGGGCAAGGCCGTCTCGCGGGGCAAGCTGACCGAGGAGGCCCGGGACGAGGCACTCGCCAAGGCGACCGGCGCCATGACCCTGGCCGACCTGGGCGATGTCGACCTCGTCGTCGAAGCCGTGGTGGAGGACATCGACGTCAAGACCGCGCTGTTCCGCAATCTCGACTCCATCTGCAAGCCGGGCGCCGTCCTGGCGACCACCACCTCGAGCCTGCCGGTCGTGGAGATGGCTGCGGTCACCACACGCCCCGCCGATGTGGTCGGCATGCACTTCTTCAACCCGGCCGCGATCATGCGCCTGGTGGAGATCGTGGCGCACGTCTCGACGGCGCCGGACGTGGTCGCCACCGCGGACGAGGTCTGCCGGCGGACCCGCAAGCACGCCGTGCACTGTGGCGACCGGGCCGGATTCATCGTGAACGCGCTGCTGTTCCCCTACCTCAACGATGCAGTGCGGATGCTCGAGGCCCACTACGCGACGGCCGATGAGATCGACGTCGCGATGAAGAAGGGCTGCGGGCTGCCGATGGGCCCCTTCGAGCTGCTCGACGTGGTCGGCAACGATGTCTCACTGGCCATCCAGCAGACCCTCTACCGGGAGTTCCGGGAGCCAGGCTTCGCCCCGGCGCCGATGCTGGAGCACCTGGTGACCGCGGGGTACCTCGGCCGGAAGACCGGCCGCGGGTTCCGCTCGTACGCGCGGTAGGTCTGCCGGCCCGGCCCTCGGTCGCGCGCAGCGGCGAGGGCGGGCAGCGGCCTGCGACGTCGACCTCACCCTGACGCGAGGGTGGTCCGGCGCCTCACGCCTGCCGGTCCATGTGCGCGAAGGCCGGTGAGTCGCTCCATCGTTGCATCGGCCCGTGCCAGGTCGCTGCCAGCGGAGCCGCTTCCGGCCTGACCGCGGCAACGACGCCGTCCAGGGCGATCCGTGCGTACCTCTCGCCCACCCACAGGTGCTTGGCTCCCGGCACGCCGATCACCTGCGCCTGGTGAACGCCGGCGAAGCGCCGGGCGACGTCGTCGGGGGAGGCGAACTCATCGAGTTCAGGGACGAGTGCGGTCACGGGACGCCCGGAGTCGGCCCAGCCCGCGACGTCCGAGTCGTCGGACCAGCGTCCCGGCGGTGACAGCAGGACCGCACCGGCCACCGGGTCGATGTTGCCCCACCGCAGGATGACGTCCGTGCCGAATGACCACCCGACCGCCCAGGGGTCCGGGAAGCCCTGATGCGCCACCTCAGCGATCGCGGACCGCAGATCCTCGCCCTCGGTCCGGTTCTCGTCGAAGTGCCCCTCGCTGGTGCCGGACCCAGCAGCGGTACCGCGGGTGTTGAACCGCAGGACGCCGATGCCGGCGAGCGCGGGCAGGCGCCACGCGGCCTTGCGGATCAGGTGGCTGTCCATCGAGCCACCGTGGGTCGGCAGGGGGTGGGCGAACACGATGACCGCACTCGGATCGGAGTCGATCGGCAGCGACCACTCCCCGACCAGCCGGACGCCGTCCTCGGTCAGCAGGGATACCGGGTACCGGCGAGCGGGCAGGACCGAGTTGGCCGCGATCTGGGTCACGCGGGCAAGCCTAGGCGCGCCGGGACCACTCGGCTCGCATCGTCACCGGTCAGGCCCGGCCGGGACTCCAGCGCGCGCGGTTGCTCCAGCACGGGCGGTGCCAGTGCCGGCGGTACTCGTCACCGTCATGACGGTCTGCCCGCCATGCGACGACGTGGGCCTGGCCGGGCCGGATCTCCTGCTCACATCCGGGACATCGGTAGGCCTTGGTGGCGCCGGCTCCGGTGATCGAGCGCACGTGCCACTCGCCGTCCGGATGCGACTCGGGCACCCCCATGGTGCTCAACGGTCGCTTCGCCGCGTCGGACGGTGCTCGACGGTTCTTCCGGGCCACGGGGCCACCGTAGTCGGCATCCGGGTCGCGGACTCGCGCACCGCACGAACAGGCCCCAGCCCCAGCCCCAGCCCCAGCCCCGACCCCAGCCCGTGGGTACGATCCAGTCATGCTGCACCACATCGAGACCGGCACCGGCCCGGCTGTCGTCCTGCTGCACGCGTTCCCCGTGGACTCCACCCTCTGGGCGCCGCAGCGTCGGGCCGTTGCCGGGGCGGGCTACCGCGTCATCACCCCTGACCTCCCCGGGTTCGGCGGGAGTGCGATGGCGACCGAAGCGCCGAGCGTGGACGTGATGGCCGACGAGGTGGCCGGGGTCATGGACCAGATGGGCATTGCCGATGCCGTCGTCGGCGGGCTGTCGATGGGTGGGTACGTGGCGATGGCGATGCTGCGCAGGCATCCCGCGCGGATCTCCCGGCTCGTGCTCGCCGACACGAAGGCCAGCGCGGACACAGAGGAGGCCGCCGCCAACCGGGAGCGGATCGCCGCCGAGGTCGTGGCATCAGGCTCCACCGCGGGCCTGGCCGATGCCATGCTGCCGAACCTGCTTGGGGAGACGACCCGTGCCCGCCGCCCAGAGGTCGTGGCGACGGTGCGCCGCTGGATCGGCGCCCAGCCGGCGCCGGCGGTGGCGTGGGCGCAGCGGGCGATGGCGACCCGCCCGGACTCGTTCACCGACCTGTCGACGTTCCGTGGTCCCGTGCTGGTCGTCGTGGGGGCCGAGGACACGATCTCGCCGATGGCTGATGCCGAGGCGATGGCGGAGGCTGCTTCCGCAGGCGGACGTGCGACCTCCATCGCCGAGATCGCCGCCGCCGGCCACTTGACGGCTGTCGAGGATCCGGACGCCGTCACCAGCGCGCTCACCAGCTGGTTGGCCGCCACAGGCTGAGCGTCAGGAGGCTGCTGCCGCCTGGCACCTGCCGCCTGCCGGGCCCTGCGGCCTGACCGGGCGCCGCCGCGGGACTGTCTCAGGCGTCCAGGGCAGGGCCTCGGGGCTGCTCGCGGATCTCGGCGAGGAGCGCCAGGACCTCGACCATCTCGGGCGGGCCGGGCACGCGGAAGGTGGCCACGCTCGGCCCGGGACCGACCCTGATGGCGATGTCCTCGGGTCGGAGCACGGCCATGGCCGACTCGTCGGTGACGTCATCACCGGCGAACAGCACGCGACGACCTGGGTCGGCCTCGATGAGGGTGCGCAGCGCCGAGCCCTTGTCCAGGGGTCGCACCGAGATCTCGATGACCAGCTTGCCGTCGATGCTGAAGGCACCGGGGGTGCGGTTGGCGATGTCGCGGACCAGGCCGGTCGCGCGCGGCCCGTCTGCCTCTGACGCGCCCCGCACGTGGACCGCCAGCCCGGCCGGCTTGGTCTCGACCCGAACCCCCGGGATCGAGTCGACCGCCGAGGCAACATCGGATCGAACCCCCCGGAGGACCGCCGTCTCGGCATCGCTGAGGCTCATCTCGGCTCCGGCCTCCTGGCCGTGCGACCCGATGAGGATCGCGACCTGTGCGGCGCCGCTCACCGTGGCCAGGTCGTCCCGCGCGCGACCGGAGACGAGGGCGACGTCGGTTCCAGCCTGGCCCCCCAGCTGCCCCAGGAGCTCGAGCGCGCCGGGGAGCGGCCGGGCGTCGGATGGCACCGGCACGAGCATCGAGATCGTGCCGTCGAAGTCCAGGGCCACGAGCAGCCGGTCGACGTCGCGCAGTCCCTCCAGGGCGGCGCGAAGCTCAGGCATCATGGCTGCTCCGGTGGCAAGCTGTCCAGGAAGTCCTGGGCCCAGCTCGCCACGTCGTGGTCGAAGACCCCTTGGCGCAGCGCCCTCATCCGGTGCGATGCCGCTGCGGCGGACTCGTTGAGCGCGTCGATGATCGAGCGCTTCATGCCCCGGATGTCGTAGGGGTTGATCAACCACGCCTCGGTCATCTGCTCGGCTGCGCCGGTGAACTCGCTGAGCACCAGGGCACCGGTGTCATTCGTGCGGGCGGCCACGTACTCCTTCGCGACGAGGTTCATGCCGTCGCGAAGGGGAGTCACCAGCATCACGTCAGCGGCCAGGTAGAGAGCCGCGAGCTCGGCGGGCCCCATCGCCTGGTGCATGTAGTGGATGGGGTTGGTCCCCACGGGGCCCAGGGCGCCGTTCGCCCGGCTGACCAGGAGCTCCACGTCGGAGCGGATCTTCTGGTACTCCTCGACCTTGGCCCGCGTGGGTGGTGCGACCTGGATGAAGGCCGTGCGCTCGGGGTCGAGCTCCCCGTCGAGCATCAGCTCGGTGACGGCCTGGATCCGGACATCGATGCCCTTGGTGTAGTCCAGGCGGTCGACCCCCAGGAGCAGGACGTCGGGATCGCCGACATCCGCGCGGATCTGCTTGGCGCGCTGCTGGACGTCGGGATCGGCCACCAGGTCCGCGTAGTCGCTGGCCCGGATCCCGATGGGGAAGGCAGCCACGGTGACGTGGCGGCGCCCGTCGCCGTCGGGCATCTCGAAGCCGCCGTCGACCTCCTCAACGCCGAGGAAGCGCTCGGCCAGGCGCCGGAAGTTCACTGCCGCATCAGTCGTCTGGAAGCCGATGACGTCGGCGCCCATGAGGCCCTCCAGGATCTGGGTGCGCCACGGCAGCTGGCTGAAGACCTCGATCGGCGGGAAGGGGATGTGCAGGAAGAAGCCGATCCGCAGGTCCGGACGGCGCGCGCGCAGCAGCGTGGGCACCAGCTGGAGCTGGTAGTCGTGGACCCAGACCCGGGCGCCGGTTGGGGCTGTCTGGGCGACGATCTCGGCGAAGCGGTCGTTGACGGCCCGGTGGGCCTCGAACTGGCTGCGGTGGTAGACCGGCGCCACGATGCCGCCGTGGTAGTTGGGCCACAGCGCGCCGTTGGAGAAGCCGTCGTAGTGGGCCGCGACGTCCGCGCGGCTCAGCGGGACGCTGACCAGCTCGATGTCACCCATCGAATCCGGCGGCTCCGGGGGCGACGACGTGCCCGGATCGTCGGGATCGGCGCAGAACTGGCCGCTCCACCCGACCCAGAGAGCCTCCTGGTCACGCAGCACGGACTCCATTGCCGAGACCAGGCCGCCCGGGGCGCGCCGCCACCCCTCCTCGGCGTCGTACTCCAGTGGAAGCCTGTTGGCCACGATCACCAGATCGGGCCCGTCCTGCCTCTGCCGTGCCTGTCGTCGTGATGCCTTGGTGAATCTCACTGAGAACCCATCCCCTTGGTCATCTGGTAGTCGAGCCCGAGCTCATGCAACTCCACGTCTGGAACCGAACGGTGGCAGCGTCAGCTGGTGGGGGGATCCCCGACGGGGGGAACGCCATACCTCGGCTGAACGCTGCGCCTGGCGCGCCGAGACCCCGGAGCCGGCGGATGCTCCGGGAATCGGCATGCTCTGAGGTTAGCTGCCAGGGGGTGCGGGAGCGAGGGTATGGCCTCAGATCCCACGGAACCGGTTGATCGCGTCGAGGTGCTTGGCCCGCTTGGCCTCGTCGCGCACCCCGAGGCCCTCCTCGGGGGCCAGGCAGAGGACGCCGACCTTGCCCTGGTGCAGGTTGCGGTGGACCTCGAGTGCGGCCTCCCCGGTCTGCTCCAGCGGGAAGGTCTGGGACAGCGTCGGGTGGATGAGCCCACGATCGATGAGCCGGTTCGCCTCGTAGGCCTCGCGGTAGTTCGCGAAGTGCGAGCCGATGATGCGCTTGAGGTTCATCCAGAAGTAGCGGTTGTCGTACTCGTGCATGTAGCCCGAGGTCGAGGCGCAGGTCGCGATCGTGCCGCCCTTGCGCGTCACGTATACCGAGGCCCCGAACGTCTCCCGGCCGGGATGCTCGAACACGATGTCGACGTCCTCGCCGCCGGTGAGCTCACGGATGCGCTTGCCGAACCGCTGCCACTCCTTGGGGTCCTGGGTGTTCTCGTCCTTCCAGAACTTGTAGCCCTCGGCCTTGCGGTCGATGATCAGCTCGGCACCCATCTTCCGGCAGATCTCGGCCTTGTCCTCACTGGAGACCACGCAGATCGGGGTGGCTCCACCGTTGAGTGCCATCTGGGTCGCGTACGAGCCGAGTCCGCCCGAGGCGCCCCAGATCAGCACGTTGTCGCCCTGCTTCATGCCCGCGCCGTTGCGCGAGACCAGTTGGCGGTAGGCCGTGGAGTTCACCAGTCCGGGCGAGGCAGCCTCCTCCCAGGTGAGGTGGTCCGGCTTGGGCATCAGCTGGTTGGACTTCACCATGGCGATCTCGGCCAGGCCGCCGAAGTTGGTCTCGAAGCCCCAGATGCGCTGTTCGGGGTCCATCATCGTGTCGTTGTGCCCGGCCGGGTTCTCCAGCTCGACGCTCAGGCAGTGGGCGACGACCTCGTCACCGGGCTTCCAGGCATTGACGCCCGGGCCGGTGCGCAGCACGACGCCGGCCAGGTCCGAGCCGACGATGTGGTACGGCAGGTCGTGGCGCTTCGCGAGCTCATGGGTGCGCCCGTAGCGGGCAAGGAACCCGAACGTGCTGACCGGCTCGAAGATCGAGGTCCACACGGTGTTGTAGTTGACCGCCGAGGCCATGACGGCCACGAGTGCCTCTCCTGGGCCCAACTCGGGGACCGGAACGTCGTCGAGGTGCAGCGACTCACGGGGGTCCTTGTCGCGGGTCTCCATGCCCGCGAACATCTGCTCCTCGTCCTTATGGACAGTGACAGCCCGGTAGGTCGCGGGGAGCTCGATCTGGTCGAAGCCGGGCTCATGGTGGGCATCGGCCAGGATGGCGTCAAGGATCTGCTGCACGGGACCTCCAGGGACGTCGGAATTGGCGTTCCCTTGAAGGTTACTGCCCGGTAACCGCGGGACGTCACCCGGGGCCGCCTCTGTGGGACCGAACCGGGATCAGGCATGGAACACCCACTGGATGGGCGAACCGGCGTCGCGGAGCCGTCAGTGCGCAGGCGGCTGTGCGGCCGGCTCTACCAGCTCCACCAGGACACCGCCACAGTCCTTGGGGTGCACGAAGTTGACCCGGGAGCCGGCCGTGCCGGTCTTGGGAACGTCGTAGAGCAGGCGGACTCCCGCTGAGCGCAGCCGCTGCCCGGCAACGTCGATGTCGGTCACCCGGAAGGCCAGCTGCTGCAGGCCCTCGCCGCTGCGCGCGAGGAACTTGCCGATGGGAGAGTCTGGGCGCAGGGGTGCCAGCAGCTGTAGGAAGGACCCGGAGCCGGCGACGTCGATCATCGCCTCGCGCACTCCCTGCTCCTCGTTGACCTCCTCGTGCACCGAGTGCAGGCCGAAGGCCCGCTCGTAGAAGGCGATTGCCGCGTCGAGGTCGGCCACTGCAAGGCCCACGTGATCGATCCGCTCGACCAGTGGGCCAAGGACCGTGCCGGGGGAGGCGCCGGGCATCTCGGGCGCGGGATCGTGGGTGTCCATGGGGTACCACCTTCCTGTTGGCACACAGCCCCTGCTGGTGACTGAGCGGGACGGGCCATGACGTGGCCCCACACGGAATCAGCCTACGCCGTGGGCGATCCACGCAGCAGGGGGCATCGCCCAGTGGTGCCCGGGCAGGGGCAGGGCCGTCCGTGGCCGGCCGACTCCACGCCCGGGAGGCGGTGTTCCCCCCTACCAAGGGCGTGGATATCGTGGCCCCTGAGCAAGCATGGCCAGTCCCACGACGAGAGAGGCACACAATGTCCGGATCCGTGATCGTTGCCGGCGCACGCACCCCGATGGGTCGACTTCTGGGATCCCTGAAGGGCTTCTCGGCTTCAGACCTCGGTGGAATCGCAATCAAGGGGGCCCTGGACCGGGCTGGAGTGTCCGGTGATCAGGTGCAGTACGTGATCATGGGCCACGTCATCCAGGCCGGTGCGGGCCAGATCACCGCACGGCAGGCTGCGGTTGCCGGGGGCATCCCCCTGGACGTGCCGGCGCTGACCATCAACAAGGTCTGCCTGTCCGGGCTGGATGCCATCGCCCTGGCCGACCAGCTCATCCGGGCAGGCGAGTTCGACGTCGTGGTCGCCGGTGGCATGGAGTCGATGACCAACGCCCCGCACGTCCTGGTCGGCAGTCGTGAGGGTGTCAAGTACGGCGACTGGACCATGAAGGACTCGATGGCCCATGACGCCCTGTTCTGCGCCATCGACCAGCTCGCGATGGGCCTGTCCACGGAGAACTACAACAGTCGCTACGACCTCACTCGCCAGGAGCAGGACGAGTTCTCGGCGCGCTCGCACCAGTTGGCTGCACGCGCTGCCAAGGACGGCCTGTTCGACGACGAGATCGTCCCGGTGTCCATCCCGCAGCGCAAGGGCGACCCGATCGAGTTCTCTGTCGACGAGGGCGTGCGCGCCGACACCACGGTGGAGACGCTGGGTCGGCTGCGCCCGGCGTTCACGAAGGACGGCACGATCACCGCCGGCTCTGCGTCGCAGATCTCCGACGGTGCCGCGGCCGTGGTGGTCATGAGCAAGGCGAAGGCCGAGGAGCTCGGGCTCGAGTGGCTCGCCGAGATCGGCGCCCATGGTGTGGTCGCGGGCCCGGACGCGTCCCTGCAGGAGCAGCCCGCAAACGCGGTGCTCAAGGCCTGCGACAAGGAGGGCATCGCGCCGGCCGACCTGGACCTGGTGGAGCTCAACGAGGCGTTCGCCGCAGTGGGCATCGTCTCCGCGCGCAAGCTCGGCGTCGACCCGGAGCTGGTCAACGTCAACGGCGGGGCCATCGCCATGGGACACCCCGTGGGGATGTCCGGCGCCCGGCTCGTGCTGCACCTGGCCACCGAGTTGAAGCGGCGTGGTGGCGGAGTGGGCGCTGCTGGCCTGTGCGGTGGCGGCGGCCAGGGGGACGCACTGATCGTGCGGGTCCCCGAGGTCTGAGCGGCAGGCGTGGCGCGGACCACAGACATCGACGAGCTGGTCGGCCGGGCCCGAGCGGGTGATCCCCGCTCGGTCGGCCGGCTCATCACGCTCGTCGAGGATGGAGCCTCGCAGCTCCGTGGCCTGATGGCCACGCTGGCGCCACTGTCCGGCCGGACCCATGTCGTCGGGCTCACCGGATCGCCCGGCGTCGGCAAGTCGACCACCACCTCCGCGCTCGTCAGCCGCTACCGCGCGGAAGACCACCGCGTCGGGGTGCTGGCGGTCGACCCCTCCTCGCCGTTCTCCGGCGGCGCCCTGCTCGGAGACCGGATCCGCATGCAGGAGCACGCCACGGACCGCGAGGTGTTCATCCGGTCGATGGCCTCCCGCGGGCACCTGGGTGGGTTGGCCTCGGCGACCCCACAGGCGGTCCGGGTCTTGGACGTCGCCGGCTGCGACCCGGTCCTGGTCGAGACCGTGGGCGTCGGGCAGTCCGAGGTCGAGGTGGCCGGGGAGGCAGACACCACGGTGGTGCTGCTCGCCCCGGGAATGGGCGACGGGATCCAGGCAGCCAAGGCTGGGATCCTCGAGATCGGTGACGTCTTCGTCGTGAACAAGGCCGACCGGGACGGTGCCGATGCCACCGCCCGTGAGCTCCGGCACATGATCAGCCTGGCGCCCTCGGAGCAGGGCGCGTGGCGGCCACCCGTCCTGAAGATCGTCGCAACCCAGGGGACCGGCCTGCCTGAGCTTGTCGACGCCATCGGCTCCCACCGGGAATGGCTGGAGTCGTCCGGCATGGGGCTGCTCCGGCGTCGCCAGCGGGCACGATCGGAGATCCAGGGGATTGCGTTGGCCACGCTGCAGGAACGGTTCGCCGGCCTGGGTGGGGATGGTGCCCTCGAGGCCCTTGCCGACGAGGTGGCGTCCGGGCAGCTGGATGCGTTCACCGCCGCGGACAGGATCGTCTCCTCGATCGCCGGCTGAGCCGTCGTTGAGCGCCCATTGCCACGCAGGCCGTCACTAGGATTGTCCCGGCGCCGGGGCAGTCGGGCCACGGCTGCCCCACGACATCCGTGTCGGAGAACGCCCGTGGCGCCGGAGGATCCTCGGCGCCGCCCAGGTGCGCAACCCGTGCCGAGCCACGATCCACGATGGGAGATCCATGAGTCCCGACCACGATGACGACCAGGCCGGTGAGTACGGGTACTTCGACGATCCGGCGCGGGAGTACGTGATCACCGATCCCCGCACGCCCGTGAAGTGGGTGAACTACATCGGCTCCCTGAGCTTCGGCGGGATCGTGGACCACACCGGTGGGGCCGTGCTGTGCGCAGGTGATCCGGGCCTGAACCGGATCACCAAGTACATCCCGCAGACCCCCGCCTCGGACTTCAAGGGCTCCACCCTGTACCTGAAGGTCACTCGCGGTGCCTCGGCGCAGATCGTCACCCCGTTCTTCACGCCCGGACTCGATGAGCTCGACAGCTACGAGTGCCACGTGGGGCTGTCCTACCAGCGGATCGTCTCCGAGGCCGCGGGGCTCCGGGTGGACGTGACCATCTTCGTCCCCCCGGGCGACCCGGTGGAGGTCCGCGACATCAGGGTGACGAACCTCGCCGACGACGCCGCCGACGTGGAGGTTGTCCCGGTGGTGGAGTACAGCCACTTCGACGCCTTCAAGCAGCTGGCCAACGCCGACTGGGTGCCACAGACGATGATGAGTGAGGCCCTCGAGCTCGACGGGGGTCGGCTTGCGCTGCTGCAGTACGCGTTCATGCGCAAGGACCTGGCGGTCAACTTCGTCAGCGCCTCGGTGCCGGTGCAGTCCTTCGAGAGCGATCGCGCACGGTTCCTCGGCGCCAACGAGTACGGCACCTGGCGCCGGCCGAATGCCCTGCTCGCTGAGTCGTTGTCCAACTACGAGGCGCGCCGCGGGGACAACATCGGCGCGCTTCGCCTCGATCTGGGAACCCTGGCTCGCTGGGGCGCAGCGGCGCGTCGCCACGTTCCTCGGGCAGGCGCCGCGCGGCGATGTGCCCGGCATCGTGGGCAAGTACGCCGAACCCGCGGCGGTGGACGCCGCCCTCGAGCAGCAGGCGGAGTCCTGGGAGGCGGCGCTGTCGGTGCTCCAGTGCCGCACGCCCGATCCCGGCGTTCGACTCGATGGTCAACATCCACAACGCGCGCCAGTGCCTGGTCACGATGAACTGGTCGCGCTACCTGTCGCTCTACCAGCTGGGCATCGGCACCCGGGGGCTCGGATTCCGGGACAGCTCCCAGGACGTGATGGGCGCGCTGGCCGCCGATCCGGACACGTCGCTGGCGCTGATCCTGCGGTTGCTGAGCATCCAGCGCTCGGACGGCTCAGCGATGCACCAGTTCTACCCGGCGACGATGCACGCCGACCACGGCGACGCGGCCGAGGAGCCCGAGAAGGGCAAGCTGACCTACGGCGACGACCACCTGTGGATCGTGCTGGCAGTGGCGGCCTACGTGAAGGAGACCGGCGACCTCTCGGTCCTGGACCAGGAGATCACCTTCTACGAGGAGGGGACGCCACTGGCCGAGCGGGAGTCCGCCCCGGTGCTCGAGCACCTCGCGCGGGCGCTGGAGTACACGCGAACGCACGTGGGCCGCAATGGCCTGCCGCTGCTGGGGTACGCCGACTGGAACGACACCGTCAACCTCCCGGGCGATGCCGAGAGCGTGTTCAACGCCTGCCTGTACGGCCATGCCCTGCTGGAGATGCAGTCCCTGTGCCGGCACCTTGGGCGTCGCTGAGCAGGCCGAGTCCTACCGGGTGGACCACGAGACCATGGCGGAGCGGGTCAACTCACGTGCCTGGGACGGTGACTGGTACGCGCGGTACTTCACCGCCGACGACGAGCCGCTCGGATCGCGGCACAACAGCCACGGCAGCCTCTACACGAATGGCCAGTCGTGGCCGGTGCTCGCGGGGTTCGCACCCCGGGACCGCGCGACAACCGCCCTGGACTCCGTGCGTGGGCGGCTCAACACCCGCTTCGGCATCACCCTCAGTGGCCCGGGGTACGACGGCTACGACCCAGAGATCGGCGGTGTCACGAGCTACCCGCCCGGGGCCAAGGAGAACGGCGGGATCTTCCTGCACTCGAACCCGTGGGTGATGATCGCCGAGACGATGCTCGGCCGCGGTGACCGCGCCTACGAGTACTACTGCCAGATCAACCCCGCCCAGCGCAACAGCGACATCGATCTCTTCGAGGTCGAGCCGTACTGCTACCCGCAGAACATCCTCGGCGACGAGCACCCGCAGTTCGGCCTGGGCCGCAACAGCTGGCTGTCCGGGACGGCCTCCTGGACCTACCAGGCTGCGACCAGGTTCATCCTCGGGATCCGCCCCGATCATGGTGGTCTCGTGATCGACCCGTGCATCCCTGCGGGCTGGGACTCCTTCGAGGTCGTCCGCCGGTTCCGTGGGGCGGAGTACCGGATCCTGGTCCGCAACCCGAATGGGGTGAGCAGCGGCGTGGTCCGGATGGCCGTCGACGGCCGCGACATCGAGGGCAGCGTGGTCCCACTCCTCGGTGGTGGGGAGCACGTGGTCGAGGTTGAGCTCGGGCCGCTCGCCGCCGGTGCTGAGCGGCCCGTGCCGGCATCGCTGCAGCCTGCCGGGCAGTGAAGGGCGGGTGGCGGGTGCCGTCGGCGGGGCTCCGCCCCCGGCGGGTACCGTGGACGCATCGCAGACCGGGAGGACGGGCATGACCGAGCACGGGCGGGACCAGTGGGAGCAGGACTATGACGCTGCCCTGGCAGGGGGCCGCGTGCGGGATGCGGACTTCAGCACGCTTTCGGGCGAGGAGGTGCGCCCGGTGTACGGGCCGGCCGACGGATCAGAGCCGGCACCGCAGATCGGTTGGCCCGGTCAGTTCCCCTACACCCGCGGCCTGCACCCCACTGGCTACCGGGGTCGCCTGTGGACCATCCGGCAGTTCGCCGGCTTCGGCAACGCCGAGCAGACCAACGGCCGCTTCCGAGACATCCTGGCAGCCGGGGGCGGCGGGTTGTCGGTGGCCTTCGACATGCCGACGCTGATGGGTCGTGACTCCGACGATGCGCTGGCACGCGGTGAGGTCGGGCACTGCGGTGTGGCCATCGACTCCGCGGCCGACATGGAGGTCCTGTTCTCCGGGATCCCGCTGGGCGAGGTCACGACGTCCATGACGATCTCCGGCCCCGCGGTCCCGATCTTCGCGATGTACGTCGTTGCCGCCGAGCGCCAGGGCGTGGACATCAGTCGGCTCGACGGGACGCTGCAGACCGACATCTACAAGGAGTACACCGCGCAGAAGGAGTGGCTGTTCGAGCCCGAGCCGCACCTGCGCCTGATCGGCGACCTGATGGAGTGGGTGGGGGCGAATGTCCCGCGGTACAAGCCGCTGAGTGTCTCCGGGTACCACATCCGGGAGGCCGGATCGACTGCCGCACAGGAGCTCGCGTTCACGCTGGCCGACGGATTCGGGTACGTCGAGCTGGGGTTGTCCCGAGGTCTGGACGTGGACCAGTTCGCGCCGGGGCTGTCGTTCTTCTTCGACGCCCACGTGGACTTCTTCGAGGAGATCGCCAAGTTCCGCGCGGCCCGGCGGATCTGGGCCCGATGGCTCCGTGACGAGTTCGGCGCCCAGACCGAGCGGGCCCAGCGGCTGCGCTTCCACACCCAGACCGCGGGCGTGAGCCTCACCGCTCCGCAGCCGGACAACAACATCGTGCGTACCGCCGTCGAGGCATTGGCCGCGGTCCTTGGCGGAACCAACTCCCTGCACACAAACGCGTTGGATGAGGTGCTGGCCCTGCCCAGCGATCGGGCCGCCCAGATCGCCCTGCGGACCCAGCAGGTGATCGCCGAGGAGACCGGGGTGGCCAACGTCGCCGACCCGCTGGGCGGCAGCTGGTACGTCGAGGCCCTGACCGACCGCATGGAGGCACAGGCCGAGGCGATCTTTGCCCAGATCCTCGAGCTGGGCAGGGACCGGCATCCCGATGGGGCGCACCCGATCGGGCCGATCACCTCCGGGTTGCTGGCCGGCATCGAGTCAGGCTGGTTCACGGGCCTGATCGCGGATGCTGCCTTCGACCACCAGCTTGCCGTGGAGGACGGCCGCAAGCGGGTGGTCGGCGTCACGGTCAACACGGATGCACTCGAGAGTCCGCTGGAGATCCTGCGGGTCTCGCACGAGGTGGAGCGCGCCCAGGTCGAGGCGCTGGGTCGGCGGCGCGCCGAACGCGATGCCGCCGCCGTCGAGAAGTCCCTGGTCGCGCTTGCTGAGGCGGCGGGCACCCAGGCGAACCTCGTGCCGCTGCTGATCGACGCAGCGCGCGCGGAGGCGACGCTGGGGGAGATGTGTGACGTCCTCAGGGGCGAGTGGGGGACCTACCGGGAACCGGTCTGACCCGTTCCGCAGCATCGCCGTTGCAGTGGGAGAATGCCGCCATGAGCAGCATGCCTGGATACGGAGCAGTGGACCTCGGCGCATTGGCGGCGGCACGGGAGGCGCAGGCGCAGGCCGAGGCGCGTGCCACCCAGCGGACGGCGAACCCCGGAGCCGCACCGGTCGTCATGGATGTCACCGACGCGACCTTCCAGACCGAGGTGATGGACCTCTCGATGCAGGTCCCCGTCGTCCTGGATCTGTGGGCCACCTGGTGCGGGCCATGCAAGACGCTGTCGCCGATCCTGGAGAAGCTGGCCGAGGAGTACGGCGGTCGGTGGGTGCTGGCCAAGGTCGACGTGGACGCCAACCCGGCCATCGCCCAGGCCTTCCAGGTGCAGTCGATCCCGAGTGTGTTCGCGGTTCTCGGGGGACGTCCGATGCCCCTGTTCCAGGGCGCGCTTCCTGAGCCCCAGGTGCGCGCGTACCTTGACGAGCTGCTCAAGGTGGCCGAGTCCAACGGCATCAATGGCAGCGTGGCCGGCGCTCCCGGAAGTCCGGCTGAGGACGTGCCCGTCGAGGAGCCGGTGGACCCGCGGATGGACGCTGCCTACGACGCCATCGAGGCAGGGGACTGGGCGGCAGCCAGGGCGGCCTACCAGTCGATCCTGGACAGCTCTCCGGCTGACCCCGTGGCCACCGCCGGCCTGGCCCTCGTCGGGGTGTTCGAGCGCGTCGCTGGGGCTGATCACGTCGCCGTGCTCAGCGCTGCGGATTCCGACCCCGATGACCTCGCGGCCCAGGAGCGGGCCGCTGATGTGCTGGTCCTCGACGGGAGCCCGGTCGAGGCGTTCGCACGGCTGACCGGGGCGATCCGGTTCGCCGCCGGCCCAGACCGCGACCGGCTGCGAACCCACCTGCTCGAGCTCTTCGACGTCGTCGGCCCGGAGGACCCGTCAGTCGCCCGGGCGCGCATCGACCTGGCCAACGCGCTGTTCTGAGACCGGCGGTCAGGCCCCGCTCAGTCGGCGATCTCCTCGACCACCTGGCCGGTCGCGACGCCCTCGTAGCGCAGCCACACCGTGGCCAGCGGCGGCAAAGTCACCATGGACGAAGCGGGCCGGCCGTGCCACGGCTCCTCGACGGCCTCCACCCCACCGAAGTTGCCCACTCCGGAGCCGCCGTAGGCCTCGGCGTCGGTGTTGAGCACCTCACGCCAGTGGCCGGTCTCGGGCAGCCCGAGCCGGTAGTCGCCACGAACCACGGGGGAGAAGTTGGTCACGGAGGCCAGGAGCGTCCCGTCAGCGCCCAGCCGCAGCCACGAGAAGACGTTGCCGGACGCGTCATTGGCGTCGATCCACTGGAAGCCCTCTGGGGTGTTGTCCTGGTCCCACAGGGCGGGGGTCTCCCGGTAGATGCCGTTCATGTCCCGGACGCAGTGCTGCACGCCGTAGTGGTCCTGGTACTCGCACAGCCACCACTCGAGGCCACGTTCCTCGCTCCACTCGGAGGTCTGGGCGAACTCCGAGCCCATGAACAGCAGCTGCTTGCCGGGGTGGGCCCACATGTAGCCCAAGTAGGCGCGCAGGTTGGCATTCTTCTGCCAGCGGTCGCCGGGCATCTTCTGGACCAAGGAGCCCTTGCCGTGCACGACCTCGTCATGGGAGATCGGGAGCACGAAGTTCTCACTCCAGGCGTAGACCATGGCGAACGTCATCTCGTGGTGGTGCCACATGCGGTGCACCGGCTCGTGCGAGATGTAGTCCAGCGAGTCGTTCATCCAGCCCATGTTCCACTTCAGGCCGAAGCCCAGCCCGCCCAGGTACGTCGGGCGCGTGACCCCGGGCCAGGAGGTGGATTCCTCAGCGATCGTCACGGCGCCGGGTACCCGCTTGTAGACGGTGGCGTTCATCTCCTGCAGGAAGGCCACGGCGTCGAGGTTCTCCCGGCCGCCGTACTGGTTGGGCAGCCACTCGCCATCCTCGCGCGAGTAGTCCAGGTAGAGCATCGAGGCCACGGCGTCCACACGCAGCCCGTCGATGTGGTACTCCTCAAGCCAGTAGATGGCGTTGGAGACCAGGAAGTTGCGGACCTCGGTTCGACCGAAGTCGAACACGTAGGTGCCCCAGTCCGGCTGCTCGCCCCTGCGCGGGTCGGCATGTTCGTACAACGCCGTCCCGTCGAAGCGTGCCAGTGCCCAGGCATCCTTGGGGAAGTGCGCCGGGACCCAGTCGAGCAGGACTCCGATCCCAGCCTGGTGCAGGGCGTCGACGACGAACCGGAAGTCGTCCGGGCTGCCGAACCGCGAGGTCGGCGCGAAGTAGGAGGTGACCTGGTAGCCCCAGCTCGGCGCATAGGGATGCTCCGCGACCGGCATCAGCTCGACGTGCGTGAAGCCCATCTCGGTGACGTAGGCGACCAGCTGCTCCGCGATCTCACGGTAGGACAGGCCAAGTCGCCACGAGCCGAGGTGCACCTCGTAGACGCTCATCGCCGAGTTGATGACATCGGCCTGGGCACGAGTCTCGAGCCAATCGACGTCGCCCCACTCGTAGGCTGATGTGTAGACGATCGACCCGGTGGACGGCGGCACCTCGGTGGCGAAGGCCATCGGGTCCGCCTTGTCCCGCCAGACCCAGTCCTTGCCCAGGATCGAGAACTTGTAGGTGGTCCCGTCGCCCACGTTCGGGATGAACAGCTCCCAGATGCCGGTGCTGCCCATGGAACGCATGGGATGCCCGGTGCCGTCCCAGCCGTTGAAGTCGCCAACCACCCGCACGCCCTCGGCGTTCGGCGCCCAGACGGCGAACGAGGTGCCGGTGATGGGGCCGAACGGGCTGTCGTAGGTGCGCACGTGCGCCCCGAGAGTCTTCCAGAGCTCCTCGTGGCGTCCCTCACCGATCAGGTGCAGGTCGAGCTCGCCCAGCGTCGGCAGGTAGCGGTACGGGTCGTCTGCCGGGATCAGGCCCTGGCCGTAGTCGACGTCGATCGTGTAGGCGGGCACGACGTCGCCCGGCACGACTGCCACCCAGACACCGCGGTGCTCGTGGACCATGTCGTGCCGCCCCTCGGGCGTGACCACGATCACTTCCTTGGCCAACGGGCGAAGCACCCGTATCGTCACGCCGCCGTCGTAGGGATGTGCGCCCAGGATCGAGTGCGGGCTGGCGCTGGCGCCGTCGACGAGCCGGTCCACATCGCCGGTGCTGACCGGCTGGATCGCAGGGCCAGCCGGCACCGCGGCTGCCTTCGCCTTCGCACTCCTCTTCGCCTTGCCCGGGTCTGCGGGGGTGTTGGACGGGGTCATGACATCCTCTCCAGGACTACGGCGTGTGCACAGGTGAAATTCGGGTCGAGTCGTATGTAGTTGTCGGCTCCCCACGCCCAGGTCTGCTCGGTGATCAGGTCGCGGGCCACGACGCGCTCGTCGGCACCGAAGCCCAGCGCGGCGAGGTCGAGGTGCAGCACGCCCGCCTGGGGGCTGTTGGGATCAAGGACGCAGGCGACCACGACGACGTCTTCGCCGTGCCGCTTGGACCAGGCGATCATCTGGGAGTTGTCGATCTGCTCGAACCGCAGGTTGCGCAGCTCGTGCAGGGCCGGGTGGTCGCGGCGGATCTGGTTGAGCATCGTGAGGTACGGCACCAAGCTGGTGTGTGAGGCCGCGGCCCAGTCCCGGGGGCGGTACTGGAACTTCTCCGAGTCGAGGTACTCCTCCTTGCCGGGCGCCAGGGCCTTGTGCTCGAACACCTCGAACCCGGCGTAGACGCCGTAGCTCGGGGCCAGCAGGGCAGCCAGTGTGGCTCGGATGGCGAATGCAGCCTTGTTGCCCGACTGGAGGAAGAACGGGTTGATGTCCGGGGTGTTCACGAAGCAGTTGGGGCGCATGTAGTCGGCGGCCCCAGTGCTCAGTTCCGTGAAGTAGGTCTCAAGCTCCCACTTCGTGTTCCGCCAGGTGAAGTACGTGTAGCTCTGCTGGAACCCGACCGTGCCCAGGGTTCGCATCATCGCCGGACGGGTGAACGCCTCGGCCAGGAACAGCACATCGGGGTCCGTGGCATAGATGCGCGCGAACAGCACCTCCCAGAACGCCACGGCCTTGGTGTGCGGGTTGTCGACGCGGAAGATGCGCACACCCTTGCCCATCCACAGGCGCAGGATCCGCTCGCACTCGTCGACGAGTCCGTCGAAGTCGGCATCGAAGGCGATCGGGTAGATGTCCTGGTACTTCTTCGGAGGGTTCTCGGCGTAGGCGATCGTGCCGTCGGCCCGGTGCACGAACCACTCGGGGTGCGCGGTGACCCACGGGTGATCCGGGGAAGCCTGGAGCGCGAAGTCCAGGGCGATCTCGAGGCCGTTGTCCGCGGCGACGGCCATGAAGTGCTCGAAGTCCTCCATGGTCCCGAGGTCGGGGTGCACTGTGTCATGCCCGCCCGCCTCGGAGCCGATCGCCCACGGGGAGCCCGGGTCGTCCGGGCCGGGGGTCAGCGTGTTGTTCGGCCCCTTGCGGAAGGTGTGGCCGATGGGGTGGATCGGGGGCAGGTACACGACGTCGAAGCCCATGGCCGCGACTCCCGGAAGGCGCGTGGCAGCAGTGCGGAACGTCCCGGAGCGTGGGGGGTTGAGCGTGGCGCCCTCGGAGCGGGGGAAGAACTCGTACCAGGCGCCGTAGAGGGCCCGAGCCCGCTCCACACGCACGGGATACGGGCCGTGCCACGAGGGCAGCTCCCGCAGCGGGAAGGCCTGCAGCGCATCCTGGACTGCCGGGGCCTCGGCGGCATAGAGGCGCTGCTCGGCAGTCTCCTCGGTGTCGCGCATCGCGGCCGCACCCTCGGTGAGCACCTTGCGGGCATGCTCGTTGCCCGCGCTGGCCGCCGCCCGGTCGAGGACCCGCGCACCCTCCTCGAGCTCGAGCTCGACATCGATCCCGGCCGGCAGCTTGATCTCCGCCTTGTGCTTCCAGGTCTCGTAGGGATCGCCCCAGGTGATGATGTAGTAGCCCCAGTCACCCTCCGACCCCAACTGCACCTCGACCGTCCAGCGGTCGGGCTCGGTGGGGCCGACCTCACGCATCCGCCGCAGCGGAGCATCCGGCGAGCCGATGTCGAAGTCGGTGTCGCTGAACCCGGGAGGGATGAACTGGGCCTCGACGCCCATGGCATCGTGGCCCTCGCGGAACGCGGTGACAGACACCGGGAGGGTCTCGCCCACCACCGCCTTCACCGGGTAACGGCCGCCTTCCACGACGGGGCTGACATCTATGGCGGGGTAGCGACCGATCACCTGCGTGACGGTACTACCCGGGGGCACCACAGTGCCTGTTGATAGGTGCCGCATCGCCACCGGCGCAGGACTGATCTCCGGAACAGCCGCTGGCGCGTGCGGGGCGGTAGCGTGCGCGCGGGAGGTGGGCCGTGGCAACGACCGTTCGTGATGTCGCCGAGCTGGCCGGCGTCTCGACCGCCACAGTCTCCCGGGCGCTGCACGGGCACCGGTCGATCTCCGAGGCCACCCGAATCAAGGTGGAGCAGGCCGCCTCACAGCTGGGCTACTCCCTACCCGCGCAGGCCGAGGATCGGGCCCGCGTGGTGGTCGTGATGCCGTACCTGGACCGGTGGTACTTCGCCAATGCCCTCGACGGTGCCGAGCGGGTGTTCACCGACAAGGGAATCACGGTGCAGGTCCTGCGACTGCTGGACCTCGATGATCGGCGACGTGCACTGCTGGGTGACATCCCGCGCCGTGAGGCCGACGGGGTGCTGCTGGTCAACGTCCCACCTGCGCCGGATGAAGCCGCGCTTCTGGCGGACCGGCGGATCCCACTGGTGCTCCTGGGTGCGACCCACCCGGAGGTGCCGAGCGTGGAGATCGATGACGTGGCAGCGGCCAGGGCCGCCACGGCGCACCTCATCGCTCTCGGGCATCGGCGCCTGGGCCTGATCTCTGGTCGACCGTTCGAGCGGATCCCCTTCAGGGCCCCGCGGGAGCGCAAGCGTGGCTTCCTGCTGGCCTTGCGCGACGCTCGGCTTCCGTGGGATCGCGAACTGGAGGTGAGCGCTGACTTCACTGCGGCCGGCGCCCATCGGGCCGCGAGGTCCCTGCTCGACCGGCCCGACCGGCCGACCGCGGTGCTCGCCGAGAGCGATGAGATGGCCTTCGGCGTGATGACCGCAGCCCGCGGCCTGGGTCTGCAGATCCCGGAGGACCTGTCGGTGGTGGGGATCGATGACCATGACGTGTCCGCGCCCATGGGGCTGACCACAGTGGCCCAACCGGTGCGGACCCTCGGCGAGCTGGCGGCGCTCCAGCTCGCGGGGATGATCGCCGACCACACCGGGTCCGCTCCCTCCGCGCGGGTTGTTGTCCCCACCATGCTGGTGGTGCGCGCCACCAGCGCGCCGCCGGGCCAGGCGCGGCCCGCACCGGCTGGGCGCCGCCGAGGGCGGTGACGACCTCGATCCGGCGTATCGGGCTGACCGGCCGCCGGGCCGCCGTTACCGAATCGTTATCACTTGCACTGGTGTTGCACTCCGCTTGTCCGGCCTGCCGGCCCCTCTGCGGGCCATGCTGGCACCACGGGCGGTACCCCGCTCTGAATCAACATGACAAAGGAGTCACGGTTCCATGACTAGATCTCCCCGCTCCAAGTGGCTCGCCGCCGCCGCCGGAGCCTCCAGCCTCGCGCTGGTCCTCTCTGCGTGCTCGTCGGGCTCTGACGAGGCCGCCGACAGCGGCGCGTCAAGCGACACCGATTGCACCGCATACGAGTCGTACGGTGACCTGTCCGGCACGGAGGTCGGCGTTTACGCCTCCATCCTCAGCCCTGAGCTGGAGATGTACGAGGCGGCCTACGTGCCGTTCGAGGAATGCACCGGCGCGAACATCAAGTTCGAGGGCTCCAACGAGTTCGAGGCCCAGCTCAAGGTGCGCGAGAAGGCGGGCAACCCGCCCGACATCGCGCTGATCCCGCAGCCCGGCCTGCTGCAGAACATGGTCGGTACCGGCTCCGTGAAGGCGCCCTCGGCGACGACTCTGGCCAACGCCACAGAGGGCTGGTCGCAGGACTGGATCGACCTGGGCACCGTTGACGGAACTTTCTATGGCGCTCCCAACAGCTCGAACGTGAAGTCGTTCGTGTGGTACTCGCCGACGATGTTCGCCGACAACGGGTGGGCGATCCCCACGACATGGGACGAGCTCAAGACGCTGACCGACGACATCGTCGCCTCCGAGGTGGTCGACAAGCCGTGGTGCGCGGGTATCGGCTCCGGCGACGCGACCGGATGGCCGCTGACCGACTGGGTCGAGGACGTCATGCTGCGCCTGTACGGCCCAGAGGTCTTCGACCAGTGGGTGAGCCACGAGATCCCGTTCAACGACCCGCAGGTCGTTGCGTCCCTCGACGAGGTCGGCTACTTCATGCAGAACGACCAGTACGTCAACGGTGGCTACGGCGACGTGAAGTCGATCGCCTCGACCACCTTCCAGGACGGCGGGCTGCCGATCCTTGATGGCTTCTCGTGCGCGATGCACCGTCAGGCGCAGTTCTATGGCGGCCAGTGGGGTCCGGATGTGACGATCGCTCCGGATGGCGACGTCTGGGCCTTCTACTTGCCGGCGGTTTCAGTCGACCAGAAGCCGGTCCTGACCGGCGGTGAGTTCGTGACTGCATTCGCTGATCGCCCCGAGGTTGTGGCCGCCCAGGAGTGGTTCGCGACCGCGGACTACGCGAACTCGGTGGCACGGAACAGCACCGGGTTGGCGAGCTCGCACAAGGGTGCCGACCCTGCGCTGTACGAGGGTCTCGCCAAGCTTGCCGTGGAAATCTTCCAGGATCCGGCGGCTCAGGTCCGCTTCGACGGCTCGGACAATATGCCGTCGGCAGTCGGCCAGGGGTCGTTCTGGGTCGGGATGACCGACTGGATCACGGGCAAGTCGACGCAGGACACGCTCGACTTCATCGAGGAGTCGTGGCCTGCGTCCTGATCAAGCACTAGTGGTTGGGGGCCGGCGGCAGGGTCGCCGGCCTCCAACCACCCCGCCGGGTGGAGACTGTCGGTGCGGTGTGCCAGTCTCCTCAAACGAGATCGTCGAGAGGAAGGTCGTCGTGACCACACCGGAGAAGTTCGTCCAGATGTTCCTGGCCATAGGCGGATTCCTCGCCTTCTTCGGCATCATGCTCTTCGTCGTCTCGAAGATCCGCGGCAAGGCCCAGGAACCCGTGACTGTCCTGGCCTTCATCGTCCCGGCGGTCGTGATGCTGGCGATTGGCTTGATCTACCCGGCCGGTCTCACCCTCCTCCAATCGTTCCAGAACGCCGACAGTTCCGCGTTCGTCGGGCTGGAGAACTACACGACGTTGTTCACGACCTCGGAGTACCAGCGCGTCCTGGTCAACACCTTCATCTGGGTCCTGCTGGTCCCCTTCGCGGCCACACTCATCGGGCTTGTCTACGCCGTGCTTGTGGACCGCACCCGCACGGAGTCGCTGTCCAAGGCGCTGGTCTTCATCCCGATGGCCATTTCGATGGTGGGCGCCTCGATCATCTGGAGGTTCGTCTACGACTACCGCCCGACGAACGCCCCCCAGATCGGCCTGGCCAACCAGATCCTCAAGTGGCTCGGGCTGGACACCTACCAGTTCCTCCTCGAACCCCCGTGGAACACGTTCTTCCTGATCGTGGTCATGATCTGGATCCAGGCCGGATTCGCGATGACGGTCCTGTCCGCGTCGATCAAGGCGATCCCCGATGACATCATCGAGGCGGCGAAGCTCGATGGCGTGTCTGCAATGCAGATGTTCCGCAAGATCACCATCCCGAGCATCCGCCCGGGCATGATCGTCGTGATCACCACAATCGCGATCGGCACCCTGAAGGTCTTCGATATCGTCCGCACGATGACCGGTGGCCGGTTCGACACCAGCGTCGTAGCCAACGAGTTCTACACCCAGGCATTCCGCTATGACAACGCCGGATTGGGCGCCGCCCTGGCAGTGCTGCTGTTCATCCTGGTCATCCCGATCATTGTGTACAACGTCATCCAGCTCCGGAAGGTGGCCCGCTGATGACCGCCCTGAATCCCGCAGCCCACTCGATCCCCGAGGAAGAGCAGGACATCCCCAAGGCCAAGCCCAAGAAGGGCGGCGAGGCGAGTATCGCGCTGCGCGCACGGTCTCCGTGGGCGTCGGTGATTGCGGCCGTCATCGCGATCCTCTGGACCATCCCGACGCTGGGCCTGCTCGATCACGAGCTTCCGGCCGGCGAAGGACATCCGCACCTCGGGGTGGTGGACCGCCTGGCAGGATCCCGCATTCACTCTGGACAACTACGACGAGGCGTTGTTCGGTGGGACGACCGACCTGGCCAGCTACTTCGTGAACTCGCTGGTGATCACCATCCCCGCGGTGCTGATCCCGATCAGCATCGCGTGCATGGGAGCCTACGCCTTCGCGTGGATGGACTTCCGCTGGGGCAAGACCCTGTTCGTGGTGGTCTTCGCGCTCCAGATCGTGCCGATCCAGGTCACCCTGATCCCCCTGCTCACGCTGTTCGTCGACGCTGGGCTCGCGGGGACGTTCTGGCCGATCTGGATCGCGCACAGCATCTTCGCACTTCCCCTGGCGATCTACCTGCTGCACAACTTCATGAGTGAGCTGCCCAAGGAGCTGGTCGAGGCGGCGCGTGTCGATGGTGCGGGGCACCTCAAGATCTTCTTCCGCATCATGATGCCGCTGATGGTGCCGGCGATCGCCGCGTTTGCCATCTTCCAGTTCCTCTGGGTGTGGAACGACCTGCTCGTCGGCCTGACCTTCGGTGCCAGCCCCGAGGTGGCTCCGCTGACCGTCCGCGTGGCCGAGCTGGCCGGCAGCAAGGGCTCGGACTGGCATCTGCTCTCCGCCGGTGCCTTCATCTCGATGGTCGTGCCGTTGATCGTGTTCCTGGCCTTCCAGCGGTTCTTCGTCCGCGGACTGCTGGCCGGCTCGGTCAAGGGGTAGCCGATCACGCGACGTGCCCACTGCCGACGATGGGTGTCGGCAGTGGGCACGTCCTCTCGGTGGCTCGGCGCTGCTCCTGGTGCGCGCAGTCGTAGCGTGCGCGGCCCGCAGCAGATCAGCGCGTCACGACGCGCAGCAGCTTGGCGCTGAACGGTTGCATCGGCAGGACCGCTCCGTGGGTCCGGACATGACCGGACTCCCCGGCGAATCCGTCCGCGGTGTCCACCACGACCTCATAGTCGGTGCCGAACGGCTCACCGGGCAACTTGAATGTGCCCGCGTGTGATCCTCCGTTGAGCACCAGGAGGAACGGGTCGTCCGTGAGCGGCCCGCCACGTGCATCGCGGGCCTGCAGGTCGCCGGACAGGTACATGCCGATCATCCGGTGGTCGCTGAAGTGCCAGTCCACCTCGGTGAACTCGTGCCCGTCGCCACGTAGCCACGCCAGGTCCTTGGCCTGCCCGGGCACCTGCGCCGTTCCCTCGAAGTAGTAGGGCCGTGCGAACACCGGATGGTTGCGGCGCAGGTGCAGCACACCCGCGGTGAAGCGCAGCAGGTCGCGCTGCCAGTGGTCCAGGTCCCAGTCCACCCACGAGATCTCGTTGTCCTGGCAGTAGGCGTTGTTGTTGCCCGCCTGGGTCCGGCCCATCTCGTCCCCGGCGGTCAGCATCGGCACCCCGGTGCTCAGCAGCAGTGTCGTGATCAGGTTGCGGATCTGGCGCTCGCGCAGGGCGATGATGTCGGGGTCATCGGTCGCGCCCTCGGCCCCGTGGTTCCAGGAACGGTTGTTCTCCGACCCGTCGCGGTTGTGCTCCTTGTTCGCCAGGTTGTGCTTCTGCGAGTAGCTGGTCAGGTCGCGCAGCGTGAACCCATCGTGCGCTGTGACGAAGTTGATCGAGGCGAAGGGCCGCCGGCCCTCGCTCGCGTAGAGGTCGGCGGATCCGGCCAGCCGCCACCCCAGCTCGGACAAGGATCCGTAGCCACGCCAGTAGTCGCGGGTGCAGTCACGGTACTTGTCGTTCCACTCGGTCCACAGCGGCGGGAACTCACCCACCTGGTATCCGCCGGCGCCGACGTCCCATGGCTCGGCGATCAGCTTGACCGTCCGCAGCACCGGGTCCTGCTGGATCGTCGACATGAACGAGCCCAGCATGTCCACATCATGGAACGAGCGCGCCAGCGCGCTGGCCAGATCGAAGCGGAAGCCGTCCACGTGCATCTCGGTGACCCAGTAGCGCAGGGAGTCCATGATGAGCTGGAGCATGTGCGGTTGGGAGGCGTCCGGCGTGTTGCCACAGCCGGTGTAGTCGGCGTACTTCCGGCCATGGCTCAGGCGGTAGTAGCCCTCGTTGTCGATGCCCCGGAACATGAGGGTGGGGCCGTGCTCGTTGCCCTCCGCGGTGTGGTTGTAGACCACGTCGAGGATGACCTCCAGGCCAGCGGCGTGCAGGGCCCTGACCATCGCCTTGAACTCGGTGACCTGCTCGCCCCGGGTTCCCGAGGAGCTGTATGCCGCGTGCGGGGCGAAGAATCCCAAGGTGTTGTAGCCCCAGTAGTTGGTCAGCCCGTGGGACAGGACGTGGTCCTCGCTGATGAAGTGGTGGATGGGCAGCAGCTCGACGGCCGTCACGCCCAGGCCGGTCAGGTGCTCGACGACCGCAGGATGGGCCAGCCCGGCATAGGTCCCGCGCTGGTGCTCGGGGACATCCGGGTGGGCCATCGTCAGGCCCTTGAGATGGGCCTCGTAGATGACGGTCTGGGTCCACGGCGTGTTGGGTCGGCGGTCATCGCCCCAGTCGAAGTCGTCCGCGACCACCACGCTTCGCGGCACGAACGGCGCGGAGTCGCGGTCATCGCGGACTGTGTCATCGTCCCCGACGTGCCCGCGGGTGGCCGGGTGCGGCACGTACTCGCCCTCGAGGGCCCGGGCGTAGGGATCCATGAGCAGCTTGGCGCTGTTCCACCGGTCACCGCGCCACGGGTCCCACGGACCGTGGACCCGGAACCCATAGCGATCCCCGGCCTTCATGCCGGGCACGTAGCCGTGGAAGGTGTGGAAGGTGGTCTCCCTCAGGGCGATCCGGCGCTCCCGGCCATCCTCATCGAACAGGCACAGGTCGACGCCGTCGGCGCCCTGCGACCAGATCGCCACGTTGGCGCCGGCCTCATCGAGAGTGACGCCAAGCGGGTTCCAGGTGCCCGGCCAGGCGTCGGCCGTCTGCTCGACGGCCAGCGAGAGCGGGGTGACTGCGGAGGCGCCGTCCCCGACGGGATCGACAGGTCCCTCAACAGATCCGTGCACCGGCCAAGGGTACCCGCGGATGCAGGGTCCAGCCCGCTGCCGTGCCGCGAGCCGCCGAGACTAGGCTCGTGGTCGTCCACAGGAGACGTCGCGAAAGGGTGCACCATGTCCACCGAGGTAGTCGTCCAGGGCGAGTTGACGCGTGTGGAGCTCGATGGGGCGGTGGCGACATTGCGTCTCGACCGCCCGCCTGTGAATGCCCTGAACCTCGCGATGCAGGTTGAGATCCGCACCGCCGCACGCTGGTTGGCGGCTGCGCACAGCGACGTCCGGGCCGTGGTCATCTACGGCGGGCCGAAGATGTTCGCCGCGGGGGCCGACATCAAGGAGATGGCGGCCATGTCCTACCAGGACATGGAACGCGACTCGCACCTGCTCCAGGAGTCGTTCAACGCGGTTGCGGCGATCCCGATGCCGGTCGTGGCGGCGGTCACCGGGTTCGCCCTCGGCGGCGGTTGCGAGCTGGCTCTGTGCGCGGACCTGCGGGTCGTGGGGGAGCGGGCCAAGCTCGGTCAGCCCGAAGTCCTGCTCGGCGTCATCCCCGGGCTGGGGGGCTCCCAGCGGCTTCCCCGACTAATCGGACCGTCGCGGGCCAAGGACCTGATCCTGACCGGTCGGTACGTGGGAGCCGAGGAGGCCTCGTCCCTTGGGCTGGCCGACCGGGTCGTCGCCGACGACGCCGTGTACTCCGAGGCGCTGGCGCTGGCCAACCAGTTCGCGGCGGGAGCCCCGCTGGCCCTGGCCGCCGCCAAGCGGGCGATCGACCATGGCCTCAATGCGGACATCGGCACCGGGTGCCAGATCGAGCGCCAGGAGTTCGCCGGGCTGTTCGCAACCGAGGATCGCCGGATCGGCATGGAGTCGTTCCTCGCCGAGGGTGCCGGGAAGGCCGACTTCATCGGTCAGTGACGGTCGTGCTGCCTGCTCGGGTGCCGTGGATCGGTCGACGGGCGCGAGACAGCCCCGCCATCGACGGGGGATGCAATGACGGGGCTGTGCTTTCAGCGTACGCCCGATGGGCCGTCCGAGCCACAGATGGCAGGATCGGGATTCCCAACCCGTTCTGCCCGCCCTCCCGAGAGCTGAGCTCGGCTGCCCTGGGCCCGCCGACTGGGCGAGGCGCCTGCTTCGGCGTGCTTCGGGGTAGGCTGCGGGCCAGCATCGAGGTGGATGATCGGGGCAGCCATGGACGTGCAGGACACGCAGGTCCCCAGCGACCGTGTCTGGACCGTACCGAACGCCATCAGCGGCGTTCGGCTGCTGACGATCCCGCTGTTCGCGTGGCTGGCGCTGGTCCCGGAGCAGGACGCCGCTGCTGCCCTCGTTCTCGTCATCGGGGGCATCACCGACTTCGTGGACGGCTACCTGGCCCGCCGCTGGAACCAGGTCACGCGGCTCGGCCAGCTGCTCGACCCGATCGCCGACCGGCTGTCGACCATCACCGTGCTCGTGGTCTTCCTCATCCGGGGCATCGTGCCGCCATGGTTCGTCGCCCTCCTCGTCCTGCGCGACGTCGTCCTCGCGGTGCAGATGGGCCGGCTGAAGGGACGCGGGGTCACCGGGCTGCCGGTTAACTTCGTCGGCAAGGCGGCCACCTTCAACCTCATGATCGCCTTCCCGCTGCTGCTCTGGGGGGCTGATCCGCAGGCACTGATCGAGGAGGTCGCGCGCGTCGCCGGCTGGGCCTTCGCCCTCTGGGGCACCGGGATGTACCTGTACAGCGGCGCGCTCTACATGCGCCAGAGCCGTGATGTCCTGGCTCATGCTCCCGCAGCCGTTGGGGCCTGAGCATGCGTGCGGTGGTGATGGCGGGCGGCGAGGGCACCCGGCTGCGACCGCTGACCACCAATGCTCCCAAGCCGCTGCTGCCGGTTGCGGGCGAGCCGATCATGGGGCATCTGCTCCGACTTCTGAACAGGCACGGGATCAGCCAGGCCGTCGTCACGGTTCAGTACCTCGCAGCGAACATCCGCTCCTACTTCGGGGACGGGGCCGAGTACGGCGTGCAGCTGTCCTATGCCACAGAGTCGGTACCGCTGGGAACCGCCGGGAGTGTGAAGAACGCTGAGCGGGGCCTGAACCGTGAGCCGTTCCTGGTCGTCTCCGGCGATGCGCTGACAGACATCGACCTCACCGCGCTCATCGAGTCCCACAGACGCACGGGCGCCGTGGTCACGGTGGCACTGGCCCGCAAGCCCAACGTGCTCGAGTTCGGCAACGTCATCATCGGCGAGGACGGCCGGGTGCAGAGGATGATCGAGAAGCCGACCTGGGGCCAGGTGCTCTCCGACACGGTGAACACGGGGATCTACGTGATGGAGCCCGAGATCCTCGACATGGTGCCTGCCGACGAGCGGGTGGACTGGTCGGCCGATGTCTTCCCGCGGCTCATGGAGGCCGGCCTGCCCATCTACGGCTACGTCACCGACGCCTACTGGGAGGACGTCGGCACCATCGACAGCTACCTCGCCGTGCAGGCGGATGTGCTCACCGGCGAGGTCGGGGCGCACATCGCCGGTTTCGAGGTGGCGCCCCGTGTGTGGCTGGGGGATGGGGCTGTGGTTGACCCGGGGGCGGTCGTCACCGCGCCGAGCTTCGTGGGTGCGCACGCCCGGGTCGAGCGAGACTGCGTGGTGGGGCCGGGCACGATCCTCGGCAACAACGTCGTGCTGCGCCGCGGGGCTCGCGTCGTCGGCTCGCTGCTGGACTCCAGCGTCTACGTGGACACCGGGTCCGAGCTCACCGCCGCCATCATCGGGCAGTCGTGCGAGATCCGGGCACGGGCCCGTGTCGGCGCGCGCGCGGTGATCGGCGCGGAGTGCGTCCTGGGCGAGGAGGTCCAGATCAACGCCGGTGTGCATGTCTACCCGGACAAGCGCATCGAGGCCGGTGCGGTCATCAGCGACAACGTGGTCTGGGATGCGCCGGCCCACCGATCGCTCTTCGGCGCCCGGGGCGTGAGCGGGATCGTCAACCTCGATGTGACCCCCGAGCTGGTGGTGCGCCTGGCCGCCGCACTCGCGGCACTGCTGCCGAAGGGCTCCACCGTCACCGTCGGCCGGGACCACTCGCGAGCGGCGCGCGCCATGAACCGTGCGCTGGCCGGGTCGCTCACCGCGGCGGGGCTGACTGTCCGGGACCTGCGGATCACACCGCTCCCGGTCGTCCGTTCGGACACGGCGCGTGCTGCCGACGGTGGTGTCTACCTGCGCACGACGCTGGGCGTTCCCGAGAGCCTGGACATGCTGCTCCTGGATGAGAACGGATCCGACCTGTCAGTGGCCCAGCGGCAGCGGCTCGAGCGGATACTCGTCCGCCGAGACTTCCGCAGGGCCTTCCCGAGTGAGATCGGCGACATCCGCAGCCCGCACCGGTCGGTGGACGAGTACGCAGTCGAGCTCGCGAGCACCATCGACACCTCAGGAGTCTCCGAGGCCGATCTCAAGGTGGTGGTGGACACCGGATCGGGGCCGGCGGCGCTGGTACTGCCCAGGGTGCTGTCGTTCCTCGGCGTGAGTGTGCTGACGGTCAACAACAGGCTCGACGAGGACGAACCCACTTCCACCGTACGCTCGTATCACGCGGCCATGGCCCGTCTGGGCGAACTCGTGTCGTCGTCCCGCTCCGATCTCGGTGTGCGCTTCGACCCCACCGGGGAGCGGATCTCCCTGGTCGACGAGACCGGCCGGGCGTTCAACCATGGTCGCGCACTGCTGGTCATGCTCGACCTCGTCGCTGCCGAACGGCGAGGCGGCGTGGTGGCCGTGCCCGCACACACCACCCGGGTCGCTCAGGAGGTCACGAACTACCACTCCGTGGCTGTTGTCCGGACCGGGCCGTCATCGGCTGCCATGGTGGCCACGGCGCGGGCCACGCAGGGGCTGATCTTCGCCGGGGACGGACGCGGTGGCTTCATCGTCCCCGAGTCGGGACCGAACGTGGACGGGCTCGCGGCCTTCGTGCGCCTCATCGGCCTTGTGGCCCGAACGAAGTTGACCCTGTCGGCGATCGACCAGCGCATCCCGCAGGCGCACATGGCCAAGGCCGCTGTCCCGACGCCGTGGGCCAGCCGGGGAACCGTCATGCGCACACTGGTGGAGACGGCCGGAAGTCGGGTCGTCGACACCGAGGAGGGCATCGGCATCGAGGAGCCCGACGGCAGCTGGGTGCTGGCCGTGCCCGACCAGACCGAGGCGGTGGTCCGGCTCTGGGCGGAGGGGTCGAGCCAGGAGCGGGCCGATGAGCTGCTTGCGCACTGGTCGGCGGTCATCGCGTCCGGGGTGGCCTCGTGAGCCTCCCGACGGCGGAGACTGACCCGAACACGTCTGGATCGCACCGGCCACGGGCACGCGACTCGCTGAACCTACTCGCCCAGATCACCGACGCCGCCGTGACGAGTGACTACGCCGGCCTCCCCGAACAGGCGAACCGGCCCCGCCGGGCACGAGTGCTGGTCGCGACTGCCGCGCTCGCCCTGGCCGGGTTCGTGCTTGCACTGGGGCTGGACAGCCGGGTCCTCAATGCCCCGATCGTCAACGAGCAGCGCGCTGCCCTGCGCGAGCGGATCGAGGTGGCAGATGCCCGTAACGAGGAGCTGATCGCCGAGGTGGCGGCGCGCCGAGCGGAGATCGTGACGGCCCGCGAGGCGAGTCTCACGGCGAGTCTGGCCGACCTGGTCCTGGCCGAACGGATCCAGACCCTCGAGGTGGCCACTGGGTATGCCGCGGTGGAGGGACCGGGAACAGAGATCACCATGACCGACGCCCCCACGGAGGAGGGCACGCAGGGCAATGACATCGAGCGGGTTCTCGACAGCGACGTCCAGCTGGCCGTGAACGGGCTCTGGTCGGTCGGTGCCGAGGCGATCGCCGTCAACGGCCAACGGCTCACGGCCCAGTCGGCGATCCGGTCGGCCGGGGACGCCATCCTGGTCAACTACCGACCGCTGAAGCCTCCGTACGTCGTGGCTGCGATCGGCCCGCGGGACATGGCCGATCGATTCGCGGAGACGCCGGACGCCCAGGAGTTGGCCAGTGTGTCCGTGCAGTTCGGCATAGGCTTGGAGACAGCACCCGTCGGGAACATCACTCTGCAGTCCGCCACGTCTCCACTTCCCGGGGATGCCGAGGTCGTCGAGGACGATGAGGGGGAGGGCCCATGATCGCGCTGATCGGGCTGGTGATCGGAATCGTGGCCGGGTTGGTGCTCGAGCCAGCTGTCCCGCTGTGGTTGGAGCCCTACCTGCCGATCGCAGTGATCGCGGCGCTCGACGCCGTGGTGGGGGCCGCCCGGGCGCTCCTCGATGGGGTCTTCCGCGACAGGGTGTTCGTCATCTCGTTCCTGAGCAACGTGCTCGTTGCGGGGTTCATCGTGTGGATCGGTGACCTGCTGGGGGTCGGCACCCAGATGTCCACGGGCGTTGTGGTCGTCCTGACGATGCGGATCTTCTCCAACGCCGCCGCCATCCGCCGGCATATCCTCAAGGCCTGACCATGGCAGCCGATGAGCAGGACCTCCCCGACGTGGCCAACGAGCCCGACGTCTCCGGACCCGTAGCGGTCGCGGACCCGGATGGTCCGGAGGGTGACTACCACCAGAGCTCCCTGTGGCGCTGGAGCGGGCCAGCGAGTCTGGTCGGCGGGGCGATGTTCGCCGTGCTCGGCTGGATGTTCGTCGCCGGTGCGATCGCCCAGGCCGACGAGGACTCACTTGCCAACGCCCGCCCTGCTGACCTCGTCCAGATCCTCGACAGCCTCGACGCCGAGAACGACCAGCTGGAGCAGGAACTGCGGCAGTTGACCGCCGAGGAGGAGTCCCTGACGTCCGGGAGCAGGGCCGAGGCCCTCGAGCAGGCCCGCGCCCGGGAGGCGTCGCTGGAGGTGCTGGCCGGCACCACCAACGTCCGCGGCTCAGGTGTGCGGATCGTGATCCGCGACGGCGTCGGAGGCGTTGACGCGGCCACGATGCTTGAGACCGTCCAGGAGCTGCGGGATGCCGGCGCGGAGAGCATCGAGGTGGCCGAGCGCCGTGTCGTGGTGAGCACCTGGTTCGGCGACCAGCCGGACTCCGAGCGTCCCGGCGTGCTGATCTCAGGGGACTTCCGACCCTCTCCGTACACGATCCTGGCGATCGGCGATCCGGAGACCCTGGCGACCGCAATGGAGATCCCCGGTGGAGTCGCCGACATCGTGCGCACAGCCGGGGCAGTGTTCGAGATGGACCGCCGCGAATCGCTGGACATCACCTCGACAGTCCCACTGATCACCCCCGAGTACGCTGAACCCGTGGAGCCGGGCTGAGCCGAGCGACCTGTCAGTTCGTCCACTGACCCAGCCCGCGCATCCGATGGAGGAGCTATGTACCCCGACGACCTGCGCTACACCTCTGAGCATGAGTGGATCCGTCGGACCAGCCCGACCACTCTTCGCTTCGGGATCACCTCCTTCGCGGCGGAGTCCCTCGGCGACGTCGTCTTCGTGTCGCTGCCGGTGGTGGCGGGGTCGCTGGTGGCAGGGGAGTCGTGCGGCGAGGTGGAGTCGACCAAGTCGGTCAGCGACCTGTATGTCCCGGTGTCAGGGATCGTCGCGGCTGTCAACGACGCGCTGGAGGGTGAGCCTGAGCGGGTCAATGCGGACCCGTACGGCCAGGGCTGGATGGTCGACGTGGAGTGCGCCAGCGCGGAGGCCGCCGACGCCGCCTTCAGGGATCTGCTCACGGCCGAGCAGTACGCCGCCGGCCTGGGGTAGTCCAGGGGTTGACCTGGGGCGTGTGCTGTCCGATAGGTTTGCCCCGATGTGAACCTAGACCTCAGGTTCAGGCTCCTGGGGTGGGTCTTCGTGGTGAGGATGGAGACGACGTGGGTCGTTCGTGCCCGAGCTGTGGCCAGGAGATGGCCGACCTCGCACGCTTCTGCAGCAACTGCGGGGCGCTGCTGGTCGATCTCAGCTCCGATGAGGAGGTGGAGTCGACCAGCAACCTCGACCTGCCGGTGTCAGGTACGGGCCCGCTGGGCGCAGTGAGCGCCGAGGGGGTGGGGTCCGTTGCGGTCGGCTCGGCCATGCTGATCGTGCGCCGCGGGCCCAGTGAGGGGACGTCCTTCGTGCTCGACTCGAACCTGGTCACGGTGGGGCGTTCGGACGACAGCGACGTCGTCCTCGACGATGTGACCGTCTCCAGGCGGCACGCGGAGTTCACCCGCGACGGCACGGGCTGGCAGCTCAGGGACGTCGGCAGCCTGAACGGCACCTACGTGAATCGGGAGCGGATCGAGACCATCACGCTCACCGGGGGCGACGAGGTCCAGCTCGGCAAGTACCGGTTCGTCTTCCTCCTTGGGGGTGGTCAGTCGTGAGCACGGCTGCCGCATCCGATGGCCTGTTGAGCATCGGTGAGGTCCTGCACCTGCTCCGTTCGGACTTCCCGGACGTCAGCATCTCCAAGATCCGCTACCTGGAGGCCGAGAACCTGGTGGAGCCGGCGCGGACCCCCTCCGGCTACCGGAAGTTCACCCGCGCTGACGCCGAGCGGCTGCGCTATGTGCTGCGCATGCAGCGTGACCACTACCTGCCCCTCAAGGTGATCCGTGAGCACCTGGACGCCATCGATCGAGGCCTGCAGCCGGCCCCCCTGACCGCCTCGGACACGGCCCCGCGGGCACTCGTGGCGGCCGAGTCCTACCCCTCGCCCGAGGATCTCGTCGACGTGGGCCAGGATCTGCGGCTCTCGCGCAAGGAGTTGCTCGAGGAGAGTGGCATCACCAACGAGGTGCTGCGTGAGCTCGAGTCGTTCGGGCTGGTCGGGCAGGCGCCCGGCACCTCGTACTACGACGCTGCGGCGCTCCAGGTGGCCCGGATCGCCGCACAGATGGCTCAGTTCGGGTACGGCCCGCGGCACCTGCGGCCGTTCCGGCTCGCCGCGGACCGGGAGCTGTCCCTGGTCGAACAGGTCGTGAAGCCGATGGCCCGCGGTCGGCACGAGGACAGCGGGGCCAAGGCCGAGGAGGCCGCCCGGGCGATCGCCACACTGGCTATCCAGTTGCACGTCGCGCTGGTGAAGGCTGGGCTTCCGGGGACGCTCGGCCGCTGAGCGATGGCTGGCCCGGCCCGGCGGGGCTAGTCTGAGCCGTGTGGATGGGTACGAGGCAGTCGAAGTCGTCGGGGTTCGGGTCGAGATGCCGTCGAACGCGCCGATCGTCCTGGTGCGGCCGATCAGCGGCGGGGTCCTGGTGCCGATCTGGATCGGACCCAATGAGGCGGCGGCCATCGCGATGGCCCAGCAGGGTGTGGCGGCGCCGCGACCGCTGACCCATGACCTGTTCATCGCGACCCTCCTCGAGCTGGAGGCCCCCCTGCGCTCCGTGCGGATCACGCACCTCGACGAGGGGGTCTTCTACGCAGAGCTCGACTTCGACTCCGGGAAGGTCGATGCCCGCCCCTCGGACGCGATCGCCCTGGCGCTGCGCGCGAGCGTGCCGATCCTGGTCGCTGACGAGGTGCTCTCTGAGGCCGGGGTCGCCCCGGAGCCGGCGGAGGAGGCCGACGAGGTGGAACAGTTCCGGGAGTTCCTCGACACCGTGACCCCGCAGGACTTCCAGTAGTCGTAGCGCTGGTCTCACCCTCAACCTGAGGGTGAGACTTCTAACCGGCGTGTCGGGGTGAGTGGCGTTGACCTCAAGGCGTCCGGGCCCTAGTTTCAAGACAGGAATTCCGCCGGTGTAACTACGCCGACACAACTTGCCGAGCAACCGGAGGCCAGCGCAGATGTCACCCGAGGGCACGGGACAGCCGCACGAGGTCCAGGGGGCGCTGTTCGACGTCCCGGAGAGCACGCTTCCCGAAGGGGTCGGGTTTCGCGGTCCCGTGGCCTGCTCGGCCGCCGAGATCACCTACCGCCAGCTCGACTACTGGGCACGTACCGGCCTGGTCCAGCCCTCGATCCGTCCGGCGACCGGCTCCGGGACCCAGCGTCTGTACAGCTTCCGCGACATCCTCGTGCTCAAGGTGGTCAAACGGCTCCTGGACACCGGTGTCTCGCTGCAGAACATCCGCACCGCCGTCGGGCACCTGCGCGCCAGGGGCGTCGAGGACCTGGCGACCCTGACGCTGATGAGCGACGGGGCCAGCGTGTACGAGTGCACCAGTGAGGACGAGGTCATCGACCTCGTTCGCGGCGGCCAGGGCGTCTTCGGGATCGCCGTGGGCAAGGTGTGGCGCGAGGTCGAGGGAACGTTGTCCGCACTGCCCGCGGAGCGCACCGTCGGCGTGGCGACGACCACCGCCGATGATGAGTTGGCCGAGCGTCGGCGCAAGCGTCAGACCGGCTGAGCCCAGCGCCTGCGACGGGTGCCCGGTCAGCTGCCGGTTGCCGCCCGACCCGTGAGGGTCGTGGTCCCCGCGGTGCACCAGGCGCGACTATCGTGGGCGCGTGCAGATCCCCGTGCCGCGCCCGGACCCGTTCGCCGACCGTCACATCGGTCCTGATCCGCAGGACGTGCAGCTGATGCTGGACGCGGTTGGACACCCGGACCTCGAGTCGCTGTCCAAGGCCGCGATCCCGGCGACGATCGCCTGGAGTGAGGGACTGGACCTGCCCCCGACGCTCACTGAGGAGCAGGCCACCGATGCCCTTCGGCGGTTGGCCGCGGCCAACACTGTCGGCGTCTCGATGATCGGGTTGGGCTATCACGACACAATCACGCCCGCGGTGATCCGCCGCAACGTGCTCGAGGCGCCCGGCTGGTACACGGCATACACCCCCTACCAGCCGGAGATCTCCCAGGGGCGCCTCGAGGCGCTGCTGAACTTCCAGACCATGGTGTCGGACCTGACCGGCCTCCCGGTCGCCAACGCATCGATGCTCGACGAGCCGACCGCGGCCGCCGAGGCGATGACCCTGCTGCACCGGGTGGATCGCACCGGTTCCATGACCTTCGTGGTGGATGCCGACACCCATCCGCAGACACTGGCTGTGCTGGCGACGCGCGCAGCCCCCGTGGGGATCGTGCTCGACGTCCGCGATGTGGGCGCCGGGCTGCCCGACGGTGGGTACTTCGGGGTGCTCGTCAGTGCCCCGAGCTCGACGGGCCTGGTCCGGGACACGGCGCAGATGGCTGCCGTGGCTGAGTCGGTGCACGCCGCAGGGGCCGGTCTTGTGGTCGCCGCAGACCTCCTGAGCCTGTGCCTGCTCACGCCGCCGGGGGAGTACGGGGCCGACATCGTCGTCAGCTCTGCCCAGCGGTTCGGGGTTCCGATGGGGTTCGGCGGACCACATGCCGGCGTGATGGCCGTCCGCACGGGCCTGGAGCGCCAACTGCCCGGCAGGCTGGTCGGGGTGTCGGTGGACTCCGCGGGTCGGCCTGCCTACCGGCTGGCACTGCAGACCCGCGAGCAGCACATCCGGCGCGAGCGGGCCACAAGCAACATCTGCACCGCACAGGTCCTGCTGGCAGTGATCGCCGGACTGTACGCGGCCTACCACGGCCCGGATGGGCTGCGCCGGATCGCCGAACGGGTCCACGGGCACGCGGCCGGGCTGGCCGACATGCTCACCGCCGATGGGGTGACCCTCGCGCACCGGACCTTCTTCGACACCGTCGTCGCGGTGCTGCCCGGCCGGGCAGCGCACGTCGTGGCGGCAGCGGCCGAGCAGGGCATCAGCCTCCGCCTGGTGGACCCCGATCGGGTCGGGATCACGACCGACGAGGTCACGGGCGAGGGTGACCTGGTCGCCGTGCGGTCGGCGCTCCGGGCCGGCGGCGGGGAGGTCGGCCCCGATGCAGGCCCCGACGCCGGGCCGGTGCACCGGGACCACGCACTGCCCGCGGGGTCGCTGCGGACGTCGGAGTACCTGACCCACCCGGTCTTCCATGACCACCGCAGCGAGACGGAGATGCTGCGCTACGTGCGCCGACTGGCCGGGTACGACGTGGCTCTGGACCGTTCGATGATCCCCCTTGGCTCGTGCACCATGAAGCTCAACGCAACCACCGAGATGGAGCCGATCAGCTGGCCGGGATTCGCCTCCATGCACCCGTTCGCCGACCGCGACCAGACCCGTGGGTACACCGAGCTCATCGCCGACCTCGAGGGGCTCCTGGCCGAGCTCACCGGCTACGACGCGGTGAGCGTGCAGCCGAATGCCGGGTCTCAGGGGGAGTTCGCGGGCCTGCTCGCGATCAGGGCGTGGCTGGACGCGCAGGGCGAGACTGAGCGCGACGTCTGCCTGATCCCGTCGTCGGCGCACGGCACCAACGCCGCATCCGCGGTCATGGCGGGGCTGCGTGTTGTGGTCGTCGCGTGCGACGAGGCCGGCAACGTGAGCGTCGAGTCACTGCGCGCTGCGCTCGACGCGAACGCCGGACGGGTCGCGGCGCTGATGATCACCTACCCCTCGACGCACGGTGTCTACGAGCCGGAGGTGGCAGACCTGTGCGCGATGGTCCATGACGCCGGGGGACAGGTCTATGTCGACGGCGCCAACCTCAACGCACTGGTCGGTCTGGCGAAGCCTGGCCGGTTCGGCGCCGACGTCTCGCACCTGAACCTGCACAAGACGTTCTGCATCCCGCACGGCGGCGGTGGCCCGGGGGTGGGCCCGGTCGGGGTCCGGGCGCACCTCGCGCCCTACCTGCCGGGGCACCCGCTGCGGCCCGAGAGCGGTCCCGTGGGGCGAGGCTTCCCAGACGGCCGCGTGGGCCCTGTCAGTGGTGCGCCCTGGGGCAGCGCCGGCATCCTGCCGATCTCCTGGGCATACATCCGGATGATGGGCGCCCAGGGGCTCACGCGTGCCACCCAGGTGGCTGTGCTGTCCGCCAACTACATCGCCCACCGGCTGGCTGAGGCCTACCCGGTGCTCTACACCGGGCCGGGCGGTCTGGTGGCCCACGAGTGCGTCCTCGACCTGCGCGGTATCACCAAGCGCAGTGGGGTAACGGTCGATGATGTCGCCAAGCGGCTCATCGACTACGGCTTCCACGCGCCAACCATGAGCTTCCCGGTGGCCGGCACGCTCATGGTCGAGCCGACCGAGAGTGAATCACTGGCCGAGCTCGACCGGTTCTGCGCGGCGATGCTCGCCATCCATGCCGAGATCGAGCAGGTCGAGTCAGGTGCGGTCCCACTGGCCGACAGTGCGCTGCGACACGCCCCGCACACGGCCCAGAGCCTCGTCGGCGAGTGGGACCACCCGTACACGCGCGAGCAGGCGGTGTTCCCGGTCCCGGACCTGGTCAGCGACAAGTACTGGGCGCCGGTCGGCCGGATCGACGGAGCCTACGGGGACCGGAACCTGGTCTGCTCGTGTGTCCCCGTCGCCGACTACGCCTGACTGCCGATGCCTGATGCCAATGGCCGGGTGGCTGGGCGCCCGGACGCACTGCCGGGGCCGGCGGCGTGTCAGGTCCGGCCCTCGGTCTCCTGGACCTCGAACAGGACATCCTGAACCGACCGTGACGCCGTGGGCTCGTCCGGGGCTGAGTCTGCACCTGAGGTTGAGGGTTCCATCCAGAGGGCGTGCAGGACGGGGAAGCCCGCCGCTCGGACCGCCTCGACCACGGCGGCATCGTCATCGACGAAGGCCTCGATCCGGAAGTGCCGGCTCAGCCGGCGCAGCGTGGCCACCTTGGTGATCCGCGCAGGCCGCCGATCGGTGTCAGCGCGCATGAAGAGGTCCCCGGCCGGCAAGCCCTGGTCGGCGAGCCAGGTCACGGTCGCGTCCCGGCACCGCTCCGGACGGCCGGTGAGGTACATGACCACGTGGCCGGCCAGGTCCGCGGCGCTCACGGCCCCGAGCCCCTCGTCGAGGGGAGGGTCCTGCGTGGCGCCAGCGAAGAACGCCTCCCAGTCCTTGGGCCGCGACCGCACGTGGTGCAGTCGGTGCCGGACGTCGGCCAGCACCCCGTCGATGTCGAAGACCGCAGCGGTGGGTCGCCGGTCGCCGGGTGCCACCTGGGCCGTACCGGCATCTGTGGGGTCGGGCTGAGGATCGGCCATGCGTGGACGCTACCTCGCTGGCCCGGCGCCCGCTGGGAGCACAGGACCCGGGAGCGGATCCGACGTGCGGCGTCGGTGGGGTGGGGGACCGGTCGGCACCAGATGCAGGATGCTCGATAGCCTCGCGGGCATGGACTTCAAGACCCTTGTTGCGCAGATGCCCACCGCCGTCCCGATGGTGGGGACCCTCGGCATCGAGTTCCTCGAGCTGGCGCCCCAGCGAGTCGTGCTCCGGCTGCCGGACCGACCGGAGTACCGCAACCACGTCGGCGGTCCGCACGCCGGCGCGATGTTCTCCCTCGCGGAGACCGCCACCGGGGCCATCGTGCTCGGGAACTTCGGCATGCATCTGGACCGGGCGACACCGTTCCCCGTGGACGCCAGCATCACGTTCAAGAAGGTGGCCATGGGGTCGTTGTACGCCGAGGCCCTGATGCACGACACCCCGGAGTCGATCCTCGCCACGCTGGATGCCGGCGAACGCCCGGAGTTCGCGATCGACGTCACCCTTGCCACGGAGGACTGGACCGTGACCGGCGAGGCCAGGTTCGTCTGGACCCTGAAGCCAGTCCGCAACTAGCCCCCACCACCGCACCGAGCCCCACCGCACCGAGCCCCACCGCTCACCCTCCCCAGTTGCGTTCGCCCTCGGGGGATTCGGGGAGGGCGAACGCACCAACGGAGGGCGAACGCAGGGGGGCTAGTGCTTGTCGGCTGCCGCGATGACCTTCTTGGCGATCTGCTGGGGCATCGGCTCGTGCCCGCGGTAGGTCCGGTTGAAGGTGCCGGTCCCGTGCGACATCGAACGCAGCTCGATCGCGTAGCGGGTCAGCTCCAGGTCCGGGACGTCAGCCTTGATCATGGTCCGGCCGTTGCCGGCCGGCTCCGAGCCGGAGACTCGGCCACGACGACCGGACAGGTCGCCCATGACAGCCCCGACGTACTCGTCGGAGACCAGCACACTGACCGCCGACACCGGCTCGAGCATCGACACCTGGGCTGCGGCCGCGGCTTCCTTGAGAGCCAGTGCGCCAGCCATCTGGAAGGCCATGTCCGAGGAGTCGACCGAGTGCGCCTTCCCGTCGACGAGCGTGACCTGGATGTCGACGACCGGGTACCCAGCCACCACACCGCGCTCCATCTGCGCCCGCACGCCCTTCTCCACGGAGGGGATGAACTGGCGGGGGACCGATCCACCGACCACCTTGTCGACGAACTCGAAGCCTGACCCCGCTGGCAGGGGGGCCACCTCGATGTCGCAGACGGCGAACTGGCCGTGCCCGCCGGATTGCTTGACGTGCCGGCCCTTGGCCTTGGCCGGAGCCGCGAACGTCTCGCGCAGCGAGACCCGCAGCTCCTCGGACTCCACCGCGACGCCGTAGCGGGTGCGCAGCCGGTCGAGCAGGACGTCGACGTGCGCCTCGCCCATGCACCACAGCACCATCTGGCCGGTCTCGGCGTTCCGGTCCAGGCGCATCGTGGCGTCCTCGGCCACGAGCCTGCCCAGAGCTGCGCCCAACTTGTCCTCATCGGCCTTGGACTTGGCGACGATCGCGACCGGCAGCAGGGCGTCGGGCATGAGCCACGGCTCCATCAGCAGCGGGTTGTCCTTGTCCGACAGCGTGTCGCCGGTCTCCGCCCGGGTGAGCTTGGCGACCGCGACGACGTCCCCGGCTATGCCCGCGTCGATCGTCCGCTGGACCTTGCCCAGGGGACTCGACAGCGCACCGATCCGCTCATCGAGATCGTGGTCCTCGTGCCCGCGGGACTCCCCGAAGTGCCCGGAGACGTGGACGAACGAGTCCGGCGTGAGCCGACCGGAGAACACCCGGACCAGTGACAGCCGGCCGACGTACGGATCGGTCGTGGTCTTCACGACCTCCGCGCACAGGGGTCCGTCCGGGTCGCAGGCCAACGGTCCGCGGGGCTGGCCCTCGGGAGTGGTGACGGGCGGAAGCGGGTGCTCCAGGGGCGAGGGGAAGCCGCGTCGGACCAGGTCGAGAACCTCCGGGGTGCCCAGCGAATCGGGCTCCATCGCGGTGCCGATCACGGGGTAGAACGAGCCCCGGGCGACCGCCGTCTCCAGGTCGGTGATCAGGATCTCGGTGTCGATGTGCTCACCGGCGAGGTAGCGGTCCATGAGGGTCTCATCCTCACTCTCAGCGATGATCCCCTCGATCAGGGCCGACCGGGTCTCCTCGATGAGCTCGAGGTGCGCCGGCTCCGGGTCACGGTCGACCCGGGCCCCGCTGGAGTAGTCATGGATGCGCTCGCTGAGCAGGTCGATGAACCCGGCCGGGGTGCCGTCGTCAGCCATCATCGGCAGCATCAGCGGCATGACGCCGTCGCCGAACACCCGCTGGCAGACAGCGACGAGCTCGTCGAAGTCCGCGCGGGGATGGTCCAGGCGGGTCACGACCACGGCCCGGGGCATCCCGACAGCTGCGCACTCCTCCCAGAGCAGCTGGGTGCCGCCGTCGACGCCGTCGACCGCAGAGATCACGAACAGCGCCGCGTCCGCGGCACGCAGCCCGGCGCGCAGGTCCCCGACGAAGTCGGCGTAGCCGGGTGTGTCCAGGAAGTTCACCTTCACCCCGTCGACCATCACCGGGGCGACGGCGAGGCCGACCGAGCGCTGCTGGCGCACCTCTGCCTCGTCGAAGTCCGAGACGGTCGTGCCCTCCGTGGTCCGCCCGGCGCGAGCGATGGTGCCGGTGGCGGCCAGCATCGACTCGAGGAGGGTCGTCTTGCCCGCGCCCGAGGGTCCGACCAGGACCACGTTGCGGATGTCGGCGGGGCTGGCCGGTGCCGAGACCGAACCACCCCCTGGGGTGTTCGCCTGAGCCATGTGAGGTGCCCTTTCATCGGGTTGGTGAAGTCTCCCGGGGGCAAGCCTCGCAAGAAGGACCTTTGTCCTGCGCACCCGGGTGGGGGTTTGTCGATACGATCCGATCCTTATGTTGAACAACGCTGACGCCCGCGGAGCCATTGCCCCAGTCGTGGAACCGATCGCTCGTGGCCTGCTGCGCATAGGCGTCACGCCGGACATGGTGACGTTGATCGGGACAACCCTCACAGTACTCACTGCGCTCATCCTGATCCCGCAGGAGAAGTTCATCCCCGCCGTGATCCTGCTCTTCATCTTCACGTCGGCCGACGTCCTCGACGGCACGATGGCGCGCCTGCAAGGGACCCAGGGTCCATGGGGCGCGTGGTTCGATGCGACCCTCGACCGCCTGGCCGACGGTGCGATCTTCGGTGGGGTGCTCATCTGGGCTGCGTGGTCCTCCGACACGTTCACCACGATCCTGGCCTGGATCTGCCTTGCCGGTGGTGCACTGGTCAGCTACGCCAAGGCCAGGGCGGAGGCAGTCGGCGCAACAGCCGACGGCGGCATCGCCGAGCGAGCCGAGCGGATGATCCTCCTCGGGCTCGGCGCGGTCGTGTACCAGTTCGCGGACTGGGGGATGACCGCGGCGCTGGCCATCCTGTCCGTCCTCACGATCATCACGGTCTTCCAGCGCGGGCTGGACGTGCGCCGGCAGCTCAAGCCCATGGATGGCCAGCCTGTGCCGTTGCCAGATCCCGAGGGGTGAGTCGGGCGTGAGGGAGCAGGCGACGTACCTCGCCTATGCCGGCGGGTGGGCTGCGGTTCGGCTGATGCCGGAGTCGATGGCCTATGCGGCCTTCGACCGGCTCGCCGACCAGCAGTGGCGGTCCCGCGGGTCCTCGGTCCGACGTCTCGAGGCCAACCTCGCCCGGGTCCTCGGGCCGGTGGCGTCCGACGAGCTTCGGGCGGCCTCCCGTGAGGGGATGCGTTCCTACATGCGCTACTGGTGCGACGCGTTCCGGCTGCCCGGCTGGGATGCGGAGCGCATCGACGCGTTCGAGTTGCGCAACGCCCAGCGACTTGCGGAGCCCGTGGCCTCCGGTCGGGGGTCCATCGCCGCCCTGCCACACATGGGGAACTGGGACCACGCGGGTGCATGGACCTCCGTGCACATCTCCCCGGTGAACACCGTTGCCGAGAAGCTCGAGCCGGAGAGACTGTTCCGCGCGTTCGTCGACTTCCGGGAGTCGCTGGGGATGCACATCCATGGCCTGGGTGATCCCGGGGTGTACGGGCAGCTGCGTGCCACCCTCACCGACGGCGGGCTGGTGGCGCTGCTCGCCGACCGGGACCTGTCGGCCACAGGGGTCGACGTCGAGTTCTTCGGGGCCACTGCCCGGTTCCCGGCAGGGCCGGCTGCCCTCGCCGTGGACACCGGTGCGGCCCTGGTGCCCGTCTCCCTGTGGTGGGAGGGGCGCAACGTGGCCGAGGCGCTGCCGGAGATCGCGGCGCCGGTCAGCGGTGATCGCAAGGAGCGGATTCGGGTGATGACACAGGGTGTCGCCACGGCGTTCGAGGGTGCGATCGCTGAGCACCCGTCGGACTGGCACATGCTGCAGCGGCTCTGGCTCGAGGATCTCGACCCCGACCGTCTGGCTGCCAGCGACGCGACCGGAGGGGACAGCTGATGCGGGTCGGGCTGGTCTGCCCCTATGCCTGGGACACCCCGGGTGGGGTCGCGGCGCACATCGACGACCTGCGCACGGCGTTGATCCAGCTGGGCCACGAGGCTGTCGTCCTGGCACCGGCCGACGAGGACGACGCACTGCCCGACTACGTGACCAGTGGCGGCAAGCCGGTGTCGATCAGCTCCAACGGGTCGATCGCGAAGATCAACTTCGGCCCGGGTCCGGCGGCGCGGGCACGCCGGTGGATCAAGGACAACGACCTGGACATCATGCACGTCCACGAGCCGTCCGGGCCGACGCTCGGCCTGCTGTCGGTCTGGGTGGCCGAGGGGCCGATCGTGGCCACCTGGCACGCCAGCATCAGGTCCTCACGCCGGGAGCTGAACGCCACGGCTCCACTCGTGCGCAGCGCCACGGAGAAGATCCGGGCGCGGATCGCGGTCTCGGAGTACGCACGTCGCTCGATGGTCGAGTACACCGGTGGTGACGCCGTGCTGATCCCCAACGGCGTGGACTGCAGCCTCTACGTCGGCGACGAGCCGCTGCCCGGACGCTCCAGGGGCCAGGACACGCTGATGTTCCTGGGCCGCATCGACGAACCGCGCAAGGGGCTGCCGACCCTGCTCGACGCGCTTCCGCGGGTAGCCGCGGCGCTTCCGGAGGTGCAGCTCCTCGTCGCCGGCCCTGGCAACATCGCCGAGGTGCGCGCCGCTCTGCCCCCTGGCATCGGCGAGCGGGTCGAGTTCCTCGGTCTGGTCAGCCAGGAGGACAAGGCCAGGGCGCTGCACTCGTCGGACATCTACGTGGCCCCGAACACCGGCGGGGAGTCCTTCGGGATCATCCTGCTGGAGGCCATGGCGGCCGGAACACCAGTCGTGGCCAGCGACATCGAGGCCTTCCAGCGGGTGCTCGACGACGGACGAGCGGGCGTCACGTTCCGCAACGGGGACTCCGAGGATCTCGCCGACCGGCTCATCGAGCTCCTCGGTGACCCGGAGCGGCGCGCCGAGCTGCGCCGGACGGGGTACCTGCGCTCCGCCGAGTTCGACTGGTCGAGCGTGGCTCGCCGCGTGGTGGAGGTCTACCGCAGCGTCTCAGTAGGCGGCGAGAAGGTGACCGCTGACCTGTCCCGCCAGTTCTGGGGCAAGCTGCCCCTGCGCAGGTCCACCTGGAGCGGCGGCGAGCAGCAGGAGGGGGTGAGCTCATGACCGTCGACCTCGCCTGGGTTCTCCTGGGGCTGTTCATCATCACCGTCGTCATCTGGCGGCTCAGCGCGCTCGCCTCGCGGATCGATCGCCTGCACCACCGGATCGATCTGGCCCGGGCGTCGTTGGACGTCCAGCTGCTGCGTCGGGCCGGCGCCGCTGAGGCGCTGGCGATCTGCGGGCTGCTCGACCCAGCCAGCGCCATCGTGCTGGCCCAGGCCGCGAGCAACTCACGCAATGCCGATCCCCTGGACCTCGTGGAGCACAGCCTCGTCGAATCAGAGATGTCGCGGGACCTGCGCGAGGTGTTCTCCGACGAGGTTGCCGTGATGGAGCTGTACGCGAACCCCGAGGGCCAAGAGCTGCTCGACGACCTGGTGGCTGCCTGCAACCAGGTCACCCTGTCGCGCCGCTTCCTCAATGACGCGGTCCAGGCAACGCGCCTGCTGCGCCAGGGCCGGCTGGTGCGGCTGTTCCGCCTCGCGGGCAATGCCGCGGAGCCGCAGATGGTGGAGTTCGACGACGCCCCACCGCGCACATTCGCGCTGCTCGCCTGAGGCTCGGGCACCCCCATGGCCCGCTCGAGACTCTGCCACTTTCGGAACCAGTGGGTCGCTGACCACCGCGCGCGCGTCGAGCAACTACTGTAGTGCCCCATGGGGAGGATTGCCGCCGTGGTGTGCTGCGCACTGGTCCTGGCAGCGTGCGGCGAGGAAGGGCAGGCCACCGGCCCGGCGGCAGCGCCCGCCGCCAGCGCGGGACCGACGGCCTCGGCGGCAGCGCCGGCGACGGTCCCCATCCCTGAGCCGGCTGAGCCCACGACCTCGCCATTGAGCGGTCGCAAGGGCGGCATCGAGACACCTGTGATGGTCGTCAAGCTCGACAACACGAGGTACGCCCAACCGCACCGCAACCTCAGGGCGGCCGACATCGTCTATGTGGAGCCGGTCGAATGGGGCCTGACCCGACTCGCTGCCGTCTACTCCACGAGGATCCCCGAGGAGGTCGGACCCGTGCGCAGCGCCCGGGTCAGCGACATCAAGCTGTTCGCCCCCTACGGTCCCGTCGCCTTCGTCTACTCCGGCGCCCAGACCCGATTGCAGCCGAAGCTCTACGCCGCTGACTGGACAGCTGTCTCCGAGGACAACGACAGCGCGGGCTTCCATCGCGACTACAGCCGGCGCGGACCGTACAACCTGATGGCCGAGCCGGAGACGATCCTGGACGCGGTCGGGCCGGTAGCGGTCTCCCAGGACATGGGCCTCGTGTTCGACGACGGCCCGGTCGCCGGGGGGCGGCGGGCCAAGTTGGCCACCGCCCGTTGGCCGGAATCCCAGATGGAGTTCCGCTGGAACAGGAAGGCCGGCGCCTACGACGTCTGGATGAACGGCTACCAGGCGCGGGACACGGCCAAGCCCGGGGTGCAGCGGGCGAGCACGGTCGTCGTCCAGTACGTCAAGGAGGTCGCTTCGCGGTACGGGGACAAGTTCGGGGGCATCACTCCACGCTCGGTCACGGTCGGATCCGGCAAGGGACTGGTCCTGCGGGACGGCCGGGCGCATCGGATCACCTGGGAGCGGGCGAACGCCGAGGATCCCACCGCGTACCTGGATGCCGAGGGCGAGCCCATGGCCTTCGACCCGGGCCAGGTGTGGATCCTGCTCAAGGATCGAACGAGCAAGGTGAAGGTCGAGTGAGTGTGCTTCCCAGCTGAGCTGCGGAGTTTCGCGCCCTCGGGTGTGGGGACGTAACCTAGGTCCCATCGTCCAGACCGGCGCAGGAGAACTCGTGAGCAGCACCCCGCACACCCCAGCCACCGCAGTCGGCACCGAGCGTGTGAAGCGCGGCATGGCCGAGATGCTCAAGGGGGGCGTGATCATGGACGTCGTCACCCCCGAGCAGGCCCGAATCGCCGAGGATGCCGGCGCCGTGGCGGTCATGGCCCTCGAGCGGGTCCCCGCCGACATCCGGGCCCAGGGTGGCGTGTCACGGATGAGCGACCCGGACATGATCGACGGGATCATCGACGCGGTGTCGATCCCGGTCATGGCCAAGGCCAGGATCGGCCATTTCGTCGAGGCCCAGGTGCTGGAGTCCCTCGGCGTGGACTACATCGACGAGTCCGAGGTCCTGACCCCGGCCGACTACAGCCACCACATCGACAAGTGGAGGTTCACGGTTCCGTTCGTGTGCGGAGCGACGAACCTGGGAGAGGCCCTGCGCCGGATCACCGAGGGTGCGGCCATGATCCGCTCCAAGGGTGAGGCGGGCACCGGCGACGTCTCCAACGCCACCACCCACATGCGGGCCATCCGCGGCGAGATCCGTCGGCTGTCGTCGATGAGCCCTGATGAGCTCTATGTCGCAGCCAAGGAGTACCAGGCTCCCTACGAGCTGGTCCGTGAGATCGCCGAGCGGGCATCGCTGCCGGTGGTGATGTTCACGGCTGGGGGGATCGCCACGCCTGCCGACGCGGCGATGATGATGCAGTTGGGTGCGGACGGCGTGTTCGTGGGCTCGGGCATCTTCAAGTCCGGCAACCCGGCGGAGCGGGCCAATGCCATTGTGCAGGCGACCCTGCACTTCAACGATCCCGCGATCATCGCCAAGGTCTCGCGTGGGCTGGGTGAGGCAATGGTGGGCATCAACGTCGAGGAGATCCCCGAGCCGCACCGTCTTGCCGAGCGCGGGTGGTGAGCGGCCCCCACATCGGGGTGCTTGCGCTTCAGGGCGATGTCCGTGAGCACGTGGCGGCCCTGGAATCCGTCGGGGCGCGGGCTGTCCCGGTCAGGGACGCTGCAGGTCTTGCCCGCGTGGATGGTCTGGTGATCCCGGGTGGTGAGTCCACGACGATCTCGATGCTGGCCATCCGCTGGGGACTCATGGATCCCCTGCGGGCGGCGGTCCGGGATCAGATGCCCATGTACGGCTCGTGCGCCGGGATGATCCTCCTGGCCGACACGGTCCTGGACGGGCGTGCCGACCAGCAGCCGATCGGGGGGATCGACATGGTGGTGCGCCGCAATGCGTTCGGCCGCCAGGTGGACTCGTTCGAGGCCGACGTCACCTTCCCGGCTGTGGGCCCGGATCCGCTCCGCGCGGTGTTCATCCGGGCACCGTGGGTGGAGTCGATCGGACCGTCGGTGGAGGTTCTCGCCTCCGTGCCGGCTGCTGTGGGCGATAGGATCGTTGCCGTTCGAGCGGGGTCGCTGCTGGCCACCTCGTTCCACCCAGAACTGACCGGAGACCATCGGGTGCACGCGCTGTTCGTGGACATCGTCGCGGGCGAGATCTGAGCCAATCGAAGGAGCATCATGTCCGGCCACTCCAAGTGGGCGACCACCAAGCACAAGAAGGCCGCGATCGACGCCAAGCGCGGCAAGCTGTTCGCCAAGCTGATCAAGAACATCGAGGTGGCCGCGCGCACGGGCGGGGGCGACGTCGACGGGAACCCGACGCTGTACGACGCCATCCAGAAGGCACGCAAGAACTCCGTCCCGGCGGACAACATCGACCGCGCGGTCAAGCGTGGTTCGGGTGCCGACGCCGATGGTGCTGACTGGCAGACGATCATGTACGAGGGCTACGGGCCCAGCGGCGTGGCCGTGCTCGTCGAGTGCCTCACGGACAACCGCAACCGGGCTGCCACCGAGGTCAGGGTGGCCATGACCCGCAACGGCGGCAGCATGGCCGACCCGAACAGCGTGTCCTACCTGTTCTCCCGCAAGGGGGTCATCATCGTGCCGAAGTCCGAGGCGCTCACCGAGGACGACGTGCTGATGGCGGTCCTGGACGCCGGCGCCGACGAGGTCAACGACCTGGGGGAGGCCTTCGAGGTCATCACCGAGGCGTCCGACATGGTCCCGGCCCGGCAGGCGCTGCAGGCCGAGGGGTTGGACTACGAGTCGGCCGAGGCGGAGTTCGTGGCCTCGGTCGAGGTTCCGCTGGACGCCGCCGGCGCGGTGAAGATCATGCGCCTGGTGGACGCGCTCGAGGACAGCGACGACGTGCAGAACGTCTACACCAACGCGGACATCTCGGCCGAGGTGCTCTCTGAGTTGGAGTGAGCCGCTCGGGCCGGCATCCGCTCACCGGCACGGGTACGGTTCCCATATCCCCAGCCCACAGGAGCGATGACGTGGCAGAGCAGGACCAGAAGACCTCGGACACCCCCTCGGAGCCCGCCGCGACCCCTGAGCCCGCGACGTCGGCCGCTGGTGAGCCGAACCCGGCCGCGCAGAAGGCTGCGTCCGTGAAGCCGGCGACCAAGAAGGCGGCGACGAGGAAGCCAGCAGCGAAGGCAACTGCCGCGCCGAAGAGGACCACGTCGGCCCCGAAGAAGGCGGCCCCGAAGAAGGCGGCAGCGAAGAAGGCAGCCGCCACGAAGAAGCCAGCCGCCACGAACAAGCCAGCAGCGAAGAAGGCTCCCGCGTCGAAGAGCGCAGCCCCGCAGGCGAGCGGCCCGGCAGGGCGCACGAGTGGCCGCAAGCGGGCTGCTGTGCGGCGCACGGCCGCGAGTGTCGGCGGGGCCGCCGAGGCTGCCGCAGGTCGGGCCGGGGCGGCCGTGGATTCGGCCACCAGCGCCGGGCGCAATGTGAATGACCCGAACGTGATCTCGCCCCGCCGACTGTCGGGCTTCGACTTCGCGACCTGGCGCTCGGCATCGAACGACCCGATCATGCGCTCGCCGATGATCGGCCTGGTGGCCCTCGAATCCAGCCCGGACTGGTCGACCCTGGTCGACCGGTTCGACCGAGCCAGCCGGGTGGCGCCGATCCTGCGCCAGAAGGTCCTTGAAGGGCCTGCCGACATCCTGAGCCCGCGTCTGGTCGTCGACCCGGACTTCGACCTGAGCTTCCACATGCGCCGGTTCCGGATGGCGGACCCCGGCAGCTGGGAGCAGGTCCTCGACGAGGCTCGCCGGCAGTCGATGGCGAACTTCGATCTGGACCGTCCGCTGTGGCGGGTCACACTGATCGAGGGGCTCCAGGACGGCCGTGCGGCGCTGATCATCAAGCTCCACCACGCGATCGCCGACGGCCAGGGCGCGATGATGCTCGGGGCGACGGTGATCGATCTCGACCCGCGGCCGCAGGACCTGGGTCCGCTGCCGCCCGCTCCCTCAGCCGCACCGATGGACTCGGCCGGGTTCCTCGGGACCGCCGTGGTGGATGCCTCGTCCTTCCTCGTGAAGTCGTTCAAGGAGGTCGCCGACTCCGCGCTGCCGATCGCCGGCCGGGCCCTGCGCGATCCGGTGGGCGCCGCGGAGGACGTCCTCGATGTGCTGAAGTCGATCTCCAAGTTCATGGCGTTGCCGACCTCGCCGATGTCCCCAGTGATGAGGGGGCGGTCGATCAACTACCACTTCCTGACCATCGACGTGCCGATGGCCGAGTTGAAGGCGGCCTCCAAGCCGCACGGCGTGAGCCTCAACGATGCCTTCATGGCCGGTGTCACCGGCGGCCTGCGGATCTACCACGAGCATCGTGGCGAGCCCGTGGACGTGCTGCGCTGCAACATGCCGATCAGCCTGCGCAACCCCGACCGGCCCGCGCAGAACGCGGTCACGATCGCCCGGTTCGAGGTACCGGTCGACATCCTGGACCCCGTGGCCCGGATGCACGCGATCCGCGAGATCGTCGGGTCCTGGCGCGACGAACCGGCGCTGCACCTCGTGGATCCGCTGGCTGAGGTCGGATACCGCCTGATGCCCTCGGACCTGGTCACCGCGACTGCCCAGCACAGTGACTTCACGGCCAGCAACGTGCCGGGCGTGCCGATCCCGGTGTGGGTCGCCGGGGCGAAGGTCCTGGCCATGTACCCCCTGATGAGCACCGTGGGTGCTGCAACGAACATCACCCTGCTGTCCTACGCGGGCAACGGGGGGATCGGGATCTCGATGGACGATGCCGCGATCCCCGACCGTGAGCTGTTCGCGCAGAGCATCTGCGACGGCTTCGCCGAGGTCGTCGGGCACCCGGTGCATCCCAGCGACCCGATCGCCGGCAACTAGGCAACGGGGCGACCGCGCGACCGCCCGGGGCCGCTGGGCGCTGGTGGATCCGGTGGGCGTGGACACGTTGTGCGTGTCGCCGGCGTGGCTCGCGGGGATGGGCCGATAGGGTACGAACACCTGTTCGCATGCCGGAGGTGCCTGTGCTCGTACTCGGGGTTGACCCAGGCCTGACCCGGTGCGGTCTGGGTCTTGTCGAGGGTTCGATGGGTCGCCCGCTGGCCCTGCGCCACGTGGAGGTGCTGACCACGCCAACCTCGGATCCGCTGCCGCAGCGCCTGCTCGCGATCGCCAGTCGTGTGCGCGACCTCATCGAGTCCACGTCCCCGGACGTCGTGGCCGTCGAGCGGATGTTCAGCCAGCACAACCTGCATTCGGTGATGGGGACCGCCCAGGCCTCCGCGGCGGCGGTGCTCGCTGCGGCTGAGGCGGGAGTGCCCGTGGCCTGGCACACCCCCACCGAGGTCAAGGCCGCCGTCACCGGAACCGGCCGTGCTGACAAGGCGCAGGTGGCCGGGATGGTGGTGCGCGTCCTGCGGCTGCCGGCTGCGCCCAAGCCGGTGGATGCCACTGACGCCCTGGCGCTGGCGATCTGCCATGTCTGGCGGGGGTCGGCGAATGCCCGGATCGAGATGGCGGTTGCCGCCGCATCCCCGGCTCGGATCCCGGGTACGGCTCCCCAGCCGGGGGGCGATGAGGCAACTGGAGGTCGCGCGTCGAGGAGCGCGCGCGCCGGCCTGGGAGTCCGCCCGGGAGGTGCACCGTGATCGCCTTCGTCCGGGGAACAGTCGCCTCAGTGGCAGGTGATTCTGCGGTTATCGACGTCGGTGGCGTCGGCCTGAGCCTGCAGTGCGGGCCGCGCGCCCTGGCCGACCTGCGGCCCGGGACGGCAGCCCAGATCGCGACGGCGCTGGTTGTGCGCGAGGACTCGCTGACCCTCTTCGGCTTCGCCGACGAGGAGGAGCGGCAGGCGTTCGACGTGCTGCAATCCGTCACGGGCATCGGGCCGCGGACCGCCCAGGCGATCCTCGCGGTCCTCACTGTCGAGCAGCTGCGCTCTGCAGTCGCCGCCGATGACCTGGCCACCCTGTCAACGCCTCCGGGGATCGGCCGCAAGGGTGCGGCCCGGATCGCCCTGGAGCTCAAGGACCGGATCGGCGCTCCGAGCCAGGCGACGTCGGCGCAGCAGGTGGGCGCGGATGACTGGTCGGCCCCCGTCATCGACGGCCTGATCGCCCTGGGGTGGCCACCGCGAGACGCTGGGGCCGCGACAGAGGCGGTCCGGGCGGAGGCGGAGGCAGTCATCGCCGATGGCGCACAGCCGTCTGTCCCGGCCCTGCTGCGCTCGGCCCTGCGGCACCTGGACCGCGCGTGAGCGACGACGAGCTGCTGCACGGCGACGCCGACGACGAGGACCTCGCCGCCGAGGGGGCACTGCGACCGCGGAGTCTGACGGACTTCATCGGCCAGGACCGCGTCCGGTCCCAGCTCGGGCTCGTCCTGGAGGCGGCCCGGCACCGGCGGGCGACAGCCGATCACGTCCTGCTGTCAGGGCCACCGGGTCTGGGCAAGACCACGCTGGCGATGATCATCTCAGGGGAGATGTCGGCGCCGATGCGGATCACCTCCGGGCCAGCGATCCAGCATGCCGGTGATCTGGCTGCCGTCCTGAGCAGCCTGGTGCCCGGCGAGGTGCTGTTCCTCGACGAGATCCACCGGATGGCCCGGCCGGCCGAGGAGATGCTCTACGTCGCGATGGAGGACTTCCGGGTCGACATCATGGTGGGCAAGGGGCCGGGGGCCACGGCGATCCCACTCGAGCTCGCGCCGTTCACGCTGGTCGGGGCAACGACCCGGGCCGGGCTGCTCCCGGGCCCGCTGCGCGACCGCTTCGGCTTCACAGCCCATATGGACTTCTACGCGGACGCCGACCTGCTCACGATCGTGAACCGGTCGGCCCGGCTGCTCGGGGTCGAGATCGATGCGGCTGGGGCGCAGGAGATCGCCGGGCGTTCCAGGGGGACACCGCGAGTGGCCAACCGGCTGCTGCGCCGGGTGCGCGACTTTGCGCTGGTGCACGGCGACCGGTCCGTCGACCAGCGCACCGCGCACGCCGCACTGGACCTGTACGAGGTGGACACACTGGGGCTGGACCGGCTGGACCGCTCGGTGCTCGAGGCGCTGCTGGTCACCTTCCGGGGCGGTCCGGTTGGCCTGTCGACACTCGCGGTGGCTGTCGCCGAGGAGCCTGAGACCGTGGAGACCGTGGCCGAGCCCTTCCTGGTGCGGGCGGGGTTGCTCTACCGCACGCCACGTGGGCGAATGGCCACCGAGGCGGCATGGCGGCACCTGGGCTTGGCCCCGCCCCCCACATTCGGGCAGGTGGGCCTGCCCTTCGGCAGCGACGCACCGGACGGGAATGAAGGAGGTCGCGCCGCAGGCGTCTAGAATCGGGCCCAATTGTGCGGAAAGGTCCTTCATGACGCTGTTCGAACTGCTGCCGTTCGCTGCCATCGCGGTGGCGTTCTGGTTCTTGATCATCCGTCCCGGCTCCGTGCGCCGGAAGGCGCAGGCCCAGTTGGTCGCCTCCCTCGAGCCGGGTCAGCGGATCATGACCACGGCCGGGGTGTTCGGCACCGTGACGGCCCTCGATGGGGAGCGCCTCTCCGTGGAGATCGCCCCCGGTGTCGTGATCGAGATGCTCGCGGCGGCCGTGGCCCAGGCGGTCCCTGCAGATCCGGCCCCGGGCGAGGCCGAGTCAGGGACCGAGTCAGAGGCTGAGGGCCTCTCCCAGCCCGAGAACCTGCCCGCGGAGCCGGGCGCGGAGGCCGACCGTGGCTAGCACCGTTGCGTCCTACCGCCCCTGGCGGGTGCTCGGGCCGCTGCTGATCGGCGTGGCCCTGCTGGTGGGTTGGGCCTTCTGGCCGGGGCTCACCAACACCCCGCAGCTCGGCCTGGACCTGCAGGGCGGCGCCCAGGTGACGCTGCTTCCGACGACCACGCCGGGCTCCGAGGGAGAGATCACCGACGAGCAGCTCGACCAGGCGGTCGGGATCATCCGGCAACGCGTCAACGGGCTGGGCGTAGCGGAGTCCGAGGTCTCAGTCCAGGGCTCGGGGAACAACGCCGCGATCGTGGTGTCGGTCCCCGGGTCGGTCCCGCAGGACCGGCTCGTGGAACTCGTGGGACGCACAGCACAGCTGGCCTTCCGCCCGGTCGAGGCGATCACCACCCCCGAGGCGGTGGACCCCAACGTCGATCCGACCGAGGAGCCGGCGCCCGAGCCGACCCCCACCGATCCCAGTCCGACGCCGACCGACGCCTCGGAGAGCCCCTCGGAGTCCGCGGAGCCCGAAGCGAGCGCCTCCTCTGAGGAGTCGCCGACCCCGACCGAGACGCCGGCAGTCGAGCAGCCGGAGATCCCGGTCCAGGCCGCGGAGAACGACATCGAGTTCCAGGAGCGCGCCCTGCGACTGGACTGCACGATCGCCGAGAACCGCTCCGGGAACCCCGATGACCAGGCCCTGTGGCTGGCCACCTGCGACCGCGACGGCTTCGCCAAGTACCTCCTCCAGCCGGCGTTCATCAAGGGCACCCAGGTGACCAATGCCACGGCCCAGCTGGACTCCACGACCTCGCAGTGGTCGGTCTCGCTGGAGTTCGACACCGAGGGCGCCAGGGCGCTTGCCGAGATCTCCACCGAGATCTACGCGAACCAGCCCCCGCAGAACCAGTTCGCGATCGTCCTCGACGGCGTTGTCTACAGCGCACCGGAGTTCCTCGAGCCGATCGCTGGCGGGCAGGCGCAGATCACCGGCGAATTCACGATCGACGAGGCCAACGACCTGGCCAACGTGCTGAAGTTCGGCTCGTTGCCGATCAGCCTCGAGGTCGGTCAGATCACCTCGATCACGCCTACCGTGGGCGACAACTACCTCAAGGCAGGGCTGCTCGCAGGCGCGATCGGCCTGATCCTGGTGGCCGCGTACCTGCTGGCCTACTACCGGGCGCTCGGACTGGTGGCCGTTGCAAGCCTGCTGATCGCCGGCGTCATCACCTACTGCCTGTTCGTGGTGTTCGGCCGGACGCTGGGGTTCACGTTGACCCTGGCCGGGATCACCGGCGCCATCGTGGCGATCGGCATCACCGCGGACTCCTTCATTGTCTACTTCGAACGCCTGCGTGACGAGGTCCGTGAGGGCAAGACGCTCCGGGTGGCCGCCGAGGCCGGGTGGATCCGGGCCCGCCGGACCCTCCTGGCCGCGGACTTCGTATCGCTGCTTGGTGCCGTCGTGCTGTACGTGCTGAGCATCGGCAGTGTCCGCGGCTTCGCCTTCGCCCTCGGGCTGACCACCATCATCGACGTCCTGGTGGCGTTCACCTTCACCCGCCCAGTCGTCGCGCTGCTGGCGGCAACGAAGTTCTTCCAGTCCGGGCATCCGCTCAGTGGCGTCGATCCGAAGCGGCTCGGCATCCCCGACTCGCCTGCGCCGCGCGCTGCGGCCACAGCAGGGAGGAAGTAGCCATGTCTCGGTTGGGTTCCCTCGGGCACAAGCTGTACTCCGGCGAGGTCTCCTACGACATCGTCGGCAAGCGGCGTCGCTGGTACGCGATCTCCGCGGTGCTGGTGCTCATCTCGTTGCTCTCGCTGGCCACACGCGGGCTGAACCTCGGTATCGAGTTCACCGGCGGTGCCGAGTACCAGGTGTCCTCGACGTCCTGCACGATCGACCAGGCGCGCACCGCCGTCGAGGAGACCGGCGTCCAGCCCTCCTCCGTGACCGCGCTGGGCAACGAGATCATCCGGGTCACCACCGAGGAGGTCGACAACGCTCAGAGCCTGGCGATCCGGACATCCTTGGCCGAGACCTGTGGCGTGGGCGCTGAGGAGGTCTCAGTCCAGTTCGTGGGTCCGACCTGGGGCGATGAGATCACCCAGAAGGCGATCACCGCACTGCTGGTGTTCCTCGGACTGCTCTCGGTGTTCCTGGCCATCTACTTCGACTGGCGGATGGCCATCGCCGCCCTCGTGGCGCTCGTCCACGACATCCTTCTGACCGTCGGCGTCTACTCCCTGCTGCAGTTCGAGGTCACGCCCGCCACCCTCATCGGAATCCTGACGATCCTCGGCTACTCGCTCTACGACACGGTTGTCGTCTTCGACAAGGTCAAGGAGAACACCCGCGGGGTACTGGGCCAGAGCCGGCAGACGTACTCGCAGGCCGCGAACCTCGCGGTCAACCAGACCCTGGTGCGCAGCGTCAACACCTCGATCGTTGCCCTGCTGCCGGTTGGCGCGATCCTGTTCGTCGGCGCCGGGCTGCTCGGTGCCGGCACGCTCAAGGACCTCGCGCTCGCGCTGTTCGTCGGGATCGCCGCGGGCACCTACTCCTCGGTCTTCATCGCGACGCCGCTGCTGGCCCAGCTGATGGAGCGCAGCCCGCAGATGCAGGCCCTGGCCAAGCGGGTGCAGTCCCGCGGATCCGGCGCGAAGGGGACCACCGCCGCCGCACCAGCTGCCCGATCGGCGTCCCCGGCCAGTGGCTCCGGGTCATCGGGCGCAGGTGAGGCTGAACCGGCCTCCGAGAGCGAGGAGACGATGGACCGAGCACGGGCGCGACGTGCTGCGGCTGGTCCGCGCAACCAGCCGAAGCGGCAGAGCCGAGCAGATCGGCACTGATCGGCCCCGGCACGAGCCGGATCCGAGTCGTACACTCAAGCCAACGTGCAGGAGGTGAAGTGGCCGATCCGGAGACCCTGCCCGTCGAGGCGGCGGCGGAGTCACCCTCAGGGTTGCGCTCCCGGCTGTCCCGGATGGCCGGCCGCGGGTCCGGAGCGCCCCCGGAGCTTGAGCCGATCCTGCGCACGCTGAAGCAGTTCCACCCCAAGAGCGACACGCGGGTCGTGATCCAGGCCTACGAGACCGCTTGGGAGCTGCACCGGGAGCAGAAGCGGCGCTCCGGCGATCCGTACATCACCCACCCGCTGGCGGTCGCCCAGATCCTGGCTGATCTGGGCATGACCGGCCCGACGCTGGCAGCCGCGCTGCTGCACGACACCGTCGAGGACACCGGCTACACGCTGGCCGAGCTGCGATCGGACTTCGGCGAGGAGATCGCCTCCCTCGTCGATGGCGTGACCAAGCTGGACAAGGTGACCTACGGCGCCTCCAGCGCGGCCGAGACCGTCCGCAAGATGGTCGTGGCCATGGCCCGCGACATCCGGGTCCTGGTCATCAAGCTCACCGACCGCCTGCACAACATGCGCACGCTCCAGTGGCTGCCACCGGAGAAGCAGGTCATCAAGGCCCGCGAGACGCTGGAGATCTACGCGCCCCTGGCCCACAGGCTGGGCATGAACACCGTGAAGTGGGAGCTGGAGGACCTCTCCTTCGCGACCCTGCACCCGAAGATGTACGAGGAGATCGTCCGGCTCGTCGGCCAGCGCGCACCTGCCCGCGAGCAGTTCCTCGAGGTGGTGATCAGCGACATCGAGGAACGGCTCCGCGCGGGCCGCATCCGGGCCACCGTGACGGGCCGGCCGAAGCACTACTACTCGGTCTACCAGAAGATGATCGTGCGCGGACATGACTTCTCCGACATCTACGACCTGGTCGGTGTCCGGATCCTGGTCGACTCGGTGCGTGACTGCTACGCCGTCCTCGGCACCCTGCATGCAGCGTGGAACCCCCTGCCCGGGCGGTTCAAGGACTACATCGCGATGCCCAAGTTCAACATGTACCAGTCCCTGCACACGACGGTCATCGGGCCGGAGGGCAAGCCGGTCGAGATCCAGATCCGCACTCACGAGATGCACCGCTCGGCCGAGTACGGCATCGCCGCGCACTGGCGCTACAAGCAGAACGAGGTCGGCGGTAAACTCGGTCCGGACGACCTGGGCTGGCTGCGTCAGCTCGTGGAGTGGCAGCGCGAGACCGAGGACCCCGGCGAGTTCCTGGAGTCACTGCGATATGACCTGGGCTCCACCGAGGTGTTCGTGTTCACCCCTCGAGGTGACGTCATCGCACTTCCCTCGGGCTCGACGCCGGTGGACTTCGCCTATGCGGTGCACACCGAGCTGGGGCATCGATGCGTCGGTGCCCGGGTCAACGGCCGGTTGGTGCCGCTGGACAGCCCGCTGACCAACGGCGACGCCGTGGAGGTCTTCACGTCCAAGGCGGAGGGCGCCGGTCCCAGCCGCGACTGGTTGACGTTCGTGCGCAGCCCCCGGGCCCGGAGCAAGATCAAGGCCTGGTTCTCGCGCGAGCGACGCGAGGAGGCGATCGAGAAGGGCAAGGACCAGCTGCTCAAGGCGATGCGCAAGGAGGGGGTCTCGGTCCACCGGCTGCTGTCCACGGCCGCCCTGACATCGGTTGCCGCCGAGCTGCGCCAGAACGACGTCAGCGCGCTGTACGCGTCGATCGGCGAGGGCCGGATCGGGCCGCAGACCGTGATCCACCGGTTGGTGGCCACGGCAGGGGGCGCCTCGGCGGCCGCCGATGACGCCGCGGAGGGGATCACCCCGAAGGCCATCCCCAGGGTCCGACAGCGCTCGGACGGCGACCCCGGCGTGACGGTGATCGGCTCGCAGCTCGGTGACGTCTGGGTGAAGTTGGCCAAGTGCTGCACGCCGGTGCCCGGCGACGAGATCACGGGTTTCGTCACCCGGGGGAATGGGGTGTCGGTGCACCGGGCCGACTGCACCAACATCGCCTCCATGTCCGGCCAGGCGGAGCGTTTCGTCCCCGTGACATGGTCACCGGGAGCCTCCTCGGTGTTCCTCGTCAACGTCCAGGTCGAGGCCCTGGACCGCACCCGGCTGTTGGCCGACATCACCCATGTGCTCTCCGATCAGCACGTCGACATCCTCTCGGCCTCGGTGTCAACCACCAAGGAGCGGATCGCGGTCTCGCGGTTCACCTTCGAGATGGGCGATCCCAAGCACCTGGGGTCGGTGCTTCGGGCGGTACGAAGCGTCGAGGGTGTGTTCGACGCCTACCGCATCTAGGCCCGCAGTGATCGCGGGCCGAGCTGACCCGCGGATCAGCCGGAGTACTCCGCCAGTGACTTCTCGGCTGCCTCCAGGAGCGACTGCGTCTGGGTGATCCGGCCGCGCAGATCGGACTCCGTGCGGGTGTCTCCGGCGGCGGCAGCCTTGTCGGCCTGCTTCTGGAGCTTGTCCAGGGATGCGCGGAAGGTGGCAACGGTGGACTCGGCCAGCGCACGCTTGGCTGGGTCGGTTCGGCGCCACTGGTCGTCCTCGGCGTGCTTGATGGCCGACTCGACCTTGCGCAGACGTCCCTCGACCCTGTCTCGATCCCCGCGCGGGACGTGCCCGATGGCGTTCCAGCGCTCGCCGATGCTGCGCATCGCAGAGCGGGCAGCATCGAGGTCGGTGATCGGCAGGAGGGCCTCGGCCTCTGCGGCCAGCGCCTCCTTGGCAGCCAGGTTCTCCCGCTGGTCGCCGTCGCGCTCGGACTGCGCGGTGTTCCGCGCGGAGAAGAAGACGTCCTGGGCAGCGCGGAACCGGGTCCACAGCCGGTCCTCGTCGGTGCGCCCAGCGCGGGGTGCGGCCTTCCACTCGTCCATCAGGCCTCGGTAGGCGCGGGAAGTCTCGGCCCACTCGGTGCTCGTCGACAGCGCCTCGGCGCGGCCGATGATGTCCTCCTTGACTGCTGTGGCCTCCTTGCGTGCCGCATCCAGGGTCGCGAAGTGCGCCCGGCGGGCCTTGTCGAAGGCTGAGCGCGACGAGCTGAATCGCTTCCAGAGTTCCTGCTCGGCCTCGCGGGTCGCGCGGTCGCCGCGAGGGAGCGCGGTCCACTGCTCCTGCAGCTCCTTGAACCGATCGCCGGTGGCCTTCCAGTGGGTCGAGTCAGCCAGGCGCTCGGCCTCCTCGGCGATGGCGGTCCGGGCGGCCATGGTTCGGACCCGGGCCTCCTCGCGGGCAGCCGCGGCGGCCTCCTTGCGGGCCGCACCGGCCGTGTCGAGCTGCTCGGCCAGGCTGGTCAGGACCGCCAGGTCGCCGACCACGTGTGGGTTCTCGACGGCCTCACGCAGCTTGGTCACCACGATCGTGACGGACTCCGGACTGCCCTTGCCGTCCTTGAGTCGAACCAGCAGGAGGTCAGCCTCGGCCTTGAGACCGTCGTACTTGCGCTCGAAGAAGGCAAGGCCCTCGGCAGGAGCCCCGGCAGCCCACTGGCCGACAGCGATCTCCTCGCCGTCGGGTCGACGGACGAACACGGTGCCATCGTCTGCCACGCGTCCGTGGGCGTGCTCGGTCATGCTGGTAACCCTCCGTTGTCCGGTGCCGGCCATTGTCCCACGGGATGGGAACGGACTCAGCCCTGCGCCTGCGACACCGTTGCCGCCTCGATCCCGATCGGTGCGGCGGGTGCCCCGTCCGTGCCGCCGCCCGCGACGCCGGCCCCGGCCACCTGCTCGACGATGTCGAGCCCGGAGCTCACCTGTCCCCAGATGGTGTAGTTGGGCGGCAGGGTCGTGTCCTCGTACACGAGGAAGAACTGGCTGCCCGACGTGCCCGGCCCGGCGTTGGCCATGGCCACGGTGCCCGCCGGGTAGTTGGTTTCGCCCTCCGCGGGCAGGTTCTCGTCGGGGATCGTGAAGCCCGGGCCGCCAGTACCGGTCGCCGTCGGATCGCCGCACTGCAGGACCTTGATGCCCTCGGTCGTCAGCCGGTGGCACAGGGTCGAGTCGAAGTACCCCTCCTGGGCCAGGAAGAGCATGGCGTTGACCGTCTCGGGGGCGGCCTCGGCCTCGGTGTCGATCACGATCTCGCCACAGTTGGTGTCCAACACGAGTTGGAGGTCGGCCTGGTCCCCGGGCGACATCTCGGGGGCAGCGTCAAAGGACAGCGGCTCGGTGGGGGGCGTGGGGGCAGGATCACAGCCCTCCAGTGCCACCGCGGAGGCCGCCGTGCTCGGCTCAGCCGACGCTGCCGCTGACGCGCTCGGGTCCGGGGCCGCGACGTCATCGCTGCTGGTGCTGGGCCACAGGACGAGCACCGCGACTCCGATGACGGCCACGAGCGCGGCGATTCCCCAGCCGATGCGCATGTGCCGCCGATGCTGGGACTCGCGCTGTGCGCGCCGGGCAGTCTGCCGCTCCAGCTTCGCGGCGGCCAGCTCCTTGCGACGCTTGTTGCTCGCCCCGGTGCCGGGCTTCTTCTCGTTCGACACGTCACGTGCTCCCACAGTCGGTGGTGTTCGGCTCGGCAGCGAGTCTATGCGCGTGGTCGTGGGCGCCCGCGTCGACTCGCGCGGTTATGCCGGGGGGTGGGCTGCCGGATACCCTTGGGGCCGTCCGGCGCAGCGCCTGGACGATGCCGACCGCCTCGAGGGAGCCCCTCATGCTCATCGCCGGATTCCCGGCTGGCCCGTTCGGGACCAACTGCTGGATCCTGGCCCCCGGACCGCGCAGTGAAGCCGTCATCATCGATCCGGGGATGGACAGCCAGCGTGGGATCGAGCAGGTGGTGAGCGAGCACGGGCTGCACCCGGTGGCCGTGGTCCTCACCCACGGGCACCTGGACCACATGTGGTCGGTGCTGCCGGTCAGTGATGGCTACGACATCCCCGCCTGGATCCACCCCGGCGATCGGGCGCTGCTGGCCGACCCGTGGGCAGGGGTCGCCGGCGAGACACGTGCGATGTTCGCCTCCGTGGTCGGCGCGACCGACTTCGCCGAGCCCTCCGACGTGCGCGAGCTGTCCGACGGCGCGTCCCTGGAGATCGCCGGGATGACGTTCACGGCTGACCACGCCCCGGGCCATACCCCCGGCTCGACCGCCTTCCGGATGCTCGACACCGGCGCAGAGCCACTGATGCTCTCCGGGGACCTCCTGTTCGCCGGCGCGATCGGACGCACCGATCTCCCCGGTGGGGACCACGCCGCGATGCTGGACTCCCTGGCCCGGGTGGTGCTCGCCCAGCCCGACGACATGCTGGTCCTGCCCGGGCACGGCGAGACCACGACCATCGGCGCCGAGCGGCGGATCAACCCGTTCCTGCAGGGCCTGACCCCGCCGGGCGCTGACCTGCCCGGAGCTGGCGCATGAGCCGACCTGCAGCCCTGTCGGGCTTCCCGGAGTACCTGCCGGCGGGCCGGATCGTCGAGCAGCACGTCCTGGACACCGTGCGCCGGGTGTTCGAGCTGCACGGGTTCGCATCGGTGGAGACCCGTGCCGTCGAACCGTTGGACCTGATGGCCCAGAAGGGCGAGATCGACAAGGAGATCTACGTCCTGCGGCGCCTGCACGCCCCTGCCGACGAGCCGGACGCCGGACTCGGCCTGCACTTCGACCTCACGGTCCCGTTCGCCCGCTACGTGGTCCAGAACGCCGGGCACCTGGAGTTCCCGTTCCGCCGGTACCAGATCCAGAAGGTGTGGCGCGGCGAGCGACCGCAGGAGGGGCGCTACCGCGAGTTCACCCAGGCCGACATCGACATCGTGGGCCGCGACACCCTGCCGTTCCATCACGAGGTGGATGTCGCCCTGCTGATGGCCGAGGTCTTCCGGGAGCTGCCCATGCCCCCGGCCGTCATCCTGGTCAACAACCGCAAGATCTCGGAGGGGTTCTTCCTCGGGGCCGGCGCGACCGACACGGCGGCCGCACTGCGGGCCATCGACAAGCTGGACAAGATCGGTCCGGAGCGGGTCGGTGAGCTGCTGCGGTCCGAGGCGGGCCTGTCGGCGGACGGTGCGCGCAAGTGCCTGGCGCTGGCCGGGATCCGCAGCCCGGACACGAGCTTCGTGGCGCACGTGCGCGCACTGGGCGTGCAGCACGAGCTGCTGGACGAGGGCCTCGAGGAGCTCGGCACGGTGGTGGCGGCAGCGGCGCAGCGCATGCCCGGCGCGGTGGTCGCCGACCTGAGGGTCGCCCGGGGCCTGGACTACTACACCGGGACGGTCTACGAGACCGAGCTGGTCGGATTCGAGGACTTCGGCTCGGTCTGCTCCGGTGGGCGCTACGACGCGCTGGCCAGTGACGGGCGGGCCACCTACCCCGGGGTCGGCATCTCGCTGGGCGTGTCGCGCCTCATGGGCGTCCTGCTCGGCCGCGGCCTGGCCCGCTCGACCCGCTCGGTGCCCACGTGCGTGCTCGTCGCGGTCGCCGACGAGGCCAGCCGCGAGGGGTCGGACTCCATCGCCGCTGCCCTGCGGGCGCGTGGGATCCCCACCGAGGTGGCCCCGCGCGCCGACAGGTTCGGCAAGCAGATCCGCTACGCCGACCGGCGTGGCATCCCGTACGTGTGGTTCCCGGGCGAGGCCGGCGACTCGGTCAAGGACATCCGGACCGGCGACCAGCTCCCCACAGATCCAGCCATCTGGACACCGCCCGCGCAGGACCTGCACCCCCGCGTGCTGCCCACGACCGACCCGGCCGAGATCTCGGCTGCCGACGAGGAGAGCCCCCGATGATCCGTACCCGTGAGGCCGGCACGTTGCGCGCCGAGGATGTCGGGCAGAGCGTCACGCTGGCCGGCTGGATCGGCCGTCGGCGCGACCACGGCGGGGTCGCCTTCCTCGACCTGCGTGATGGCTCGGGCATCGCCCAGGTCGTGGTCCACGATCCCGAGGTCGCCCACCCGCTGCGCAACGAGTTCTGCGTGAAGGTGGTGGGGCAGGTGGTGGCCCGCCCCGAGGGCAACGAGAACCCCGACCTGCCCACCGGGGCGGTCGAGGTGATGGTGGACAGCCTCGAGGTGCTCTCCGAGGCCTCGGCGCTGCCGTTCCCGATCGACGACCACGTCGAGGTCGGCGAGGAGGCGCGCCTGCGCTTCCGGTACCTCGACCTGCGCCGCCCCGAGCCGGCCCGGATCCTCCGGCTGCGGTCACGGGTCAACCAGATCGCTCGCGAGGTGCTTTTCGACCGGGACTTCCTCGAGATCGAGACCCCGACGCTGACCCGGTCGACCCCCGAGGGTGCCCGTGACTTCCTGGTGCCGGTCCGGCTGCAGCCGGGCAACTGGTACGCCCTCCCGCAGTCACCGCAGCTGTTCAAGCAGCTGCTGATGGTTGCGGGCATGGAGCGCTACTTCCAGATCGCGCGCTGCTACCGCGACGAGGACTTCCGCAAGGACCGGCAGCCGGAGTTCACGCAGCTCGACATCGAGATGAGCTTCGCCGAGCAGTCAGATGTGCTCGAGGTCGGCGAGGCAGTCATCCGGGCGCTGTGGGCGGGCACTGTCGGGCATGAGATCGGCGAGATCCCACACATGACCTTCGCCGAGGCGATGCGCCGCTTCGGGTCGGACAAGCCCGACCTGCGCTTCGGGGTCGAGCTCGTGGAGCTCACCGACTACTTCGCCTCGACGCCGTTCCGCGTGTTCCAGGCGCCGTACGTGGGGGCTGTTGTGATGCCCGGTGGCGGCTCGCAGCCGCGGCGGACCTTCGACGCGTGGCAGGAGTGGGCCAAGCAGCGCGGTGCACGCGGCCTGGCCTACGTCACGGTTGCCGAGGACGGGACCCTGGGTGGTCCGGTCGCCAAGAACATCACCGAGGCCGAGCGAGCCGGTCTGGCTGCCGCCACCGGAGCCGAGCCCGGGGACTGCATCTTCTTCGCCGCGGGATCAGCCCCGGACGCCCGAGCGCTGCTGGGGGCTGCCCGGTTGGAGATCGCTGAGCGCTGCGCGCTGATCGATCCCGATGAGTGGTCGTTCCTGTGGGTGGTCGATGCCCCCGTGTTCGAGGCAGTCGTCGACGATGACGGGACGGAGGGGTGGACGGCCGTGCATCATCCGTTCACCGCGCCGAATGCGGACTGGATCGATCGGTTCGAGCAGTCCCCGGGGGAGGCGCTGGCCAACGCCTATGACCTCGTCTGCAACGGCAACGAGATCGGTGGTGGATCGATCCGTATCCACCGCGCTGACGTGCAGGAGCGCGCCTTCCGGGTGCTGGGCATCGACGAGCAGGAGGCCCAGGACAAGTTCGGGTTCCTCCTTGATGCGTTCGCCTACGGCCCACCGCCGCACGGCGGGGTGGCCTTCGGCTGGGATCGGATCGTCATGCTGCTGACCGGCGCGTCGTCGCTGCGCGAGGTGATCGCGTTCCCGAAGACCGGTGCCGGGCAGGACCCGCTGACCGGGGCACCCACCCCGATCACCCCCGCCCAGCGCAAGGAGGCAGGCATCGACGCCACGCCAGAGGCCGCCTCGTAGGCTGGAGGGCGCTGGACGCCGGCCACGGGGCCCGACAACATCAGGAGGGATTGCCTATGCGGACCCACATCCGGCATGGCTGGATCGCCGGGATCCTCGCATCGCTGATGCTGCTCGTCGGGGTGGCACCTGCTGGCGCCCACGCCGAGCTGGACTCCTCGGATCCCGTGGACGGAGCCACCCTTGCCTCGGCACCGAGCGCGCTGACCTTCACCTTCGGGGAGGACGTCCTCGAGCAGGGCAACGCCGTCACCCTGACTGTCGTCGACTCCGGCTCCCGCCTGGAGCTGGGCCCGCTGGGCATCGATGGTGCGGTGGTGTCCGTGGACTGGCCTGCGGCCAGCCCCGCTGGGACGTTCCGTGCCGCCTACCGGGTCGTGTCCGCCGACGGGCATCCGATCGACGGGTCCATCACCTTCACGGTCGAGCAGGCGGTCGGCGAGGCCGAGGACACGCCGACAGCGGTCGCCGAGACACCGGCACCTGTCATGGCCAGCGCTGCGGCCGCGTCTGCGACCCCGACCCCGACCCCGACCGGCGAGGCCGGGGCTGACAGCGGGCCGCTCGCGTGGATCATCTGGCTGGCTCTTGCGGTGCTGATCGGCGTCGGCGCCGGGGCATGGGTCATGCGACGGACCCGATGACCTCCACCGCCACCGCCCAGACCAGCCCGAGCACGGCGCCTGGCCGCGGACGGTCCTCGCTGGGGCCGAGAGTCCTGTGGGGCGGTGCGGCCCTCGTGGTGCTGGCCGGCGTGGCGGTCGCGGCCGGAGTGGCGTGGCGCCCGATCGACGACGGCCTGCCGGATGCAGGGCGGCTGGTCGTGGACGGGCTGCCGGTCCTGCGGCTCGTGTCGCTGCTGGGTGGGGGCCTGTTCGTGGGCTTCGGCCTGTCCGCAGTCGCGATGGACCCGGGCGCCCGCACCAGCCTGACCCGGTCCGGCCGTGTCGACCTGGGGGTGGCCTCCGCCTCGGCGCTGGCCATGGCAGCCGCGAGCCTGCTCTTCGCGCTGTTCACCCTCGCTGATGTGCTCGGGATCGGCCTGGCCGACCTGACCGCTCCGGGACTGGTGACGACGTACCTGTGGGACGTCGAGGTCAGCCGGGCGCACCTGATCTCAGCCGGCCTGGCGCTCGCTGCCGGGGTGGGGCTGCTGTTCGTGCGTTCCCTCGGGGTGGCCGCCTGCTGGCTTGCCGTGGGCGTGGTCGCCGTCGGGATCCCCTCGCTGACCGGTCACGCCTCCGGCCTCGGCAGCCACTCCCTGGCCCTGATCAGCGGCTTCCTGCACGCGATCGCCGCGGCGGCCTGGGGCGGTGGGGTGGTGGCGCTGGCGACCCATGCCGTCCGGCGCTCACCGGCCATGCGTGAGCGGGTGCGCCGGTTCGGCGTTGTGGCCATCGTCTCGGTGAGCACGCTCGCCCTGACGGGCCTGGCCTCGGCCGCGACCCGCATGGACTCACTCGCGCAGCTGTTCACGACGACCTACGGCCGGATGGTGCTGTTCAAGATCGTCGCGCTGGTTGTCGCCGGCCTGCTGGGTGTGATGGTGCGGCGCGCCTGGCGGGGGTCGGGCTCCGGGATCGGCCCGGGCAGGATGCTCGCCGAGGTGGTGGCGCTGGGTTCAGCGCTCGGGCTCGCCGTCGTGCTGGCCCGTTCGGCCTTCCCCAGGGAGGCGATCAACCTGCCCACGCTGGGTGAGGACCTCATCGGCTACCTCTACCCACCGCCGCCCACCTTCGCCAACGTGGCGTTCGGCTGGCACCCGGACTGGGTGTGGTTGACGGCATCCCTGCTGGCAATGGCCCTCTACCTGACCGGCTACCTGCTGCTGCGCCGGCGGGGGGACGCCTGGCCTGTGGCCCGGCTGATCGCCTGGGTGCTCGGCTGGCTGGTGGTCATCTGGTCGACGTGCTCCGGGGTCGCCTGGTACGCCCCAGTGTCGTTCGCGCTGCACATGGTCTCGCACATGACACTGGCGATGATGGCCCCCGTGCTGCTGGTGCTGGGTGGGCCGATCACTCTGGCCCTGCGCGTGATTCCCGCGGCCGCCAATGGCCAGCGCGGCCCGCGCGAGTGGATCACCTGGGCGCTGCACTCGCCGGTCACCCGCTTCGTGACCAACCCGGTCTACGTGCTGTTCATCTACACCGTGGGCCTGTACGGGCTCTACTACACCAACCTCTACGCGTCGATGATGAGCTCACATCTGGGGCACTTCGCGATGCAGGTGCACTTCCTCGCCGCGGGGTACCTCTTCTACTGGGTGGTCATCGGGGTGGACGCCGGTCCGCGCCAGCTCAGCCACCCGGCGAAGCTCATCCTGCTGATGGCCTCACTGGTGATCCACTCGTTCTTCGCGGTGCCGATGATGATGACCGAATCACCCATGGTCGCCGGCTGGTACGAGTTGGTGCAGGCACCGTGGCTGGTCGATGCGGCGGCGGACACCCGGATCGCAGGCGCGATCGCGTGGGGCTTCGGGGAGATCCCGACGCTCATCGTGGCGATCGTCCTGGGCTTCCAGTGGGCAACGTCCGACGAGCGGCAGGCACGTCGCGATGACCGGCGCGCCGACCTCGACGGGGACGCCGACCTGCGGGCATACAACGCGCGGCTGGCTCGGATGAACGCCGCGGACCTCGCGGGCGGGCCGCATCAGGGTCCCGCGGACGCAGACTCAGCATCGGACGTCGACCGGCCCGACTGACTTGGATCGCCCGGGGTTCCCCTGGGGCCCCGACAGCCTGAGGGGTCCCGAACAGTCCTGGATTGCGGTCCGCCGAGGTCCCGATCAGTCCTGGGTCGCGCCGTCCTGACCGGAGGCCCCCGGTGCGGGGGACGCGGAGGTGACCGGGTCGTGGTCGGCCTGGGCCACCAGGGCGCCCGCACGGGGCTGCTCGTAGCCGCGCCCCGCGCCCTCGATGATCTCCACGACCAGGAGGGCGAGGGCAGTGGCCACAGCCGTCCAGAGCACGATCGACGGGCTGAGCCGGTCGGCCAGCAGCAGGAAGCCGAGGGCAAGCACCAGCACGATCCCGCGCAGGGTGGGGACGAGCATCGGGTGGTCGGACGTGAAGCGCCCGATCGGTCCGTCGGCCAGCGGGCTGCCCCACCGGTGTGCCAGATCCGCGAACCAGTCCCGCACCCGCCGGCCGGACTTCGTTGCCCCGGCCAACCAGCCGGCAAGCATCAGGGTGAGCCCAAGACTGATCATCACGAGAACCGAATTGATGAGGAAGCGGAGCAGCGTCGTGCTGACCGACTCCACCAACGCCGAGTAGCCAGTCGGGGCTGCGTCGACGATCTGGGCCTCGCCCAGGTTGACGCCGCTGAACAGGAGCACGCCGCCAAGGGAGAGCCCGAGGCCGGTCCACAGCATGCCGCGCGACTTCGGGCGCCAGAGCAGGATGCCGGCCAGGAACATCAGCAGGACCACGGCCCAGAGCCACGTGGCCACTGGGATGAAGATCGCCAGGGCGTCGGAGACCAGCTGCAGGTTGGGGGCGTCGGCAAGGACGATATCGCGCCCCGGGATGTCCAACTCGGCGGCGAAGGTCAGCCCGCGGTCGGCCAGCTGCGCCTGGATCTGCTCCAGGGCGTTGCTGGTGTTCAGCACGACCTGCCCGTCCTGCAACATCAGGGCGGCATCCGTCGTGTCCCGTTCGAGGAGCTTGACGAACTCCTCATGCAGAACCGTCGTCAGGGCCGTCCACCCCTGCCCGAACTGGTCGGACTGCACGTAGGAGTCCACGCCCGACGCGATGGCGTTGTTGACGCCCGAGGCGATCGCTGCGGCGATCACCGAGTCCGCGGAGGTCGAGGAGCGCAGGTCGGCAAGAGGACCGCTGAGGTCGCCCAGGAGCTTCTCGGCCCGGGCCTCGGCGTCCACTGCGCCGACGATCGCGTCGGTAACCTCGGTGGACACGGTCTGCTGGACCAGGGGGTCATCGACGAGCGGGGCCAGGGTCTCGGTGAACGCGTCGGTCTCAGTGAGGGTCTGCTGCGCCCAGAGCCCGCCCACCGCGAAGGGCGCGAGCAGGCTGGCGACGACGATGAGCAGTGCGGCAATGATGCGACGGGCCATGTGCCCCACAGTAGTCCTGCGATCAGTGCATCTCGGAGGCCACGCGGCCGCTGGCCCACCGATAGCCGACGGTGTAGCCGAGTGAGTCGTAGACAGCGCGGGCCGCTCGGTTCGCCGCGTGCATCCCGAGGGTGACCGCGGGGGAGCCCTCCGCCAACAGGTCACGGGTCAGCCGGGCGCACAGGTCGCGTGACAGGCCCAGCCCGCGCCAGTCCGGATGCGTCGCCACGGACCCCAGGTGCGGGATCCCGGACCGCATCGAGGTGACCACGGCGATGGCCACGATCTGGTCTGCCGCGTCCCGGTCGGTCCGGTCCGGACCCCCCAGCGAGCTTGCCTCGATGGCCCACCACCCCCGGATGCGGGGGTCGCCGGGGCGGGTCATGGCGTCCGGGGAGGACTCCGCGAGCATGGCGGGGATCCGCCGGTCGGCGTTGTCCAGGGAGACCACGTGATCCTCTCCAGGTCGGCGCGGCGGGGGAGTGGCCGTGAACCACCAGTCCCACTCCCAGTGCTCCACCGGGCGGAACGACGAGGGCAGGCGCGGGAACGCCCGCCGCTCCACGGTGATGCCCTCGGGGGGTCCGCCGGAGGCCACCAGGGCGGCGGCACACCGCGCCACGGCGGCTGGATCGGCGCCCATCCCGATGATCCAGGGTCGGTTCCAGGTTGCGTGCAGGGAGCGCCAGGCCACCGCGCCGGGCTCGTCGTGCACCGCGGAGACCGCGTCGAGGCGGGCGCCGAGGTCCAAGTAGGCCGAGGCGGCTGGATCACAACCAGCCAGCACGCTGCGGATCCGGTCTGCCAATGCAGGGTCGGCGTGGGCTGCAGTCACGGTGCCTATCATGGCGTTGTGGCCGGACCCTCGCGCACGACCCCTGATGGTCCCTCGTTGTTCGACGCGCCCGACCTGCTCGATCGCTCCGTTGATGTCGCCGCGCCGCTGGCAGTGCGGATGCGCCCCCGGGCCCTGTCCGAGCTCGTCGGCCAGGGCGACCTCGTGTCGCCCGGGTCGCCGCTGCGCCGACTCATCGACGGGTCGGGCGCGAGCTCGGTGATCCTCTGGGGCCCCCCGGGCACCGGCAAGACCACCATCGCCGCCCTCGTGAGCCGGGCCGGCGGGCGGCGCTTCGTGGAGCTCAGCGCAGTGACAGCCGGGGTCAAGGATGTCCGCTCAGCGATCGACGCCGCGCGGATGTCCGGCGTACCAACTGTGCTGTTCATCGACGAGGTGCATCGGTTCACCCGCACCCAGCAGGACGCCCTGTTGCCGGGGGTGGAGAACGGCTGGGTGACCCTGGTTGCGGCCACCACGGAGAACCCCAGCTTCTCTGTCGTATCCCCGCTGCTGTCGCGCTCGCTGCTGCTCACCCTCGGCTCGTTGACCGACGAGCAGGTCGGCGTGCTGCTCGACCGCGCGGTCCTCGACGCGCGTGGCCTGGCCGGGCGGGTGCAGCTCTCAGACAGCGCCCGCGCGGACCTGATCCGCTACGCCGGCGGCGACGCTCGACGGGCCCTGACGTATCTCGAGGCGGCCGCCGAGAGCGTGGCCACCTCACTGAGCGCACCCGCCGCTGACGACACCGACTCGACCGGGGACGACGCGCGGGCCCCGGAGGTCACCGCCGACCACGTCGGGGTGGCAGTCCAGCGAGCACTGGTCCGCTACGACCGCACCGGCGACCAGCACTACGACGTCATCTCGGCTTTCATCAAGAGCGTGCGTGGCAGTGATGTGGATGCCGCCCTGCACTACCTGGCACGGATGGTCGAGGCGGGGGAGGACCCACGGTTCATCGCCCGACGCCTGGTGATCCTGGCCAGCGAGGACATCGGCCTTGCCGATCCCACTGCACTCGGGGTGGCCACGGCTGCGATGACCTCGGCCGCGCAGATCGGGCTGCCCGAGGCGCGGCTGCCACTGGCGCAGGCCACCATCCACCTGGCCCTGGCCCCCAAGTCGAACGCCGTGATCCGGGCCATCGACGCGGCCCAGGCCGACGTGCGCGCCGGGCGGGTCGGCCAGGTGCCCGCACATCTTCGCGATGGGCACTACCCGAACGCCGCCGCTCTCGGCGTCGTCGGCTATCGCTACCCGCACGACGACCCCTCTGGGGTCCTCGCCCAGCAGTACGCACCTGACGAGGTCCGCGGCCGGCGCTACTACGACCCGGTCGGCCACGGGACGGAGGCACGCCTGCGGGAGGTCCTGCGCCGCCTACGGGCAGCCGTGACCGGCCGCGAGCCCGGCGGCCAGCCCGGCGGCGGGGACGCTGGGGACCCCGGCTGAGGCACCCCCGGGCCACCCGCCAATTCGTACCCGCTCGGGGGCGCGGCTAGGGTTCCCCCCATGAGTAGGACGTTCTGGGTGCTGGTGGGCGCTGTGGGTGGAGTGGTCGCGTACCGAAAGGGCACGCAGACGGCCACCCGCGCCAAGGAACTCGGGCCGCTGGGCTCCGCGCAGGTGGCCGTCAGTGCCACCGGACGCCTGGCAAGCAGGACGGCCAACGGGCTCGGGCGGCTTCAGGAAGTGAAGGCGCGTCGTGAGGGCAAGCTCCTGACCGGGACCGCTGAGCAGATCGCTGCCGAGCCGGTCCCATTGGAGTGGTTACCCGTGGACCACTCGGGGACACCACCCAGCTCCCGAGGGCCCGGCCCAGCAACCCCAACGCCCAGCTCGGGCTCCGGATCCGGCCCCTCCCCACGTCGCGATACCGGGGACGTCCCGCGATGACCATGACGCACATGGACTCTGCGGAGATCCGCCGCAGGTTCCTCGACTTCTTCGCCACGCGCGGGCACACGGTCGTGCCGAGCGGCAGCCTGCTCCTCGACGACCCGACACTGCTGTTCGTCAACGCCGGCATGGTGCCGTTCAAGCCGTACTTCCTGGGTCTGGCGCCAGCGCCGTACCTGCGGGCAACCAGCGTGCAGAAGTGCGTTCGGACCCTGGACATCGAGGAGGTCGGCAAGACGACGCGGCACGCGTCGTTCTTCCAGATGGCCGGCAACTTCTCCTTCGGCGACTACTTCAAGGCCGGGGCCATCCCGCTGGCCTGGGAGCTGCTCACCGGCTCCCTGGCCAGCGGCGGCTACGGGTTCCCCGAGGACAAGCTCTGGGTCACGGTGCTCGGCGATGACCAGGAGGCGATCGACATCTGGCATCGCGAGGCTGGCGTGCCGCTGGAGCGCATCCAGCGCCGCGGCCTTGCTGACAACTACTGGCACATGGGGGTCCCGGGCCCAGGCGGACCATGCTCGGAGATCTACTTCGACCGCGGCCCCGAGCACGGGCGGCCAGGCGGGCCGGAGGCCGACGAGGACCGGTACCTGGAGATCTGGAACCTCGTGTTCATGCAGTCCGAGCTCGCCGAGGTGCGCGCCAAGGAGGACTTCGACATCCGGGGCGACCTGCCCACCCGGAACATCGACACCGGGATGGGCCTGGAGCGGATGGCTGCGCTGCTGCAGGGCGTGGACAACATCTACGAGATCGACACGACCATGCACATCCTCGAACGGGCGATGGAGCTCACCGGAGCCCGTTACGGGGCCGGGCACAAGACCGATGTCGACCTGCGTGTGGTCGCCGATCACACCCGGACCTGTGCCTTCCTGATCGGCGACGGCGTCCTGCCCGGCAACGAGGGGCGTGGGTACGTGCTGCGCAGGATCATGCGCCGGGTCGTGCAGAAGATGCGCCTGCTCGGCGCCCAGGACCCTTCGATGGCCCACCTCGTCAGTGCCGCGATCGAAGCCATGGGTCCCCAGTACCCGGAGCTGGTGGCCGACTCGGGGCGGATCACCTCAGTCTCGGTCGGCGAGGAGGCCTCCTTCCTCGAGACGTTGGGTCGGGGCACCACCCTGCTGGACACCGCCGTGGCGAAGATCAGGTCCACCGGTGGCAGCACTTTGCCCGGCACGGAGGCGTTCGCGCTGCATGACACCTTCGGGTTCCCGATCGAGATCACCCTCGAGATCGCCGCCGACCAGGGCGTCGCCGTCGACGAGGACGGCTTCCGCCGGCTGATGTCCGAGCAGAAGGAGCGGGCCAAGGCTGATGCCCGGGTCCGCAAGGCCGGGCTGACGCCGGCCACGGTGTACCGGGAGGTGATGGACGCCTCCGGGATCACCGACTTCACCGGGTACACCGAGGTGACCAGCGAGAGCACGCTGCGCGGGCTGCTCGTCGACGGCCAGTCGGTGGCTGCGGCTGGCCCGGGCACCCATGTCGAGGCCGTCCTGGACCGCACGGCGTTCTATGCCGAGGGCGGTGGCCAGATCGGCGACCAGGGCCGGATCGAACTGGCCGGTGGCACGGTCCTCGAGGTGTTCGATGTCCAGCAGCCGGTCCCCGGCCTGTTCGTGCACCGGGCCAGCGTCGTGGACGGCATGGCCGAGGTCGGCACCGCAGCGATCGGGCAGGTTGACATCCCGCGCCGGCTGGCGATCTCGCGCGCCCACACAGCCACGCACATGATCCACAAGGCCTTCCGGGAGATCCTCGGCGACACCGCCACCCAGATGGGTTCGGAGAACTCCCCGGGCCGCTTGCGCTTCGACTTCCCGAACCCGGCCGCCGTGCCGGCCTCGGTGATGAACGACGTCGAGGATCGGGTCAACACGCTCCTGCTGGACGACCTCGAGGTCACGGCCCAGTACATGAGCCAGGAGCAGGCCCGCGAGATCGGCGCGATGGCACTGTTCGGCGAGAAGTACGGCGACAGCGTCCGGGTCGTCTCCGTGGGCGACTGGGCGCGCGAGCTGTGTGGCGGAACCCACACGAACCGCTCTGGCGAGCTTGGGGTCGTGAAGTTCCTCTCCGAGGCGTCCATCGGTTCGGGAGTCCGCCGGGTCGAGGCGCTGGTCGGTGTCGATGCCTACCGGCACCTGGCCCGGGAGCACATCCTGCTGAACAACCTCTCGCAGATGGTCAAGGCCCGGCCAGAGGAGCTCACCGACCGGATCGGCAGTCTCCTGGAGAGGCTCAAGGAGGCCGACTCGACGATCGCCAAGTTCCGCAAGGCGGCAGTACTGGCCAACATCGAGGGGACCATCGGGACCAGGTACGACATCGGCGATGCCCGGGTCTGGACCTACGAGATGCCGCCCGGATCGAGTGCCGCTGACCTGCGCGAGGCCACCAAGGCCGCCATGCAGCTCGTGGCGAAGGACGTCGCGGTCGTGCTCGTGGGGGCGGCTGTCGACGCCGGCAAGGTCTCGCTGCTTGTGCACGTCAACGACGTCGGGCAGAAGTCCGGACTGAGCGCCCGCGAGATCCTGGCTTCCGCGCTGCCGTCCGTGGACGGCCGGGGTGGCGGCAAGGACGACAGCGCCCAGGGTGGGGGTTCGAAGCCTGACGGGGTCCAGGACGGCCTGCTCGCTGCCCGCCAGTTCGTCGCAGCCCGCGCCTAGTGCGCCCGGGAATCCGCGTCGGCATCGACGTCGGCTCGGTGCGGATCGGGGTGGCCCGGACGGATCCATCTGCTGTGCTGGCTGTTCCCGTGGAGACGGTGCCTCGGGGCGACGGGGATCTCGGACGGATCGCGGCGATCGTGGCCGAGCACGAGGCCGTGGAGGTCGTCGTCGGACTGCCCCTGTCGATGTCGGGTCGGCCCGGCCCGGCCGCCGCGGCGGCGCGCGAGTTCGCCCGAACCCTGGTTCCGGTGCTGGCGCCAGTGCCCGTGCGACTCGTGGACGAGCGGCTGACCACGGTGTCAGCCACGAGGGACCTGCGCGCCGCCGGCCGCACGTCGCGAAACAGCCGCGCCGTGGTCGATCAGGCCGCGGCCGTGGCCATTGTCCAATACGCTGTGGATCTTGAGCGCGCGTCCGGTGACGCGCCCGGAATCCTCGTTCAGGAGTGAGATGAGCAACCTCGGGCTTGAGATGTCGTCGGACAGCAAGCCGCCCGACGGCGTACGACACCGCGGCCGCTCGTGGGTCGCCGTCCTGCTCAGCCTCGGCGTCCTGGCGATCATCGGCTTCGGGATCAAGTTCGCCATCGAGAACATCCCATCGTTCGGTGGGCCCGAGGACTACCTGGGTGAGGGCAGCGAGCCGACCGTGGTCGTGCTTGTGGAGCCGGGCCAGACACTGGCCCAGATCGGCCAGACGCTCAAGGCCAACGGTGTGGTTGCGTCGGTGGATGCGTGGATCGAGGAGGCGAACGCCGAGCCGCTCGCGAAGTCGATCGGTCCGGGTTCCTACGAGATGCTCTCGCAGATGAGTGCCGAGGCGGCGGTGATCCGGATGGTCGACCCGACCACCCGCATAACCAATCAGCTCCTGCTGCGCGAGGGGCTGCGGTTCACGCAGAGCATCGAGGTGATCTCCGAGGCCACCGGGATCTCGAAGAAGAAGCTGGTGAGGGCTTCCAAGCGCGGCAACATCGGGTTGCCCGCCTACGCCGAGGACAACGCCGAGGGCTTCCTGTTCCCCGCGACCTACGAGTTGGAGAAGGGCGAGTCCGCGCGCCAGATCCTCACCCGGCTGGTCGACCGTTGGGATGAGGCGGCCACGGCGGTGCAGTTCGATGAGGGTGCCTCGCGCAACGGGGTGACCCCGTACGAGGCGCTCATCATCGCCAGCCTCGTGGAGGCAGAGGGGCATCCCGGCGACTACGACAAGGTCGCGCGGGTGATCTACAACCGCCTGGACCCGGACACCTGGGGTGGCACGTTCGGCTTCCTCCAACTGGACGCGACCGTGAACTACGCCCTGGACAAGTCGGAGATCAACCTGACCACCGAGGAGCTCCAGAAGACGAAGTCGCCGTACAACACCTACTTGAACGAGGGCCTGCCACCGACGCCCATCAACTCACCGGGTGAGGCGGCCATGGCCGCTGCGGTGAACCCAGCAGACGGGCCGTGGCTGTACTACGTGACCGTGAACCCGGACACCGGGGAGACGAAGTTCACCGACGACTACGACGAGTTCCTCGGCTTCAAGAGCGAGCTGTCCCAGTGGCTCGCCGACAACCCTCAGTGAGCATGCCCGCACCTCGACGAGCGGCGGTGCTCGGCCACCCGGTCGGCCACAGCCTCTCGCCGGTGCTGCACCGGGCGGCGTACGCGCAGCTCGGTCTCGGCTGGAGCTACGAGGCAGTCGATGTCGATGAGGTGGGGCTGGGCGCATTCCTCGAGGGACTCGGGCCGGAGTGGGCGGGACTGTCGTTGACGATGCCCCTGAAGCGTGCGGTGCTGCCACTGCTGGACACTGCCAGCGAGCTGGTGCCGGTGGTCGGTGCTGCGAACACCGTCGTCCTCGAGTCCCGGGGTCGGGTCGGGCACAACACCGATGTGCTCGGGATGGTCCAGGCCCTGCGCGGGATCGGCGCACAGCCCGGGCCAGCCGTCGTCCTCGGCGGCGGCGCGACCGCAGCCTCGGCGCTCGCCGCACTGGTGGAGCTCGGCTGTCCCGGTGTGGTGCTTCATGCTCGCCGCCCGGAGGCAACCGTCGGGTTGTCGACGGTCGCCGAACGGCTCGGCCTCCGGCTGGAGGTCCAGGGGTGGCCCGATCGGCTGCCGAGTCGCCCGCAGGCGTCGATCGTGGTGTCGACCGTCCCGGCGTCCGCGGGTGCGAACCTGGCCGCGTCCGTCCCAAGCGAGCCCGGGTGGCTCCTGGATGTCACGTACTCGCCGTGGCCCCCAGCACTGGTCTCCGCGTGGACGGCCCACGGGGGCCGCGCCGTCGCCGGCGACGAGATGCTGCTGCACCAGGCCGTCGAGCAGGTCAGGCTCATGACGGGCTTCGCGCCGGACGTGTCGGTGATGCGGGCCGCGCTGCGCGATGCACTCGATCGGAGCAGGAAGGCTCAAGGCGCCCAGGGCTCCTGACGATTCACCAGCCGAGGAGTGGGGCTGGCCCACGCCTACGTCTCCCGTGAGGGTCCGATGCATCAGGCAGCGCTCATGAGCCCCCGGCTCTGGGCCGTCGTGCAGGCACCCTGCCCGGGTACCCCAGGAGGGCCGACACCGTGACGACCAACCTCTCAGGCAGCCTCACCGAGTTCAGCCTCGCCGAGGTGCTCTCCCTGCTGGGCATGGGGGGGCGCACCGCCCGGATGCAGGTGAGCACGCCGGGCTCGGCGGGCATGGTGCACCTTGTCGATGGGGAGGTCTCTGCGGCCACCGCCGACAGCGCTCGGGCGGGGCTGCTGCGGGCACTGGTCGCCGGCCTGCCTGTTCCTGCAGACGACCTGGCCCAGGCCGTGCACGAGGCCGAGCCGGTCCGTGCCCTGGTGGACTCCGGCGTGCTCGATCGCGATGCCGTCCTGCAGGTGGCTGCCGAGCAGTGCACCGAGGCGGTCGGCGAGATGCTCACCTGGACCGAGGGGGAGTTCGCCGTCTGGGTCGGTGTCGAGGACCCGGCGGACATCGGGGTGCGGTTGGGTGTCGACGACCTTGTCGGCGCAGCCCGGAAGCGGGCCCAGGAGTGGAGCGACCTCAGGGCGGCACTGCCCGAGGCGGACTCGGTGCTTGCCCTTGTCCCCGATCTCGACCAGCCGCCGGCTGTCGATGTCGATGACTGGGCAGTGCTGGCCCGCGTGGACGGGCGTCGCACGCTGGCCGAGGTCCTGGCAGCCATGGGGGCCTCGCCGCTAGCCTCAGGTGGTCGTCTGGTCCGGCTCATGGGTCGCGGCCTCGTGGTTGTCAGCGTCGGCGACCGGGATGTCGAGACCGAGCGCGCGGACCAACTGCTCGACGAGTTCGAGTCCCGCCCGGCCGGTGCCGCCGAGCAGGGTGTGGCCCATGATGTGGCCGATCCGGCCGTGGTGCCGGAGTTCGCGCCGGAGGCGGCGGCTGAGCCCGCTGCGGGCCCGGCTCTCGGTACGTCTGCCGAGTCGTTCCACGCCTTCGAGGTCGAGGAATCCACGGGCCCGGTTCACGAGCTCGAGGTCCAGGAGGTCGGGGCCTTTGCCGAGTTCGCCGTCGAGGAGCCGCAGGTTGCCGCCTTCGACGAGCCGGAGCCAGCGCAGTGGACGGTTGCTGAGGCTGATCCGGTGCCCGACGTGGCAACGGTCCCTGCCGAGCAGTTCGGGGTCGCCCCGGACTGGGGCCAGCTTGCCCAGGAAGCAGCCGCAGATGAGTCTGCGGTGCCGCTGCGCGACGAGATCTCACCGCTCGAGGGTGTGACGCCCGGCTATGACCTACCGACGCCGGGCTTCGAGCCCGAGCCGGTCGGGTTCGAAGCGCAGCCGACGACCTACGAGGCCGCGCCTGCCGGTGCCGTCCCCGCGAGCATGCCCGCCCCAGTGGCGACCGGCATGCAGGAGGCCGAGCCGGGTGCCGAGCCCATGGGACTCGCACCGGAGCATCATGAGGCTGAGGCAGTACCTGTCGCGCTCGATGCGCCGGTGACTCCACCGGAGCTGGAGCCTGCGGCGGAGGCCTTCGCGTGGTCGCCGTGGGCACAGGAGATGGGCCTGGGCGAGTCATCGGCAGTAGCTGGCGTCGAACCGGCGCTCGCGCCGGCATCGGCACCCGCGCACGCACCGTCCCAGGGCCAGGACTACGCGGACATGATGGCTGAGGACCAGACCTCCGGTCACACGGACGACTTCCCGACGCCGCAGTCGCCGATGGCGGCAACAGCGATGGGAGGCGTCGCGGTCACCGCGGACCCACACGAAGTACTCGCCGGGGCGCTGCCGGAGCCACGCCTGCCCGGCGATGCGCTCGCGGCGGAACCGACGGCTGCAGCGCCCCTGGGCACCCACGCCCTGGCCGGGGACGCCGAGCCGAACGCAGCCGCAGGGGCCCCAGCGCCGGTGCCCGAGCCTGGTGGCTCGGCACCTCAGGGTGACCTGGCCGACCCGCTGGCCGGCGGGCTGCTCGCACACCTGATGTCCAGCGTCCGAGGATTGTGATGGCTGGGCTGCCCGCAGGGGTGGCCCGGGGTCCAGCGACCGACGCACTGGAACCCGCGGGGGAGCGTGGGCCGTGAAACAGCTCGGAGATGTCCTGCTCGAGCGGGGTCTTGCCTCGCCCGAGCAGGTCTATGAGGCCAGCCGGGAGCAGCGGCGGGTCGGGCGGAGCATGGGACGGGTCCTGGTCGAGCAGGGCGTCCTCAGCGAGGCGGACCTCGTTGCCGCGCTCGCCGCCCAGATCGGGTTGGACTTCATCGACCTCAGCGATGTGCTGATCGACCCGTCGGCCACTGCGCGGGTGCCCGGTGCCGTGTGTCGTCGGCACATGCTCATCCCGGTGCGGTTCGTCAATGGCAAGCTCGTTGTGGCCATGGCCGACCCCGCCAACGTCATCGCGCTGGACGACGTGCGCTCGATCGCCAAGGTCGACCTGCAGCCCGTGGTGTCGACCCGGGGCGACGTCATGGCGGCGATCGCGCGGGCCTATCGCGCGGGCGACGAGCTCGACAGCCTCAGCACCGCCATTGAGGTCCGGTCGCCCGAGGAGGAGGACCTCTCCCGGATCAAGGAGGTCGTCGAGGAAGCCCCGATCGTCAAGTTCGTGAACCTGCTGATCACACAGGGGATCCAGGACGGGGCGTCGGACATCCACATCGAGCCGGCCGAGGAGGACATGCGGGTCCGGTTCCGCATCGACGGCGTGCTCCACGAGGTGATGCGCTCACCCAAGTCGATCCAGTCCGGGGTCATCAGCCGGCTGAAGATCATGTCCGACATCAACATCGCCGAGCGCCGGATCCCCCAGGACGGCCGACTGTCGGTGAACGCCTACGGGCGCAAGGTGGACCTGCGCGTGGCCACCCTCCCCACGGTGTGGGGCGAGAAGGTCGTCATGCGCATCCTGGACAACTCCACCGCGATGCTCGACCTCAAGGACCTGGGGTTCACCGGCGGCAACTTCGACCGCTACCAGACCAGCTACCTCAAGCCCTACGGGATGATCCTCGTGACCGGGCCGACCGGGTCCGGCAAGTCGACCACGCTGTACTCGACGCTGCACCAGATCAACAAGCCCGAGGTGAACATCATCACCGTCGAGGACCCGGTCGAGTACCGGCTCCCGGGGATCAACCAGGTGCAGACCCATGCCGAAGGCCGGGCTGACGTTCGCCGCCGCGCTTCGGTCGATCCTGCGCGCGGACCCCGATGTGGTGCTCATCGGCGAGATCCGCGACCACGAGACCGCCCAGATCGCGATCGAGGCCTCGCTGACCGGTCACCTCGTGCTGGCCACGCTGCACACGAACGACGCGCCCTCGGCTGTCACCCGCCTGATCGAGATGGGGATCGAGCCCTTCCTGGTCGGATCCGCCCTGGACTGCGTGCTGGCCCAGCGGCTGGCGCGCCGGCTGTGCAGCAAGTGCAAGGAGCCCTACACGCCCACGGAGGACACGCTGATCGCGGCGAGGTACCCATGGACGCCTGAGGAGCCCGTGCCCGACCCTGCACCGGGCGGTCGGGTGCTCCCAGTGCGCCAAGACCGGGTACAAGGGGCGCCTGGCGCTCCACGAGGTCATGAGCGTCAGCGAAGCCGTCGAGCGGCTCACGGTGGAGCGGGCCTCATCGGCGGCGATCGAGCAGGTGGCGCACTCGGAGGGGATGGCCTCCTTGCGCATGGACGGCATGCACAAAGTGGGCATGGGGATCACCTCGCTCGACGAGATTCTGCGCGTGGTGGTGTGAACATCGAGCCACTCGGCTCAAGTCAGGTCGTACCCCGCTCCGATGCAGCACCCAGAGGGCATCTGCCCATCAGGCGTCGACGCGCGGAGGGATCATGGACGAGCTCACCCCCGGAGTGGCCCCGCACCAGGAGGCTCCGCCAGCACCTGGTGCGCCAGAAACCGAGCAGCGGTGGGCGTCTGCCCCGGTTCCTCCGGCGCCGCCAGCCGGACCCGTCGGAGGTTCCGCCCCGCCCGCGCCGCCAGGCGGCATCCCCACGGTGGCGGCGGGCGTTGCACCACCTGGAGCGTCGCCCACGATGACCTTCGCCGAGGCGATGAGCCGTGCGGAGGCGCCACCGGCCGCACCAGCGCCGGGGCCGGCACCGCCGCAGCACCGCAGGCCATGTCCGCACCGCGCCGCATCCACTGGGTACGCAGCCCCAACGGGTAGCCCGCCGCCTCCGATGCCACCTGCGCCCACGCACCAGCCGGTGCCGGGTCTGGCCCCCGATGTCCGCGGTGCTGACGTCGGGCTCGCGCCGGAGGCTCCGGGCATGGCGCCGATTCCCGAGGTGCGCATCGCCGAGTCCGAGGCCACGGCCTATGCCCGGATCTCCACCGAGGACGAGGTCCAGCAGGACGACTTCTCGCTGGCCGAGGCGCTGCTGACGATGATGGAGATGCGTGGGTCCGATCTGCACCTCACGGCCGGCGCCCCGCCGACCGTCCGCGTGGACGGCAGCCTGCGTCCCATTCCCGGACGCTGTCGAGCTGACTCCGGAGACGATCCAGCGCGTCATGTACTCGATCGCGACCCAGCAGCAGCGGGAGCGCTTCGAGGAGACCCTCGAGCTGGACTTCTCCTACGCCCTGCCCGAAGTTGCCCGCTTCCGTGTGAACCTCTACCGCCAGCGCGATTCGCTGGGCGCCGCGTTCCGGGTGATCCCGTTCGAGATCAAGAGCCTCGAGTCGCTCGGGATGCCGGCTGCGATGGCGAACTTCGCGGCCCTGCCGCGCGGGTTCGTCCTGGTCACGGGTCCCACCGGCTCGGGGAAGTCCACGACGCTGGCAGCGCTGGTGGACCTCGCCAACCGGACCAGGCAAGAGCACATCATGACCGTCGAGGACCCGATCGAGTTCCTGCACGAGCACAAGAGCTGCCTGGTCAACCAGCGTGAGGTGGGCGAGGACACCTATTCGTTCGCCAATGCCCTCAAGCACGTGCTGCGCCAGGACCCCGACATCATCCTCGTCGGCGAGATGCGTGACCTCGAGACCATCCAGGTGGCGCTGACCGCAGCCGAGACCGGCCACCTCGTCTTCGCCACCCTGCACACCCAGGACGCCGCGCAGACGATCGACCGCGTCATCGACGTGTTCCCGCCGCAGCCAGCAGCAGCAGATCCGCCAGCAGCTGGCCGGCACCTTGCAGGGCATCGTCTGCCAGACGCTGTGCAAGACGACCGACGGCCGCGGCCGGGTCGCGGCGACGGAGGTCCTCATGGCCACGCCGGCCATCCGCAACCTGATCCGCGAGGGCAAGACCCACCAGATCTACTCAGCGCTGCAGGCCGGCGCCCAGCACGGGATGCACACGCTGGACCAGAACCTGGCCGAGCTGGTGAAGGCGGGCCGGATCACCTACGACACGGCGTTCGAGAAGTGCCACCACATCGAGGACTTCACCCGCATGGCCGGCCGAGGCTGAGGAGTACCGACATGGCCAAGACGCTCGAGTACGACTACGCGGTCCGCGACCGCGGCGGCAAGATGGTCAAGGGTCGGCTGAAGGCTGACTCACCGGCCATGGTCGCCACCAAGCTCAAGAGCATGGGCTACGCGCCGGTCTCGATCACCGAGGCCAACGCAGGGCATGAAGCGCGACATCAACATCCCGGGACTGGGCGAACAAGGTCGGCCTGAAGGACCTGGCGGTCATGTCCCGGCAGTTCGCCACCATGATCAACGCCGGGCTGTCGCTCCTGCGCTCGCTTGACGATCCTGGAGGAGCAGACCGAGTGCAAGCCACTGGCCAAGGTGCTCGGCCAGGTGCGCAGCGAGGTCGAGGGTGGCAAGGCGCTCAGCGACGCCCTGGCCGTGCACCCGAAGGTCTTCCCGCCGCTGATGGTCAACATGTGCCGGGCCGGTGAGGTCGGCGGGTTCCTCGACCAGTCGCTGCTGCAGATCGCCTCGAACTACGAGGCGGAGGTCAGGCTGCGCGGCAAGGTGAAGTCCGCCATGACCTACCCGCGTTGTGGTCGCAGTCATGGCAGTGCTGGGCGTGACCGGGATGCTGCTGTTCATCGTCCCCACCTTCAAGGAGATGTTCGCCTCGCTTGGGTGGCGACGCTGCCGGCGCCGACCAGGCTCCTGGTCCTGATGTCCGAGCTCCTCAAGAGCTCGATCGTCTTCATCATCCTGTTCCTGGTGATCGCTCGGGGTGCTGTGGAAGAGGTTCAAGCGCACCGCCCGGGTCCGCGAATGTCGTGGACCCGCTGAAGCTGAAGATGCCGGTGTTCGGACCTCTCTTCCAGAAGATCGCCATCGCGCCGCTTCACCCGAAATCTGGGCACGATGATCCATTCCGGTGTTCCGATCCTGCAGGCGCTGGACATCGTCGCCGACACCACCGGCAACGTCGTGGTTGGCCGAGCGGTGCGCGACGTGCAGGAGAGCGTCAGGCAGGGCGAGTCGCTGGCCCGACCGCTGGACAACCACGCCGGTGTTTCCGCCGATGGTGGTGCAGATGATGTCCGTGGGTGAGGACACCGGTGCGCTCGGACGAGATGCTGCACAAGATCAGCGAGTTCTACGACCAGGAGGTGGAGGCCACCACGGAGGCGCTGACCTCGCTGATCGAGCCGATCATGATCGCAGTGATGGGCGTGGTCATCGGCGGCGATGATCATCGCCCTGTACATGCCGATCTTCAAGGTGTTCGACCTGATCCAGTAGCCGAATGGGGCCCGCAACTCCGTACCCATCTCGAACACCGATCCAGCCCTCAGCCCTTCTCGAACACCGGCGCAAGAGGTGGGACACCAGCATCGAGAGCGACTTGCGGAATGCAGCGACCTTCCAGCATTCGGTCCTCGCCCAGGGGGCGTGATCCAGCTTGCCACCAGTCACGACCAACTCGAAGCCATCGGATGCAGGGCGTCTGGCGATGGCAATCCACTTCGGCGGCGTTCTGGACTTCACTGTGAATGCCGCCGGAGGCCAGTCGTACCACCTGACGGCGGGCTCTGCGTCGGGCCGGTATCTCGTGTGCTCGAGCGACCTTGGCCGCGTTCGCGCGACGAAGCCTTCGACCCAGTCTCGCGCGCGTAGCCATCACCCAGGCGGCGGGCTCCACCGCCCAAGGCGGTGAAGCTGCTCATGACTGGCGGTCGCCCGATCGGGTGACGGTGCAACTGGGGTTCAAGACCCTCGACCTTGCCTCCGATGCAGTTGTTGTCCGGACCCAAGCCGGGCCTACGTCACAACACAAGGAGCACTACATGTTGGAGAAGCTGCGCAAGGAGCGGGGCGACGAGGGCTTCACCCTCATCGAGCTCCTCGTCGTCATCATCATCATCGGCATCCTCGCCGCCATCGCGATCCCGGTCTTCCTGAACCAGCGCCAGAAGGGCTGGGAGGCAGCCGTCCAGTCCGACCTGCGCAACGCGGCGACGGCCCAGGAGACGTACCTGACCGAGAACCCCAACTACTCGGACGTCTCGCCCGTCGGCGCGGAGCTCGAGGATCTGGGTTTCAAGTACTCGGACGCCAAGAACTACGACGCCACAGTCGGCCAGGTCATCGCAGTCGAGTGGGCTAACGGCGGCCTGAACTACTGCATGCAGGCCACTGCCAACGGCGGCGAGATCTTCAACTACTCGAGCCCCGGCGGCCTCGCGGACGGCGCGTGCCCGGCATCCCCGTGATCGACCCGAACTGAAGAACGATCTCAGGCCCCGGACCCCAGTGGTCCGGGGCCTGACCCGTGGAAGACGTCACCCGAACGGGGCCCATTGCGACAAGGCCCTACATCTGGGGCCGCGGGCTGCCGATAGGTGCGGCATGGGAGTCCCCGACACCGACCGTGCGAGTGAGCGTGGGCGGCAGGATGCGGGCTTCACGCTGATCGAAGCCGTGGTCGCCCTCTTCGTCCTGGGAATCATCTTCACCGCGCTGGCGGCTGCTGCTGTCGGGACGTTGCGCGCGTCGCTCGTCTCGCGGGTCGAGCAACAGGGAATCGACTTCGCCACGGAAGCACTCGAGACTGCTCGGGCGACGGACTTCGCCGGCCTGGCGATGACATCCGACGGCCTGGCCGGGGACCCACACATCACGGCATGCGGCCCGGACAAGTGCATCGACCCCGGGCTCGGCAGCCAGGAGCAGCTCATCGTCTCCAGCGCGGGGGGCGTGTCACCCCACATCGTCCAGATCCCGACGACGCTGGCCAACAACGTGCCGATCAGCGTCGCCACGTATGTCACCGACCCGGGCGACGCTGAAGCCGACTACAAGCGGGTCACCGTGATCGCCAGCTGGAACGTGGGCGGGGTCGAGCGGAGCCGGGCTGTTTCGAGCTTGGTCGCCGAGACCACCCGGGGCCTGCCGATCCCCGTGTTCAGGCTCACCCCGTTGGGCGAGACCTCGGCATCGGTGAACGCGCGCGCCGATGCGGCCTTCGGCTTCGAGCTGTCGAACCAGGGCGCTCCCGACCGGTGGAACCTGACGATCTCCGGGGCCGGCACGGGGGAGTGGGAGCTGTTTGCCGATGATGGCAACCGTGTCTGGGACGACGATCCCCTGATCGACGTGCCCCTGACGAACACGAATTCCCCGGATGACTCAATCGTGGACACCGACCGCATCGATCCGACGGCGTCCGTGGTGTTCTGGGCGGTCCGGTCGGTCGGGGCCGCTGTCACCGATGGTGACTACTGGTCGGTCCTCACCGCCACCTCCGCGGCACAGGGCGCCGCGGACGGCGGCGCGGCCGAGGTTGACCTCTTGGTCCGGGTCGTCGACGGTTCGGTGACAGGGGGCGCCGGCAGCGGGGACGTTGACACGACACCGGGAGCGCCGACCAACCTGCAGCTGACGTCCGGGGACGGCCAGCTTGTGGCCGCCTGGACCGCTCCGGCTTCAGAAGGCACCTCAGCGATCACCGACTACGTCATCTCGTACAAGCTCAGCACCGGAGTCACGTGGACGGCCTTCAACGATGGTGTCTCCGCTGCGACCGCGGCTACGCTCACCGGATTGACCAACAACTCGACGTACGACGTCAGTGTTGCTGCGAAGAACTCGGTGGGCATCGGCGCGCAGGCGGCCACCGCCCAGGGGATGCCCGAGGGGGCCGCCACCTATACAGCGCCGGTCACCTGCCCGGCATCCCCCGCCCCGCCGACGCTGACGGCCCCGAAGAAATTCACGATGCGGGCATACGCCCTGCACAACAGGTCGGCGGCGAACCCGTCATGGCCTGGGCCGGGAGTACCCGCCGCCACGTCCACGATCGGACAGGGCCTGCCGCTGATTGCGGCCGTCGACGGTGCGCAGGTGCCCGCCGGCACGGATCTGCCCGTGTACTCCAGCGACATCTCGGCCACGGAGCCAGGCAGGATCGTCAACGTCGGCGGTTCCCTGACCAGTGCAAGCACCACACAGGTCGTCGACTGGCGCTCCACGATCGCCAAGAAGACCTACAGCGGCACAGCCGCGATCATGTTCTGGGTGGCACCGGTGACCGGCGACGCCACCGGGTTGCCGTGGTCGATCGTGGCCCAGCCCTACTACAGCTCCGGGGGAATGCCGACACCGCTGGCCCCCGCGGTCACGGCCTCCGGTTCCGCCGGGTCCTTCGGGGCCGCCGGGTGCCAGGGCTGGCAACAGGTCTGGATGAGCTTCCCAATCGATGAGAGGCTCGGGAACGGCCAGTACATCGGCGTCCGGGTCTGGACCCCGGGCGGTGCTGGGATGATGACGCGGCTCCGGGTCGCGTACGACGTCGTCGGGGACTTCCCAGCCACCTTCACAGTGCCGGAGCGGTGATCATGGCCCGAGACCGATCCGACCTCGCCCGCAGAGCGGGGCGCGTGCACGGCCCCGGCAGCACCGCGAGTCCGAGCCCTGCCCGCCGCCTCCGCGATGCCGGTACGACCCTGATCGAACTGCTGGTGGCCATGACCCTGTTGGGTGTCGTGTCCAGCCTGATCGTGGTCGGAGTGCAGCAGGCTTCCCGGGTACTGACGCACACTGACGACGAGAACCGCGGCCTTCAGGACGCCAAAGTCATCCTCGACCGCCTCTCTCGGGACATACGTCAGGCACGGGGTGTGGTCTGCGACGGGGCTGCCGGGGACACCTACTGCCGCCAGCACCTGCAGCTGTGGATCGATTCCGATTCCGACTACCTCACCGACCCGCAGGAGATCGTGACCTGGAAGTTGGAGGACAACCCGGATGGCGAGCACTTCGACGTCTGGCGGGTCCAGGGAGTGGCCCCGGCGACACCCACCCAGAAGCGTCAGGCCTCGGCTTTGATCGTGAAGACCCTCTTCTCCTACGACGTGGGCGCGGACGTGGATCCGGGCCCCGCCACGCTGGTCACCTTGAACATGGAGTACGACGCCATCGTCGGACGCGGTACGAACATCAAGCAGGCATCGGTCTCGGTGCGCCTGCGGAACAAGGGGTGACGACGATGAACTCGACCTTGCGCCGTCGATTCGCCGATGACTCCGGCCTGGGCATGATCCTGGTGATCGGGATCATGGTCTTCGTGGCGGGCCTCACCGTCACTGCCTCGGTGATCGCTCAGAATGGTCTGGGGCAGTCCAGGGAACGAATCAAGTTCGAGAAGTCCCTGGCCGCTGCCGAGTCGGGAGTGGACTACGCCCTCGGCCACCTCCAGTACGCCTTTGATGCGACCCACGCCGACTACCCGATCCCGGCCATTGGTGGGGTTCCCACCGATGCCTGCTCTGTGGCGTCAGTGGAAGTGCCCGACCTGACGGTGACCGATGAGAAGACCTGGGTGACCACCCAGCTGCGGGCGTTGGCGAACGCGCATCCGGAGTGTCTGCTGCCAGCCAACGAGGGCGAGGCCATGGTCCTCAAGCCGACGAACCCGGCGGGCGGGCCCGGAATCCAGTACGGCCGCGTCTATGCGATGGGGTGGTCACCGGGCTACGGCGAGGTCGGTGCCGTGGCTCGCACAATCAAGGTCGAGTACGTCTTCATGCCCTACAAGCCGGAGTTCGCAATCCTCGCGGGTGACTCGCTGCACCTGCAGTCCTCCAGCACCGATGTGATGGGGGCCTACGGGGTTGACCCGACCCTGGCAGCCGTCCACACGAATGGGGAGCTCTCGACGACGGGCAACCCGACCGTGACCGGGCCGGTGACGTACACGGGGTCTGCCTCGGGCAGCTTCAGCAACTTCATGGGTGGTACCGCCGAGCAGAAGGCGGAGATCCGTATCCCACGTATCAGTGCAGTGGCCTTCTACGGCCAGGCCTCGTCGCTGCATCCTGCAGCCCTGGCAACGTGGACGGACCTGTGTCCCGACGGCAGCGCCAGGGCGTACTCGAACTCAGGACCCTGCACCGGCGCTTCGATCGGGTCCTCGCCATTCCACGGCTGGTCCTACAACTCCGGGCAACACAGGTGGACGGCGAGCAAGGACACCGACAGCGGCACCTACTTCGTGCACCACGCGAACGCGACCAGCGGCAACGGCAACGGCTCCATCCCCAACATCACAGTGATCGCCTCTGCCACCTCGACCGATTGCGCCTCCAAGCAGTACGGCAACATCGAGTGGGACCACTACGACACCCCAGCGCCAGCGTTCAAGAACCTGTTCTTCATGGCTGACGGGGACTTGTCCGCGACCTCCAACTTCTACTCCGGCCAGAGTTCTGCGTCGAATGTGATCTCGGGGATGTATGTGGCGGGCGAGGAGGTCCAGGTGTGGACGTCCTCCTCAGGGCTCGTGGGTTCCGTCCTCGCAGGCAACAAGTGCCCCGCTGACACGGGACCGGTCGCCTCCAACGAGGTCCAGGGCCAGATCGTCAAGTTCGATCCTAACGGCGATTCACCGTTCTCCAGCCTGATCTCCACGACCCTCTGGCTCGAATACGTGGGCTGAGGCGGGAGGACTGACAGAATCGCCGATCGTGGATGCCGTTGAGCTGCTTGCCGTCGTATTCATCACGCTCGCGGGGTTGGCGATCGGCTCGTTCCTGAACGTCGTGATCTGGCGGGTTCCGCGCGGGGAGTCGATCGTGTCGCCTCCCTCGCACTGCCCGCAGTGTGACGCCGAGATCCGGGGGCGGGACAACATCCCAGTCGCCTCCTGGCTCCTCCTGAGGGGCCGGTGCCGGGACTGCGGTGCGCGGATCAGCGCGCGCTATCCGGGGGTCGAGCTGCTGACCGGAGTCCTGTTCCTGCTGGTCACGCTCGCGATCGGGCTCACTTGGGAGTTGCCCGCGTACCTGTACCTGACAGCGGTGGGGGTCGCTCTGGCCTTCATCGACCTGGACACCAGACGGTTGCCGAACGTCATGACGCTGCCGTCCTACCCGATCCTGGCGGCGCTGCTGCTCATCCCCGCGGCCGTTGACGGATCTTGGGGCGACTATGGGCGGGCCATGCTGGGGGGCTTGGCTCTCTTCGGCTTCTACATGGTTCTGGCGCTTGTCTACCCAGCAGGGATGGGCATGGGCGACGTGAAGCTCGCTGGCGTGCTCGGCATGGCCCTGGGCTGGCTCGGGTGGGGCGAATGGTTCGTGGGCAGCTTCATGGCCTTCCTGCTCGGTGCGTTCGTGGGCCTCGGCCTGATGCTCTTCCGGGGGGCGGGTCGCAGGTCAGCGATCCCATTCGGCCCGTTCATGCTGTCGGGGGCATTGATCGCGGTCCTCTTCGGTACCCAGATCGCCGACTGGTACGCAGGCCTGCTGACGGTCTAGGGCCGCCTGATCACCGCTCACGGGTGGCGCTGCGCGCCTCGCGAGCAGTCACAGGGGGTGCATCGTTCAAGTGGCCCCTCAGACCGGCCGATTTCCTCCACAGCGCCATACTGAGGAGGACCATCGTGGGTCGACGAACAGCCATCGGGCTGGACATCGGGACGTCCAGCGTCCGGGCCGCCGAGCTCGCTCTGCGATCCTCGGGGCCCGAGCTCGTGCACTTCGGCCAGATCGCCCTCCCCGAGGGTGCTCTGCGCGACGGCGAGGTGGTGGACGGACCAGCAGTCACCGCGGCCATCAGGGAGTTGTGGTCGGGGGTCAAGTTCTCCCACAAGAAGGTCACTGTGGGAGTGGCCAACCCGCGAGTGGTCGTCCGGCAGGTCGAAGTGCCCTACCTGAAGGGCGGCGAACTGCGCAAGGCACTGCCGATGCTGGTCGGCGATCAGGTGCCCATCGACATTGACCAAGCGGTGCTTGACTTCGCCGCACTGGAGGAGATCCACACCAGCGACGGGGCGCGCTCGCTTAGCGGACTTCTGGTCGCGGGGGTCGAGGAGATGATCGTCCGCACTGTTGACGCGGTGATGGCCGCGGGGCTCAACCCCACAGTGGTGGACCTGAACTCCTTCGCCGTCCTGCGGGCCATCGCGACCACCCCGGGTTTGGGCCTGAATGCACGTCCTGAGGCGGTTGTCGACATTGGCGCCGACCTGACGAACATCGTCGTTCACGAGAACGGTATCCCTCGGTTCGTGCGCATCCTCCTCTCAGGTGGCCGCCAGGTCAGCCACGCGCTGGTGGAGGACCTGGGCCTGACGTTGATCGATGCGGAGCAGACCAAGCGTGAGATCGGGCTTGCAGAGGGGCCAGGGCCGGTGGCGCCTGCTGCGCGATCGATGAGCAGGGCAGCCCTGGAGCTGATCGAGGAGATCCGTGGGTCGCTGGACTACTACTCCGCGACTTCGTCGAACGGCTCCGTCACCCGAGTCGTCCTCTCCGGCGGCGGCGCCCGACTCCGCGGGTTCCCGGAACGGCTCAGTGAGCGGTTGCGGGTCCCCGTGGATGTGGGTTCCACCCTCTCCGGCCTGTCTGTCGGAGGCACCGGACTCTCAGCAGCTCAGCTCGGATTCGTCGACCCGATCGCCGCCGTGCCCGTCGGGCTCGCTCTTGGGGGTGCCTCATGAGTAGCGGCACGGGATCCATGAACAACCCTGACCCGGTAGTTCCCGCAGACCACGAGGATGCGCTGCAGGTGGACTCTCCAGGAGCCGTGCTGGTCGAGGAGACCCCAACCTCGGACACCGTGACCGTACTCGCCGCCGTCAATCTCCTGCCGAGCGTCTATGCGCGCCGTGCAGCCGTGCGCAGGGCGAAGCTCTTCGCCCTGGCCGCCGTGCTGGTGGCGCTGCTGCTTGTCCTGCTGGGCTGGATGGTGGCCTGGCAGAAAGAAACCGCAGCCCAAGAGGCCCTCGACGCTGCAACACTGGAGCGGACGATCCTGCAGGCGGAGGCTGCCCAGTACGCCGAGGTCCCGTTGGTGTTCCGGGCGGTTTCCGAGGCCGAGGCTCAACTCGACCTGGCCATGGGCAATGAGGTCCGCTGGTCGTTCTTCCTCAACGACCTGGCGCTGACGATGCCGCGCGGGGTGTCCCTTGACACGCTGGCTCTCGATTCGCCGGGGCCCGGTGCCTCGGCGCAGGCAAGTGCCCCGTCGTCGGTGGGAGCGGCCACCGCATCCGCACCAACCTCGGGGGCCGGCGTCCCGGGGATCGGAACCATGAGCGTGTCGGCAAAGGCCTTCACGTAAACTCGGTGGCGAACTGGCTTGATTCCCTGGCGAAGCTGCCCACCGTTGCCGACCCCTACGTGGGCAGCATCACGGCAGCCACGGAGGAGGGGACCGAAATCGTCACCTTCACCTCCACAGGCACCGTGACCTCGGATGCCCTGTCGAAGCGCTACGTAGACAAGGTGGTGGCGCCATGAGCCTGAGCCCCCGGATGTGGCGGGTACTGGGAATCGGAGCGGCTCTGCTGCTCCTGGTCGCTGGGTGGTTCGCCCTCATCAGCCCGACGCTCGCGAGCGCCGAGGCGCTCGAAGTGGAGGCGGTGAGCCAGCATCAGGCTTCGGATCAGCTCCGTGCGCGAATCTCGTTGCTGGAGAAGCAGAGCGAGGAATTGCCGGCGCAGGAGGCGATCCTGGCTGAGATCCGCCAGCAGATGCCACCGACCGTCGCGCTGCCCACACTGATCCGGAACCTGACGACGGTTGCGGAGGACGCCAACATGGTGGTCGCCTCGGTGACCCCGGGTCGGCCTGCTCCAGTCGAGCAGCCGACGGCCGCGCCGGCTGCGCCGGCTGATACCGGCTCGGGGGAGAGTTCGGAGGCGGAATCCGGGGATTCAGACTCGGCCGAGGCTGAAGCAGCGAGCTCGGACGCGACGAGTTCGGGCTCAGCCGCCCCGAGCGGACCCCAGGTGGAGGCCGTCAGCCTCAACATCGTGGCATGTGGGACGTTCGCCCAGGTGCGCAACTACCTCCGGGAGCTTGAGTCCATGAAGCGGGTGGTCCTGGTCAACGGTGTTGGCGTCGCGAGGGGATCCTGCGCTGAAGGATCGGCGGAGGACGACCTGACGGCCACGATCAGCGCGTTCGTGTTCACCCTGCCTCCCGCCAACCCGGTCTCCGATGACGTCACCTCGGACGCCATTGAGGCAACGAAGGGCGACGACGATGAGTGAGCAGATCCTGGACCGCACGACCTCTTCCGGCGCACCCGTGCTATCCGGCATGGAGCCGATCGAGGAGGAGCCTTCTTCGCGCAACCGCACGCGCGTGATCGTGGCGGTGGCAGTCCTCGTGGGGATCGTCGTGGGGGGAATGGTGCTGCTCATGCTGAGGCCGGGTCCCGCCGAGGAGGTTGTGGACCGCGCAATCGCAGGGGCGGCTGTGGACGCGGCCATCGCGGCGCAGGCCGAGGCGGCGGCGGAGGCGGCAGCGGCCGAGCAGGTCACGACGACGACGAAGACCAAGGTGAAGATCACCAGCCGCGATCCCTTCGCGCCCCTGGTCCCGAAGGCGCCGCCCCCGCCGGCACCCAAGGCTGCTGCAGGGCCGGCAACCGAGGTCTCGGCCTCATCCGGCGTCACGATCTCGGCATTGAAAGTGTCCACGAACGGCGCCTCCGTGGCCCTCAAGCTGGACGGCAAGAAGTACGCGGTCGAGGAGGGCGAGGCGTTCGCGAAGAACTACCGGCTCTACGACATCTTCAACGACAACTGCGCGGGCTTCCTGTACGGGGACCAGAACGCGGTGGTCTGCGAGGGCGACTCGGTCACGCTGGGCTGACCGGCCGCCCGCTACGACGCCGATCGCCCCGCGCGCGGGAGGTCGCGACCGGGACGCAGCCTGACGTTCGCACCGACAGGCACCGCTGCCCGCACATGACAGAATCGGACAATGCTCCGATGGCTCACCGCTGGCGAATCCCATGGCCCGGCCCTTGTCGGCATCCTCGAGGGGATGCCCGCTGACGTCGCGATCACGACCACCGATATCTCCCGTGAGCTCCAGCGCCGCCGCCTGGGCATCGGGCGCGGCGCCCGGATGAAGTTCGAGGCCGACGAGGTGCGCGTGCTCGGAGGCGTCCGGCACGGGCGGACGATCGGTGGCCCGGTGGCCATCGAGGTGGGCAACAGCGAATGGCCCAAGTGGGTGGAAGTGATGTCGGCCGACCCGGTCGATGAGGACGTGCTGGCCGCGCTGGCCCGCAATGCCCCGCTGACGCGTCCGCGCCCGGGTCATGCCGACCTCGCCGGCATGCAGAAGTACGGCTTCGACGGAGTCCCGTCCGGTGCTCGAGCGGGCCTCGGCCCGGGAGACTGCTGCGCGGGTCGCGCTCGGCGCGGTCGCCAAGGCGTTCCTGCATGACGTGCTGGGTGCGGGCGTCATCAGCCACGTCGTCGAGCTCGGAGCCGTGGCGGTCCCCTCGGACACCACGCTTCCGGGTCCGGACGACCTGGACGCCATCGATGCCGATCCGGCTCGATGCGCCGATCCGGCCACCGCAGCTCTCATGGCCGAGGAGGTCGAGGCAGCCCGGCGTGACGGGGACACCCTGGGCGGCGTCGTCGAGGTGGTGGTGGACCAGCTGCCGCCGGGACTTGGCTCGCACGTCCACTGGGATCGTCGCCTCGACTCGCGGCTCGCCGCGGCCCTCATGGGCATCCAGGCGATCAAGGGCGTCGAGGTGGGGGACGGATTCCAGCTGGCCCGCACCCGCGGCTCCCTTGCCCACGACGAGATCCTCCCCGACGGCCCCGGCCGCGTTCGCCGGGCCTCGGGCCGCGCCGGCGGGACCGAGGGTGGGATGAGCACCGGTGAGCTGCTGCGCGTTCGGGCGGCCATGAAGCCGATCGCCACCGTTCCCCGCGCGCTGCGCACCGTCGACGTCTCGACCGGAGAGGAGGCCCGCGCCAACAACCAGCGCTCCGATGTGTGCGCCGTGCCCGCGGCCGGCGTCGTCGCCGAGGCGATGGTTGCCCTGGTGGTGGCTGACGCTGTGCTGGAGAAGTTCGGGGGCGACAGCATCGTGGAGACCCGGCGCAACGTCGAGGCCTACCTCGCCGATCTGGCCATCCGATGACCGCACCGGTCGTCGTGCTGGTCGGCGTGCCGGGCGCAGGCAAGTCGACAACGGGCCGCGTACTGGCCGAGCGCCTCAGCGTGTCCTTCCGGGACACCGACGCGGACATCGAGGCGAGCACGGGGCGGACGATCGCCGACATCTTCGTCGAGTCCGGCGAACCCGAGTTCCGCCGGCTCGAGGCGGCAGCTGTGGCGGCAGCGCTCCACGACCATGGGGGGGTCCTTGCCCTCGGCGGCGGGGCAGTGACCGACCCCGGGACGCAACAGCTCCTGCGGGGCGGGCCGGTGGTGTGGCTGCGCGTCGGCCTTGCATCCGCGTCACAGCGGGCCGGCCTGTCCGGGGCTCGGCCGGTCCTGTTGGGCAATGTGCGGGCCCAGATGAAGGGCCTCATGGATGCGCGGGCCCCGCTGTACACCGACGTCGCGCGGCTGATCGTCGACACCGACGCACTGAGCGTCGAGGAGACAGTGAACGAGATCGTCGCCGGCCTGGAACTCGTCCCGCCGGGCGCAGACACCGACCAGGAGACCAACCAGTGACCGACGCCACCCGGATCACCGTCGCTGCCGAGCGGCCCTATGAGGTCGTCGTCGGGCGGGGGCTGCTCGGTGAGCTGCCTGCGACGCTCGGCACGCAGGTGCAGCGCGTCGCGATCATCCATCCCGCGGCCCTGCGCACGTCCGCGGAGGCGATCCAGGAGGACCTCGCAGCAGCCGGATACACCGCGATCCTGCTGGAGACCCCCGACGCGGAGGAGGCGAAGACCGCCCAGGTGGCCGCCTTCTGCTGGGGGGTGCTCGGACAGGCGGGCTTCACCCGGTCGGACGCGATCGTGGGCGTCGGGGGAGGCGCCACCACCGACCTCGCGGGATTCGTTGCCGCAACCTGGCTGCGCGGGGTGCGGGTGGTGCACGTCCCCACGACGCTGCTCGGCATGGTCGACGCGGCCGTGGGGGGCAAGACCGGGATCAACACGCCGGAGGGCAAGAACCTCGTGGGGGCGATCCACGAACCGGCTGGGGTGCTGTGCGACCTGAACTCCCTGGAGACCCTTGCCCGCAACGATCTGGTGGCCGGCATGGCCGAGGTCGTCAAGGCCGGCTTCATCCGTGACACGACGATCCTCGACCTCGTCCGGGCCGATCCGGTCGCTGCGGTCGACCCGACGAGCCCTGTGCTCCGCGAGCTGATCGAGCGGGCGATCCGGGTCAAGGCGGAGGTGGTCGCTGGAGACCTGCACGAGACCTCCCGGGCACCCGGTGGCCGGGAGATCCTCAACTACGGCCACACCCTCGGCCACGCGATCGAGCGCGCCGAGCGCTACCGGTGGCGACACGGTGCGGCCGTGTCCGTGGGCATGATGTTCGCCGCCGAGCTGGCCTGCCTCGCGGGCCGGATCAGCGAGGAGGACGTCGACCTGCACCGCGACATCCTCACCTCGATCGGCCTGCCGGTCACCTACACCGGCGCCTGGCCCCAGCTGGCCGAGGCGATGATGGTGGACAAGAAGGCCCGGGGCAGCCAGCTGCGCTTCGTCATCCTCGACGGCATCGGCTCGCCGATGTTCCTCGACGGCCCGGACCCGGCCATGTTGCTCGCGGCCTACGGCCAGATCGCCGACTGAGCGGCGCAGGATCTGGATAGGGTCACCACCATGGCGGTGACCGAGTTGCGTGACGTGCTGGTGCTCAACGGCCCCAACCTGGGCCGGCTCGGCGCGCGCGAGCCCGATGTCTACGGGTCGACCTCGTTCGGCGAGCTCGCCGAGCTGTGTCGCGAGTGGGGTCGTGCCCGTGGGATGGCCGTGTACGTCCGGCAGACCGACTCCGAGTCCGAGCTGATCGGCTGGTTGCACGAAGCCGCCGACGCCCGGATCCCCACCGTGCTCAACCCCGCGGCCTTCACCCACTACTCCTACGCGCTGCGTGACGCGGCGGCGATGCGCACGGCGCCGCTGATCGAGGTGCACCTGAGCAACCCGCACGCGCGCGAGGAGTTCCGGCACACCTCGGTCATCTCCGCGGTCGCCAGCGGCGTGATCGCCGGCTTCGGCGTCCGCTCCTACGAACTGGCCCTGGACGCACTGACGACCACCACCACCTGAGGCCGCCGGGCCGGGGGCGACGATCCCCACCCCGTTCACCCTCCCGGTTTCCGTTCCACCTCCGCGAACTCCGGGAGGATGGGCGCAACGCTGGAGGGCGAACGTGCCCGGGGCGCGGCGGCGACGATTCGGGGGTCGTGGGGGCTTGCCGGTACCCTTGTGCCCTTGGGCATCGCCCCACCCCGTCACCAGAATCAACTTGGGAGAACCATGGCCACGACCAACGACCTGAAGAACGGCATCGTGCTCAACATCGATGGCCAGCTGTGGACCGTGGTCGAGTTCCAGCACGTCAAGCCCGGCAAGGGGCCGGCCTTCGTGCGGACCAAGCTGAAGAACGTGCTGTCCGGCAAGGTCGTGGACAAGACCTTCAATGCCGGCGTCAAGGTCGAGACGGCCAACGTCGACAAGCGCGACATGACCTACCTGTACAAGGACGGCGAGGACTACGTCTTCATGGATCAGCAGGACTACGACCAGATGCACGTCGGCGGCGACGTGGTCGGGGGCGCTGCCAAGTACCTGCTCGAGAACCAGAATGCCCTGGTCGCCACGCACGACGGGCTGCCGCTGTACGTCGAGCTGCCTGCGTCGGTCGAGCTCGTGATCACCTACACCGAGCCGGGTCTGCAGGGGGATCGCTCCACGGGCGGCACGAAGCCCGCCACCCTCGAGACCGGCGCGGAGATCCAGGTCCCGTTGTTCGTCGAGCAGGGCACGACCGTGAAGGTCGACACCCGCGACGGGTCCTACCTCGGCCGCGTGAACTGACCCGTGACCGCACGCGGCAAGGCGCGCAAGCGCGCGCTGGACATCCTCTACTCCGCGGACCTGCGCGGGGTATCACCAGACGTCGTGCTGGCGGAGGGGCCAATCTCCGAGGGCGCCGCCAAGGCCCAGCCGCCCAATCCCTACATCGCCACGCTGGTGAAGGGGGTGGCCGAGCATCAGGCGCGCATCGACGACCTGCTGAGCACCTACTCCTCCGGCTGGGCGCTTGACCGCATGCCCGCCGTTGACCGCAACGTCCTGCGGATCGGGGTCTTCGAGCTCCTGTGGTGCGAGGACGTGCCCGACGCGGTCGTGATCGATGAAGCCGTGGGTCTGGCGCGCGGACTGTCCACCGACGAGTCTCCGGCGTTCGTGAACGGGGTTCTGGCCCGCATCCTGGACCTGCGCCCCCGCCTGGCCGTCTGAGTCGGTGGATCACGGGTGCTGCCTGGGCCTGATCGCATCGTGCCCCGGGTGGGATTCGAACCCACACTGGACGGTTTTTGAGACCGCTTCCTCTGCCGGTTGGGATACCGGGGCGTGGGAGCCCATGCTAGTCGAGCGGATCGGTGCCCCGGGAGCCCACAGGCCGGGGCCACAGTGCCCGGTCGGTCAGCACGGGGGCTCGCCGGTATCGTGGCCGTGTGCCGGTTCGTGTCGTGGTCGTCGAGGACGAGGCCCTGATCCGTCTGGACCTGGTCGAGATGCTGACCGAATCGGGCTACGACGTCGTGGGCCAGGCGGGGGATGGGGAGACCGGCATCCGCCTGGTCCGCCAGTTGCGCCCGGATGTCGTGCTGATGGATGTCAAGATGCCCGTTCTGGACGGGGTGTCGGCTGCTGAGTCGCTCGTCGGGGATGCGATCGCCCCGATCGTGCTGCTGACCGCCTTCAGCCAGTCGGACCTCGTTGACCGAGCCCTGGCCGCCGGCGTCCAGGGCTATGTGGTCAAGCCCTTCACCGCCGATGAGCTTCGTCCCGCGATCGAGATCGCCCGGGCCCGCTTCGCTGAGCTGGCAGAGCTGCGCACCGGCTTGGCCGACGTCGAGGGGCGCCTCGAGGCCCGCAAGTCCATCGATCGTGCCAAGTCCGCGCTGCAGGCACGCTTCGGCTGGGACGAGCAGGTTGCCTTCGCCTGGCTGCAGCGCGCCGCGATGGACCAGCGGGTGCCGATGGCCGACGTGGCGCGTGCGGTCCTGGAGCGAGGTGACGCGGCCGATCCGGCCTGAACGCGGCGGCCTCCTCCAGCCAACGGACCGGTCGATGCGGTAGTTTCCTGAGGGCGGGGACCTCGTTCGGACGCGTCTTGCGACTCCTGAGAAGGAGAGTCATGCCCACCAGACTCACCATCGGCGTGGCGGCTGTGGCCTCGATCGTGGCGCTGGCGGCCTGCACGAACTCCTCGGACACCACGCCTGGCGGGGCAGCCGACGTTCCCGAAGGGTCCCTGGTGATCTCCAGCGACCTGCCCCTGCAGGGCCCCGCTGCTGCGGCGTCCGAGTCGACCAACAACATGATCAGTCTGTACCTCGAGCAGGAGGGCAACCTGGCGGGGGAGTACCCGATCGAGTTCCGGACGTATGACAACTCGACGGAGGAGAAGGGTGGGTGGGACGACGCGGCGTGCGCCAGGAACGCCCAGGTGCACGTCTCTGACCCGGACGAGATTGCCGTCGTCGGCCCGTACGACTCGGGCTGCGCGAAGATCATCACTCCGGTGCTGAACCAGGACCCGGACGGTCCCATGCTGATGGTGTCCCATGCCAGCACCAATCCGGGACTGACGAAGGCCTGGGCGACGGGGGAGCCGGAGATCTACTACCCAACCAGTGACCGCAACTTCGCGCGGGTTGTGACCACCGATGACTACCAGGGCGCTGCTGCGGCGCAGTTCATGGCCAAGGACCTCAAGGTCAGGAAGTGCTTCGTGATCAACGATCGTGAGACCTACGGGCAGGGAATCGCCAAGGCGTTCGTCGACGAAGCTGCGGAGCGGGACATCGAGATCCTCGGCAACGAGCCGTGGGATGCGGACCAGGATGACTACGCAGAGCTCTTCGAGCTGATCAAGACGTCGAAGCCTGATTGCCTCTACATCGCCGGCACCTACGACAGCAACGGTGGCCAGCTCGTCAGGGACAAGGTGGAGTTCCTCGGCGACAACGAGAAGGTCATCACGATGGCCCCGGACGGCTTCACCGGCTATCCGGAGTTCCAGGAGCAGCAGGAGGCCCAGGGCGTCTACCTGACGTTCGCCGGCCAGGACCTCGGTTCGCTGACCGAGGAGGGTGACCTGGCCGCGGCCCTCACGAAGGCCTACGAGGAGAAGTTCGGCGAGCCGCCGGTCTCCGCCTCAGGGTTGTACGCCGTGGCCGCCACGCAGGTCATTCTCGAGGCGATCGCCCAGTCAGACGGGACTCGGCAAGGGGTCACGGAGGCGGTGTTCAGCGGGAAGGGCATCACAATCCCGGCTGAGGAGTCGGTCCTGGGCACGGAGATCAGCATCGACCCCGAAAGCGGGGACATCGACAACAAGGATGTCACCGTCCTGCTCATGGAGGACGGGCAGGAGTCGCTGGTGGGACCCTGGCGCGTCCGCTGATCCCGCCCGAGGGGCAGTGCGCCGTCGTTGGGCAGGAGGATCTGTTACCAATCTGTTACCCCCGTAGCAGAGATTCTGTGCTGAATCCGGCTCTGGGTCATGTAGGTTCCGGCCCACGGTGCGCTCCTGCGTGCACCAATCCGAGACCCGAGAGAACGGACGAACATGGGAACATCTGTCAAGATCGGGGCGGCCCTCGCGGCCTCAGCCCTGGTGCTGACCGCCTGCAGCAGTGGCTCCTCGGAGGAGACCGCCGCGTCGGCGGCCCCGTCCAGCAGCGCCTCCTGCGAGGCCGACGGCACGCTGAAGCTGGGCACGATCCTGCCGCAGACCGGCAACCTCGCCTTCCTCGGCCCGCCGGAGTTCGCGGGTGTCGACCTGGCAGTCAGCGAGGTGAATGAGGCTGGCGGCGTCCTGGGCGAGCAGGTCGAGGTGTTCAACGCCGACTCCGGCGACACCACCACCAACATCGCCGTCACCGCGGCCGACGAGCACCTGCAGCGGGGGGTGGATGCCGTCATCGGTGCCGCCTCCTCGGGTGTGTCACTGACGTTCATCGACAAGGTCACGGGTGCAGGCGTCATCCACTTCTCCCCGGCCAACACCTCGCCGACGTTCACGTCGTACGACGACAACGGCCTGTACTTCCGCACAGCTCCCTCGGACCTCTTCCAGGGCGCCGTCCTTGCCGAGACCGCCGCCAACGACGGCAGCACCAAGCCAGCCGTCCTCGCGCTCCAGGATGCCTACGGTGAGGGCCTTGCCAACTCGTTCGCCGGCAACTTCACCGCCGCTGGCGGCTCGCTGGCGCTCGACCCGGTCATCTATGATCCCCAGGCCGCGTCCTTCGAGGCCGAGGTCGGCCAGGTCAAGGCGGCCGATCCGGACGCCGTGGTCATGATTGGCTTCAACGAGTCCTCGAAGATGCTCCAGGAGCTCATCAAGCAGGGCATCGGACCGGACAATGTGCAGCTCTACCTGGTGGACGGCAACCTGAGCAACACGCTCTACGAAGACCTGCCCGATGGGATCCTCGAGGGCACCAAGGGCACGCTGCCCGGTGCGGAGGCCTCCGACGAGCTTCGGGAGTCGCTGCTGGCGATCGACCCGGAGCTGAGCGACTTCAGCTACGCGGCGGAGTCCTACGACGCCGTGACCACGATCGCGCTCGGTGCCGAGCTGGCGGGTTCCGATTGTGGCGAGGACATCGCGGCCGCTCTGGTCGAGGTGACCAACAACGGCGAGGAGTGCACCAACTTCGCTGATTGCATGGCGAAGATCGACGCCGGCGAGGACTTCAACTTCAACGGTCAATCCGGTCCGATCTCGTTCGACGAGAACGGTGATCCGTCGGAGGCCACCATGGGGGTCTACATCTACGGTGCCGACAACCAGTACACGGCCGACGAGTTCGTCTCCGGCCAGGTTCCGTCCGCGTCCTGATCTGACAAGCCAACAGGAGCGGGGCTCCTCCACTGCGGAGGGGCCCCGCTCCTGCTGTGCTCCTGCTCGGGACGACCCGCTGAGGCGCGCCCGCCCGCGCAACCCACAACCGCGGCCGTCCGGATCTGGGCGCGGCATCGGTGCGCGGGCGCCCCACGGTGGCCCGTTGAGGCGCCCGAGCACCCCACAACCACGGCCGTGCGGATCGCGGCGCTGCGCCGGTGACTCAGGCCTTGGCCAAGGTCCCCAGGTAGAGCTCGATGACCTTGGGGTCGTTGGCCAGATTGCGCCCGGTCCCGGTGTAGGCGTTGCGGCCCTGGTCGAGGACGTATCCCCGGTCGACGATCTGCAGGCAGCGGCGTGCATTCTGCTCGACCATGATCACCGTCACGCCGGTGGCGTTGATGGCCTTGACCCGGACGAAGACCTCGTCCTGCAGCTGCGGCGAGAGCCCCGCGCTGGGCTCGTCGAGCAGCAGCACGCTGGGCTCCATCATGAGCGCTCGGCCCATGGCCACCATCTGGCGCTCGCCGCCGGAGAGCGTCCCGGCGCGCTGTCGGCGCCGATCAGCCAGCGCGGGGAAGATGTCGGCGACCTTGGCGAACCGCTCCGGCACCTTGTCGGGCTCCTGGTAGCCCCCCATCTGCATGTTCTCCTCGATGGTCAGCGAGGGGAACACGTTGTTGGTCTGGGGGACAAAACCGACGCCGAGTTTGACCAGCTTGTCGGCGCGCAGGTTCGTGACCTCCTCGCCGCGCAGCGTCACCTGTCCGCTGCTGATCTTCACCAGTCCGAACATGGCCTTGAGCAGCGTGGACTTGCCGGCTCCGTTGGGCCCGATGATCCCCACCATCTCGCCCTCGTGGGCGTAGAAGTCGCATCCAGTGAGGATGTGCACCCCCGGTAGGTACCCGGCCACCAGGTCATCAGCGATGACCAGTGCGCCGGCACTCGCAGTCTGGTGCTCGCTGCGGTCGATCAGCTCCGTGGCTCCATGGGCCTCGACGTCCATCGAGGCGTCGACCTGCAGCTCACGCATGAACTCCGGGGAGCCCGGCTCGACGTCCTGTGGCCCGTGCTCGGGATCGATCGGTCGCATCAGTCCTCCTGAAGGCTCTCGCCGGACTCGGTGAGCGCCTGGTCGTGGTGGGCCCCGAGGTAGGCGTCAACAACCACCTTGTCACCCATGACGACCTCAGGGGGCCCCTCGGCGATGATCCGTCCCTGGGCCATGACGATCACCCAGTCGCTGATGTCACGCACCATGTCCATGTCATGTTCGACGAACATCACGGTCATGCCCTGTTCGCGCAGGTCCTTGATGTGGCCCAGCAGCGACTGGGTCAAGGCCGGGTTCACGCCAGCCATGGGCTCATCCAGCATGACCATGATCGGGTTCGTCATGAGCGCGCGCGCCATCTCGAGCAGCTTGCGCTGGCCACCGGAGAGACTCCCGGCGAAGTCCTCGGACTTCTCCGCCAGGTTGAACCGGCTGAGGATCTCCTGCGCGCGGGTGGTGTTCGCCGCCTCCTGACCACCCCACAGTGCCTTGACGAGGCCGGCGAAGAACGCCTCGCCGCGCTGACCGGTCGCCCCCAGGCGCATGTTGTCCAGGACGGTCATCCGGGACAGCGCCTTGGTCAGTTGGAAGGTCCGGACCATCCCGATCCGGGCGACCTTGTACGGGCGCATGTGCGCCAGCTCCCTGCCCTCGAACTCCCAGGACCCGGAGCTCGGCTGGTCGAAGCCCGTCAGCAGGTTGAACAGGGTGGTCTTGCCCGCACCATTGGGGCCGATGAGTGCTGTGATGCTTCCGCGCTGAACCTCGAGGTGGTCGACGTCGACCGCGACCAGACCGCCGAATGCCCTCTTGATCGTGGACCCGACCAGGATCGGGTCCGGCTTGGCCGCACCGGGCTCGTTGCTCACGCCGTTGAGGGCCTCGCGCACAGCGGCCACCGTTGGAGTGATGGTCCGGGTGTTGCTCGCCTGTGCCTGGTTGTCATCGGGCATCGAGGGCCAACTCCTTCTTGTCGCCGAGGATGCCCTGGGGGCGGTAGATCATCAGGAGCATCAGGGATAGGCCCAACAGGATGAACCGGATCTGGCCGACCTGCGTGCTGCTGATGAACGTGATGTAGCCCGCACGCACAGCCTCGGAGAGGGCTAGGTTCGTGAAGATCAGCAGGAACCAGAAGATCAACGACCCGAGCACGGGGCCGAACACGCGGGCGGCCCCACCAAGGATCAGCACGGCCCATGCGAAGAAGGTGATCGTGGTCGCGTAGTTGTCGGGCTGCACCGACTGGTTCGACAGGGCGAAGACGAATCCGCCCAGCGTTCCGATCAGCCCGCCGAAGACCAACGCCTGGATCTTGTAGGCGAAGACGTTCTTGCCGAGGCTGCGCACGGCCTCCTCATCCTCGCGGATCCCCTTGAGCACACGACCCCACGGTGATCGCATCGCGAGGAACACCAGCAGCAACGAGACCGCCACCAGACCCCAGCCGACGACCGTGATCCACAGCTTGTTGGGAGTCAGGGAGATTGGCCCCCACACCAGGCCGGAGGAGAAGGGGTTCAGCGCGTAGAACTCGTCAGCGAAGCCGTTGATCCCATCGGACCCGCCGAACGTCTCCCGGAAGGTCACCGAGCGAACGATCAGCCGGATGATCTCCGCCGCGGCGATCGTCACGATCGCCAGGTAGTCCGCTCGAAGCCGCAGCGTCGGCACGCCGAGCAGCAGGGCGAGGATGACCGAACCCAGCAGGCCGAACGCGACGCCGAGCCACAGGGACTGCCCGAACGTGGCCACGGTCACGCCGAGGGCGTAGGCGCCGACGGCCAGGAATCCCGCCTGGCCGAAGTTGAGCAGGCCCGTGTACCCGAAGTGGATGTTCAGCCCGATGGCGGCCAGCGCGTAGATGATCGCCTGCACCCCCAGACCCTGCGTGAGGGCCTGGCCGAAGATGATGTTCCAGTCCATGACTACCTCACCCGATCCGATCGGCGCGGCCGAAGATACCCTGCGGTCTGACCAGGAGGATCAGGATCAGGAACACCAGAGCCCCCAGGTTCTTCAACTCCGGTGGGATGAACAGGGTCGACATCTGGATCAGCACGCCGACCAGCAGGCAGCCGACCAGCGCCCCGTAGGCCGTACCGAGCCCACCGACGATGACCCCGGCGAAGACCAGGAGCAGGACCTGGAAGCCCTGGATCCAGCTCACCCCGTTGCTCAGCGAGAAGGTGATCCCGCCCAGGGCAGCCAGTGTCGTGCCGATGATCCAGACCCGGTTGATGACCTGCTCGACATCGATACCCGAGGCAGAGGCCAGTCCAGGGTTGTCGGAGATCGCACGGCTGGCCTTGCCCATCCGAGACCGTTGCAGCCACGCGATGGTGGCAAGCAGGGCGATGATGGCAAGGACGGATGCCATCAGGGACTTCGGGGTGATCGAGATCGGCCCGAGCTCCATCCCGGCCTGCCCCGAGTACTGCGCGTACTGGACGTTGCTGCCGCCGAAGAAGAACAGGTACGTGTAGCGCAGGAGGATCCCGAAGCCGATGGAGACCACGAGCATCGCGATGAGGCCGGTTCCGCGTCGGCGCAGTGGCCGCCAGAGGCCTCTGTCCTGGGCCCATCCGAAGCCCACCGCCAGCACCAGCGCCAGCGCTCCAGCCACCACGAGCGGCAGCCCGATGTAGTTGTTGAAGACCAGCGCTGCCAGTGCGCCGAAGGTCATCAGGTCACCGTGGGCGAAGTTGGTCAGCCCCGTGGTGCCGAACACCAGCGACAGCCCCACTCCCGCCAGGGCCAGGATCAGGCCGAACGCCAGACCGTCCACGAACAGCTGGAGCGCCCGGCTGGTCCACTGGCTCCCGCCCCCGGCTTCCTCGCCCAGAGGGAACTGGACTGTCTTGGAGCGGGACAGGATGTTGAGCGTGAGTGGGTTTCGCTCCGGGTCGCGCAGTCCGAGGTCGGGGGGCAGCGACTCCTCCAGCAGCAGGACTGTGTAGGTGGCAGCGCCCGGCAACAGCACTGCCCACGTGCCATCCGAGGCGCTGGTGCCGGTGCCTGTGAAGCCGTCCTCGGCACTCACCTCGATCCGTACGCCCGCGACCGGCTCTCCCTCGGGGTTGCTCAGGGACCCGCGCAATTCGAGGTCGTCGGCTGCTGCGGCCGGGCTGATGCCCGCGACGATCGGGCCGCCAAGGGCAGCCACGGCGACAACCATCAGCAGAATCCGTCGCAGGACCGTGTTCATCACCACTGTTGCACCCCAGCCTGAGCGATCCCGACGGTCCGATGACCGCCCATTGGTGTCGGGAGTGTACGCGACGCGGGTGGGCCAGCACCGGATATCGGGCAGACCCGTGTATCACTCGTGTTACTTCTGCAGCGGGGCGCCGGCGGGCGGCTGAGTCCCGAAGGACTCCGGATCTCGTCGGGCAGCCTGACGGTGCGGGACCCATCCCAGCGGGCACGGACGGGGGTCAGGAGAAGGCGGCGACGATCGCCGTGAGGATGGGCGCCACGATCAGGGCGGGCAGCAGGTCGCCCACCGGGATGTGCCGGATCCGCAGCAGACGCAGCGCGATGCCCACCAGCAGCAGCCCGCCGGTCGCCGTGAGCAGTGAGATCTGCGCGATGCTCAGGACCGAACCCAGCGCCCACCCGAGCACTGTGAGAGTGCCCTGGTAGGCGCCGACGACCAGGGCACTGGCCGCGACGCCCCACCCCAGGCTGGCGGCGAACGCGATCGAGGCGAATCCGTCCATGACCGACTTCAGCGCGAGCTGGTCGATCCCGAGGCCCAGCCCGTCGGAGAGCGCGCCGAGGATGGCAAGGGGGCCCACGCAGAACACGAGCGATGCGGTCACGAAGCCCTCGACGAAGGTGCTCCCGGCCCCGTCGGCACCGGGCTCGCCCGGGTCTGGGTCGGCGAGGGCGCCCTCGACCTCGACATCGATCGCGCTCTCGCCCGGTCCATCGACCGGCACATCAGCATGGGGGCTGGCACCTGCGAGCTCGTCAACCGCGACCCGTCGCGACAGTCGGCGGCGGATCCTCTCCCCGAGCCCCTCGAGCCGAGCCTCGATGCTCAGCAGCGAGCCGATGATGCCGCCGATGAGCAGTGAGCCCAGCACGATCAGGATCCCGGCTGCGCCGACGGCCTCCGACACTGATGGATCCAGCACGGAAGCGGCCGACAGCGCAGCCACAAGGAGGGTGAGGAGCCCGAGGCCGTCGGTGACCACATCACGGGTCCGCTGCGGCAGCCGGTGGCCGAGTGCGACCCCGATGGCCGACCCGATCAGGATCGCGATGATGTTGATGACCGTGCCCAGGCCGATCATCGCGGACTCCCGGTACGCGGGGGGCCGGTTCGGGCGCCGTTCACCGCTCGCGCAGCAGGCAGGTCAGGCGGGCGGTGCAGACCGGGGTACCGGACTCGTCGGTGATGCTGATGGCATAGGAGGCGACGCTGCGACCGCGGACGAGTGGGGTGGCGGTGCCGATCACGTAGCCGTCGAGCATGGCCTTGTGGTGTGTGCAGTTCAACTCCAGGCCGAGGGCGATCCGGTCGGGTCCGGCGTGCAGGGCCGAGGCGATCGACCCGATGGACTCGGCGAGCACCGCGGAAGCACCGCCGTGCAGCAGTCCGTAGGGCTGGGTGTTGCCCTCGACCGGCATCCGGGCGACCGTGCGTTCCGCGCCGACCTCCAGCAACTCGATGCCCATGCCGTCGGCGAGGGCGCCCATCCCGACCGAACGCAGGGCGTCGATGACCGCGAGCTCTGCCTCGTCCGTCGGAAGCACCGCCGAGGCATGCGGGTCGTCGGTGCCAGGGGTCGCCGCGGCAGGGACTGGGGACTCGGGGGTGCCGGAGGACATGATCAGAGCCTAGCTTCCGCCGTGGAAGCCGATTCGGCGGATTGGATGCGCCTTGTCGACCACCACGGCGGAGCGGGGGGCGAGGGCGAGGCGGAGGGCGAGGCGGAGGGCGAGGCGGAGGGGAGGCGGAGGGCGAGGCGGAGGGCGAGGCGGCCCGTAGGATCGAGCGGTGACCCCCACGAAGCCGGCCCGTCCCCGCCTCCTGCTGCTCGATGGGCACTCGTTGGCCTATCGGGCCTTCTACGCACTGCCGGTCGAGAACTTCTCGACGACCACTGGTCAGCCCACCAATGCGGTCTACGGGTTCACCTCGATGCTGATCAACACGCTGCGCGACGAGGCGCCGACACATGTGGCGGTGGCCTTCGACGTGTCGCGCCAGACGTTCCGAACCGAGCGGTTCCCCGAGTACAAGGCCAACCGGGCCAGCTCCCCGGAGCCCTTCCGTGGCCAGGTCGCGCTGATCCAGGAGGTGCTCGGCGCCCTGCGGATCCCCGCGCTCCAGGTGGACGGCTACGAGGCGGACGACATCCTTGCGACCCTGGCTCGCCAAGCGGGGGAGGAGGGCTTCGAGACGCTGATCATCTCCGGTGACCGCGACGCGTTCCAGCTGATCGACGACGACACCACCGTGCTGTACCCGCGCAAGGGGGTCTCGGACCTGGCTCGGATGACGCCCGAGGCCGTGCTGGCGAAGTACGGCCTGACGCCGGACCAGTACCCGGACTTCGCGGCACTGCGCGGTGACCCCAGTGACAACCTGCCGTCGGTGCCCAGCGTCGGGGAGAAGACGGCGACGAAGTGGATCAGCCAGTACGGCAGCCTCGGCGAGCTGATCAGCCACGCCGACGAGGTGCGGGGCAAGGTGGGGGAGGCGCTTCGGTCGCACATCGGCCAGATCGAGACCAACCGCGCGCTGACCGAGCTGGTCAGCGACGTCCCGCTGCCTGTTGGGCTGGCGGACACCGAGCGGCAGGACTTCGAGCGGTCCGAGGTCCACGAGGTCTTCGATGCCCTGCAGTTCCGGGTGCTGCGGGAGCGGTTGTTCGAGACGTTCCCCGGCGCGGACGGTGCTGACGGTGCGGCGGGTGGCCCGGCGGTGCTGGGGTCCGGCGCGCAGGCGCAGCCTCCGGTCAGGGTCGCGGCCGCCGGGGGAGGTGGCCGGTTGGCTGGATGCCGCAGGTTCGCCCGTTTCCGTCTCGGTGCGCGGCACGTGGGGTGGGGGCACCGGCGAGGTCTCCGCTGTGGGGCTCGCCGCCGAGCAGGGCGACACCCTCGTGGTCGACCTCGATGGTCTGGCCATCACGGACGACGAGGTCCTGGCCGGATGGTTCGCCGATGGATCCGTGGGCAAGGTCCTCCACGACGCCAACGGGCCGATGCTCGCGCTGGCGGCCCGCGGGTGGCCGCTGCGTGGCCTCGTAGGTGACACGGCACTGTCCGCCTACGTGGTCCTGCCCGGCCAGCGCAGCTTCGACCTCGCAGACCTGGTCCCGCGGTTCCTGCACCGCGACCTGCCCTCGGCGAGCGCCCAGCAGGACCAGCTCAGCCTGGATGGTGTCGTCGAGGCTGAGGCCCTCGAGCAGGTGGGCATCCTGGCCCGGGCAACCCTCGACCTGCACGAGGTGCTGCTCACCGAGGTGGCCCGCCGGGGCGGTGCGGGGCTGCTGGCCGACGTCGAGCTGCCGCTGGTGTCCCTGATCGTGGACATGGAGTCCACCGGGATCGCCGTGGACGTCGGGCTCCTGACCGAGCTGGAGGCCGAGTTCGCTGGCGAGGTCCGGGCCGCTCAGGAGGATGCCCACGACATCGTCGGCCGTGAGTTCAACCTCGGATCGCCCAAGCAGCTCCAGGAGGTGCTGTTCGACGAGCTGGGCCTGCCCAAGACCAAGCGGATCAAGACCGGGTACACCACCGACGCCGAGGCGCTCAACGGCCTGTACGCCAGCACGGCACACCCGGTGCTCGAGGCTCTCCTGCGGTTCCGGGACTCCTCGCGGCTCCGGCAGACGGTGGCCGGGCTCATCCCGCTCGCGGACTCCGAGGGCCGGGTGCACACCACGTTCAACCAGATGGTGGCCGCGACCGGCCGGCTGTCGAGCACCGATCCGAACCTGCAGAACATCCCGGTGCGGACCCCCGCCGGCCGTCGGATCCGTGAGGCGTTCGTCGTCGGGCGCGGCTACGAGTCGCTGATGACTGCGGACTACTCGCAGATCGAGATGCGGATCATGGCCCACCTGTGTGGCGATGAGTCGCTGATCGAGGCGTTCATGTCCGGGGAGGACCTGCACACCACTGTGGCCGCACGGGTGTTCGGCGTCGCGCCACCGGCGGTGGACCCGGAGATGCGCCGAAAGATCAAGGCGATGTCCTACGGGCTGGCCTACGGGTTGTCCGCGTTCGGGCTGTCCCAGCAGCTCGGCATCGACCCGGGGGAGGCCCGGCGCCTGATGGATGAGTACTTCGAGCGTTTCGGGGGCGTGCGCGACTACCTCGCGAGCGTCGTCGAGCAGGCCAGGCTGACTGGATACACCGAGACGTTGCTGGGGCGCCGCCGGTACCTGCCGGATCTGACCAGCGACAACCGGCAACGTCGCGAGATGGCCGAGCGGATGGCGCTCAACGCCCCGATCCAGGGATCTGCCGCCGACATCATCAAGGTGGCCATGCTGCGCGCCGACGACGCTATTGCGGAGGCTGGGCTGACGTCGCGGGTGCTGCTCCAGGTCCACGATGAGCTCGTCCTCGAGGTCGCTCCCGGAGAGGTCGACCAGGTCACCGATCTGGTGCGTTCGGCGATGTCCGGGGCGGTTGACCTCGCGGTGCCCCTCGATGTGTCGATCGGCATCGGTCGGTCCTGGCAGGCCGCGGCGCACTAGTCGGATACTGTCGCCGCAGGATCGGTCGTGGAGGAGGTGGGCAGGGCGTGGCGTTGTCCCTGTCGGGGGCGTGGGCTCGATGGCTGACGCGACTCGCCCTCGTGCTCGGGTTGCTCCTGCTCGTCGCTGCGCCCCTGATGCGCTTCTGGGTCACACCCGTGCTCGCCCAGTCCCCGGCGGTGCCGGGCGGGGACGGGTTCGTCACCCACGTGAGCACCGGGACGATCTCCACCCTGTTCGACCTTGGCAGCGCTGAGGCGGAGGCCGCGGACTCCATCGAGGTGACTCGGACGGAGTCGACACGGGGCTCGGCCGAGGGCGCGCAGCAGGCTGCCGCGGATGGTGCCAACGCCGCCGTGACCGACACGACCGACAGCACTGTCACGATCGACGGACGAGTTGTGGCCGAGTCGGCCTACCGGCTCGCCGCCGACCGCAGCACCCAGGCCCTGATCGACTGCTGCGACGTCGCAGTGGACGGCGTCCAGGTGCCGATGGAGGGTGCCGGCAGCCCGCTGCGGCTCCCGTGGTTCACCCCGGCCGAGACCTACCCGTACTTCGACCTCACCCTGCTGATGCCGGTGGAGATGGCCTACATCGGCTTCGAGGACGTGGGCGGGGTCGCGGCTGCGAAGTTCCAGCAGGCGACGCCCGCGACGCCGATCGGAACGGTGCAGGCACCCGGCCAACTGGTCGGTTCCGAGCTGCCCACTGTGCCGCTGACCCGCACGCATGTCATGAACCGTACGCTCTGGGTGGATCCGACCACCGGGATCATCCTGCGCAAGGTCGAGCGAATCCGTGAGGCGCTGCGCGACGCCGGCGGCCGGGACGTCGTGACGCTCCTGGCGATGACTACCGCGAGCACGCCCGAGCAGGTGGATGCGCTTGTTGCCCAGGCTGAGGAGGAGGCGCTCCCGGTGCTCTGGGCGTACTCCTACGGCCCAGCCCTCGCCCTGGCCGTGGGCCTCCTGCTTGTGGCCCTGGGGACGATCGGGACGATCATGCGCACCCGGGCCGCGCGCGCCGAGCAGGACTTCCCCGATGAGCTGGCGTCCTTCGACGACCTCAAGGAGGTCTTCGACTGAGCCGCTGCGGGGCCACGAACCGGCTGGCCGGGAGGGCGTGGGGGAGCACATGCGCGAAAGGTGGACGGCTGGCACAATTCAGACGTGATCCGACCGGGGGTGCGTGCCGTGGTGGCCGCCGCGGCATTCACGCTTCTGGTCGGCTGTTCGGCCGACTCCGGCGCCAGCACCCCCGATGCCGGCGAGGACTCCCAATCGGGCGTCGCGGCGCCCGAAGCGGTCCCGTTCACGGACTGCGCAGAGGCCTGCGAGGGCGAGATCGACGGGGCCAAGTACCGGATCCTGCTGCCGACTGAATGGAACGGCACCCTGCTCCTGTACTCCCATGGCTACCGGGCCCCGGATCCGGTGGCCCCGGACTTCACGGTCGGAAGCACCCGTGCCGAGCCGTCGCCGGGATACAACGACGGTGGCGTCCCGCTGGCCCGCAACCTGCTCAGCGAGGGCTACGCACTGGCAGGTTCGGGCTGGGCCAGCAACGGGTGGGCGGTCGACGACGGGGTCAGGGCCAACACCGACCTGTACGAGTTCTTCAGCGACACCGTGGGCACGCCCGAGCGCGTGTATGCCTGGGGGGACTCCCTCGGTGGGCTGGTCACGATGGAGACCGTCGAGGCGAACCCGGACTGGGTCAGCGGGGCGGCACCGCTCTGCGGGGTGGTCGGCGGGATCGTGCCGAACATGGACCTGGCCCTCGACGTGGCGTACGGCGTGCGCGAGCTGATCGACCCGTCCCTCCAACTCACCGGGTACTCCTCGGCCCGCGCCGCGAGCTCGGAGCTCGTGTCCGCAGGTGGCAAGGTGCGCGACGCGGCAGCCTCGAAGAAGCAGCAGGCCGACGTGCTGGCCCTCGCGTTGCTCGCCGACGCGCGGCTCCAGACCAAGTCGCAGGACGGCAGCACGGTGGACAGCCAGGTGCTCGCTGCGACTGAGGCAGCCCTGATCGCCCTGCGGTTCGGGACCGCCGCCCGGTACGACATCGAGCAGCGCTTCGGGGGCAACATCTCGGACAACACCGACACCGACTACGCCTCGCGGTTCTCCGACGAGGACCGCGCGCTGCTCGACGAGCTGGGTGGGCCGGGTACCGCGAAGCGGATCATCGCCGAGCTGGTGGACGGACAGCGCGAGGCTGCCGACCGCGCGGCGGTGAAGGCCGCCCGGAAGACCGGCGGTGAGCCCTCGGGCACGATCGAGGTGCCGACCATCACCCTGCACACAGCTGCCGATCCGTTGGTGGCGGTGCAGAACCAGACCCTGCTCCGCGAGGCATCGGGCGCGACCGAGGACCTGGTCCAGCTCTACACCGTCGCTCCCGACACCTACCCTGCCGAGCCGGGGGCGCCGTACGGTGCCGGCCACTGCGACTTCACCCCGGACTCCCGGGTGGGCATGATCGACCTGCTCGACCAGTGGGTGCGCGGCGGTCAGGCGCCGACCGAGGCGGCCATCGTGGACGCGCTGGGAGCGGAATCGGGATACGACCCGACCTACGAGCCGGGCCCCTGGCCCGAGTAGGTGTGCTGGTCACGGCTGAGGCGAGTCCAGCCTTGCACGCGGTGTCCGGCCTCAACTGCGGCACGCCTGTGCGAGGATTCGAGCCGTGCGCGCTTCCCGGATGGCAGTTCCCGTGCTCGTGCTCGGCCTGGCGCTGGCCGGCTGCACCGGCAGCTCACAGGAGGACGAGACCCCGTCATCGTCAGGCCTCCCCACGGGTGATCCCACCGATGAATCCCAGGACGTTGCCTTCACCCCGTGCGGCTCGGGTGGGTTCGCGTGCGCCGGTGACATCGATGGCGCGCCGTATGACATCCGGCTCCCCGAGACCTGGAACGGCACCCTGCTGATCTACAGCCATGGGTTGCTCCCGGTGGACGCGATCGATGCCGACGCGCCGGCGTTCGAGCCGGTTGCCGAGGTCGCGCCCGGCACAGCAGCCGGCATCGATGCGGTCGCCGACGCACTGCTCGAGGAGGGCTACGCACTGGCTGGGGCGGGCGCGGAGGATGGCGGGTGGGTGATCGAGGAGACCATCGAATCCGTCGCGACGATCCGCGAGGCATTCGTGACGAACATCGGGGTGCCGAACCGCATCTACACCTGGGGCCAGTCCCTCGGTGGGCTTGCTGCGCTGCGGTCCGGTCAGGACAACGACTGGGTCTCCGGCTCAGCCTCGATGTGTGGTCTGCTCGGCGGCCTCAACCCCAACATGGACCTTGCGCTCGACGCCGCGGTCGGGGTGAAGGCCCTGCTGGCCCCCAAGCTGACGCTGACCGGCTTCACATCCGTGGAAGACGCCCGTGCCGAGTACGAGCGCGCCATGACCGCGGTGCGGGAGGCCGCCGAGGACCCCACCGGCGCGGGCCTGGCGACGCTGCAGGTGATCGCCGCCGTCGCGGAGATCCCGACTCAGACCCGGACGTCGGCCGGCGTCACCCAGGATCAACTGCGGGAGGCACTCGTGGAGAACCTCGGCCGGGTCCTGGCTCGGAGCACCCTCGAGCGTTTCCGCATCGAGCAGCAGTACGGAGGCAACCCCAGCACGAACGTCGGCGTCAACTACGGTGCACGCGTCACGGCGGACGAGGCGGCTGAGATCGATGAGGTGTACGGCGCCCTGACGACGCTCACGCTTGTGCGCCAGATGGCTGCCCTGCCTGCTGTCGAGGCCGATCCGCAGGCACGGGCCGATGCTCAGGTCCAGTACCCACTGCCTGCTGCGCTGAGCAAGCCGAACCTCACGATGCACACGTCCGTGGACCCCGCCGCGATTCTGGCCAACGAGACCGTCTACGGCACGTGGGCCGCGCAGGCCAGTGGGGAGGACATCCGCTGGCTGAACATCAACGTGTCCTCGCCTCCGGCCAGGTATCCCGAGAGCGGCGTCGCGCCCTCCGGGGCCGGGCACTGCGCCTTCACCGGCCAGTCGATCGTTGGCGGGGTCCACATCCTCGACGACTGGGTGCGCCTCGGGCGCTTCCCGTCGTGGGTCGGAAACGAAGTCGCGTTCGGCGAGGGCAGCGGCTTCTCCGGGCCCAGCCCGTTACCGGCGTGGCCGCCGGGCCCCACCACGCTGGCCCTGATCGCCCCTGATCCGACCGCCTCGGAATCACCTGATGGGGGACCGAGCCCGTCGCCGTGAACGGAATCGGCGGCATCCGGCGCACGACTGGTGACCAAGGTCCCACCGTGTGCGGTGTGCGAGAGGCTGGAAATGGACGCAAATGCGGCATGTGTGCCGGGCGAATCGGATTTGTCTGACTATTCGCCTGGTGTCTTTGGTCCCGGGCGAAGCGTCCAAATCCCGGAGCGGAGATTCCCACCGGTGGTCACTTGCCCAGTCGGTGTCGCGCAAACGGGTGAAGCGACCTGTTCGATACCCCTTCGGGCAATTTGACCTGCTTGAATGACAGACAGTCACGGCGCCTACCCCCATTCGGGTGACGTGTCGCATGTCACGCTGACCAGGAGGACACATGAAGCGGACGCTATTCGGTGGATTTGCACTTGCGATTGTTGCGTTCGCGGCGGTGTACATCGGTGATGCCTTGAAGCTTGGACTGCCCAACCCGCTGCTGGGCGTGCCAGTCGGTGGAGTGCTGGCCCTCGCGCCAGGAGGGCAGAAGCTGGGCCGGTACATCGGGTTCCTCATAGGTGTCCTGATCGCCCTCATCGGAACCGCCATCAACGCGCAGTTCATGCCCTCGAGCAGCAGTGGCGTGGCCGTCACGGCTGCGCTGACCCTGGTCCTGGTGACTGGTGCTGCAGCCCTGTCCATCGGGCGGATGCCGCTGTGGTCGCTTCTCCTGGGTGTCGGTGGGTTCGCGGGCGCCTATGACTACGTCTACAACGACGCGCCGTACAACTTCCTGAGCACCTCCACCCTGGCGCTGGGAACGTTCATGGTCCTGGCCAACCTCGGGTACCTGACCGGCTTCGTGGTCGACTGGCTGTTCCCGGAGGAGTCCGACGAGGCTGAACCAGAAGAAGTGATGGAATCTGAGACCGTGGGGAGTGAGATCTGATGGCGCGCAAGAACGTCATTCGCGCGCTGGCCGCAAGCGCTGGCGTGCTGCTCGTGGCAGGGGCCGCGGGTCCGGGGGCCGCCGCGGTCACGATGGAGGACTCCGGCGACGTCCAGGTCACCGTGCGCAAGACCGTTCTGCAGACCGCAACGGCGGAGGGCGAGGTCCTCACCGTCTCGGATGTACACGCAGGTCTCGGCGGTCGGGAACGGCACCAAGACCGTACTCGTCCCGGTGGGTACCACCAGCAACCGCAACCTCAACGAGTTCGGCCCGTTCCCGATGGAGGGGGAGTCGATCCAGTTCGACCTCACCGTCGACGGCGGGGACGAGCAGCGCACACTCACCGACGCGGAGATCAACCCGATGGAGGTGTCGGTCAGGGTCATGCTCGACGGGGTGGAGATCCAGCCCGATGACGTGGTCGGAGCCAGCGGTGTACTGGACGTGGAATACACGGTTCGCAACACGACCGCGACTACGGATTCCGTCACGTTCACCGACGTCGAGGGCACCGAGATCACCGAGGACGTGGAGACCGCTGACCCGTTCGTCGGGTCGCTGGACGTGACCCTGCCCAAGGGCTTCAACGAGGTGACCGCACCAGGTGCCACGATCGCCGGCAACGGCCAGAACCAGACGTCCCTGGGCTACTCGTTCGTCCTGTTCCCGCCGCTGGGTGCGACCGAGGCGACGGTTGGCTACCAGGCGCGCATCACCGATGGTGTGATGCCGCCCGCGGACTTCGCCTTCCTGCCGATCGTGCCGTTCGACAACAGCACGATCGCCGGAACTGCGGAGGCCTACAAGGGCGGGGCCGCGGTGGGTGCCCAGATCTTCGGCGCCGGCCAGGAGATCGGCGAGAACCTGCTGAAGCTCCAGGACGGCGCGGGCCAGCTCGTGGCCGGTCTCGGTCAGCTGTCCGCAGGTGCGGTCCAGATCTCCGATGGCTTGGTCAACACGGCCGCGCCGGGAGCTGCGGCCCTCGCCGAGGGTTCGGCGCAGGTCTCCGATGGCCTGGGTGATCTGAACGCTCAGATCCCGGCCCTCGCACAGGGCACTTCCGACTTGGACGACGGCGCCAACCTGGTCTCCGACGGACTGAACGAGTTGAACAGCCAGGTCCCCGGACTGGAGGACGGCGCCGAGCAGCTCGACGATGGCGCCCAGTTGCTCTCCGGTGGGTTGAACCAGCTGAACGCACAGGTGCCCGCGCTCGAGGACGGCGCCGAGCAGCTCGACGATGGCGCACAGCAGCTGTCCGGCGGGTTGAACCAGCTCAACGGCCAGGTGCCCGCGCTGGAGAGTGGGGCGGCGGACTTGGATGCGGGGGCTCAGCAGCTCGCGGCCGGGATGGTCGACCTCACTGCGGGGCTGGAGCAACTCGCTGATCCCGCGGCCGGCATCCCCGCCGCAGCCGAGGGCGCGAAGGCTCTGGCGGCCGGTGCCGAGGGGCTTTCCGCAGGTATGGCAGACCTGGTCGCTGGGCTCGCCGCCGCAGGTACCGGGGCAACTGACCTGGCTGATGGCCTCCCGATCGCCAAGGGTGGTGTTGATCAGGTGAAGGATGGCCTGGACACCGCCGTCTCGACCGGGATCCCGCAGTTGCAGGGAGGCGTGGCTGTAGCCGCGGCGACCCCGGGGTGCACGGGAGACGCAACCTGTACCGGAGCACTGGGCCAGGTGAGTGGCGGGCTGGACTTGCTGCTGGACGAGACTGCGCTCGCCGCCGGTGGGCTCGGACAGGTGAGCGCCGGTCTGGCCGACGCTATCGTCGGAGCTGATGCACTGGCCGCCGGGATCAATCAGCAGTTGCTGCCCGGTGCCCAACAGCTCCAAGCTGGCGTTGACGGCCAGCTGGTGCCGGGTCTGGACCAACTGGTCGGCGGGTTGACCGCGGCCTCGGCGGGAATCACCCAGGCGTTGGGGGGCTCCCAGCAGCTGACGGCCGGCGCGGAGCTGCTCGCTGACGGCACAGCAGCCCTGGACGCCCAGGTTCCCGCGCTGGCAGCGGGCGTCAATCAGCTCGCCACTGGCGCTGGCGACCTGGCCGACGGAACGGCAGCGCTGAACGCCCAGGTGCCGACACTCGCAGCCGGCGTCGACCAGCTCGCCGCTGGTGCGGGCGACCTGGCGGACGGGACCGAGGCGCTCAACGAGTCGGTGCCGACACTCGCAGCCGGCGTCAGCGCACTCGCCGCTGGCGGCGACACGCTGGCTGACGGCACCGGCGAGCTCAATTCCAAGGTGCCGGCGCTGGCTGACGGCGTCGAGCAGCTGGACGAGGGCGCCGCGACGGTGGCCGAGGGCAACCAGACGCTGTCCGACGGTCTCGGCGATGCCGCCGACGGTTCCGAGCAGTTGGTTGACGGCCTTGCCTCCGCAGAGCCCGGTGGCGCCCAGCTCGAGCAGGGTGCCGGTGACCTCAAGGAGCAGGGAGCCGACGAGCTTGCCAAGACCGGCAAGGAGGCGCAGCTCGGCTACGCCGTGGACGTCGCCCAGCTCGAGGCCGCCCAGCAGGCCGGTCTCGAAGGTGCGGGCATCCCGTTCGGCGAGGCAACGGGCACCGACACCGTCACCACGGCGGCTGTGCAGATGCAGCTGGCTGGGATCGCTCCGGAGACAACGGACGACGCCCTGAAGATCGGTCTCGGGATCCTGCTCATCGTTGCTGCCGGCGGAGCTGCCTTCTTCGCGACTCGGAAGGCTTCGGCCTAGTCAGCGGCGGCTCAGGATCGAGCATCTGCCCGGCACCCGATGATGAGGGTGCCGGGCAGATGCGTTCCGCGAAGCGGACTCCAGCCTCCCCAGGTCGCGGTGTTCCAGTCCGGCCACTCCGGCTCGAGGAGCTCCGTGACGCTCAGACCGGCGCCGCACAGGGCCGCCACGTAGTCGCCGACGGTCCGGTGGAACTCGGCGTACACCGCTGTCCCGAGGTCGTCGCGCTCGACGTAGGGCGTTCGATCGAAGTACGACCCGGAGACGGCGAGCCCGGACGTGCCCGGGTCGTCCGGGAGGGCCCAGCGGACCGGGTGCGTCACCGAGAGCACCCAGCGCCCACCGGGCCGCAGCACCCGACGGACCTCTGTCAGCAGCAGCCCGAGGTCGGCCACGAACTGGATCGCGCCGTAGGACGAGAACGCGGCGTCGAAGCTGCCGGTGCGGAAGGGCAGGGCTGTGGCCGACGCGGCTGCCACGGGCGGGCACGGCTCCAGATGGTGCGCGTGTCGCAACTGGGCGACCGAGATGTCGATTCCCACCGCGCGGGCGCCCCGTGCGCCCAGCCATGCCGAGCACTGGGCCGCACCGCAGCCGACCTCGAGGATCCGCTGGCCACCGAGTGACTCCGCGGGGCCCAACAACGCGGCCTCGTCCTCCGTGAGCCCCTCGGGCCCCCAGACGAACCCCACCCCATGACCCACGGCACCGGCTCCCGCAGCCGATCCGTCGCGGTCGTCGACTTGGCCCACGTGATGAGCCGCTTCGAAGACAACGGCGGTGGGGTCGGCCAGGAACGCACCGTGCTCGACCTGGTAGGCATCCGCCTCGGACTCCCAGTACGTCCGTGCGGCCCGATCGACCTCTGCGGCATCGATGGCGCCGCGGCCGGCGGACCCTTCGACGATCCATTCGCCGGCAGCGTCCGGTGACTCGGCCGGGAGGCTGTCGCTGCCCGGTTCGTCTGATCCATCCGGTCGTGGCCGCGTGGAGATCACGTGCGGTATCCTGTCAGGGCGTAACGGGCCTGTGGCGTCTCAGACGTAGTAGGCGCGCGCGTTCATGTCGTTCCCACGGTCACCATCTCACCGGCCTAGGATCCACGGCGGTGAACAGTGGCCCGTGCACGTGACCACGACATCTATCCACCGGAGCAGAAACCACTCCATGACCATCACTCCCACGTCCCCCGCTCCCCAGGTCGCGATCAACGACATCGGCAGCGTTGAGGATTTCCTGGCCGCGATCGACGCGACCATCAAGAACTTCGATGACGGCGACATCGTCGAGGGCACCATCGTCAAGGTCGACCGCGACGAGGTCCTTCTCGACATCGGCTACAAGACCGAGGGCGTCATTCCCTCCCGCGAGCTGTCCATCAAGCACGACGTGGACCCGTCCGAGATCGTGTCGGTCGGCGACCCCGTCGAGGCCCTTGTCCTGCAGAAGGAGGACAAGGAGGGCCGGCTGATCCTGTCCAAGAAGCGCGCCCAGTACGAGCGCGCCTGGGGCACGATCGAGAAGATCAAGGAGGAGGACGGCGTCGTCACCGGAAAGGTGATCGAGGTCGTCAAGGGTGGCCTGATCCTCGACATCGGCCTTCGTGGCTTCCTGCCCGCGTCCCTGGTTGAGATGCGACGCGTCCGGGACCTCCAGCCGTACGTCGGCAAGGAGATCGAGGCCAAGATCATCGAGCTGGACAAGAACCGCAACAACGTGGTCCTGTCCCGGCGTGCCTGGCTCGAGCAGACCCAGTCCGAGGTCCGCTCGAACTTCCTCAACCAGCTCCAGCGCGGTCAGATCCGCAACGGTGTGGTGTCCTCCATCGTCAACTTCGGCGCCTTCGTCGACCTGGGCGGCGTGGACGGCCTCGTGCACGTCTCCGAGCTGTCCTGGAAGCACATCGACCACCCGAGTGAGGTTGTGGCCGTCGGCGACGAGGTCACCGTGGAGGTGCTCGACGTCGACATGGACCGTGAGCGCGTCTCGCTGTCGCTCAAGGCGACCCAGGAGGATCCATGGCAGCACTTCGCCCGGACCCACCAGATGGGTCAGGTCGTGCCCGGCAAGGTCACCAAGCTGGTTCCGTTCGGCGCGTTCGTGCGCGTCGATGACGGCATCGAGGGCCTGGTGCACATCTCCGAGCTGGCCGAGCGCCACGTGGAGATCCCCGAGCAGGTCGTGACCGTCAACGACGACATCTTCGTCAAGGTCATCGACATCGACCTCGAGCGTCGCCGGATCTCGCTGAGCCTCAAGCAGGCCAACGAGAACACGACCGGCGCGGGCTCCGAGGAGTTCGACCCCTACCTGTACGGAATGGCACCGTCGTACGACGAGGCCGGGGCGTACATCGGTCCGGAGGGCTTCGACCCCGAGACCGGCGAGTGGAAGGTCGGGTTCGAGGACCAGCGTTCCGAGTGGGAGGCGCAGTACGCCGAGGCGCATGCTCGCTGGGAGCAGCACATGAAGCAGGTCGAGGAGGCCAAGACGGCCGACCAGGAGGCCGCGCTCGAGACCGGCGAGGGGGTCGGCTCCTACAGCTCGACGGCCCCAGTCGAGACCGAGGACGAGTCCGGCGGCACGCTCGCCACCGACGAGGCGCTGCAGGCGCTTCGCGACAAGCTGACCGGCGACAGCTGACTCCACGAGTCAGCCGCATCAGCGCGCTGTACAACCCGGACGGCCCCCGACACCAGCAGGTTCGGGGGCCGTCTGCTGCCCGGTGGGCGCGCGCTCGCTCGGGCAGGCCCCCGGGCTGCTGCCCTGCCGCGCTCAGGCCGGCGGGGTGACGATCGGCTCGTCGACGACCTCCGGGCGTGGCGCCGGAGGGGGACTCGTCCGGGCCCAGACCAGACCTGCCAGCGCCACGGCCCAGGCGACGACGGCGGTGCAGGTGACCAGGGCGTGGATGGACGTGCCGAAGGTGAGGCCGAGGGCCGCGAGCGCCGCCACACCCGACCACAGGAGCAGGGTCGCGCGGCGATCGTGATGTGCCATCCGGGCGTAGAGCAGGACCTGGACGACCCCGAACCCGGCACCCGCCAGGGCGAAGATCCAGGCCTCCTGGGCGACGTCGAGGTACTGGTCGCCGGACATGATGGTCACGATCAGCCGCGGGACGATCGCCACCACGACGGTGGACACCAGTCCGAGCCCGGCGACCCCCAGCAGGGCCTGCCGCTGGGCGTTCCGGGCGCCAGCGACCATCCGGGGGAACGCCGCCACGATCACGGCCTGGGGCAGGAAGAACACCGCCCGTGCGATCAGCCCACCAGCCGCGTACAGGCCAGCGTCGTAGGCGGGGAGCTGCGCACGGGCTATCAGCACGTCGAGGTTCGTCAGCGCGTACAGCGCGATCAGTGCGTGTGCTGCGTGACCGACCTCGACGAGGAAGTCGCGGGTGCCCTCCTCCTTGGACCCCCACGGTGGCTGCCCGACGAGCAGGAACTGCCCCGCCAGCGCCCCGACTGCGGCGCCGACCGCCAGGCCGACAGTGGTGGATCGGGCCGTGTCGCCGAGCGCGGCGCCCGCGATGGCGCCAGTGACGCGCATCCCGGTCGCGACGACATACAGCACGGCGAGCCGCTTGTGTCGCTCCGCACCCTGAAGCAGTCCCAACTGGGCGCCGGTCACGGTGAACGGGATGAACGTGGCGCCCACCACGACCAGCCCCAGGAGCCCCGGCAGGTTCAACGCCCTGCTGATCAGCGGTGACAGGGCCACGGTGAGCGCGCACGTGAGCAGGCCGACGACCAGCACGGCTCCGGCACCGACGTGCTCGGAGGACCGGCCGGAGGCCACATGCCGTGCGATGACGACCTGGGTGGCGGCCATCGCGGTGCTGCCCAGCAGCAGGAGCACGGCAAGCGCCCCGAAGGCACCGAACTCCTCGGGATCGAGCAACCGCGACACCACGAGCATCTGCAGCATCGCGATGATCTGGGAGGTGACGAGCCCGGCACCGACGATGGCCGTGCCCTGGACCGAGAGCCCGCGCACCGATGTCCCGGCCGTCGAGGCGGCACGGGGCTGGTCGGTCACGGGTCACATCATCACCCATCGACCTCCATGCTGGGGCCACCGGTGGCATGCTTCGGCCATGATCAGAGTCGGGTTGACCGGAGGTATCGGTGCGGGGAAGTCCACCGTCGGGCGGATGCTGGCCGAGCTCGGGGCGGTGATCGTCGATGGGGACCAGATCGCCCGTGATCTTGTGGTGCCGGGTGAGCCGGCGCTGGCCGAGATCGTGGAGCGGTTCGGGCCCGACGTGCTGCTCCCGGGCGGAGAGCTGGACCGGGCCGGGCTGGCCGCGCTCGTGTTCCCCGATCCCGAGTCGCTGGCCACCCTCGATGGGATCATGCACCCCCGGATCGCCGAGCGGGCCCAGACCATGCTCGCTGACGCCCAGCGGCATGGGACCTCAGTTGTCGTCTATGACATGCCGCTGCTGGTCGAGAGTGGGGCCGCCGACGACTTCGACGTGGTGATGGTCGTGCATGCACCGATCGAGGTCAGGCTCGCGCGACTGGCGGTGCGGGGTGTTGCGGTGGACGATGCCCGCAACCGGATGGCGCAGCAGGCCAGCGACGAGGAGCGAGCCGCCGTGGCCACCATCCTCATCGACAACGGCGGCGACGACGAGCAGCTCATCGATCAGGTGCAGCGGGCGTGGTACCTGCTCCAGGCCGCTCTGGGGGAGTAGCGCCGGCGTCAGCGCCGGCCTGGCGCCACCCCCGGTCCACTGGCCACCAGAGGATCACGGCGGCCGCGAGCAGGACCACGGATCCGAACGCCCAGCCGGCCACGATGTCACTGGGCCAGTGCACCCCGAGGATCAGGCGGCTGACACCGATGAACGGCCCCAGGATCACCAGGGTGCGACCGAGCAGTACCAGCCAGCGGACGCCTCGGGTCGTACCGATGTGGATCAGCACCATCCCGGTGGCGACGTAGAGGTAGATGCCCTCCATCGCATGCCCAGACGGGAAGGACTTGTCGATGCTGACCTGGTACTCCTCCGCCCCGGGCGGTCGGGTCCGGCCGATCGCCCGCTTCATCGTCTCGCTGACTGTCACCCCGGCGATGGCCGACATGGCGAGGAACCCGGCGGCGGCGCGGTAGCGGTACCCCCACAGGGCCAGCACGAGTACCCCGACCACCACCGCCGACCAGAAGGGGGCGGTCAGCTTGCCGATGACCAGGGCGATGTCGACCGGCCAGCCGAGTGGATCGGCCCAGCCCCGGGTGACGTCGGTCAGTGCGTCGTCGAATGCATCGAGCGCGGCCGACTCGGTGACCATGGCGACGGTGAGGAGGGCGGCGATCAGGCCGGCGATCGGCAGGGCGATGAAGCTCCGCGTGCGAGCCCGCTCGGATGTGCGCCTGGCGACTTCGGACGGGGCGGCTGGGGCCGCGGGGGCGGGATCAGTCACGCGAGCACCGTAGCCGTAGTCGACTCCACGTGTGCGGGCCCGGAGTGCGCGCCCGGGCCGAGGGTATCCGGGCCGTGGTGCCCGGGCGGCGGGCCGATGTCGGAGGCACGCAATACCGTGTCCCCATGACCAGACCCGTCAGCGACCTGCAGAGGCGGGTGGCCCCGTTCCACGTCGTCAGCGACTACTCCCCGGCCGGTGACCAGCCCGCCGCGATCGCCGAGATCGCCCGGCGGGTCCGGTCCGGTGAGCAGGACGTCGTGCTCATGGGCGCCACGGGCACCGGCAAGTCCGCGACGACCGCCTGGTTGGTCGAGGAGCTGCAGCGCCCGACCCTCGTGATCGCACCGAACAAGACCCTCGCGGCCCAGTTGGCCAACGAGTTCCGGGAGCTCCTGCCCAACAACGCCGTCGAGTACTTCGTCTCCTACTACGACTACTACCAGCCCGAGGCCTACATCCCGCAGACGGACACCTACATCGAGAAGGACTCCTCGATCAATGAGGAGGTTGAGCGGCTGCGCCACTCGGCCACGAACTCGCTGCTCACGAGGCGCGACGTGATCGTCGTCGCCACGGTGTCAGCGATCTACGGCCTGGGCACCCCCCAGGAGTACGTCGACCGGATGGTCCGGCTCCGGGTGGGCACCGAGGTCGAGCGCGACGCGCTGCTGCGCCAGCTCGTGGAGAACCAGTACGCGCGCAACGACCTGGCATTCGAGCGGGGCACGTTCCGGGTGCGGGGTGACACCATCGAGGTCTTCCCGGTGTACGAGCAGCACCCGGTGCGCATCGACATGTTCGGTGACGAGATCGAGCGCCTCATGACACTGCACCCGGTCACCGGCGAGATCCTGACCGATGACCAGGAGATCTACGTCTTCCCGGCGACGCACTACGTCGCCGGACCTGAGCGGATGGAGCGCGCACTCGGCGGGATCGAGGCCGAGCTCGCCGAGCGGCTCGCCGAGCTCAACGACCAGGGCAAGCTGCTCGAGGCGCAGCGGCTGCAGATGCGGACCAGCTACGACATCGAGATGATGCGCCAGGTCGGCTTCTGCTCGGGGATCGAGAACTACTCGCGGCACATCGATGGTCGCGAGTCCGGCTCGGCACCCAACTGCCTCATCGACTACTTCCCCGACGACTTCCTGCTGGTGATCGACGAGTCGCACGTGACGGTGCCCCAGATCGGTGGGATGTACGAGGGCGACATGTCGCGAAAGCGCACCCTCGTCGACCACGGGTTCCGGCTGCCCAGCGCCGCGGACAACCGGCCGCTGCGCTGGGAGGAGTTCCTCGAACGGATCGGCCAGACGCTGTACCTGTCGGCCACGCCGGGGCCCTACGAGCTCGCGAAGGTCGACGGCGATGTCGTCGAGCAGGTCATCCGACCCACGGGCCTCATCGACCCGGAGATCGTCCTCAAGCCCACCAAGGGCCAGATCGATGACCTCATGCACGAGATCGGGGTGCGGACCGAGCGCGGGGAGCGGGTCCTGGTGACCACCCTGACCAAGCGCATGTCCGAGGACCTCACGGACTACCTGCTGGAGCGTGGGATCCGCGTTCGCTACCTGCACTCGGAGGTCGACACCCTGCGCCGGGTGGAGCTGCTCCGCGAGCTGCGGATGGGCATCTTCGACGTCCTCGTCGGGATCAACCTGCTGCGTGAGGGCCTGGACCTTCCCGAGGTGTCGCTGGTGAGCATCCTCGACGCGGACAAGGCCGGGTTCCTCCGCTCGGAGCGCAGCCTGATCCAGACGATCGGCCGCGCGGCCCGCAACGTCTCCGGCCAGGTGCACATGTACGCGGACACGATCACGGCACAGATGCAGGTTGCCATCGATGAGACGAACCGTCGCCGGGCCTTGCAGACGGCGTACAACGTGGAGCGCGGGGTGGACCCACAGCCGCTGCGCAAGAAGATCGCCGACATCACGGACCTGCTGGCTGCCGAGGACGCCGACACCGAGGAGGTGCTGGCGACCACCATGGGCTCGGGGCGTTCCCAGTCCCGGGGCCGGGGCGGGGCCCGCCGGCAGGGGTCGGGGGCGGCGACGGCTGACGCCTCGGTCGCCGGTGGCACCACACCGAGGTCGGACCTGCCGGCCACCGAGCTGGCTGCGCTGATCCAGGAGCTGACTGAGCAGATGCACGCGGCGGCGGCCAACCTGCAGTTCGAGGTGGCCGCTCGCTACCGCGACGAGGTCTCCGAGCTCAAGCGTGAGCTGCGGGGGATGATCGCCGCAGGGTGACCGCGCCCAGTTGGGGCGCTGTGGATGCGCGACCAGGCGGTGCGGGGGCGCCGTGCCAGAATGTGGGATGTCCCCGGGCACCAGGTCTGCGGGTCCGAGGTCGGCAGGAGGCCGCGCGTGGATGTGTCCCTGGGCCTCTGGGCGGCGACCCTGCTCGGCCTGCTCGGGATCATCACCGCTGACCTGATCATCGTCGACCGGCGCCCGCACCCGTTCACGCCCAAGGAGGCCACCCGCTGGGTGATCTTCTACGTCGCCCTGGCGATGGCGTTCGCGGTATTCATCACGGTCACATTCGGGTCCCAGTACGGCGGGGAGTTCCTGGCCGGCTACATCACCGAGTACTCCCTGAGCGTCGACAACCTGTTCGTCTTCATGATCATCATCTCGTCGTTCGCGGTCCCGGAGCAGCACCGGCACCGGGTGCTGACGATCGGGATCCTGATCGCCCTGCTCCTGCGTGGGATCCTGATCGTCCTGGGCGCTGCGGCCATCGAGCGGTTCGCGGCCACCTTCTTCATCTTCGGCGGGTTCCTGATGTGGACCGCGATCACGGTATGGCGAAGCGGCGGTGAGGAGACCGATCCGGAGGGCAACGCGCTGATCCGATTCGTGGAGAAGCACGTCCCCAGCACGAGGGAGTACCACGGCACCAAGCTCTGGGTGCGCATCGACGGCCAGCGCCTGATCACTCCCATGCTGCTCGTGATGCTCGCCATCGGGACCACCGACCTGCTGTTCGCGCTGGACTCGATCCCGGCAGTCTTCGGCCTGACCCAGGAGCCGTACCTGGTGTTCACGGCCAACGCCTTCGCGCTGATGGGCCTGCGGCAGCTGTACTTCATGCTCCACGGGCTGCTCGACCAGCTCATCTACCTGTCCAAGGGCCTGGCGATCATCCTGGGCTTCATCGCCCTCAAGCTGATCCTGCACGCCCTGCACGAGACCACAGATCTCAATGTCCCTGAGATCTCCACGGCGTTCTCCCTGGTCGTCATCGTCGGCGTGCTGGCCGGCACCGCGATCCTGAGTATCCTGGCCGTCCGGCGGGACCCCGCCCTGCGTGTGCAGAGCCCTGAGGTGCACGCCGAGGAGGACGCCGATGAGGTGGCCGGTGAGGCCCTCAAGCACCTCCCACCGGAGCACGAGCAGTAGGCCATGCCCGCGCCGCACCGGCGCGGGAGCCGTTGTCGGTGGGCTGGCCTAGGATCGTTGCGTGGATCTGGCCGAGCATCACCGTGACCGCCTCACCGTGCGCGGGGCGCGGGAGCACAACCTCAAGGACGTGTCGCTGGCCATCCCGCGCGACGCCCTCGTGGTCTTCACCGGCCTGTCGGGCTCCGGCAAGTCCAGCTTGGCCTTCGACACCATCTTCGCGGAGGGCCAGCGCCGCTACGTCGAGTCGTTGAGCGCCTACGCGCGGCAGTTCCTCGGCCAGATGGACAAGCCGGACGTGGACTTCATCGACGGGCTGTCCCCGGCGGTCTCCATCGACCAGAAGTCGACCTCGCGCAATCCCCGTTCCACCGTCGGCACCATCACCGAGGTCTACGACTACCTGCGCCTGCTCTTCGCCCGCATCGGCAAGCCGCACTGCCCCACCTGCGGCACGCCGGTGGGCCGACAGACCCCCCAGCAGATCGTCGATCGGGTCCTGGAGCTCCCGGAGGGCACCCGGTTCCAGGTGCTGGCACCGATCATCCGCGAGCGCAAGGGTGAGTTCGCCGACCTGTTCCGCCAGCTGCAGGCGCAGGGCTTCAGCCGCGCCCGCGTCGACGGCACCGTCCACCTGCTCACCGAGCCACCCACCCTCAAGAAGCAGAAGAAGCATACGGTCGAGGTGGTCGTCGACCGTCTGGCCGTCAAGCCCACTGCCCGCCGACGGCTCACCGACTCGATCGAGACCGCGCTCGGGCTCGCCGGCGGGACTGTCACCCTGGAGTTCGTCGACGCCGCGGCCGACGACCCGGCTCGCGAGCGGCTGTTCAGTGAGCACCTGGTCTGCCCGAACGACGGCCAGTCGTTCGAGGACCTCGAGCCGCGCTCCTTCTCCTTCAACTCTCCGTTCGGGGCGTGCCAGGAGTGCACGGGACTGGGTACCCGGATGGAGGTGGATCCCGACCTCGTGATCCCGGACCCGGACCTCTCCCTCGAGGACGGCGCCGTTGCCCCGTGGGGCAGCGGTCACATCTCGGAGTACTACGCACGTCTCGTGACGGCTCTGGCCGGGGAGTTCGACTCCGACATCAGCACTCCCTTCCGAGCGCTTCCGCAGCCTCTGCAGGACGCGATCCTGCATGGCTACAACCATCAGGTGCACGTCCGCTACCGCAACCGGTACGGCCGCGAACGCTCGTACTCCACGGGGTTCGAGGGCGCGATCCCCTTCCTGCAGCGTCGGCACGCGGAGTCCGAGAGCGACGCCGCGCGTGAGCGCTACGAGGGCTTCATGCGCGAGGTTCCCTGTCCGGCCTGCAAGGGAGCCCGGCTCAAGCCCGTGTCGCTGGCGGTCACGGTCGGTGGGGTCAGCATCTCGACCATCGCTGACATGCCGATCGGCGAGGCCGCAGAGTTCCTCGTGAAGCTCGACGTGTCCGAGCGTGACGCCCAGATCGCGACCCGCGTCCTCAAGGAGGTCAATGAGCGGTTGGCCTTCCTCATGGACGTGGGCCTGCACTACCTGGCGCTGTCGCGACCAGCCGGGACCCTCGCCGGCGGCGAGGCGCAGCGAATCCGGCTGGCCACGCAGATCGGCTCCGGGCTGGTCGGGGTGCTCTACGTGCTCGACGAGCCGAGCATCGGCCTGCACCAGCGCGACAACCATCGGCTGATCGACACACTTGTGCGCCTGCGCGACCTCGGCAACACGTTGATCGTCGTGGAGCACGACGAGGACACGATCCGCGCCGCTGACTGGGTCGTGGACATCGGCCCGGGGGCTGGCGAGCACGGCGGCGAGATCGTGGTCTCGGGCCCCGTCGAGGAGTTGCTGGCCAACCCGAGGTCGCTGACCGGCGCCTACCTGTCGGGCGCGCGGCGGATCGACATACCGGCCATCCGCCGCGCAGTTGACCCGGGTCGGATGCTCGTGGTCGAGGGAGCCCGCGAGCACAACCTGGCCAACGTCACGGCCGAGTTCCCGCTCGGTTGCTTCGTGGCCATCACGGGCGTCAGCGGATCCGGGAAGTCGACGCTGGTCAACGACGTCCTCTACACCGTCCTGGCCCGCGATCTCAACAGGGCCCGGGGGGTGCCCGGGCGGCACCGGCGCGTGAGCGGACTGGAGCACCTCGACAAGGTCGTGCACGTCGACCAGAGCCCGATCGGTCGCACTCCGCGGTCCAATCCGGCGACCTACACCGGGGTCTTCGACCACGTCCGCAAGCTGTTCGCCTCCACCCAGGAGGCGAAGGTCCGGGGCTACCTGCCCGGCCGGTTCTCGTTCAACGTCAAGGGTGGTCGGTGCGAGGCGTGCACCGGCGACGGCACGATCAAGATCGAGATGAACTTCCTCCCCGATGTCTACGTCCCGTGCGAGGTCTGCCACGGGGCGCGGTACAACCGAGAGACCCTTGAGGTGCACTTCAAGGGCAGGACCATCGCTCAGGTGCTCGACATGCCGATCGAGGAGGCGCTGGAGTTCTTCGCCGCGGTGCCGCCGATCGCTCGACACATGCGCACCCTGGTCGACGTCGGTCTCGGCTACGTGCGGCTCGGCCAGCCGGCGCCCACGTTGTCCGGTGGTGAGGCCCAGCGGGTCAAGCTCGCCAGCGAGCTCCAGCGGCGCTCGACCGGGCGCACCATCTACGTCCTGGACGAGCCGACGACGGGTCTGCACTTCGAGGACGTGCGCAAGCTGCTCGGCGTCCTGCACTCCCTTGTCGACAAGGGCAACTCGGTCCTGGTCATCGAGCACAACCTCGACGTCATCAAGACCGCTGACTGGGTCGTGGACCTGGGGCCAGAGGGCGGCACCGGGGGTGGCACGGTGGTCGTGACCGGCACCCCGGAGCACGTATCGGAGCATCCAGGGAGCCACACCGGGCGTTTCCTGAGCGATCTGCTCGGCCGTGCCCGTGAGACTGCGTAGGCTACAACCAACGATTCAGGGAGGTCAGGCAATGGGCGAGCAGGGTTGCACGGGCGGGTGCGCGTGCCAGTCAGGTCCGGTGAGCGATGATCGTGGGGCGGTGAGCCGTCGGGGAATCCTGGTGGGTTCTGCTGCGGCCGTCGCCACGTTGGCGCTGGGTGCGTGTGCCTCCGATGGGTCGGAGACGGCAGCCCCGGAGTCCTCTGAGGCGGCAGCCTCACCGCCGCCGTCGGAGTCGGCCTCCGAGTCGGCCGCCCCAACGGAGGAGGGCACGCCGACGGGCGACCCGGTCGCCGGGACCAGCGACTTCCCGGTCGGGGGCGGGGTCGTCGTGACAACTGCAGGCGGTCCAGTCGTCATCACGCACCCGACCGATGAGGAGTTCGTGGCCTTCGACGGTCGCTGCCCGCACGCGGGATGTCCGGTGGCTGAGGTTCTCGAGAACACGATCCTGTGCAACTGCCACGGCAGCGTCTTCGACGGGACCACGGGACAACGTCTGGAGGGCCCCGCACCCACCGGCCTGGAGCCGGTTCCGGTCCAGGTCGAGGGTGGGGAGATCTACCTGGCGTGAGGTGAACGTCGACCTCCGCCCGGCGCCCGGGCAGATCCCCAAGGACCCCGGCGTCTATCGCTTCCGTGACTCCGATGGCCGGGTCATCTACGTGGGCAAGGCCAAGAACCTGCGCTCGCGGATCACCTCGTACTTCCAGGACCCCGCGGCCCTGCACCAGCGCACGCGGACGATGGTGGCCACCGCCCGCTCCCTGGACTGGGTCGTGGTCAGTACCGAGGTGGAGGCGCTGACCCTCGAGTACGCATGGATCAAGGAGTTCGACCCCCGCTTCAACGTTCGCTACCGCGACGACAAGTCCTACCCGTTCCTCGCCGTGACGGTCGGCGAGGAGTTCCCGCGGGCCATGGTCATGCGGGGCGAGAAGCGGGCTGGCGTTCGCTACTTCGGCCCCTTCGCCCATGCCTGGGCGATCCGCGAGACCGTCGACCAGCTGCTGCGGGTCTTCCCGATGCGCACCTGCACCAGGGGGGTGTTCCGGCGGGCACGGGCCTCGGGTCGGCCCTGCCTGCTCGGCTACATCGACAAGTGTGCCGCCCCGTGTGTCGGGGAGGTGACCGCCGATGAGCACCGGGCGATCGTCGAGGACTTCTGCTCCTTCATGGCCGGGGACTCAGCGGGGTTCGTCCGCGCCCGGACCGAGCAGATGAACGCCGCGGCCGCTGAGCTGGACTACGAGCGAGCCGCCCGGCTGCGCGATGACCTCCATGCCCTGCAGCGGGTGCTCGAGCGCAACGCGGTGGTCCTTCCCGACGGCACCGACGCCGACGTCGTCGGCCTGGCCAGTGACGAGCTCGAGGCCTGCGTGCGCGTGTTCCATGTGCGCGATGGCCGGATCCGCGGCGAGCGCGGCTTCATCGTCGAACGCGTCGACGATGCCGACGAGGGTCGGTTGATCGCCACGCTCCTGTCCCAGATGTATGCCGAACCCGATGCAGCGGTGCCGCGACAGGTGTTGGTACCCGTCCTGCCGGACCCAGGTGAGGTGTCGGTGCTCGCCGACTGGCTGCGACAGCGGCGGGGCGGCCCCGTCGGGGTCAGCGTCCCGAGGCGGGGTGACAAGCGCTCCCTCATGGAGACCGTGACCCGGAACGCCTCGCAGTCGCTTGCCGCACACAAGCTGCGGCGGTCCGGCGACCTGACCACCCGAAGCCAGGCCCTCACCGAGCTCACCGACTCGCTGGACCTGCCCACGGCACCGCTGCGCATCGAGTGCTTCGACGTCTCGAACCTGGGTGCTGACGACGTCGTCGCGTCAATGGTCGTCTTCGAGGACGGCCTGCCCAGGCCCTCGGAGTACCGGAAGTTCGCGATCAAGGGCTTCGCCGGCCAGAACGACGTGGGCGCCATCTCGGAGGTGATCGGGAGGCGATTCCGCCGGATGGCCGAGGCGGAGCGTGCGTCCGGCCCCACGGCGCACGCCGGGCCCGCCAACGCCGAGCAGCCCACTGACGCTGAGCTGCCCACTGGCGCTGAGCCTGCCGTGCGCGCCGAGCCGGTGGTCGGCACCGGGCCAACCGCAGACGCCGGCCCGGTCGACGGAGCGCCCGCGCGATTCGCCTACCCGCCCTCCCTGGTCGTGATCGATGGCGGTGCGCCGCAGGTCAACGCGGCGTTCCGGGCCCTTGTCGACCTCGGCCTGACCGACATCGCAGTTGTTGGCCTGGCCAAACGCCTCGAGGAGGTCTGGTTGCCCGATGAGGACGACCCGGTGATCCTGCCGCGCACGAGCCAGGGCCTCTACCTGCTCCAGCGCGTCCGGGACGAGGCACACCGCACGGCCCTGCGCTACCAGCGCCAGAAGCGGTCGACCCGGATGACCACGAGCGCGCTGGACGACATCCCCGGCCTGGGGCCGGCCCGGCGCAAGGCACTTCTGGCCAGGTTCGGGTCGGTCCGCAAGCTTCGCGGGGCCACCCCGGACATGATCGCCGAGGTCCCCGGGATCGGCCCGGCACTGGCCGAGCGGATCGCAGAATCGCTGGCTGGACCCGCCGCCTCGGCTGTCAACCTGACCACCGGGGAGATTGTGGGCGACGATGTGTCCATGACCGAGGAGGCGCGATGACCAGCGCACCGCCCGGCGACGGGATCGCCGACTTCGAGGTGCTCCTGGTCTCGGGCATGTCCGGAGCGGGTCGATCCAGTGCCGCGTCGGCCCTGGAGGACCTCGGCTGGTTCGTTATCGACAACCTGCCGCCCAAGATGCTCGCCTCGACCCTCGAGCTGCTGGCCGACCGGTCCGATGTCGACCGGGTGGCCGTCGTGGCGGATGTGCGCGGCGGGCGACTCTTCGACCAGCTCGAGGCCGCGGTCGCGGAGGTGGTGGCCCGCGGAGTCGACCTGAAGGTCCTCTTCCTGGAGTCCAGTGACGAGGTGCTGGTGCGGCGGTTCGAGTCCAACCGCCGCCCGCACCCCCTCCAGGCCAGCGGGCGCCTGCTCGATGGGATCCATCGCGAGCGCGAGCTGCTCGGCAACCTCCGGGCCACCGCCGACCTCGTGATCGACACCTCACATCGCACGATCCACGAGCTGCGCCGGGCGGTGGACGCCGCCTTCGAGTCCGGCGAGCCGGTACGGCTGCGGGCCACAGTGATGTCCTTCGGCTTCAAGTACGGCGTCCCGGTGGACGCGGACTTCGTCGCGGACGTGCGGTTCCTGCCCAACCCCTACTGGGTCCCCGAGCTCCGCGAGATGCGCGGGCTGGATGCCCCTGTCAATGACTATGTCGTCGCCCAGGCCGGTGCCGCGGAGTTCCTGGACCTGTACGCCCGCGTGATCGACCTGGCCTCCGACGGGTACCTACGTGAGGGCAAGCGGTTCACCACTGTTGCCATCGGCTGCACGGGCGGGAAGCATCGCTCGGTCGCGATGTCGGAGAACCTCGCCGCTCGCCTGGTCCGCGTCGGGCTCGAGGTCAGCGTCGTGCATCGGGACCTGGGGAGGGAGTGATGATCCCGACCAGCGCCGAGCGCGCGGGGGCACCGCGTCGACGCAGCCCGGTGCCCACCGGCCCTCCGGTGGTGGCACTGGGTGGTGGGCACGGTCTGGCAGTCTCGCTGCGAGCCCTTCGAGGGGTCACCGATCAGCTCACGGCGGTCGTCGGGATGGCTGACGACGGGGGCTCCAGCGGTCGACTGCGCCGCGACATGGGCACCCCACCGCCTGGTGACCTGCGAATGGCCCTGGCCGCTCTCTGCGGTGATGACGTGTGGGGCCGCACCTGGAGCTCGGTCGTCCAGCATCGATTCCGCGACGGGGACCTCAGCGGGCATGCCGTGGGCAACCTGCTCATCGCTGCGCTCTGGGAGCAGACCGGCGACGTCGTCGCGGGCCTGGACTGGGTCGGTGCCCTGCTGGGCGCCCATGGCCGCGTCCTGCCCGCATGCAGCACGGGTGTGGACATCGTTGCGGAGGTGCTCGATGCGCCTGGGCACCCGGGGCAGAGCGTGGTCCGGGGCCAGTCCCAGGTCGCCCTCACCGAGGGCACTGTGCAGTCGATAGCGCTGGAGCCGCCGGATCCGCCCGCGCGGCCCGAGTCGCTGCAGGCGATCGAGCAGGCCGAGGCCATCGTGATGGGGCCCGGATCCTGGTACACGTCGGTCCTGGCCGCCCTCCTGGTCCCGGGCGTGCGGGCTGCGCTGGTCGCCGCCACGGCACGTCGGATCCTGGTCCTGAACCTCGTCGCCCAGCCGGGGGAGACCTCCGGCTTCAGCCCCCAGGGCCACGTGCACGTCCTGGCCGAGGCCTTCCCCGAGGTGCGCTTCGACATCGTTCTGGCTGACCCCGCGCATGTGCCCGACGAGCAGGCCCTGCGCTCTGCGTGCGCGGCGATCGGCGGGGAGCTCGTGCTGCGCCCGGTGGCCGATGTCCGGGCCGGAGCCGGCCATCACGATCCGCTGCTCCTGGGGAGGGCGTTCGCAGAGCTCATCGGGCATGGCAGTATTCCGACATGGCGATGACGGCGGGCGTGAAGGATGAACTGAGCCGATTGCCGATCACGAAGACGTGCTGCCGAAAGGCGGAGGTCTCGGCACTGCTGCGTTTCGCCGGCGGACTGCACCTCGTTGCGGGCAAGGTTGTGGTCGAGGCGGAGCTCGACACCGGGGCAGCGGCCCGCAGGGCCAGGGCTGCGATCTCGGACATGTTCGGCCACCAGGCGACCATCAGCGTCGTCGCGCCGGCCGGGATCCGACGTGGCAACCGCTACGTGCTGACCGTTGCCCAGGACGGGCAGCGGCTGGCCAAGCAGGCCGGCCTGCTGGACAACTCCGGGCGCCCTGTGCGGGGGCTTCCCGCCGTGGTCGTCAACGGCGCACTCTGCGATGCCGAGGCGGCGTGGCGCGGGGCCTTCCTGGCACACGGGTCGCTGACCGAGCCGGGGCGATCGTCCTCCCTGGAGGTCTCCTGCCCAGGGCCGGAGGCTGCGCTGGCGCTGGTCGGGGCGGCGCGTCGGCTCGGGATCCCCAGCAAGGCGCGCGAGGTCCGTGGGATCGACCGGGTCGTGATCCGTGACGGGGACGCCATCGGCGCGATGCTGACCAAGATGGGCGCGCACGAGTCCGTCCTGGCCTGGGAGGAGCGGCGCATGCGCCGCGAGGTACGCGCGACCGCGAACCGCCTGGCCAACTTCGACGATGCCAATCTACGTCGGTCGGCGCGAGCGGCTGTTGCCGCGGGCGCCCGCGTCGAGCGCGCACTGGAGATCCTCGGGGACACCGTCCCGGACCACCTGGCAGTGGCCGGTCGACTCCGACTGGAGCACAAGCAGGCAAGCCTCGAGGAGCTCGGCGCACTGGCGGACCCGCCCATGACCAAGGACGCGATCGCCGGGCGGATCCGGCGGTTGCTCGCCCTGGCCGACAAGCGCGCGGTCGAGTTGGGGATTCCCAGCACCGAAGAGGGTGTCGCCGCCGACTGAGGTGTGGCCGTCAGCGGGCGATCAGGCCGCCACGTCAATAGGCTCAGGCCTGCAAGGTGGCCGTTCACCCACAAAGGGAGTTGCATCCGTGAAGAGCATCAGTGATCTCGATATCGCTGGAAAGACAGTACTTCTGAGGTCGGACTTCAATGTCCCGCTGGCCAAGGACGGCTCCGGTGTGATCACCGATGACGGCCGCATCGTTGCCAGCCTGCCGACGATCAAGGCCCTGTCGGACGCCGGCGCCAAGGTCGTTGTCCTGGCCCACCTCGGCCGACCCAAGGGAATCGGCTTCGAGGCCTCGGGGTCCCTGGCCCCGGTGGCCGCCCGGCTCGGTGAGCTACTCGGGCAGGACGTGGCCCTGGCACTCGATGTGTCCGGGGACTCGGCGAAGGCCGTCGCAGCGGGTCTGCAGCCCGGTCAGGTGGCACTTCTCGAGAACGTGCGGTTCGATTCGCGCGAGACGAGCAAGGACGAGGCCCAGCGCAAGGAGCTGGCCGCAGAGTGGGCCAGCCTCGGTGACGTGTACGTCTCGGATGGCTTCGGGGTCGTGCACCGCAAGCAGGCCTCAGTCACGGACCTGGCGGAGTTGCTGCCCAACGCTGCCGGTCTTCTGGTCGAGAAGGAGGTCAAGTCCTTCTCGAAGGTGCTGGCCGACCCGGATCGGCCCTACGTGGTCATCCTCGGCGGGTCCAAGGTGTCGGACAAGCTCGGGGTGATCGACAACCTGATCGACAGCGTCGACCGCCTGTTGATCGGTGGCGGCATGGCCTATACGTTCCTGGCCGCCAACGGCTATGAGGTGGGCACGTCGCTGCTCGAGTCCGACCAGATCGAGGCGGTGAAGGGCTACATCGCCAAGGCTGCGGAGAAGGGCATCGAGCTCGTCGTCCCGGTGGACACGATGGTGGCTGACGCGTTCCCGGGCAAGGACAACCCGACCCCGGAGCGCAAGGTTGTGCCCAGCAGCGAGATCCCCGAGGGTTGGATGGGGCTGGACATCGGTCCTGAGACGATCGAACTGTTCACGAGCAAGGTTGCGGATGCCCGGACGGTCGTGTGGAACGGCCCCATGGGTGTCTTCGAGGTACCGGAGTTCGCAAGCGGAACGCTGGAGGTTGCCAAGGCAATCGCCGGCTCCGAGGCATTCTCCGTCATCGGCGGTGGCGATTCCGCCGCTGCCGTCCGCCAACTCGGTCTCGAGGATGGCTTCTCCCACATCTCCACCGGCGGTGGCGCCTCCCTCGAGCTCCTCGAGGGCAAGACACTTCCCGGTCTCGCAGTCCTGGAGGGCTGAAACATGGCACGCAAGCCATTCATGGCAGGCAACTGGAAGATGAACCTCGACCACCTCGAGGCCATCGCACATGTCCAGAAGATCGCATTCGGGCTCAACGATGATGACTTCGCGGCGGTGGAGGCCGGCGTGATGGTCCCCTTCACCGACATCCGCTCGGTCCAGACGCTCGTCGATGCCGACGATCTGAAGGTCGTCTACGGCAGCCAGGACATCTCGGCGCACGACAAGGGCGCCTACACCGGCGAGATCTCCGGGTCGATGCTCAGCAAGCTCGGCTGCACCTACGCGGTGATCGGGCACAGCGAGCGCCGGCAGTACCACGGTGAGGACGACGCCATCGTCAACGCCAAGGTCAAGGCTGCCTACAGCTACGGGCTGACCCCGATCATGTGCATCGGGGAGGTCAAGGAGGAGCGCGAGGCTGGTATCCAGGAGCAGGTGACGCTCGGACAGCTCGACGGCGGGCTGGCGGACATCCCGGCAGACCAGGCCGCGACGATCGTGATCGCCTACGAGCCGGTCTGGGCCATCGGCACGGGCCTCACGGCAACCCCGCAGGATGCCCAGGACATGTGCGGCGCGATCCGCGGGCGACTCACCGAGCTCTACGGCTCCGAGGTTGCTGAGGCCATCCGGATCCAGTACGGCGGCTCCGTGAAGTCTGCCAATGCGGCAGAGATCATGGCCGGCCCGGACGTCGACGGGGCGCTCATCGGTGGCGCGTCGCTCGATGCCGACGAGTTCGTGGCGATCTGCAAGTACCGCCTCGCCTGAGGTCAGCCGGCTTTGGCCCGGTCATCGTGAGGTACGCCCCGGGATGACCGGGCCGCACCACGCCCGAAATGGGCCATTGGGGTGGGGTTGGCGCCGGTCACGGCCGGGACCGCGTATCCTTTCGCCATCGAATGAAGGGACCGCTCCGTGACCGTCGGCCTACAGATCCTCCTGTTGATCCTCAACGTGCTCGTCATCGTCTTCGTGCTTCTGCACAAGGGCAAGGGCGGGGGGTTGTCGGATCTCTTCGGCGGCGGCGTGAGCTCGTCCTTGGGGGGCAGCTCGGTGGCCGAGCGGAACCTCGACCGCATCACCATCGCGCTGCTCGTGATCTGGGCTGCCACCATCGTGGCCCTGAACCTCGCGATCTAGCCATCCCCTGTTCATCACGACCTGACCTACGGAGGAACTAGTGGCTGGTGGCAACGCGATCAGGGGTAGCCGGGTCGGCTCAGGACCCATGGGGGAGGCCGAGCGCGGCGATGCTGCGCCGCGCCACCGTGTCAGCTTCTACTGCGCCCGGGGTCATGAGACCACACCCAGCTTCTCCGACGAGGCCGCGATCCCGGACATCTGGGACTGCCCCACGTGTGGGTACCCGGCGGGACCCGATCCGGAGAACCCCCCCACACCCGCCAAGGTGGAGCCCTACAAGACCCACCTGGCCTACGTGAAGGAGCGTCGCTCTGACGTGGACGGCGACGCCATCCTCGCCGAGGCGCTCGAGCGGATGCACGACCAGGGCTGACGGCCGCCAGCGGACGCCCTCAGCTCGCGCTCCCCGCTAGCGCCGACAGCGGACGGTCTGACCGCTCGACCGGCGCCCAGACCGACGGCGGCTGAGCACTGCGCCCGACAGGTCACCCCACCCGGGCGAGGACCTCGCGAGCCGTGCAAGCAACGGACTCCGCGGTGAACCCGAGCTTCACGAACAGCTCGCCGGCAGCCGCCGAAGCGCCGAAGTCCGAGACTGATACACATGCGCCCTGGCTGCCGACGTACTTCCACCAACCCTGGTCGCTGCCGGCCTCGATGCTGACCCGCCCCAGCACGTCCGGCGGCAGCACCTGGTCGCGGTACTCGGCGGGCTGGTCGTCGAACCACTCCAGGCAGGGCATCGACACGACTCGGGTCGGCACCCCCTCGGCCTGGAGGAGCTCACGTGCGCCCATGGCCACCGACACCTCCGACCCCGTCGCGAGCAGGATCATGCGGGGGCGGGCGCCGTCAGCCTCGGCGATGACGTAGGCCCCGCGGCTGGCCTGTGCGACCGGCTGGCCGGCGGAGTGATCGAGCGTGGGCAGGTTCTGGCGCGACAGGATCAGGCCGGTTGGGCCAGTCCCCTCGAGGGCCGTCGCCCAGACCTCGGCGGTCTCGTTGGCGTCAGCAGGCCGGGCCACGCTCATGTTGGGAATGGCTCGCAGTGCCCACAGGTGCTCGACCGGCTGGTGCGTGGGTCCGTCCTCGCCGACCCCGACGGAGTCATGGCTCCAGATGAACAGTGACGGCAGGTCCATGAGGGCCGCCAGCCGTACGGGGGCGCGCATGTAGTCGCTGAAGACCAGGAACGTGCCGCCGAACGAGCGGGTCAGTCCGTGCAGCGAGATGCCGTTGAGCACTGCGCCCATCGCGTGCTCGCGGACCCCGAAGTGGATGATCCGGCCGTACGGGTCGGCGTCGGGCGCTGGAGAACCGATCGGGAGGAAGGAGCGGCCCCCGCTGATGGTGGTCCCGTTGGACCCGCCGAGGTCCGCGGAGCCGCCCCACAGCTCTGGGACGACCGCGGCCAGGGCGTTGATGACCTTCTCGGAGGCGACCCGGGTGGCGACCGACGTGCCCAGTTCCCAGGTGGGAAGCGCTTCGCGCCAACCCTCGGGCAGGCGCCGCGCGACAAGCCGGTCCAACAGCGTTGCGGCGTCCGGGTTGGCCGCCCGCCAGCGCTGGTAGTCGGCCTCCCACCCTGCCCGGAGCTCGGCACCGCGCACAGTGACCTGTCGGGCGTGCGCGAGGACATCGTCGGCGACGCCGAAGGTGACGTCCGGGTCGAGGCCGAGCGCCACCTTGGTGGCGGCCACCTCGTCGGCTCCGAGGGCCGAGCCGTGTGACTTGCCGGTGTTGCGCAGCGTGGGGGCAGGCCACGCGATGACGGTGCGCAGCTGGATCAGCGACGGGGCGTCGGTGTGGTCGCGGGCGGTCGTCATCGCTGTATCGAGGGCGTCGATGTCCACGGAGCCGTCCGCGGCAAGGTCGACGGTCTGAACGTGCCATCCGTACGCGCGGTACCGGGCAGCCACGTCCTCGGTGAATGACACGGCCGTGTCGCCCTCGATGGAGATGCGGTTGTCGTCCCAGATGACCACCAGGTCTCCGAGCCGCTGAGTTCCGGCAAGGCTGGCCGCCTCACCGGAGATGCCCTCCTCGAGGTCCCCGTCAGAGGCGATGACCCACACGGTGGAGTCGAAGGGGCTGCTGCCCGCTGCGGCGTCCGGGTCGAGCAGGCCGCGTGAGTAGCGCGTGGCCATGCAGATGCCCACCGCCGAGGAGACTCCCTGCCCGAGCGGACCGGTCGTCATCTCGATGCCCTGGGTGATGTTGCGCTCCGGGTGCCCCGGCGTCTCGGAACCGTCTGTCCGGAAGGCCTTGAGGTCCTCGAGGCTGATGTCGTAGCCGGAGAGGTAGAGCTGGATGTAGAGGGTCAGGCTGCTGTGCCCGCACGAGAGCAGGAAGCGGTCCCGACCGATCCATCCCGGGTCGGCCGGGTCATGGCGCAGGTGGCGCTGGAAGAGCAGATAGGCGGCCGGGGCCAGTGCCATGGCCGTCCCGGGATGACCGTTGCCCACCTTCTGGACTGCGTCAGCTGCAAGGGCACGTGCCGAGGCCACCACCCGTTCGTCGAGCTGGGTCCAGCCTGAGATGCCCATGGATCCTCCTGAGTCGGGTGCTGGGTCGAGGGTATCCGGCGGCGGCGTCCGACCGTTGCACGAACGCAGGTAGCATTGCCCGTGTGACAGCAGTTGAGTCGGGGCGCTCAGGGTCCCAGCCCGGATCCCATGCCGAGCCCGACTCCCGTTGGCGGGCCTATGTTGCCCTGACCAAGCCCCGGGTCATCGAGTTGCTGCTCGTGACGACGGTGCCGGTCATGTTCCTTGCCGCCGACGGCTTCCCACCCCTGTCCACCATGATCCTGACGCTGCTCGGGGGCACGATGGCTGCGGCGGGAGCCAACGTCATCAACCAGGTCTACGACCGCGATATCGACGCGGTCATGGTGCGCACCCAGCAGCGTCCGCTGGTCACCGGAAGCATCAGTGCCTCCAGTGCCCTGCGGTTCGGGATCCTGCTGAGCGTCGGTTCCGTGCTCCTCCTGGCGCTGACGGTCAACGTCGTGTCTGCGGCCCTGGCGGCTGCTGCCATCGGCTTCTACGTCTTCATCTACACGATGCTGCTCAAGCGACGGACCGCCCAGAACATCGTCTGGGGTGGGGCTGCCGGCTGCTTCCCCGTCCTGATCGGCTGGTCTGCCGTGACCGGGTCGCTGGCCCTGACGCCGTTTGTCCTCTTCGCCATCGTCTTCTTCTGGACCCCTCCGCACTACTGGCCGCTCGCCCTGCGGTTCAAGGCCGACTACCAGGCGGCGCGGGTTCCAATGCTGCCGGCCGTTGCCGACACCTCCGCGGTGGCATCGGCGATCGTGCGCTACTCGTGGGCGATGGTCGCAGCGTCGCTTCTGCTGACCCCGGTGGGTGGCATGGGCTGGCTCTACACCGGCTCCGCGGTAGTCCTGGGTGCGATGTTCATGTGGGAGGCCTTCGCGCTACGCAGCCGTGTGCGTGCTGGCGCTGCCGACCCCCGGGCGATGCGCCTGTTCCACGGGTCGATCTCGTACCTGTCGCTGCTGTTCCTCGCGGTGGCGATCGATCCCTTCCTCGGCTGAGCCGGACCGAAGCGCGCCGCTCGAGCCCACGGGCCCAGAGGGCTGCCGTCACGTCCTGCGGTTCGGGGCCCTGGTCAGGTTGAGCCGCACTCGCGCGCCGCCCGAGGCCCCAGAGCCGATCTCGATCGAGCCACCCGAGCGCTCAGCCAGCCGCCGGGCGATGTCCAGGCCGAGCCCGGTGGAACCGGAGTCCGACTGGCCGCGCTCCATGACGTGGTGCGAGGCGATGCCGGGCCCGTCGTCGGTGACCTCGAGCCATGCCAGCTCGGCGTCGGTGACGCCGACCGCGACGCGGAACGAGACACCCTCGTCGGTGTGCGAGAACACGTTGCCGATCAGCGCGTCGAGCGCGTCACCGAGGTCCCGTGCCTCGGCCGCGACGAGCACGGGTGCTGCGGGGATGTGCCCCACGAGCCGGCGGTCCTGGTCCTCGGCCAGAACCAGCCAGAACGACGCGCGCTCCCGGGCAACAGCGCAGAGGTCGGCGGTGGCCGGCATGTCATCGCGCAGGGGCCGACGGGCCTCCCGGATGACCTCGTCGACCATGCGCTCGAGGCGGTCGACATCGTCCACCAGCCGCTCCGCAGACTCCTCCGGCTGGAGTGACTCGGCATCCAGGCGCAGGGCCGCCACGGGTGTGCGCAGTCGGTGCGCGAGGTCGGCAACCTCTTCGCGCTCGAGGCCCAGCAGCTCCGTCACTCGGCTGGCCAGGCGATTGAGGGCGTCTCCGGCGTTGTCGATCTCCTTGATGTCGCTCGGGGGCACCCGTGCGGTCAGATCGCCGGCAGCCAGGAGCCCGGCGGTCGCCCCGAGGTCGCCGATCGGTCTGAGGAACGCGCGGGCCAGCAGGAGCCCCAGCCCGACGGAGAGGGCGAGCAGCCCGAGGCCCAGGAGCAGCAGGGTCAGGCGTGCCTCGCGAACGGCCCCGTTGAGCTGCTCGTCGCTGATGTAGACGCGCAGGATCGCCTCGCCGGTGTCCGTGTAGACCGGAACCAGCAGGTCGCGCCCGCCGTCCACATCGGCGAAGAACGCACCGCGCTCGCGTGCGAGTTCGACGGAGGGGCTGATCGGCTGCGGTGCTCCGATCCTGGTGTCGTCAGCCAGGTACACGGTGGCCAGGTGCTCAGTCCGGGTGGAGATCGCGGAGAGCAGCTCGGCGAGCTCGTCGGGGGCGACCACCGGGATGCGCGACACGATGGGCTGGATCTCGAGGACGAGCTCGCGCTGGGCTCTGTCCACGGCGAACTGCCCGACCATGACCATGAGGGGGACGAGGAACGCAACCAGGACGATCGACGTCGAGGCCAACAGTGTCACCAGGATGCGGCGGCGCACCGCGTCAGGGCTCCACCAGCTTCACGCCGACTCCTCGCACGGTGTGCAGGTAGTGCGGCTCCTGCGCGGTCTCGCCCAGCTTGCGGCGCAACCAGGACAGGTGGACGTCGACGGTCTTCTCGCCCCCTCCGTAGGACACGCGCCAGACCTCGGCCAGCAGCTCCCGCTTGGTGACCACCTCGCCGGGCCGCGCCATCAGGTACGCGAGGAGGTCGAACTCGCGCGGACTGAGCTCCAGCGGCGCGTCCTCCAGCTCGGCGGTGCGGCCGCGGGTATCCAGGTGCAGCCCTCCGACGGCCAACTCGGTGCTCGGCGCGGCGCTCGCGCTGCGCCGGAGCACCGCGCGGATCCGGGCGTCGAGTGTGTCGGCCGAGAAGGGCTTGATCATGTAGTCGTCCGCACCGTTGTCGAGCGCCCGGACGACCTGCTCGTCATCATCACGGGCGGTGGCAACGATCACGGGAGTGGCGCTGACCGCGCGGAGCATGCGAAGCAGCTCCACCCCGTCGAGGTCGGGCAGGCCGAGGTCGAGGATCACGACGTCGGGCTCTCCGCTGATCGCGGCCTGCAGGCCGGTCATTGCACTCGGGGCCGAGTCGACGGCGTGGCCACGGTCGCTCAGCGCCCGGATGAGCGCCGTCCGGATCCCTGCGTCATCCTCCACGACCAGGACTCGAGACATGCCAACACCGTAGACGCTCGAATGCTGCGGCCAGTGCAGGCACGGCGGTTCAGCAGGCGTTGCGAGCGCGGCGCGCGGCGATTTGGGGCCCCTTAAGCCGGGATTAGCCGGAGGAAGGGGCACACTGGTAACCATGAGGTATCGCTGGCTGTCTGTCACTGCGTGGGCCGCGATGGCCGCCGGGGCCGCTGCTGTCAGCCTGGCCGCCGTCTCAGCTGTCCGCGACGCTGTCGCCGACGCTCCGGTTCGGGCGCTCAGCTCCTCCGACGTCGATCGCCTCCTCGAGAACCCTGACGATCCCATGCCGCCGTACGCAGCGCTGACTGATCGCCGCTCAGCCGATGAGGCCGCCGGGGCTCGGCCGGAGGAGAACGCAGGCCAGTTCGCCCAGGGCGCTGCCGAGGCGACCGTCCTGGCAGCCCCGGCCCCGCCAAGCATAGGCGGGGGCCAGGCGGAATCAGCCGCTGTCGAGGGACTGACGTCGAGCGCTCCGCCCCCTGAGCCGGTGCCGCCGGACAACCGCACGAACCAACTCGAGGAGTCCGAGTCCGTCGCCGATGGGTCCATCGGGGGAGTGGCCGTGGGGGCGGCCGGCACAGGCGCAGATGTTGTCGGCGAGGTCCCCGGCACTGCCGCGGAAGCACCGTCTGCTGCCTCGGACGCTCCGTCGACCGTTGCGGATGTGCCGAGCCTGACGCCCAGCCCCGAGGACCCGTCCGCGACCCCCGGCGATCCGAGCCTGACGCCCAGCCCCGAGGACCCGTCCGCGACCCCCGGTGAACCGAGCCTGACGCCCAGCCCCGAGGACCCGTCCGCGACCCCCGGTGAACCGAGCCTGACGCCCAGCCCCGAGGACCCGTCCGCGACCCCCGGTGAACCGAGCCTGACGCCCAGCCCCGAGGACCCGTCCGCGACCCCCGGTGAACCGAGCCTGACGCCCAGCCCCGAGGACCCGTCCGCGACCCCCGGCGAACCGAGCCTGACGCCCAGCCCCGAGGACCCGTCCGCGACCCCCGGCGACCACACCGGGTCACCCGTCGACCCCTCGCCGAGCGGCCCGACCACCTCCGCAAGCTGGCCCGAGGCCACGCCCTGGCCGTCGAGCTCGGACGCGGTGGGCGCGGACCCCAAGGGTTGGCCGAGCCACTAGCCCCGACCAGCTCGTAGCGCTCCGAGCAGTTGTGGCGGGTGGGCGTCCGGCGGGCGGCCCTCGGCTCAGGGTGGTTCAGCCGCGCGAGCGCAGGCTCAGGTGGTTCTGCAGGACGGCGACCCACACCAGGCACGCCAGGAGCATGTGGACGGCCACCAGGGCCCAGGGCACGCCGGTGAACCACTGGGTGTAGCCGAGGATCCCCTGAACGACGGCAAGGGCGATCAGTGCGGTGGACCATGACCGTGCCCTCACCGGGCCGTCGGTCAGCCGCAGCGCCAGCCACATCGCCACGATGAGGCCGATGAACAGCAGCACGAGGTCGGCGTGCAACCACGCTGCGGTCCGCAGGTCGACCGGAATCCGGTTGTCAACCCCTGCGTCGCCTGAGTGCGGCCCAGCCCCCGTGACGATGGTGCCCAGGACGATCACGGCTGCGCACGTCGCGACGAGGACCAGTGAGAGGGCGCGGATCTCGCTCCGCACCAGCCGGACGAGTGGCTCATCCCCGGGTTCGCCGGCGCGGCGCACCAGCACCACGCAGCCGGCGATGATCGCCACAGAGACCAGCAGGTGCGATCCGACGCTGTACGGGTTGAGCCCGGTCAGGACCGTGATGCCCCCGAGGACGGCCTGGGCCAGGGTGCCAACGAGCGGAACGATCGCCAGCAGCAGGATGGCCCGGCGCGGCTGGGCGCCCTCGGACTTCCAGCGCGAGCGCATCCGCAGCGCCCCGACGATCGCAGCAATGGCCAGGATGCCCAGGACGAACGTCAGCAGCCTGTTGCCGAACTCGATGTACTTGTGGAACGCCTCGGTCTGGCTGTCGGTCGGCACGATCGACCCGTCAACGCACTCGGGCCACGTCGGGCAACCCAACCCGGAGGACGTGACGCGCACCAGCCCGCCTGTGACGACGATGCCGATCTGTGCGACCAGATTCGCCATGAAGATCCCGCGAACACCACGAGTGACTGGTGAGGGGGCCGTGACGGCAGAGGTGCGAACGGGGCTGTCGGAGGCGAGCACGGGGATAAGCGTAGTTCGCGCTCCGGGCGCCGCGGTGGGCGGCTGCTACTCCCAGCGGAACGTGCGCACGGAGGTGATGCTCCCTGCCGCTGCCCAGGCGACGAGGATCAGGATCGGGCCCCACGGGGTACCGGTGCCGCCGGATGGGGCCGCCATCAGGGCGCGCAGGGCATCGCCCAGCGCGGCGCTGGGCAGGAACTGCACGACGCCTGCCAGCGCACCGGGAAGCCGGTCGGTGGGCAGGACCGTGCCACCGGCGAAGAGCAGCAGCAGGAAGATCCCGTTGGCCACCGCCAGAGTGGCCTCGGCGCGCAGCAGGCCGGCCAGGGCAAAACCCCATGAACCGAGGGCCAGGGTGCCCAGGACGATGGTCCCGGCAAGCACGACCGGCTCGGCGATGGTCGCTGACCAGCCGAGCAGCAGGGCCACTATCGCGATGAGCAGCATCTGCACGACGATCACCGCGAAGGTGGCCGCGATCTTGCCGATCAGCAGTCCCGAGCGCCCCAGGGGTGTGGCTCCGAGGAACTTCAGCACCCCGGATCGGCGTTCGAAGCCGGTTGCGATCGCGGTGGCGGTGAATGCCGTGGAGAGGATCGCCAGGGCCATGACCCCGGGAGTCGCCTCGTCGACCTCGGCGAGGTCGAGTCGGGTGATGGCCACGAGCACCACCACGGGGATGATCACCGTCAGCAGGATCTGCTCCCCGTTAGTCATCAGCAGCCGCCACTCGAGTCCCGCCTGCGCCCGCCAGCGCGCGAACGGGGGCGCTGCGCCAGGAGCCGGTGTCAGATCGAGCGCTGGCGAGCCGTCCTGTGTGCTCATGCGGGCTCCTGCCCCTCGGAGGCACTGGTGCCGCGCGTCGGCGGAGTGGGCGTTGTGCCGTCGCGTGCGGTGATCTCGAAGTAGGCCTCGGCCAGGGAACCGCCCCCGGTGCTCAACTCCTCGGGCATGGCGCCCTGCTGGGCACACCAGGCGGTCACGGCCGCCACCACCTCGGGGGTCACAGATCCGTCGACGCGGTACTGCCCGGGAGTCGACTCGCGCGCGCCGAATCCGGGTGGCAGTGTCGTCAGGAGCCCATCGATCGGCAGGCCCGGTCGCGCCCGGAAGCGCAGGCCTGGGGACCCACCGGTGAGCTCAGCAACGGATCCGGCCGCGGCCAGCCGCCCTTGGTCGATCACGATCACGTGATCGGCGAGGGTCTGCGCCTCGTCGAGCAGGTGGGTGCTCATCACGACGCAGACCCCGCTGTCGCGGAGATCGCCGAGGAAGCGCCACACGCTGAGCCGCGACTCCGGGTCCAGCCCTGTCGTGGGCTCGTCGAGGAACGCGACATCCGGGCGGCCGATGAGGGCGCACGCGAGCGCGAGCTTCTGCTGCTCACCGCCCGAGAGTCGGCGGTACGGGGTCCGGGCCACCCGGTTCAGCCCGAGCCGATCCATCAGGTCCGCGGCCGGCAGCGGGTTGGCGTACAGCCGGGAGACGTGGGCAAGCATGTCCGCGGCCCGCAGCGACGGCCACACGCCACCGGACTGGAGCATGACCCCCACCCGTGCGGCCAGCGCCTGGCGCTCGGTGCGCGGGTCCTGGCCCAGGACCCGGACCGTGCCGCCCTGGGGAGCACGGAAACCCTCAGCGGTCTCGATGGTGGTCGTCTTGCCCGCCCCATTCGGACCGAGGACCACAGTGATGGCCCGGAGGCCCGCCGTCAGCGAGAGGTCGTTCACGACGGTCCGACCGGCGTAGCGCATGGTGAGTCCGGAGATCTCGACGGCGGCCACCTCAGGAGTGTAGGTGGGCTGACGGCTGCCTACACCAGCGCATGGGCGCCGGGCAGCCTCGACGAGGACCCCCGTGTTTGCACTCCGGACGAAATACGCAACAATGGGGTTGTGGAAATAGTGAACGGAGCACCTGCGCGGGTCGCCCAGGCCCTGCTCGATGTCGGCCAGGCGACGGTGGCCGAGCTCGCCGATCGGCTGGAGCTCAGTGGGGCGGCTGTGCGCAAGCACATGGACGAGCTCGTGGAGGCCGGCATGGCCGAGGCGTCCGATCGCCCCTCCTACGGCCCAGACAATCGACGCCGGGGCCGTGGCCGCCCGGCGCGGTACTACCACCTCACGCAGTCGGGGCGCGACAGTTTCGGGAACTCCTACGACGACGTGGCGGTCGGGGCGCTGCGCTTCCTGGCCGAGTCCGGCGGGGATGACGCGGTCATGGAGTTCGCCCGGCGCCGGGTGGCAGAGTTCGAGCGGACGTATGCCGACGTCATCGACCTGAACGAGCCGATGGAGCAGCGCGCCGACGTGCTCGCCGACTCCTTGGCCGCCGAGGGCTATGCCGCAGTGGTGGTAGCCGGATCCAACGGGGTCCAGCTGTGCCAGCACAACTGCCCTGTTGCGAATGTCGCCGCCGAGTTCCCGCAGTTCTGTGAGGCCGAGACCGAGGCGTTCGGTCGCATGCTTGGCACGCACGTGATGCGCCTGGCGACGCTGTCCCATGGCGACGGCGTCTGCACCACGCACATCCCAACAGCCATCGGACATGGTGTGACGTCATCCGACGATGACCGCGTACCCGCCCAGTACCCCGAAGGAAGGACGACCCCATGACGGTCAACACCGAGCAGCTCGAAGGCCTCGGCACCTACGAGTACGGGTGGGCGGACTCCGACACCGCTGGCTCCACGGCACAGCGTGGCTTGTCCGAGGCCGTGGTCCGCGACATCTCGGCGAAGAAGTCCGAGCCGCAGTGGATGCTGGACATGCGCCTCAAGGGCCTGCGGCTGTTCGACCGCAAGCCCATGCCGACGTTCGGCGCCGACCTGTCGGGCATCGACTTCGACAACATCAAGTACTTCGTGCGCTCGACCGAGAAGCAGGCCGCCAGTTGGGAGGACCTGCCCGAGGACATCAAGAACACCTATGACCGGCTGGGCATCCCGGAGGCGGAGAAGCAGCGCCTGGTCGCCGGCGTTGCCGCCCAGTACGAGTCCGAGGTCGTCTACCACAAGATCCGTGAGGACCTCGAGGAGCAGGGCGTCATCTTCCTGGACACCGACACCGGGCTCCGGGAGCACGAGGAGCTGTTCCGGGAGTACTTCGGGACCGTCATCCCGGTCGGGGACAACAAGTTCTCCGCGCTCAACACCTCCGTGTGGTCCGGCGGCTCGTTCATCTATGTGCCGCCCGGCGTGAACGTCGAGATCCCGCTGCAGGCCTACTTCAGGATCAACACCGAGAACATGGGCCAGTTCGAGCGGACGCTGATCATCGTCGACGAGGGTGCCTACGTGCACTACGTCGAGGGCTGCACCGCCCCGATCTACTCCAGCGACTCGCTGCACTCCGCGGTGGTGGAGATCATCGTCAAGAAGGATGCCCGCTGCCGCTACACGACCATCCAGAACTGGTCGAACAACGTCTACAACCTGGTGACCAAGCGGGCTGTGGCCCACGAGGGCGCGACCATGGAGTGGATCGACGGCAACATCGGCTCCAAGGTCACGATGAAGTACCCGGCCGTCTGGCTGATGGGTGAGCACGCCAAGGGCGAGACCCTGTCCATCGCCTTCGCCGGCGAGGGCCAGCACCAGGACGCCGGCTCGAAGATGGTGCATGCGGCGCCGCACACATCCTCGGCGATCGTCTCGAAGTCGGTCGCCCGTGGCGGTGGGCGCACGTCCTACCGGGGTCTGGTCCAGGTCCAGGAGAACGCACACCATTCGAGGTCGACTGTGCGTTGCGATGCCCTGCTGGTCGACGACATCTCGCGGTCGGACACCTACCCGTACGTCGACGTCCGCGTCGACGACGTGGCCATGGGCCACGAGGCCACAGTCAGCAAGGTCTCCGAGGACCAGCTGTTCTACCTGATGAGCCGCGGCCTGACCGAGGAGGAGGCCATGGCCATGATCGTGCGCGGGTTCATCGAGCCCATCGCACGTGAGCTGCCCATGGAGTACGCCCTCGAGCTGAACCGACTGATCGAGCTGCAGATGGAAGGGGCCGTCGGCTGATGTCCGCTGTTGAGGAGCGGGAGGTCAGCCTGACCCCCGCACAGGACCTGCTTCCCCGGGTGACGTCCCGGGACATCGCGCAGTTCCCGATGCCGAACGGCCGCGAGGAGGTCTGGCGATTCACCCCGCTGGCTGCGTTCGCCCGCGTCCTCTCCGGGGATGCCTCCGACGCGCACCTGGACTGGGACACCGAGCTACCCAGGGGCGTGACGCTCACCGAGCTCGCCGTCGGGGACCCGCTGCTGGAGACGCTGCCCATGCCGGTGGACCGCACGTCCGCGCTGGCGGTGGCCAACTCCGGGGGGGCGATGCTGCTGTCGATCCCGGCCAACGCCGAGCTCTCCGAGCCGGTCATCGTGCGCCTGACCGGCACTGGTGGGCTCATCCACGGCCAGGTGATCATCGAGCTGGGTGCCAATGCGCGCGCCACGGTCCTGCTCCAGCACGAGGGCAGCGCCGACTACTCCGAGCATGCCTCGGTGCTCGTCGGTGACGGGGCCGCGCTGGACCTCGTCCACATCCAGACCTGGGCCGACGACGCCGTGCACGCCGGTCAGGTGGCCATCCGGCTCGGTCGCGACGCACGGGTCCGCTCCACTCAGGTCAGCCTCGGTGGGCGTGCGATCAGGATCGTCGAGTCGGTCGAGTACGCCGGCCCCGGAGCCGATGCCGAGCTCATCGGTGTCTACTTCGCCGACGACGGCCAGCACATCGAGCATCGACTGTTCGTGGACCACAGCGTGCCCAACTGTCGCAGCAACGTGCTCTACAAGGGCGCGCTGCAGGGGGCGGGGGCGCACACCGTGTGGGTCGGCGACGTGCTGATCCGGGCCGCGGCCACCGGCACCGACACCTACGAGCTCAACCGCAACCTGGTCCTGACCGAAGGCGCACGTGCCGACTCGGTCCCGAACCTGGAGATCGAGACCGGCGAGATCGCCGGCGCCGGACATGCCTCGGCGACCGGCCGCTTCGATGACGAGCAGCTGTTCTACCTGATGAGCCGCGGCGTGCCGGAGTCGGTCGCCCGCAGGCTGGTCGTGCAGGGCTTCTTCGCCGACGTCATCAACCGGATCGGCGTGCCGCAGGTGCAGGAACAGCTGCTCGCGGCGGTCGATGCCGAGCTCGGGTCGGTCGACCCGCTGTACGACTTCAGCGACGAGGCCGAGGAGGCTGCCCTGTGAGTGCCCAGCCCGTCTGCACGGTCGCCGAGGTCCCGGAGGGCACTGCCCACCGCGTGGTCCTGGACGGCCGGCCGATCGCCGTCGTGCGCACCGAGGACCAGTGGTTCGCGGTGTCCGACATCTGCTCGCACGCCGATGTGTCGCTGTCCGAGGGGGAGATCGACGGGTGCACGCTGGAGTGCTGGCTGCATGGGTCCCGCTTCGACCTTCGCACCGGCCAGCCCAGTGGTCCGCCGGCCACGACGCCTGTCCCCACCTACCCCATCACCGTCGAAGGCGACACCGTCTTCGTGACCGTCGCCTGACCGGCGAGAACTGGAGAACGTCATGTCCACGCTGGAAATCCGCGACCTGCACGTCACCGTCGATGCCGAGGCCGGCACGAAGGAGATCCTCACGGGGGTCAACCTGACCGTGAACTCGGGTGAGACGCACGCGCTGATGGGACCGAACGGCTCCGGGAAGTCGACCCTGGCCTACGCCGTGGCCGGCCACCCCAAGTACACGATTGCCTCGGGCAGCGTGACCCTCGACGGCCAGGACGTCCTGGCCATGTCCGTCGACGAGCGGGCGCGGGCCGGGCTCTTCCTGGCCATGCAGCACCCGGTCGAGGTGCCCGGAGTGTCGGTGTCGAACTTCCTGCGCACATCTGCGACGGCGATCCGCGGCGAGGCCCCGAAGCTGCGTCCCTGGCTCAAGGAGATGAAGGGCACGATGGAGCGTCTTGCCATCGACCCGTCCTTCGCCCAGCGCAACGTCAACGAGGGCTTCTCCGGGGGCGAGCGCAAGCGTGCCGAGATCCTGCAGCTCGAGCTGCTGAACCCAAAGGTTGCGATCCTGGATGAGACCGACTCGGGTCTCGACGTCGACGCACTGCGGGTGGTGTCCGAGGGGATCAACCGTGTCCGCGAGTCCGGGGACACCGGCGTGCTGCTGATCACGCACTTCACCCGGATCCTCAACTACGTCCGCCCGGACTTCGTCCACGTGTTCCTCGACGGCCGGATCGTCGCCGAGGGTGGCCCGGAGTTGGCCGACGCGATCGAGGCCGATGGCTACGCGAGCTACATCACGGTGGCGGCGACGGCGTGACGTCTCTGCTCGACCCGGCGCTGCGGGCCGACTTCCCGATCCTGGCGCGCACTGTGCGCGGCGGGCGTCAGCTGATCTACCTCGACACCGCAGCCACGTCGCAGAAGCCGGTCTCGGTTCTTGATGCCGAGCGGGAGTTCTACGAGCGCGACAACGCGGCGGTGCACCGTGGTGCGCACTTCCTTGCTGAGCAGGCCACGGACGACTTCGAGGCCGCTCGGGCGGTCATTGCCGGTTTCGTCGGCGGCCGGGCCGCAGGAACTCGTGTTCACCCGGAACGCCACGGAGTCACTGAACCTCGTCGCCCATGCGTTCAGCGCCGCGACGGCGAAGAAGGCTAACGGTGCGGTCCTGCCCGATGGTGCTGAGCGGTTCGTCCTGGAGCCGGGGGACGAGATCGTCGTCACCGAGATGGAGCATCACTCCAACCTGGTGCCCTGGCAGGAGCTGTGCGAGAAGACCGGTGCCCAGCTCCGATGGATCGGGCTGACCGACGACGGCCGGCTCGACATGGCCCACCTGGACGAGGTGATCACGGAGCGGGCCCGCGTCGTCTCCTTCGTGCACCAGTCGAACATCCTGGGCACGATCAACGAGGTGGCCCCGATCGTCGCTCGGGCCCGGGAGGTCGGTGCGCTGGTCGTTCTCGATGCCTGCCAATCGGTGCCCAACATGCCGGTGGACGTGCGTGCGCTGGACGTCGACCTGATGGCCTTCTCCGGGCACAAGATGCTCGGGCCGACCGGCGTTGGATGCCTGTGGGGACGCTCCGAGGTGCTCGCATCCATGCCGCCGTTCAATTCAGGTGGATCCATGATCGCGATGGTGGCGATGGAGGGCTCCACGTTCGCCGACCCGCCGCAGCGCTTCGAGGCCGGCTCACCGAACGTCGCCGGTGCGGTCGGGCTGGCCGCTGCAGCCCAGTACCTGGAGCGGTTCGGCATGCCGGCGGTGGCTGCCCATGAGCATGTGCTCACCGAGTATGCGCTCGGCGCCCTCAAGGACCTCCCGGGTGTGCAGATCGTGGGACCGCCCACCGCCGAGGGACGCGGGGGTGCAGTGTCGTTCACGGTGGCGGGGTTGCACCCCCACGATGTCGGCCAGGTCCTCGACGACGAGGGCATCGCTGTGCGGGTGGGCCACCACTGCGCGTGGCCGACGTGCCGACGGTTCGGGGTGCCGGCGACCACGCGCGCCAGCTTCGGGCTCTACAACCAGCCGTTCGAGGTCGATGCGCTCGTGGTCGGGATCCGGCGGGCACAGAAGTTCTTCGGGGTGGCGTGATGGACTCCCTCTACCAGGAGATCATCCTCGACCACTACCGCAACCCGGTCGGGCGGGGACTGCGCGATCCGCATGAGGCCCAGGTGCACCACGTCAACCCGACGTGCGGTGACGAGATCACCCTGCGGGTTCACCTGGAGGGCGACGGCGAGGCGGCGAAGGTCGCCGACATCTCCTACGACAACCAGGGGTGCTCGATCTCGCAGGCGAGCGCCAGCGTGATGTACGAGCTGCTTGTCGGCCAGACCCTGAACGACGCGAGGGCCACCCAGGAGGCCTTCCTCGCGCTGATGAAGTCGGCGACCGATGACAACGACGCTGATCCCGACGAGGACCTGCTCGGTGACGCGATCGCGTTCAGCGGGGTGGCGAAGTACCCGGCACGGGTGAAGTGCGCACTGTTGTCCTGGATGGCCTGGAAGGACGCTGTGTCCCAGGCCCTGAGCACCGGAGGTACGCGATGACCATGGCCACTGACGAGGACGTCATGGAGGCCCTGCACGATGTTGTTGACCCCGAGCTGGGCATCAATGTCGTCGACCTCGGGCTGATCTACGGCGTCCACGTCGACGACGGGAACGTTGCCACGCTCGACATGACGCTGACCTCCGCGGCGTGCCCGCTGACCGACGTGATCGAGGACCAGACCCGTGCTGCCCTCGACGGGATTGTCGACGACTTCCGGCTCAACTGGGTGTGGATGCCCCCCTGGGGCCCGGACAAGATCACCGACGAGGGCCGCGAGATGCTGCGCGCCCTCGGCTTCAACGTCTGACAACGCCCCGTCCGCTCGCCCCCGTCCGACCCCGCCCCGCCCGTTCACCCTCCACGTCTGCCTTCGCCCTCCGGGAATTCCGGGAGGGCGAACGTGGGGGTGGGGTGTGTCGGGCGGACTTCTGGGTCGTCACGGAGTAACGTGGTCGGTCCGCAGTTCGCGACCTTCCCCGCGCGAGCCCTCGAGTGGAGGTGCGTCCGTGGATGATCAGGTGCGGCCCGTCGTGGTGGATCCCGCCCAGCAGGCCCTCTTCGCGATCCCTGAACCCGATCCACGCAGCGGTCGCGGGTACCGCGGACCGGTGGCGGCAGGGGCAGCGCGGATCACCTACCGGCAGCTCGACTACTGGGCCCGCACGGGCCTGGTGGTGCCCTCGGTCCAGCCTGCCCATGGCTCCGGGACCAATCGGCTGTACTCCTTCCGCGACATCCTGGTGCTCCAGGTGGTCAAGCGGCTGCTCGAGACCGGAGTCTCGCTGGCCAGCATCCGTGCGGCCATCGGCACGCTGCGCGACCGGGGCGCCGACGATCTCGCCGCGATCACCCTGATGAGCGACGGCGTGACCGTCTACGAATGCACCAGCGATGATGAGGTGGTCGACCTGGTCCGCGGCGGCCAGGGGGTGTTCGGGATCGCCATCGGCTCGGTCTGGTCAGACGTCCAGGGCTTCCTCGCCGAGATCCCCGACGAGGCAGCCACAGAATCCGAAGCGACGCCTCCCGACAAGGCCCGCAGCCGCCTGCGCCCGGTCGGCTGACGCATCAGCCGAGCGCGGGACCTGCGACGAAGAGGTCATGGATGGAGATCGGGTAGTCCATCGCGGCGGAGATCCGCTCTGCTGCCATCACGACCCGAGCGGTCCCGGCCAACGGGGCCGCGGCGACCAGGACGGCCTCCACCTCGTCGACGGTCAGCGCGGGGCCCGAGGGCCCGGCGAGGTTGTACAGGTACGACGCCTCGGTGGCGTCGGCCGCGATGAGGCAGGCCAAGCGGATGAGCATCACCTCACGCTCGGGGAGTGCGGCGTTGTCCCGTGAGGCCCGGGTCATCGTGGCGATCGTGCTGATGAGTGGCGAACCGCTCTCCTGGACCGAAGTCATGTCACTCCCTGCTAGGTGGTTGCCACAGCCTATGTGGCCGGATCCCCGGGGCACTGCGCGAGTGCGCCCTGGGCCTCAGGTCGTCCCCGGCTCCGCCCCGGGCGCCTGGATGACCACGTCGGGGTACTCGGGGTTCTTGCCGAGCCAGCTGATGAGGAAGGGGCACGGAACGACCGTGCGCACTCCACGTTCGGTGAGGTTGCCGAACACCCCACGGGCCAAGGCAGAGGCCAGCCCCTGGCCGGCGAACGCCGGGTCCATCTCCGTGTGGACGAGGACCATCGATCCGTCATCGCCCTCGCGGTAGTTGATGTACCCGGCCACCTGGCCGTTGCTGAGGATCTCGAAGCGCCCGACATCGGGCCGCTGACGAACCTCGGTGGATGCAGTCATGGCTCCAATGCTGACGACATCGGGCCCTTGCGGCAACCGCGGGCACCTACCTGTTGCGATGCACCCGTCGCTCTCGCCGCGGGCGTCACGGCCGGCCGAGGCGCGGGGCCGGCGCTCAGCTGGGCAGGACCGGCGCCAGCATCTGGCCGGCCACTGCGTCCCAGCTCCACAACGACTCGACCGCGGCCCGGCACCCCGCGGAGAGCACCCGTCGGTCCTCGGGTGCCAGCTCAAGGATGGTCGTGAGCGTGTCGCGGAGGTCCTGCACGTCACCCCGGGTGAAGCTCAGGGCTCCCGTCAGACGCTCGGGCAGGAACCCGTCGATACCGTCGGCCACCTCGGCCAGCCCGCTGTGCCGCGCCACTACGGGAGGGCAGCCAGTGGCAGCCGCCTCGGCCGCGACCATGCCGAACGCCTCCGGGAACACCGAGGGCACGACGCTGACATCGGCGCCGGCCCACAGGTGGGCCAGGTGCCGGTGCTGAAGCGGACCCGTGAACAGGACGTTGAGGCCAAGCTCCCCGGCCATGCGCTCCAGATCCGGGCGCACCGGGCCGAAGCCCACGATGACCGCTCGTGCGTCGATCCCCGCGAGCGCCTCGAGGAGCAGGTGCACACCCTTCTCCTGGCTCAGCTTGCCGACATACACGACGGTCGGGCCTGGCGGCCCGGCCAGGAAACGCTCGATCCGCTCGGCGTTGCCGGCGTCGGGCAGGCGCTCGTCGCCGGGGTTGGGTGGGTCCAGGCGGGCCTCCTCGATCAGCCGACGCCACGCCACCGATCGCTCCTCGGGGACCATCTGCGCGACGTCGACCCCCGGGGTCACCACCCGGGCGGGGACAGGCCCGACCAGTTCGGCGAGGACCCCCGCGACGTGTTCGGAGCCGACGACCACGTCCGCGGCCCGTTCCAGGGACTGGCGGGCCCAGATGCACAGGTCGTGGTTCCCCCGCATCGCATACTCCAGCTCTGAACCGTGCACCTTCACGGTGAAGGGAAGCCCGCTGCCCGCCCCCACCGGTCCTCCGAGCAGGACATGGTTGGCGATCAGCAGATCCGCAGGTCCGGCCGCGTGGATGGCCGCGACCTGGGCATCGATGAACTCGTCGAGCTCGCCCCTGTCCATGGTCGGCAACAACGCGGGTGTGGCCTGTGCGTAGTGGTCCAGGACGAACACCGGGAGTCGGCCGGGGAGCTCGGGACGGATGGCTGTCGCCGTGCCCAGGTCGTGGTCCTCGGGCCGCGGATCCTGACTGAGGACAACAACCTCGTGGCCCTGCAGGCTCAGGGTGCGCGCCAGCGCTCGTGTGTACTCGTTGGAGCCCGTCCCGCTGAGCAGGTAGCCATGCCAGATCAGGACGCGCACCGCTTCACCATAGCCCCGGGCCGAGGCGGTTGGCGCGCAGGCTTGCGCCATGAAGTTGTCCTGGCACCCGCCCGGTGCCGGGTACCCTCAGGCAGTGATCGCGACAACCGACCTCGAGGTGCGTGCCGGGGCGCGCCTGCTGATGTCGGGCGTGTCGATCCGGATCGGCAACGCTGACCGTGTTGGTCTCGTCGGGCGCAACGGGGCGGGCAAGACCACGCTGATGCGGATCATGGCGGCCGAGACCGCGCCCGAGGCCGGCTCCGTCGCCCGCAGCGGCAGCATCGGCTACCTCCCTCAGGACCCACGCACCGGCAACCTCGACCAGAGCGCGCGCGAGCGCATCCTCGACGCGCGCGGGTTGCGCGACGTCATCCGCCGGCTGCGTCGGGCTGAGGAGGCGATGGGGTCGCAGGACCTCGATGCCCGCGACGACGCCATGCGCCGCTATGACCGCGCCGAGGCCGAGTTCGTCGCCCTCGACGGGTACGCGGCCGAGGCCCAGGCCGCATCGGTGGCGGCGGGGCTGGGGATCACCGAGCGCAACCTGGGCCAGCCCCTGCGCACGTTGTCCGGCGGACAGCGCCGCCGCGTCGAGCTGGCCAGGATCCTCTTCAGCGAGGCTGGCACGCTCCTGCTCGACGAGCCGACGAACCACCTGGACGCCGACTCGATCGTCTGGCTGCGCAGCTACCTGGCGTCGCACAAGGGCGGGCTCGTCGTCATCAGCCACGATGTCGGCCTCCTGGACACGGTCGTCAACAAGGTGCTCCACCTGGACGCGAACAGGTGCGTCATCGATGTCTACAACGTCGGGTGGTCGACGTACCTCAAGCAGCGCGAGACTGACGAGAAGCGTCGGCATCGCGAGCGGTCCAACGCTGAGAAGCAGGCCGCGGCCCTGCAGACACAGGCCGATCGGATGCGTGCCAAGGCCACGAAGGCCCGGGCGGCGCAGTCCATGGAGAAGCGGGCCGGACGACTGCTTGCCGGGCTGGAGGACCAGCGCGCGGCGGACCGCGTCGCCAAGCTCCGCTTCCCGGAGCCGGCCGCGTGCGGCCGGACCCCGCTGCGCGGCCAGGAGCTGAGCAAGAGCTACGGGTCACTCGAGGTCTTCGTGGACGTCGAGCTGGCCATCGACCGCGGCGCCCGGGTGGTGATCCTCGGGCTCAACGGTGCCGGCAAGACCACCCTCCTGCGGATCCTCGCCGGCGTGGAGCAGCCTGACACCGGAGAGGTGCTGCCCGGGCACGGGCTCCGTTTGGGGTACTACGCGCAGGAGCACGACATGCTGGATCCGCAGGCCTCGGTGCTGGACAACATGCTCCACTCCGCGGGCGACCTCAGTGCCACCGACTGTCGCAGCGTCCTGGGCCAGTTCCTGTTCAGCGGAGACGATGTCGACAAGCCGGCACATGTGCTCTCCGGTGGCGAGAAGACCCGCCTCGCCCTGGCCACGCTCGTCGTGTCCGGGGCCAACGTCCTGCTCCTCGACGAGCCGACGAACAACCTGGATCCGGCCAGCCGCGCGGAGGTGCTCGGGGCGTTGAGCACCTACCGGGGCGCGGTCATCCTGGTCACCCACGACGAGGGTGCGGTCCAGGCCCTGGCACCGGAGAAGGTGCTGCTGCTCCCCGACGCGGTCGAGGACCTCTGGCGCGAGGACTACCTCGAACTCGTGGCGCTGGCCTGAGGCGGACCCCGACCCGAGGCCCGCGCAGCCATCTGCGCGGAGTGCCTGGACGCAGGGAGGCGACCCGGGATCGAACCTCGAGGTTGGCTGCTGGTTGACTGCGGGCATGACTGCAACGAGTGACCTTGCCCTGGACCTGACCGACGGAATCCTCACGGTGCGGCTCAATCGTCCCGAGAGCCGCAACGCCCAGACGCCCGCCCTCTGGCGCGAGCTGGCCGCCATCGGCGCGGATCTCGACCCAGGGGTGCGCGCGGTCGTGCTCACCGCGGAGGGTCCATCGTTCTCCGCAGGGCTGGACCGGCGCATGCTCAGCCCGGAGGGCATCCCCGGCGAGGGCTCGCTGCTCGGGTTCGCGAGCATGACCCCCGAGGAGCTCGACGCGCAGATCGCGGAGTACCAGAGGGCCTTCAGCTGGTGGCGGGCCAGCCCGGTCGTGACGGTGGCTGCGGTCGGCGGGCATGCTGTGGGAGCGGGCTTCCAGCTGGCGCTGGCGTGCGACGTGATCGTGGTGGGCGACGATGTCGCATTCGCGATGAAGGAGCCCAGCCTGGGGCTGGTCCCGGATCTCGGCGGAACGCTGCACCTGGGCCAGGCCGTGGGGTACTCCCGGGCCCTGGAGCTGGTGGCCAGCGGTCGTCGGGTCGGGGCTGAGGAGGCGGTCAGGATCGGGCTGGCGCTGAGGTCCGTGCCCCGTGCCGAGCTGGACGCCGCCGCCCGCGAGATCGCCACGGGGTGCACATCGGCGTTGCCCGGCGCGATCTCAGGGACGAAGGCACTGCTCAGCGATGCGATGTTCCCCGAGGGCTTCGTGGCTGCACACGAGGCCCAGATGGCCGCTGAGCGGGTGGCCCAGGCCGTGCGGATCCGAGAGATGGCTGCGATGTTCGCCGGTCGGTGACGGCCCCCGACCTTGTGCGTCGAGGGTGGGGCACGGGTATCCCGGTGCGGCGGCAGGCCGCCCGGGGGAACATCCTGAGGGCGGGCGGTGTTGGGCCCCTCGGAGGGTTGTGAGAGATGTCGATGTCGATGGGGGGCGGCGGTCCCTGGCAGACCTACAGGTCGTTCACGAGGGACCGGTCCGTCGCGGACCAGAGGATCACCAAGGGCACGGTCAGCCGGATCTTCGGGTTCGCGCGTCCGTACCGCAAGGAAATCATCTGGTTCCTGGTGACCCTGGTGTTCACCTCGCTGCTCGTCGTCGCCCAACCGCTGCTGTTCCGGCGGCTGGTCGATGATGGCATCGACGCCGGCAACGCGACGGTCGTCACCGTCTCCGCGGTGCTGGTGCTCGTGCTCGCGATCGTCGAGGCCGGGATCGGCCTCGTGGGGCGCTGGTTCTCGGCCCGGATCGGGGAGGGCCTGATCTTCGACCTGCGGACTGAGGTCTTCAGCCATGTCGAGAGCCAACCGTTGGCCTTCTTCACCCGCACCCAGACCGGCGCGCTGATCTCCCGGCTCAACTCCGACGTGATCGGGGCCCAGCAGGCCTTCACCTCCACCCTCGGCGGGGTTGTCGGCAACGTGATCACCCTGACGGTGATCCTGGTCGCCATGTTCGCGCTCTCGTGGCCGATCACCGTCATCAGCCTGATCCTGCTGCCGCTGTTCCTGATCCCGGCCCGCTGGATGGGGCGTCGGCTGCAGGCACAGACGCGGGAGCAGATGCAGCTCAACGCCGACATGAGCTCGATGATGACCGAGCGCTTCAACGTCTCCGGCGCACTGCTGGTGAAGCTGTTCGGGCGCCCGGACGAGGAGTCGGCGGCCTTCGCCGGCAAGGCCAGCCGGGTGCGCGACATCGGGGTCGAGATCGCGATGTCCAACCGGTACTTCTTCACTGCCCTGACCCTGGTCGCGTCGGTGGCCACGGCCATCGCCTATGGGGTGGGTGGCAACCTGGTCATCCAGGGCACCCTGACGATCGGGACGCTGCTGGCCATCACTGCCCTGCTGGCTCGGCTGTACGGTCCGCTGACCGCCCTGAGCAATGTCCGCGTCGACGTGATGACCGCGCTGGTCTCCTTCGAGCGGGTCTTCGAGGTGCTGGACCTCGAGCCGCTCGTCTCCGAGGCCCCTGACGCCGTGGACATCCCGGCGGGCCCCACCGCTGTCGAGATGCGTGACGTGCACTTCACCTACCCGGGGGCCGACGAGGTCTCGCTGGCCTCCCTGGAGTCAGTCGCCCGCCCGGACTCGCGGGGGCGCGGCGAGCCCGTGCTCCGGGGGCTCGACTTCCGGATCGAGCCGGGCCAGATGTACGCGCTGGTCGGGCCGTCCGGAGCCGGGAAGTCCACGATCACCGCACTGGTCACGCGGCTGTACGACGTGTCATCCGGTGCTGTCCTGGTCGGTGACACTGATGTCCGCGACGCAACCCTGGCAAGCCTCTCGGATGTGATCGGCGTCGTCACCCAGGACTCGCACATGTTCCATGACTCGATCCGGGGGAACCTGACCTACGCGCGGCCCGGAGCGACGGACGAGCAACTCGTGGCTGCCTGTCGGGACGCTCAGATCGGGGACCTGCTCAGCTCGCTGCCCGACGGGCTGGACACAGTCGTGGGGGAGCGCGGTTACCGGCTGTCCGGTGGCGAGAAGCAGCGGCTGGCGATCGCCCGGCTGCTCCTCAAGGCCCCGAATGTGGTCGTCCTCGACGAGGCGACTGCGCACCTGGACTCCGAGAGCGAGGCCGCGGTCCAGCGCGCGCTGGCCACGGCCCTGGCCGGGCGGACGTCACTGGTCGTGGCCCATCGCCTGTCCACGATCCGGGCCGCCGACCAGATCCTGGTGATCGACGGTGGGCTGGTCGTCCAGCGCGGCACCCACGAGGAACTGCTGGCCGCCGGTGGGCTGTACGCAGACCTGTCCCGCACCCAGTTCGGGCTCGACCCCGACAGCGATGCCCACGTCGACGACGCCGACCTGGCGTACTCCTGATCATGGGCCCGGAGATCGCCAGGCGCACGGGGAGGCTGCCATGCCTGGCCCGCTGAACCTGCCCGAGTCGGTCGTGGTCCCGGAGGCGGAACTGTCCTGGCGCTTCTCGCGTTCCTCCGGGCCCGGTGGTCAGGGTGTGAACACCACCGACTCACGGGTGGAGCTCACCTTCGATGTCGCCGGCTCGCCCTCACTCAGCCCGACCCTGCGGGCACGGGCCATGTCCAGGCTGGCCGGTCGCCTGTCCGCGGGGGTCCTGCGGGTCGTGGCCTCAGACCAGCGCTCGCAGCTGCGCAACCGGGAGCAGGCGGAGCGCCGGATGGCCGAGCTGCTGTCCGAGGCGTTGGCGCCCCCCGCCCGCGTGCGCCGCACCACCAGGCCGAGCCGTGGCTCAGTGGAGCGCCGGATCCAGGCCAAGAAGCGCCGCTCGGACATCAAGCGACTCAGGCGCCCCAACGCCGGCGACTAGTGTCGCGCGTCTGACGTTGGTCCCGCACCCCCGCGCGCCTGCCAGGCGACGATCGCCTCACGACACTGGAGCCGGGGTGACCCCGAGGCCCGGGGCGGCTGGCCGCGGCAACGCTCAGAGTGCGCGCAGCGAACCGCCATCGACGGGGACAAGGCTGCCGGTGATGAAGGACGCGGCGGGGCTGAGCAGGAACGCGGCGAGGCTGCCGAACTCCCGTGGATCGCCGTAGCGTCCCAGCGGGATCGCTGCCTCGTTGCGGCGCCGGGCGGCCTGGGCGTTGCCCATCGACGCGTCGAGCGCGAGGGTCCGATCGGTCGCGATCCGGCCCGGCAGCACTCCGTTCACCCGGATGCCACGGGGACCCAGCTCGTCGGCGAAGTCCTTCACCAGCATGCCCAGCCCCGGGCGCAGGCCGTTGCTGGCGGTGAGCCCGGAGATCGGGGACTTCGCCGAGGTGGACAGCACGGCGAGGATGGACGCACCTGTCCCGCTCGTGGAGTCCGGGTCCACGGTGGCGGCCGAGGCCACGGCGCGCATCATCCGGACGGCCCCGAGGTGGACCGACTCGAAGGCGGCCCGCCACTGCTCGTCGGTGACGCTCATGGGCGTGCCGACAGCGGGCCCGCCGACGCTGATCAGGGCTCCGTCCAGTCGACCGAACCGTCCCACGGTCCCAGCCACGAGCCGCTCGGCGGACGCAGGGTCGGCGAGGTCCGCCGCGATGGCCACGGCCCGGTCGGGACCGAGGCGGGCGACCGCCGCCGCCAGCCGGCCGTGGTCACGGGCGGACAGCACCACGGTCGCCCCCTCTGCGACGAGTGCCTCAGCCGCGGCCAGGCCCAGGCCCTGCGATGCCCCGGTGAGCAGGAACGTGCGTCCAGTCAGTCCCAGATCCATGCTCGGCATTGTGCTACATGACCGGCGCCGGACGGGCTGAGCCGCACCGGGGAGAGCCGGATCATGGCACGGACCCAGCGAGCCGGGGGAGTGCGCCCTCAGGCGACCAGCCACCGCATGCGGGACTCTCGCTGCCGGCCGCACGCGAGCAGGGTGGTATCGGTCCTGCGCACGAGGTCCACCCCAATGGGCGGCGCAGAGGTGCCGGGCTGGACGCGGGCGTGCACGCTGCTACCCCCGCTGCTGCCCCGGTCGGGCCCGGGGAGCTCCACCGGCAGCGGATCGAGCCCGAGGTGCCCCGTATGGACCCGGGCGTGTGCCTCGGCCACCTGTGCGGGTTCGGTCAGGCCGCTGAACCCGCGCAGGGTGTCGGCGCGCATGGTGCCCGCCGAGGCGCCGGACAGCAGGTCATCGGCGCTGTCCGGGTCGAGCCGACCGTGCAGCGCTCCGACCGGCAGCAGGAGTGCCGTGGGGGCGAACCGATGCCCGCCCAGGTGCGTGCACGTCAGGACCCGTCGGGCGTGCGGTCCACGCCACAGTGCATCCGCCAGCCGGCCACCGAGGTGCCCGCAGCAGCGATCCCGCCGGCCGTTGGCACATACCAGCAGCAGCGGATCCGGGTCAGGTGCACCCCACCCGCGCATGGATCCCGCAGCGACCTCCTTCAGGTCCCACGTGGCGACGTCGGCCGGGTGCGCCACGGTCCCGAGGCGCAGCATCGGCTCGTCGGTGACGTAGCCGACCCAGACCCGCGTCCTGGGCAGTTCCCCCCGCCAACGCTCATCAGCGTCCGGGGGGCCAGCGACACTCCTGGAAGCGCGCGCCATGAGCACCCGCACGTCGTGCCCGGAGCGGGCGAGCTCCGCGTCACCCCATCCGGGCTGGTGCTCGACCACGACCCACACGTCGGCGCGCGGGGCGGTGCCGGTCATCGGCTCCTGGCGGGCCTCGGAGAGCTCAGCGCAGCGCACCTGCGGCTCGCCGCCACCGGAGCTGAGCGGGGCTTCTGAGCCCGCGGTCATACCCGGGCCGCGACCGTGGCCGGGGCGCTGGCACACGGGGCACCCGAGCCATCGCGCCGGCTGTCGGGCTCGGGCAGGTCGATCGGCTCTCCGCTGGCCGAGGCTGCCGCAGCGGGCCAGGACGTGATCCAGCCGCGGCTGAGCACATCCTCGCCCTTGAGGAACCGATGTGCCCGCACCCCACCGGTCGCCCGGCCCTTGCTCGGGAAGACCTCGGCCAGGGTCACCTTCAACGAACCACCCGCATCCACGAGGGCCGCCGAGTCCGAGGCCAGCGTGACGACGACGCCGGGCGTCGCGTGGTTCCACGTCCCGAGGGCGATCACCCGTGCGCCGGAACCGAGCTTCATCCCGGTCATCCCGCCCGCGGCTCGCCCCTGAGGCCGTACCGACGCTGCCGAGAACCGCAGGAGCTGGCCGTCGTCGGCGAGGAGCACGAGCTCGTCATCGTCAGTGACCGGCAGGGCGCCGACCACGCTGTCGCGGTCAGCGAGCCGGATGACCTCCCAGGAGTCCCGGTTCGGGGCCGGCTCGTCGGAGACGCGCTTGATGACACCACCGGCGGTGGCGAGCGCCAGCGTGGGTGCCCCGGGCAACAGGCTGGTGAGCCCCACGACGGACTCCCCGCGCTCAAGGGTCAGCAGCGCGCCCAGCGGGGCACCTCCGGCCAAGCTGACGGGTCCGGCGGTGCCCGGGAGGCTGGGCAGGTCCAGAACGTGGGCGCGCACGACCCGGCCGGCCGAGGTGACCACCCCGAGATGGCCGCGCACGGTGGCCCCCGCGCGGGCGACGACGACGTCGTGCATCCCACGGGGCCCGCTCGCGCCGACCACCGGTTGCGCGGCGTCCGGGTCGGGCAGGCCCCGGCGGGCGATCAGCCCGGTGCTCGACAGCAGCACCTCACAGGGATCATCGGCAAGCTCCAGGGGAGCGGTGGCCGCGGCAGAGCTGCGCACCGGGACCGGGCCCTCGAGCAGCACGGTCCGCCTGGGGGTGGCGTGCTCGGCGGCAACCTCAGCCAGCTCCGCGGACACCAGGTCGCGGCGGGCCGCGGCGTCACCCAGCAGCCGGTCGAGGTCGGCGATCGTCCGGTTCAGGTCGTCACGTTCGGCTTCCAGCTCGATCCGGCTGAACTTGGTCAGCCGGCGCAGGGGCATCTCGAGGATGTAGTTGGCCTGGACCTCACTGAGGTCGAACACACCCATCAGGCGTGCGCGGGCTGCCGCGGTGTCGTCGCTGGAGCGGATCACGGCGATGACCTCGTCGATGTCCAGGATCGCGACCAGGAGGCCGTCGACCAGGTGCAGACGGTCAGCGGCGCGGGCCCGGCGGAAGACGCTGCGCCTGCGCACGACCTCAAGGCGGTGCGCGAGGTACACCTCGAGCAGCGCCTTGAGGCCAAGCGTCTGCGGTTGCCCCTCGACCAGGGTGACATTGTTGATCCCGAAGGACTCCTCCAGCGGGGTCAGCCGGTAGAGCTGGTCGAGGACGGCCTCGGGGACGAATCCGCTCTTCAGCTCGATGACCAGGTGCAGCCCCTTCTCGCCGTCTGTGAGGTCCGTGACGTCAGCGATGCCGGTCAGCTTCTTGGCGTTGTACAGCTCGCGGATCTTCTCGATCACCTTCTCGGGGCCCACGTTCCAGGGCAGCTCGGTGATGATCAGCCCGGAGCGCCGGGCAGTGATCTGCTCGACTCGGGCGGTGGCCCGCATCCGGAAGGTGCCACGGCCTGTCAGGTAGGCGTCACGGACACCGTCGAGCCCGACGATCCGGCCGCCGCTGGGCAGGTCCGGGCCGGGGATGAAGCGCATGAGGTCGTCGAGATCGGCGTCCGGGTGGGCCAGCAGGTGGCGGGCGGCGGCGACCACCTCGCCGAGGTTGTGCGGCGCCATGTTGGTCGCCATGCCCACGGCGATCCCGGAGGCCCCGTTGACCAGCAGGTTCGGGTAGGCAGCGGGAAGGACAGCCGGCTCCAGCTCGCGGCCGTCGTAGTTGGGACGGAAGTCCACGACGTCCTCGTCGAGGCCGGCCACCATGGGCAGCGCCGCGGGGTCCATCCGGCACTCCGTGTACCGGTACGCCGCGGGCCCGTCGTCCAGGGAGCCGAAGTTCCCGTGGCCGTGCACGAGCGGCATCCGCAGGGAGAACGGCTGCGCCATCCGCACCAGGGCGTCGTAGATGGCTGCGTCGCCGTGCGGGTGCAGCTTGCCCATCACCTCACCGACGACGCGGGCGCTCTTGACGTGCGCGCGGTCCGGGCGCAGCCCCATCTCGTTCATCGTGTAGAGAATCCGCCGCTGGACCGGCTTGAGGCCATCGCGGGCGTCGGGCAGTGCCCGGGAGTAGATGACCGAGTAGGCGTACTCCAGGAAGGACCCCTGCATCTCGGTCGTGATGTCGATGTCGACGATCTGGTCGGCGACGGGCTCGCTGGGCGGGGGTGGGCGACGGGCCATGGTGCTCCTCGGTGCGCGGCAGGCTCATATTGTCACCGACATCTCCCCGGCGCGGTCGACCGACGTGCCGGGGGCACCTAGTCTGGTCCTGTGCCGCCTGAGTACCCAGCCCACTGGGAGGCAGACGTGGTGCTGCGGGACGGGCGCACGTGCCATCTGCGCCCGATCCACGCCGATGACGACGTCCGGCTGGCCCGGTTCCACTCCCAGTTGTCCGCGGAGACCATCTACTTCCGGTTCTTCGCCCCCTACCCGGAGCTCAGCGACCGCGACATCAGCCGCTTCGTCAACGTCGACTTCCACGACCGGGTGGCTCTTGTGGCCACCGAGGGCGGTGAGCTGATTGCGGTCGCCCGCTTCGACCGGTTGAGCCCCCGCGACGCCGAGGTGGCGTTCGTGGTGCGTGATGACCACCAGAGCCGGGGCCTCGGGGCGGTGCTCCTGGAGCACCTGGCAGCGGCGGCTTGGGAGGTGGGGCTGCGCCGGTTCGTCGCCGAGGTGCTGCCGAACAACCGACGGATGCTCGCGACGTTCCGTGAGGCCGGCTACGTCATCAGCCAGCGGATGGAGGACGGCGTCTTCCACCTCACCTTCGACCTGGAGCCGACCGAGGAGGTGCTCAGCGTCAGGGCGGCCCGCGAGCACCGCAGCGAGGCGCGTTCCGTGGAACGGCTGCTCAATCCGGTCGGGGTCGCCGTGATCGGTGCGTCCCGCACGCCCGGTCGGGTCGGCCACGAGCTCCTGCGCCACCTCAGGGACTACGGGTCCGAGGGTCCCCTGTACGCGATCCACCCGGAGGCGGAGTCCATCCTCGGGGTGCCCGCCTACCCGCACATCACCGACATCCCGGAGCCTGTGGAGCTGGCCGCGGTCGCCGTGCCCGCCGAGTCGGTGCTGCCTGTGGTCGCGGAGTGCGCTGCGGCCGGTGTCAGCGGGCTGGTCGTGGTCTCCTCGGGGTTCGCAGACACGTCCACCGATGAGGGCCGGGCCCGCCAGCGCGAGCTCGTGCGGGCGTCCCGGGAGGCCGGGATGCGTGTGGTCGGGCCCAACTGCCTGGGCATCATCAACACCGATCCGCGGGCCAACCTGAATGCCAGCCTGTCGCCGTTGGTCCCCGGCCGGGGGCGCGTCGGGTTCTTCTGCCAGTCGGGTGCCCTCGGTGTGACCGTGCTCGAGACCGTCGCGCGGCGGGGGCTGGGCCTGAGCAGCTTCGTCTCTGCCGGCAATCGCGCGGACGTGTCTGCCAACGACCTGCTCCAGTACTGGGAGGCGGATCGGGCGACGAGCCTGATCCTGCTGTACCTGGAGAGCATCGGCAATCCGCGCAAGTTCACCCGGATCACTCGCCGGCTCAGCCGCAGCAAGCCGGTGGTGGCGGTGCGCAGCGGGCGGTACAGCCAGACGCTGCCCCTGGGCCATCATGTGCGCCGCTCGACGCTGCCCCCGGCGGCGGTCGACGCGGTCTTCCAGCAGAGCGGGGTGATCCAGACCTCGTCGTTGGGTGAGCTGTTCGATGTGGCGGCGGTGCTGGCCTACCAGCCACTTCCGCGTGGGGACCGGGTCGCCGTGCTCGGGACATCCGCAGCGCTGGAGATCCTGGCCGCCGACGCGCTGGAGTCGGTCCGGATGACGGTGGCCTACGGCTTGCCCACCCTGCCCCAGTCCTCGTCCTCGAAGGAGATCGGCGAAGCCCTGCGCGAGGCGACCGAGCATGCCGCCTGTGACTCGGTTCTGTTCGTGCACATCCCCAGCGTCGGTGCCGATCAGCGGCACGTGCACGCGGCGATCACCGAGGTCAGCGTGGACTCGTCGAAGCCGATCGTGGCTATCATGCCCGCAGCCGACGGCACCGGGCTGATCCCCGCCGGGATGGGCCTGCTGCCGGTGAGTGGGCCTGATGGGCGCCCGGAGCATGGCTCGGTGCCCACGTTCTCCAACGTCGAGGACGCCGTCCACGCGTTGGCCCTTGTACGCGGCTACTCCCGCTGGCGCGACGCGGAGCACGTCGATGTCCCGGTCTTCCCCGATGTCGATCCGGAACGGGCCCGTGAGCTCGTCACGGGGTGGCTCGCCGAGGCCCAGATGGAGTCGACAGCTGTGCTGATCGACAGCTCTGCGGACCCTGAGGTGGCCGACCCGACCGCGCCGGGCATCGACCTGACCGCCGATCAGGTGTCCGACCTGCTGGCCTGCTACGGGATCCGCGTATGGCCGTCGCGCACCGTGCGCTCCGAGGACGAGGCGGTGGCGGCCGCGGATGAGCTCGGGTACCCCGTGGTCCTGAAGACGACCGCGCCCTGGCTGGCGCACCGGGTGGACCTCGGCAGCGTGCGGCTGAACCTGGAGTCCGAGCGTGCGGTCCGCGGGGCCTACCTGTCGATGGTGGCCCAGCTCGATGAGATGGCCGGGCACCGATTGGCAGTCCAGCAGATGGCCCCGCCGGGCGTGTCCACCCTCGCCGGGGCGGTCGACGACCCACTCTTCGGCCCGGTGGTCCGCTTCGGGATCGGCGGGGTCGCCTCCGAGCTCCTCGGCGACCATGCCTACCGGATCCCGCCCCTGAGCATGGGGGAGGCACGTCGGCTGGTCGCGACCCCCAAGGCCGCTCCGCTGCTCCGTGGGTACCGGGGCGCCGACCCCGTCGACATCGAGTCGCTGTGCCAGATCATCGCGCGCCTCGGGCTGCTGCTCGACGAGGTCCCGGCGCTGGCGTCGCTGGACCTCAACCCGATCGTCGTTTCCGGGTCGGGTGCGGCCGTGCTGGGAGCGGCGGGCCGGATCAGGATGCGTTGGGGGCGACTGGACGTGGGGGTCCGCAGGCTGCTCGATGCCTGAGGAACGTGGCAGGATTCCCCTGTGAACCCCAAGTCGCAGCTGCGCTCCGAGATCACGGCATCCGGGTACTACCCCGAGCTGGTCGCCGACACCATGGCCACGGCGCTGGCCGGCGAGGAGCCGGTGAGCTACGTCATCCAGCATGAGGCGACCTTCGACCGCGAGGAGCTCCGTCGGCACATCTCACTGCTCCTGCTGACCCCCACGCGCCTGGTCGTGCTGCACATCGATGACTTCCCTCCGGACGAGAGTTGCCCCGTTCCCTACGCCTCAGCCAACTCCGAGGCCGTCCGGATCGCCGACGTGCGTTCCGTGGTCGTCAACCGGATCGTGGGCAACCCGGCGCTGCACAAGCCCGGCGGGATCGTGCGCGAGGTGATGCTCACCATCGGCTGGGGGGCCGTGTCCCGGCTGGACCTCGAGCCGGCCTCCTGCGGCGATCCTGAGTGCACTGCCGACCACGGCTTCGCCGGTGCCGCCTCCAACGACGACTTCTCGGTGCGGGTGTCCGAGGCAGGTGACGGGGCCGACGCCGTTGTTCGGACCCTGGAGTTCGCCTCTGCCCTGTCCGCGGCGATCAGCCAGAACGCGCAGTGACGGCGGCGCAGCTGGCAGACCTGCTGCCGGCGGCGGCCGCACACCTGGGTATGCCCGGCCCGCCAGTGGCTGCCGAGTTCCTCGACCCAGTGTTTGGGTCGGCCGGTCCGGCCCCTCGCCACGTCGTCGTCCTGCTCGTGGATGGTCTGGGCGCACAGCAGCTCGCCGAGCGCGCGGCCATCGCCCCGCGGCTCAGCGCGATGGCCGACCTCGGGCCGCTGTGCGCACCCTTCCCTTCCACCACCTCCGTGTCGCTCACCAGCCTGGGCACGGGGCTGGCCCCCGGGATGCACGGGATCGTGGGCAGCGCCTTCCGGCTCGACGACGGATCCGTGCTCAGCCCACTGTCCTGGGGGCATGACCCGAACCCGATCGTCACGCAGCCGGAGCCGACCGTCCTGGAGCGGGCCGCGGCCGCGGGCATCCTGGTGACCACCGCGGCCCCGTCGGCGCATCGGAGCAGTGGGCTGACCCGCGCTGCGCTGCGCGGGGGCGACTACCCGGGCGCCGACAGCCTGACCAAGCGGCTCGATGTGACAGCCAGGGCCATCGGCCGGGCGCGCGCCGAGGGTCGGACCAGCCTCACCTACGTGTACTGGCCCGACCTGGACAAGGCCGGGCATGTCTATGGGGTGGCCTCGGGGGCCTATCGATCGGAGCTGGCCCGTGTGGACTCGCTGGTGGCGGGGCTGGCCGACCTTGCTGCCGATGATGTCGTCCTGCTGGTGACGGCCGACCACGGGCTCATCGACGTGCCCGACGAGCACCGGTTCGACCTCGAGTCCCGGCCCGCCCTGCGCCGGGGCGTGGCCACGATTCTGGGTGAGCCGCGGGTGCGGCACGTGTACACCGACCCCGGGCAGGCCGGTCAGGTGCTCAGGACCTGGGCGGAGGAGCTGGGGGATCGCGCCGAGGTCCGCAGCCGCGCCGAGACCGAGGAGCTGCTCGGACCGATGGATGAGTGGTACGCCGATCGGGTCGGCGACGTCGTGGCGATCGCGCTGGCTGACTGGGGCCTGGTGTCACAGCGCATCGACCGGGTGGTCTCCGGTCTTCGCGGTCAGCACGGAGCCACGACCGATGCCGAGATGCTCATCCCGCTGCGGGGTGCCGGGGGCCCGTTGGGGGCGCCCGTTCGCTGAGGACCGGCTACGGCGTCGGGCCGGGACCGAACAGGATGTCGTCGAAGCTGGGCACGCTGGGCTTCGTGGCCGACTTCGGTGCCGGCGGCTCGTCGGTCTGGAAGAGCGGGACGTCCTGGGCATCGGTCGTCGCGCCCGACTCGTCGTCCGCCGGGGCGTCGTCGTCGCGTCCGGCCTCGCCCGTGCCGACCTCGACGTCAGGGTTCTCGACCATGCCCTCGGCATCGCTGGACGGGGAGTCATCCCCGGTCGGACCAGCGGCCTGGTCCTGCCCGCCGTCCTCGTCGTCGCTCGCCACCGGGGAGTTGACTTCGTCGGCGGCCGCCACGACCCCAGAACGGGGCGGCAGGGAGGTGACGACCGCGGGCTCATCGTCGTCCTGCTCATCGTCGAGCGGTGCGACGGTGGCAAGCATCGGCCGCGCTGCCGCGAGGTGCAGGGGCGCTCCCGGGTCGATCACCGACAGGGAGGCCGCGTTGTCGTCCACGACGGTCATGGTCCGGCTGCCGCTGTCGTAGGTCCAGGTTGCGACATGCGTGTTCGGCGGGATCGGGAACGTGGCGATGACGACCCACATCCCGTCGTCGCTGCGCCAGGCGTCCCATGCGATGTCGGCCGGCTCCACGCCCTCGTCGTGGAGCCGCTCCGCGACGAGTTCGCCCAGTTCGATGTCCCCGCCCGGGCGTCGGACCTCTGTCGCCTGCGCCTGCTCGGCCACCCACGCACGCTCGGTCAGGACCGGGCCCTCGAAGCGCCTGATGTGCTCGATCGGCAGCCCACTGGATGCTGCGACGTCCTCGGCCGTGGCCCCGGAGCGGATCCGAGCCTGGATCTCCCGGGGCCGCAGCATGCCGGCCTGCTCGATCTCGACCTGGCCGATCCGCGCGCGGTCCCCGCGCACTGCCGCCTCGATCCGCTCGTCGATGACAACCGACCACTTCTGGCCGTCCTTGCCCACCAGGACCAGCCGGGTGCCATCCGGGGACAGCCCGTCGAACTTCAACTCGCGCATCGCACTCCTCCAGCTGCCGAACCGGCAATCGGGCACATTGTGCCCCACCTGCGGCCCCGCTGTGGCTGGAACCACCCATGTCGGGGAGGATCATGGCCGTGGACGTGCTTCTCATCGTGTCGTTCGGTGGCCCGGAGGGCCCGGATGACGTCGTTCCCTTCCTCGAGAACGTCACCGCGGGTCGCGGGATCCCCCGGGAGCGGCTCGTGGAGGTGGGGGCGCACTACACGCACTTCGGTGGTGTGTCGCCGATCAACGAGATCAACAGGTCGCTGGTCGCGCGCGTGCGCACCGCCCTGGCCGAACGCGACGAGCAGATGCCGGTTCTGTGGGGCAACCGCAACTGGGATCCGTACCTCGCCGACGCGATGCGCCAGGCTCGCGACCTCGGGGCAACGCGCGTGTTCGTCCTGCTGACCGCGGCCTACTCGTCCTACTCGGGGTGCCGCCAGTACCGCGAGAACCTGCACGACGCCCTCGTCGCGGTGCAGGGCGAGGGGCATGACTGGGTCCCGGAGGTCCACAAGCTGCGCACCTACTTCAACCACAGGGGCTTCATCGACGCCATGGTCGACTCGACCCGTGCGAGTCTGGCCGGCCTCCCGCCCGGCAGCCGGTTGGTCTTCACGACCCACTCGATCCCGACCGTTGACGCCGACCGGTGCGACTACGTCGACCAGCACCGCGATGCCGCCGCGACCATCGCGGCCGCCCTCGGGCGGGGTGCCGACTGGGATCTCGTCTACCAGTCGCGCTCCGGCGCGCCGCATGTGCCGTGGCTGGAGCCTGACATCAGCGACCATCTCGTGGAACTGGCCGAGGCAGGGACGCCGGGGGTCGCCGTGGTCCCGATCGGCTTCGTCAGCGACCACATGGAGGTGATCTGGGACCTCGACACCGTGGCGGCGCAGACCGCGCGCGAGATCGGCCTGCCGTTCGCGCGAGCGGCGACGGCAGGTGCGGACGCACGCTTCGTCTCCATGGTCGCCGACCTGCTCGAGGAGTCCCGGGCAGCTGCCGATGGCCGCGTGCGGATCCAGAGCCCCACCGCGGGAGCGTTGGGTGCACGCGCCGTGCCGTGCGCCCCGGGGTGCTGCCCGAACCCACGCGGGCCACGTCCAGCGCTGTGTGGGTCAGACTGATGGCCGCGGACCAGCCGGTGGTCGACCGCATGCCCGCGGCGCCGGGCATGGAGCACCACCTGCTCGACACCGCGTGGCAGGCGGCCCGGGCGGCTGGCAGCCTGCTGCTGGCCGGTCGGGAGCAGGCGCTGACGGTCACGACCAAGTCCACGCGTACCGATGTCGTCACCCAGATGGACACTGCGGCCGAGGCGTTGGTCGTCGCCACGATCCTGGCCGGACGTCCCGACGACTCGATCCTGGGGGAGGAGGGTGCCGACCGGCGCGGCAGCACCGGCGTGCGCTGGATCGTGGACCCGCTGGACGGGACCGTGAACTACCTGTACGGGCTGCCGAACTGGGCAGTGAGCATCGCCGCCGAGATCGACGGCGTGGTCGAGGTGGCAGTGGTGGATGTGCCCCGCTTCGGCGAGACCTTCGTCGCGGTGCGTGGGCACGGTGCCGCACGCATCGCCGACGGCGTGGTCGAGCCGCTCACCCCGTCGGCTCCCGAGGACCTCGGGCAGTCCCTGGTGGCCACCGGGTTCGGGTACGCGCCGTCCCGCCGGGCGGCCCAGGCCCGCACCCTGGCCGAGGTTCTGCCATTGGTGCGCGACATCCGCCGCGCTGGGGCTGCGGCAGTTGACCTGTGCTGGGCGGCAGCCGGACGCGTGGACTGCTACTACGAGCGCGGACTCAACCCGTGGGACTACGCCGCGGGGGTGCTGGTGGCCACCGAGGCGGGCCTGGCGGCCGGCGGGCCGGCGGACCGGCCACCGTCCTCGGAGCTGACCTGGCTCGCCCCACCCAACCTCGCGGGGGCGTTCGCCGAGCTGCTTGCCCGGACCGGCGCCGACCGGGACTGAGTGCGGGGCCGGCGCGGCCCGGTCAGCCGATCCGGCGCAGGTGCGCGTTGTACCAGTGCGCGTTGTCCACATAGGTGCGCACCGAGGCTCCGATCACATCCTCGGGCACGGCGTCGGGTGTGATCCGGGCTGGTACCCCCCTGGCGACAGCGCCGCTGGGGACCTCGGTCCCGGGGGAAACCAGCGCCTGGGCAGCCACCAGCCCGCCGGAGCGCACCACGGCGCCGTGCAGGACCACCGACCCCGATCCCACCAGGCTGTCGTCCTCGACCGTGCAACCCTCCAGATGAGCCCTGTGACCAACCACACAACGCTGCCCGATGACCGTGTCCAGCTCCGAGGTGCAATGCACGACCGTGCCGTCCTGGATGGAGGTCCGGGCACCCACGACGACTCGTCCGGAATCGCCGCGGAGCACGGCGGTCGGCCAGATCGAGGCCTCGGCGCCGATGGTGACGTCGCCGATGATCACCGCCTCGGGGTGCACGAACGCCGTGGGATCGATCGTCGGGGTGCGATCCCCGATGGCGTACAGGGCCATCTGTGTCCTCCTGCCGGGCCCACTGGGCCGTGTCATTCTGCTCCGGGGCCAATCATGCGGCACAATGCGCGGACGATGTGGGCATAAACCAGCGACGCGTCGATGTTGTAACGTTCCGAACCGATCCCATCATGGGGGGAGTACCAGCATGGCCACCGACTACGACGCGCCGCGCAAGACCGAGGATGACAGCCTCGCTGAGGACAGCATCGAGGAGTTGAAGGCCCGCCGCGTCGACAAGGCTGCCTCCACGGTCGATGTCGACGAGACGGAGCTCGCGGAGAACCTTGAGCTCCCGGGTGCGGACCTGTCCGACGAGAGCCTGAGCGTGCGGGTCCTTCCCCGTCAGGCTGATGAGTTCACCTGCGCCAGGTGCTTCCTTGTACACCACCGCAGCCAGCTCGGTGGGGAGTTGAACGGACTTCCCGTGTGCAAGGAGTGCGCCTGATCTGACCGGCGCCGCTCCACGGCGGGGTCAGGCGTCGTCCTCGGCGAGGACCTTCCACACAACGATCTCGATCGAGGCGATCGTGGCTGCCATGGTCGCCGCCCAGACGATCTTCGCCACGGTCGAGGCCTCTGTGCTGTAGACCACGGGGGCGGGATGGCCCGTGGCCGACTCATAGGCCTTCATCATCACCTTGCGGACGGCCCACGTGGCTCCCAGGGTGATCAGGGGCGCCGCTGTCCGGGCCATCATGCGCGGGGTTGCCGTGGGGGCGGAGGCGGGGGCTGGGGCGGAGGCAGTCGTCATGGCGACAGCCTGCCACGGGCGCCTTCGATCGCGCGCGCCAATCGCTGCGGGTGTCGCGACGCGAGCAACCAGGTTGCGTGCGGGTCCTCGTGATCGACCACCTCCACCACGACGGCACCCGGGCCGACGCCGGGCCGCAGCAGGAGGAAGGCGCTCGGGTCGCCCTGCGGTCCGCGGGCCATTCGGGACTGATCGCCATCAAGCGCGAGCACCCGGCCGGTGTGCTCCCAGCCGATCGTCGCGCGACCGGCGCGCAGCTGGTCGTGCGTCACGCGGATTCGCGCCGCCGACCAGGCGATCAGGGCCACCGCCAAGGCACCGAGGGACGCAGCCACGAGCCAGCCGATGCCCGCACCCATCGACGTCCCGTAGGCCACCGCCAGCGCGCCGATGCTGGCCGCGGCGAGGATCCACACGACCGGACCGGGCCAGAGCCGCTCCGTGTAGTCAGTCTCGGGGCCGTCCTGCTCCTCGGGCATGCGGACAACTGTGGCATCCGGTGGGCAGCCGCTGTGCAACCAGGGTCGCCGACCGCCCCGCATCGCGCATGCGGGGCGGTCGGTAGGGTCAGCACCGTGATGCAACCCCGCCCGATCGGTCCCGGGACGACGCCAGGACCGGACGCGACGCTTCCCGGGCGCAGCCCGGACGCGGTCGTACCCGGGGCGAGTATCGGATCGCACTACCGGCACTGCTTCGGCTGCGGAGAGGATCACCCCGCCGGGCTGCACATGCAGGTCACGGCCGGCGACGGCCTGGACCTGGTCGCCTCCTTCGAGGTGGGCCCCGGCCATCAGGGAGCCCCGGGGTTGGCGCACGGCGGCCTGCTCAGTGCGGCGGTCGACGAGGTGCTGGGTGCCCTGAACTGGCTGTTGATGCATCCGGCCGTGACTGCCCGGCTCGAGACCAACTTCGTGCAACCGGTGCCTGTGGGCTCCATCCTGGAGTTCGAGGCGCGGATCACGGGGGTCTCGGGGCGCAAGGTCTACACAGCGGCGATCGGCCGGCTCGGCGCCGACGGGCCGATCGCCGTGACTGCCTCGGCGCTGTTCATCCAGGTGCAGATCGGCCACTTCCGGACCCATGGGCGCCACGAGGAAGTCGCGCTGGCCATCGCCGACGGTGACCCCGGACCCCCCGCGGAGATGAATCCATGACCGACGTCCTGATCACGCGCCTGGACCCGGATGTGCCGATTCCGGCCTACGAGCACCCCGGGGACGCGGGCGCGGACCTGGTCACCACCCAGGACGCCACCCTGCCGCCCGGGGGCCGGGCCCTGCTGGGCACCGGCATCGCGATCGCCCTGCCGGATGGGTACGCCGCCTTCGTGCACCCACGAAGTGGCCTGGCGGCACGGTTCGGGGTGTCACTGGTGAACGCCCCCGGCACCGTCGACGCGGGCTATCGCGGCGAGATCCTCGTCAGCGTGATCAACCTCGACCGGGCTGCCTCCGTGCACTTCAACCGCGGCGACCGGATCGCCCAGCTCGTCATCCAGCCGGTCGTCCGGGCCCGGTTCCACGAGGTCGACCGGTTGCCCGGCTCGGCGCGTGGTGCGGCCGGCTTCGGTTCCACCGGCGGCCATGCGGCGCGGTAGCCTGTTGAGCCTGTGCATCACCCGATGGGAGGCTCATCATGGCCCTGTTCCGACGACGTTCCACGCCTGAGGGCACCGAGTCCGCTGAGGACCTGCAGGTCGACGGGATGGGCGAGGACCTCGACGGCGCCGAGGGGACGGACCCGGATCAGGCCGACGCCACCGAATCGGCCGCGGCTGGCCCGGCCTACGACCGTGTCGATGGGCCCTTCGACGAGTCCGAGGCCGACGACGCCGACCAGGACATCCCCAGGCTCGACCTCGGCTCGCTGCAGATTCCCGGACTGCCCGGGATCGGGGTCCAGGTGGAGGCCGATCCGGCCACCCAGGAGGTGCGCGCCGTGACCGGGGTGGGCGACCAGGCGGCCGTCCAGCTCCAGGCGTTCGCCGCCCCGCGGTCCGACGGGCTCTGGGACGAGATCCGGGCTGAGATGCTCACTGAGCTCGGCGCGACCGCGGGAGCGCAGGTGGCCGAATCCGTCGGCTCGTTCGGTCCGGAGCTGCGCGGGATGCTGCCCGCGCGCACCAGCGAGGGCAAGCAGGTCTCCCAACCAGTGCGATTCGTCGGGATCGATGGGCCGCGATGGTTCCTGCGCGTTGTCTTCCTCGGCCGTGCGGCGGTTGAGCCGGACCCCGCGGACGATCTGCATCGTCTCGTGCGCCAGACCATCGTCGCCCGGGGCGCCGATGCGATGGCACCACGTGATCCGCTGCCACTGACCCTCCCCGAGCAGCCAGCCGGCTTCGAGCCCCCCATCGAGGAGGGGGCCGCGGGCACCGACGAGGACGACGAAGAGGTGGGCGAGCAGACGGCCGATTCACAGGCGGCCGATGATCGGTTCGCGGGCCTGGACCCCTTCGAACGTGGCCCGGAGATCACCGAGACGCGCTGATCATCGCCGCACCGCATTGGTGGCAGGGACGAGGTTCCCCCGTACCGGCCATGCCCGGTACCCTGAGGTGATGTCCACGACGAAGCCCAACCTCCTGCAACGGGTCGGCGCAAGCATGGGCAAGAGCAAGGCCGAGCAGGAGGCTGAGGAGTTGCAGGGCTCCGTGACCGTCATCGGGGCGACACCCATCGGCCGGTGCATCGGCGGGGAGCAGTCGACCGTCTCGGGGGTACTGCGGTCGGTGACCCTTCGGTCCCGGGAGACCGTGCCAGCCGTGGAGGCCGACCTGTACGACGGGTCCGGGCAGGTTCGCCTGGTCTGGCTGGGCCGGCGCCAGATCCGGGGCATCACGCCGGGGCGCGCCATCATCGCCACCGGCCGCATCACGTGCAACGACACCAATCCCACGATCTTCAACCCCCGGTATGAGCTGCGCGACTCGGGGGGGTCGTCGTGACCGCCGGACCCGGACCGGCCTCGGGCGAGACGGCGGCGGCACGGGGTGCCCACCACGGTGGGGCTGAGCCCGAGGACCTCGGGCTGGACCGTGCGATGCTTGACAACGCCATCGGCGGCTGGCGGGGGATGATCGACTCCGGTGCTCCCGCGGCGGTCTTCGTCGTGGCCTACATGGTCACCTCCCAGCAGCTGCGCCCGGCGCTGATCGCAGCACTTGTGGCTGGCGGCGTGATCGCTCTGGTCCGGATCGTGCGTCGGGAGCCGATGCAGCAGGTGGCAGCCGGGTTCTTCGGCGTCGCGATCTCGGCCCTGGTGGCCACCCGCACCGGACGCGCTGAGAACTTCTTCCTGATCGGGATCCTGATCAACGTCGGGTACATGCTTGCCTACGCCATCTCGTGCCTGGTGCGTTGGCCGCTGCTGGGCCTCGTCATCGGCTACCTGCGCGGCGATGCCACCGGGTGGCGCGATGATCCCCGGCTGTACCGCGCCTATGCGACCGCGTCCTGGGTCTGGGTCGCCATGTTCGGCGTGCGCCTGGCCATCCAGCTCCCGCTGTACTTCGCGGGGGCGGTGGGGATGCTCGGGGCGGCCAAGTTGGCCCTGGGCTGGCCGCTGTTCCTGCTGGCGGCCTACCTGAGCTACCAGATCATCCATCCCGTCCTTCGGCAGGTGCAGGCGCAGGGCGAGGCGCTGGCGGCGGCCCCCGGAGTCGAGCCCGACCCAGCTTGACCAGACATCGGCCTCAGGGCGAGAGCAAGGCCTGGATGGCCTCCTCCTGATCCGAGGCAGCCACGAACAGCAGCTCATCGCCGATCTCCAGCGGATCATCAGCGCTGGGGGCGATCACCTGTCGACCGCGCAGGATGGCCACCAGGGCCGCGTCCGGCGGCCAGGACACATCGCCCACCCGAACTCCCACGACCTGGGAGTCGGGGGCCAGGGTCAGCTCGACCAGGTTCGCGTTGCTCTGCCGGAACGTGAAGAGCCGGACCAGGTCGCCGACCGTCACCGCCTCCTCGACCAGCGCTGAGAGCATCTGCGGAGTCGAGACGGCGACATCGACTCCCCAGGCCTCGTTGAACAGCCACTCGTTCTTGGGATGGTTCACCCGGGCCACGACACGCGGAACGCCGAACTCCGTCTTGGCCAGCAGCGACACCACCAGGTTCACCTTGTCGTCACCGGTCGCGGCGACCACCACCTGGCACGTGTGCAGCTGGGCCTCCTCGAGCGCCGAGACCTCACAGGCGTCAGCGCACAGGACGTAGGCACCCTCGACGACACCGACGTGGGCGATCTCGGTCTCCTTGTCGATGAGGAGCACCTCGTGGCCGTTGCTCAGCAGCTCGCGGGCGATGGCACGCCCGACCTTGCCGGCCCCTGCGATGCAGACCCTCATCGGCTCTCCTCGGGAGCGGCTTGGAATATCTCCTCGATCCGTTCCTCGTCGTCGCGCATGAGCAGCACGTGGACGACGTCACCGTCCTGCAGGACGGTGTCTCGTGTCGGCAGCACGGCGATCCCGAACCGAGTCAGGAAGGCGATCCGGGCTCCGGTCGTGTCCTGCAGGTCGTGGACCAGTCGGCCCACCCAGTCGGGGTGGACCGGCATCTCCGCCAGCGCGATGGTGCCGCTGGGATCGGTCCACTCCTCCTGTGCGCCCCGGGGCATGAGGCGCCGCAGCATCTGGTCGGTCGACCACGCCACCGAGGCCACCGTGGGGATGCCCAGGCGCTGGTAGACCTCAGCGCGCCGGGGGTCGTAGATGCGGGCCACGACGTTCTCGACGCCGAATGTCTCACGCGCCACCCGAGCGGCGATGATGTTCGTGTTGTCGCCGCTGCTGCAGGCCGCGAAGGCTTGGGCGTGCGCGATCCCGGACTCCATGAGCGTGTCGCGGTCGAACCCGACGCCCACGATCGTCGTGCCGCCGAAGTCGGGGCCCAGCTTGCGGAAGGACTCGGGGTCAAGGTCGATGATCGCCACGGAGTGGCCCTGGCCATCCATGGTCTGGGCGAGCGCCGAGCCGACCCGGCCGCAGCCGAGGATCACGATGTGCACGGGGCAAACGCTACACGCGGCCCATGGGGCAGCGCCCTGTGCGTAGCATTCAGTCACGTGGGAACCATGTCGGACGCGACCAAGCGGCTGCTGTTCGGTCGGGCGCTGCAGACCAACCAGCTCGGGGAGACGCTGCTGCCCAAGCGGATCGCGCTGCCGGTCTTCGCCTCCGATGCGCTCTCGTCGAACGGCTACGCGACGCAGGAGATCCTGCTCGTGCTGTCGCTGGGTGGCTACACCATGTTCCAGTACGCCCCATGGGTGGCGGCGGGGGTCATCCTGGTCTTCCTGGTCGTCGTGGCCTCCTACCGGCAGAACGTGCACGCCTATCCGTCCGGTGGCGGCGACTACGAGGTCGTGTCGACCAACCTTGGCCCGCGCTGGGGGGTCTTTGTCGCGAGCGCGCTGATGGTCGACTACGTGCTGACCGTGGCGGTGTCGATCTCCGCGTCGGTGGCCAACGCTGCCTCGGCGTTCCCCGCGATCGGCGAGCACACGGTCCTGATCGCGATCGGGCTGACGGTCCTGCTGGCCCTCATGAACCTGCGCGGGGTCCGCGAGTCGGGCACGACGTTCGCGATCCCCACCTACGCGTTCATCATCGCGATCTTCACGATGCTGATCTGGGCCGTGGTCCGGCTGGCCCGCGGTGATGTGCTGCTCGCCGAGTCCGCTGACTGGGAGATCGAGCCGGTCGCCAATGTCACCGGGGCGGCAGTGGTCTTCCTCGTGGCCCGGGCGTTCTCATCGGGCACGACCGCCCTGACCGGGATCGAGGCGATCAGCAACGGCGTGCCCGCATTCCAGAAGCCGAAGAGCCGCAACGCGGCGACGACCCTTGCACTGCTGGGCGCCATCGCCATGACCATGTTCGCGGGCATCACGTGGCTGGCGCTGGTCACGAAGGTCAAGGTCGCGCCCACCACTGCGGAGCTGATCGGGATCCCGGCGGGTGTGGAGCAGAAGACGGTCATCGCACAGGTCGCCGAGGCGGTGTTCACCGGCGTCCCGGTGATGTCCGTCCTCGTCGCCCTGGCGACGGCTCTGATCCTGATGCTGGCGGCGAACACGGCGTTCAACGGCTTCCCGGTCCTCGGGTCGGTCCTGGCCCGCGACGGGTACCTGCCCCGGCAACTGCACACCCGTGGCGACCGGCTGGCCTTCAGCAACGGGATCATCGCGCTGGCGGCCCTCGCCGCCGTCCTGATATTCGTCTACCGGGCGAATGTGTCGGCGCTCATCCAGCTGTACATCGTCGGCGTCTTCGTGTCGTTCACTTTGAGCCAGCTGGGCATGATCCGGCACTGGAACCGCCATCTGGCCGTCGAGAAGGACCCCGCCGAGCGGGCCCGCATGCGGCGCAAGCGCGTCGTCAATGGCATCGGCTTCTGCATGACGGCCACGGTCCTGGTGATTGTGGTGACCACCAAGTTCTCGCACGGCGCGTGGATCGTGGTCGTGGCCATGCCGGTGATGTTCCTGATCATGGAGGCGATCCACAAGCACTACGAGCGGATCTCCATCGAGCTGGTCGCCGGCGATGATGAGTCGGTCACCCTGCCGAGCAGGGTGCACGCGATCGTGCTGGTCTCGCGGATCCACAAGCCGACGCTGCGAGCCCTGGCCTATGCCCGGGCGACCCGCCCGACGGTGCTCGAGGCGGTCACCGTGCATGTGGATGAGGACTCGACGGAGAACCTGCTCGCGGAGTGGGAGCGACGCAGGATCCCGGTGTCGCTCAAGGTGCTCGACTCGCCCTACCGCGAGATCACCCGCCCCGTCGTGGAGTACGTCCGCGGGTTGAACCGCGCCTCGCCGCGAGACCTGGTGTGTGTGTACGTCCCGGAGTACGTGGTCGGCCACTGGTGGGAGCAGCTGCTGCACAACCAGAGCGCGCTGCGGCTCAAGAGTCGCCTGCTGTTCACACCCGGCGTGATGGTGGTCAGCGTGCCGTGGCAGTTGCTGTCCAGCGAGCGGATCGCCGATGAGCCCGAGGCGCAGGCACCCGGTGCGCTGCGCCGCGGGGTGCCGGACGCCGAGACGGCCGAGGCGTTCGTTGCCGGCGAGATGGGGGCCGGGCCATCGGAGCAGCGGTGAGTGGTCAGGTGGCCGTCGGGGACCTGCTGGACGTGGTGGTCGGTCCTGTGGCCCACGGGGGGCACTGCGTCGCACGTCACCAGGGGCAGGTGGTGTTCGTCCGGCATGCCCTGCCCGGTGAGACGGTCCGCGCGCAGGTGACCCAGATCGGTCGCAAGGCCAGGTTCGTCCGCGCCGACGCGGTCGAGGTGCTCACCGCCAGCCCCTCCCGCCGGGAGCCGCCCTGTCCGGTGGCAGCGCAGTGCGGTGGGTGCGACTGGCAGCACGCGACACCGCACGCCGCCCGCGGACTCAAGACGGACGTTGTCCGCGAGGCGATGTCCCGGTTCGCAGGGGTGGAGCTCGACGCGTCCTTCGAGGTTCAACCCGTTGCCGGCCCGCGGGATCGGCCGGGCGCTGCCGCCGAGGACCCCGAGGGTCTGGGATGGCGGACCCGGGGCACCCTGTCGGTGGATCCCTCCGGCCGGGTCGGCTTCCTCGGATACCGGTCGCACCGTGTGGTGGCCGCCGGCCAGTGCCTCCAGCTCGATCCCCGGCTCGAGCGCGCTGATCTCTTCGGCCGCACCTGGCCTGCAGCCCGGGTCGGGTTCGTGGCGCCCTCGGTCGGTGACCCGCTCGCTTTCGTGGAGGGGGGCGCCCCGCTGGCACCGATCATCGAACGGGCGGCGGGACGGGAGTGGTCGGTGGCCGCTGATGGGTTCTGGCAGGTGCATCCCGGCGCTGCGGATGCCCTGGTCGAACATGTACGCAGCATGCTCGGGCCGCGACCCGGCGAACGACTGGTGGATCTCTACGCGGGTGTTGGCCTGTTCGGGCTCAGCCTGGCGGGTGGCGTGCACGGGGGCCTCGACGTGACCCTCGTGGAGGGCGACCGACGAGCGTGTGACCTGGCCCGGGCGAACGCAGGGGAGCACCCGGCAACAATCGTCCGGGCCGACGTCGACCGCTGGGTCGAACGCCCCGGCGCCCTGGCCGGTGCCGACCTGGTCGTCCTCGATCCGCCCCGGACCGGGGCGAAGGCGGCGGTTGTGGCTGCGATCGCGCAGGCCGGGCCGCGGGCGGTGGCGTACGTGGCGTGCGACCCGGTGGCACTGGCCAGGGACGTGGGCACGTTCACTGAGCACGGCATGGACCTGGTCCGGCTCGAGGGCCTGGACCTGTTCCCGACGACCCATCACGTTGAATGTGTGGCGATGCTTGCCCCACGGTGATATCTTGACATCAAGATACATGCCGGAGGTCGGAAGCGCGGGCCCATGGGCCGCGGTAGCCTTCTGACCGGTCATCGAGGAGGAGCCACACATGGGCAGCAGGGACAGTCTGGGAGCACGCGGCACGTTCGAGGTCGGCGGGACCGACTACGAGATCTTCCGCATCGGGGCGGTTCCCGGTGCCCAGGCGCTGCCCTTCACGCACAAGGTGCTGCTCGAGAACCTCCTGCGCACCGAGGACGGCACGAACGTCACTGCTGCCCAGATCCGCGCCCTGGGGGAGTGGGATCCGACGGTCGAGCCGACCCAGGAGATCCAGTTCACCCCGTCGCGGGTGATCATGCAGGACTTCACGGGCGTGCCCTGTGTCGTCGACCTGGCCACGATGCGCGAGGCGATGAAGGATCTCGGCGGCGACCCCGGGAAGATCAACCCGCTCGCTCCGGCGGAGCTGGTCATCGACCACTCCGTCATCGCCGACTTCTTCGGCACGCATGACGCCGCGACCCGCAACGTGGAACTCGAGTACGAGCGCAACCGTGAGCGCTACCAGTTCCTGCGCTGGGGCCAGTCTGCTTTCGACGAGTTCAGGGTCGTCCCGCCGAGCACCGGCATCGTCCACCAGGTGAACATCGAGGCGCTGGCGCGCGTGGTCATGGTCCGCAACGGCCAGGCCTACCCGGACACGTGCGTCGGGACCGACTCGCACACCACGATGGTCAACGGCCTGGGCGTGCTCGGCTGGGGCGTCGGGGGCATCGAGGCCGAGGCGGCGATGCTCGGGCAGCCCGTGAGCATGCTCATCCCACAGGTCGTCGGCTTCAAGCTCACCGGGGAGCTCCCGCAGGGCACGACCGCCACCGACATGGTCCTGACCATCACCGAGATCCTGCGCAAGCACGGCGTCGTGGGCAAGTTCGTGGAGTTCTTCGGCGAGGCGGTGGCCGGGGTCCCGCTGGCCAACCGCGCCACCATCGGCAACATGAGCCCTGAGTACGGCTCCACCGCTGCCATCTTCCCCGTCGACGAGGAGACGCTGCGGTACCTGCGCCTGACCGGTCGCACGGAGGAGCAGGTGGCCCTCGTGGAGGCCTACTCCAAGGAGCAGGGTCTCTGGCACGACCCCTCGGTCGAGGCGCGCTACACGAGCGTCATCGAGCTGGACCTCTCGACGGTCGTTCCGTCCCTCGCCGGCCCGAAGCGCCCGCAGGATCGCGTGTCGCTCACGGACGCCAAGGCATCGTTCCGAACTGCCCTCGATGACTACACGGCGCCCGCGGCGGTCGAGGCGGACTCCCCGCTCGGGCGTCCCACGGCTCCGACGACCGTCGTTCTCGAGGACGGCACCAGGTGCGAGATCGACCACGGTGCTGTGGTCATCGCGGCAATCACTTCCTGCACGAACACGTCCAACCCCTCGGTCATGATCGGCGCCGCCCTCCTGGCGAAGAAGGCCGTGGAGCACGGCCTGAGCGTCAAGCCGTGGGTCAAGACCACACTCGCCCCCGGCTCCAAGGTCGTCACGGACTACTACGACAAGGCCGGGCTCACCCCGTACCTGGAGAAGATGGGCTTCGACCTCGTGGGCTACGGGTGCACCACGTGCATCGGCAACTCAGGCCCGCTGCCCGAGGCGGTGAGCGCCGCCGTGAACGAGTCCGACCTCGCAGTCGTCTCGGTCCTGTCGGGCAACCGCAACTTCGAGGGCCGTATCAATCCGGACGTCAAGATGAACTACCTCGCCTCGCCGCCGCTGGTCGTCGCATACGCCATCGCTGGCTCGATGGACGTCGACATCACCACCGAGCCCCTGGGCACCGACCCCGACGGCGCACCGGTCTACCTCAGGGACATCTGGCCATCTGCCGCGGAGGTGCAGTCCACCGTGGATGCGTGCATCGACGCGGACATGTTCGCCTCCCGGTACGCCGACGTCTTCGCCGGGGATGCGGCGTGGCAGTCACTGCCGACCCCGGACGGTGACACCTTCGCGTGGGCCGCGGACTCGACCTACGTCCGCAAGCCACCGTACTTCGACGGCATGGACGCGCAGCCTGAGCCGGTGACCGATGTCGTCGGTGCCCGGGTGCTGGCCAAGCTCGGTGACTCCGTGACGACCGACCACATCAGCCCGGCCGGGTCCATCAAGGCCGACAGCCCCGCAGGCCGCTATCTGGCGGACAACGGCGTGGCGCGCCGGGACTTCAACTCCTACGGCTCCCGACGCGGGAACCACGAGGTGATGATCCGCGGCACGTTCGCGAACATCCGGCTGCGCAACCAGCTGCTCGACGGCGTGGAGGGCGGCTTCACCCGCGATTTCACGCTGCCGGAGACGCCCCAGGTGGCGATCTACGACGCCGCGCAGTCGTATGCGGCTGCCGGGCTGCCCCTCGTCGTGCTGGCAGGCAAGGAGTACGGATCCGGTTCGTCGCGGGACTGGGCAGCCAAGGGTACGGCCCTGCTGGGTGTGCGTGCAGTCATCGCCGAGTCCTACGAGCGGATCCACCGCTCCAACCTGATCGGGATGGGTGTGCTGCCCCTGCAGTACCCCGAGGGCCAGGACGCCGCCTCGCTCGGTCTGGACGGGACCGAGGTGTACTCGATCAGCGGGGTCACGGCGCTCAACGAGGGCACGACACCACGCACGGTGCTGGTCCGGGCCGAGGCTGCGGACGGTTCCGCTGTGCAGTTCGACGCCGTCCTGCGCATCGACACCCCCGGTGAGGCCGACTACTACCGCAACGGCGGGATCCTGCAGTACGTGCTGCGCTCACTGGTCTGACCATCGACCGCGCCACGACCGCTCAATGGGTGCAGACTCGATGGTGGGAGGTGCACGATGAGTGACACCAGTGGTGCTGCGGCCGGTGGGGGAGCCATCTACGGGCTGGGCATGTTCGGCGCATGGGTGTTCTTCTGGCAGCAGGCCGACGGCTTCTGGGAGTACGTCCTTGCCGTGCTGCAGGGGTTCGTCTGGCCGGCGTTCATGGTCTACGAGGTGTTCGTGGCGCTGTCCGGCTGATCCGGTCGGGGCCGTTCGACCACGTCGACCACGACCTCGTTGTGCCGCAGGAACGGGGGGACGAACGGTGCGTTGAAGCGGGCGAGCCGGACGGGCCCGACCGGCTGCCACGGGGAGTTGGCGAGGACGTCGAGGAGTTGCCTGCCCCGGCTCCCGAGGTCCGCGGCGTTGCCCCTTCCGGAGAACCTGAGTGCCGCCGAGGTGCGCTCGACGACCTCCCGGAGGTGTACCTGGGGGTCGGCTGGCTCGGGCAGCGTGTCGCGAGTGCGTCCCTGCGGCATGACGAAGGACACCGCGGTGCCCTCGGAACCGGGCGTCTGCACGACCGGCGCAGTCATCGAGATCTGGCCCTGGATGTAGCCGAAGAGCGGCCGGAAGCCGCGATTTCCGGCGTCGTCGAACTCCCCGTCGACGAGCACCTCGGCGATCGTGTGCTCCGGGTACCGTCGGATCTCGACGCTTCCCCAGCGCCCAATCACCTGGTGCAGCTGCTGCTCGGTCATGGTCCCAGTGTGGCGCGGTGCATGGCGATCCGCACGGCCGCGCTGCCCCGGCCGGGCTGGAGTTCCGGCCGGCCCCCGGTCCGGCTAGAGCTTGGGCCGCCAGCGCCGTCCCTGCAGGGCCTCCTCGACGAGACCGACCTCACGCACCTGGGCGGCAAGGCGCGCCCCCTCCTTGCTCAGGGCCGCCAGCGTCGCGTCGACGGCCTCGGGCGGTACCCGGCCCGCGAGATCGCGACGCGCCCCGGCATACGCCGCCCGGGCGGCCGTCAGGGAGGCGTCGGCGTGCAGGTGCGCCAGGCGGGCGAGGATCACCGGATACCGCTGCAGGACGGGGTGGCCGCGGTAGTCCGGGGGGCAGAGGTCGAGCATCCAGCCGACCACGCGGTCCGGGAAGTCAGGCGATTCCGGGTCGGGCACGGACCGCGGCCAACCGGGTGGAGAGGTCACGGGGCAAGACTAGGTGGCGCCGCGGAGTGTGCCGGGCCCGGAACCCTCCTAGACTGGTCCGACGACCGCTCGAGCGAGGAGGCGCATGCCGTGGGCGTGCTGGAGGGCATTGACTCACCCGCGGATCTGCGCGCCCTGAGTCCGTCGGAGCTCGATGAGCTGGCCGGCGAGATCCGCGACTTCCTGGTGGAGCAGGTCAGCCGCACCGGCGGCCACCTCGGACCGAACCTCGGGGTGGTGGAGCTCACGATGGCCCTGCACCGGGTGTTCCACTCCCCGGATGACGTCCTGCTCTGGGACACCGGCCACCAGGCGTATGTGCACAAGATCCTGACTGGGCGACGTGACGAGTTCGACGAGCTTCGTCAGGAGGGCGGGCTCTCCGGGTACCCATCACGGTCCGAGAGCGTGCACGACGTCATCGAGAACTCGCATGCATCCACCGCGCTGTCCTACGCCGACGGCATCGCCAAGGCATTCGAGCAGGCCGGGACGCTGGGTCAGCGGCACGTGGTCGCCGTGGTCGGCGACGGCTCCCTGACCGGCGGGATGTCGTGGGAGGCGCTTAACAACATCGCCGGATCCGGCCGCCAGGTCATCATCGTCGTGAACGACAACGAACGCTCCTACGCGCCCACCATCGGTGGGCTGGCGCGGCACCTCGACACGCTGCGCACCACACGTGGCTACGAGCGGTTCCTCGACTTCGGCAAGGACGTGCTGGGCCGGACCCCGGTTCTGGGACCGCCGCTGTTCGAGGCGCTGCACGGGGTGAAGCGCGGCGTCAAGGACGTCATCGCCCCGCAGGGGATGTTCGAGGATCTCGGGCTGAAGTACCTCGGCCCCGTGGACGGCCACGACATCGCGTCGGTGGAGTCCCTCCTGCGAGCGGCGCGCCGCTACGACGGACCGGTCATCGTGCACGTGATCACCCAGAAGGGCCGCGGCTACGCCCCCGCGGAGAACGACGAGGCCGACCGCTTCCATGGCGTTGGCGTGATCGACCCCGAGACCGGGATCCCGGTGAGCAACGCCGGCCCCACCTGGACAGCTGCGTTCGCCGACGAGCTGGTGACGATCGGCCACGAGCGTCCTGATGTCGTGGCCATCACGGCCGCGATGCTCTGCCCCACGGGGCTGGACCGGTTCGCCACGGAGTTCCCCGACCGCACCTACGACGTCGGGATCGCCGAGCAGCACGCGTTGACCTCCGCGGCAGGCATGGCCTTCGCCGGGCTGCATCCGGTCGTGGCGGTGTACGCGACCTTCCTGAACCGGGCCTTCGACCAGATGCTGATGGACGTTGCCCTGCACCGGGCCGGCGTGACGGTCGTCCTTGACCGCGCCGGGGTCACCGGCGATGACGGGGCATCGCACAACGGCATGTGGGACCTCTCCATGCTCAACCTCGTGCCCGGAATCCAGGTCGCGGTGCCCCGGGATGAGGCAACCCTGCGCCAGGCGCTGCGCGAGGCGGTGGACGTCCCCGATGGCCCCACGGTCGTCAGGTTCCCGAAGGGACGTCTCGCCGAGCCGCTGCCGGCAGTTGCCCGCAGCAACGGCGTGGACCTCCTGCACGCCGACCCCGACCCGCAGATCCTGCTCGTGGGGGTGGGCAGCATGGCCGGTGTCGCCAAGGAGGCTGCGGCCAAGCTGGCCGCCGACGGGATCGGCGTGGCTGTGGCCGCACCGTTGTGGATCACCCCGGTTCCCGCCGGCGTGGTCGAGCTCGCGACCGAGATCGGGCGAGTGGTGACCATCGAGGACAACGGACTGGCCGGTGGGTTCGGGTCGAGCCTCATGGCGGCCGTGCCCGGCTCCGGCGTGCGCATCGAACGGCTGGGCATCCCCCAGGAGTTCCTCGACCACGCGAGCCGACCCGCCATCCTGGATCGGATCGGCCTGACCGTGCAGGGGTGCGTGAACGCCGCACGGCGGCTGCTCGACGAGCCGGAATGACCTCGACGCAGGGTGGGGCGCCTGCCCCGACGGGGACCGGCCCAGCGCCCGGTGGAAGTCTCCACCTGCTGCGGGCGGTCTTCGATGAGTCCCCGGTGGCGATCCTGCGGGCTGCACGCACCGACGACCTGGTGGGTGCCATCGTTGATGCCAATCCAGCCGCAGGCCGACTGCTGGGTCGGACCCCCGCGGAGCTGATCGGATCCGACCTGCACGCCGCACTGGAGGAGGGCGGCCCCTTGCACGTCGAGGACACCGAGACCCGCACCGAGATCCGGATCCGCCGCGGCGACGACTCGACCCGCTGGGTCGCAGCGGTGGTGCGACCCCTGACGCATGCCGCAGGCGTGGACATGGTCGTGGTCGCCCTGCACGATCACACCGAGCAGCGATCCATCCAGGACCACCTGGATCAGGCCGCGCGGCACGACCCGTTGACCGGCCTGATCAACCGTGGCGAGATCCTCCGCCGGCTGGCCGCCATCGATCCGGTGCGCGACGGGCCCCAGGTCGCGGTGGTCTTCCTCGACCTCGACGGGTTCAAGCTCGTCAACGACACCCGGGGGCATCAGGCGGGCGACGAACTGCTCGTGGCCGTGGCCGGGCGGATCGCCCATGTGGTCCGGCCCGAGGACACGGTGGCTCGCCTGGGCGGGGATGAGTTCGTCATCCTCTGCCCCCGGCTAGCCGAGGCGGCCGACGCCAGGGCGATCGCCGAACGGGTCCGGGCCACGCTCGACCAGCCCGTCACCGTGGGCGACCGCTCCCACCGGATCAGCATGAGCCTCGGGATCGCCGCTTCTGCGGCTGACGACCTACGGCCCGCGGACCTGCTGCGGCAGGCAGACATGGCGATGTACCGGGCCAAGGATGGCGGGCGCAACACCATCCGGTACCACTCGCTGGACATGGACGAGGCGCTCGCGGCCGCCGAGCAGACCCGGGAGGACCTCACCCGGGCGCTGACCGGGGTGGGAGCATCTGGGCTGGCCCCCGCGGCCGGGGACGGCAGCTCACTGATCCTGCACTTCCAGCCGATCATCGAGATCGACACCGGCCGGATCGCCTACGTGGAGGCACTGACGCGCCTACGGTCCACGGATGGGGGCCTGGTCTACCCGTCGCAGTACCTCCCTGTGGCCGCGCGGGCCGGCCTGAACGGAGCGCTGAGTGAGTGGGTCCTGCGTGCGGCGCTGCGGCAGCGGGAGATCTGGCGGGCCCAGGGCGTGGACGTGCCGGTGGGGGTGAACCTGGCGCGGGGCCAGGTGTACTCCGGATCGTTCGCCGGGGACGCCCTGCGGATCATCGCCGAGGAGGGCGAGAGCCCGGGACACGTCGTGTTCGAGATGGGGGAGTTCGGCCTGCTCGAGGCCACCGGTCCGGCCCAGTTGACGCTCCGCCGACTGCGCGCATCCGGCATCCAGCTGGCCATCGATCACTTCGGCACGGGCTACTCCTCGCTGGGCGCTCTTCGCTTCCTCGGCCCGCACCGGGTCAAGATCGACCGCTCGTTCGTGGCCAGCATCACCCACAGCGACGCCGACCGCGCCATCGTGACCGCCGCGATCACCGCCGCCCACGCCCTGGGCCAGCGAGTGGTCGCCGAGGGAGTGGAGACTTCTTCACAGCTTGCGGTCCTCACCGAGCTCGGCTGCGATGAGGCGCAGGGCTTCCTGGTCGCCCGGGTGCTGCCGGCCGAGGATCTCGACCTGTGCCGGACGCGGTGGGAGCCGGGCTCCCTGACGATCCGGACCTAGCCGTCCGCACCCCCGGGCTGCGGCGCCGCCTCGGCAGCGGGGCGCTTCACGAGGGCGTCGGCGAGCAGCCCGGTCGTAAGCTCAATCTGCCATGGGCGCGCACCGCCGGCCGCGAGGAAGTCGGCGACACCCTCGGCCGAGCCGTCTCGGTCGGTCGACGGAGGCTCCCACATGAGCCGTCTGACCAGGTCTGGGGTGAGCAGGTTCTCCACGGGCAGCCCCAGCTTCTCTGCCAGCTCGCCAAGCCCCGACCGGGCGCGGTCAAGCCGCGCGGCCGCTTCGGGATCACGCTGCTTCCACGACCTTGGCGGCGGCGGACCGTCGCCACGGTTGGCCGCCGGGGGCAGGTCCGCCTCGTCGACCGCCCAGGCGGCCTGCAGGGCGCGGTTCCAGGCCCGCTGGTAGCGCGAGACACCACGGCCGTGGAAGTCCTTGAGCGCGCCCATGGCGGCGAGGTCTCGAGGCTGGGCGCGCCCCGCTGCGGCGATCGACGCGTCGGGAAGCAGCCGGCCGGGGGCTGTATCGGCAGCTTTCGTTGTTGGTGGTGGGGTCATCGAGACCGGGGTTGCGTGTGTTCACTCCGCTCACCGCGCGCGGGTGGTGTGGACTCACGGGCTACGACTGGCGCGTTCTGCGAGTCCTCCCTCCGACCACGTCGCTAGGTTGTAGACGATGGCTGGCACTCTCACCCACGACTGTGGGCTCTGCTGCAGGAGGCGACTGCGCGGTGGGGTGCTGTTCGTCTGTTCCAAGGGTCCTACAGCACTCGGTGGGCGCGTTATGTCACTCACTCCGGTGGCGGAGCGTTCGACCTCGACATCTGCTGATGAACCACACTCAACGCCTCCACCTCGTCGACGAGCTGCGTCGCTGCGACTGCGCTGCATGGATCTGCACACCGGAGTACGGCTACCACGCCCACCGAGCACTCTACGGGATCTGCTGGACCGAACCGGTCTGTCTGCGGCGCGGCGCGCAGGTACGTGCCTACCAGCAGGGACGCAACGGCCTCGCTGACAACGGACCGACCCCACCGAAACCAGCTCCGAGAGATGAGGACGACGTGACCCCGAGGACATCGACCGGATCGACTGCACGCCACTGAGGTCATGCGCTGCCTCGAATGGTCCGACAAGGCCGGCGAACTCAAGCAGTCGCTGCAGGAACACGTGTCACGTATCCGCTGCGCTCTCGACGGGGCAAAGCGTGACCGTGGCACTCACTCCGACACTCGCTGAGGTGCTGTCGGACGACCTCTCGCTACGCTCGGCGCTGAGGTACTGGGGTCACTGTTCCTCGTCACTGTCATCGCTGGGATCCTCCGTTCGCTCTGCTGCGGGCTGCGTCTAAGAAAGCTGACGCTATGATCACCGTGGCGGTGTCGCTGCTCACTCTGGTCGCCATCGTGGGATTCATCGCCACCGGCGCTGAGGCTCTCATCCCCTGCGTACCGAGTCGGTGCCTTGGCGAGCGCTATCACCAACCTGTTCGGAGGACCACCGATGACGATCACGTTGACTGACACCTACCGGCATCTTGACGGCACACTCGGCACCGGCTATGTCCTGGTCCGGTCGGTGACCGGGTTCTACGACACCCAAGGCACCGTCATCTCCACCTGGGTTGCGTACCCGCTCGACGCGTCGAGTGCTGTCACCATCACCATCACCGCGGACCTTGAGCACGCCGACCCGGCCGCAGTGGCTGCAGATCATCGAAGACGTCGACTGCCGCCACGGCGCGTGGGAGATCGGACCGGACGTCCTGTTCGCCACTCCCTACCCACTACGACGTCAGGCCAATGCGGCAGCTGCCGGCGTTGGGTGACGCCCCACGGAACGCGCTCGCTCCCGGCCCCCAAGGCCCCCAAGGCACCAGGGTGTGAAGGGCGACCCGGCACGACGCTCAGCTTCCGGCGGGCAGCGACGGGCAGGTCCTCCAATACTCTTCCGGCCAGTGGTCCGCCAGCGACAACCTGATGTCAGCTCTCAACGCACAGACGCTCTGCAAGATCAGATCAACATCTGCAAGGTTCCACCGCCATCGGCTGGGACCCGCTGCCACCTACCCGCGCTGTCTCTGGTCGAGCACAACGGGGACCTGTGGATTGCTCGCACCGGCACCGCCGCCGGTGAGGAACCCGCTTCACGACAGTGGGACCGGCGACCATCTCGTCCATCTACTCGCGCACGAAGCACTGGCGGCCACCCAGCCGCTGACCCGCTGACACCGGCAAGGTCCTGACCGCGCAGGGCGGCGACGCTGTCTGGGCTGCCAACCAGGCCGCGCAGGTCACCGCCAGCGACCCACCACCGGGCAGTTGGCTATCGGTGGCGTGGAGATCGGCGACACGAACTGGCGGGACGTCACCGCAGACCTGCTCCACGGGTGGACTGCCTCTGAGCTGCGAGTGCGCCGTACCGGCAGCATCGTCCACGTCCAGATGACGCTAGGCGACGCAGCGCGGCAACCGACGATGACCGGTAAAAAACCACCGATTCGCATCGGGCACACGTCGCAGGTTTGGTTCGTGTTCACCTCCGCCACGGGGGGACCGAAGGCAGCTAACATCGGGTACGGAGCAGTACAGGGTCTCTCGGGGCGGCTGTCCGCATCGACCTGGCCTATGGGATCCACCCCGTGCGCTTCACCTGTCCTTCCCCACCATCGACCGGCTCACCACTTTCCCCGGCACCCTGCATAAGGAGACCCATGCCACCGACCTGACTCTCCGACTGTCCGACGACGAAACCACCAGCTGCTGGCCATCGCCGCGGCGACCGGGGTGCCGGCACCGACGAGGCGATCCGCGCCTACGCCGCCGACGTCGCCAAGACCGGGCTGCGTGACCAGATGCTTGTCTAAAGCTGCAGCAGCAACGGGAGAGGGAGAACACCGACCGGGCCGCTCGCGCGCCGACGCGGCGTGGCCCGCTCCCACCGCCTGACCGCGCGTCACGCTGCGGCAACGCGGCCGCCAGACGCGTCGACGCCACCAGCGTGTACCGCTGCGTCGTCGCCGGCGACGCGTGACCAAGGAGCTGCTGCACCGCCAGCAGGTCATGCTCACTGGATCGTACAGGCGCGTCGCGAACCGGTGCCTCAGCGTGTGCGCTGACCACCCGTCACCCAACGCCGCTGACATGAGCTGCTCCACCGGTCCGCTGTCAGGTGCCACCCGCGGTGACGTGAACACGAACCCGCCGGCACCTGCCCGAGCTTCTCCTCGAGGACCGGGTGCAGCGGCACGACCGCACCCGCTCACCCTTCCCCGCGACCGCAGCTCCTCACCGGTCACGTCGCGCGTGTGCAGCTGCGCGATCTCCGCGCGGCGCAGGCCGCGTACACCGCCAGCAGGATCAACAGCTCGACCGGTCGTTGACGTCCCGCGGTGCGGCAGCACCGACGCCGGTGCGGGCTGTGGCTGGGTCGGCGGCACCTCACCGGCGCAACGCACGGTGGGTCGACGCCGATGTGTCTCTCGAGCAGCGCTCACGAGTAGAACGTCCGCACCGACGCCCGCGCCGACTTCCGCCCCAGCGACCTGCAGGGACGCCAACCAGTCGACCAGCATCGGCCGGTCACCTGGTACGGCTCGCACCCACCGCCGGGGCGCACCGGTCCAGCAGCCAGTACCGCCGCAGCTGCAACGTCTCATCTGAGAGCTGCTCGCGCGCGCCCACCGGCACCACGCGTCGACCTCACGACCCACACGTTCATGCCTCGTATTGCTCGCCGAGAGACCGGACGTAACGGGCCGTCTTCCTGAACCGTGCCTGTGTGGCCTACGCAGCTACGATAATATAAATATAATATATAATATATAATATAATATATAATATATTATATAATATATTATATTTATTTTTTTTTTTTTTTTTATATCGGGCATGGAGACCGGGCTGCTCATGCGATCACCGCCAGCAGCGGATACCTGTAACCGGCAGGTTGATGGTTCGAGTCCACCCGCGGGAGCAGCACCGCCGCATCGACGCCGAGGAAACTCGCCGCGGCGACCAGCTCGTTGACCGTCCACGGCACGTCGCCGCGCATCTACTACGACAGCGTCGACTGCGTCACCCCCACAACCTCCGCTATGCGCTTCTGCGGAACCCCGCACGCCACAACATCATGTGCGCCTGCTCACCCACGTACTCGCTGACCGTCACCGCGCAGCCACCGATTCCGCCGCGCCAGCAGCATACTGACCGCCAGCTGTCGCCATCGTGACGATGATGGCCAGCACGACAGCGATGAGCAGAACGGCCAGCTGTGATCTCGTCAGGTTCATACCCACCAGGGTACGACACATGAGGGTGCGACACGCTCAACATACGTACGACACGCCGTGTGTCGCGGCACGACTAAGGTATCGCGTCAAGAACGACGTGGACGAAGAGTTCAGGCGCATCACCGACCGGTGGCGCTCCCACTACGACGACGGCCTTGACTGGCTCTGGCCCGTCAACGCCGCCACCTGGGCGGCGTGTGGCTGTTCTGCCTCCTCACGGGCCTGATCCTCGTCCTCGGCAGTGGCAGGTCAACTGATGAGGCCGCCGTACGCGGGGCACTACACCCCCGGCGCAGCGCCCGAGGCCACCAGCTGCGCGAGATGCGCGCGCCTGGTCGCGCCCGCGGCTACATCTGGTTCGACGGCGCGCCCCCGGCGCCGTGGTGTGCGGGGTGTGCGACAACGCCGACCCGCCATGCACCAGCGCACACCACCACCCGCCGTGGATGAGCTGCACCCCGATCAGCAGATGATCGAGCTGCCATGAACGTGGCCGACGACCGTACGCCGCCGGCTACGACATGGGCTACCAGGCCGCTCTCGCCGACGTCGCCGCAGAATCCGACCGCGACACGGCTGACAGTCGCTGCTGGCTCTGCTCGAGCAGCTCCACGGCCAGTACGTCGCAGGGCTCGTATGAACCGCCGAAGAAGTGGACGCGGGTGGAGTGTGACTGCGGCACCCACGACCTGCCACCGACGGCGTCCTGCGCCGCATCTACGACGACCACATCGACCAGGGCCATCGGATCAAGTCAGCCACCAGGTGACCAGCACGCAGGTGGCGAACCACATCTGGAAGGACGGAGGTCACGACGTCGTTTCAGCCTGACCGACGTGAACCAGTCAGGCCAGGTAACGGGACCACCCCCCTCAACTGGGAGGGGGGGCCTCCGCCCAACGACATGTCGACTGTCAGGGCGGACGGTAGAGCTGCTCTACGACACAAAAGGTCGTGGGGCTACGGGTATAGCCAGGGCGAGACGAGGCGGTCCGGCTTTTTGGGGGGTCTCACCACCACTATGCTCACCGTGGGCAGGAGGAGGAACATCATGCATGCGCGCCACAGAAGACCGGGCCGTGCGAACGCTGCGGGTCGAACGACTGGCTCGAGCACACCAAGGAGTACGTCACCAAGAGCTGGGAGTACGAGGTACCGGCACCGCAAGTGCCGCGAATGCGCACGCCGACGCAAACGCAGGTACGACGCCGGCCGGCGGCTGGAGGCGTAGATGAGCAGGGCATGGGGATCGGGCAGCACGCGTGCGTGGCGCACCGTGCGTGCCCGGGTCCTGACCCGCGACGGGCACACGCGCCAGCTGCGCTCGCCCGGCTGCACCGGCCACGCCACCGAGGTCGACCACATCAACGAGCGCCGCAACGGCGGCACCGACCAGCGCGACAACCTGCGCGCGGTGTGCAAGGCGAGCAACAACTGACGCAACTGACGACGTCGAGTCGCGTCGCCGTCGAGCCATGGATGGTCGCGTTTTCCTGACGGTCGGGACACTCCCTCGCCCTCTGTCCTTTTTTTCTCCCGAACCACCCTGACCTGCGGCGACACCGAAAGACTCTGACGAGTAGATGTCTGACCAGGTAAGACTACCGGGGACTGCGACCAGACGCGTGCGAGGGAGGCACCGCCGGGCTCTGCGAGTAGACCATGTGAGTGGCGCACCATCGACCACCTCACCGGCAAGCAGCACGCCGCCCAACGGTCCGCGCTGTACGGGTTGGCCGACGCCGCCGACGCCGCCGAGCACCACGACACGCCAGCCCTACGCCGTCGCCATGACCGTCGAACGGTCCTGCGCGCCGTCGACGAGCACGCCGCACCGCCGGCCCCACCGGACAACCCGTACGAGGTGACCCCTAGAGCTCGCATCCGCGTGGGCACCCCACACCACCTGACCCGCCGCCGCGCCGAATCACCGCTGACCGAGGCCCGCCGACGCCGAGCACGTCGCCACCGCGGCCGGTCTGGTGCCCACGTTCCTGCCGGTGGCAGTCCTACGCCCTCGACCGGGTCCTCGAGGACGACGGGCCCGCGTACTAGCTGGCGTCTCGCCGACGACGACGACGGCCGCGGCAACGGCAAAAGCGTCCTCGAGCAGGCCCGCGCCCTACCACGCCCTCAACAACCGCGGGCAGCAGGTCCTCCTCCTAGAGCGCAGAACCTCGACGGCGCCCACCGAAAAACATACCTCGCCGTCCTCGACACGATCGTTGCCGACTCGCTCTTGTCGCTACGCCTGAAGACTAAGAAGCGCGGCAAGGCTAGACTCGCTCCTAAGGAGTGGCGCCACCCCGCCGGCCGCCTCGCGTCTCTGCGTATCGCGTCCAGTGAGAAAGGTGTGCGAGGACTACGCGCGCCCTCCTCTCGTCGACGAGGCTGCGATCGTCGACCGAACGTGTACGGCGCCGCCGTCGGTGTGCGCAAGGCCCGGCCCTCTCCGAGCTAGCTAAAACTCTCCTCGTGTCTCAGCCGGCGACGCCACCAGCACTGTGCTCAACTAGCTGCGCACCGACGCGACCTCTGTGGCTGCCTGGACGATCTCACTCGGCCCACTCCCACCGACGACCGCCTGGCTCGCCGCTGTCTCGCTCTCGGGCACCGACTCTCTCTCACCGAGCTGCGAGCGATGCGCAGCGCTCCCGGACTCGTTCGCCCGGGAGGCTCTGTCGGTGTGGTGAAGGCTACGCGACGATCCGGTGCGCTGGACGCGTGGGACGCCTGCCCGCTGCTACTCGGCGGCCTCCCACCGCCGTCGCGTTCGACGTGACTCCCGACCGGCGCACCGCCACTGTCGCCGGCGTCCCGACTCGGCACGTCCTGTCTGATGTCGGTCCCTCGACGACTCCTCACCACTTACCGCTGGGCTACTCGTCTACGGCCTGCTCGGCCAGGCAGGCCCGCTGACAGCTCGAACGCCCGGCCACAGCGTCCCTCCTCCCGGGCAGCAGTACGCCCGCCTGCCAGCCCTTCACGACGCTGTGACTGCTGGCTGGCTGCCCACGCTCACCAACCGAGCTGCGACAGAAGCTGGACTCTCGCTGGCGCTCATGGCCGGCGACTCTGGGTGCTGTCCGCGCGCCGATCCGGTGGCGACTCCCGGCTAGCCGTCGCTAGCGACTCTCGCGTGGCCCACTACGCCGCCACCGTCGACCGACGATCTACTGACTATGCTCCTATCAGGGCGTAATGTCGATAGGCTGTGCACGTGCCGATGGTGACGAGGACTGGGCTCGCCGGGTCGACGTGGGGCCTCCCAGCTACCCGTGCGCCCAACCTCCCTACAGCGACCAGCACGGCCAGCTCCTCCCAACCTCCCGACTCGTGGGAGCTCGAGCAGGGCGCCGCTGCCGTGGCTCTGCGGAGATCGGCGACTCCGGCTGGCGCTCGGCTGGTGGGTCGGCGACGCCGCGAGGACGGTGATCTACTGATCGGCTCGCACGGCTCGTGGCGGCCGGCTCGTGGGCGCGCGCCGTCGTCCCCGCTGACACCGAGCTGATCTTCGACCGCTCGTGTCCGACCGTTCTAATGTCTACCGCGACTGTGACTCTACTGCCCGACTCGTACGGCCAGACTCTGCCGCTGCCGCGGTGGATCCCGACTCGCAGCTGCTGCGTCCGACGACTGAGTTCGCCGAATCTGCTGTCCCTCCCAGCAGCGCTCGCCGGTCTACGTTCTACGCGAATGAGTGCGTGCTGCGCTGTGGCCGGCTGGGCTACCTGCTACACCACTGTTCGACGCCGACGAGCACTCAAGACTGGGCCGATGCGCTCGTCTCCCATGACGCGATCTGGTTCGACCCGACGCTCCGAACGACGACTGTGTTGTTCGGTGACCCGCGCTGACTACGACCTCGCGC
>CAVWAR010000017.1:555000-1117500 GCA_963753075.1 uncultured Actinomycetes bacterium
ATCCTGAAAGAACAGGACGCCAGCCTGCAGGCGCAGGGCGAGGCGCTGCGTCGCCAAGGCGGCATCATCAACGAGAACGTCGCCGCGCCGGCAAGCGAAGGCTACGCAGGACACTAGCCAAGGCCACGCAGGCGTCGTACGAAAAGCACGACCCCTCAACGCTGCTGCCGCGGCCGCGAACGTTGACCGTCTCGTCAGTGGCCTACGGGATGACGAAATCAGGGCCCGCAACACCGGCACCGCCATCGACAACATCCCGCGGTCGATGTCCGCCACCATCCAGAGCTCTACCGCCAGGACAATGCGATCCCAACCGGACAGGGCATAGCGGACTGATGACAGCTGCTGCCACGCGGACCCAGGACGGCCGCGATCCTCCTCGCGTTCACCGGCGCCACGCCCAGGACCGCATCGAACGCGACGGGCAACCCATCCGCTACCCACCTATCTCGTCGGCCGACGGCCTGGTCTACGACTACGAGGCCCAACCGGCATGGAACACCACTACACCGTGTCCGGGGCGACGGCCAAAAAATGCTGCCAACACGCCAAGAGTCGCCGCCGTCACCCTCGCCCACCCCACCAACCCGTCCCTGACCAAACCGTGAAGGTCCGTGACGACAACCGAACGTGTGGGAGGCGCCCGGCACCGACCACGAGGTCAAGGGTCAGCGGGAACGTCGGTGACGCACACGATGCGGACCTACCACAGCGGTGAGCTAGTGTACTGGACACCGTGGAGCAGCGACCGACATCAACGCCCTGTACGGCGACGCCAAATCATCCTCAACAACGCGCCCGCGTCGAGCCCGCTGGAGTACGAGTGGACGTGGGGATCGTTGTCCGCGGAGAAGATCGACGTCCACGGCCAGTCCGGGATCTGGTGGGCAACGCAACGACGCGTCAACAAGGCCGGCGGGTACGTCACCCGACCACCGACCTGCCCAACACCTACTTCGGTGTCGTTAAGACCGTGCCACCCCGACTATAGCGTACCTCGTGACCGGGCACTGCGCGCACGCCACCTACACCGAGTTGCTGCTCACCCCCCACCCGCACGGGGCAACACCGTGAAGACCGCCGCCCACTTCGACGACGTCATCGGCGAGCGACGGTGTCGACACGCGTGCTCTGCTCCGCGACCACCTGACGCCGACGTCGCCGAGCTGCCATCGAGGCGGGCACGATCACCGGTGACGCGACCGCAGCAACGACCGGTGGAGCGGCACCCTCACCCTGTCGGACCTGACGTTCGCCCCGCAGGCGGCTCCGACCCGGTCGCAGGGTTCTCCGGCCACCACGTGTCCGTGGAGAGTTCCGGCGAGCTCTACGGGCAGCCCGAGGTGTGGGTCGAGGTCGCCCGCCTGTGGGTGTACGAGAGCAGCGTGACCATGGAACGTCGCGACGCCACCCACACCGTGACCCTCACGTCCCCGGCGGGCCTGCTGGAACGCGCCGAGGCGCCCGTGCAACCCTCACCCGGCCAGCCGCCAGGACCTGATCAAGCTGATCGTCCCCACCTACCTGCCGTTCCCCACCCACCATCCTCGACACGTCCACCCCGGTGCCGATCCCCACCGACTACGACCCGTCGCGACACAGCATCCTGAGATCGACGAAGAGCTAGCGGCCGCCGCCGATGTGCGCGTCTACTGCGACGCCCTGGGGCGTCTCGTCATCAGACAAACCTTGGCGACGCTGGATGACGGCCACGTCGCCGTCCCGCAGCCTCGGTGTGCACCTGGACATCACCCGCGACCAACTAGAGCGAGGGGCGCGGTGGCTGTTCGCGAACGACATGCTTGCCGACTGCAACGCCTGACAAAGCGCAACGGTGAACGAGGTCGAACGTGAAGGGCGCGCGGCACCTCGACCGCGCCGCTGCGCCGCGACGGACCGCGGCGCTCACGGTATATGCTGCGACATTCCGATAACCTAGATGAGGCTCACAAGTACGCGCGTTGCGCTCACATCGCTGCAGCAGGGATGGGTTAGTCGCTCGATGCGTGCAGGATTTACGCTCGAATGGATGATTGGTGGATGTGGAGTTTCGATCGCCGCTGACGATAACTGCTCATCGGGGGGTTGATTGCGCACGATGCACGGCTTACGCCGCCCTCACTGACAGGAGCATGACTGTGCCGACACGGCCTGCCTACTGCCTACCCAGAAGCGTCAGACACTCCGACGTTCCCGCGACATCAAAGTCTCGCGAGGCCATCGACTCAACCCTTGCGCGGGGCGCCGCGTGCCAACTTCACAACTCCACCGACGTCCCCATCCCCGCCGACACGGGGACGTGGACGGTCCCGCGACACGTGGACGTGGGGAGGACCCCGCGGCGGTGTGGTCCTGTTCACCGGTAACGCCTGCTGCGCGACTCCGGCGACAACCCCGGCGACCCGCAGGTAGCAGCTCTACGCCACCGGCACGAACGTGTCACAGTTCAACGGCGCCCAGAACGGCACGGCATCGCCGCCGGCTCGCAGAGCACCGTCATCGACGCACCCCTGCACGGCACCGCCGTGAACAGATGCGCCGGCCCCGAACCTGCACCGTGCAAGTGAAAGTCACCAACGCGCAACTCGCGAACTCCGAGATCTACGGCGGCGGCCTGTCCCCGCCGCAACACCCCACACCATGAGGTACCGCAAGTACCGGGAGGACAAGCACACCCGCGTCCCCATCCCCACCGACGGGGCGTGGCACTAGCTCTACCGCATCACGCACCCGTCACGCAGGGCGTACCCGCCACATCGAAGGCGCCTTCCTGCTGGACGGGCTACGCCCCGACGAGCTGGTGCAGGTCGAGTTCCAGTTCAACCGCAAACCGATGGACGACGCCACCGGCGGGGTGGACCTGCTGTACGGCAACGGCCGGCTGAGCCTCCAACACCACCACGTCACCACCATCCACACGGCATGAGCAACTAGGCCGTCGAGATGTAAGTCGAACACCCCGACGACGTATGGTCGCGCCCCAACGGATCTACAAGGAGATTGCAAGACCCACGCGCAGCGAGACACCGACCTCGAGCGGCGCGACACCGCCCTCGAGCAGGAGCACACCGATCTCGAGCCAGTCGATCGACCCGCAGCGATCGCCCCACCCTCGGGGCCGGTGTGGCACCGGCCCGGGAAAAGATACCTCAGGAACTCGACACAGCCGCGATCCTGGCCCCCCGGCGACCCGTCGCCCGTCGGAGATGTCACATGCCGCCGCGGCCCCTACGAAGAAATTATCGTCGCCACCAACACCGCCCGATGGGCGAAAGCCGAGCCCGACGCGGAACGCCTGCCGTGGCCGACGCTGAAACCCGGGACGAGGGCCGACGTCGCCGCAGGCAAGGAGGACCGACTACCTAGCCGAGCTGCAACGACGCCCTGAACGATCTCGGTGGCCCGGCGCTGATCTCCCTGCACCACGAACCGGACGCGACCCGCAACGAGCGCGAACACGGAGAGGCCGGGACAGAGGAGGACTACGACAAGAACGCCGCACAGCGACAAAGACAAGGAAGGAAAAGAAAAAAAGAAAGAAAAAGAAGGGAAGGAGAAAAAAGGAGAAGAGAGAAAAAAGAAGAGAGAGAGAAAAGAAAAAGAAAAGGAAAAGAGAAAAAAAAAAAAAAAAGGGATCTCCCTTGCGACCAGATCGCGGGCCAGCCACAGCTGCTCCACGATCGCCAGCCCACGTCGAGAGCGGATCTTGTGGATCCCCGAGGTACGCCGCCACGGATCGACCCGTGGCGGGGGCGGCGGCGCATCCCGGACGGCGGCGAACTCCTGCTGGGCCCATCCGAGCTTGTCGGCCTCGACCAGTCGGGCGTGCAGCTCGTCACGAAGCTCGATGAGCACCTCGACGTCGAGGGCCGCGTACTCCAGCCAGGCCTGGGGCAGGGGCCGGCGCGACCAGTCCGCGGCGCCGTGGCCCTTGGCCAGGCTCATGCCCAGGACATCGGCCACCATCGGGCCCAGGCCGACGCGAGGCATGCCCAGCAGCCGGCCAGCCAGCTCGGTGTCGAACAGGGACACGGGAGCCAGGTCAAGCTCAGCGAGGCAGGGGAGATCCTGGCTGGCCGCGTGCAGGATCCACTCCGGCCCCGACAGGGCCGCAGCCAGGCCGGGAAGGCCGGGGATCGCCTGCGGGTCGATCAGGGCTGTCCCCGCGCCCTCCCGACGGATCTGGATCAGGTAGGCGCTCTGCCCGTAGCGGTATCCCGAGGCCCGCTCGGTGTCGATGGCGATGGGCCCAGAACCAACCTCGAGGAGGCGCACGTACGCCTCGAGCGCCTCGGCGGTCTCAGTGACGTCAGGAAGCCCATCGCGCAGCTCGAGGGGCGGGCAGGCCAGGGGAGGTGCGGCCTCGTGGGCGTCTGCCTCGGCGGGCTCAGGGGTCTCGGGCACCGTGCCACCGTACCCGTGCGGCAGCGCCCTGCCCGGTGCGGGCGCGCCTCACGCCATCACGCCATCACGCCAGGCCGCGGTCAGCAGGCGGCGGATGGGCTGTGCGGTTGATCCAACGCAGCGCCCGGGTGGACGGGCCTCAGGCCACGACTCCGTGCCGGAAGCCGATGGCCACCATCTCCGCGCGGTCCCCGGTCCCGAGCTTGCGCCCGATCCGGGCGAGGTGGCTCTTCACGGTCAGCGCGGACAGACACAGGTCCTCACCGATCTGGCGGTTCGTCTGGCCCTCGGCAACACGCTGCAGGACCTGCACCTCACGCGCGGACATCGCGTCCACGCCGTCCTCACCCGGGGCCGAGCGGGGAGCCGGCACACCGGCGCCGACGACGCGCGTCGGGGGGACCAGGGCTGAGCGCGCGCCGCAGGAGATCGCCTGGCGGATGAGATCGGAGCGAGTGGTGATCACCACGACTCGGCGCCACCCGATGGCACGCAGCGACCGCAGCTCCTCGCGGATCTGCGGTCCCGCCGCCTCCACCACACATACGTCGTGCTGGCTGGTCGGCCGCGGAACCTGCCCCCCGCGAGCAGTGGCCGCGCGGTGCACGGAGGTTGCGCCCAACGAGCGAAGTCGCGGCGTCAGGCCCGAGACATGGGTGGTGTCCACCCCAACGGTCAGCGCCGTGAACCGCCCGCGCGGCAATGGCACGATCGGTACTGCGGAGCTCTGGGCAACTGTGATCACGACTCAACTCCAACGACGCATCCGAGCTTCGGTCAGTTGGGAGCCCTATCGACCCCTGGCTCGCGCAGCCTTGAGCAACGTCGCTCGATCGAGTGAGTCCGACCCGAAGCCGGGTCGGGAGATCAGCCCCGGGGGCGGGGCAGCTGGGCGACGCCCGGCGGCAGTGGCATGAGCCCCGCGGCCTGCCCGAGCACCTCGGCCCACGCATGCGCGTGCGGCGCCAGCTCGGCATCATCGGGAGTCCAGGAGGCGCGGACCTCGATCTGGCCCTCGAGCGGCCGCTCCGAGAGCCCGCCGAAGGATTCCGACGTCACTCGGGTGACGGTTCCCGAGATCTCGGAGTAGCCGGCTCCGTGGGAGTCCAGCGCCTCAAGGAGCCAGGACCAGCCCACCTCGGCCAGCAGCTGGTCCGCGGCCATCTCCGTCTCCAGGGTGGCCTTGATGAATGCGACGACCCGGAACGTCCCGCCCCACGACTCCTGCCCCTCGGGGTCGTGCAGCACGACCAGCCGCCCGTTGGCAAGGTCCTCGTCGTCGATCACGACCTCGGCGGTCAGGGCGATCGCGAACGGGGCGAGCCGCTGCGGGGCGGGAGCCTCCTCGAGCAGGATCTCGGGACGGAGGCGGAGCTCGCGCAACGATGTGAGTGCGGTCCGGAAGTCCGCAGCCTCATCGCCCACGATCGCGTTCATGCACCGCAGATTACGCCCTGTGCCCGGAATCCGGAGGGAGATCGGGCCGCGATTCCGGACGTGTACTCTCGGCGCTCATGGCTGGGCTGATCGCACTCCTGTCCAGCGCGATGTGGGGAAGTGCCGACTACCTGGCGGGCCGAGCCTCGCGCACACGTCCGGTGCTGCTCGTCCTCGGGGGATCACAGACGGTCGGACTGATCGCGATGCTCCTGATCGCAACCGTGACCGCAGCATGGGGCGCACCCCGCGGCTACCTCGCATGGGCGGTGCTGGCCAGCATCTGCGGTTCCGCAGGTCTTGCCCTGTACTACCGGGCCCTCGCGATCGGGACCATGGGCGTGGTCTCGCCGATCGCGGCGCTCGGGGTCCTGGTCCCGCTCGGCGTCGGGCTTGCCGACGGGGAGCGGCCGACCACGCTGCAGATGATCGGGATCGCCGTGGCGCTGCTGGGAGTGGTTGCCGCCAGCGGGCCCGAGGTGCACGGTGACGCGGGTTGGCTGCCGGTCGCGCTGGCCAGCGGTGCTGCAGTCCTGCTCGGTGGCGCGCTGGTGGGCATCTCGCGCGGCAGCGAGGTGAGTGTCGTGATGACGATGACAGCCATGCGGATCACCACAGTGACCCTCATGGCGATCGTCCTGCTGCTGCTGCGCAGGGCGGTCCCGCTGCGCAGTGGCGATGGCCGGTGGTTGGTGGCCATCGGCCTGCTCGACGTCGGCGCCAACCTGGCATTCGGACTGGCCAGTACGCTCGGCCTGCTCACGCTGGTCAGCGTGTTCGGGTCGTTGTACCCGGTGTTCACGATCCTGCTGGCCCGGTGGCTGGACCATGAGCGGCTGCGTCCGATCCAGGTGGCCGGGGTCTCTCTGGCGCTTCTCGGCGTCGTGGCGATCAGCGCCGGATAGCCCACGCAGGCCTCAGTCGACGAGTGCGGCCTTGATCTCGCGGACCGACGGGTTGGTCAGCCCGGTCCCGTCGGGCATCACGACCGTGGGCACCGTCTCGTTGCCGCTGTTCAAGCTCGCCACGAGCCGCGCAGCGTCCGGATGCTTGCCGATGTCGATCTCTGTGAAGGGGATCCCGGCCCGGCCGAGCGACCGCTTGAGCACGAGGCAGTACGGGCACCACGTGGTGCTGTAGACGGTGATCTCCCCGGTCACGCAGGATCCGGGGAGTCGACGACTGCCGCCGGCGAGGCAGCCGGAGCCTCGGCCGGGCCGCGTCCTGGCAGCCAGCCGTTCGTGGCAAGAGCCTGCTGCAATGCTGCGGCGAAGGCCTGGACCGACCCACCGTTCGCGTCCAGGGCGGCGGCGTCAAGGGCCAGGTGCAGGCCCCCGTCCCGCACCCGGGCCAGCACCACGGGTGAACCATGTGTGGCGGTCGCGGCCGCCACATCCGCGGGCATCTCGTTGAGGTGGAGAAGGTCGAAGGGGACGCCCAGGCGGGCAACCATTCGGTCCCACTCGGGCTTGCGCCGGACAGGGGAGTGGGTGATGTCGCACAATCCACAGTGCGCAGTGCCCAGCATCTTGCCGAGGACGTAACGGGCCTCGCCGATCGGTCCGCCATCGGCGTGATAGACGCCGACAAGTTCGCGCAACTCTGAATCCTGGTCCATGGTCATCTCCCTGCTCAACGCTGCTCCTGTACACCATGATCAGGCCAAACTCGGGCTTGTGCGAGCGGACCATCCGGTGTGAACCGGATGGCGGTGTTGGCGGGCTCCCCGGACATGCTGCACGCCCGCCGGGCACCAGCATGGGTGGCCAGGACGGCCCGCGAGGGGCTCCCCGCGCGGCGCTACTTGCCGTCGGCGACCGCCATCTCGGCACGTCGCTCCAGCGCCAGCTCACGGATGCGGGCAAGGTCCTCGTCGGAGTAGACGCCGTTCACTCCGGAGATGGCCGCGAGCTTCATCCCGTGCTTGATCCCGATCTGGTAGATCTCCTTGACCTTCTCCCACTCTATGTTGCGCCCGATTGTGAACGTCTCGTATCGGCCCTCGAGGGCAAGGGCGATCGTCTCCGCGAGGCAGGCATACGCCACGCCGTGGGGCAGGCCGATGTCGCGCATGTGCACGTCTCCCGGGAGCTCGATCTCACCGGACTCGATGACCAGCACGTCCGGGCGCCTGGCCACGTCCTCGGCCGAGAGGTCCAGTGGGCGAGCCACGTCCGTGATCACGCAGCCGGGCTTGACGTCCATGATGTCCAGTACCCGCTTGCCCGCTCCGGACGTCGCCGTGACGATCATGTCCATGTCCGACAGGGCCTCATCCGGGGTCGCGGCCACGTGGATCACTGCGCGTGGGTTCTCCCGCTCGATGTCGGCCTTGAGGGCCAGCAGCTTCGCGGTCTCCGGCGAGATCAGGTACAGCTCGTCGCTGGCCAGCGCCAGAAGACGGGAGCAGACCGAGCCGATCGCCCCGGTGGCCCCCACCACCATGGCCTTGCCCGTGATCCGGCCGCTGTCGTCGAACTCGGCCAGTCCCAGGCGCTCGAGTGCCTCATGGGCGGCCCACAGGGCGCCGGACGCGCTGTAGCTGTTGCCGGTGGTGATCGGCAGGGACGCCTGCTTGGCCACGGTGACACCGGCGTCGCCGACGACCTTCGTGAACGCCCCGAGACCCATGATCTGCGCGCCGAGCTTCTTGGCCTCGTCGGCGGCGGCCAGCAGCCGTGAGTAGGTGAACTCCGGGCTGTGGGAGAGGAGCTCCTTGGGGGTGCCACCCACGGTGAGCAGCCAGCCCTCGGCCTCGTCCCCTGTGGGGGAGCTGACCCCGGTGATCCTGCCGTACTTCATCGGAGGGGCGTAGGCCATGGCCTTCTCGACGCCATCCATCACGATCGAGGGCGACACCTTCTCGATGGTGCGCAGGGGCTCGACGTTGGTCAGGAAGCTCTGGGACAGCGGGTGGATCACGAAGGCGAACCGGCTCCGCCGGCGGAACCCGTTCGGGTAGAGCAGCCGCGGCTCGAGGCCGGCCGAGACGATCATGTCCAGCAGGTCGTCGTTCGTCAGCCCGCCCATGGCACTCGAGGACACCGCGAGCATCATCGCCTCCAGCACGGCCGCGGTGATCGTGAAGTCGAACGGCTGGGGTGTGGAGTCCAGCACCATGTCCACGTCGTGGCCGCCGATCTCCGCGAGGCGCTCGTCGGAGATCGAGGACGTGACCACGGACTTGCCGCGCAGGTCGCCGACGCCGAAGGCCTCGAGCTCCTCATAGGTGCCCACCACGACGTGCGCATCGGCCAGGGCCCGGCGGGCCAAGGAGTTGCTCATACGGTGCCCCGGGGCCTTGATCTGCGACCGGACCGGCCCCGGCAGCCGCCGCACCGGCCACATGCCCACATTCGCTGCGAGGTCGAGCAGGGGGTTGGCATCGAGCCGGTTGAGCATGTCCATCCGGAGCAGCGGGTCTGCGAACTCGAAGTTCTGCGTGTACTCCTGGAGGATGCGGATCGTCCGCGCGTGGTTCATCCCGCCGAGGACGACGACCCGGGCGTTGGTGTAGTAGCCGGGCATCTCGTTCTGCACATGCCGGATCGCCCACTCCTGGAGCACGTCCCGCAGGCCATGGCCGTCAGTGACCGGAACCAGCCGGGTGGCCTGCTTGACGCGGTGCACGGCCTCGAGGTCGCCGTCGTAGAGCCCGGCAACGCGGGCCTCCCTGAGCCCTGTCACGGCGATGACGTCGGCCTCGTCAGCCCACTTGCGCACGAGGTCCTCCGCAGCGGCCACATCGCCGTTCGTGCCGATCCGGCGCAGGTGGAAATCGGTGTCGAGGAGGGTGACGTGCTGGTCGTAGTCCCGGTCGGATCCGGCGAGGCTGACGTTGATGATCAGGGAGGGCTTGTCGGTGGTCACGGTGTGCTCCAAGGGGTGTGGCGAGGGGGGTGGCGGGCGGATGGTCGAGTGGGTCAGGTCATGGCCTGTGACGAGTGCTCCGGGTGCTCGGCCCAGTAGTCCAGCAGGCGCTCGGCGTAGCTGGAGAACGGTGGGCACTGCACCTCCGTGCCCTCGAGATCGGCAACTGCGTTGGTCGTGGAGTAGGTCGTCTGGGATGCCAGGTAGTCCAGGGCCTCGGCGGGCAGCCCGAGCAGTTTCTCCATGCCGGGGACGTGGCCGATCACCGCGCGGGTCAGGCCCAGCGGCAGTGGGATCTTGACCGGCCGTCGGCCGAGGTACGCGGACAGGATCTCGACGACCTCCCCAGTGGTCGGCGGGTTCGGGTCTGTCAACGCGTATGTGCGCCCGCGGGAGCGGTCCATCACCGAGAGCACATCCATGGCCGAGATCACGTAGTCACGGGGCACCAGACCGGCCCGGACGACGTCGAAGTCGCCTACCCCCGGGATCAGCGCAACGCCGGGGATCCGCTGGATGTAGGTGGCGTAGAAGTACGGGCCGTCGTACTTCTGGGTCTCGCCCGTGACCGAGTCGCCCACGACGATGCCGGGCCGGTAGATCGTTGCGGGCAGGCCCGCCCGGATCGCCCGGCGAACCAGGACCTCAGCCTCGAACTTCGTGGACTCGTAGTGGTTGAGGAAGCCCTGTCCGAGGTCGATCTCGTCCTCGGGGAACTTGCCGTCGTAGTCGCCGCTCACGTAGCAGGTGCTGACGTACTGCAGGCGCTGGAACTCCTTGCGGCTCCGGGCGAACTCGATGACGTTGGCGGTGCCCTGCACGTTGACCCGGCGGGCGATCTCCTCGGGCACAGCCAGGTCGTAGACAGCAGCGAGGTGCCAGACCTCCTGGACGTCCGCGAGGCGCGCGCGCTCCGATGCCTCCACCCCGAGCCCTGGGGCGGTGATGTCGCCAGTCACCAGCGAGATCCGACCCTCGGAATCCGGGTGCGCCGCCTCGATCTCAGCAACCCGCTGCACCGCCAGCGGCAAGTGGTGGGACTGGACCAGGCAGATCGCATGGACGCCATCACGCCGGGCCAGGATCCTCGGCACCAGGGCGGATGCCAGGAACCCGGGGAAGCCGGTCATCAGCAGGGAACTCACAGGAAACGCCTCCAGAACGAACGATGTGGTGTGGCTTCGAGCGCGCTCGCTGCCTCGTGCGGCCATGCTACTCGTGGGTAACTTCGGAGGCGCGGCCCGAAGGTCCCCTTCGGCGAACCGGAGGACCCGAATCCGTGTCCAGCATCCGCGCGCAGGGCAGGGGGCGCAGTCGCGTCGGACGTGCGACGATTCGCCCCGTGGACTCGCCGGTGCCAGGACCAGCCGCCGACCGATCGCCGGCAGGCGCGCGACTGGACCCCCAGCACCCTCTCGTCGATGGCCGCACCTCGGACTCCGTGCTGCTGCGCGCCGCCCGGGGCCAGTCCGTTGTCCGCACACCCGTGTGGTTCATGCGCCAGGCCGGCCGGTCGCTGCCCGAGTACCGCGCGCTGCGCGAGGGGACGACCATGCTAGGGGCCTGCTTCACCCCGGACCTGGTCGTGGAGATCACCGACCAACCGGTCCGCCGGCATGGTGTCGACGCAGCGATCTTCTTCTCCGACATCGTCGTCCCGCTGCGCGCCCTCGGCGTGGACCTCGACATCGTGCCCGGCGTCGGGCCGGTCGTGGCCGAGCCGATCCGGGACTCGTCCGGGCTGGCCCAGTTGCGCGACCTCACCGACGCCGATGTGGCACCCGTCCTCGAGGCTGTGCGGGTGCTGACCGGGCCGACCGGGCCCCTGGGCAGCACTCCGTTGATCGGCTTCGCCGGGGCGCCGTTCACATTGGCCAGCTACCTGATCGAGGGCGGGCCGAGCCGGGACCACGCCCGCACCAAGGCGCTGATGTACTCCGAGCCCGCGCTGTGGAACGACCTCGCCGACCGGCTGGCCCGGATCGCCGGGGCCTTCCTGCGCATGCAGGTCCTGGCTGGGGCCAGTGCGGTGCAGGTGTTCGACTCCTGGGCCGGCGCACTGCCCGCCGTCGACTACGAGGCGCTGGTCCTGCCGCACGTGCGGACCGCGCTGTCGGCCATCGACGACCTGTCGCGGGCCCATGGCGTGCCCCGGACCCTGTTCGGCGTCGGCACCGGCGAGTTGCTCCAGACGATGTCCCGTGCTGGTTCGGAGGTCATGGGCGTGGACTTCCGGGTTCCTTTGGACGTCGCGGCCACCCGCGTGCGTGCGAGCGCCGCCCTGCAGGGCAACCTCGACCCCGCAGTCGTGCGGGCCGACCCAGCCGCGGTGCGGGACCGGGTCGATGCCGTGCTCGCCGCTGCCGATCGCAGCGGGCGGGGGCACATCTTCAACCTCGGGCACGGCGTGCTGCCCGACACGGATCCCGATGTGCTGACCCGGATCGTGGAACAGGTGCACACCCACGGTCCGGTGCCGGCGGCCGACACGAATCCGCGGGTCCCGTCCACCCGTTGAGGGCGGGGATGGCACAGTGGTCCTGTGACCGCGAAGAGAACCTCCCGGCGCACGGGAGCCAGCAAGGAGCCAGCCCCACCCTCGGAACCGGCACGGCGTCGACACGTCGTCGTCGTCGGCGGCGGCATCACCGGATTGGCCGCCGCGTGGTACCTCGTTCGATCCCACCCCGAGATCGAGGTCACTGTGCTCGAGGCCTCGGCACACGTGGGCGGCAAGCTCTCGGTGAGCGATGTCGCGGGGATCGCCGTCGACGAGGGGGCTGAGTCATTCGTCGCCAGCCGCCCGGAGGCCCTCCGGCTCGCCCGCGAGGTGGGGCTGGAGACCGACCTCGTCACCCCCGTGCAGTTCAAGGCCTCCGTGCTCAGCCGCGGCCGGATCCGGGCCATGCCCCGCGGCCAGTTCATGGGCATCCCCACGGACCTCAGGTCGTTGGCGGCCAGTGACGTGCTCTCGCTGGGCGGCGTCCTGCGGGTGCCCCTTGATCGTGTCATCGCGCCCACGCCCTTGGGCGAGGACGTGTCCGTTGGCGAGTTCATCTCGGCTCGAATCGGCCGCGAGGTGGTCGATCGCCTGGTGGAACCGCTCCTCGGGGGTGTCTACGCCGGACGCGCCGACACGTTGTCGATGCAGGCCACCATGCCCGCCCTGTTCCGGGAGCTGCGCCACGACCGCTCGCTGCTCAGCAGCACCCGCCGCGTCGCCGGCGGCGGCATGGAGGCGGCCGGAGCCCGCAAGGGCCTGCCCTTCCGCGGCGTGGTTGGCGGCGTGGGCCGGGTGCCGGGCGCCATGGCCGCCGCCCTCGTCGGCAACGGCGTGCAGATCCGCACGCGGACGACGGTCCGCGGGCTTGCTGCCGTCGAGGACGGGTGGTTGATCGAGGTGGGTCCGGCCTCTGCACCCGAACGGCTGCATGCCGACGGTGTGATCGTGGCCACGCCGGCGGCTCCGGCGGCGCGGCTGCTGGCCGATGTAGCACCCAAGGTCGCGATGGAGCTGTCCGGGATCGAGGCTGCGAGCGTCGCGACGATCGCGCTGGCCTACCGCGCCGAGGACGTGCGTACCCGGCTGACCGGCTCGGGGCTGCTGATCCCGCCGATCGAGGGTCGGATGGTCAAGGCCGTGACATACCTCGACCGCAAGTGGGGCTGGCTCGCCGACGCGGCCGATCGTGAGGGTCTGCGCCTGCTGCGGTTGTCCATCGGACGGTTCGGCGAGGCAGAGGTGCTGCAGCGCTCCGACGAGGAACTCGTCGCGATCGCGCGGATCGACCTGGCCCACGTACTTGGCATCGAGGGGGTGCCCGTCGACGCGCGGGTGACGCGCTGGGGCGGCGCACTTCCGCAGTACGCGGTCGGCCACCGGGCGCGGATGGAGCGGGTCACCCGCGCGCTGGTCGAGCATCCGCACCTGGCGGTCTGCGGGGCGTCCTACGACGGAGTCGGGGTCGCGGCATGCGTCGGCTCGGCCTACGAGGCATCGGGGCGGCTGGCCAACGCGCTGGCCCAGGACCAGATGGCCCACCATGGCTGACCCGGGGGCGGCCGGCAAGCGCCCCGGCCAGGGGAAGGCAGCCAAGGACCTCAACGAGCAGATCCGGTACACGATGTGGTCGGTGTATCGGGCCGTGCCGGGGACGCCGACGCCCAGCGGCACGCTGGCCGAGGTGGTGGCGCAAGCAGCGGAGCACGATGTGGTGCTGCGCGGGGCCTACGACGTGGGTGGCCTGCGCGCCGATGCAGACGTGATGCTGTGGTGGCACGGCCCGTCGGCCGAGGTCCTGCAGGGGGCCTACCGGGGCGTCGCCGAGACCGCCGGACCGAGCCTGGCCTCCGTGTGGTCGCAGATGGCACTGCACCGACCGGCGGAGTTCAACCGCTCGCACGTCCCGGCCTTCCTGGCCGACGAGCGAGCCCGCGACTGGGTGTGCGTCTACCCCTTCGTGCGCTCCTACGAGTGGTACCTGCTCGAGGAGTCCGAGCGGCGCGCCATGCTGGTCGAGCACGGCCAGATGGGCCGTGACTATCCCGACGTGCGCGCCAACACGGTGGCGGCATTCGCCCTCGGCGACTACGAGTGGATGCTCGCCTTCGAGGCTGACGAGCTGCACCGCATCGTGGACCTCATGCGACACCTGCGCGGCTCAAGTGCGCGCCGCCACGTCCGCGAGGAGCTGCCCTTCTACACCGGGCATCGGGTCCCGATCGAATCGGTCGAGGCCCTGATGCACGGCTGAGTCGGTGCGGGTTGTCGGGCACGCAGCTGCCCAGGACTTCCTCGCGGCGAGTGCGGGCTTCCGGGCAGCCGACCCGGTCCTGACCAACGTCATCGGCTCCGTCGCCGGGTGGGTCCGCGACGGCCGGCGCGACGACTCCGAGCTGTGGCTCACGATCCACGACCGCCGTGGGTCCGAGCCGGTCGGGATCGCCATGCGAACGGCGCCGCACAATCTCGTCGTCGCTCGTCGCCGACTGGCTCGTCAGCTTCGCGATCGAGGCCGACCTGAATGTGCGACCCAGCCGGGACTCGGTGCTGGCCGAGCTGGCGTCCGACCCAGCGCCGACACGGTGGCTGTGGGAGCGGGATGGCCAGCCGGTCTCACTGGCCGGTCACGCGCCCCTGGTGCCCACCCCCGCAGGGACGGTTGGTCGGGTGGGGCCGGTGTACACCCCCGAGCAGCACCGCGGACGCGGTTACGGCAGCGCCATCACGCACGCGGTGTCCGAGACCCTGCGCCAGCGCTGCGGGATCGTGATGCTTTGCACGGACGCAGCCAACGCCGCCAGCAACGCCGTCTACGAGCGGCTGGGGTACGCCGTCGTGGCCGAGGTGGTCGAGATCCAGGTGGAGCCTCGGGGCGGCGGGATCACAGATCAGCGGTGAGGTCGGACCGCGGACGTCAGGCAGATCCTTCGAAGTCGAGCCTCAGGCTGATCGCCCGGGTGTCATCTTCAGGCTGATGCCCCGGGTGTCATCTTCAGGCTGATCGAGTTGATGCAGTAGCGAAGGTCGGTCGGCGTCCCATAGCCCTCGCCCTCGAAGACGTGTCCGAGGTGGGAGCCGCACGCAGCACAGCGGACCTCGGTCCGCGTCATCCCGAGCGACCTGTCCTTGATCTCGATGATCGCGTCCCCAGCCAGGGGGGAGAAGAACGACGGCCAGCCGCAGTGCGAGTCGAACTTCGTCTCGCTGCGGAACAGCTCCGCGTCGCAGGCCCGGCACGAGTAGACCCCGACGTCCTTGGTGTCGGTGAACTCACCGACGAACGGGCGCTCAGTGCCGCCCTCACGCAGCACCTTGCGTTCCTCGGTGCTCAGGCGCTCGGCCCACTCCTCCTCGCTGAGCGAGACCGCGTAGGGGGAGCCGTCGGGACGAGTGGCGGAGACGTGATGACCCATGGATCAACGGTAAGCGCCAGGGCCGCCACGCGAAACCGCAGCGAGACAGGGCGTGAGCGGTCAATGCGGTCTAGCGTTGCGCGGGTGGCCAGGGATGAGTTCGGTGCGCCGGTGCTCCGGGTGGTCGACGGCCACGAGATCCGCGTCTCCAACCCCACGAAGCCGTACTTCCCCGGGGCAACCGGCGGCGCCGTGACGAAGCTGGACGTGATCGACTACTACACCGCGGTCGGCGACGCGATGATCACAGCGTTGCGCGATCGTCCGACGACGTTGGAGCGTTGGCCCGGGGGCGTGGTTCCCGGCGCGCGGCTGAGCACACGCGAGGGATTCAAGGGCGCGGCGTTCTACCAGAAGCGCGTGCCCACCGGGGCCCCCGCGTGGGTGCGCACCGCACGCATCGCGTTCCCCTCGGGCCGGACCGCCGATGAGGTGTGCCCGCACTCCGTGGCAACGATCGTCTGGGCCGCCCAGCTGGGGACCATCACGTTCCACCCGTGGCCGGTCCGGGCGGATGACGTGGACCATCCCGACGAGTTGCGCATCGATCTCGACCCGCAGCCCGGCACCACCTTCTACGACGCGGTGGATGTCGCCGGCGAGCTCCACGGCCTGCTCGACGAGCTGGGTTGGGTCGGCTACCCGAAGACGACCGGCGGCGGCGGGGTGCACGCGTACGTCCGGATCCGGCCGAAGTGGACGTTCACCGAGGTGCGCCACGCGGCCATCGCGATCGGCCGGGAGCTGGAGCGCCGCATGCCCGGGCGGGTGACCACCAGGTGGTGGAAGGAGGAGCGCGGCCAGACCGTGTTCGTCGACTACAACCAGAACGCCCGTGACCGCACGATCCGCTCTGCGTGGTCGCTGCGCGCGGTGGCCGAGGCGACGGTGTCCACACCTGTGACGTGGGCTGAGCTGGGCGAGCTCGATCCGATGGACCTCACCCTGCACACGGTTCCGGCGCGGCTGGCCGAGCAGGGAGATCCGCATGCATCCATCGACGCGGTGGCCCATGACCTCACACCCGTACTCCAGTGGTACGAGCGCGACATCCGCGACGACGGGCTCGATGACATGCCCTACCCGCCTGACTATCCGAAGATGCCCGGCGAGCCGAAACGGGTGCAGCCGAGCCGGGACACGGACCGGAGGTCCTAGGAGACTGCCGCGCGAGCGCGAACCCGGATCCGTGTGGGTTGTCGACCTTCCTTCGTCATCAAACCAGTCACGGATCACCGGGTCGCCGGTCACCGCTACCGAGGCCGGACCGGGGAGCCGACGAGGTCAGCCGCCGGTGACCTGATCCGGCCGGGGCTCAGGTGCCGGCGACTCGTTGGAGTCCCTGACATCCACGACCCGGACGTCCACCACCGGGTCCGGGCCCTTCTCCGTGAAGAGGCCGTCGACTGGCGACGACTGGCTCCCAGATTCGACGCCGGTGTCGATCCCGAAGTGCGCGTAGAGCGGATCGCGACCGAGCACAGCCGTCACCGTGAAGTACAGCACGAGGCTGAGGAAGCCGATGGTGATCGGCGTGAGTCCACGTGAGGCCAGCACCGGGAAGCTGGCCAACAGCAGCAAGCTGAACGCGATGCAGCCGCGGACGAGTCGATCCTCGCGACCCACTGTCGCGGGCAGATGCATGAATGGGATGGACATGCGCGTGATTCCCCCTGCTAGTCATCGCGGTTGCGACCATCGTCGCCCCCGCCACGGGCACCAGTGCGCAGACACGCCGGGCAACCCGATCCGTGACCAAGTGTACCGCTGGGAATCGGTCATAACCGCCCATAGCGGCCCCAGGATCTTCTTCCCGTCGCCCCGAGCCCTCGCTCAGCGTCGCGACGGGCCTTGAGTCACTTGCGGCGCGTCAGCCGCGCGGTCTGAGGACCCGCTCGATGTCCATCGGCTCCGGGATCTCCAGGCCCGACATCGTGCACTCGAGTGGGTCCTTGTCCGGCCGCCAGCGCACGAAGCCGGCCACATGGCGCAGGCGTCCCGACTCGACCTGGTCGTAGGAGACCTCGGCCACCAGCTCCGGCCGGACCGGATGCCATGTTCGGGTCTTGCCCGACGACCATCGGCTCGGCATGTCCGGCACCCGCCCCTGTGCCCGGAACCACGGATGATCCTCGCCTTCCGCGAGGTCGGCCAGCTGCGCGGCGAGCTGCGCGCGAACAGCCATGGGAAATGCGCTCATGGCTCCGATCATCTGCAGCACCCCGAGGTCGTCGTAGAGCCCGATGAGGATCGAGCCGACCACCTCCTGGCCATCAGGTCCCGGCTTGGCGTACGGTCGCCAGCCCGCGCAGACCACGTCCACGGTGTGCGCGGGCTTGATCTTGAACAGGGCGCGCCTGCCGGGGGCGTAGACCCCCTGGGCCGGCCTGGCGATGAGGCCGTCGAGGCCGGCACCCGGCAGCTCCTCGAACCACCGCGCGGCGGCATCGAGGTCCGACGTCTGCGGCGTGAGGAAGATCGGCGCTGCGGCATCGGCCAGTGCCTCCTCGAGCGCAGCGCGCCGCTGTTCGAAGGGCACGGCGCGAAGGTCGCGGCCGTCGAGCCCGAGGAGATCGAAGGCGACCAACGAGGTGGGGGAGTCGGCGGCCAGCTGGGCGATCTTCCAGCCGCCCTCCTCGTTGCGTGGGCGCAGCCGCCCCTGCAGGGCGTCGAAGGCCAGCCGCCCTTCGCGGATCACCACCAGCTCGCCGTCGAGGACGACATCGTTCACCGACAGCGCGCGGATGCGTTCGACCATCTCGGGGAAGAGGTAGGTCAGGTCCCACTTGCCCGTCGCTGCGGCGTCGGCCGCCCGCATGCGTCCCTGGATCACGACGTCATCGCCGCGGCGGTAGACCAGGACCCGGAATCCGTCCCACTTCGGCTGGAACGCCAGCCCCTCGGCCGAGTCGGGGAGTCCCGCGATCGGCTTGGCCAGCATGGGCTCAACCGGCGGGTTCACGCTGAACCGCGCTGAGGATTCGTGGGAGGCCGCTTCGGGGGCATCTGGGGTCATCGCACCATCATGGTGTCTGGCAGGCTTCGGGCATGCCCCATCTGGTCGACCGCTTCCCGAATGTGGCGCCAGACCGTCTCATCTCCGAGCTCGTGCCGCCCCCGCGCTTCGCTGCGGAGTCGTTCGACACCTACCTGCCTGACCCGGCGCAGCCGACCCAGTCGGCGGCGGTTGCCGGGCTGCACGCGTTCGCGGCGCAGATGAACGCTCCCGCGGTGGCACCGAGGTTCCGGTTCCGCCGGGCGGCCCCGCCCGAACGCCGCGAGGGCATCTACCTCGACGGCGGATTCGGCGTCGGCAAGACGCACCTGCTCGCGGCGTTGTGGCACGACGTGCCTGGCCCCAAGGCATTCGGCACGTTCGTCGAGTACACCCACCTCGTGGGTGCCCTCGGCTTCGCGAACACCGTCGAGGCACTCTCAGGCCACCGGCTGGTCTGCATCGACGAGTTCGAACTCGATGATCCCGGGGACACCGTCCTGATGTCCACGCTGCTCAACCGGCTCGTTGATGCGGGCGTCCGGCTGGCGGCCACCTCGAACACGCTCCCAGACCGGCTCGGGGAGGGGCGGTTCGCCGCTGACGACTTCCTTCGTGAGATCCAGGGACTGGCCGCCCACTTCGACGTCTTCCGGATCGACGGCGAGGACTACCGCCACCGGGGCCTGCCGGAGGCCCCTGCACCCCTGCTCGAGTCGCAGGTCACGCGCTCGGCCGGCGACGGCTGGATCGACGACTTCCCGTCGTTGATGGCACACCTGAGCCGGGTCCACCCGTCGCGTTACGGCGCCCTGCTTGACGGCGTGGATCTCGTCCACCTCACCAGCGTGGCACCGGTCACCGACCAGGCCGCCGCGCTGCGTCTGGTCGTCCTCGCTGACCGTCTCTACGACCGCGACGTCCCGGTGGTGTCCTCCGGTGTGCCGCTGGACCAGGTCTTCGCCGAGGACATGCTGCGCGGTGGCTACCGGAAGAAGTACTTCCGCGCGATCTCGCGCCTCGTTGCGCTGGCCCGCGAGGGTGCCGGGCTGGCGGAGTAGCCGCGCATGGCCGGACCGCCGAGCAGCGCGGGTCTGCTCACATCCCGGGGCAGCCCACGTGATCAGGGTGCGCCGGGGAACGCCTCCGGCTCGGCACCCCACTCGATGGCCCGAACCGCGGCCGCGGCGGACCGCGCGACCGCCGCGCGCCTGGCGGCCGGGGGGCTGGCAGCCGCCACGTCGGCGTACGTCGCGGCCAGCGCCTCGTTGACTTCGGCCATGAGGCGGCGGCCCGCCCGTGGGCTGTCAACCGGGAAGGGCTCGATGTAGGCCGCGGCGGCATCGACCGGCTGGGAGCCCAGTGCCGAGGCCTGCTGGCTCAGATCGTCGCGCTCCCGGCGGTGCACGTCGAGCTCCTTCAGGGCCTGCTGCCTGCGTCCACCGCTCAACTCCCCGGCGGCACGCCCGCTGGCCCACACCGCCGCATGCTCCCCGGCGAGCGCTGCCTGCAGCGCGTCGGCGAAGACGGATTCGGAATCGGAGGTGGCCATCAATTCGCCAGCCCTGCCTTCAGGTCCGCCAGCGCCTGCGCGTGCTGGGCCTCACTGGCGGCGATCAGGCACAGGTCCCGGGCCAGAGCTGGGCTCTGGGCGGAGTCACAGGCGGTCGTGCGCTCGGCCAGGGCCTGGGACTCGGCGTCGGTCAGCCCTCTCAGCGTCTTCCGGCGCGACCTGGTCGGCGGCGCAGCGGTCGCGGTGCCGGCCGGTGCACCGGTTGTCGGAGCGGAGGCGCTGGGATCGGCGGCGGAGGGCGAGGCGTTCGGGTCCGGCGCGGCGCTGGTCCCTGGCGCCACCCTCTCCAGATGCGCCACGTGGTCGGCCAGGAGCGGCTCAAGCTCCCCGGCCAGCACGGGGTTGGACTCGAGGGCGGCTCGGTAGGCGGCGATCAGGCCCAGCTCCCCAGCAGCGACACGCGCCCGCAGCTGTCCGTCCGGATCGGAGGGACTCCCTGTGGTCGGTGCCGCCGTGGGCCGTGGCCCGGGCTGCGGATCTGGGGTGCACCCAGCCAACCCAGCCAACCCAGCCGCCGAAGCGGTGAGCACCAGGAACGTCCGCCTCTCCACGCCCGGAATCCTCGCACCCCAGGAGGACACCATCGCGCAGGACCACCGGTAGGATTCAGGTTCGCACGTGAGAACTGCCAGTCCCACAACTGGATCCCCACAACAGGATGAAGGAGCCCGCGATGTCGGCATCCCAGGCCAAGGCACTGCGGCCCCTGGTCGAGCCCATCGCAACGGCGCTGGACTGCGACCTCGATGACGTGATCATCCGGCGCGCGGGCAAGCGACGCGTGGTCAAGATCGTCGTCGATCATCGATCGGGTGGGCTGACCCTCGACATGGTCGCGGAGATGAGCCGCGACATCTCTCGCGCGCTGGACGACTCCACAGTCCTTGGCAATTCGGCCTACGTCCTGGAGGTCACGTCGCCCGGCGTCGATCGGCCACTCACCCTCCCACGGCACTGGGCACGGGCCGTGGGTCGGCTCGTCCTGATCACACTGAAGGCAGGTGACCCGATCGAGGGGCGAGTGCTCGCCGCCGACGACCACAGTGCCGAGCTTGAGGTGCAGGGCACAGCGATCCTGGTGAGCTACGACGACATCGCCCGGGCAGTCGTGCAGGTGGAGTTCACTCGGGCCGACGAGGCGCAGACCGAAGACGACGAGCCCGTCACCGATCCCGAGGAGGGCTGACATGGATATCGACATGTCCGCGCTGCGTGCCGTGGCAGTCGACAAGGAGATCTCGATCGACCTGCTCGTCGACTCGATCGAGCAGGCCCTGCTGGTCGCGTACCACCACACCCCCGGTGCTGCGGTCCAGGCGCGTGTCGAGCTCGACCGCAGCTCCGGCCACGTCACGGTGTGGGCCGTCGAGGACGTGCCCGAGGATGCCGCCGAGGGCTTCATCCCGCGTGAGTTCGACGACACCCCCGAGGGTTTCGGCCGGGTCGCCTCGACGACTGCCCGGCAGGTGCTCGTCCAGCGGCTGCGCGAGGCCGAGGACGATGTCACGCACGGGCACTTCGAGGGCAAGATCGGGGATCTGGTCTCCGGCGTCGTCCAACAGGGTCAGGATCCCCGGCTCGTGTTCGTCGACCTGGGCAAGGTCGAGGGGGTCCTGCCGCCACAGGAGGCGATCGCCACCGAACGGCATCCGCACGGCTCACGCATGAAGGCCCTGGTCGTGGGAACGCGACGTGGGCCGAAGGGCACCCAGGTGGTCATCTCGCGCACGCACCCCGGCCTCGTGAAGGCGCTGTTCTCCCTCGAGGTCCCGGAGATCGCCGACGGCTCCGTGGAGATCGTGGCCCTCGCGCGCGAGGCGGGCCACCGCACGAAGATGGCCGTGCAGTCGCACCGGGCCGGGCTGAACCCCAAGGGTGCCTGCATCGGCCCGATGGGCTCGCGGGTGCGCAACGTGATGGCCGAGCTCGATGGCGAGAAGATCGACATCGTCGACTGGTCGGACGACCCGGCGACCATGGTGGGCAACGCGCTGTCGCCGGCTCGGGTCAGCTCGGTGGAGGTCATCGACGAGGAGACCAGGTCGGCGCGTGTCATCGTCCCGGACTACCAGCTGTCCCTTGCCATCGGCAAGGAGGGACAGAACGCACGGCTGGCCGCGAGGCTCACCGGCTGGCGCATCGACATCCGCTCCGACACGGCGCCAACGGACGATGGAAGCGCGGATTCGGGCCCCCAGTGACTTCCGCGCTAGACTCTGCATCGTCTGCTCACCAAGGACAGCCGACTCGCACGTGTGTCGGCTGCCGGACACGGGCAGACAAGTCCGAACTGCTTCGGGTCACCGCCCGGGACGGCCTGTGCCGCCCGGATCCCCGGTCCCGGCAACCCGGTCGAGGTGCGTACCTGCACCCGGTCATCAGTTGCCTGGACCTCGCGGACCGGCGCCGAGCACTTCCCCGGGCCCTGCGGGTCCCCGGAGGTCTCGACACCGGAGCTGTACGCGAGTGGATCGAAGCGGCCTCGGGCAATCACGACAAGACCGCACTCAACGGTTGAGGAGCGAAACGGAATGAGCACTCAATGAGCTCGCTGCTATGAGCGTGCCCACAAGCAACCAGCGGTCCATGCCCTGACAGACACCAGGGGGTGCGGGCCAAGACGAGGAGAGACGTGTCGAAGGCCCGGGTCAGCACACTGGCCAAGGAGTTGGGGATCCCCAGCAAGGAAGCCGTCGCGTGGTTGAACGCGAACGGTGAGTATGTGAAGTCGGCGGCGTCGACCATCGAGGCACCGGTCGAGCGCAAGCTGCGTGAGGCGTTCCCGCCTCCGGCACCGAAGGCCGCCAGCGCTGCGCCGAGCAAGCCATCGGCCAAGGCCACCCCGGCGGGCCCCACGCCCGGCGGCCCGTCCGCGCCCGAGGCCCCGGAGGCTCCGGCGGCCGCCGAGCCGGCCGCGAAGCCGACGCCTGCCACACCCGCCAAGGCCGCCCCGAGCCCAGCAGCCCCGGAGGCACCGGCCGCTGCGGCGACACCTGCGGCTCCCGAGGCCCCAACGGCCCCGGAGGCCGACGCGCCGAGTGCGCCGCCGGTGGCAGCGGCAGCCTCCGCAGCGCCTGATGCTGCCGGCGATGCCGATGCCCCGCCCCGCCCGGCCCCCGGGCCGCGCCCGGGCAACAACCCCTACGGCAGCCCCGGCATGGGTCGCCCCGCTCCCAGCCCCGGGCCGCGCCCGGGCAACAACCCCTTCTCCGGCTCGGGCATGGGTCGCCCCGCTCCGAGCACCCGCCCGCCCGCTCCGGCGGGTCCGGGGGGCCCACGTCCCAATCCCGGCTCCATGCCGCCGCGTCCGGCTGCTCGACCGACCGGTGCTCCCGGCCGTCCCGGCGCCCCACGTCCCGGTGGCCGGCCCGGTGGTCCCGGGGGAGCGCCCGGACGCCCCGGTGGTCCCGGCGGTCCCGGCGGCGCTGGCGGCGGTCGTCCCGGTGGCGGCGGTGGCGGCGGCGCGGGTGGCGGCGGCTTCCGCCCCGGTGGCGGCGGCCCCGGGGGTCCCGGTGGGTACCGTCCCGGAGGACCTCCCGGTGGCGGCGGTCGTCCCGGCGGAGGCCGCCCGGGTGGTCCCGGTCGTGGTGGCGCAGCCGGTGCGTTCGGTCGCCCCGGTGGCCGTCCCACCAAGGGCCGCAAGTCCAAGCGAGCCAAGCGCCAGGAGTACGAGAACATGCAGGCGCCCGCGATCGGCGGTGTTCGCCTGCCCCGCGGGAACGGCGCAGTCCTGCGGCTGCCCCGTGGCGCGTCACTGACGGACTTCGCCGAGCGGATCGACTGCTCGGCTGCCGATCTGGTGACCGTGATGTTCAAGCTCGGCGAGATGCTCACGTCCACCCAGTCGGTCGATGACGACACCCTGCGCCTTCTCGGCCAGGAGCTGGACTTCGACGTTCAGGTCGTCTCTCCCGAGGACGAGGACCGCGAGCTGCTCGGCACCTTCGACCTCGAGTTCGGTGAGGACGAGGGCAACGCGGACGACCTCGTCATCCGGCCGCCGATCGTCACCGTCATGGGTCACGTCGACCACGGCAAGACCAAGCTGCTGGACGCGATCCGCTCGGCCAACGTCGTCGACGACGAGGCCGGTGGCATCACCCAGCACATCGGTGCCTACCAGGTGACCGTGGACGTGGCCGACCAGGCGCGGAAGCTGACCTTCATCGACACCCCCGGCCACGAGGCGTTCACGGCCATGCGTGCCCGTGGCGCACAGGTCACCGACATCGCGGTGCTGGTCGTTGCTGCCGATGACGGCGTGAAGCCGCAGACGGTCGAAGCGTTGAACCACGCCCAGGCTGCGGGTGTGCCCATCGTCGTGGCGGTCAACAAGATCGACAAGGAGGGCGCCGACCCGGTCAAGGTGCGTGGACAGCTCACCGAGTACGGCCTGGTGGCCGAGGAGTTCGGCGGCGACACCATGTTCGTCGACGTCTCCGCGAAGGGCCGGCAGAACATCGAGGGTCTCCTCGAGGCGCTGGTCCTGACCGCCGACGCCACCCTCGACCTGCGTGCGAACCCCACGCAGGACGCCCAGGGTGTCGCGATCGAGGCCCACCTCGACCGTGGTCGCGGTCCGGTCGCCACCGTCCTGGTCCAGCGCGGCACGCTTCGCCCGGGCGACTCGATTGTGGCCGGGGATGCCTTCGGGCGGGTCCGGGCCATGTTCGACGAGCACGGCACCACGGTGGCCGAGGCGCCGCCAGCGCGTCCCGTACAGGTCCTTGGCCTCACCTCGGTTCCAGGGGCGGGCGACTCGTTCCTCGTCGTCGGCGAGGACCGCGTCGCGCGACAGATCGCCCAGACCCGTCAGGCCCGTGAGCGCAATGCGCAGCTGGCCAAGCGGCGCGGACGGCGGACGCTGGAGGACTTCCTCAAGCAGCTCGAGACCGGCGAGGTCCAGGAGCTCAACCTGATCCTCAAGGGCGACGTCTCCGGCTCGGTCGAGGCCCTCGAGGACTCCCTCATGGGCATCGATGTCGGCGAGGAGGTCAACCTGCGGATCATCGATCGCGGGGTCGGTGCCATCACCGAGACCAACGTCATGCTGGCAGCGGCCTCCAACGCGGTCATCATCGGCTTCAACGTCCGCCCCCAGGGCAAGGCGACGGAGCTGGCCGACCGCGAGGACGTGGACATCCGGTACTACAACGTCATCTACGCGGCGATCGACGACATCGAGGCTGCCCTCAAGGGCATGCTCAAGCCGGAGTACGAGGAGGCCCAGCTCGGCACCGCCGAGGTGCGCGAGGTCTTCAAGAGCTCCAAGTTCGGCACCATCGCCGGCTCGCTTGTGCGGTCCGGGGAGATCAGGCGCAACAGCAAGGCACGCCTGGTCCGAGACGGTGTGGTGGTCGCGGACAACCTGGCCGTCGGCTCGTTGCGCCGGTTCAAGGACGACGTGACCGAGGTCCGCGATGGCTACGAGTGCGGCATCGGCCTGGGGTCGTTCAACGACATCAAGGTCGACGACGTGATCGAGACCTTCGAGATGCGCGAGAAGCCGCGCGCCTGACCCGTGGGGGAGCAGCAGTGAGCATCGTGACCAAACGATCGATCTGCTGCTCCCGGGCACGGTCGGGTCAGCGCGCGCACATCGTGCGTGCCGACCCCGGTGACGGCGGCGCACGCCGGGGTGCGGACAATGCGCGTTCATAGGCAAAGGTCGGGGGCCAAGGGAAAGGGGTGGGCATCGTGGGAGCTCATGAGGCACGGGTGCGCCGACTGGCCGACAGCGTGAAGGTCATCGTGGCTGAGACCCTGGAGATGCGCGTCAAGGATCCGCGCCTCGGTTTCGTCACGATCACCGATGCGCGGGTGACCAACGACCTGCGCGAGGCGACGGTCTTCTACACGGTGCTGGGAACCGACGAGGAGCGAGCGGACACCGCGACCGCGCTGGAGTCCGCCAAGGGCGTCCTGCGCACCGAGGTTGGTCGCCAGACGGGCGTGCGGCACACGCCGTCGCTGACCTTCATCCCTGACGCGCTGCCCGAGAACGCCCTGCACATCGCTGAGCTCCTCGCCAAGGCGGCTGCCAACGACGCGGCCGTTGCGGCAGCGGCCGACGGTGCGCAGTACGCCGGCGAGCCCGATCCCTATCGGGCACCACGCGACGAGTCCGACGACGAGGCCGGGTCGGCCGAGCGGTCGGACAGCTGAGTGTCCGAATCCGCGGCACGACCCGAGACGGGTGACAGGGCGGTGCCCCCGGAGGGGATCGTCGTCATCGACAAGCCCTCCGGCTGGACCTCGCACGATGTCGTTGCCCGGATCCGGCGGTTGGCCGGGACGAAGCGGGTCGGCCACGCGGGGACCCTCGACCCGATGGCGACCGGTGTGCTGGTGGTTGGGGTGGGCCGGGCGACCCGGATGCTGGGCTACATCAGCGGCGCCGACAAGACCTACGTAGCCAGCATCCGGCTCGGCTGGGCCACCGTCACCGATGACGCGGAGGGTGAGCGTCTGGGCGGGGCAGCGGCACACGAGCTGGCGCGCGAGGAGCTTGATGGCGGCATCGCCGCCCTGACCGGGCCGATCCTGCAGCGACCGTCGGCCGTCTCGGCGATCAAGGTCGATGGCCGCAGGTCCCACGAGCGGGTTCGCTCCGGGGAGGAGGTCGAGCTCCCGGAACGACCCGTGACCGTGAGCCGGTTCGACGTGCTCGACGTTCGCCCCCACGCAGTGGGCGGCTGCGTCGACGTCGATGTCGTCGTCGACTGCACCTCGGGGACCTACGTGCGCGCCCTGGCCCGCGACCTCGGAGCCGCTCTGGGCGTCGGCGGGCACCTGATCGCCCTGCGCCGCACCAGGGTGGGCTGCTTCGACCTTGACCAGGCCCGGACACTCGAGGAACTCGACGAGGCCTTCGCCGTCACCGATATGGCCACGGCAGCCGCCGCCGCGTTCCCGTCGCTGACGCTGACTGCCGCCGACGCCAACGCTGTTCGGTACGGGCGCGCGATCGAGCTCGGGATGGCGTGGACCCGATCTGGGCACCCGGTCGAGCCCGACGAGGCCCACGACGATGTGGCCGACGCCGATCTGCACGCCGAGGCGCTGACGGCCGCGCACGCCGACACAGTTGGCTGGACGAAGGGCGCCCCCGCGCCACCGCACGCACTCTTCGCCGTGGACGGGGAGTTGCTGGCGCTGGCCCGCCCCCGCCCCGACGACTCGACGGAGTACCTCGCAGTGTTCGCCCAGCCCTAGGCTGGGCTCTCGAGCCTCGGGTCGGGACTGGACTCCGAGGGGTACGGGCGAGCGCAGGGACCGCTGTGGAGAGAAGCGAATGGACTAGGCCGAATGATGCGGGTCGGTAGTGCCGATGGTGTGGGACGTGAACGCGATGAGCCGCGACGTCGGCTCCGGCCCGCTGCAGACATGGACGGAATGCATCTGTCCCGGCGGCAGTTGCTGCTGGGCGCGGCATCGTCAGTACTGGTGGTGGCCGGCTGTTCGGAACCCCCGCCCCCGGGACCCGGTACCGCGGCACTCACCGAGCCTGGCTCGGGCACGATCAAGGAGCTGCTTCGCGACGTGCCGTTCTACGTGGCCCACCGTGGCTCTGGTGACAACTGGACCGAGCACACGACCCAGGCCTACGCGCAGTCGGTGAAGGCGGGGGTCAAGGCCCTCGAAGTGTCCGTCAGCTCGACGGCGGATGGCATTCTCGTCTGCCACCATGACACGAACCTACGCCGGCTGACCGGGCATGATCTGGATATCGCCGATGTCCCGTACGAAGCCCTGGAACCGCTGAGGAACGACGCCCGACCGTGGCTGGGTCCTGCCGCCCAGCTGGCGCCCATTGCCAGGCTCGAGGACGTCCTTGATGCCTACGCCGAGGACCACGTGATCTTCATTGAGGACAAGCAGGGGACCAACACCTCGGCCCTGCTGGACATGATGGGCCAGTACCGGGACTCTCGTGAGCACTTCGTGTGGAAGCAGGAGGCGATCGACCTCCGGCATGAGGCTGCCGTCGAGGAGGGCTACCGGGCTTGGGGGTACTTCGCGGACGACGCCGGAGATGAGATCGAACAGATGTCGCCCGAGTTCGACTTCCTCGGGGTGACCCACTTGGCATCCGATGAGACGGTCCTCCGCATTGTGGCTCAAGGGAAGCCCGTCGTCTGTTGGGCCGTCCACACTCGGGCCATACGGGACCGAATGCTTGGTCTGGGAGTCTCAGGAATGATGTGCCCCAACATTCCCTATGTGACGACGGTCCGCGCTCGCCACGCATCGGATCGGTTCGCAACGGGGCTCAGAGCCCCGGGGGACATGCCCTGGACCGCGGACCGTGGTTGGGCGGTACAGCCGGTCATCGATCCGACGGCCGCGACCGTGACGATCACCGGCGAGGGCAGCTCAAGCTACTGCATGGGGTCAATGTGCCCGATTGCGGCGGCCACCTACCGTCTGGTCCTCCAGATGCGCTGGCCCGACGCCCTTCCGGGCGAGACGGAACACGCCGGGATCGCTTTCGGGCAGGAGAGCGATGCGCCGTACCGCGTCCGGGTTGCCAGCGAAGTCGGTGGGTACCACATGGTCGTTCGACCATCAGGACTCGTACAACTGTACCGGCGGGAGCCGGGGGAGCAGGCGGGAACGGCGATCGCCAAGGTCCAGACCGACGCGCCCCAGGCAGGACAGTGGATGCGCCTCGTTGTGGATGTGCGTCCAGAGAGCATCGCCGTTTCTCGCACCGACGGCGCCGGATGGCAGGCCATGGTCGCCGACGATTCCTACCGTGGCGGCTACTTCTCACTGACCAAGAACTACTCGGGCGGACCCGACGTCGAATTCAGGTCCATCTCACTGCGCTAGAAACCCACGCCCTCGGCCTGATGCACGGGGTCGGGCGCGGGACCGGTCAGATCTGCGGCGGCGCGCCCTGGACCTCGCGCATCCACGCGGTGAGCTCATCCGGCTGACGGGGCAGCGCCCCCGAGAGGTTCACCGGGCCGTTGGCCGTCACCTGGATGTCGTCCTCGATGCGCACGCTGATCCCACGGAACTCTGCGGGCACCGACAGGTCGTTGGGCTGGAAGTACAGGCCGGGCTCGACGGTCAGGACGTGGTTCACGCCGAGCGGGCCGTGCATGTAGGCCTCCTCACGGGCCAGCGCGCAGTCGTGCACGTCCAGGCCGAGACTGTGCGAGACGCCATGCAGGGTCCACCGCCTGTGGTGACCTGCTCCCGGGGTCTCCGGGTCGTCGCTGCACGAGGCGTCCGGGGTTACATCCAGGATGCCCCATGAGCGCAGGTGCTCGGCCAGGACCCGCATGCACGCCCGATTCGCGGACAGGAAGTCGCTGCCGGCGGAGCATTCGGCAATGCCCGCCTGCTGTGCCTCCAGCACGGCCTCGTAGACCTTCCGCTGCGTGGCCGACCACTCCCCGCTCAGCGGGAAGGTCCGGGTGACGTCAGCAGTGTGGATCTCGTCGGTCTCCACACCCATGTCGGCCAGGAGCAGGTCCCCGGAGCGAAGCTGGCCGTTGTTGCGCCACCAGTGCAACGTCGTGCCGTTCGCACCGGACCCGACGATGGATGTGTAGCCGACCTCGTTGCCCTCGAGCCGCGCCCTCCGCCAGAAGGTTCCCTCGAGCCAGCGCTCGCCACGGACTGGTCGGTCAAGGACCACCGGGATCTCACGGACCACGTCGGCGAACCCGCGGGCGGTGGCGTCACACGCGTGCTGCAGACGGGAGATCTCCCAGTCGTCCTTGGCCAGACGCAGCTCATCGATGACCGCGGCAAGCTTGTCGCCGGCGCCGCGGGGGAGCAACGGGTCGACGAGGGGGTCGTTTCCCAGCAGGACGGCGCTCTCCTCATCGCGCCAGGACTCGAGCTCCCGGGGCAGTTCGACGAGGGGACGAGTGGAGATCGCCAGGACGGCGGCGGTCTCGGCCGGGGTCGGGGCGTTGCCCACCCAGATCGCTCCGAACTGGTGGTCGGTGAAGTACCCCTCGGTCCCGGCCCGGTGGTAGTCGCGGACGAACAGGATGGCATCGTGGCCGGACTCGTCACGGCGCGGCACCATGACCAGGACCGCGCCCTCCACCGTCTCGCCGGTGAGCCACACGAAGGCCGAGGACGCCCGGAACGGGTACTGCGTGTCGTTGGCGCGGGTCTTCAGCTGACCCGAGGGGACCACGATGAGTTGGCCGGTGAAGTGCGCGGAGAGGGCTGCGCGCCGACCTGCCGTTTGCGCCGACACTCCGGATCCGTGGGCGGGGTGCGTCATCGTCGGGGACGGCGCCCAGTCATCGCCCAGCCACTCCACGAGCTGGCGGCTCATCGCGGGGCGCTTGCGGACCGGGGGCGGTGTGAGTTCGGGCTCAGCGCCAGCGGGCGCGGTGGTCGTGACGTCATTGGCTGCCATGGCTGACGAGTGTAGGCGGCCTACGCCCTGCGGGTTGCGCCACCGAGTGATCTCTGGGCCGGGGTGGAGCTCGCCGCCGGATTCCGCCCCCGCAGTACGGACATGGCAGGGTATGCGCATGCATGTGTGGAGTGGGTGTGGGCAGGTCCCAGCGGACCTGACACCCACGTCAGTGACGATCGGAAGCTTCGATGGAGTGCATCGGGGGCATCGGGTCCTGATCGATCGGGTCGTCGCCGACCGGGCCAGGGGACTGCTGCCGGTTGCCGTCACGTTCGACCCGCATCCGCTCGCCGTGATCCGCCCGGACATCGCGCCCTTGCTGCTGACCTCGATGGAGCACCGCTTCGAGCTGTTCGAGCGCGAGGGCCTCGGGGGAGTCCTGGCTATCCATTTCACGCCCGAACTCGCGGCCGAGTCCGCTGAACGGTTCGCGACGAGGGTCCTGGCCGAGACGCTGAACGCCGAGCATGTGGTCGTGGGACGCAACTTCCGGTTCGGCCACCGGGCTGCGGGTGATGTCGTGCTGCTGGCTGAGCTGGGGCGCGAGCTGGGCTTCACCGTGGGGGTCGTCGATCTTGAACCACTGGATGGCGCGGTGCCGGCCGGGCGACGCGTGAGCAGGGTGGGCATGACCGCAGGGCACTCGACGGTCCACGATGGGGCGCCCGTGGAGGACCCACAGGGCCCCCCTGCCGTGTCGTCCACGGCTATCCGGACCCTGGTGGCATCGGGTGACGTCGAAGGCGCAGCAGAGGCCCTGGGACGGCCGCACAGGGTCCGTGGGGTCGTGTCTCAGGGTGACCGACGCGGACGAGAGCTGGGTTACCCGACGGCGAACCTCGATGTCCCGGTTGGGATGGCGGTACCGGCTGATGGGGTCTACGCCACACGTTTCCGAGCGTCGGGGGAGCCCGATCGCTGGCGGCCGGCGGCCGTGTCCGTGGGCACCAACCCGACGTTCGACGGTCTGACGCGTCGCGTGGAGGCCTTCGTGCTCGATGCTCCCGAGGGCTACGACGTGTACGGCCAAGCTGCGGACCTCGACTTCGTCGCACACCTGCGGGGCATGGTGCGGTTCGACTCGGTCGCTGCACTGATCGAGCAGATGGCCGCCGATGTCACGCAGGCCAGGGTGCTGCTCGACGCGTGAGCATTCAGGGTTGTTTCGCCGGCCCCCGCGGAGCCCGGGGGGGCTACTTGCGCTTGCCGAAGTTCTGCGTCCAGTACACGGTCCAGCGTCCCGGGCCCTCAACGCGAGCGACGCCGAGCTCGCGGTACTTGCGGTTCATGATGACCTTGCAGTGCCCAGGGCTCTTGAGCCACGCGCGCACCACGGCCTTCGGCGAGGAGAGACTGCGCCCGGCGGCGATATTCTCGCCAGCCGCGCGGTAGCTGTAGCCACTCGCCCGTATCCGCTGGAAGGGCGAGACGCCCGAGGGCGTGTAGTGCGAGAAATAGTCCTTCGTGGCCATGTCCGCGCTGTGCTGGTGGGCCGAAGCCGCCAGCGTCGCGTTCCAGCGGACCTTGCGCGCCTTCTTCATCCGCTTGCCGCCGCACTTCCGGGAGTGCGAACGCGCCTTGTTCGTCAGGCGCAGGACCTGAGCCTCGAAGCTGTCCTTCTCAGCGGATCCCACGACCGTCCGCACCGAGGTCAGCCCCTGTGGCGGCGCGGTCACCGGGGAGGCTTGAGCCGCCGGGACGCCACCGATGGTCGCCGACGCGATGGCGATCGTGGTTGCGAACGTGGCGATACGGCGAGTCGGGGTGGCACTCATGCATCAGGCATCGGGGTGGCCGGTGCACGCGTGGAGCCGGCTGAGGGGGATTCCCCGGAATGGCGGGCCCCCGAATGGAGTAATCGTGGATTCGCGTCTCTGGACGGCGTTGTGCCCGGCCCCGGGGGTCCGGGGCCGGGCACTTGCGCTTCAGGTCAGGTGGTGGGGTTCAGAGCCCCTGCCTGCCTTGGTTCAGCTGTTCTCGCGGCGGCGCCGCCCGAAGGTGACCATCAGTCCACCGGCCAGGATGGCCAGCAGGGCTGCCGTCACGATGTTGCCGGCGTTGGAGGCACCGGTGTCAGCCAGCTGCTCCTCGCTTGCAACGACTTCCTCGTCAGGCTCGTCAACCTCTTCGACACCCTCGACCACAGCCACCGGTCAGCGTACTTCTCCAGTCCGGGGCACAACTGGGAGGCCAGTGCCACCAACTGCTCCTCCAGCGTGGTGAAGTCATCCACAGGGACGAAGTCGTAAGGCGCAATGTCGGCGATCAGGATCCGCTTGCCCTCGGCCAGGACCGCGTCGTTGGCGGTGTTCCACGCCACCCCCAGCCCCTCAGCGACCCGGGCCACGGTCAGGTGCGCGACCACCAGCCCTTCCAACGCCCAGCGCAGCGCCCGCCGGGACAACTTGGCGCGTGGGGCGGCCGCCTTGCTGGTGTCCTGGCGCCACACGTGATCGCACTCAGTACACCGGTAGCGGCGCACCGTCACCTCCAGCAGGGTGGGCCGCCATCCCAGCGGCTCGTGCGCCAGCCGGCGCACCACCGTGTCGCGTGGGCTGCCCAGGCAGCCGCACCGGTGGCACCACTCGTCCGGCTCCACGACCCGGCAGGCCAGCACCGCACGAACCGGCTCCACCCGCTGCCCGGTCACCTCCAGACCCAGCTCGTCCAAGCGGCAGAAGGTGGTCAGATCCGGGCAGGCGAAGGTAGCGTCAGACACGTCGAGGTCTTCCTGATTGGCAGCGTGAGAACTCCAATCATCGGAAGACCTCGACCCCTACCCAGCGACCGACGCGCCGCCACCCACTACACCCTCATCTGTGATGAGCCCCTTTTGCGTCGGCAGCTTGGGGCTGGCGGGGGCTGCGGCGGCCGCGCCCGGGGGCGCCACGCCCCGTGCTCATCGGCCACCAGTTGCTGCGATAGCAATGAGCCCGATGGCAGCAGCATGTCCAGAAACGGCAATGGGCAAGGCCCGGCGCACACGGCCGGGTCGGTCGGCAAGGCGGACTACAAGAACCCCCCAGGGCAGGTGAAGAAGGACCCTGCGTCCCCCCCTGAAAACGGTTACGAATGTGACGGCAACAGCGGAATCGCCCGCGGGAACCCCGCACACTCCGGGTGCAAGAGCCCTTCGCCCACATAGGTTCGAACGCAGGAAGAGCGACCCGGCCCACAACACAAATCGGGCCGGGTCGCTTCCGTGGGGCCTCGCGATCACCCCGGCATCGCACGGCTCGTGGCTGAGCCTATCCGTATGCCCCCTCTGGTACCCTTTGCCCTGACGGCCATGGGGCGGGCGCCCCGGGGACCGTGACTCGAACCAGCCAGGCATCAGGCCGCTGGTGATCGTTGCGCCCGAGAGGAACACACACACATCTATGTCTCTTGACACGGACACAAAGCGGTCCATCATCGCCGAGTACGGAACGAACGAGGGCGACACCGGCAGCCCGGAGGTCCAGATCGCGCTTCTGAGCAAGCGGATCTCCGACCTCACTGAGCACCTGAAGACCCACAAGCACGACCACCACAGCCGGCGCGGCCTGCTGCTGCTGGTCGGTCAGCGTCGTCGCCTGCTGAAGTACCTGCAGGCCACCGACATCGCGCGGTACCGCTCGCTCATCGAGCGCCTCGGCATCCGTCGCTAGCACGTCCAGGAGCGGCACCCCCTCGGGTGCCGCTCCTGTCGCTAGCGGCCCCGCTGGTGACACCCGCCGGACGCATGGGCCCTGAGAGCCCACCCCGGCACCCAGTACTTCCCTGCACCACACAACACAACACCGAGGGTCCGACCCCAGGTCCGGTCTTGAGGTGGTGGTTCCCGGAGCGAACCCGGTGGGCGACACGCTGTCGCCCACCACGGGTGGCGTCCGAGGACTTCTATCCAAGATCCGCATCGGTCGGACCCTCCCAACCACACAAGGAGGGCACCCGTGGAGGGTCCCGAGATCTACTCGTCCGAGGCAGTCATCGACAACGGCGCCTACGGCAACCACACCATCCGCTTCGAGACCGGCCGCCTCGCCCGTCAGGCCGCCGGCTCCGCCGTGGCCTACCTCGACGAGGACACGATGCTGCTGTCGGCCACGACCGCCGGCAAGCACCCGAAGGAGCAGTTCGACTTCTTCCCCCTGACCATCGACGTCGAGGAGCGGATGTACGCCGCCGGGCGGATCCCCGGGTCGTTCTTCCGTCGTGAGGGTCGGCCCAGCGAGGACGCGATCCTCACCTGCCGCCTGATCGACCGGCCGCTGCGCCCGACGTTCGTCAAGGGCCTGCGCAACGAGGTCCAGGTCGTCATCACCGTGATGAGCCTGAACCCGACGCACCTGTACGACGTCGTGGCCATCAACGCGGCGTCGATGTCCACGCAGCTGTCCGGCCTGCCCTTCTCCGGCCCGATCGGTGCCACCCGCGTGGCCCTGATCCGCGGTCAGTGGGTGGCCTTCCCGACGCACGACCAGCTCGAGGGTGCCGTCTTCGACATGGTCGTCGCCGGCCGGGTCGTCGGCGATGACGTCGCGATCATGATGGTCGAGGCCGAGGCCACCTCCGACACGGTCGAGCTCCTCGCCGGTGGGGCCAAGGCCCCGACCGAGCAGGTCGTCGCCGAGGGTCTCGAGGCGGCCAAGGGATTCATCCGGATCCTGTGCGACGCACAGGCCTCGCTCGCGGAGAAGGCGGCGAAGGACACCGTCGAGTTCCCGGTCTTCCTCGACTACCAGCCCGACGCGTACCAGGCCGTCGAGGCCGTCTGCGCCGACGAGCTTGCTGCCGCCCTCGCGGTTGGCGACAAGCAGGAGCGCGAGGCCGAGACCAGCCGCGTCAAGGGCCAGGTCGCAGAGCGTCTCGCCGAGGAGTTCGAGGGCCGCGACAAGGAGATCAGCGCTGCCTTCCGCGCCGTGACCAAGAAGCTCATCCGGCAGCGGATCCTGCGCGACCAGGTGCGCATCGACGGCCGTGGCCTCACCGACATCCGGCCGCTCTCGGCCGAGGTCGAGGTCGTCCCGCGGGCCCACGGCTCGGCACTGTTCGAGCGCGGCGAGACCCAGATCATGGGTGTCACCACGCTGAACATGCTCAAGATGGAGCAGCAGCTCGACACGCTCTCGCCCGAGACGCGCAAGCGCTACATGCACAACTACAACTTCCCCCCCTACAGCACCGGTGAGACGGGACGCGTCGGCTCGCCGAAGCGCCGTGAGATCGGGCACGGGGCGCTCGCCGAGCGGGCCCTGCTGCCCGTGCTGCCCAGCAAGGAGGAGTTCCCCTACGCCATCCGCCAGGTGTCCGAGGCGCTGGGCTCCAACGGCTCCACCTCGATGGGTTCGGTCTGCGCCGCGACCCTGTCGCTGCTCAACGCCGGTGTGCCGCTGAAGTTCCCGGTGGCCGGCATCGCGATGGGACTGGTCTCCGACGAGGTCGACGGCGAGACCCGCTACGTGGCGCTCACCGACATCCTCGGCGCTGAGGACGCCTTCGGCGACATGGACTTCAAGGTCGCCGGAACCAAGGACTTCGTGACGGCGCTGCAGCTGGACACCAAGCTCGACGGCATCCCCGCCTCGGTCCTGGCCGGCGCGCTGACCCAGGCCCGCGACGCGCGCCTGGCGATCCTGGAGGTCATGGCCGAGGCCATCGACGTCCCGGACGAGATGAGCGTGCTCGCCCCGCGGATCATCACCGTGAACATCCCGGTCGACAAGATCGGCGAGGTGATCGGGCCCAAGGGCAAGATGATCAACACGATCCAGGATGACACCGGCGCGGACATCACCATCACCGACGACGGCACGATCTACATCGGTGCCACCAACGGCGAGTCCGCCGAGGCTGCCCGCACGATGATCAACGCCATCGCGAACCCGCAGATGCCCGAGATCGGCGAGCGCTACCTGGGCACCGTGGTCAAGACCACGTCGTTCGGCGCGTTCATCTCGCTGCTGCCCGGCAAGGACGGCCTGCTGCACATCAGCGAGCTCAAGAAGCTGTCGCCGGAGAAGCGCCGCATCGACAACGTCGAGGACGTCGTTCAGGTGGGGCAGAAGCTGCTCGTCGAGATCAAGGACGTCGACACCCGCGGCAAGCTGTCGCTGATGCCGGTCATCGAGGACGAGCCAGCTGCCGAGGCCGCCGCCGATCAGGGCGACGGCGAGGCCTGAACCACGTGACGGCACTCCGGCCCGGCTCCTGGTCGATCGATCCTGACCAGGAGCCGGGCTCCACCGTCACCCTGCTCAGCCCCGACCAGGGCGGGCTGGTGCGCCGGACCGTCCTGCCCGGGGGTCTGCGCATCATCACCGAGCACGTGCCCGGAGTCCGCTCCGCTGCGTTCGGGATCTGGGTGGGGGTCGGCTCACGGGACGAGACCCACGCCCAGATGGGCTCGGCGCACTACCTCGAGCACCTGCTGTTCAAGGGCACGCGCACGCGCGAGGCGATGGAGATCTCGTCGCTGCTCGACGCCGTCGGCGGCGAGATGAACGCGTTCACCTCCAAGGAGCACACCTGCTTCTACGCCCGGGTGCTCGACCGCGACCTTCCCCTGGCGATCGACGTGATCAGCGACATCGTCACCTCGGCGCTGCTGCGCCCCGAGGACGTCGACGCCGAGCGTGGCGTCATCCTCGAGGAGATCGCGATGCGCGACGACGATCCCTCGGACCTCGTCCACGACGAGTTCATGCTCGGGATGTACGGCGAGACCGACCTCGGTCGGTCGATCCTGGGCACCCACGAGACGATCGCGTCCATCAGCCGTGAGGCAATCGACTCGTTCTACCGCGAGCGCTACACACCGCAGGCCATGGTGGTCTCCGCAGCCGGTGCCGTCGACCATGACGAGGTCGTGCGGCTGGTGACCGAGGCCTTCAGGTCGGCTGACGCGCTGGGGGAGCCCTCCGGCCGACCTCTGCCGACCCGCCTCGGCGGCGATGTGGTGCCGACGAGCGCGGGAGTCCACGTGGTCTCCCGGCCGACCGAACAGGCCCACCTGCTGGTGGGCGTGCCCGGCGTCGCGCGGGCCGACCTGCGCCGATACACCCTGAGCATCCTGAGCACCGCACTCGGCGGGGGGATGTCCTCGCGCCTGTTCCAGGAGATCCGCGAGCGCCGCGGCCTGGCCTACTCGGTCTATGCGTTCAGCACCGGCTACTCCGACGCGGGCATCTTCGGCGCCTACGCCGGCTGCCTACCCGGCAAGGTCGACCAGGTCCTCGAACTCACCGTCGCCGGACTCGACGAGGTGGCCCGCAACGGCCTCACCCCCGATGAGCTGGCCCGCGGCAAGGGCCAGACGAAGGGCTCCATCGTGCTCGGGCTCGAGGACACTGGCTCAAGGATGAGCCGCATCGGCAGCGCGGACATCTCCACCGGAGAGCTGCCCAGCATCGACGGGCTGCTGGCCCGGATCGATTCCGTCACCCTCGACGACGTGGCCCGGGAGGCCGCCTCGATCCTGTCGGCACCGAAGTCGCTGACCGTGATCGGCCCGTTCGAGGAGTCCCGCCCGTTCACCCTCGGCTGAGCCGGGCGCGCCTCCGCACCGCTCGGGCAGGCGCGACTTCGCCGGAGTGGGAGAATGCTGGCGTGACTATCCGAGTGGGAGTGCTGGGCGCCCGGGGGCGCATGGGGTCCGAGGTCGTCCGGGCGGTGACCGACGCACCGGACATGGAACTCGTGGCCAGCCTCGACGTCGGCGACGACCTGCACGCGCTGGTTGACGCAGGCTGTCAGGTGGCCGTTGACTTCACGGTCCCGGACTCGGTGATGGCGAACATGGAGTTCCTGATCGCAGCGGGCATCGCCCCGGTCGTGGGCACGACGGGCTTCGACGTGGCTCGGCTGGACCAGGTCCGATCCTGGCTCGCCGCCGCCCCCGGCGTCGGTGCGGTCATCGCTCCGAACTTCGGCATCGCTGCCGTGCTGATGATGCGGTTCGCCGCGGCCGCAGCCCCGCACTTCGAATCCGTCGAGATCGTCGAGCTGCACCACCCACGCAAGGCGGACGCCCCCTCGGGCACGGCGGTGCGCACCGCGGAGCTCATCGGCCAGGCGCGCGCCGAAGCGGGCAGCCCCGACATGCCCGACGCGACGCTGTCGACGCTCGCCGGGGCGCGTGGTGCCGTCGTCGACGGCGTACACGTGCACGCAGTCCGGCTCCAAGGGCTCGTGGCCCATCAGGAGGTGCTGCTCGGCGGGCTGGGCGAGACCCTGACGATCCGTCACGACTCCTTCGACCGCGCCAGCTTCATGCCCGGCGTCCTGCTGGCCGTGCGCAATGTCAGCTCGCATCCGGGGCTGACCGTGGGCATCGACGGCTTCCTCGGCCTGGACGGCTGAGTGGCTCGCGTATGACCGGCAAGCGGATGGCCATCCTGATGGCCGTGCTCCTGGGCGCCTACCTGGTGTTCACGGCGTCACGGGCGCTGGACTTCATCGAGACCGGTGGTGTGGTCCCGGTGCTTCTGGGGCTCGCCATCCTGCTGCTGCCGGCGATCGGCCTGTGGGCGCTGTGGCGGGAGTGGCAGTTCGGCCGGGCGACCCAGCGCCTCGGGCAGGAGCTGGACGACCGCGGGGAGCTGCCGGTGGACGACCTGCCCCGCCGCCCGTCCGGTCGCCCCGAGCGAGCAGCCGCAGACGCACGGTTCACTGAGGTCCGCACCCGCGTTGATGCCGACCCGGACGCCTGGGAGCGCTGGTTCGAGCTGGCCACCGCCTATGACGCGGCCGGCGACCGCAAGCGTGCGCGGCAGTCGATGCGCCGGGCAATCGCGCTGCACGATTCCGGCTCGGCGGGTGGCGCCGGCTCGGCGGGTGATGCCGGCTCGGCCGGCTGAGCACGCGATTCCGGCTCGCCCGGCGAGCCCAGCCGAGCACACGAACGGCGCCGCCGTCCAAATCAGGACGACGGCGCCGTTCGAGTGATTGCGGTCACGGCCGCGGTTCGCAGCGTCAGTCGGTGACGACCTCGCCGGCGGTGATCGCCTGCGCAGCATCCTTGCCGACTGAGCGCAGCTGGAACGAGGCCACGATCTCCAGGATGCCGATGAGCACGAGGGTCAGGCCGATGATCCAGCACAGGACCGTCAGCGTGATGCTCGGCCACACCAGGACGGCGGCGCCGGCAAGGATGGCGATGACGCCGCCGGTGATCACGAAGCCACGCCCTGGCACGCCCTTGGCCTGGATGCCAGCGATCAGTTCGATGATGCCGCGCACGAGCCAGCCGATGCCGACGATGATCACCAGCAGGGCGACCGCCTGGGCGATCCCCTGGAAGGCGATGAACGCGAGGGCGATCGACAGGACGCCGGAGACGGCCATCAGGACTCGGGCACCGGTGGTGCGGTCGGGCTGGGTGAAGCTCGCGACGAGAGAGAAGACCCCGCTGATCAGCAGGGAGATGCCCAGGAGGACGGCCGCGACGGCAACGGTCTTCTCGGGCCACGCGATGACGAAGGCGCCCAGTCCGGCGGTCAGGATGCCGAAGGTGAGCAGGACGCCCCAGTGCTTGGAGGTCGCAACCATGTCGGACGCCTCGAAGGCGTCGACCGGTGCGGTGGTGTTGGTGGTCATGTGTGTCCTTGATGATGTGACGCGCCCAGGATGGGCACGTCGACGTGAGGGGAGAGTTCCCCTCCGACGTGCTGGCCAAACCAGTTCGAATCGGACGATTGGGGGCGAGGACCGGGCAACCACCTCAGCCGCGCGCCCTCCTCAGGACGGTCATCGCGCTCGCCCCGTATCCACCGCCGAAGAGGGCGGCGTGCACGAGCAGGGGCCAGGCCTGATGCAGCGGAACTCGGTCGCGCCAGCCCTCGGCCAGCGGGGTGGCCTGTCCGTACCCGTCGATGATCCGCTCGAAGTGGTCGGCACCGAACAGCGCCAGCATCGCAAGGTCGGACTCGGGGTGACCGCCATGTGCCGCGGGGTCGATCAGCCACGCCTGGCCGTCCGCGCCCCACAGCACATTGCCGTTCCAGAGGTCGCCGTGCACCCGCGCGGCTGGCCCCGGCGGCCCGGTGTCGACCTGCCCATCGAGCAGGTCGGACACGAACCGGTCAACCTCCGCCGTCTGCCGAGCGTCCAGCCCGCCGCGGTCGCGTGCCATCCGGGCTGTGGCCCCGATCCGGTCGGTTGCCCAGAAGTCGGTGAAGGTGGCGCGCTCGGCGTAGGGCATGGGCAGGTCGCCGATCCACCCATCGGGGCCCGGTGCGCCCGGGGGAGGGCTGCCGAAGGCGGGAGCGCCGGCGCGGTGCAGCACCGCCAATCGGCCACCGAGCTGCTGGGCGGCCGCAGCCGACGGTGGGCCCTCGGGCACGCGGGCGATGCCGATGCGGGACGCGCCCACCTCCACGACGTCCGGAATGGGCGGCCCACCTGGGACGCGGATCCACGCCAGTCCCGCGGCCTCGGTGGCCAGGAACCGAGCGGCGGCGGCCCCCGAACGGCGCTTCCAGTGGACCTCGGACACCGGGGAATCATCGCAAGGCAGCTGTGCAGCCGGCGCGGCGGATCTCGCGATGCGAGGATGGCCAGGTGACCGGACCGGACCCCGCGACCCCAGCGCCAGCGCCAGCCCCGACGGATGCCTCCCGCCCCCGGGACGACGCTGTGCTGCCCCCGGAGTTCGACCATGTGCCGGACATCCGACTCATCGCCTGCGACATGGACGGCACTTTGCTCGATGACGAGGACACCATCCACGACGAGTTCTGGCCGCTGATCAAGGTGCTCCACGACCGCGGGATCACGTTCTGCCCGGCCTCCGGGCGGCAGTACTACAACCTCGTGCAGCGCTTCGCCCCCATTGCTGATGACGTCATCTTCATCGCCGAGAACGGCACCTACGTGGTCCAGGAGGGCCACGAGATCAGCTCGGACTGCCTCGACCGGCAGGCCGCCCGCGAGCTGGTCGGCGTTGCCCGCGACCTGCGTGACGGCGGCGCCGACGTCGGAGTCGTGCTGTGTGGGAAGGCCTCGGCGTACATCGAGCGCACCGATGAGGCGTTCCTCAGCGAGGTCGTGAAGTACTACCACCGCCTGCAGCTCGTCGAGGACCTCAACGAGGTCGACGACGACGTCCTCAAGGTGGCGGTGTTCGACTTCGTCTCCTCGGAGCGCATCACGGCGCCGGCGTTCAGCGCGTTCCGCGACACCCACCAGGTTGTCGTGTCCGGCCAGCACTGGCTCGACGTCATGGACGCCCACGCGAACAAGGGCGCCGGCATCCGCGCCATCCAGGAGGCCCGCGGGATCACCCGGGCACAGACCATGGTGTTCGGCGACTTCCTCAACGACCTCGAGATGATGGACGAGGCCGACTACTCGTTCGCCATGGCCAACGCGCACCCCGAGCTCGCCGCCCGTGCCCGATTCCGGGCCCCGGGGAACACCGACAACGGTGTGGTCCGGACGATCACCAGCGTGCTGCAGCTGCCATGACCGACATCATCAACGCGCGCTTCACCCCTGCGCCCCCCTGGCTGACCGGCAACCTCCAGACCGTCGCCGACCGCATCCGCCCGCATGACCACGACCTGTCCAAGGTCTCGACCGAGCAGCGACTGCTGGTCGGGATGCAGGATGGATCCGGGGATGCCCTGGCGGTCCGGCTGCACCGCCCCCGGCTTGCGCCGCGCACGGATCGTCCGGTGGTGCTGGTCGTGCACGGCCTCGGCGGTTCCATCGAATCGACCTACGTCCGTGCCACGGCGCTCGGCCTGCTGCGCGCCGGCTACCCGGTGGCGCGGGTCGACCTGCGTGGCGTCGGGGACTCCTCCGAGCACTGTCAGATGCTGTACCACGGCGGTCGTTCGGAGGACCTGCGCACGGTCCTGCGGAACCTGGCCCAGCAGCCGGACGTGGACGGCGTTGCACTGGTCGGGTTCTCCCTCGGCGGCAACGTGACGCTCAAGCTGCTCGGCGAGCCGCTCGAGGGCCTGCCGATCCGTGCCGGCGTCGCCGTGTCGGCACCGGTGGACCTCAGCGTTGGCAACGAGCACCTGCGCCGGCGCATGTTCGGCCTGTACGAGAAGTTCCTGGTGCACAGGCTCAAGGTGGATTCGGGTCACTCCGGTCTGGCCCTCACCGATGAGGAGCGGGCTGCGATCGCGCAGGTGTCCACGCTGACCGAGTTCGACGACCTGATCACCGCCAAGCACAACGGCTGGCGCGATGCGGCCGAGTACTACGCCGTGAACTCCAGCGCACAGTTCCTGCCGAGCATCACCGTCCCGACACTGGTGGTTCACGGACTCGATGACCCGATGATCCCGGCCGGGCCCTACCACGCGATCGACTGGGCGGGGCTCGAGGCGACGACGCCGGTCCGCCGGGCCATCACGCGCACCGGTGGCCACGTGGGCTTCCACGAGCGGGGCGCGGAGCTGCCCTGGTACGTCGGCCGCACGGTCCAGTTCCTCGAAACCGCCTGAGTGCGGGAACCCGTGCCTAGCCCCGCGGGGCGTTGAGGCGGCGGAACAGGTCCTTCGTCGCGGGGTGGAGGTCGGCGAAGACCGCGAAGTTCCGATCGTGGACGGCGCGGGCTGCAGGGATCGGGCGTGAAGCGGGCGCGCACGTCGACGGTCCGGGCAGCGGCCTCCAGGCTCGGGAACCGTCCAGCGCCCCACGCCGCGACCAGGGCCGCGCCGGCAGCACCGGCATACTGCGGGTCGACCACAGCGGCGACCGGGTGCCCCGTGACGTCCGCGAGGATCTGGGCCGTGGCATCCGACACGGCCCCGCCGCCGGCGAAGCGCAGCTCGAACGACGGCCGGACCCGGCGCGCCTGCCCCTCCAGCAGGAGCCTCTTGTTGTAGGCGATGCCCTCCACGACCGCCCTGATCATCTGCCGCTTGCCGGTGTCCAGGCCGATGTTGAGGAATATGCCGCGCACGTGTGGATCCTCGAACGGTGAGCGGCTGCCGTGCATCCACGGGGCGAAGAGCAGCCCGCCGGATCCTGCGGGCACATCGGCGATCGTGGCGGTCAAGTAGTCCAGCAGCGTGTCGTGCTCGTCGTCGGGGCCCGCCCGTGCCCCCGGAGCCAGCCGTGCGCTCGTGCGCCTCGAGGTAGACGCCGATGTCGTCGCGGGCCAGGTGGTCGCGGACCCACTCGAGGCACTTGCCCGAGGTCTCCTGCTCGCCGAAGTAGTTGAACCGACCGGGTTCAGCACCGGGGACGGAGGCCATCATCGTGCGCACGTCCACGATCCGCCGGTCAGTCACGGTGGAGACCCAGCCGCTGGTGCCGACGTAGACGTGCGTCGCGCCGATGGCGGTGGCCCCCGCCCCGACCCCGATGAGCGAGGCGTCCCCACCTCCGGCGAAGACCGGTGTGCCGCTGAGCAGTCCCAGTTCGGCCGCCGCAGTCGGGGTCATCGGACCGACCTCCGCGGACAGCGGCACAATCTCCGGGAGGTGCTCGGGTCGCACCCCGAAGCGCTGCATCAGCCAGGGGCTCCACTCGCAAGTTCCGCCGCGGGTGTCGGCCAGGAAGGTGGCGAACGCAGAGTCGGTGCTCATCGTGAAGCGTCCGGTGCTGCGCGCCGTCAGGTAGTCCTTGGCGTCCAACCACCGGTGGACCCGGCTGAACGCCTCCGGCTCCTCATCGGCGACCCGCAGGTACTTCCAGAGCGGATCCTTGGAGCTGGCCGCCACGCCACCTGCGATCCGCAACCACGGCACCAGGAGTGCTGCGCCGATACCTGCAATCCGAGGGCCACCGCGGGTCAGCTCGACCATCCGGGTCGTGGGCCGCTGATCCAGGTAGCTCAGCGCCGGCCGGACCGGCTCACCCGTGGAGTCAACGAGGATCAGGCACTGCATCTGGGCGCAGAACGTCAGGCCACCGATGTCCTCGGGCGCCGTCCCGGTTGACCGGAGCAGCTCCGGCACGGAGTCGGCCAGGGCCGCCCACCAGTCGGCGGGGTCCTGCTCCGCGGTCCCGTCCGCGGCGGTGCGAAGGGGGAGCGGCCGCGCCGTCGCTGCCAGCAGGGTCAACTGGTCACCGACCTCGTAGAGGCACGTCTTGAGCGACGTCGTGCCCAGATCGGCGCTGACCAGCTTCATGGACCCCGAGTATCCACCACACCCGAGCCAGACCCGCCGAACCGAACAAGGCACGCCGACCCGCCTCAGGCAACCGCCGCCCCGCCCCCCACCCCCTGCAGAATCTCCGCGTCGGGCAGGGACCTCCGCGTCGGGCAGGGACCTCCGCGACGGCGGGGAGATTCCCGCCCCACGCGGAGGGTCTTGCCGAAGCGGGGCGGGTCTTGGTGCTGACCGCATTCCTTGGCTGGTCGCCGTGGTGCGAGGATTGGGGTCACTCACTCAACGCAGGAGGATGGCTGTGTCCGACGGCTTCGCGATCACCGAGTACCCCGACGTCCCACGCGTGATCGGTGACCTCGATGCGTTGATCGCCCAGCCGATCCGGCAGCTGCGCCGGGAGGCCCTGCAGGGGTACATCGACGACCACTTCGAGAAGGGGTGCCAGTCGTCGAAGGCGATGACCGCCGAGGCAGCCGAGTACATCCCCGGGGGAGTCCAGCACAACCTCGCGTTCAACATGCCCTTCCCGCTGGTGATCACCAAGGCATCCGGCTGCCACCTGTACGACCTCGACGGCAACGAGTACCTCGACTTCCTGCAGGCCGGCGGACCGACGGTCCTCGGCTCGAACCCACCCGAGGTCCTCGAGCAGGTGATCGAGCTGCTGCGCACCACGGGCCCGTCCACCGGCCTGTTCCACGAGTACGAGCTGAAGCTGGCGCGGTTCATCGCCGACCACATGCCGGCCGTGCCGATGTTCCGCATGCTGGGCTCCGGCACCGAGGGCTGCATGGCGGCGATCCGCGTGGCCCGGCTGGCCACCGGGAACAAGAACATCGTGAAGATGGGCGGGGCGTACCACGGCTGGTCCGACCAGCTCGCCTACGGACTGCGCATTCCCGGAACGCGCCATCACGAGGCGCACGGGGTGCCCAGGTACATCTTCCGGCACACCCAGGAGTTCCACCCGGGCGACCTCAACGCCCTGGAGCGGACGCTGAAGCTCAACCGTGCCCGTGGTGGGACGGCGGCGGTGCTGATCGAGCCGGTCGGGCCGGAGAGCGGCACGCGCCCGCTGCCCTACGGCTTCAACGCCGGCGTCCGGCGAGTTGTGCGACAAGTACGGCGCCCTGCTGATCTTCGACGAGGTCGTCACCGGGTTCCGGGTCGGCCTGGCCGGGGCGCAGGGCTACTTCGACGTCGAACCCGACCTGACCGTGTTCGGCAAGGTCGTGGCCGGCGGGTATCCCTCGGCCGGCGGTCTGGGTGGCAAGCGTGAGTACATGAAGTACCTCTCGGCCGGGATCGAGGCGGGCTCGAAGAAGGCCCTGGTGGGCGGGACCCTGGCGGCCAATCCGCTGTCGTCGGCCGCGGGGTACTTCACGCTCGTGGAGATCGAGCGGCAGGGTGCGGCCGAGCGGGCCGGCGCGATGGGCGATCGGCTCGTCGCCGGCCTCAAGGACTCCGTCGCCCGCCGGGGCCTTCCGTTCGTGGTCTACAACCAGGGTTCGATCGTGCACCTGCAGACCGTGGGCACCATGCACTTCACGGTGGACTTCAACCGGATCTGGGAGATCCCCGGCAAGCTCAAGGAGATCAAGGCGCGCAAGACCGTGATGGAGGAGATGGGGGCGGCCTACACCGCTGAGGGTGTGATCACCCTGGCGGGCTCCCGGCTCTACACGAGTGCCGCCCACACTCCCGAGACGATCGACCAGGCCGTGGCCGCGCTCGATCGGGTGTTCGGCCAGATCGAGGGAGCTCGGCCGTGAAGGAGGCCGAGGCTCGCCGCGAGCTCGTCGAAGCTGGGCACCGGCTGCTTGCCGACGGGCTGGTGGCCCGGACGTGGGGGAACCTGAGTGTGCGCCTGGACGAGCGGACGATGGCCATCACGCCCAGCGGGATCGCCTACCCGGACCTCACCGAGGAGATGATCGTGCGTGTCGACCTCGAGACCGACGAGTGGTCCGGGCCCTACAAGCCAAGTGGCGAACGCAAGGTCCACCGCGAGGTCTACCGGCGCCGCCCCGAGGTGATGGCCGGTGTGCACACCCACCAGGTGGCTGCGTCAATCTGCGCGGCTGCCCGCGTGCCGGTCCCCACGTCCTTCGGGGAGGTGCCCTGTGCCCCCTACGCGCTGCCCGGGACCAAGAAGCTCACCGAGGCCACGGTTGGCGCCCTCGGTGACCGCCCGGCTGTGCTGATGGCCAACCACGGCGCGTTCACGGTCGGGCCCGCGCTCGAGCAGGCCTTCGACCGAATCATCGAGCTGGAGCAGGCGTGTGCCGGATACGTCGTGGTCAAGCGCCCGCGCGAGGGATCCCACCTCCCCGCTGATGCCGATGCTCCGTGGGATCCCGCCTGCCTGACCCCGGTCACGCTGGCCGACGGGACCCAGGGCTGGGTGTCCACTGCCCCGTTCACTGTGCGCTTCTCGGTGCTTGGCCGGGCACTCCCACCGGTGCTCGACGACCTGGCCCAGCTCACCGGTCGACACGTCGCCACCGTGAAGACGATGCCCACCAAGCGCCCGCGCCGCGACGCAGTCCTGGTCGCGGGACAGGGCGCCCTGGTGCTCGGTGCGGACCACGAGGCAGTCGCGATGGTCGTGGAGAAGGCCGCCCGGGCGTGGATCGGTGGGCAAGGACTCGGGGGCGCCAAGGCGCTGCCGGCGTGGGAGGCGCTGCTCATGCGCGCGGTCTACGCCCGCTCGTACTCCAAGCAGGCCGCCGCCGCGCACCCCGGGGGTGCCCCCGCCTGACCGGATCCGGACTCCGGCGGGATGCCCGGGCCCCGGATATCGTGGAGTGCATGTCCCTGGGAACCCTCATCATCATCACGTTGCTCGTCGCAGCCGTCGTCACCCTCATGCGATCGGGAAGCCGCCAGACCGAGGTCCGATCGCGGCAGAACGCACAGGCTGCCGAGCGTCGCTGGCAGGCCGTGCGCCGTGTCGCCGAGGAGGACGTCACCGCACTCGGCCAGCAGATCGCGGCCACGCCGGTCCCGGAGTCGCTCGACCCGGATGCAGCCCGCGACTTCGATGACGCGCTCGGATCCTACGAGCGGGCCAAGGAGGCGCTGGCCGCCTCGGCGCACCCCGACGACCTGCAGTGGGTGTCGAAGTCGCTCGATGACGGACGCTTCGCACTGGCCACAGTCGACGCACGTCGGGACGGACGGCCCCTGCCCAACCGGCGTCCGCCCTGCTTCTTCGACCAACGGCATGGGTTGTCCGTGGGGGAGGCCCAGTGGGCGCCACCGCAGGGCGTCACCCGCGAGGTACCCGTCTGTGCGGCGTGTGACGCGCGGATCAGGGACGGCCTCGATCCCCAGGCGCGGATGGTCCCGACAGCCGCGGGGGAGCGCCCCTACTACGACGCCGGCCCGGAGTTCGCGCCGTGGGCGCGCGGCTGGTACGCCGGCTCCGGGCTGTACGTCATGAACAACGTACTGATGGGCACCCTGCTGTTCAACGCCCTCTACCTGCCGCCGGGCTACGACTACCTCGGCGACAGTGGTGGTGAGTTCGGTGGCGAGGGCGGCGCCGATGGCGGGGACGGCGGCGACTTCGGAGGCGGGGGTGACGTCGGCGGTGGCGGCGACTTCGGGGACTTCGGTGGTGGGGGAGGCTTCGACTTCGGCGGGTTCTGAGGACTCAGCAACCCCAGGCGGCCGAGGGCGGGGCGCACTCCCCGGCGACGAGCCGGTTCGCCTGAGCCGAGGACCTCACCCGACAGGTTCGGGACTCTTGTCCTCCGCGGGCCGCAGCACGTCCGGCTCCGGCATCCGCGAGGCGAGGAACACCGCGAGGGCCAGCAGGCCGAGCGCCGCGAGCAGTGCCCGGGTGAACGACCCGTCGGGTGTGCGCAGCGCGGACATCACGTAGACGAACACCACGGACGCCTGCCCGAACAGTTGCATGAGCCCGTTGGACGTTCCCTCCGGGGTTGGCCGGGTCACCTCAGCGGCGTACTGGAAGCCGATCGGCAGCGCCGAGACCAGGAAGAACCCGAGCACGAACCCGCCCAGCAGCAGGACCAGCAGAGACGTCGCAAGCATGATCGCCACCAGGCCGGGGATCGCCCCCGCGAACGCGAGCACCAGGAACGGCCGGCGACGACGGACCCGATCCGAGAGCGCCGGCAGGACGACGGCACCGATCAGCCCGCCGAGCAGCAGCACCGCCCCGAGCGTCCCGGCGTCGGCGGGGGTGAACCCACGCGGTCGCAGCATCGCCTCGACCCAGGTGGTCAGCCCGTTGAACACCCCGAGGCCGATGAACGCAATCGCCAGCACGAACCAGAACGCCGGCACCTTGAGCGCATGGGTGAGCCCGTCGAGGACCAGTGCACGCTCCTGCTGGCCCGGGGGGCTGGCCGGCGTCGGCGGATGCTCGCGGGCGAAGACGAGGAACAGCACCGTGCTCACCGCAGCCGCGATCCCGTAGGCCAGTTGGATCTGCCCGATCGTCATCGACTCGACCAGCACCGGGCCGGCGACCATGCCCACGGCGGTCCCGACGAGGTTGCCGACGGTCACCACCCCGACCGCCGTGGCGCGCTGCGCCGGTGCGAACCACAGGGCCGGCATCTTCGTCCAGGCGTTGAGCAGCAGCGGCTGGGCGGCGGCGATCCCGAGGGTGGCGATCATCGCCAGCCGGAAGTCCGCTCCGGCCAGGCCCCGCAGCACGCCGAAGACCCCCATCATGGTGGCCCCCAGCCCCGTGGCTACCCGGAAGCCCCGGGTGTCGATCAACCACGCGGCCGGGATGGACAGGGGGATGAAGGCGAGCATGAACACCATCGCGAAGGCACCGATGGCTGTGTCGCTGACGCCGTAGTACTCCGCGGCCTGCCCGGTGATGGGCGCGTAGCCGATCCAGAGGGCCTGGATGGTGAGGTTGACCAGGGTGAAGACAGCCAGCACCACCCAGCGGTACGGGTACACGCGGTAGCTGGCCGCGGCGGGCACGTCGGGCATGACGTGAGTCTGTCACTGCGGGTCCGGCGGATGGGCCGTCCACCCGCCACCCGCAGGGACGCGAAGGCCATCGCCGGACCTCAGCGCCCGGTGGCCCGAGGATCCATCGACATGGGCGATGATGGAGTCATGGACCCCAAGATCGTGAAGATCATCGCCATCCTGCTCATCGTCTGCCTGATCGGCATGGTGTTCATCGGCTTCTGGTAGGAAGCACCTGGACATGAGTGTGGCCGGCCCCCCATGGGGAGCCGGCCACACCTACGAACGGCGAACTAGGCGCTGACGACCATGATCATGTCGACGACCTTGTTGCTGTAGCCCCACTCGTTGTCGTACCAGGCGACCAGCTTGACGAACGTGTCGTCGAGCGCGATGCCGGCTCCGGCATCGAACACCGACGTCAGCGACTCACCGACGAAGTCGGTCGAGACGACCTTCTCCTCCGTGTAGCCCAGGACGCCGAGCAGCGGGCCCTCGGATGCAGCCTTGACCGCAGCCTTGATGTCGTCGTAGGACGCCGGGTTCTCCAGCTCGACGGTCAGGTCGACCACGGAGACGTCCGAGGTGGGCACGCGGAACGCCATACCCGTCAGCTTGCCGTTGAGCTCGGGCAGCACCTTGCCGACGGCCTTGGCCGCACCGGTCGAGGACGGGATGATGTTCTCGAGGATGCCGCGGCCGCCGCGCCAGTCCTTCATGGACGGGCCGTCAACGGTCTTCTGCGTCGCGGTCGCCGCGTGCACGGTCGTCATGAGGCCACGCTTGATGCCGAAGCTGTCGTTGATGACCTTGGCGATCGGCGCCAGGCAGTTCGTGGTGCACGACGCGTTGGAGATGATTGCCTCGCCCGCGTACTTGTCGGAGTTCACGCCGAACACGAACATCGGGGTGTCGTCCTTGGACGGTGCCGAGAGGATGACCTTCTTCGCGCCGGCGTCGATGTGCTTCTGCGCGGTCTCCTTGGTCAGGAACAGGCCCGTCGACTCAACGACGACATCGGCGCCCACGTCGCCCCACGCCAGTGCTGCAGGGTCGCGCTCAGCGGTCAGGCGGATCGCGTTGCCGTTGACGATCAGGTTCGAGCCGTCGACCGACACGTCACCCTTGAACCGGCCGTGGACGGAGTCGAACTTGAGCATGTAGGCCAAGTAGTCCGGGTCAAGCAGGTCGTTGATGCCGACTACCTGGATCGCCTCCGGGTAGTTCTGCACGGCGGCACGGAACACCATCCGGCCGATTCGACCGAATCCGTTGATGCCTACCTTGATTGCCATATGTCTGCCTTCCATCGGGTATGGGGTGCGCAAGCATCCGCAACACTACTAGCCACCGGAAGGCATCGCCTGCTGGCTGAATGGCGGCGTGATCAGCACCGAGTGAACGCTCGGATCGTGCTCAGATCGGCTCTGCGGTGGGGTAGTAGGGCATCTCGGACCGCCGGCGGTAGCTACCGGTGTAGGACCCGATGTCGATGACGAACGCCAGCGCGACGAGGAACCAGTCGAAGCCGGCGACATCCCCGGTCCACCAGGCGAGCAGCACGTAGGCCAGCGTCGTGTAGGGCAGCAGGAACCAGCCGATGAGCGGGATGATCCACGAGCCGTCGAACGCCTTGGTGATCTCGTTGTTGAAAAGGGCCATCAGGGCCAGCGCGAGGCGGGGCGCGAACGCACCCAGGGCGAGGACGAAGCAACCGCACATGTTCGCTACTCCTTGACAACCGGCCGGGCCGCCACGCCGTGGCGACCGCGCACCTACGAGGCTCTCGGGCAGGCACACGATAGCGTGACCGGCTGTTGACGCCGGCGGCGACGCAGGCGCACAGTGGCGCAGATGACCGGGAGGACCCACATGACCGAGCCCAGGTTCCGCAGCGACATCACCGTGGAACTGGTCAAGCATGCGGCCAGCGACGCCGACATCATCTGGGCGGCCCGGGTCTCCACGAAGGGTGAGCAGTCCCTAGACGATCTGGAGGCGGACCCCGCCAAGTCCGCCGGGTTGATCAACTACCTGATGCGCGACCGACACGGCTCGCCGTTCGAGCACTCGTCGATGACGTTCTTCGTGCAGGCGCCGATCTTCATGTGGCGCGAGCACTTCCGCCACCGGATGGCCTCGTACAACGAGGAGTCGGGCCGCTACAAGGTGTTGGATCCGACATTCTACGTCCCCGGACCGGAGCGCAAGCTCGTGCAGGTCGGCAAGGCGGGCGCCTACGACTTCCAGGACGGGACCGCCGAGCAGTACGAGACCGTCCGGACCCAGACCGAGTCCGCGTGCCGCGCGGCCTACGCGGCCTACCAGACGATGCTGGAGGCCGGAGTCGCCCGCGAGGTGGCCCGAATCGTGCTGCCGGTGTCGATCTACTCCTCGGCGTACGTGACCATGAACGCACGCTCGCTGATGAACTTCCTCTCGCTCCGTCGCCGCAGCGAGGACGCACACTTCCCGAGCTTCCCGCAGCGGGAGATCGAGATGGTCGCTGAGCGCTACGAGGAGGAGTGGGCCCGGCTCATGCCGCTGACCCATGCCGCTTTCGTGGCCAACGGTCGGGTCGCTCCGTAGCCCCAGCCGGTAGGCTCGCACTCGTGACTGCGATCTCCACACGCACTGTTGGCGGGCGTACCTATCGGCGCGAGCCGGTCAAGACCCACATGGTCGGCATCGGGGAGGACCTCGGGGCCGTCGTGGCGCTCTACGCCGCCGAGCGGATCACGCCGCAGACCTCCATGTGCCTGTCGCAGAAGTTCGTCTCGATCTGCCGCGGCGATGTCCGGCACATCAGTGACGTCCAGGACTCGTGGCTCGCGAGGCTCATCGTGAAGTACGTCCAGAAGAACGACAACGGCGACATCGGGTACAGCCACCCGAAGAAGATGCAGGTGGCCATCGAAGAGGTCGGCTACCCGCGGATGATGGCGGCCGTCGTCGGTGGGGGCTTCTCGAAGTTCGTGCTGAAGCGTCAGGGGGACTTCTACCGGATCGCCGGGCACCACATCTCCGAGATCGACGGCTTCAACCCCGACGCGATGGCGCCCTTCGACCAGTACGCCATGCTCCCCTCGCCCGACCCGGACGGGATCTGCGATCAGCTGGCCCGCCAGTTCGGCTGCTCGGCATACATCATCGACGGGAACAACATCAACGTCGAGATCGTCGGGCGCAGCGCCAACCTCCCACTGTCCGTCGCCGACGCCCGGGAGGTCATGCTCGACAACCCGATGGGGCAGGGTGACGAGATGACCCCGGTGTTCCTGATCACCCCAGTGGACTAGCGACGCCGCCCACGGACACGCGGGCACCCACCGGCAGTTCCGATGTGGGGCCGATAGCGTGTGCCCATGGCATTCGATCCCTCCAGCCCAGCACCCTTCGGCCACATGCTCACGGCGATGGTCACCCCGATGACCGCCGACGGGGAGGTGGACTACGAGGGCGTCGCGCACCTGGCCACCCACCTCGTGGACGTCGGCGGCAACGATGGCCTCATCGTCAACGGCACGACGGGGGAGTCCCCGACCCTGCGCGACGCGGAGAAGCTCGAGTGCCTCAAGGTCGTCCTCGACGCCGTCGGTGACCGGGCCACCATCGTCGCCGGGGCCGGGAACAACGACACGCGGCACTCGATCGAGATCGCCACGTCCGCTCAGGAGGCCGGGGCGCACGGACTGCTGATCGTCACGCCCTACTACAACAAGCCACCCCAGGCGGGCCTCGCCGAGCACTTCCTGGCGATCGCCGAGGCCACCGACCGGCCGATCATGACCTACGACATCCCCGGGCGGACCGGAACCCCGATCCAGCCCGAGACCTTCGCCCGCATCGCGGAGCACCCGCGGATCGTGGCCAACAAGGACGCCAAGGCCGACGTGCCGGGCGCCGCCGCCGTCATCGCGACGACCGGCCTGGCCTGGTACTCCGGCGATGACGCCCTGACCCTGCCGCTGCTCTCGGTCGGTGCCGTCGGAGTCGTCTCCGTTGTCGGCCACCTGCTCAGTGACCGGATCAGCGAGATGATGACCGAGCACCGGTCGGGGGCGGTGGCCCGCGCCACCGAGCTCAACGCCTCCATGATCCCGGCGTACGTGGGCATGTTCCGCACCCAGGGCGTGATCATGGCAAAGGCGGCCCTGCACGATCTCGGCCTGCCCTCCGGGCCGGTCCGGCTACCCCTCGTGAACGCGACGCCGGAACAGGCAGCCACCCTGCGTACCGACCTGGCAGCCGCCGGGGTCGCGGGGTTCGTAGCGGCCTGACAGCGCCCGCGCAGCCGGGGCGCTGCCCCGTCGGGGGTACCGCTGACGGCTGCCGGTGCTCAGGTGGCACGACACGAACCCTCCCCGGGAGCCGGACGCCCGCCGGCGAGCCAACCCCCGGTAGCCTCGCAGCATGGCCACCAAGTCACCTGCGCGCGCCCGCACGTCGGGTGCCTCCAAGACCTCCCAGGGCAGCAGCCGCAAGGGCTCGACGCGATCCACGTCATCCCGAGGTACATCGACCAGATCGGTGCCGCGCACGGCGCCCAAGCCGGTCGCCCGCCGCCAGCCGGGTCCGGTCGCGAAGCTCGTGCGTGGGCTGGCACGCCTGGTCACGCGCATCTGGCTGCTCGTGGCCGCCGCGTTGGGCGGCGTGAGTCGAGCGGTCGGACGAGGCGCCCGCGAGGTCGATGCCACCCACCGCCGGGACGGGATCGGCCTGCTGCTGTTCACGCTGACGATCGTCGTTGCCGCAGTCACGTGGTTCTCGATCGATGGCTGGCTCACGGGCATCGTGACGGCCCTGGTCACCGGCGCGGTCGGCGCCCTGGATGTCGTGGTCCCGGTGCTGCTGTTCTGGGCCACTCTGCGCGTTCTCCGACACCCCGATCAAGGGGCCATCACAGGTCGCATCGCCATCGGGTGCGCCATCCTGATCATCTCAGTCGCAGGCATCTGGGCCCTGATCCAGGGCGCTCCGAACCCCAGCGACGGCACCGAGGCGATGCGTGCCGCCGGCGGGTGGGTCGGATGGCTCGTGACCGCGCCGATCGTGGCCGCAGTCGGCACCTGGCTCGCGTACCTGTGGCTGGTCGCGCTCATGGGGTTCGGCCTGCTCGTGGTCACCGCAACGCCCATCCACGCTGTGCCGGACCGCCTGCGCGCGGTCCGCGACTGGGTGCTGCTGCGCCGCGTTGGCTCGCACGGCACCGACGACGAGGAGCCGGCGGCGGGGGACATGGCCGTCGACGGCCGCGCCAAGCACGCTGCCCTCGCCGAGGATGAGGAGTCCGAGGACCCCGGCGCTCCCGAGTCGGACAGCTCCGCGCCAGATTCCGAGGGCTTCGCGAGCCCGACCCCGCCAACCTCGCCGAAGCCGACCGGTGCCGCCGCGCTCAAGACCCGTGCGATGGTCGCCCTCCGTGGTCTCCGGCGGCCGAGGAAGCCCGCGGATGTCCCCGCCTACGACGGCCCGCTGGATGGTGACGAGGCGTTCGTGTCGGCCGTCGCCACAGCACCCGGCGACGAGGACGGCACCGTTGAGGACGCCACACTCATCGACCACGCGCTGCCGACCGACGCGGACGCTGCCGCGGGCGGCGCACATGACATGACCGTCCAGGTCGCCGCGGAGGCCGGCGATGGAACCCCCGCGGAGTCCGGCGCCGACCCGGCGCTGGCCTCCCTGGTGGCGACCGTCACGCCGGAGGCTGAGGGTGCACCGGTGACCAAGCACAACACGGTCGCTGTCTCCCGCCCTGAGCAGTTGCGGCTGCCCGGGGCGCCTGACTACCGACTCCCAACACCCACGGCGCTCAAGGCCGGCTCGGCACCCAAGTCGCGCAGCGCCTCGAACGACCGCGTTGTGGCCTCGCTGACCGACGTCCTGACCCAGTTCGAGATCGATGCCCAGGTCACTGGCTACATGCGCGGCCCGACAGTCACCCGCTACGAGGTCGAGCTGGGCCAGAGCGTCAAGGTCGAGCGCGTCACCGCGCTGGCGAAGAACATCTCCTACGCAGTCGCGACCGCCGATGTCCGGATCCTCTCGCCGATCCCCGGCAAGAGTGCCATCGGGATCGAGATCCCGAACACCGACCGCGAGATGGTCTCCCTGGGAGACACGCTGCGCGCCCCTTCGGCCCAGTCCGACCACCACCCGCTGCTCGTGGGGCTGGGCAAGGACGTCGAGGGCGGCTATGTGTGCGCCAACCTCGCCAAGATGCCGCACATCCTCGTGGCCGGCGCGACCGGCGCGGGCAAGTCCAGCTGCATCAATGCCCTGGTGACCAGCATCCTGATGCGGGCCACACCGTCCGAGGTCCGCATGGTCCTGGTCGATCCCAAGCGCGTCGAGATGACGGCCTACGAGGGGATCCCGCACCTCATCACGCCGATCATCACCAATCCGAAGAAGGCCGCCGAGGCCCTGCAGTGGGTCGTCCGCGAGATGGACGCCCGCTACGACGACCTCGCCCACTTCGGCTTCCGGCACATCGATGACTTCAACCGCGCTGTGCGCTCCGGTGCGCTGGCCGTCCCGCCGGAGTCCGATCGCGTGCTCGCGCCGTACCCGTACCTGCTGATCATCGTCGACGAGCTGGCCGACCTGATGATGGTCGCCCCCCGGGACGTGGAGGAGTCGATCGTCCGGATCACGCAGCTGGCCCGCGCGGCCGGCATCCACCTGGTCCTTGCCACCCAACGGCCCAGCGTCGACGTCGTCACCGGACTGATCAAGGCCAACGTGCCCTCGCGCCTGGCCTTCGCCACCTCCAGCCAGACCGACAGCCGGGTCATCCTCGACCAGACCGGCGCTGAGGCGCTGGTGGGGCAGGGCGATGGCCTGTTCCTCCCAATGGGCGCATCGAAGCCGATGCGGATCCAGGGGGCGTTCGTGCCGGAGTCTGAGATCCGGTCGGTCGTGGCGCACGTGAAGAAGCAGATGTCGGTGCAGTACCGCGAGGACGTCCTGACCGAGGCCAGCGCCAAGCGCGAGGTCGAGGATGAGGTAGGCGACGACCTCGACCTGCTGATCGCGGCCACAGAGCTCGTCGTGACGACCCAGTTCGGCTCGACGTCGATGCTGCAGCGCAAGCTCCGTGTCGGCTTCGCCAAGGCCGGTCGCCTGATGGACCTGATGGAGTCCCGGGGAATCGTGGGCCCCTCGGAGGGTTCGAAGGCCCGCGACGTGCTGATCAAGTCCGATGACCTGGACCAGGTGCTCGCCGACCTGCAGCGCGGCAGTTGAGCCGGGGCCTGGCCTAGGCTGCAGAGGTGAGCAACACGCGCGTGTCCCTGGTGACCTTGGGGTGCGCCCGCAACGAGGTGGACTCCGAGGAACTCGCCGGACGCCTGGCTGCGCAGGGCTTCGAACTGGTCGGCGACGCTGACGACGCCGATGCCGTCCTGGTCAACACGTGCGGCTTCATCGAGGCCGCCAAGCGCGAGTCCGTGGACGCCCTGCTGTCCGCGGGCGGGTCAACCCCCGAGGGCGGTCATCGGGCTGTGGTGGCCGTGGGCTGCATGGCCGAGCGCTACGGGCAGGAGCTTGCCAACGAGCTGCCTGAGGCCGACGCCGTGCTCGGCTTCGACGACTACCCGGAGATCGCCGAGCGGCTGCGCGTCATCGTCGACGGCGGCTCGCTCACCAGCCATGTCCCGCGAGATCGTCGGACTCTCCTGCCGATGGCTCCGACCGACCGGCCGGGTTCGGAAGTGCACATCCCCGGTCACGCAGAAACCCCGGACCCGGGCCGCCTGCCCGGCCCGGACGGGGGCTCAGACATCGGGCCGGCGTGGATCCGGCGAAGGATCACGTCCGGCCCGGTGGCCTCGGTGAAGATCGCCTCCGGGTGCGACCGGCGCTGTGCCTTCTGCGCCATCCCGTCGTTCCGCGGCTCGTTCGTGTCCCGACCCGCACCCGACGTCGTTGCTGAGGCACGGTGGATGGCCGACCAGGGCGTGCGCGAGCTTGTGCTGGTCAGCGAGAACTCCACCTCCTACGGCAAGGACCTGTCCCGCCCGAACGCGCTCGAGGAGCTGCTGACCGAGCTCGGGGCGGTGGACGGGATCGAACGGTTGCGGGTCTCGTATCTGCAACCGGCCGAGGTGCGCCCCGGGCTGATCCGGACGATGTTGGACGTGCCCCGGGTGGCGGACTACTTCGACCTGAGCTTCCAGCACGCCAGCGGATCGCTGTTGCGCCGGATGCGGCGGTTCGGCGGGACCGAGGCGTTCCTCGAGTTGATCGAGTCCATTCGGGCCGGCTCGCCGGGGGCGGGGATCCGCAGCAATGTGATCCTGGGCTTCCCCGGCGAGACCGAGGCAGACGTCGAGGAGCTCATCAGTTTCCTCGGGCAGGCCCAGATGGATGCCGTGGGTGTCTTCGGCTACTCCGACGAGGACGGCACAGAGGCGCGGGGGCTGTCCGGGAAGCTGGACGAGGCCGAGATCAGGTCCCGGGTCGGTGCGGTCAGCGACGTCGTGGACGAGGTCATGGCCCAGCGCGCCGAGCAGCGCATCGGCGACGACGTCGAGGTCCTCGTCGAGCACCTGGACGGCATGACCGCCGAGGGGCGCGCAGAGCACCAGGGCCCGGAGGACGGGTCGACCGTGGTGCACCTGACACCCGACCTGCGCGGACGTGTCGTCCCGGGGTCGATGCTCCGTGGCCGGGTCGTCGCCTCGGACGGCGTGGACCTGCAGGCCGTGGAGGTGAGCGTTGTCCGGATCTGACCCGACCGACTCACCAGCCCCCCAGCACGATCCGGGGATGGCCGCCTCCGGCGAGCCCGGGACTGTTGAGCCCGCGGTGGTGGAGCCCGCGACCGCCGATCCCGACAAGCCGGAGATGTGGAGCCGCCAGCGGGTTGTCACCGGCTGGGCCCAGCTGTGGAACCTGCCGAACATGCTGACGCTGCTGCGGATCCTCATGATCCCGCTGTTCTGGTACCTGTTGATGTACGACGGCGGCGACAACGCGACGACCCGCCTGGCCGCCACGGCGGTCTTCATCATCGCCGCGTACACCGACTGGCTCGACGGGTACCTGGCCCGCAAGCAGGGGCTGGTCACCACGTTCGGCAAGATCGCCGACCCGCTCGCGGACAAGGCCCTGACGGGCGTGGCCTTCATCGGGCTCTCCGCTATCGGCGAGCTGTGGTGGTGGGTGACGATCCTGGTGATCGCCCGCGAGGTCGGTGTCACGCTGATCCGGTTCGTCGTGCTCAAGCACGGGGTCATTCCTGCCAGCCGGGGCGGCAAGGCCAAGACCGCGTCGCAGATGCTGGCCATCATCCTCTTCCTGCTGCCGATCCCCGGGTCCCTGACCGTGGTGATGTGGATCCGCAATGCGGTGATGGGGATCGCCGTGCTGCTCACGGCCCTGACCGGGCTCGACTACATCGACAAGGCGATCAGGACGCGCAGCGACTCCAAGTCCGACAAGGCCGCCCGCAAGGCCCGAGCTCGGGAGGACGCCGAGGGTCCGACCGGCGGGTCCCCGGGCACCGGCGGGTCCCCGGGCACCGGCGGGTCCGCGGGTGCTGACGGGCACACCCCGTCGTCGGGCGCCGACCAGTGAGTGCTGGGCCCACGCCGCCCGCCCAGCCTGAGTCGGCCCACGACCTGATCGCCGCCCTGGCCGCTGACGGCGCCACCCTGGCCGTCGCCGAGTCACTGACGGGCGGGCAGCTCGTGGCCGCGCTCACCACCGTGCCGGGCTCTTCCCGTGTCGTGCGCGGGGCAGTCATCGCCTACGCACCGGACGTCAAGGCCTCCTTGCTGGCGGTCGACGCCAACCTCCTCGACACGCGGGGGCCGGTGTGCGCCGAGGTCGCTGAGCAGATGGCCCGCGGAGCGCGGGTCGCCCTTGGTGCCAGCTACGGGGTGTCGACCACTGGCGAGGCGGGCCCGGAGTCGGCCAGCGGCCGGCCGGTCGGCACTGTGTACGTCGCAGTCGATGGGCCCCGGGGGAGCGCCTGGCGGGCATTCCGGTTCCCGGGCATGCGCAGCGAGGTCCAGGGTGCAGCGGTGCAGGCCGCCCTGCGCCTCCTGGCCGATTCGCGACTCGCGCCCTGGCCGGGCGCGGATGTCGGATCGAACCAGCCACGAGCTGGGGACAATCCGGACTGACCGCGCATGCGCCGGGAACAATCCGGACTGACCGCGCGTTCAGGTGACAGGTGTCCACACTCGCGAGGGTCTCGCGCTAGTCTGGTCACGTGAAGAGGAGGGGACGGTCATGGTGATCCTGCGACGGGTGGTCGGCGAGCAGTTGCGTCGCCTGCGCCAGGACCAGGGCCGGACGCTGCGCGACGTCAGTTCCGCAGCGCGTGTGTCCCTCGGGTACCTCTCGGAGATCGAGCGTGGCCAGAAGGAGCCCTCGAGCGAACTGCTCGCGGCGATCTGCACTGCCCTCGATGTTCCGCTGTCCAGCTTGCTCCGCTCAGTCAGCGACGAGATCGCATCCGCTGAGGCCGCGGAGGCGGCCGTGGTGCGCGCCGCCTGACCAAGGCCCGATACGCCTAGCGTGGCAACCGGTAGCCGCTTGGGGTGAGAGCGAAGCCGCCCTCCTCCAGAGCCCTCTTCACCTCGTCTGAACGCCCCAGCTCCATCACCGGTGTCCCGTTCACCCGCGAGATGGTCAGTGACCCGACGGCGCCCGCACGGCCAGCTTCGGCCAACGCCCGGACAGCAGCGACGAGATCGGCAGCGGCGTCGGTCTCAGGATCCGGCGTTGGCAGTGCGAAGGTCAGGACGCTGCGCCCACCGCGCTCCACGTACAGCACGGGGTGCCCAGCCATCTGCACAATGTGGCATCCAGCTGCCCGCGATGGTCGGTGCGGTGCCCCGGTGCCGCCCGCCCACTGGCTGGGTGGCCAGTCCAGGGCCGCACCGTAGGCATTGGCGGGGTCCGCTGTGGCCAGGACAACTGGCTCCTGGCGCCCCTCGGACAGCTCACGCTCCACGATCCGCACCTGGTCGACAACCCCGGTGAGGGCGAACTGGGCGGCACCGAGGCCCTCCACCGCATACACGCGCTGAACGCGCCCGCGCTCCTCCATCATCGACAGGGTCCGGTAGGCCGAGGCGAACCCGCCGGGATCACCGGAGGCCAGCACGGATCCGCGGGTCACGATGCCAAGACGTTCCAGGTGGGCGTCCGCCCGCGCCAGGGCGATGACCTCCTTCGGTGGGAGCCCGGCTGGGAGCGCGAACCATCGCCCCGACAGCTCCGGCGGGGGGCCCGGTCGAGCGCGTGCGCGTGCCCTGCCCGCGCCTGCCCTGCCCGCGCCTGCCCTGCCCGCGCCCGCCGTGCCCGCCGCCGACGGAACGGCACCCGCGCGTCCTGACAGACCTGCCCACTGCGCCGCTGACCCGGTTGAGGGGTCGACCCCGGAACCGCGCCACAGGTCCGCGTACCGACCCCGGGGAGGGCGTGCCGGCCGGCGTCCCGCCGAGGCTCGGCTGCGTCGTCCACCGGCCCGTGATCGGTCCAGCATCGCGCGCAGGGGCTCGATCGTATCGTTGCTGACCAGGCCAGCCCACAGCAGGTCGAGCATGGCAGTGGACAACGCAGCCCGGTCGGGATCGTCGGCAGCCATCCGTGTGCGAAGGTCCGCGAGGAACCAGCCGCCACCCTGGCGCAGGAGCCCGAGCATCTCCTGCGCAGTCGCGCTGAGCGACGGCTCATCGGCGCGGGGCAGGAGGAACCCGACATCCACGGGTGCCAGAGCGATCCAGCCGTCACCTCCGGGCAGCGGTGAGCTGCCGGTCCAGAGCACCTCACCGGCAGCCGTCAGCTCGTCGAGCATCGCGGGGGTGTAGTCCGACACCCGGGCCGGCAGGATCGACTCCTCCAACGCGGATGCGGGCACCCCCACCGCCGCCATCCCACGGACCGCCTGGAGCACGCCGTCCACGCCGCGCAGCTGGGTCCCGCCGCGTCCGCGGACGTTCTGCCAGCGTGGCAGGAACGTGGCGAGCGCGGCCTGTGACACCGGTTCGATCTGCTGGCGGAGCATCGCCACGGAGCGTCGCTTGATCAGGCGAAGAACATCCGCGTTGCACCACTGGGGCCCGGGGGTGTCCGGGACGAACCAGCCCTGCAGGATCCGCCCGGCTGCCCGGCTGATCTCCAGGTGCTGGCTGACGACCGCCGGTGGCAGCCCGACGTCAGCGACCAGCTGATCGGTGGTGAACGGGCCGTGCGTCCGGCCGTAGCGGGCGATGAGGTCCGCGACGGGATCCTCGACGGGGCGCAGGTGCGCCTCTGCGATACCCACAGGAATCGGCGCGCCGAGCCCGTCGCGCAGCCTGGCGGCATCCTCGACAGCGGCCCAGACGTCGCGGCCCGCCATGCGGGTCCGGATGATCCGTCGCTGCGCCTCGAGGTCTGCCAGCCATGCCTCCTGCACGCCGCGCAGCGCCGCCTGCTCCGTGCTCAGCGGTCCGAGGATCCGCAGCAGGTCGGCTGCGTCCTCGCCGCCGCGGGCCGCGCGTTCCGGGTTCAGGTGCTGCACCTGGGCGACGACCTGGGCGATGGCGTCGGGCTCCAGGAGGTCACGCAGGTCGGTCTGGCCGAGGAGCTCACCGAGCAGGGCCGGGTCCAGGCTCAGGGCGGCAGCGCGCTTCTCCGCCAGCGGGGAGTCACCCTCGTAGAGGTACTCCGACACGTAGCCGAAGAGCAACGACCGCGCGAACGGCGACGGCGCGGGTGGCGTGACCTCCACGACGTGCACCCGGCGCTGCTCCACGGCCGTCATCAGATCGACGAGGGCGGGCAGGTCGTAGACGTCGCGCAGGCACTCGCGCACCGCCTCGAGCACGATCGGGAACGTCGGGTGCTCCGCGGCGATCTGCAGCAGTTGCGCCGAGCGCTGGCGCTGCTGCCACAGCGGGGCCCGGCGGCCCGGCCGGGGCCGCGGCAGCAGCAGGGCCCTGGAGGCGCACTCACGGAACCGGGAGGCGAACAGCGCGGAGCTGCCGATGAGCCGCGTGACGTCAGCCTCGATCCCGTCCGGCTCGGGGAACAGGCACGCCGTTGCATCGGACAGCCAGTCGTCGTCGGGAAGGTCCGGCAGCCGCGCGACGATCCCGTCGTCACCGTGCATGACAGCTGCGTCGACGCCGAAGCGGCGGGTCAGCCGCTCGCGGGCCAGCAGCGCCCACGGGGCATGCACCTGCGCGCCGTAGGGCGTCAGGACGGCCAGCCGCCAGTCCCCGAGCTCATCACGGGTCCGCTCGACGACGATGCGGCGGTCGGTCGGGACGTGGCTCGCTGCGGACTGCTCGGACAGATAGGCCACAAGGTTCTCACCGGCCCACGCATCCAGTCCGAGCCCAGCAAGGTGCTCCGTGGCCGCACCCGGCTCCAACTCCGACAGCTGCCGGGTGAACTCGCCGAGGGCCCGCCCGAGTTCGGCCGGTCGACCCAGGTTGTCCCCGCGCCAGAAGGGCAACCGGCCAGCCGCACCGGGAGCCGGGACCACGTTCACACGGTCGTGGGTGATCTCGGTGATCTGCCAGCTGCTGGCCCCGAGTGCGAAGGTGTCGCCGACACGCGACTCGTAGACCATCTCCTCATCGAGCTCACCGACCCGCCCGCCCCCGACGATGTGGACCCCGAACAGGCCACGATCGGGGATCGTGCCGCCCGAGGTGACCGCCAGCCGTTGGGCCCCCGGACGCGCGCGCAGGACGTCATCGGTGCGGTCCCAGACGATCCGGGGCCGGAGCTCGGCGAAGGCATCCGACGGGTACCGTCCGGCCAGCATGTCGACCACGGCCTCGTAGACGGCGGGGGAGAGGTCCGCGTAGGGGGAGGCACTGCGGAACAGGGCCAGGAGCTCAGCGGCGGGCCAGTCGTCCATGGCCACCGCCGCGACGATCTGCTGGGCAGCTACATCCAGGGGGTTGGCCGGGATGCGCAGCTCCTCGATCGCGCCGGTGCGCATCCGCTGGACGACCACGGCACTGGTCAGCAGATCGGAGCGGTACTTCGGCAGGACAACACCGGTGGACACGGCACCCACCTGGTGCCCGGCTCGACCCACCCGTTGCAGCCCGGAGGCGACCGAGGGGGGTGCCTCGACCTGGATCACGAGGTCCACCGCACCCATGTCGATGCCGAGCTCGAGGCTGGACGTGGCCACGACGGCCCGCAGCCGGCCCGTCTTGAGGTCGTCCTCGATCTGGGCACGCTGCTCCTTGCTCACCGAGCCGTGATGCGCCCTGGCCAGGACCGCCGGCGCCCCCGCACTCGCACCGGCCTGGGCCATGACCTCCGCGGGTGGTCGACCCTCCGGGGAACGCGACGGTGCCTGCCCCGTGTGCTCGGCATGGATCTCGTTGAGCCTGGCGGTGAGCCGCTCGGCCAGCCGTCGTGAGTTGGCGAACACGATCGTCGATCGGTGCGCCTCGACGAGTTCGACGATTCGCTGCTCCACGTGCGGCCAGACCGACGCCGACGGCGTGCCGTCGACACCGGGGGAGGCTCCCAGCTCACCGAGATCCTCCACCGGGACCTGGATCGTCAGCTCCCACTCCTTGGCCGACCCCTGCTCGATGATCTCCACCGGGGTGTCGCCCCCGAGGAACCTGGCAGCCACGTCCGTCGGGCGCACGGTCGCGGACAGCCCGATCCGGGGGACGCGGACGCCAGCGAGGTGGTCCAGGCGGGCCAGGCTCACCGCGAGGTGCGCGCCCCGTTTGGAGCCGGCGATCGCGTGCACCTCATCGATGATCACCGACTCGACGTCGGCAAGGATGCTGCGCGCGGCCGACGTCAGGATCAGGAACAGCGACTCGGGGGTCGTGATCAGGACGTCCGGGGGTCGCCGCGCCATCGTCCGGCGCTCCGCAGCAGACGTGTCGCCGGTGCGCAGCCCCACGCTGATCTGGGGCTCGGGAAGGCCCAGGGCGGCGCAGTGGGCGGCGATTCCGGCCAGCGGGCCGCGCAGGTTCCGCTCCACATCGACCGCCAGTGCCTTCATCGGGCTGACGTAGAGCACCCGGACGCCAGGCTGCTCCCGTGGGGTGAGGCACCGGTCGATCGCACTCAGGAAGGCGGCCAGCGTCTTGCCCGACCCGGTTGGGGCGACCGCGAGCACGTCAGCCCCCGCCTGGATCCGCGGCCAGGCACCGGCCTGGACACCAGTGGGTTCGCTGAAGGCCGCATTGAACCAGCGCCTCGTGGGCTCGGAGAACTCGGCCAGCGGATCCACGCGAACCATCTTGGACCCTGGGGCTGACATCGGCCCGGTCGCGATGCCAGTTCACGCCACTGCCGACGGGATGGCACCATTCGACCGTGCGGCTCACCGACTTCTGGGAACGGATGGACCTGACCTTCGGGCGGGCCTATGCGCGGTCCTGGGCTTCGGACCAGCACCTGTCCTCCCTCGGCGGACGGACCGTCGAGGAGGCGCTGGCCGCGGGCGAGGACACACGGGACGTCTGGCGGGCTGTATGCGCCCACGCCCAGGTCCCGCAAGACCTGACCTGAACGGCGTGTCGCTCCCGATCGAACAGGTGTTCGTACTAGTCTGGCCTCCGTAGCGGATGATCACCACGGTTCATCCACAGGATCGCGTCGGACCGGGTGGCAATGTCAGGGACCCGGTCTAATGTCCGGCCTGTCAGAGGCGAGGGTGCGACGAGCACCGCGAGACCCAAGGAGTGGATATGGCTGCACAGGACCGGGAGAAGGCGCTCGCGTCAGCGCTGCTGCACCTCGAGAAGCAGTTCGGCAAGGGCACGGTCATGCGGCTGGGGGATCAGCCCGCGGTCCCCATGGACGTGATCCCCACGGGATCCATCGCCCTGGATGTTGCGCTCGGGATCGGTGGGTTGCCCCGAGGCCGGGTCGTCGAGATCTACGGCCCCGAGGCAAGCGGCAAGACAACCGTGGCTCTGCACTCGGTGGCCAGCGTGCAGCAGGCCGGTGGCATCGCCGCCTTCATCGACGCCGAGCATGCACTCGACCCGGTGTACGCCGAGAAGCTCGGAGTCAACCTCGATGACCTCTACGTGTCACAGCCAGACACCGGGGAGCAGGCGCTGGAGATCGCCGACACCCTCGTGCGGTCCGGTGCCATGGACCTCATCGTGATCGACTCGGTGGCAGCACTGACCCCCAAGGCAGAGATCGAGGGCGAGATGGGCGACAGCCACGTCGGCCTGCAGGCCAGGCTGATGAGCCAGGCGCTGCGGAAGATGAACGGCGCCCTGAGCAACACCAACACGACAGCGATCTTCATCAACCAGCTGCGGGAGAAGATCGGCGTGATGTTCGGCAGCCCGGAGACCACCACCGGCGGCAAGGCGCTGAAGTTCTACTCATCGGTCCGGCTCGACGTTCGGCGCATCGAGACCCTCAAGGACGGCACTGAGCCCGTCGGTTCGCGCACCCGCGTGAAGGTTGTGAAGAACAAGGTTGCACCCCCGTTCAAGCAGGCCGAGTTCGACATCCTGTACGGGTTCGGGATCTCGCGTGAGGGCAGCCTCATCGACATGGGCGTCGAGCACGGGTTCGTTCGCAAGGCGGGCGCCTGGTACACATACGACGGCGACCAGCTGGGCCAGGGCAAGGAGAACGCACGGGCCTTCCTGCGTGACAACCCCGACCTCGCGAACGAGGTCGAGAAGCGCATCAAGGAGAAGCTCGGGATCGGCCCGCAGGTCGATGCCCCGGCCACGCCGAACAGTCCCGTCCCGATCGACGTGTGAGCCGTGCGGGGGCGCCAGTGGGCGGTGGAGCCGCCCGATGATCCGGACAACCCGCCGGCCGATCCGCAACAGGTCGCTCGCACCATCCTGCTCCGGCGACTAGAGGCCGCTCCGCGAACCCGCGCGCAGCTGGCCACCACGCTGCGGGAGCGCAACATCCCCGACGACGTCGCGCTGGCAGTACTCGACCGGTTCGAGGAGGTCGGGCTGATCGACGATCGAACCTTCGCTCGGATGTGGGTGGAGTCACGTCAGCGGACCCGCAACCTCTCAAGCCGAGCCCTGCGGATGGAACTGCGCACTCGTGGAGTCGCCGACGGCCTCATCGCCGAGGCGCTGGAGACCCTCACGACCGAGGATGAGCTCTCAGCGGCGCGGGTCATCGCCGCGAAGAAGGCGCGATCTGTCCAGGGCCTGCCCCGAGCCACCGCGATCCGACGGATGTCCGGTGCCCTGGGTCGCAGGGGCTACGGGGCTGCGGTGACCGCACAGGTTGTTCGGGAGGCCCTCGACGAGGTGGACGACGACAGCCCTCCGCCCTGGATCTGACGTGCCGGACGGCCCGGATTCGCTGGCTGGATGAACGGCGCTCTCCCACGGCCGGTCAGGTCAGCTCGAACAGGTAGGCGAAGGCGTTCCTGGTGTACGCGATGCCTCGGCCGCTGCTGCGGATCTCGTCCGGGTCGGCTGCTGCTGGCTTCTTCGGGATCAGGAAGCCGTCCAGGTTCGTGCTGCCGATCCGGTAGCGGCCATCGCGTGTGCTGACCGCCGCCACCAGCCGAAGCGCCGGGTCGAGGGCCGCCAGGCTGGCATCCCCATGGCTCGTGTTGGCCAGCAGGAGCCCGCCGGGGCGCAGGTAGGACCGGCAGTTGTCCCACACGGGTCCGGCGAACAGGGAGATGAGCAGATCGAACTCCCCGGTCGGGACCGGCAGCGGCTGGGTGTAGTCCATGTCCAGGAAGGTCACAGTTGCCCCGGCCCCCGCCGCTCGCCGGCCCATCAGGTCGGCCTCAACCAGTTCGGGGTCGGCGAAGAACCGAGCAGCCCGACGATCGGTGTCGAGATACGTGACCGACTCGATGGCGGTCGACGGCGACAGATCCACGTACGAGCCCGGGTACAGCGCACGCCGAACCGGCCAGCCCTCGGCCAGCCGCGCGAACATCTCCGACCGGTCCCCGATGGACCCCCGGTACTCCGACCACGTCACTGCCTTGACCACCCCGATATGAGACCACACGTCGGGACGACGTGTTCCGCTGGAGGTTTCCGGCCCGGCCGCACCTGCACCTACCCTTGGACCCTGATGGACACCACACTCACTGCCGGGCGCACCTACGAGGTCCGCACGTACGGCTGCCAGATGAACGTGCACGACTCTGAGCGGATCTCCGGGTTGCTCGAGGCGTCCGGCTACGCCCGCCCCGCAGCGGGAGCACAGGCCGATGTGGTGGTCCTCAACACCTGCGCCGTCCGGGAGAACGCGGACAACAAGCTCTACGGCAACCTCGGCCACCTGGCGTCGGTCAAGCGTGGGCACGCGGGCATGCAGATCGCCGTGGGCGGCTGCCTCGCCCAGAAGGACCGCGACCACATCGTGAGCAGGGCTCCGTGGGTGGACGTCGTCTTCGGCACCCACAACCTGGACTCGCTGCCGGCCCTTCTGCGCCGGGCGGAGGTCGCCGAGTCGGCGCAGATCGAGATCGAGGAGTCGTTGCGCACCTTCCCGTCCACGCTCCCCAGCCGCCGGGAGTCCGCCTACGCAGCGTGGGTGGCGATCAGCGTCGGCTGCAACAACACCTGCACCTTCTGCATCGTGCCGAGCCTTCGTGGTCGGGAGCGCGATCGACGCCCGGGCGAGATCCTCGCCGAGGTTGACGCTCTCGTGGCCGACGGCGTCATCGAGGTCACCCTGCTCGGGCAGAACGTGAACGCCTACGGCGCGGAGTTCGGTGAACGTGATGCTTTCGCCGACCTGCTGCGGGCCGTGGGCTCGGTCCCCGGCCTTGAGCGCGTCAGGTTCACGTCCCCGCACCCGAAGGACTTCACCACTGAGGTGATCCGGGCGATGGCCCAGACACCGACGGTGATGCCCTCCCTGCACATGCCGCTCCAGTCGGGCAGCGACAGGGTCCTGCGCGCCATGCGAAGGTCGTATCGCCAGGAGCGGTTCCTGTCCATCCTCGACGAGGTCCGAGACTCCATCCCCTCGGCGGCCATCACCACGGACATCATCGTGGGGTTCCCCGGCGAGACCGAGGCAGACTTCGCCCAGACTCTGGACGTGGTGCGCAGGGCCCGGTTCAGCGCAGCGTTCACCTTCCAGTACTCCCCACGGCCCGGCACGCCGGCAGCAGACATGCCCGATCAGGTGCCCAAGGCCCTTGTGCAGCAGCGCTATGACCGACTCATCGAGGCCTTGGAGCAGATCTCCTGGGAGGAGAACCAGCGCCAGATCGGCACGACTGCGGAGGTCCTGGTCTCCGAGGGCGAGGGGCGCAAGGACGTGGCGACCCGGCGGCTGTCGGGTCGGGCGCGCGATGGGCGGCTGGTCCATTTCCTGGGTGCCGCGGAGGCCCGCCCCGGGGATTGCGTGCAGGTCGAGATCGAGGCCGCTGCACCGCACCACCTGACGGGGGCTGCAACCGGCATCCGGGCGACCCGAGCGGGCGACGCGTGGGCGGCCGGCCAGGTGTCGTGCGCTCCGGGCCCCACAGGCACGGGGCCCGTCGACGGCGCGCCGACTCAGGTCGCCCTGGGGATGCCCGGCCTGCGACCCGTCGGCTGACGTGGTGGATCGACAACCCTGGCCGCCGGTCATCGCCGTGGTCGGCCCGACCGCCACGGGCAAGTCAGCCGTCGCCATCGAGGTCGCCGACCGACTCGGCGCCGAGATCGTGAGCGCCGACGCCTACCAGGTGTACCGGGGGATGGACATCGGGACGGCGAAGGTGGCTCCAGCCGAGCGACGGGGGATCACCCACCACCTCCTGGACGTGTGCGACGTCCGTGCGGACCTCAGCGTCGCCCAGTACCAGCGCATGGGTCGCGACGTGCTGGTCGGGCTCGCCCAGCGCGGCGTGCCCGCGGTGGTCGTGGGCGGCTCGGGGCTGTACGTCCGTGGGTTGCTCGACGATCTCCGGTTCCCCGGCAGTGACCCGGAGGTCCGCGCCCGCTGGGAGGCGGAGCTCGCGCGCTCGGGTCCGCAGCAGCTGCACTCGGTCCTCGCCGAGCGAGACCCGGCCGCGGCCGAGCGCATCCTGGCGACCAACGGGCGGCGGATCGTGCGCGCGCTGGAGGTCGGGGAGCTGACTGGGGAGCCGTTCGCCGCCCAACTGCCCGCTGACGGGCCCCCGCTGGTCCCGCACTGGAGCTTCGGGCTCGACCTGTCGCGCGACGAGTTGGACCTGCGGATCCACCGGCGGGTGGAGCACATGGTCGAGTCGGGCCTGGTCACCGAGGTCCGCCAACTGCTCGACGTTGGTCTGCGCGAGGGTCGCACGGCCAGCCGTGCCCTTGGCTACCCACAGGTGATCGACCTGCTCGACGGGCTGCTCGACCGGGACCAGGCGATTGTGGAGATCGTGCTGGCCACGCGCAGGTTCGCCCGGCGACAGCAGCGCTGGTTCCATCGGGATCCCCGGACGACCTGGCTGGACGCGAGCGAACCCAGCTCCTCCACAGCTTCACAGATCGTGGCCCGGACCGGCCTGCCTGCCCGTAGGCTTGAGCAATGAGTCACGGCACCGTCCCGTTCGTGAAGGGACATGGGACAGGCAACGACTTCGTGGTCCTGTCCGCGCTCGATGGGTCGCTGGACCTGACCCCGACGCGCGTGCAGGCACTGTGCGATCGGCATCGCGGGATCGGCGCGGATGGCATCCTCGTGATCACCCGCACTGAGCTGCACGACGAGGTCGTCGACCAGGCGGGGGAGGCGCCGTACTTCATGGACTACCGCAACGCCGACGGCAGCGCTGCCCAGATGTGCGGCAACGGCGCCCGGCTGTTCGCCGCTGAGCTCCTCGAGCGCGCACTGGTCGACCAGCGACAGTTCCAGATCGCCACTCGAGGCGGCACGCGGCGGGTCACCGTCGACGACCGCCGCGGGATCCACGTCGACATGGGCACCCCCACGTTCCTGGCCGAGGACGACATCCGGGTCCGGACCGCGGAGGCCCCCGTCTCGGCCGGGACGGCCGCGGTCGGGGTCCTCATCCCCAACCCGCATGCCGTGACCTGGGTCGACGACGTCGAGCAGGCCGGTGCCCTGAGCGCACCACCCGTCGTCACGCCGGCCGCTACCTACCCCGAGGGAGTGAACGTGGAGTTCGTCCGGGTCATCGGCGATCACCACGTGCAGATGAGGGTGTTCGAGCGGGGAGTGGGGGAGACGCTCAGCTGCGGGACGGGCGCCTGTGCGGCCGCGGTGGCCACCGCGCGGCGCGATGGTACCGGGCCGGACGGGCAGCGAATGCGCGTCGATGTCCCCGGCGGCAGCGTCGGCGTGACGTGGAGCACCGGCGGTGGCGTCGAGCTCGACGGCCCTGTGGAGGTTGTTGCCCGTGGAACCATCGACCAGAGCTGGTGGGAGTCGCATGCCTGAGGTTCCGGACCTGCTCGACCGCCAGGCCCTGCGCCGGGTGCCCGGCCTCGGCACCGAGCTTCAGGACGTCAGCGAGGTCGAGTACCGCCAGGTGCGCCTCGAGCGGGTGGTCCTCGTCGGCGTGTGGACGTCGGGCACCCTGGCGGACGCCGAGCGCTCCTTGGCCGAGCTGGCACGGCTGGCCGAGACGGCCGGGTCCGAGGTCTGTGATGCCCTGATCCAGCGGCGGGACAGGCCGGACACCGCGACCTACATCGGGGCCGGAAAGGTGACCGAGCTGCGTGAGGTCGTTGACGTCGTGGCTGCGGACACCGTGATCTGCGACGGCGAGCTGACTCCGGGCCAGCTGCGCCGGCTTGAGGCACTCGTGAAGGTCAAGGTGGTCGACCGCACCTGGCTCATCCTCGACATCTTCGCCCAGCACGCCCGCAGCCGTGAGGGCAAGGCCCAGGTGTCGCTCGCGCAGATGCAGTACCTGCTCCCGCGGCTGCGCGGCTGGGGGGATTCGCTGTCCCGGCAGGCCGGTGGACGCGTGGCAGGTGGGCAGGGCATCGGATCCCGTGGCCCCGGTGAGACCAAGATCGAGACAGACCGACGCCGGGTGCGTGAGAGCATTGCCCGCCTGCGCCGGGACATCTCGGGCATGGCCACCGCGCGGCGCACGATGCGCAGCGCACGACGCCGGGGGCGGGTCCCCTCGGTGGTGCTCGCCGGCTACACGAACTCCGGCAAGTCCAGCCTGCTCAACCGGATCACCGGCGCGGGGGCGCTCGTCGAGGACGCGCTGTTCGCGACCCTGGACCCGACCGTGCGCCGGGCGTCCACGCCCGCGGGACGGCTGTTCACCCTCGCTGACACTGTCGGGTTCGTGCGCCACCTGCCCCATCAGCTGGTCGAGGCGTTCCGCTCGACCCTGGAGGAGGTCTCGGACGCGGACCTGATCCTGCACGTGGTCGACGGGTCCGATGACTTCCCCGAGGGACAGATCGCGGCAGTGCGTGAGGTGCTGGCCGAGATCGGTGCCGCCGAGGTCCCTGAGCTGCTGGTCATCAACAAGTCCGACATCGCCGACCCGATGGTGGTCGGTCGCCTGCGCGCCCGTGAGCCGCACTCGGTCCTGGTCTCGGCGGCAACCGGCGCTGGGATCGCCGACCTGCTCGCAGCCGTGGAGGGCGACCTGCCCACCCCGTCCGAGGTGGTCGACGTCCTGGTCCCGTTCGACCGCGGTGACCTCGTCGCCCGGGTCCACGAGGAGGGCCGCGACGTCGTGGTCGACTACACGCCCGAGGGGGCGCTGGTCCGCGCGGTCGTCGGGGAGCAGCTGGCCGAGGCCCTGGGGGAGGCGGGGGTTCCCGGATCCCCGAGCACGACCCCCTCTGAGGCCGGGTCCGAGTGACCGAGCCTGACGTATCGGACGACCCTGGATCACTGCAGGTCTCCGACCTGCTGGATCTGGCGGTCGACGAGCTGGGCGGCCAGCGGCGCGAGGGGCAGGCGCGCATGGCCCAGGAGATCGCCGAGTGCTTCGACGCGGGTTCCGGGACCGTCCTGGTCCAGGCCGGCACTGGCACCGGAAAGTCCGTGGCCTATCTCGTTCCGGCCGCGCAGCATGCCGCGGCAGCGAAGGAGCCCGTGGTCATCGCCACCGCCACATTGGCGTTGCAGCGCCAGCTTGTGGACAAGGACCTCCCGGTCGTCAGCCGTGCACTGGCACCGGCGCTGGGGCGCGAGGTCAACTACGCCGTGCTCAAGGGGCGGAGCAACTACCTGTGCCTTGACCGCCTCAACCGTGGGTCGCCGGACCCGGACGAGTCGGCCCTGTTCGATACACCCACGACCAGGCTCGGGCGCCAGGCGGCCCGACTGCGCGCGTGGGCGCAGAGCACCACCACCGGGGATCGCGACGACCTCGACGACGCCGTCGACGGGCGCGTGTGGTCGGGGTTGTCGGTCTCAGCCCGCGAGTGTCCCGGTGCCACCAACTGCTCCTTCGGCCAGGACTGCTTCGCCGAGGCCGCCCGGGCCCGCGCCCGCGACGCCGACCTGATCGTCACGAACCATGCCCTGCTGGCCATCCACGTCCAGGGCGACGTACCCGTCCTGCCTGACCACGGGGCGGTCGTCGTGGACGAGGCCCACGAGTTGGTCGACCGGATGACCACTGCCCTGACCCGCGAGCTGTCGTCCACAACGATCGAGCGGGCCGCTGGCCGGGCGCGCAAGTTCCTCGGGCCGGAGCTGCTCGATCCGCTCCTCGATGCCGCCGCGTACCTCGGCGATGTGCTCGGCGAGCTCCCGGAAGGGCGCTTGCGCACCCTGCCCGAGGAGCTCGTCGTCGCCGTGACCGCACTGCGCGACGCCGGCCACGCGGCCCTCGGCGGGATGCGCGGGGAGAGCAGCGACGCACCCGACGCTGCGTCTGATCGGACGACCGCACGCGCCGGGATCCAGGCAGTGCACGAGGTCGCCGCCGACGCGTTGCTGCTGAGCAACTCGTCCGTCGCCTGGGCCGGTGGGCGCCCCGGTGGTCAGGTGACGCTGCACATCGCTCCCATCTCGGTGCAGGACCTGCTGGAGGCCAACCTGTTCACCGGGCGTCCGGTGGCACTGACCAGCGCCACCCTGGCCATCGGCGGCTCGTTCGACCCGCTGGCCGCCAGCCTTGGCTGCCCGGAGGGTTGGCACGGCCTGGACGTGGGCTCACCCTTCGACCACGGTCGGCAGGGGGTGCTCTACTGCGCCGCAGACCTGCCCCGGCCCGGCAGGGAGGGAGTCAGCGAGGAGGCGCTCGAGCAGATCGCGGACCTGATCGTGGCCGCCGGCGGCCGGACGCTGGCCCTGTTCTCGTCGTGGCGTTCCGTGGAGAGGGCGCAGGAGGTCCTGGAGCGACGACTCGAGGATCGCGCCGATCTGCCCCTGATCGTCGCCCGACGCGGCGACGCCGTGGCTGGGCTGGTGCGACAGTTCGCCGCCGAGCCGCGGGCGTCACTGCTGGGCACGATCTCGTTGTGGCAGGGCGTGGATGTGCCAGGACCTTCGTGCAGCCTGGTCATCATCGACCGGATCCCCTTCCCCCGTCCCGACGACCCCGTCGTGTCCGCGCGCCAGGAGCTGGTCGACGCCCAGGGCGGCAGCGGATTCGCCTCCGTGTCCGTCCCACGCGCCGCGCTGATGCTCGCGCAGGGGGCCGGTCGGCTGATCCGGACTCCGGATGACCGTGGCGTCGTGGCCGTCCTCGACTCGCGGCTCGCCACGACCGGCTACGGATCGCGCCTACGCCAGAGCCTGCCGCCACTGTGGTGGACCACCGACCTGTCCACGGTCCTTGCGGCGCTGGGGCGGCTCGATGTCGCCCTGTCCGCTGACTCGGCGGGGACCACCGATGATGACGCGCCAACCAGCCCCTCCGAACCGTAGGGCGTCACACCCTCCGCGGCCCAACGAAGGTGCGCCCGGATCAACCGGGCGTGCGGATCGCCTCGTCGATGGCCTCCGCGGAGATCTCCTTCGTGCAGAAGAACCAGTCAACGCACGTCACGCCCTCCTCGGCGCCGTCCATCCGGTCCTTCGCCACCCCGCAGGAGCCCGCGGGCGGCACGATCACCGGGTCGCCAGGACGCCAGTCGGCGGGGGTCGCCACCGAGAAGGCGTCAGCAGTCTGCAGCGCCGTGACAAGTCGCAGCAGTTCGTCGAAGTTCCGACCCAGGCTGAGTGGGTAGTAGATGATCGTCCGGATCGTCCCGCTCGGATCGATCACGAACACGGCGCGAACGGCCTTCGTGGAGTCCTCGCCGGGCATGATCATCCCGTAGGCCCGTGCCACGTTCATGGTGATGTCCTCGATCAGCGGGAACGTCACCTCGACGTCCTCCATGCCGCGGAAGCTGATCCGATCCTTGATCGTACGAAGCCAGGCGATGTGGCTGAACAACCCATCCACGGACAGCCCCACCAGGTCCGTGTTCAGCTCGGCGAACTTGTCCTGCAGGCTAGCGAAGGTCATGAACTCCGTTGTGCACACGGGTGTGAAGTCGGCCGGATGGCTGAACAGGATCACCCACCGACCGGCGTAGTCGGCCGGGAAGTTGATCGGCCCCTGCGTCGTCGTAGCCGTGAACGCCGGGGCCGGATCACCGATTCGGGGCATGGTCGGGGCGATGGTCGTCGTGGTCTCGGTGGTCGTCGTCATGGCGTCTCCTCGTCATCGGCACCGGCGGCCCGAGTGACCGCCGGAGTGCGCACAGCCGATTTGATCGTAGGCTCGTCAAGCGGCTCGCCGGGACCCCACTGGTCGCCCTCACGATGCGGAAAGGCCTCACGCCATAGGGCTTTCGGCTCTTGTGCGGCACTGACCGCCGGGTCGGGCTGACGGCGCTGGTCACACCCCGGTGATCGCCGGGAGCCGGGCCATCCGAATCGCGTGGACCATCTCGCTGTGGTCGGCCTCGGCCTGGTCGGCATAGTCCATCGCCCAGTTCGCGATCGCGTCCTCGAACTTGCCGCTGCGCCCAAGGTAGGCCCCGATCGCCAGGCGGTCACCCGACCGAGCATGCGCCCGGGCCAACGTCCAGCCACAGGCGTGCAGGTAGACGCCGAGCCCGTTCACGTCCAGCGCAGAGAGGTCCGGGGAGAACTTCATGTCACGCAGCTGCCGGACGTAGGTGTCATGGACCCTGTTGTCTCCGTCCGTCGCGTGGGTCCACCCGATGAAGATGTCGGAAGCGGCCTGCATCAGGCGCTGCCCGGCCACGACCCGGGCACCGTGGTTGTTGAACTCGCTGGGCTCCGTGTACGGCTCGAGGACGGAGGCTGTGGCCTCCTTGAACTGCAGCATCAGCGGGTCGGCTCCGTCCACTCCCTGCATGAGCAGCACGTAGCAGCGCGTCCCGACACTGCCGACCCCCACGACCTTGCGCGCCACATCCACGACGTGGAACTGGTCGAGGAGCGTGGCCCGGTCTGTGACCAGTGTCGAGCGATAGGCCAACATCGAATCCAGGCCGAGCAGCTCGGCGTGGTCCGCGCCGACCCGCATCAGCAGGGGCGGATCCTCCACGAACTGGCGCTGCCCGTCGACCTCGGTGGTGAGCTTGGCCATCGCCTGCAGGTTGGTGCGCCGGCGAGCTCCGGCGATCGACCGGTCGACCCGCGCCAGGGCGGTGTCCGCGGGCATGCTGCTCGCCAGCTGCCCCAGGTCCGAGACGTCCAGGCGGGAGTACCAGACGTCCAGCGTGCTCTTGGTGGCGAAGTCGCGCATGGCCTCGCGGTAGGCCCGGGCGGACCGGCGAGCGCACTCGCGCTGGACTGAGCTCCGCCACCCGTTCGACCTGGCGATCAGCACGGCTGAGGCCGCCATCCGCTTCACGTCCCACTCGAACGGGCCCGGGTGCGTCTCGTCGAAGTCGTTGAGGTCGAACAGCAGTGTGCGTTCCGGGGAGGCGAACAGTCCGAAGTTCACGATGTGCGCGTCCCCGCAGAGCTGAACCTCCAGGCCGGTGTTCGGCTGGCTGGCCAGGTCGGCAGCCATGACCACGGCCGAACCCCGGAAGAACGCGAAGGCCGAGGCGCTCATCCGGCCGTGCCTGATCGGCACGAGGCTGGCCACGCGGTTGCTCCCCTGGGTGACCAGCAGATCCACCGGCTCGGGCCTGCCCACAGGCGGGCTCCACTGGCCCATCGACGAGCGGGGCAGATCCGCGCGTGCTTGCGCCCCGCGCTCCACGCGCTTGGCCGGTTCGAGCTTCTCGGGTGCGCCCACATCCCGAAGACTAGGCCAGGACGACCCCGGTCTGCGGGGCCAGCGAGCCCCGTTCAGACTCGCCGTAGGACCGCCACCACGGTTCCCATGATCACCGCCTGGTCACCGTCGATGGGCTCGTACGCGGGGTTGTGCGGCATCAGCCACGTGTGGCCATCGCGCTGCCTCAGCGTCTTGACCGTGGCCTCCTCCTCGAGCAGCGCGGCGACGATGGCCCCGTTCTCGGCCACCTGACCCGAGCGGATCACGACGTAGTCCCCATCGCAGATGGCCGCATCGATCATTGAGTCACCCTTGACCTTCAGCAGGAACAGCTCCCCGTTGCCCACCAGCTCGCGGGGCAGTGGGAACACCGTCTCCACCGCCTGCTCGGCCAGGATGGGTCCGCCGGCCGCGATCTGGCCCACCAGCGGGACCATGACCGACTCGGCAGCTGCGTCACCGCTGTCGGTCGGGTCGATGGTCAGGCCCTCGGGATCGAGCACCTCCATCGCCCTCGGTCGGTTCGGATCTCGGCGCAGGCATCCCTTGGCCTCGAGCACCTTGAGCTGGTGGGCCACGCTGGAGGGGGAGTTCAGGCCCACAGCCTCGCCGATCTCGCGGACGCTGGGCGGGTAGCCACGGCCCGCAACGGATTCGCGGATCACCTCGAGCACCCGACGCTGCCGCAGGGTCAGTCCGGAGTCATCCTCCGGAGTGTCGGGCAGTGAGTGGATCGTGGCCATGGAGCCCTCCAATTCATCCTCTGCGAACGATCCGACCTGGCGTTGTCAGACCCCTGCGCGAGGCTCGTCCTGCTGGTGGTTGACGGGTGACCACCTGCAGCAGACGCTACCGCCACCCGCGAGATTGTTCAAACATTTGTTCGATTGGGGCTTGAGCGTGTCGGCCTCCGGTGGTAGAACTAGCACAGGTGTTCGAACGAACATCAGTTCGATGAGGAGGTCGCCATGTCCACCTACGGTGCCGCCGCAGTCTGGTCAATGCCCAGCTCGGCCGAAGCGCACGATGTCCGGCTCACCAGGCGCGGTCGCCTGGCGCGCACAGCCGCCGTTGCGGCACTTCTGGTCGCCCTGTTCCTCTGGGTCTCGCAGGCGCTGGGCGCAGGTCGGGCGCTCGCAGACGACTCGTCGGCCCCCATGCCGGTGAGCACCCTCAGCGTCGTGGTCGTCCAGGGCGACTCGCTGTGGAGGATCGCAGAGCGAGTGGCACCAGGCACGGACCCCCGTGAGGTGGTCGAGGGCATCCGCACGCTCAACGGGATGCGCTCGAACCTCATTCAGCCCGGACAGGTCCTGCTCGTTCCCAGTGCAGCCTGACGTCCTGTGAAACATGTTCGCGACAATGCTTGCGTCCTAGGGGTCAAGGGTCTACGGTTCACCACATCTAGTAGTTACACCGGTGTAAGTCATCCACAGGTTGTGGTTGATCATCCACAGGTTCTGGACAGGTAATCCCCAGGGCGATCCCCAGGTGAGGACCGGTTCCGGTGAATTCGAGCCCGCCGAGACGTCTGGGAGGTGACCCATGTACTGCCCGTTCTGCCGATCCGCCGAGACCCGAGTGGTGGACTCACGGTCCACCGAGGACGGCACGGCCATCCGCAGACGTCGGCTCTGCCCGGCGTGCAGCCAGCGGTTCACGACCGTCGAAACGATGAGCATGCTCATCGTCAAGAGGTCCGGCGTCGTCGAGCCGTTCAGCCGCGACAACGTGGTGTCCGGGGTCCGCAAGGCGTGCCAGGGCCGACCGGTCAGCGAGCACGATCTCGCGCTGCTGGCCCAGCAGGTCGAGGACACCCTGCGGGCGTCGGGGCAGGCGGCGATCGCCTCGCACGACGTCGGACTGGCAATCCTCGGGCCGTTGCGGATCCTCGACGAGGTTGCCTATCTGCGGTTCGCATCCGTGTACCGGTCATTCGAGTCGGCGGCGGACTTCGAGGCTGAGATAGCCCTGCTCCGCGCTGAACCGGACACGCCTCCCGCCCACGTTGATCTGCGCACGGGAGCGACCTGACCGATCAGCACGTGAACGAGCACAACAACACCAGACCCACACATCCGCCCGCCCGGGCCACCGGGTACCCCGCCGCCTCCCGCGGCCAATCCATAGGAGAGCGCATGACCCGAGCATCGTCGGACAACCAGAAGACTGGCGGCACGCGGACCACTTCCGAGCGCAAGCCACGGGTGGTGCCCAGCGTTCGCTTCGAGCGCGTGTTCAGCACCGAGGGTGTGCACCCCTATGACGAGGTCACCTGGGAGAGCCGCGACGTCGTCCAGACCAACTGGAAGACCAACGAGACGGTGTTCGAGCAGCGGGGTGTGGAGTTCCCGGACTTCTGGTCGGTGAACGCCTACACGATCGTCACGACCAAGTACTTCCGTGGAGCGGTTGGCACGGAGCAGCGCGAGACGAGCCTGCGTCAGTTGATCGACCGGGTCGTCCTGACCTACGGTCGCGCCGGACGTGAGCACGGCTACTTCGCCACCGAGCAGGACGCCGAGATCTTCGAGCATGAACTCACCTGGATGCTGCTGCACCAGGTGTTCTCGTTCAACTCCCCGGTCTGGTTCAACGTGGGCACCCCATCGCCCCAGCAGGTCAGTGCCTGCTTCATCCTGTCCGTGGACGACACCATGGACTCCATCCTGAACTGGTACCGCGAGGAGGGGTGGATCTTCAAGGGTGGCTCGGGCGCGGGGCTGAACCTGTCGCGGATTCGTTCGAGCAAGGAGCTGCTGTCGAGCGGTGGCACCGCATCCGGGCCGGTGTCCTTCATGCGCGGTGCGGATGCCTCAGCCGGCACCATCAAGTCCGGCGGCGCAACCCGGCGAGCGGCGAAGATGGTCGTCCTCGACGTCGACCACCCCGACATCGAGGAGTTCATCGCCACGAAGGTGCGCGAGGAGGAGAAGATCCGCGTCCTGCGCGACGCCGGCTTCGACATGGACCTCGGGGGCAAGGACATCACCTCCGTCCAGTACCAGAACGCCAACAACTCGGTGCGAGTGTCCGACGAGTTCATGCGGGCGGTCGACGAGGGTCGGGAGTTCGGGCTGCTCGCGCGCGAGAACGGTGAGGTCGTCGACACCGTCGACGCCAAGTCCCTGTTCCGCTCGATGTCCGAGGCGGCGTGGGCGTGTGCGGATCCCGGCATCCAGTACGACGACACGATCAACGACTGGCACACGAACCCCGAGACCGGCCGCATCACCGCGTCGAACCCGTGCTCGGAGTACATGAGCCTGGACAACTCCTCGTGCAACCTCGCCTCGCTGAACCTGATGAAGTTCCTCAAGGACGACGACACCTTCGATGCCCCGCTGTTCAAGAAGGCCGTGGAGTTCATCATCACCGCGATGGACATCTCCATCTGCTTCGCGGACTTCCCGACCGAGCCGATCGGTGACACGACCCGCAAGTTCCGGCAGCTGGGCATCGGGTACGCCAACCTCGGTGCGCTCCTGATGGCCGCCGGCCTGGCGTATGACTCCGAGGGCGGGCGCGCCCTGGCCGCCTCCATCACCAGCCTCATGACCGGAACGGCTTACAAGCGGTCCGCCGAGCTCGCCTCCGTCGTCGGACCGTATGAGGGCTACGCACGCAACAGCGACGCCCACACCCGGGTCATGCGCAAGCACGCAGCCGCCACCGACTCGCTGCGCACGCAGTCCGCCCTCGACGGAGACATCCTCAAGCTGGCCTCGAAGGTGTGGCAGGAGGGGATCCAGATCGGCTCCGTGCATGGGTGGCGCAACGCCCAGGCCTCGGTTCTGGCCCCGACCGGGACCATCGGCTTCATGATGGACTGCGACACCACGGGCATCGAGCCGGACTTCTCCCTGGTGAAGTTCAAGAAGCTCGTCGGTGGCGGGATCGATGCAGATCGTCAATCAGACCATTCCGCGGGCGCTGGTTCGCCTGGGCTACACGCAGGAGACGATCGAGGCGATCGTCGAGTACATCGCCGAGCACGGGCACGTCATCGGTGCACCGGGGTTGAAGCAGGAGCACTACCCGGTGTTCGACTGTGCCATGGGCGAACGGGCCATCACGCCCATGGGGCACGTCCGGATGATGGCGGCCTGCCAGCCGTTCCTGTCCGGCGCGATCTCCAAGACCGTCAACATGCCCGAGACCGCGTCGGTGGAAGAGGTCGAGGAGATCTACTTCCAGGCCTGGAAGATGGGCATCAAGGCGTTGGCCATCTACCGTGACAACTGCAAGGTGGGCCAGCCGCTGTCTGACGGCAAGGCCAAGAAGCGCCAGTGAGCCCGCCGTCGCCGTGGAGGTCGAGTACCGCCCGACCCGCAAGCGGCTGCCCAAGTCGCGCCCGAGTCGCACGGTGTCCTTTGCCGTCGGAGGCGCCGAGGGCTACCTGACGGCGGGGTCCTACCCCGACGATGGTCTCGGCGAGGTCTTCCTCAAGCTGGGCAAGCAGGGCTCGACCCTCGCCGGCGTCATGGATGCCTTCTCGATCGCCACATCGATCGCCCTGCAGTACGGCGTTCCGCTCGAGGCGTTCGTCAACAAGTTCGTGAACATGCGCTTCGAGCCCTCGGGCATGACCGATGACCCGGACATCCGGATGGCGCAGTCGATCGTCGACTACATCTTCCGTCGCCTGGCGTTGGACTACCTCGACTACGACAGCCGTGAGGCCCTGGGCATCTTCACCGCCGAGGAGCGGGCCGCGCAGGTGGCCGCAACCTACGGAGGCTCGCAGCTGGAGATCGACGTCGAGGGCCTCGCCCAGTCTGCTCCCATGCAGGGGCAGCCGAGTGATGCCAGCCCTGCGCCGGCACCCGGCGGCGGTGCGTCGCTCGGCGGCGTGCACTCCTCGGCCGAGCTTCTGGAAGCCATCAACGGCAAGGCCTCCGATGCCCCCCTGTGCATGACCTGCGGGGTCAAGATGCGTCCGGCCGGCTCCTGCTACGTCTGCGAGGGCTGCGGCAGCACCAGCGGCTGCAGCTGACCCAACACGAATGGACCGATCAAGGCGCCGGTTCCCACTTGGGTCCCGGCGCCTTGTCCTGTCCCACCCCCGGCGTGGCATATCGGCCCCACGTACCCGACCCCTAGGCTGGCTGTGTGCTGGCCGAACGGTCGGCAGTGAGGACACGAAATGAGCGATCAGACATCGGGCCCACCACCCGAGGACAACGATCCGACGCAGCCTGCTGAGTCCGACCCCACAACCGCCCTCGGGGAATCGTCGCTGACGCCCGAGCAGCCGGATGACGCCTCAGCCGCGCCTGAGCCGACCGACGCACCTGAGCCGCCGCCGGCGGCCGCGCAGCCACCGCCGGCCCCGCCCGGGGGTTCGTACCCGCCGCCCCCACAGGGTGGCGGCCAACCGCCGCCTCCGCCGCAAGGTGGTGCCTACCCGCCGGGTGGGTACCCTCCGCCTCCGCCGCAAGGTGGTGCCTACCCGCCGGGTGGGTACCCTCCGCCTCCGCCTGGCGGGTACCCACCCCCGCAAGGTGGTGCCTACCCGCCGGGTTCGTACCCTCCGCCCCCGCCCGGCGGATTCCCACCTCCGGCCCCGCCCGGCCCCTACTTCGAGGCTGGTCAGGTCGCGTCGCGGGCTCCGTTCTCGGCAACGGATGCCATCGGGTACGGCTGGCGCGGCTTCACCCAGAACCTTGGCCCGCTGGTGGCCATCGGTCTGGTACTGGTCCTGACGTCCTTGGCCACGAACTGGCTGTCCCGAGGATTCGACAGCTGGCTGCTGAGCCTGGCGGGCAGCGCGTTGGCTCTGTTCATCTCGCTGGTCATCGGTCTCGGATTGATCCGCGCCGCGCTGACCATTCTGGACGGCCGGCGCCCGTCGGTCGAGGAACTGCTCTCGACGCGGGACATCGGACCGTACTTCGTGGCGTCGATCATCGTCGCGGCGATCGTCTCTGTGGGCCTGCTGCTGTGCGTCCTGCCCGGCCTCATCGCCGGGTTCGCGCTGCAGTTCTACGGATACGCCATCATCGACCACAAGGTCGATGCGGTGGCAACAGCCCCACAGTCGAGCCCGACCGGTGCCATCCGGGCTTCGACGCAGGTCGTGTCCGCCAACGTCGGGCCGCTGATCCTGCTGGCGCTGCTGTGCTTCGTCCTCAACATCATCGGCGCCATCCTCTGCGGCCTCGGCCTGCTCGTGACGCTCCCGGTCACGGCCATCGCCGTCGCCTACGCGTGGCGCTACTTCAGCGGGGGCAGGATCGCGCCCGTCGGCGCCTGACGGCACCCATCAACAGGGCCCCGGTCACACGACCGGGGCCCTGTTGCGTCTGGTGCTATCGGCTGGTTGCGTGACCAGGTGCCCCTTGGCCACAGCCGATTCGGGTCCTCAGGCCTCGTCCGGTCGCTCACCGGTCTGCTCACACACCATCGCCCACAGCGCGGACGGGGCTTCGGGCTCCGAACCGGTCCCCGGCACCCGGATGGTCCCCCGCGGCGTGCGATCGGACCAGAACGTGCCGCTGGCCGCCGGGATGGGCCGGACTCCGGCAAGCCACACGATCGTATCGGCGCCCTCCTCAGGGGTGCGCAGGATCGGCCTTGTGATCCTGCGGAACGCCGGAAGTGAATCCTGGACCCCGCGTGTGTCCGCCCACCCCGGGTGCATCGCGTGGAAGCCAACCGGGCGGTCCGGCATGCGCCTGGCCCACTCCTGGTTCAGCGCCACCTGCGCCCGCTTGGCCCGGGCGTAGGCGCGGACCCCGTCGTAGGCATCGGCGGGCATCTGAACCGTGCCGGGGTCCAGCGCCTCGGCGTACATCCCCCCCGAGGAGACGACGATCACTCGCGGGTCCGTGCCCTGCGACAGCGACGGCAGCAGCCGACTGGTCAGGACATGCTGGCTGAGCACCTGGGCGGCGTAGGTGGCCTCGTACCCCTCGGCAGTGAGCTCGTACTGGGTAGAGAGGGTCCCTGCATTGTGGACGAGCACGTCCAGAACCTCGAAGTCCCCAGCGATCTCATCAGCCACTCTCCGGGCATCGGCCACGAGGTTCAGGTCCGCGAAGTACGCGCGGACCTCACATCCGGTCCCGGCCTCGATCTCCGCCGCCGCCGCCCGAGTGCGTTCGTGATCCCGCCCGACGATGACGAGGTCGGCGCCAAGCCCCGCCATCTCGGCTGCTGCGGCCCGACCGATGCCGGAGGTCGCACCAGTGATGACCACCCGTCGCCCGTCCAGGCGCGGGAGCTGCTCCCAGTCGAACACCCGGCGGCGGAGTCTGATGCCGGGGCTCCCGAAACCGCCGGCAACGCTGACCTCCAGCGCGCCGTCGATCGCACGAGCGACTCCCGCGCGGGCCGGCCCCTTCACGTCCATTCGGCGCTGCCGGCCCGTGCTTGGGCAACGCTGACCAACTCTGCGCGCAGCCCGGCCTCCGACCTGCGCCCGATGATCTGGAACATGCGGTCCAGCGGCCAGTCCATGAGCCGGCGGGGCCCGTGCAGGGTCAGCAACGCGTCGTAGGTGACCTCAGTCCCGGTGGGCGTTCCATGGACCGTGATCGTGTCGTGCAGGGTGAACGATCCCGACTTGGCGATGAGCACCACGTGACCGGCCTGCTCGCCCTCCGGTTCGGCACGCTCGACGATCTCGTACTCCAGGGGGATGTGCCTCGGGCCGAAGGCGAAGTCCACCGCGTAGCGCGTCCCCTCCTGCCCGGGCTCGCCGGAGAGCCGCCGGGCGTTGGTCACCCCGGGGTCCCAGTCGGCGATGGTTGCGAAGTCCCCGAGGCGGTCGAGCACGCCGTTGGCCGGGGCGTCTGTGATCAGGGTTGTGCGGAATCGGGCCATGCTCCCAGTCTGCGGCCATAGGTCGGCGGCCGCACCACGGCCATCCCATCCGGGACCGGGCTCGCCCGATCCCAAGGTCGTCGCAACGACCGGCGTGGCTACCACGTGAAGCCGTCGGCGGCAGGTATTTTCTTCCTCAGGGCCCGGGCGCTCTGCGGAGGGGAAGCCGCAGGTTGCTCGGGCCTTTCAATCTTCCGGGGATGTGGCCTCAGTTGGACTGACCGCTGGCGCCGCGGACCCGGACCTGTGGCTCGAAGTCGACACGCTGCGTCATCAGTGGTTGCGGCAAGGTAACCTTCCGCACGTCGTCGGACACGGGTCCGCGGGGGAAGTCAGAGACCATCGGATTGGGGCGGAGCGCATGACTGAGAGCCGAGAGGTGATGTTGACACCCACGGGCCGAGCCAGTCTGCAGGAGCGTGTGGACGAGATCGCAGACGTGGAGTTGCCCGCGATGCGCCCGTTGCTGGTCGAGGACGAGCGCGACGAACGGGTCGTCGCCGACTTCGAGCGTCTGCAGGCGGAGCACGACCGACTCGTTGTGCTGCTCGGCACGTCGGGAACCCTGGATCTCTCGGAGCTGGGCGGTCTGATCGGGCTGGGCAGCCGCGTGGCCTTCACGGACGCAGACGGTGATCGCCGGATCGTGCGCATCGTCGACCCGGTCGAGGCCTATCTCGACGATGAGCGGATCAGCCATTCCTCACCTCTGGCGTCGGCCCTCATGGGCCATGCAGTCGGCGACGAGTGTGTCGTCGAAGCGCCCGCCGGAACCTGGACGGCACGAATTGTCGCCGTCGGCGAGGACATCTGAGCAGGACCGTCCACAGATCGTCCCCGCCCCACTCGGGATGGGCCAGGTCTGACCCACGGTTGGGCCATGACAGCCGAACCGTCCCTGCCGCCCATCACCTGCCCGAGCACCCTGGTCGCGTCATGTGCACCACTTCTCGGGTTCGTCCCGCGCGACTGCCTTGTGGCCTTCATCCATGGGGTGCCAGGCAGGCGCTCGCCGGTCATCCTGCGGGTGGACCTGCCAGCCCCTGACAGTGCCTCGCCGGCGGCACGTCACACCGCCACGAGCATCTCCGGGACGGGCGGCGCCGCCGTGGACGTCGTGGCCTGGGTCAGCGCTGAGAGTTCGGCCACGCGCCGGGCGCTGCCGAGCACCAGATTCCTCGCACACCTGGCCGAGTTCCTCGGCCTGGTTGGCGTCGAGGTTGGCGCGATGCTGAGCACCAACGGCCAGGTGTGGTGGTCGCAGGCGTGCGACGACCCTACCTGCTGCCCCGAGCGGGGCACGGCTCTGGACAGCCAACGCGTCACCGCGATCCAGGCGGAGTACGTGTTCGCCGGCTACGCCCCACTGGCAGGCCGCGAGGAGGTCGCCCAACGGATCGAACGGGACGGCCGGCTGTTCCACGACGTTCAGGCCCGCCTGACCACCGGACCGGTCCCCAGCTCGACTCAGCGGTGGCGTGACAACCAGGTCCGGATCCTGACCGGCCTGCTCCTTCCGGACAGGGCCTGCAACGCGCGGGCCCGGCAGCTCACACCGGCGATGGCCACGCGCCTGCACCGCGGGCTGGCCGACATCCGGGTTCGCGATGTGCTGTTGCACCGACTGATCGTGCGTGGTCGCGACTGTGACCAGTGCTGGTCGGGCACGATCGACGTGCTCTGCGCGGCGGTCCGAAGTGCCCCCTACGGTTGGTCCGGGCCAGCTGCCACCGTTCTGGCGCTGGTGGCCTGGATGCGCGGCGAGGGCTCGCTCGCGACCCTGTCACTTGAGCGGGCCCTGGACGAGGACCCCGGCTACCGGCTCGCGGCATTGGCCGCTGACATGATGCGCAGCGGCACCGATCCCCGCATCTGGCGGGCCTCGCTCGCCGGCCTCGCCGAGTCCGAATGCCGTGATCCGGGTGCACGCTGATGCCATCCGCTCTGGTTCCTCGGCGTCCGCCGGCCATGCCAGGTCAGCGCGACACCCGTGGATCGGTATCAGGCGGCGGGCCGCGCCGCGCACCCACCCAGGCGTCCATCACCTCCCACTCGACGAACAGCCATATCGACAGGCCGGCCGCATCGGTCGGGACCTCGGATGCAAGGGCCGTGTGCCACCGCAGGTGCAGCGTCTTGTCCAGCGGGACGGCGTACCAGATGTCGCGCACGGTGTTGAGGTCGTCCAGGCCTGTGTGCGCGACCACGACCACCTGCAGGTCGGGGTTGGCCAGCAGCGCAGCCTGCACCCCTCCGGGACGGGGTGGGAGCAGGTGCTCGATCCCCTCCGCGCGCTGGGCGGCGGTTGTGCGGCCCGAGGCACGCAGACGCTCGATCGCCCGGGTCCGCCGGTTCGGGGTGACGTTGCCACCCTCGGGGAAGATGAGCAGTGCGTCGCGAACGGTCATCGTGGCGGCGAGCCTCCCGACAGCGGCAGCCGCACCATCGCCACTGGCTGCGGAGGAATCGAGGAATACCATCGGCAGCCGGTTGAGGAGCACATCGATCATCGGGTCCCACTGCAGGGTGTTCTTGAGCACCACCCGCGGCCGGCGGCCCTCCCATGACAGCAGTTCGTGGACAAGCAGGAACGAGTCGCCTGGGCCAGCGTGCCGGCTCAGGACGAGCAATGGATGCTCGATCGTCTCGGGGTCCCCATCGTCGGCCGGCAGCTGCGGACCGTCACGCACAACATCGAGCCGGAAGTACCTCGACCCGAACCAGTACAGCACCGAGAGCAGCCAACCGATCAGCCGATAGTGGAAATCCACGAACGCCGGGCGGCGCATGGCCGAACCGAAGCCACTGGCCACCCAGGAGCCCAGGGCGACAGGAAGGGCGATCAGCTCGATGGTGAGGTAGACCAGCGCGAAGCCCAGCAGGCGCAGCACGCGCAGCTTGCCCGGCAGGACGAAGGACAGGACCGCCAGCAGGATGAGCAGGCCCGGCATGGCTGTGAGCAGAAGTGCAGCACCCAGCACCCAGAACAGCGGGTCGATGATCAAGCGTCGCACGACCCGCGGCGGCACGGGGATGCTCATGTCGGGGAAGGCCCTGGGGCAGCACCGAGCCCATTGGCTGCCAGGTACTCGGCCGTGGCGATCTGGGCGGCATCCATGCGCTCGGCAACCAGCGACATGTCGAACGTGTCGAAGTTGGACCGATCGTTGAACCGGGGGGCCAGCCCACCGGTCGGCAGCACGTGCACGTCGATCAGCTCCCGCGACCGCGCCAGGGAGGCGGTGAAGCGCGCCCGGCGGGCCACCTCGAAGGCCACCATCGGCACCTCCCAGGGCTTCTCCGGAGCTGTCAGCGGCTGCTCGATCCGCCCCACCTGAAGCACGAACGCCCTCTTGGCCCCCATCTTCCTGGCCCGGTCCAGGGGGATGGAGTTGACCAGCCCGCCATCGAGGAAGTGCTCCCCGTCGATCTCCACAGCGGGGTACAGGCCGGGCAGGGCGGCCGAGGCCAGGACTGCTGGAACCAATGGACCGTCGGTGAACCAGTGCTCGGCTGCGCGCTCGATGCTGGCCGCGACACACGCGAACTGAACGTGCAGGTCCTCGATCCGCTCGGGGAGGTTCTCCTCCAGCAGCCGCCGCAACGGGCCCGGCTGCGAAGTTGCCCGAGCCCGCGAGGAGGCGATCGCGCTGACCCGGTGCCGCAGCGAGGGCCCCAGGGGCCCGTCGGTGACCGCATGGATCCACAGGGCCTCCAAGCGGCGAGCCCCAGAGGGGGTCGGGTCCGCGGCGAGAAGCGCTCCATTCATGGCCCCGATGGAGGTCCCCAGGACGAGGTCCGGGTGGATGCCCGCGTCCAGGAGCGCCTGCAGCATGCCGACCTCAGCGGCACCGAGCACCCCGCCGCCACCGAGCACGAAGGCTGTGGAACCGGGCATGGGCCGATTCTGGCACCGACACGGCGCAGGTGGGCGCTCCGGGCGGAGATATTTGCGCGCGCGCTCGAGGGCGTGTACTTTTCGGCCAGGTCAAGAGTCCCAGCGACAAGCCCTGGCTTGCTGGGCGGCAACCCTCCGACCGCGGTGGGGTGCCCCAGGTGAGGACCTGGTTGCTACTGCCCCGGCAGGACGCAGCAAGCGCGGGTCCTGCTCATGCAGGACCCCGGACCCCGACGAGGGTCTGGGAATCGGCACCTCACGATTCCGGACCAGCGTCACACCCGCAACGGCCCCTGGGCCATCACGAGGAGACGTCGACATGAACAACGCCTGGTCCTTCGAGACCCGCCAGATCCATGCCGGGCAGAGCCCCGACACCGCCACCAACGCGCGTGCGCTGCCGATCTACCAGACCACCAGCTACACCTTCGACAGCACCGAGCATGCTGCGAACCTGTTCGCGCTCAAGGAGTTCGGCAACATCTACACCCGGCTCATGAACCCGACGCAGGCCGCAGTCGAGGAGCGGATCGCCTCCCTCGAGGGCGGGGTGGGCGCGCTGCTCGTCTCCTCCGGGCAGGCTGCCGAGACGCTGGCGCTGCTCAACATCGCAGAAGCTGGGGACCACATCGTGTCCAGCCCGAGGCTCTACGGCGGCACGTACAACCTGTTCCACTACACGTTCCCGAAGCTGGGCATCGAGGTCTCGTACGTGGAGGACCCCGACGACCTGGCCAGCTGGCGAGCAGCCGTCCGGCCGAACACGAAGGCCTTCTTCGCCGAGACGATCTCCAACCCGAAGAACGACATCCTCGATATCGAGGGGGTCGCCGCGGTCGCCCATGACGCAGGGGTCCCGCTGGTGGTCGACAACACGGTGGCCACGCCGTTCCTCATCCGACCGATCGAGTTCGGCGCGGACATCGTCGTGCACTCGGCCACCAAGTACCTCGGCGGCCACGGCACCGCCGTCGCCGGTGTCATCATCGACTCGGGGAACTTCGACTTCGCGGCTGATCCGGAGCGGTTCCCGAACTACAACCAGCCTGACCCCAGCTACCACGGACTCGTGTACGCCCGCGATCTCGGAGTCGGCAGCCCGCTGGGCGCCAACCTTGCGTTCATCCTCAAGGCACGCGTCCAGCTGCTGCGCGACCTTGGCTCGGCGGTGGCCCCGTTCAACGCGTTCCTGATCGCCCAGGGCCTGGAGACCCTGAGCCTTCGGATCGAGCGGCACGTGGCCAACGCCAAGGCGGTGGCGCAGTGGCTCGAGGCTCGAGACGAGGTCGAGAAGGTCAACTACGCCGCGCTGCCGAGCAGCCCCTGGTACGAACTGGGTCGCAAGTACGCACCACTGGGCACCGGCGGGGTGCTGAGCTTCGAGATCAAGGGCGGTGTCGAGGCAGCTCGTGCGTTCGTGGAGGCCCTCGAGCTGCACAGCCACGTGGCCAATATCGGCGACGTGCGCAGCCTCGTGATCCACCCGGCGTCCACGACCCACTCCCAGCTCAGTGAGCAGGAGCAGCTGGACACCGGCGTCACGCCAGGCCTTGTCCGTCTCGCCGTGGGGATCGAGGGCATCACCGACATCCTTGCTGATCTGGATGCCGGGTTCCGGGCCGCCAAGTCCGAATCTGATTGATCCGACGCTGGGGTGGGCCCCGAGGGACAGCGTGGCCACCTGTTCCCCGGGCACTGGCCAACCGTTCCCGGGGGCCCACACCATCGACAAGGACGCACCACCAGGCGCGGCACCTGAGCGCCTGTGCACGGCGCCGGACCTCCGGTCGCGCCGCGTCACCCTTGGGCGGAATTCGGCCCGCTGAACCACTACGGTGGCCCTGAGGCACTGAGGGAGGACACGATGAGCGGAGTCGTTGTCGGGTACGTCGCCAGCCCGGAGGGCGACGCCGCGGTACGACAGGGGATCGCCGAGGCGCAGCTGCGCGGGTGCGAGGTCGTCGTTGTCTACTCAGACCACGGCGAGAAACTGGACAGCGCCACGGCCATGCAGCGCACCGAGGCCCTCGACCGGGTGCACACGATGCTGCACTCGGCGGATGTCGTGCACGACCTACGTCACCTCGTGCGTGGCAAGGATCCTGTCAGCGACGTCCTGGACATCGCCGAGGAGCTCGACGCGGACATCATCGTGATCGGGATCCGACGCCGCAGCCCGGTGGGAAAGCTCGTCCTGGGTTCGAACTCCCAGTCCATCCTGCTCGAGGCGCCCATTCCCGTCCTGGCAGTCAAGGCCTGATCTGCCCGCATTGCGACCGGCATAGGGTTTGCCACCTCCCGGCTCAGGGAACAGACAGACCCGCACGCGTCGTTGTACGAGGGGTGCCCGCCTGCTGGCGGACGCGTGACAGAATGACCACGTTCCCGGGCCCGCCGCGTTGATGCGCGCCCGGACGTCAAAGTGAGAGGCAATTGCTGGTGAGTGCGAAGAATTCCGTTGCGGCCGAAGTGACTGAGCCGAGCGAGGCCCCTGTGGCGAAGGCTCCGTCCGCGGTCAAGGCCCCGGCCAAGCGCACGACCAGGAAGAGTGGCGCTGCCAAGAACCCGGCGGCCGCCGACGACAGCCCGCCGGCGAAGAAGACCACGGCGCGCAAGAACGCCACGCCGGCGAAGTCGGCTGCGAAGAAGGCACCCGCCTCGAAGCGAGCCGCGAAGGGCACCAACGGCGCATCGGCGGGGTCCGCCGACGCCGCGACGGTCGAGGTCGAGGTCGATGTCGTCGTTGACGTCGACGCGCTGAGTCCTGAGGCCGCCAGCAGCGAGCTGGCCAAGGCAGCCACCCTCGAAGCCGAGCTGGAGGTCGACCTTGCCAAGGACCTCGCCGAGGTGAAGACCGAGGCGAAGCCGGGCAAGTCGGAGTCCGGTGAGACCGAGGCCTTCGAGATCTCGGACTCTGACATCGAGGACGAGCCGCAGCAGCAGGTCACGGTTGCCGGTGCCACGGCCGACCCGGTCAAGGACTACCTCAAGCAGATCGGCAAGGTGGCCCTGCTCAACGCCGAGCAGGAGGTGCAGCTGGCCAAGCGCATCGAGGCGGGCCTGTTCGCCGAGGAGAAGCTCAACTCCGGGATGACCCTGGACCCGAAGCTGCGCCGTGATCTCGAGTGGATCTCCGAGGATGGCCGCCGGGCGAAGAACCACCTCCTCGAGGCCAACCTGCGCCTGGTTGTCAGCCTGGCCAAGCGCTACACCGGGCGCGGAATGCTGTTCCTGGACCTGATCCAGGAGGGCAACCTCGGACTCATCCGCGCAGTGGAGAAGTTCGACTACACCAAGGGCTACAAGTTCTCAACGTACGCAACGTGGTGGATCCGCCAGGCGATCACCCGTGCGATGGCCGACCAGGCCCGCACCATCCGCATCCCTGTGCACATGGTTGAGGTCATCAACAAGCTGGCCCGCGTACAGCGCCAGATGCTCCAGGACCTGGGCCGCGAGCCCACCCCGGAGGAGTTGGCCAAGGAGCTGGACATGACCCCCGAGAAGGTCGTCGAGGTCCAGAAGTACGGCCGCGAGCCGATCTCGCTGCACACACCACTCGGCGAGGACGGCGACTCCGAGTTCGGGGACCTGATCGAGGACTCCGAGGCGATCGTGCCCAGTGATGCGGTGTCGTTCACACTGCTGCAGGAGCAGCTCGAGGGGGTCCTCGACACGTTGTCCGACCGGGAGGCGGGCGTGGTCAAGATGCGCTTCGGCCTGACCGACGGCCAGCCCAAGACGCTCGACGAGATCGGCAAGGTCTACGGCGTGACCCGCGAGCGGATCCGCCAGATCGAGTCCAAGACGATGTCGAAGCTGCGCCACCCAAGCCGTTCACAGGTCCTGCGCGACTACCTGGACTGACGGCACGCCGGCAGGGTTCGCCGCGCGAGTCGGGGCCCGGGTCGGGTCCGTCGCAGGGCTCACCGAACTCGATGCGCTTGAACCGCGTCAGAGGTCCCCGCTCTCCGTGATCTCGGCCAGGGTCGTCTCTGCGCGGGCCATCTTCGGGAGCGAGGGGTCGGCCAGGAGCGCGCGTAGGCGGCCGTGGAACGCTGCTGCCTGATCAACACTTCCGAAGTCCAGGTCGACCAGGACGGCCTGGTCGTTGTCGACGTCGCGGGAGATCCGGTAGCTGCGCACCCCGCTGCCCCTGCGGTCGAGCGGATCCCGGTCGAACACCTGCCTCCAGGCGTCATAGTCGTCGAGCTCGTAGCGCATGCGGATCTGGGCGGTCATCAGCGTCGCTCCTTCATTTAGGTCAGCCTTACCTCATCGAAGGTACTCGCGTACCACCCCAGACGGAACCCCCCCAAGACCACAATGATCGAGGTCGTTCCTCGGCCCCACCCTGACCGCGCAGCGGCGGTGGCGGGCGTCAGCTCGCTTCGGCGTCCGGGCTCCCGACCGATGACCGCACGAACTGGACCACGTACGTCACCAATCCGAGAATCGAGGCCACGATCAGGAAGATCAGGAGCCCTCGCGTGATCGGCTCCCACGTCGAGGCCGAATCACCGAAGTCGAACGGGAACACCCGCAGTGTCCGCACCAGGACGGCGATGCTCACCACGGACGTGAGGACGTGGCCCAGCGCCTTGAACCACGGCGCATCGAAGACCATGTAGACGACGTTGGTGACGAACCCGATCAGCAGCGAGAGGTTGACCAGCGGCAGGACCTCGGTCGTCGCGTCGTCCAGGAACGGAACGGCCTCCCACCCGGGCCACACATTCACGGCCCACGCGAGGACGAGGTTCACCAGCGCGCTGAGGCCATAGCCCCACCGGTGCGCTGTTCGTCGCTTCGCTACCGCGGGCATCAACTCCATCGTGGCACGCCGGCACGAGGCTCATCCAGGTGGGCGGCAGTCGGGGCCGCATCGCTCCAGCTGCCCTCGCCCGGGACCACGTTGATATCATGATGCTGTCACTTCAGATGAGGGGTGTGCGCCATGTATGTCGAGAAGAACGCCAATTCGCACTCCGGAGTCCTGTGGCTCCTGCTCGACGTCCTGTTGGCGCTGGCCGCCATCGGCGTGTTCGTCTGGGCGATCTCGACGGAGAACCTGTGGCTGCTGGCCGCGGCGGTCGTCGTGTCCCTGGTCGTCCTGGTCATCACCATCAGCTTCTACATGCTGCAGCCGAGCCAGGCTGCCGTGCTCATGCTCTTCGGGGACTACCGGGGCACCGACCGCACCCCAGGGCTGCGGATCGCCAACCCGCTCTACACGACCAAGAAGGTCTCCCTGCGGGTGCGCAACTTCACCACCAGCACATCGAAGGTCAACGATGCCAACGGGAACCCGATCGAGATCGCGTCGGTTGTGGTCTGGCGGGTCACGAACACCGCACAGGCCTCCTTCGGCGTGGATGAGTTCGTCGACTACGTCGAGACCCAGTCCGAGTCAGCCGTGCGCCAGCTCGCGCGTTCCTACCCGTACGACTCCTTCGACGACACCGAGGTGACGACGTTGATCGGCGACACGAGCACGGTCAACCAGGACCTCCAGACCGAGCTGCAGGAGCGGGCCCTGGACGCCGGTGTCGAGGTGATCGAGTCCCGCATCACCGACCTGGCCTACGCGCCCGAGATCGCGGATTCTATGCTGCGCCGCCAGCAGGCTGGCGCCATCGTGGCCGCGCGGTTCAAGATCGTCGAGGGTGCCGTGCTCATGGTCCGCGACGCGATCGAGTCCCTCGAGGCGGGCACCGACGAGCACGGCGCGATCCCGTTGGACCCTGACACCAAGGCGACGTTCGCCTCCAACCTGATGACCGTGATGGTCAGCGACCAGCCCACCTCCCCGGTGGTCAACGTCGGCACCCGGAACCGCTGAGCGAGCGACGTCCTCTGATGGCCCATCCCCGCCGGCCCTACCTGCTGCGGATCCCGCCGGAGCTCTACCAGGCGTACGAGGCGTGGGCAGCAGATGAGTTCCGGTCGATGAATGCCCAGCTCTCGGCTGTGCTCACCGAGGCAGCCCGCCGGGCGGGGCGGCTTCACCGCGACCTCCCAGCGCAAGAGCTCCAGCCAGAACCGGACGAGGGGGAATCCGGCCGGAAGTAGCGTCCGCGATCTGCGTGCGCAGCCCGGCTGCTCAGACCGCCTGCATGGTCTCGGCCTCGATGGACAGCGTTCGGAGCAGCTCAGCCGGCGTGGTCTGCCCCGTCACCGCTGCCTCAACCCCGAGTCGCTGCAGCGATCGGAAGCCCTCGGGCACGGCTGCCGCCGTGATCGCCTGCTCGCCCTCGCCGGCCACCAGCGCAGCCCGCACGGCCCGGGAGATCGGCAGCATCTCGTAGAGGCCCAGTCGACCCGCGTAGCCGGACATGCCGCACGCCCGGCACCCGACGGTCGCCAGGCAGGCAGCTGCCTCGGCCCCGGTCATTCCGAGCCGCGCCCGGGTATCTGCGTCTGCGGGCTGCGGGATCACGCACTCCTTGCAGGGTCGGCGCACCAGCCGTTGGGCCATGGACAGCGTCAGGGACGACGCCACCAGGTAGCTGGGCACGCCCATCTCCACAAGGCGGATCACCGCGGAGGCCGAGTCATTCGTGTGCAGGGTGGAAAGCACCAGGTGGCCGGTGAGGGCCGCCCGAACGGCCAGCTCGGCAGTGATCTGATCGCGGATCTCGCCGACCATGATGACGTCCGGGTCCTGTCGCAGCGCGGAGCGCAGGCCTGCGGCGAACGTCATCCCCGTCTTGTCGGACACCTGCACCTGGGTGACGCCGGGCAGCTCGATCTCAACCGGGTCCTCGAGCGTGACCAGGTTCCGCTCATCGTCGACCATCTGGCGGATCGCCGAGTACAGGGTCGTGGACTTGCCCGATCCCGTCGGGCCGGTGATCAGTACGAGTCCCTGCGGCACATGCAACGCATTCTGCAGGATCAACTCCTGGTCCAGACCCATCCCGAGGTCGGTCAGGCTCGGCAACGACGACTGGTCGGAGAGCAGGCGCACCACGATCTTCTCGCCATGCATCGTGGGCAGCGTCGATACCCGCAGATTGCGGTCACGGCCGTCGACGCGCAGGCGCGCGCGGCCGTCCTGCGGGACACGTCGCTCGACGATGTCCAGGCCGGAGACGATCTTGGTGCGAGCCACGATCGAGGAGTGCCCACTGCGGGGAAGCGACATCAGATGACGCAGGGTGCCGTCGACACGGACCCGGACGCGGACCCCCTCCCGTGAGGGCTCGATGTGCACATCACTGGCGCCGGCGCGCACGGCCGCCGACAGGATCTGCTGGACTGCGGCGACCGCACCCTCGTCGTCGCCGGCCTCCAGACCCGTGTCATCCTCGATCACGAGCTCCGAGACGAACTTCTCCAGGGCGTCCTCAGTGACAGCCTGGCTCCACAGCTCGGCGATCTTCTCGCGCAGCTGGCTCTCCGCGGCGACCACGACCTCGAGCCGCAGCCCCTTGGCCCGCACCCGCAAGTCGTCGAGAGCGACCACATCGACGGGGTCGGCGACGGCCACGCGCAGGACCCCGTCAGAGTCAGTCAGGGGCAGGACCACGTGCTGGACGGCGATGCTGTGCGGGATCCGCCGGGCCACCGTCGGGTCCATGATCTGCACGCCCAGGTCGACCACCTGCAGACCGTGCATGTCGGCCAGTGCGGCCGCGACTGCCCCATCGGTCACCAGACCCGCGTCGACCAGCACCCGGCCCAGGCGACGACGCACGGTCCGGCCGTCCCGAGCCTGGGCCTCGAGCGCAGCCTCGAGCTGCTGTGGCGTGATCACGCCCCAGCCCACCAACGTGTCGCCAAGCTTCCTGCGCGCCATGATGCGTCCCCTTCTCCCGGGGTGTTCGTCGGCATGCGGGGCGGCGAGGTTGAGCCGATCGGGTGTCAGCCGGGTTGACGTCTCCCGCGGCGACCAGCGTGCCGAGGTGCTACCGACGCTCCTCCCGCAACGGGCCTGGGCTGGCCGTCCCGGACGTCATCCCAGCCGGCCGCGTGCGGTCACCCCGGTCCCACGGTGCGACCTGGGCCAACCACTGCTCGACCGCCGCCGCGGAGCACAGCCGGTACCAGCGCAGGTCGCCCCACGTGGTGCTGGCCATCGCGGGCACGTACAGGGCGCGGTACCGCGCCACCCCGTCCCACGACCAGCGGATGAGCGAACGGTCCGGGTCGTGCAGCGCAAGCAGCTCCGACAGCGACTCCCGGTTGCCGTTCCACAGCTCCGCACGCCCGACGACCCGCCGAACCGAGCGCCGGGTCGCCCGGGTCATGACCACAGCCCGGGGCAGGTCCAGCCACACGATCGAATCAGCACGGGCCCAGATCGAGGCGCGCACAGCCGCGTAGTTGCCGCACACCACCCACCCGTCGGCGTCCCCATCCGCCGCGTCCAGGGCGCTGCGGACAGCCCCGACGAACTCCGGCTCTGGAGTGGGGACCCAACCACGTTGGTGGAAGTGCGTGTCGAGCTCCACATGCGGGACCGCCAGGCGCGTGGCCACCGCGTCAGCCAGGGTGGTCTTGCCGGAGCCGGAGTTCCCGACGATCACCACACGGCGCACGACCACGACCCTATGCGGACCCCGCTCCGCGCCGCCCCGGGGCGGGATAGCGTGACCACATGCGCTTCCTGCACGAGCTTCCCGCCCACGACCTGACCTACGACGATGCCTTCCTGGTCCCGACCCGATCGTCGGTGGCCTCCCGGTTCGGTGTCGACCTGTCCACCCCTGACGGCTCCGGGGCCACCATCCCGATCATCGTGGCCAACATGACCGCGGTCGCCGGGCGCCGGATGGCCGAGACCGTCGCGCGGCGCGGCGGGTTGGTGATCATCCCGCAGGACATCCCGGTCGAGGTCGTGGCTGATGTTCTGGCGTGGGTCAAGTCCCGGCACACCGTGTATGACACCCCCGTCCGGCTCTCGCCGGATGAGACCGTCGGTGCTGCCCTGTCACTGATCCACAAGCGCGGGCACGGCGCCGCGATCGTGGAGTCCCAGGGGGTTCCGGTCGGGATCGTGACGGAGTCCGACTGCGTTGACACCGATCGCTTCGCCCGGGTGGCAGACGTGATGAGCGACGAGGTCTTCACCCTCCCCGAGGGAGTTGAGCCGCGCACGGCGTTCGACCTGCTGCACCGCGCCCGTCGCCGCGTGGCCCCGGTCGTGGCTGCCGACGGAACGATGGTCGGCGTGCTGACCGCCGCCGGGGCGCTGCGGTCCACGGTGTACACCCCGGCGCTGGACACCGATGGGCGCCTGCGGGTCGGGGTGGCGATCGGGGTCAACGGCGACGTCGCCGGGCGGGCGGAGGCGCTGCTTGCGGCCGGCGTGGACATGCTCGTCGTCGACACCGCCCACGGCCACCAGGAGAAGATGATCGAGGCGCTGGGCGCGGTGTCAGCTGTCCGACACATCGCGCCGCACGTGCAGGTCGCTGCCGGGAACGTGGTGACCGCGGCCGGCACCCTTGACCTCATCGAGGCGGGCGCCGACATCGTGAAGGTCGGGGTGGGACCCGGGGCGATGTGCACGACCCGCATGCAGACCGGCGTGGGGCGCCCCCAGCTATCAGCGGTGCTCGACTGCGCCGCAGCCGCGCGGAAGGAGGGCCGCTGGATCTGGGCCGATGGCGGGGTGCGCCACCCGCGGGATGTCGCGATCGCGTTGGCCGCCGGAGCGGGGGCGGTCATGATCGGCTCCTGGTTCGCCGGCACGTATGAGTCCCCCGGGGACCTGCAGATCGACCCGACCGGGAAGGCCTACAAGATCAGCTTCGGGATGGCCTCGGCCCGCGCCGTGCGCGGCCGGACCTCCGACGAGTCCGCCTTCGATCGCGCCCGCAAGACCATGTTCGAGGAGGGCATCTCGCACTCCCGGATGTACATCGACCCGGCCCGTCCGGGGGTGGAGGACCTGCTGGACTCGATCACCTCGGGAGTCCGGTCAGCCTGCACCTACGCGGGGGCCTCGTCCCTGGCCGGGTTGCATGAACGGGCGCTGCTCGGTGTCCAATCCGCCGCGGGGTACGCCGAGGGGCGCCCGATCGACAGGTCCTGGTAGCCGGGCATCGCGCGCACTGAGTCGGCTGGCGTCTGGTTGCCGCGCCGGGCTGGGTCGCACGAGCGGGGGAGTGTGGCAGCCTTGAGCCATGCATATCGACGTGACGCAGGACATCGCCGCCCCGGCCGAACGGGTCTGGGCCATCATCACCGACCTGGAGAGCAGCCCCACGGTCATCTCGGGCATTGACTCGGTCGACATCCTCGGTGGCCCCGATGGCTTCGGGATCGGCACCCGCTGGCGGGAGACGAGGACCATGTTCGGCAAGCAGGCCACCGAGGAGATGGTGATCAGCGAGCTGGTCCCTGGGCGCTCCTACCGGACGGAGGCAGCCAGTCACGGGATGAACTACGAGTCGATGATGGAGGTCGTCCCGGTGGGGGACGACGCCTGCACCCTGACCATGCGATTCGCCGGTGAGGCCACCTCCACCACGAGCAGGGTCATGGGTGCCACGATCGGCCGGCTCTTCGTCGGGTCGACCCGCAAGGCCCTGGCCAAGGACCTGGCTGACATCGCCGCCGCGGCGGAGGCTCAGGCCGGCTGACCTCTTGTGACGCTCCGCCTGGCCGTCCCCGACGCCCTCCCGATCGCAGCCCACGTCGAGGCGATCACCGCTGCCCTGAACGATCACCAGGTCGTGATCGTGGCCGGGGAGACGGGCTCGGGCAAGACCACGCAGTTGCCCAAGATCGCCCTGGCCGCGGGCCGGGGGAGCGCCGCGATGATCGGGCACACCCAGCCGCGCCGGATCGCTGCTCGCACACTGGCTGCACGGATCGCCGAGGAGTGTGACGTCGAGCTCGGTGCGGAGGTCGGGTTCGCGGTCCGCTTCACCGATCGCACCGCCAAGGGCACCAAGGTCAAGGTGATGACCGACGGCATCCTGCTCGCCGAGCTCCAGCGCGACCGGGACCTGCGCCGCTACGACACGATCATCATCGACGAGGCCCACGAACGCAGCCTCAACATCGACTTCCTCCTTGGCTACCTCACCCGTCTGCTGCCCCGCCGACCGGACCTGCGAGTGATCGTGACGAGCGCGACGATCGATGTCGAGCGCTTCTCGGCGCACTTCGGGGGAGCCCCGATCGTTGAGGTCAGCGGTCGCACGTACCCCGTGGAGATCCGCTACCGGCCGACCGACGACGTGGCAAGCGACGACGTGGATGCCGTCTGCGAGGCCGTCCTGGAGTGCCTGACCTCCGGGGACGGCGACGTGCTGGTGTTCCTGTCCGGCCAGCGCGAGATCCACGATGTGGCCGACGCTCTGCGGCCCCTGCTCGACGCGAGCACGAGCGTCCTGCCCCTGTATGCACGGTTGAGCGCAGCAGAGCAGCACAAGGTGTTCGCAGCCGGCGGAGGCCGGCGGGTGGTCCTTGCCACGAACGTCGCCGAGACCTCGATCACCGTCCCCGGCATCCGCTACGTCGTCGACCCGGGGACTGCCAGGATCTCGCGGTACAGCAAGCGGCTGAAGGTCCAGCGGCTGCCCATCGAGCCGATCTCGCAGGCCTCGGCCAACCAACGTGCGGGCCGCTGCGGGCGCGTGCGCGACGGCATCGCCATCAGGCTGTACGCCGAGCAGGCCTTCGCCGACCGCCCGCAGTTCACCGACCCCGAGATCCTGCGCACGAACCTTGCCTCGGTCATCCTGCAGATGGCGGCCCTGCGCCTCGGCGAGATCCAGCGCTTCCCGTTCCTCGATCCCCCGGACACGCGCCAGATCCGCGACGGGGTCGCACTGCTCACCGAGCTGGGTGCGCTCAAGGGCGGGGCCGGCCCACCACGGCTCACCCCGCTCGGCAAGCAGCTGGCGCGCCTGCCCCTGGACCCCCGGCTGGGCCGGATGGTCCTGGCCGCGGCTCAGGCCGGCTGCGTGCGCGAGGTCGTGGTGATCGTCGCCGGGCTGACCATCCAGGATCCCCGGGAGCGGCCGGAGGCGGAACGTGGCCGAGCTGACGCCGCCCACGCCAGATTCGTCGACAAGCGCTCGGACTTCTCCACGCTGCTCAACCTGTGGGACCACATCCGGTCGGTGCGCAAGGCCACATCGGGCAACGGGCTGCGGCGGGCCTGCCGCGAGCAGTACCTGAACTACCTGCGGATCCGCGAGTGGCAGGACCTCGTCTCCCAGATCCGGGAGGTCCTCTCGAGTTTGGGCATCCGCTGGTCGAGTGGCAGCGACGACCACGACGCCATCCATCGAGCGCTGCTCACCGGGATGCTGTCGCAGGTTGGCCTGCGGGACCCGCTGCGCCGTGACTACCTCGGGGCCCGGGGTGCGCGGTTCGTCATCTTCCCCGGGTCAGCCCTGGCCCGTACCAACCCGGACTGGGTGATGTCCTCCGAGCTGGTCGAGACCTCCCGGCTGTTCGCCCGCCGCAACGCCACGGTGAAGCCTGACTGGATCGAGCAGGCCGCCGAGCACCTGGTCCAGCGAAACTACTCCGAGCCGCACTGGTCGGCCAAGCGCGGCGCCACGGTCGCCACCGAACGCGTCACCCTGTTCGGGATCCCACTGGTCACCGGACGAACGGTTGACTACGGCCGCATCGACCCGGCGCTGTGCCGCGAGCTGTTCATCCGGGGGGCCCTGGTCGAGGGGGACTGGATCACCAGGCACCGGTTCTGGAATGCGAACCGGGCAGCGCTCACGGACGCCGAGGCCATCGAGGAGCGCAGCCGCCGACGCGGGCTGGTCATCGACGACGAGGGACTCTTCGCGTTCTACGACACGCGCGTCCCGCCTGACATCACGTCCGTGCGGCACTTCGACTCGTGGTGGAAGAAGGCCAGCAGGCAGACTCCCGACCTGCTGACGCTGACGCCGGCGGACATCCGCGTCGCGGACGAGGACCTTCCCGACGAGGAGGAGTTCCCGCTTCGGTGGAGCGCGGGGCCCGAGGTGAGCCTCAACCTCTCCTACGCCTTCGAGCCGGGAGCCGCCGCGGACGGGGTGACCGTCGACGTCCCGTTGGCGCTCCTGCCCGAGCTGGACCCAGCGGAGGTGCCCGGGGCCGCCCCCGGGCTGCGCGGGGACCTGGTCACCGCACTGCTGCGAAGCCCTGCCAAGCAGGTCCGCAAGCAGCTGGGCCCCGCCCCCAACCTGGCTCCAGCCGTGCTCGACTCCGCGGAGCTGACCGAGCAGCCGATCCTCGAGGCCGTCGCCGCCGCAGCTGCCCGGATCACGGGCGTGCGCCTCACCGCCGCGGACTGGGACCTCACCCGGGTGCCGATGCACCTGCTGCCCCGCTACCGGATCGTTGACGAGACCGGGAAGGTCCTCGGCGAGGACCGCGACCTGGCCGCACTGCAACGCCGGCACGCACCCGACCGCGCCCGGATGCTCGCGCGCGCTGCTGACGACGTCACGGTGGCCGGCGCCACCTCATGGACCTTCGGAGCCATCCCCGAGACCGTCGAGAGGGTGGTCGCCGGCGTGTCGGTCACGGGCCATCCGGCGCTGGTGGATCGCGGCGCATCGGTCGACCTGGCCGTGCTGCCCGATCCCGAGCAGGCAGCGCGTGCGCACCTTCGGGGCGTCCGGCGGCTGGTTGCCCTGGCTGTGCCCAACCCGGCCCCGCGAGGGCACTCAGGGCTGGACATGAGCAGCCGGCTCGTCCTCGGTCGCTATCAGCACGGCGGCGCCGAGGCACTGCTGGCGGACTGCGCCGACGCGGCAATCGACACGCTGCTGGCCGGGCCGGAGGTGCGCGACGCGCAGGCGTTCGCCGCCGCAGTGTCGCGGATCACCCTCGAACTGCCCAAGCGCTACGCAGCCCTCCTGGCCCAGGTCGTGGTGGCCCTCGATCACGCATGGGAGACCGAGCGCGCCGTCGACGCCCTCACATCGCCAGTGGTGGCCGACGCTGTTGCCGACATCCGAGCCGAGCTCGATCGGCTGGTCGGCCCCCGCCCCGTCAGCCGGATGGGTGCCGAGCGGATTGCTGATCTGCGCCGCTACCTGCAGGCCCTCGCCTGGCGGGCCGCGAAACTCCCCGACGATCCAGCCGCGGACTCGCGGCGGCGTGCGGCGGCCCACGCCGCCGAGGCGCTCATGGCCGCGCGGGTCGACGGCTGGCCGGTGCCCGACCCGATGGCTGCGGGCGATCCGGCTCGATCGGCGCGACGCCTCATCGACGAGTACCGGGTGAGCCTGTTCGCGCAGCACATCCGCACTGCCGTGCCGGTCTCCGAACGACGCATCGAGAAGTTCGTTGCCGGCCTGCCAGACTGACGGCCTCACGGACTCACCAGACACGGTTGGCCGGACGATTCGGCGCGTCGAGTTCGTGCTGGAGCCGACGGTCAGAGAGCCAGGAACAAGGCAGTCCACGCAAGGCACACCAGCAGTGCAGCCCCGGAGGTCAACAGGCCCCAGAGGGCCCCTGCCCGACCAACCTTCCGCGACATCCCCACCAGCAGCCCGATCCCGCTGGTGACCAGACCGATGGGAGCCAGAATCCACGCGACGATGCCGATGAGCGGGATCAGGGACAGGAACAGCGTCACCGAACCGAGCGTTGCGCCGATCACCGCCGCGTTGTTGCGCATGATGATGACCGGCGCACCGGCGGGGGCGCCCCACGGGTCGGTTGCTCCAGACGCGTAGCCAGCGGAATACGGATAGGGCGGCATCGGCGGCTGCGGCTGCCACGCGGCGGGTGGGGGTGGCGCTGGATGCCATGCCGGAGGAGGCGTGGGCAGGGCCTGCTGCGCAGGTGCCGGCGCGGGGTCGGTGCTCAGAACAATGGTGTCGTGCTGATCCGATGGCGGGGAGTCGGTGCTCAGAACAACCGTGTCGTGCTGATCCGCGGGCATGGTCATGACGGGAGCCTACCCCCGCTCAGCTCTGGCCAAGCAGCACCAGCGCCCCAACCCAGACCGTCGTGGCCACCATGAGGGCCCCCAACTCGATCAGGATGGCGAATCCCGTCGCCTTCATCGCGACCCACGTGGAGTCGACCGACTCGGCCCAGTTCTGCAGCCGGACCTGCTCGGCGAGGAACAGGCCACCGATGAAACCCACGACCAGCCCGACGACGGGGATCAGGAAGAAGCCCGCGATGGCGCAGACCGCCCCGACGAGGATCGACCGGCCCGGCACTCCGGCCGCCGTCAGGGACTTGTGCGGCAGGAGGTACTTGAGGACCTGCCCGAGGGCGATGAGCACCGCGATGATCGCGAACGCAGCCCAGGCCAGCGAGCCGCCCGTCAGAAGCGCCCACAGGAGGAACGCACCCAGGGCCAGGAGCGTCCCGGGCAGGACCGGAACGACGATCCCGACGACCGCGATGGCTACGGCGACAACAACCAGGACGTCAAGCAGGACTGCATTCACTCAGTGCTGGTGAGCTCGCTGCCACCTGTGTGCGCCAGAGTCGTGGTGCGCGCGATCCGCGCCGAGATCTCGGTCAGTCGAGCCTCATGGGCGCGCAGGTGATGCCCGCAGAAGAGCAGATGGGCACCTGTGGCCAACGTCGCCCGGGCGATTGCCTGGGCACCGCAACGGTCACACCTATCGGCCGCGCTGAGCGCGACCTCTGCCTCGAGAGTGCCAACCATGTCCCCTCCTCGGATCAACGTGACCTCCAGTGTTGCACCCCGAGCGTTCTTTCGCTGACACGTTCGCCAGGCGCGCAACGTGCATCCACGCACCGGTGCGCCACGGAAAGTCTCTGTGGTCCGATGAGCGAGAGCTGTCAGCCACCGCCGGTACCCTTGGCGCGTGACTGCAGAACCCCTTGAGCCGACGCGTCGAGCCAGCAGGGCTGCCAAGCCCAAGAGCGGGTACTCGGCCAAGAACCTGTCCGTGCTCGAAGGCCTCGAGGCGGTCCGGAAGCGCCCCGGGATGTACATCGGCTCCACCGACTCGCGCGGGTTGATGCACTGTGTCTGGGAGATCCTGGACAACTCGGTGGATGAGGCCCTCGGGGGCTGGTGCACCCGTATCGACATGATCCTGCGCGCGGACGGCTCGGTGGAGATCCACGACGACGGGCGCGGGATCCCCGTCGACGTCGAGCCACGCACACGCCTGACGGGCGTTGAGGTCGTCATGACCAAGCTGCATGCCGGCGGAAAGTTCGGCGGCGGGTCCTACACCGCCTCGGGCGGATTGCACGGCGTGGGCGCCAGCGTGGTCAACGCCTTGAGCGCGCGGGTCGACGTCGAGGTCGACCGTGATGCCAAGGTGCACCTGATCTCCTTCCGGCGGGGGGTGCCGGGCCTGTTCGACGGGGAGGGCCCCGACGCCGACTTCGCCAGGAAGTCGGGCCTACGGCCCGGAGGGTCGTGCCCGCGAGCGCGCACCGGAACCCGGATCCGGTTCTGGCCGGACCCCCAGATCTTCACCGCGGATGCCATGATCGACCTCGAGGCCGTTCACAACCGCGCCCAGCAGACCACCTTCCTGGTACCCGGGCTGAGGATCGTCGTGCGCGACGAGCGCGACCCCGAGTCGGTGCAGGAGCGCACATTCGCCCACCTCGGCGGGATCGCCGAGTTCGTCGAGCACCTCGCGACCGGCGACGCCGTCTCGCCGATCCTGCGCCTTGCGGGGGCACAGAAGTTCACCGAGACCGTTCCGGTCCTGGACAAGCGCGGCCACATGGTGCCCACGGAGGTCGAGCGTGAGCTCGTCGTGGACGTGGCCCTTCGGTGGGGCAACAGCTACGACACCGAGCTCCGCTCGTTCGTAAACATCGTGGCCACGCCCAAGGGCGGCACCCACATGGCCGGCTTCGAGCGTGGCCTGGTCAAGACGCTCAACGACCACCTGTCCACGGCAAAGGTTCTGAAACCCAGCGAGGGCGCGATCACCAAGGAGGACGCGCTCGAAGGCGCCACCGCCGTGGTCACAGTGCGCCTCGCCGAGCCGCAGTTCGAGGGCCAGACCAAGGAGATCCTGGGTACGCCGGCTGCCGCCCGGATCGTGGCCGGGGTCGTCAGCAAGGAGCTGTCCTCGTGGCTGGCCAACCCACCGCGCGGCGACAAGCTCGTGGTCAGGTCCGTCGCCGAGAAGGTGGCAAACGCGATGCGTGCCCGCGTGGCCGCCCGGGCGCACCGCGACGTGCAGCGCCGCAAGAGTGCGCTGGAGTCGTCGTCGATGCCGGCCAAGCTCGTGGACTGCCGCAGTGAGGACGTCGAGCGCACCGAGCTGTTCATCGTCGAGGGCAACTCAGCGCTCGGCACAGCCAAGCTGGCTCGGGACTCCGAGTTCCAGGCGCTCCTGCCGATCCGGGGCAAGATCCTCAACGTGCACAAGGCCTCCCTGGCGGACATGCTCAAGAATGCCGAGTGCGCCGCGATCATCCAGGTGCTGGGTGCCGGTTCCGGACGCACCTTCGACATCGAGGCCCTCCGGTACAGCAAGGTCATCCTGATGGCCGACGCCGACGTCGACGGTGCCCACATCCGCTGCCTGCTGCTGACCCTCTTCCACCGGTACATGCCCGAGATGCTCGCCGAGGGGCGCGTCTACTCAGCTGTGCCGCCACTGCACCGGCTTGAGGTGATTGCCAGCGGCGGGAAGAAGGCCGAGGTCCGCTACACCCACTCCGACACGGAACTCGCCGCCACCCTCGCCGAGCTGCGCAAGGCCGGGCGGCGGTGGAAGGACCCGCAGCGCTACAAGGGCCTGGGCGAGATGGACGCCAGCCAGTTGCGCGAGACCACCATGGAGCCGGGCAAGCGGACGCTGCGCCGCGTGTGCGTCGAGGATGCCGCCGATGCCACGAACGTGTTCAACCTGCTCATGGGCTCGGAGGTCGCCCCGCGCAAGGACTTCATCGTCGCTGGGTCGGCTGGGCTCGACCGCGAGCGCATCGACGCCTGATCGAGTCGCAGGGCCATCCGTCCGGCGTTCGCGCCCGACCCGCCGGGCGCTGCGATGGCCACGCGCGGCGTCCCCCGCGCGCTGGGCGCTGAAGGCTCAGCCGTCGATGGGATGCAGCTCGCCGGTGTCCACGTCGTAGACCGCGCCGCCGACCACCAGGCCAGCCGGGAGCAGCGGGAAGCTGCGGATCCGGCGCAGGTCTCTGCGCAGTGCGGCGCGCTCATCCTGCACAGTCCGGAACTCCATGCTGCGCGTGTCCACGCCATACTCCTCAGCGATCAGCGCGTGGATGTCCTCCTCGGCCGTACCGACCATCTTGCAGCGCGTGTGCGGCAGGACCAGAACCCGATCCACCTCCAGGAGGTAGGTGGCCAGCACCAGGGTCCTCAGGACGTCCTCGGTCACGCGCGCCCCCGCGTTGCGCAGGATCTTCACGTCTCCCGGGCCCATCCCGACGATGCTGAGCGGGTCGATCCGCGAGTCCATGCACGTGATGATGGCCAACCCCTTGGCCGCCCTTCCCCCGAGCCCCAGCCCACGGAAGCCAGCTGCGTAGCCGGCATTCGCTGCCAGCACGTCGGAGAAGGAATCTGCGGGGAACGCCGGGTTCCCCGGGGTCGACGAAGCTTCCAGCGGGTCGATGGTGCTCATTCGGAACCTCCTGATGAGTGGCCCGGGAAGATCCCCATCCCGGGCTCGACGATCGGTGCGGCGTTGTTCACCGCGAGGGCCGCCTCGCCGAATCCGACGGAGATCAGCGGGACCTTGCCCGGGTAGGTGACGATGTCGCCAGCCCCGAAGACTCCGGGCAGGTTCGTGCGCATGGCCGTGTCGACGACGATGTGGCGCTTGGTCAGCTCGAGACCCCACGTCGCGATCGGGCCGATGTTGGCCACGAACCCAAGGGACGCCACGACTGTCTGGGCCGGCAGCACCGTGACCTCGCCGGTCTCCTTGTGCGTGATCTCCACCTCGGAGACGGTCTCGTCGCCACGGATCGCGCTGACCTCCGACGATGTGTACAGCGAGACCCCGAGCTCACGGACGGCGTCGATCATGGACCCGTGCGCACGGAACTGCTCCCGGCGGTGCACGAGCGAGACGCTGCGGGCGATGGGTGCCAGCGCGTAGGCCCAGTCGAAGGCGGAGTCGCCGCCGCCAACGATGACGATGTCCTTGCCCGCATGGTCGGCCAGCTTGGGGACGAAGTAGACCAGCCCCTTGCCCTCCCACCCGTCGTCGGCCGGAAGGGAGCGGGGGGTGAAGGAGCCGATCCCACCGGTGACGATGACGGCCTTGGCAGTGACGGTCGTTCCCTGGGAACCGGTCACCACCGTGGGGGCTCCCTCTGACGCCTCCAGGGTCATCGCCTGCTCGCCGAGGACGTAGGTGGGGTCATACGGGGCCGCTGACCCCACGAGGTTCTCCACCAGCACCCGGCCCTTGACCGAGGTGTACCCGGCAACATCGAAGATGTCCTTCTCCGGGTACATGGCAGTGATCTGTCCACCCGCCTCCGGCAGGGCGTCCATGATCACCACCGACCAGCCGCGGAACCCGGCGTAGTACGCCGCGTACAGGCCCGAGGGGCCGGCCCCGATGATCAGGATGTCGCACTCGTGGGTCACGGGATCAACCTACGACAGCGCGGGCGCTGTCTCAGGTTCGGGTCGGGGATCGCCGCAGACCAGCCACTGCCCGTTTCGCTCGACCGGGGGCCGCAGTCGCAACGCGCATTGGGCGCAGGGCGCCGCGCGGGCTAGATTCAGTCTGACGGGACACGGAGGTAGGGCGTTGGCGGGCTGGATGCAGGCGGCTGGACGACGACTGTCCGGCAATGCCCTCGGCGATGCCCTGATCGTGGGCTACCAGACTCGCCTGACCGGTCTTGCAGCTGAGGCATCCTTCTGGGCCGTCTTCGCCCTTCCGTGGCTGATCCTGGGCCTGGTCGCCGGAATCTTCCGATTCCAGGGAGTCCTGGGCATCGATGCGGTCGCCCAGTTCCGCAGCAGCGTCCTTGACCTCGCCGAGCAGGTGCTGACCCCGGAGGCCATCGACGACCTGCTCGTTCCGCTCCTCGACAACGTGTTCGGCCGGGGCCAGACGACATTGGGCCTCGTCGGTGTCGTGATCGCGGTATGGGCCGGGTCGCGGGTCATCGATGCCGTGATCAACGCTATGACCATCGTCTACCAGCGTGAGGGCCTGCGGTCCTTCGTGCACTCCAAGCTGCTGTCACTCGGCGTCTACGTCGCCGGATTGGCCGTCCTCATCGTGGCGATCCCACTCATCCTCGCGGGGCCGTCCTTCCTCCATCAGGTGATACCAGGAGTTCAGGGCACGACCACCTCGCTGCTGCTGACCATCGTGCAGCTGACAGCCGCGCTCCTGCTTGTGGTCTCGCTGTACCACTGGGCGGTCCCGCACCGGACGTACTGGGCGGCAGACATCCCCGGTGCGGTCCTTGCCATGGCCCTGTGGGCCCTGTTCAGCTGGGCCCTGCGCTGGTACTTCGCCTGGATCTTTCGTGAGGGGTCGGTGTACGGCGCCATCGCGGCCCCGGTCGCGGTGATGTGGTGGGTCTACGTGACCGTCCTGGCCCTGTTCATGGGCGCTGCGTTCAACGGCGCGCTGGCCAAGCGGCGTGGTTGGTTCGTGCATCCGGACTCCATGCTCGAGCCCCTCCCCGAGTACGAGCTACGACTACGAGTACGAGGCCAGGCCCGAGCCCGAGCACGAGGCCCGACCCGAGTCCTGACCCGGCGCGACGAGGGTGCCTGGGCGGGGCATCCTTCGTGATGTGAACATCGTCTTCGTCGAGCCCCGGTTCCCGGACACCCAACGCCGCTTCGTCCGCGCCCTGCGCGAGGTCGGCGCGTACGTCATGGTGGTCAGCGAGTATGACTACGACCACTACGACGACGAGCTGAAGTCGTGGATCGACTGGCACTACCGCGTCGACTCCGTGACCGACGAGGCTGCCCTGGAGTGGGCGGTCCGCCAGGCGCAGATGCACACGTGGGTCGACCGGCTCGAGTGCTCGATCGAATCGCACGTCATGCCGGTGGCGCACGTACGTGAGCGCTGCGGCATCCCGGGCACCTCAGCACGCGCTGCCTACCTGTGCCGCGACAAGCCGACCATGAAGCAGGTCCTGCGCGAGGCCGGGATCCCCACGGCCGCATCCACTGCCGTGCAGACCACAGCCGAGGCACTCGACTTCGCGGCTTCGGTCGGCTACCCGCTCATCCTCAAGCCACGGGACGGCGCCGGGGCCGCTGGAACTCTCCGGGTGGACAGCGACGAGCAACTCATGGCCGCGTGCGTCACATCAGGGGTGGATGCTGGCGCCTCCCTGGCCCTCGAGGAGTTCGTCGAGGGCCACGAGGGCTTCTACGACACCATCACGATCGACGGCCACGTGACCCATGAGTTCACCTCCCACTACTTCCCCAACGTGCTCGAGGCCATGCGGACCCGGTGGATCTCCCCACAGATCATCGCCACCAACCGGGTCCTGCAGGCCGAGTACGAGGAGGTCCGCGAGATGGGCCGCCGGGTCATATCGGTCCTGGGCCTGGATACCTCGGCAACCCACATGGAGTGGTTCTTCGGGCCGAGGGGCCTGAAGTTCTCCGAGATCGGGGCCCGCCCTCCCGGAGTGGGCCAGTGGGACATGTACAACGAGGCCAACGAGATGGACCTGCACTACGAGTGGGCCCACGCCCTGATGCACGGCCACCCACAGCGGATGCCCAGCTACCGGTTCGCCTGCGGGTTGATCGCCCTGAGGCCCAACCGGGACGGGGTCATCAGCGGCTACTCCGGGCTCGACGAGGTGCAGCACCGCTACGGGCACCTGATCACGGCATCACACCTCCCCACACCGGGAACTGCGACACAGCCGATCGAGGCTGGGTACCACGCCAACGCCTGGATGCGGCTGCGCCACGAGGACTTCGACGCCCTCAAGGACGTGCTCACCGATGTGGGACGCACCGTCCAGGTGTGGGCCGACTGAACCGACGTGGCGCCCAGGTCGATGGCGCCGTGTCGACCCGAATCCCGTTAGGGCTACCTTACTGACGCGCGTAGACTGAGAGGGTGGCCAAGCCGAAGAAGAAGTGCTGCTCCAAGAAGCCACGCTGCAAGCGCTGCCCTATCCGCATGCTCAAGGACGGGACCCTTCCGCCGGGGTACACGGTCAAGAAGCGCCGCCTTGTCCGGGCCTAGCCCGGCAACAGCCGTGCAGAGACCGCCGGCGACGCAGTCCCATGATCGCGACGGCGACCGCCCAACCTGTGAGAGTGTTGGCCCATCCACATCAGGGAGGTGCCGTGGCCAAGCCGACCACCGGTCGATTCGAACCAGCGCCTGAGCCAGATCCTGACCAGATGGCCACCGACACCCTGATGACCTCCGTGTTCAGCGGCATCAGCCTCGTGGTTGCGACCGTCCTACTGGGGGCCACTGGGAGCGCGGGCGTCTACCTTGGCAGCTCCATCGGTGACGCGACGGGTGCGAAGGTCGGGCTGGGCATCGGACTCGCGATCGGATTCCTCGTGCTCGCCTGGGCACTTCGGCGGAACTCGGCTCGCATCCAAGGACGCAGCAACAACCTCTACCGGGGGGCCTGGATCGGCTCGATCGCCTCCCTGGTGATCATCGTGCTCATGGCGTACGTGCCACAGGTGGCCTTCCCGCAGTACTGCCCGCCAGGACAGATCTGCATCAGCGGGCGCCGCTAGGGCCCGCTGGATCAGTTCCAGCGCAGGTTCGCGACCAGCTTGCCGTCGACCTCACCATCCCGCAGGCGCTCGAGCCCCCGAGGGATCTCGTCGAAGCTGATGACCTCGATGGCCGGCGGGTGCAGATGCCCCTCGACGATCAGCTTCATCAGGCGTTCCAGGCCCCACCGCAGCCACCGACGGCCCTGTGATCCACCGTGTGTGTAGGCCGCGCCCAGAGCCACCTCGGACAGCGTCGGCGCGAGCCCGAACTCGGGAACGGTGCTCAGGTCCGGGCGTCCCGCGATGCTCACCAGGTGCCCCGCGTGGCAGAGCAGCGCCATCCCCTCGGTTGCCGAGCGCGCCGAGACAGTGTCGATGACGGCGTCCACCCCGCCCGGGGCGATGCCCCGAACCTGGTCGACGAGGTCCGGGGCTCGGTAGTCCACGACATGCATGGCACCGAGGGCCCGAACCGCCGCGTCGTTCTCGGGGCGGGCCGTCGCGATCACCGTCGCACCGAAGAGTTTGGCCAGCTGGACGGCGATGGACCCGACTCCGCCTGAGGCCCCGTGGATGAGCACCGTCTGACCGGAGATCTGGCGCAGCCGTCGTTCGATCGCGTCGAGGGCGGTCAGCCCCGCCGTGGGCAGGCTCGCGGCAGCGATCGGGTCCAGTTCACTGGGCACCACGGCCAGGGCTTCCGGGGCGACGCTCACGAACTCCGCGAAGCCCCCCTGCTCGCGCAGATCCTGGTGCAGGACGACGCGCCTTCCCGGCTGGGGCAGCATCCAGCCGATTTCCCTGCGGGCGGCTGCGTCGGCGCTGACGGCCATCACTCGGCCGGCGATGTCGAGCCCCAGGATGTGCGGGTAGGCCCAGACTGGGTTCCCGGCCGCGGCTGTCTTGAAGTCAACGGGATTGAGGCCGACCGCCTCGACCTTGACCAGCACCTCAACCTCGCGCTGTGCGAACGACGGCGCACGCCAAGGGCTGGGGACCTCGCCCAACCGCAGGGAACCAGGTGGACCCGGACGGTCCAGCAGCCACGCGCGCATGGCGCTCAGCATCCCACCTGACCACGCCCCGATGTGTCGTGCGCACGACACATCGGGCGGTCAGGCCAAGAACATGCCAGCGGCTATGAACACAGCTGAGTACGCGGCCATGGGTATCGCGGTCACCCGGATGATCGCCCCTTCCGCACCCAGAAGGCCGCCCACGGCGGCTACTGTCACGACGTTCGTCACGCAGACCATGTTCCCCGCGTTCGCGCCACCCACCTGCTGGGCCAGCACGACCTCAGGGCTCACCCCCACCGAGTCCGCGACAGACTCCTGCAATGCCCCGAACATCAGGTGGCTGAAGGTGGCGCTGCCCGACACGAATGAGCCCAGAGCGCCGACCAACGGGGCCGCCAGCGGCCAGTTGCCACCCACGCTCTCGGCGGCCGCATTGGCCAGCTCCAGCGGCATCGACTCGAGGCCGTTGCTGTTCACCCCGGAGTTGAGGAACACCCGGACAATCGGCACAGCGGCCATCAGGACCAGCGCAGAGCCCAGAACCGCCTTCTGCGTGTTGTGCATCGCCTCGCGGATCTTGGGGGCCCTGAGGTGGTGCAACCACGCCGTGAACGCCGCCACGATCAGGAAGATCACGCCGGGGGAGTACAGCGGCTCGAAGCCTGCGGAGATGTCCGTGCCGAAGATGTTGTTCCAGCTCAGCGTCCACGAGTTGAGGGTCTCCTTCACCTCGTCAACCACACGTGTCACCAGCAGCAGGACGGTGAGCAGTCCGTAGGGCGCCCATACGCGTGCGGTTGACAGGTGCGCCGCCTCGGCCTCGGCCGCGGTCTCCTCGACCATGGTCTCGAGCTCGAGCGGGTCAATGTAGCCCAGGGTCACCGACCAGGGGTTCTTGGGAACCAGGATGCCCAGCTTCACGACCACGAACAGGATCGCGAACCCAGTCGCTGCGCCCAGGATCCCGCCGAACTCGACGCCGAGGAACAGCGTCCACAGGTAGGCCGGCACTGAGAAGCTGAGCGCGGCCACAATGGTCAGGGGAATCATCTCGATGAAGGGCCGGCGGCCCTTCTCCTTGGCGAAGACGTGGGTCAGGAACCACAGCATCAGCAACGGGATGGTCATGCCCGCGACCACATCGATCGCAGCGGTCTGAAGGGCCACGTCTGTCATCTGCGCGGCATCCGCTGGATCGGTCCATTCCCGACCGGTGCCCTCCGTCAGCCCGACGATGATCGGCGTGCCCACAGCTCCGAAGGTCACGGCCGAGACGTCGGCCATCAGCGCGAGGCAGACCGCGGCCATCGCGGGGAACCCCAGGGCGATCAGCAGGGGAGCGGCCACGGTGGCGGGGGTTCCGAACCCAGCGGCGCCCTCGATGAAGCAGACGAGCAGCCATCCGACGAACAGCATCTGCACCCGGCTGTCCGGGGTGAGCTTGAGCACGTCCAGGCGGATCAGCGCGAGCGCCCCGCTGGCCCGCATGACGCTGAGGAACGCCAACGCACCGAGAACGATGAGCACCACGGACCCGGCGATGATCAAGCCCTCCACGACCGATGCCGATATCTCGATGGCGGGAACGCCCCAGGCGAGCATCGCAAGGGCGATCGTGATCACGAGGGCAATGGGCATTGCCCGGGAGGCCGGCATGCGCAGCACGACCAGGAGGATGGCCACGGACAGGACCGGCATCAACGCGGCGATCCACTGGGCGACGGTCATCGCAGCCCTCCCTTCCTCGTCCCCGCATCACGCTAGTGGCGCCGACCGGGGACTTGCGCCGCGGCGGGAGGGCGTGTCACCGGCAATCGCGGGAATCCGGTCGCGATCAGTTCTGCACCCACCAGCCGCGAAGGGCCCATCCAGCCGAATTGCATCACTTTGTGCGGTCTGGCACGGTGTGCCGGTTGCGTTTTCTCGGGAATCGCCGGCGTGGGATCTGGGTGGGAGTCGGAAATGACGGTATGGCGCCGTTCTGGTGGGGTGCGCGCAATCGCCACCGCGGCATGTGCTGTGGCAATTGCCACCACGCTCCCGGCCACCGCGGCGGGAGCACCCGCGTGGCCTGGCGAGGTGGCCTCTGTGCCGGTCGCGATGGGCGCCCTGTCGCTCATCCCCTGGCACACGTCCCCGTCACTGATGGCCCTGCGCCGTGAGATCGACACCCGTTGGCCCGGTCGCAGTCGGATCAGTGACGGCGTGATCGGCGACAGCGGTCACAGCAGGTCGACCAACAGCCACAACCCCGTCGGCGCCTCGAACGGTCCCAGGTTCGGCACGCGTGGTGCGGTTCACGCCATGGACATCACAGCCTCGGGCATCGACGTCCAGAAGGTGCTCAACGCGGTCATCGGCGACTCACGTGTCTGGTACGTCATCCACGGCGGCAGGATCTGGAGCAGGACGTATGGATGGGCTGCTCGGACCCAGTCAGGGGATCCGCACAACACCCACATCCACATCAACCTGCGCGAGGACTCCCAGTCCGCGGCCACTGCCGCCGAGCGGGACACCCGCTCCTGGTTCACGGGAAGCACGGCTGCAGCGCCGGCGTTCCTGTCCAGCCCGGCATCGGGCGCGTCCCTGACCACCGCTCAGGTGCGGGCACTGCAGCAGAAGCTCATCTCGCGTGGCTTCGCGATCCCCGCTGGTCCCACCGGCTACTACGGAGCACAGACGGCGGGTGCGGTTGCGGCGTTCCAGCGGTCCCAGGGTTGGCGGGGCTCGGAGGCCGACGGGGCGGTCGGGCCGGAGACCCTCAAGCGGCTCGGCCTGAGCTTCGGCGCGTCCTCGGCCAAGGCCGTGTCGACCGCGCCCGCGAAGGTCTCCGCGCCGAAGTCCGCGGGCACATCACGGGTCACCCCCCCGTCGACGCGCCTGCTGTCGAAGAAGAAGACCAAGAAGCTCCAGCGGGCGCTGATCAGGCGAGGCTTCACCATCCCTTCGGGCCCCACCGGGAAGTACGGCGTCGAGACGACCCGAGCCGTGGCCGCCTACCAGCGCTCCCAGGGCTGGCGTGGCAGCAACGCCGATGGCATCGCGGGTGCCACGACGCTCAGGCGCCTCGGCGTGAAGCCGCCGAGGCGCGCCCCGAAGGCGCCGAAGGTGCGCAAGCCCACGAAGTCGACGACGAGCACCTCCGGGAGGTCCACGACGAAGTGGGACCCCAACAGGGCGATCCTCGTCTACAACCTGCAGGGGGCGCTGATCAGCCGCGGGTACTCGATCCCGGCCGGTCAGACCGGCTACTTCGGCCCCAGGACGAAGAAGGCGGTCAAGGCCTTCCAACGCGCACAGGGGTGGCGCGGCTCGCAGGCCGATGGGATCCCGGGCTCGGGCACCCTCAAGCGCCTCGGCGTGTAGCCGGCAGGTCCTGCTGCCCGACCTCGTCGGGTTCAGGGCTCGCGCAGAACAGGGATCTGGAACCCGACCTCGGCGCCTCCGTCGGGTCGGTTCGAGGCGAAGGCCCGACCCCCGTGCGCCAGCGCCACGTCACTGACGATGGCGAGGCCGAGGCCGGACCCCGGCAGCGATCGGGCGGACGTGGCTCTGAAGAAGCGGTCGAAAACATGCGGCAGGTCGGCGGGGTCGATCCCGGGACCCCGATCCCGGACGATGACCGTGCCCTCCCGGACCACAAGGTCAACCTGGGGCTCGTCCCCGGAGAACTTGCACGCGTTCTCGACCAGGTTCCACACGGCGCGCGCCAGGAGCGCCGACTGCCCGAGCACGTGTGAGTCGTCAAGGTGGAGTGTGACCTCGCACCCGGACCGCCGATGGGCCCGCGCGCCCGCCCCCCGGGCCAGGCCGGCCAGCGACACCGGTTCGAGGGGAGCGTCGTTCGGGGCCGCGGCCGCGAGGGTCACCACCTCGTTGACGAGCGCGGTGAGCTCCCTGGTCTCGCCGTCGAGGTCCGCGATGACGCGCGCCCGGGTGTCACGGGGCATGTCGTCGAACTGGCGCAGCAGGCTCACGTTGGTGCGCAGCGACGTCAGCGGGGTGCGCAGCTCGTGCCCGGCATCCTGGACCAGCCGCTGCTGGTCGTCGCGCGATTGGCTCAGCCGCGCCAGCATGGCGTTGAATGCCGTCCCGAGCCGCGAGACCTCATCAGTGCCCGATGCCGGCACCGCTGTCCCCAACTGCCCCGTCGCCGTGACCGACTCCGCAGCGTCGGTGAGGGCGACCAACCGACGCGATGTCCTCCGTGCGACGAACCAGCCCGCAACCGCTGCAAGGGTTGCCACGACGATGCCGATCGCGGTCAGGACCCAGGCCAACGAGGTCAGCACCCGCTCGTTCTCCGAGACATCACGGGCCACCTGGACAGCGCCTCGAGCGCCACCGGCGGTCTGCGTGACCGACCGGTACGGGCGGTCGTCGATCGTGACATCGACGAAGCGTGTGGTCGGTGACACCGACCCAGCAACGGCGATGTCCTCGTCATCGACCGGGATCGAGATGTCCAGGGGGTCGGCGAGGACCGTTCCGGTTGGGAGCAGCACCTGCGTGGGCAGGACCAGCTGGCCCTGGCCAGGGCCTCCTCGACCATCTCGCCCGCTTCGGTCACTCACCTCGCGGGGACGCTGGCCCGATGCCAGATCCCGGGCCAGCGGGGCCGAGACCTCGACCAGGGACGTGTCCACCTGCGCCTGCAGGCGGCTTGCCATCGCGATGTAGCTCAGCGCCCCCATGAGGAACGCGGTGGCGATGACCACCGCACCGAAGATGACGGCCATGCGGGTCTGCATCCGCATGTCAGTCCTCCCGGATGGTGTACCCGACGCCTCGGACCGACCTGATCAGGGAGTCCCCGGGCACATCCAGCTTGCGACGGAGGTACCCGATGAACACAGCGAGGTTCTTCGACTCGGGCCCGAAGTCGTAGCCCCAGATCCGGTCGTAGATGACGTGGTGCTCGACGACGATGCCGGCGTTGAGCATGAGCAGCTCGAGCAGGTCGAACTCGGTGCGCGACAGCGATACCTCCTGATCGCGCGACCACGCCCGACGGGCGGCGGCGTCCAGGCGGATCGGGCCCACCTCGAGCGCCGGCTCCTTGTCGAGCTCCGGCACGGCGACGGGTGCCAGCTGGGTGTCCGCGCGACGCAGCAGCGCCCGAATGCGGGCGAGCACCTCGTCGAGGTCATAGGGCTTGGCGACGTAGTCATCGGCGCCGGCATCCAGGCCCGCCACGCGATCGGCAGTCTCGGTCCTGGCGGTCACCATCAGGATCGGGACCCTGTTGCCCTCCGCGCGCAGGACGCTGCACACGCCGAGGCCGTCGACCCCGGGCATCATCACGTCGAGGATCACGAGGTCGAAGGGCCGGGCCCGGGTCGCGGCCAGCGCCTCGACGCCGTCGACGCACGTCCGGACCTCGTAGCCGGCCAGCTCCAGGGCGGTGGCCAACGACTCCCGGATCGCCCGGTCGTCGTCGGCCACCAGCACTGTTGAGGTCACGGCGTCAGTCTGCCGGATCAGGCCGCCATGGTCTGCGAAGCCGTGCCCTCGGCATTCGCGCCATCCTCGTCAGCGTCGCTGCTGTCGGGTCCCCCGCCGTGGCCGCGCGGACCACCACGACCGCCACCGGAGCCACGGGCGGGCAGCTCCTCGACACCGGTCACGCTGAACGAGTCGTCCATCGTGACCTCAACCACGGTGCCCTCCGAGTTGCGCACGTGCGCCTCGTAGTCGCCGTCCGGATCGACGGTGACCCGCAGCACGGTCCCACCCTCGACTGCCGCCTGCGCAGCCGCCGTTGCCTGCACGGCGTCATCACCGGTCAGGAGCTCCTTGCCCATCCCAGGGCCGTGCGGACCACCACGACCGCCACCGGAGCCACGGGCGGGCAGCTCCTCGACACCGGTCACGCTGAACGAGTCGTCCATCGTGACCTCAACCACGGTGCCCTCCGAGTTGCGCACGTGCGCCTCGTAGTCGCCGTCCGGATCGACGGTGACCCGCAGCACCGTCCCACCCTCGACCGCCGCCTGCGCAGCCGCCGTTGCCTGCACGGCGTCATCACCGGTCAGGAGCTCCTTGCCCATCCCTTGGCAGCCCTCAGCGGGGGCCGAGGTGGCGGAGGGCGCCGTGGTCGCCCCATCCGCAGCGGCGACCGAGGTGGCGGGGGAGGCCACGGCCATGACTGCGGCTGCCGCGAAGGCCACAGCTCCCACTCCGAGCCCGGTTCCGATCCTGGTTGTGCGGTTCATGATGAGTTTCCCTTCGTCTGTCGACCGGTCGTCCCTCGACCGTTCAACCACAGTCCCCGGTGCGGTTAGGAGGCCGATCGCGATGCGGTAAGGGCTGGGTGTGAGCTTCGGGCGCGAGCCCAGCTGGCGGGCGGTCCGGTGGGCGCCGCCGGTGCGACGTCGACAGGCCCCGCGACCCACAATGGACGCATGCGCAACATCGTGATCATGGGCGCCGGCGGCCGGGACTTCCACGTCTTCGCGACCGTCTTCCGCGACGATCCGGGCAGTCGGGTGCTGGCCTTCACAGCTGCGCAGATCCCGGGGATCGACGACCGCACATACCCGTTTGCCCTGGCTGGCCCGCTCTACCCGGACGGGATCCCGATCGTCGCCGAGGAGCAGCTCGTCGACCTCATCCGTGATGGCGATGTCGACGAGGTCGTCTTTGCCTACTCCGATGTGGCTCATGCCGACGTGATGCACCAGGCGTCGCGGGTTCTGGCCGCCGGTGCCGACTTCCGGCTGGCCGGTCCCCGTTCGACGATGCTCAGCAGCGACAAGCCGGTCATCGGGATCGGCGCGGTCCGGACAGGGTGCGGGAAGAGCCAGACCACTCGCGCCGTCGGCCGGCTGCTGCTGGATGCGGGTCTCCGGGTGGCTCTGATCCGGCACCCGATGCCGTACGGCGACCTGAAGGCGATGCGGGTGCAGCGGTTCGCCACGCTGGAGGAGATCGACGCCAGCGACCCCACGGTCGAGGAGCGCGAGGAGTACGAGACGCCGGTCGAGATGGGCATGATCATGTACGCCGGAGTGGACTACGAGGCGATCCTCCGGGCAGCCGAGTCCGAGGCCGACGTCATCGTCTGGGACGGGGGGAACAACGACTTCCCGTTCGTGCGTCCGGACGTCATGATCACCGTGGTCGACCCGTTGCGCAGCGGGCATGAATCGGCCTACCACCCGGGCGAGACGACCCTGCGGATGGCCGACATCGTGGTCGTCAACAAGGTGGACAGCGCACCCTCTGAGGCTGTCGAGGAGGTCGTGGCCGCGACCCACCAGCTCGCCCCTGATGCCGTGGTCGTCCTGGCTGAGTCGCCGGTGTCCCTGGAGTCGGGGGAGTCGCTGGCGGGCAACCGGGTCCTGGTCATCGAGGACGGGCCGACCCTGACCCACGGCGGGATGCCGCTCGGCGCCGGGACCGTCGCGGCCCGGGCCGCGGGTGCTGCCGAGATCGTCGATCCACGCCCGTACGCCGTCGGCTCGATCGCTGACACCTACCGGACGTATCCCGAGACCGGCCCTGTGCTGCCCGCCATGGGGTACGGGGGGGCACAGCTGGCCGACCTCGAAGCCACGATCCGGGCCACCCCCTGCGACATCGTTGTCTCGGGCACGCCCATGGACCTGGGCCGGATCATCACCGTCGGCCAGCCACTGCGCCGCGCGACCTATGCGCTCAAGGAGATCGGCTCCCCGAACCTGGCCGAGATCCTCAGCCCGCACATTGCGCGCTGGGCCGGATCCTCGAGTTGATCCTGGCCCCAGTGATCGCCGCTCCCTGGCTCAGAGCAAGGGGCGGGCACCTGGGGCTAGTGTTCACGGCGTGCCGACACCCCTCGAGAATCCAGAGATCCGGTTCGGCCTGGCCGGGCGCGTGTGCCTCATCACGGGCGCAGCCCAGGGAATCGGGGCGGCCTGCGCCCGGCGGTTCGCTGCCGAGGACGCGATCGTGGTCGTCGCGGACATCGATGACGGGCGAGGGTCGGCCGTCGCCGCCGAGGTGGGCGGCTCCTACGTGCACTGCGATGTGGCGGATTCTGCAGACATCGCAGCAACAGTCGCCGCCGTGATGGACGCGCACGGAAGGATCGACGTCCTGGTCAACAACGCCGGGATCGCCCGAGCCGCTGACCTGCTCGAGGTGACCGAGGAGGACTTCGACGCCGTGCTGGGCGTGAACCTCCGGGGAGCGTTCCTGATGGCCCAGGCAGTGGCTCGGCACATGGCGGCTGCGGGGCGGGGGAGCATCGTGAACCTCAGCTCGGTCAACGGCACGTTCACGATGCCGACGATCGCGAGCTACAACATCAGCAAGGGCGGGATGAACCAGCTGACCCGGGTCTTCGCCCTCGGCCTGGCTGACAAGGGGGTCCGCGTGAACGCCGTGGCACCGGGCACGATCGCCACCGAGATGGCGTTGGCATCGGTCCTCGTCAACAAGGTGGCCCGTGACCGAGCTATGAGCCGCACGCCGATGAAGCGCTTCGGTGAGCCCCGCGAGGTCGCCGAGGCCGTGGCGTTCCTCGCCAGTGATGCGTCGAGCTACATCACCGGGGAGATCCTCGTGATCGACGGCGGGCGGATGACCCTGAACTACACGGTCGATCCATGAGCGGCTGAGCCCCGAGCGACTGCAGCCCTGAGCGACGGGACCCACCGGGCGACGCTGGGTAGCAGATCCAGCCCGCCGACTCAGCCGATCGAGTGATCAGGTGCAGGTGGCGTTGACCACAGCGTCACCTGCGCCCAGAGTGCAAGCATGGCCAATGAACTCATCCTGGTCGCCTACTCGGACGGGCGATCACCCGTCCCCACGGGCGACGGGGAGACGTTGCTGGTCGACGGGGGAAACCCTGTGGTGATCGAGGTTTCGCCTGACCCGTCGACATGGGTGCCCGAGGACCTGGCCCTCTACCGCAGCGAGACCGAGGTGGTGGGCACGCCGCTGGTCGATGGGCGCCGCTGGGTGCTCACGGGTCAGGACCGGTTCGGCACCTTCCGGGCGTCCGCGTCAGCGGGGATCTCGATCGTCGAGTCACCTGAGACGGTCGTGGTGCCCGCCTCCTCGCCGATCGCGGCTCCGCCCTCAGCAGCGGCGGTACCCGCCACGGCCTCGATCGCGGCGCTCGTCACCGACCGGCCTGTCGCCGCTGAGCCAGCGGGCGAGCCCGTGCCGCCGGCCATCGCGCCCGCTGGGCCCGTCACCCCTGGCGAGGCTCCGGCCCCGTCCGGCGCGCCCCACAAGGATGCCGACGCAATCCCCACAGGCGCGGTGCTGCCAGCCAGTACGGGGGCACAACCCCAATCGGCGGCGGCCGATGCGCGTTCCCCGGCGCGAGCCGCTGCGCCACCGAACTCGCCCAGTACAGGCGTCGAGCTGCCAGCGGGGGAGTACGACGGCAGGTTCGCAGCCTGGGTCGGCGCCATGTTCATGCTGCTGTCCTTGATGGTCCTCGGGATCATCCTCGTCCAGGTGATCGAGCAGCTCGACGCGACCGTCGACCCTCCGGTGACGGGAGCCGCAACGGCCGAGGCCAAGGCGGTCGCGGGCAGGTCTGGACTGGTGACCTCAGCTCTCTTGATCGGCGTCAGCTGCATCCTGCTCCTGGCCGGCGCGGCCCTCGCGGCGCTCGAGGTGCGCGCCCGGCAGAGGCGTGATCCCACGTCAGCAGGAGCGGTCCGCGGAGCACCGGGTGCTCGGGAGAAGATGTCGGTGGTCCTCGAGCATTGGACCCGTCTCCGCGCACCTGTGGCGCTGTTGGTGGCGGGGGCGGCGGTCCTCGGCATCGCAGTCCTCTGCCAGATCTACTGGGCCGACCACTTCGGATAGCGGGGCCCGGCCGTCGTCGCCCGGGACTCATCCGGCAGCTTCGAGGTATCGGTGCACGGAGTCCATCGGCGGGGTTCATCCTCTGAAGAGCGGGGCTCCAGCGGCTTCTGGATGACCTGGCGAGGGCGTGGAGAACTGATGTGGCTGCCTCACATCGCAACTAGAACAGCAGCGCCAGCCTGGCCCTTCCCCAGAGTACGTGCCAGAACAGGTAGTAGCTGATGCGGAAGCACAGCATCGACAGGTAGCCGTAGCGTCGCAGCAGGAGCAGCTGCAGCACGCCGATGATGAACACATGCGGGACCACGAAGGCTCGCTGCGCCGACCCCAGGGCGACTTGCGAGACGGGTTCGACAGCGGCCGTGGCCAAGACCAAGGTCCACACTCTGCGGTCCACTCGCAGGTCGGTGAAGTGTGACCGCGTCAGCCAGACCAGACCGGTCAGCGGCAGCAGGTGGAACGCGGTCTCTGCTATGACCGCGATGGATAGGTACGCCGCCCACGCCTCGGGCCACTCGAGGTTGGTGTCCTCCGGGAATCCGCGGGTCACGTCGACGCCGACTGCGACGGCAGCGACGGGGATCGCCGCGGCGGTGGCGACGACGCTCCCACGCATCGTTCCCGAGTTGGTGCTGCTGCGCCAGAAGCCGCGATCTTCGAGGAACATCAGGGCCCCGAGGCCGGCGGCACCAGCTGCGGCCACGGTGATCGCCGGGGGAAACGGCCCGAGGAAGCGCTGCAGCCCCCGAAAGCCTTTGGCTTCCAGCGCGGCAGCTCCCAGCGTCGCGACGCCCGCCACGGAGATCCACGGCGCGAACGATCGCAGCCAGTTCGCCTGCGGCCTCGACAGTGTCATGGCGCCTATCCCTTGCACGACGGCGGGTGCCATCCCAGTCTGCCTGCTTCTCGAGGGCCAATGTGGGGTTGCGAGAGAGGGATGCCACATCGGGGGACGGGGACCCCGCCGCTCGGACTGCGCCCCGTGTGGCATCGCTGTGCCACCGGGGCGGCACTGGTGAGGGTCAGAGGCCGGCTCCCTGCGGGAAACCGGGCTCTGACCTGCGGTGAAGCTGGTGGGCGATACAGGAATCGAACCTGTGACCTCTTCCGTGTCAAGGAAGCGCGCTAGCCCCTGCGCCAATCGCCCAGACTATAGATCCTACGAGGTGGCGACGGGATTTGAACCCGTGTACACGGCTTTGCAGGCCGTTGCCTCGCCTCTCGGCCACGCCACCATGAGCCCTCGATCAGACCCCTTGCGAGCGGACGACGGGATTCGAACCCGCGACCCTCACCTTGGCAAGGTGATGCGCTACCAGCTGCGCTACGTCCGCACTGCCCGCCTCGCGAGCACCCCCGAAGAATAGCCCATGGCGGCAGCGGCGACCAAAAGATCCAGAGCCGCGCACGAGCAGACAGGACGGCACCGGGGCTCCTAGTCTCGCCACGTGCCAACTTTGCAGGGCGATCCCATCGCCGTCGTGGGGGAGTGGACCGCCACGGACCTGCAGGAGGTCTCCAACGATCCCGAGTCCCTGGACCTGGGCGGTCACTGGGCGGTCTCGATCACGTTCGCGGGGGAGGCGACACTGGCCCGGTTCGGCACCTGGGCGCGCGGGGCGCCGAGCCCGGACGAGATCGGGCTGTGGCGCGGTCCGGATCCCGATGCATGGACCTCATCACTGACCGAGGATGCCTACATCGCGGCGGTGGAGTCCGTGCGGGCACACATCAGCAGGGGCGAGGTCTACCAGGCCAACATCTGCCGAGTGCTGCGGACTCCGTTGGATCCGGACTCGGACGTGGTGGCGCTGCACAACCTTCTCGTCGCCGGCAACCCAGCACCGCACGGCGGGGCACTGCGCCTGCCTGACCATGGCGTCCACATCGCGTCTGCGTCCCCCGAGCTCTACTTGCGCCGCCACGGCGACACGATCGAGTCCCGACCCATCAAGGGAACGGGCAAGCGTGCCGCCGACCTGCTCGCCAAGGACGAGGCGGAGAACGTCATGATCGTCGACCTCGTGCGCAACGACCTCGGGCGGATCTGCCGCGCCGGTAGCGTGGGTGTCCCCGGGATGCTCGAGGTCGAGCACCACCCTGGTCTGGTGCACCTGGCCTCCACCGTGTCCGGGCAGCTGCTGCCACAGACGACGTGGCCGCAGATCCTTGCCGCGACCTTCCCACCCGGGTCGGTCACTGGGGCGCCCAAGATCGCTGCGCTGGAGATCATCGATGCATTGGAGGCAGGACCACGGGGCCCCTACTGCGGGGCCTTCGGCTGGGTCGATGCGGATCGCGGGACCGCAGAGCTGGCCGTGGCGATCCGCACCTTCTGGCGCGAGGACGGCCCCGATGGCCCCCAACTGGCCTTCGGCACCGGCGCGGGCATCACATGGGACAGCGATCCGCAGGCAGAATGGCGGGAGACGGAGTTGAAGTCCGCGAGGCTGCTGGACGTCGCGGGCAGTGGGGAGGTGTCATGAGGTTCTGGGCGGCGGGCGGTCTGGTGCCCGAGGAGAACGCCGCTGTGGCGGTCCTCGATCACGGCTTCACGGTCGGCGACGGGGTGTTCGAGACCCTCAAGACGGTCGACGACGCCTCGGTCGGCGTCGTTCCGTTCGCGATGGATCGGCACCTGCAGCGACTCTCGCGCTCGGCCGCGGGGATGGGATTCACGGCCCCCGACCTTAACGAGGTCCGCGATGCGCTGCTGGCGGTGTGCACCGCCAATCCGGAGCTCGCCGGCGGCGGGCGGCTTCGGATCACCCTGACTTCGGGCGCGGGGCCGCTGGGCTCGGATCGAATCTCGGTGGACGCCACCCTGGTGGTCGCCGCTTCTCCGTCGAAGGCGTGGCCCGAGTCGACGACGTTGGCGCTGTCGCCATGGCCGCGCAACGAGCGCAGTCCACTGGTCAGTCTCAAGACGACGTCCTATGCGGAGAACGTCCTGGCTCTCACCCGGGCCAAGAGCCGGGGAGCTGGGGAGGCCCTGCTTGCCAACCTCGCGGGCGACGTGTGCGAGGGAACGGGATCCAACATCTTCATCGCCATCGATGGGCAGCTGACCACACCGCCACTGTCGAGCGGCTGCCTGGCGGGCATCACCAGGGGGCTGGTCATCGAGTGGTGCGCAGACGCGGGGATCGACATCCAGGAGCGCTCACTGCCCGTCGCCGAGATCACCATGGCCGACGAGATCTTCATCACCTCGTCGACGCGTGACGTGCACCGGGTCGACAGCCTGCTCGAGGACAGCGGAGCAACCATGTGGACGTCCGCGGGACGTGAACTGACCTCAATGGTCGCTCGCGAGTTCAGCACGCGTTCATCGGCTCAATGGAACCCGTGACGCTGGTCGTGAAGCCGAACCCGAGGGGTTGATCAGACCTCTTTGATGCCCTCGCCGAGAATGCGCTCGATGCACCGGTCGACGTCCACGGTCGTGCCCTCATCGCCGACGGCAACGATGTCGAACGTACGTCGCACGAAGTGCTCGATGTGCGGCCGGTCGACCTCGAGGACGGCCTGGCCGGTGGGGGAGTTCAGGGCCAACAGGATCAGGGGCTGGGCACCGTGGTTCTCGGGCCAGATGACGATGTCACCCTCACCGGATGGCCGCTGCATCCCCTCGAGGATGAGGTCGCGTGCGAACATCCACTCGATGTCGGCGGCGCCGGTCCGGAAGGTTGCACGGACGGCGTACGGCTCATCTGAGCGGTACTCGAGCTCGCAGGGCACGTCGATGGTGCGGTCGGAGTCCACGACCATCCGCATCGACAGCTCGGCCGTAACTGCGGTCGGAATGCTGCGGAACATCTGCCTCACCTCTCAATGTCAGGCTAATAACACCACCCTCGTACCCGAAACCCGTGGCACTTACCCCTACTAGGGTGTGAGTCGTGTCACGAATCCCGTCCGAGGACGACCCGAATCCGGCCAATGTCGGCAAGTCGGGCAGCCCTCGTTCAGACGACGATGACGACACCATCCGAGAGCACCTCCGAGAAGCCGCCGCCGACGCCTTCCAGAAGATCGAGGAATCCGCGCCACCGAGCGTGGCGTCCCGATTGCGCACCTTCAGGGAGAGGTTGCGCCGAAACCGTGGCCTGGACACCGTCTGGCGGGTCATGGTCTTCGCCCTCGGCTGGACGTTGATCGCCGCCGGGATGGTCATGTGGGTCATCCCCGGGCCCGGGTGGGCCACGATCATCCTCGGCCTCGTGGTCCTGGCGTCCGAGTTCAGCTGGGCCAACCGCGCGCTGAGCCCAGTCCGGCAGGCTGCTCAACGCGCCACCGATGCCGCTATGGACCCCCGACGGCGCAAGCGCAACCTGACGCTGGCTGCCATCGCTGGCGTGCTCATAGGCATCGCCCTTGGCTGGTACCTGCTCACGTACGGCTTCGCAATCAACCCGATCATCGAGTGGTCGCAGGCCCTTCTCGACTGGTTCATGGGCCTGTTCAACTGAGGCGTCGCACGGTTTGGGCGGCCGCAGGGTGAGTTGGTAGAGTTCGGCGGTCAGGGCGATTAGCTCAGCGGTTAGAGCGCTCGCTTCACACGCGAGAGGTCACAGGTTCGATCCCCGTATCGCCCACACCCGAAAACCCCCGGTCAGCCGGGGGTTTTTCGCCGTTCCTGGCGCTGGCCGGGGACACGACTCGGCCATCGCGACCCCGGTGGCGGGGGGCGGGTTGCGTAGCGTCAGCTACCGAGCACGCGAATCTCTGACGACCGGGATGGGATGTCCACCATGACCGAGCCACTGCATTCCACAGACTCGCCGGCCGCGAATCGCGAGGATCCCGGCGGCCAGGTGGAGTTGACCGACTCGCTGCGACTGCCGTGCGGGCTGGTGCTGGCCAACCGGATCGCGAAGGCGGCGATGACCGAATGCCTGGCCGATCCGCGGACCAACGATGCCAACGTCCGACATGAACGGCTGTACCGGCGCTGGGCGCAGGGTGGGATCGGGCTGATGGTGACCGGCAATGTGATGGTCGACAGGCGCTATCTGGAACGCACCACGAACGTGGTGCTCGACGCGGACACGGACCGTGCGGCGTTGGAACGCTGGGCTCAGGCGGCGCAGTCGACCGGGGTGCCGACCCTGGTGCAGGTCAACCACCCGGGGCGTCAGTGCAACGTCTTCGTGTCCCGCACGCCGGTGGCGCCGTCTGCGGTGAGGGTGAAGATGCTGGGCGCGTTCGTGACGCCGCGTGCCTTGTCCGACGACGAGGTGGATGCGCTGGTCACCGAGTACGCGCGGGCCGCCTCGGATGCGGTACGGGCGGGGTTCGCCGGCGTGCAGATCCACGCCGCACACGGCTACCTGGCCAGCCAGTTCCTGTCGCCCCGTGCAAACCTGCGCACCGACCGGTGGGGTGGGTCGTTGGAGAACCGAGCCCGGTTCCTGCTCGAGGCGGTGCGCCGCACGCGGACCGCCATCGGATCAGGGGCCGCCGTGGCGGTGAAGCTCAACAGCAGGGACTTCCAGCGCGGCGGCTTCGAGGCCGACGACGCGGTGCAGGTCGCGCGGTGGCTGCAGGCCGAGGGGGTGGACCTGCTCGAGGTCAGCGGCGGCACCTATGAGTCGCCCGGGTTCATGGGACTGGGCGGGCGCCTGGGCGAGGTGACCGAGGGCCCCGAGGCGTACTTCCTGGACTTCGCGCTGCAGCTGCGCCAGGAGGTACGAACCCCGCTCATGCTGACCGGCGGGCTGCGCACCGCGGCCGCCATGCGCCAGGTCGTGAGCGACGGCACTGTGGACATGGTCGGGCTCGCCCGCCCATTGGCCCTCGAACCGGAGCTGCCCCGCGGGATCCTGAAGGGCACCACCGAGGCCAGCGCGGTTCGGCCGCTGCAGTTCGGCTGGGCACCTGTCGATGCGATGATCGAGGCAGGCTGGCACGGGGCACAGATGGCCCGGATGGCCGACGGCAAGGACCCCGCCCCGGACCTTGCCCGGTGGCGAGCCGTCAACAACTATTTGGGAGCCGAGGCCTGGCACGCGGCCACGCGCACGGTGAGCAGGGGACGCTGACCACACGGGGCCCGCGGCTGGCTCGCCCCGGGGGCGCGCCACGTCACCCCATGATCGGCTCGCTCACCGCCGGCCCTCGTCCCCCTTGCGGCCGTGAACGCCGACCAGGTGGGCCATCCCTCGCCCGTGCCCACTCTGAGCCCACGGACCCCGCTTGCTGGTAGCTCGGGCGTCCCAGGTGCCCTTCCCGGCGCATGCGGCCCGGCATCGGCGATACGCTCGAAGCGTGGCCCTCATCCGGCTTCTTGTAGGTGCCTGCCTTGCTGCAGGTGTCATCGCTGGCCTTTGTGGTCCAACGGCCGCCGACGAGCCTGAGCGATACAACTGCCCCACGGGCTTCATCTGGGTGCGCATGTCGGGCACGGGTTGCGTCCAGCAGGACCTGCCTGCCAACGGGAAGACGGGCTATGACGGGCACCCACTCTGCGTCGATCCGTTCATCGGCATCTTCGAACAGCGACCCACGACGGATGGCAAGGGTGTACCGGGGAACCCCGCCACGTCCTTCCCGTACCTGGTCGAGTGCGTGACCCCGCAGGAGTTCGAGGATCGGCAGCAGGATGCGGGGACCTCTGTGCCGCCAGACGCCGGGGAGCAGATCCTGAAGGACAGCGGGATGCCACTGCCACCGGGTCAGTTGGTACTGCTCGGGGCGCTGGGTACGGGCGCCCTCGTCTTCGCGGCGCTGCCCAACCTGCGGCGACGCAATGGCGGGAAGTCCGCGGATCCTGTTTCAGCCGCGCAGGCCCCCGCCCCACCGCCGAGCACGCCCGAAGGCCAGGACAAGGGGGAGGCGCCTCTGGATGCGGGGGAGCTCAATCGACGGATCACAGCGCTCGACAAGATCGACAAGGACCTTGAGCGGCAGATGGAGGAGTACCGGCAGAAGGCTGCAGCCGGGCAGCTCACGCCTCAGGACGTTGTCACCTGGACCGGAATCATCGCCGACTTCGCCGGGCTGATCCCCGGCGCCCAGGTGCCTGCCGGGGTCCTGTCCCTGGCGGCGAACATGGCGGGGATGGTCGGGGAGGCGTGGTTCGACACTCGTGAGCTCACGCGGGCGGTCCGAGAGGGGCTGGGCGCCATGGCGTGGTTGCGCGGACAGATAGCCGGCGACCGCGCGACCTACGCCGAGGCTCTGGCCGAACTCGAGAAGGCATCTGGCCCGGTGGTGCCGCCCGTTGCCCCGGAGCACCTGCCGGACAAGACCCTGCGAGATGCACGTGACCAGGCCCAGCAGCGAACACTCGAGGCGGCTCAGGAGGCTGTGGACTCGGCAGACGACTGGATCAGGAAGAGCGAGAAGCTGCGCGAGAAGCAGCGGCAGATCGACTACCTGAACGACCACCTCCCGGATCTTGACGATCCCCCGACCCGCGAGCAAGCCGCGGACGCCAACGTGTGGCTGGACCTCGCAGCCGGCCTCGATTCGATGACCAAGCACCACCAGAGCGTCAAGGCGACCGCCGGCTCCAAGGCGGCTCGCGACGCCCTGATGAAGATCTTCCAGGGCAAGCCATTGTCGGGGGTCTTCCCGGGAGCATTGGACGAAGCGGTCGAGCTTGGCGCCACGGCCCGGAGCACCAGCACCGCGGGCAAGTACGCCAGTGGGGTCTCGGGGGTCTCGGCGGCCGTTTCGATGTACAACTGGTTCCATTCGCGCTCCGTCGAGGAGCAGCGCGTCATCGTCGAGCAGGCGATCGAGGGGTTGCAGTACGAAGCCGGGCGCTTGGAGGCCGAGGCACGGCAGGCAGAGGCGAAGATGAACCAGGCCAGTGCGCGGTCCAAGGCGGAGGCAGCACGGCGACGCGCCCTCTCTGCCGAGATCGATGTGCGCGACGCGAGGGCCGGGAACCTGCTATGGCGGAAGTAGGGATCGTCGGTCTGGCTTCCGTCGGCCTTGGCCTGATCGGGCTGCTGGCCTCGGTCGTGGCAGTGCTGCGGGCACCTGCCGAGCGCAGGCTGGCAGCGCGGTCACTCCTGGTCGGCGTGGCTGGCCTGGCCCTGACCGCCGTGCTTGTGGTCGTCCTGCCTCCCCTGTCGTTCTCCACTCCGGTGCTCTGGGCCTTGGTGGCGCTTGGTGGGATCGCTGGCCTGGTGGCTGGCGGCGCAGTGCGAATCCGCCGCTACACGCAGGGGGTCCGCCTGGTGGGTGGCACATGGCACCTGCTGCCGGCGGCAGTCGCGCTGCTCGCGCTGCAGGTCGTTGGCGTTGCCGAGTGGCGCGACGGTGTCGTCATCGCGGCGGGTGCGATCGTCGCGAGCACCGCCTTCGCGGTCGGCGCTGTCGTGCTGGTCGTGGTCCGCGGGGCCGCCAGGCCCCGTCAGGCTGCCTCCTCCGAATTGGACACCGCCACTGTCGGCAGCAGCTCGGCCATACCCACTCCCGCATACTCGGAGCCGACAGCCGCGAACGAAGCCCCGCGGGGGGATCGGCATACTCCCGTCGAAGCGGCAGGCGAGGCGACTCCGTCACACGTGCGCGATCGATGGTCACGCCACCCGGCAGCCAGGGCCGCATTGGCAATCGGGGCGGCGGGGATTCTCGTCTGCATCGGATGGTTGCTGGGCACTCAGCGCACTGACAGCAGCTCCCCTTCGTCAGCGTCGAACAGCAGCCCTGGCTCGGATGGCACGCCAACTCCAACGTCCGTTCCCTCGGAGATCGGGAGCATGCCCGACCCCAGCGACGCATCAGAAACAAGCATTCCGGCGCTGGATCCCGGGGGACGCTACATCGGCCTCACCTTCCCCAGCGGCGGGTCACCCCCCGGTGTGAGTGAGCTCTCCGGCGCGATGCTCGCGGACACCGTCCACGCCACCTCGTGGATGACGGGCCCCGAGGGGGACATGTTCTGGCTGCTGCGCGAGGCGGAGATCGAGGCCGACGGTTCCGTGGCAGCATGGGAAGTCCTGGACGTTGTTGTGTGGCCCCCCGTGACCGAGGACTCGGCCGAGGTGGTCAGCGGAGCGGTTCCGTGCGAACTCGATGGGGCATCCGTGACCGACGTCGCCGGCATCTTCCCCTGGTCGACGCGGAGTGGTTCACGGATCCGTACGCGGCCTGGTGGGCTGACACGAGGATCGGCGAGTTCGTTCCACTCCCAACCAGGACGCGATGTCGGAACGAGGCCTACGGCGTCTGAAGCAGCATTTACGGGCCGATCGGCCCCGACCGCGGCGGCGGCGGGATCGCTGGTTGCGGGTGCGTCGGGGAGCAGCACTGAACATTGCGCGCTGCTGGGGCCGCACCCGGGGAGAAGGCAGGGGCTTGCCGTACCCGCCCGTGCCGAGTGCCCCGAATCCATTTGGTGCGTGCTCAGTCGAGGGGCTGGGACAATAGCCTCATGGAGGTCCCGAACCACTTCGCGATGTCGTCCGAAGAGGTCCACGAGCTGCTGTCCGGGATCGGCGCGGCTGACCTCGTCACAGCCCACGCGAATGGCTTGGTAGCCACCTACCTGCCGTTCCTGTTGGACCCGAGGATCGGCGAACACGGCGCGCTGATAACCCACGTCGCCCGGAACAACCGCCAGTGCTCCGACCCGGTCCTCGGGGATGCGATGGTCATCGTCCACGGTGCCGATCACTACATCTCCCCTCGCTGGCTCCCGTCGCAGGCCGGGCACGGCCAGGTGGTGCCGACCTGGAACTACCTGACCGTCCATGCCTACGGGAACCTGGTCGTCCACGACGACCCCCAGTGGACCGGGGACGCGGTACGCCGGCTCACTGCGGCCCATGAGACCCAGTACTCCGTCGACGACGTGCCGGGGGACTACGTCGACCGGATGCTTCGGGCGATCGTCGGCCTCGAGATCAGGCTCACCCGGGTCGAGGCCAAGGCGAAGATGAGCCAGAACAAGGCACCGGATGACGTCCGCGGGATCATCGGCGGCCTCGGGCGCCGGGTCGAAGACCACGCTGCCGCAATGACCGCGTCATGGATGGCCGACCACTCGGTCCCGGCCGCTGAGCGCCGTCATGCGCTGATCGAGCAGATGGCCCTCACGAGGCGTGGACCAGCCCCGCCGAGTGCCACCGCGTAGCGCATCGGTCCGACCCCGTTCCGCGGATAGTCATGACCTGCGCCTCTGGCCCCCGACGGCCGCCCGTGCTCTGCTGGGAGTAGGGGATTGGGGCTCCCCGCTCGGGAGATGCCATGGCACATCTGGTGGCACGGATGACGGGGTTGGTCACCGCGTGGGCGCTGGTGGTTGCCTGCAGTCCAGGCGCCGTGGACCCCGGTGCCGAGGGAGCCTCGGCAAACTCAGATTCGCGGTCCAGAGCCTGGCCGGGGAACTCAGCGGTGGTCGTCGGCGAACGGCCCTGCGTCTGGTGGGACAGGCCGACGCCCCGCGACCTCAGCCCGACCGGGATCGAGCTTCTGGTGGCCCCGGGATCGGACACCCGCAAGCGGAGGTCGAACCTGGCGGTCGAGGGAATGGCCGTGGATGGCACCGGGGCGGTGTGGATCCACTCACCGTGGCGGCTGTTCCGGATCGATCCGGACACCGGCGACGCCAGCACCTGGGACATCGGTGACGACCTGGCGTTCGGGACGGTGTCGTCGATTCGGCCGTCGGTCTCGGCCGGGGTCTGGTTGCTGTACGAGGATCGCGTGGCGCTCTTCGATGGACTCCGTTTCGTCCGCGAGCTCATCGTCCCCGGGGCCTACCGCCTCGACAAGCCCATTCGGAGCTTCGTCGAGTTCGGCTCCGAAGCATGGGTCGCCAGCCCGGCGGGGGTCGCACGCTATGACTCTGGGCTGTGGTCGATGGTGGGCGATGATCGACTGCGGTCGGCCGCATCCCTCACCATCGGTCCACCTGGGCAGGTCTGGGCGTCAGGTCGCCTTGGCGTCGTGAACGGCACGCCAAGGGGCGTCGTGCGCTTCGACGGGCAGACGTGGCAGCAGGTGGGCGGGCCCGTACCCATGGTTCCGCAGGAGAAGTCATCGCCAACGTGGGAGAGGACCTCATCTACGTCATTGGCAACGGCGTCTATCGGTCCGCCGGCACCGAGTGGCAGACCCTCGGGTGGGACAACACCGGCTGGGGAGCCGTCCGGTCCCTTGCGGTCACCGAGGACGGACACGTGTGGCTTCAGCGCGAGGGGGGAGTGGCCCGGTGGGAGGCGTCCTCCGGGTGGACGGCCGTCGGCCCTGCGTCTGCCGGGTGGGATGACCTGACGATCCAGGCTCTGGCCGCCGACGGCAACGAGGTCTTCGTGGCCGGGGGTCGGGGGTTGTTCCGTGTGGATGGCGACGAGTTGACGCACGTGTGGGCACCAGTCCGAATCGGACCCCGGACGGACTGGCATCCCCAGGTGGATGAGGGGATCAACTCGGACGCCCGCCGGGAGCCGTCCTTCGGCCTCCTGAGAGCTGTGTCCTCGGACGAGGTGTGGCTCGCGTCAAGGTCATCGTTGTTCCGCTACCACCGAGGTCGCTGGGAGTCCGAATGGCGCATGGGTCCCGCCTGGAACTCCATCCCCTGGTCGCTTCCCCTTGAGGCAAGGTCCGCGAAGATGACCGTAGCGACGGACGGCTCGGTCTGGACCTCGACGCAGAGGGGAATGGTCAGGTTCGTCGAGGGCCAGCGCCAGATCGTTGACGAGGGTCCTGCGCACGGGTTGACCTCAGCAGGCCCTGATGGCGCCGTATGGGTGGTGGAACCTGGGACGGCCGTGCGGGGGGCCACAATCCGCGAACCCGGGGACGACATCACATTGGTCGGGCCGGAGGGCCGGAGAGGATCGGTGCCGCTGCCCAACGGTGCGAACGCGGTCACATCGGTGCACTCCAGCGCCGCCGGCCGCCTGTTCCTGACGATGCGGCCCCTCAGCGATCACGACGAGCCGTCGCCGTACCGGGAGCTCTGCGATGGGACGGCGGGTGGACGCATCTGCCGTATCCGGGTGAGGACCTCGTGTACTTCGCCGCCGACCCCGGCGGAGGCCTCTGGGCCGCGGTCACCCCGGTCGGTGCGCCGGAGGCAGACCCCATCGTCGCCCGCTACGCGCAGGGAGACTGGTCGCTGTTCCCAGAGGCAACAGGGCTGTCATCCCTGACGCTGGGGCCCGGCGGCTCCGTGTGCGGGATGGCCGAGTGGGCCTGTGCCTGGTCTGCGTCGACCCCGCAGGGCACGTCTCCCGCGAACCGCTCGGGGTGTCCGGAGGGCTCTCCATCGGAACGGACCGATCGGTGTGGCTGACCTACGAGGGAAGCTGGCCCGGCTGCCCGTCACCGCTCCGGGCTGACCTCCTGCGTTCAGGCGCGTCACCCGAGCCTGATCCCGAGCCGGCGGCTGAGGACTCCGTGTGAGCCGTCGTGCCGGCTGTTGCCTCCGAGGAGGCCGCTGCCTGCCGCTTCTCGATCGCCAGGCGCACCGCCAAGGCGGTCACGGCGGCGATCGCAACCTCCGGGAACACCTCGGATGCGTTGGATCCGAAGAGCAGGATGGTCAACGCCACCGGGCTCGCCAGCGGCATCTTCATGCCGGCCGAAGCAAAGGCAGCGATTCCCACAGCAACCCCACCGGACATGCCCAAGCCGGGCAGCGGAGCCAGCAGCATCCCCAGGGCACCACCCAGCATGATGGACGGGAAGATCGCACCGCCCCGGAAGGAGCCCAACGACAGTGCGTAGGCCAGTCCCTTGAAGAGGATCAGGGCGGTCAGGGCCGTGGAGCTCCAGGACGCCGGGTCGGTGGTGAGGTCCAGCAGCGTGTCGGTACCCGACGAGGCCACATCGACGGGGCTCCTGCCGGTCAGCAGCGAGTAGGCCGATGCGCACAGGGCGACCGCCAGGCCGACCAGCATCGTGGCACCGATGAACCGCGGCCTGCTCATGGGATGCAGCACGGCTTCCATCCGCAACCCTGCAGCGAAGATCGCCGTCATGGCAAAGGCGGCTGCGACCCCGAAGGGAACGGCCCACAGGAGGTCGGCCACGTCGGGTGGTGGGACGCTGGTGAGACCCACGAGTTTCAGGGACTGGGCCTGGACCCCCGCCAGGTCACCGAGGCCGGTGAACAGGACGGCGCCCACGCCGACACCCAGCAGTGCGGCGATGGTCGCAGCGATCACCGGGCCGCCCACGAGCGCGACCGCCTCGGCCATGAAGATCCCAGCGGCTCAGGGGGTTGCCGAGGATGATCGAGATGGCCCCTGCTGACCCGGCCGTACCGATGAGCGCCTCGATCCGGCCCCCGGGCGAGAGCCGGATCACCCGCGACAGCCAGATCGCCAGCCCCATCCCCAGGGCGATCAGCGGGGCCTCAGGGCCGAGCACGGCCCCGAGGGGCAAGCTGGCCATGGCTGCCAGGAACACTCCGGGTACGTAGCTGGGCAGTGTGGGCCCGCCCCCGGTGCCGTGAGCGGGGACGTGCCCGCCGCGGCCGGGGAACGAGGCGATCGCGCCGGCCACGAGGGCTCCTGCGATCACGAGACAGGGGATCGGCCACCACCACGGTGGCATGTCGTAGCCGAGACCGGCCGGCGCGGTCTCCCACACCCAGGTCTGTACCAGGGTGACCAGCTCAAGGAAGCCCATGGCCACCAGGGAGACCGGGATCGCGACGACCACGGACGCACCGAGCACGCGCAGCAGGTCCCCGCGACTGACCTCCGCGGCACCCGTCGGCGCAGCCGCGCTCATGCCGGAGCCCCGCTGCCGCGCCTGGTTGCCGTGGTCACCCGGTTGGCGCTCTCCACGAGATTCCTCACAATCTGGTCGTCACGCTCGCCGCACAGTGGGCGAGGCCCGACACTCGAGTCCCGACGTGGCTGGCCCCGTGACCATACTCACGCCCGGACCATACGCCAGCGCCGCCGCACGACACGCCGGGACGACGCGACGCGCTCCCGTCCGCCACGACCGGGCGGACGCTTGGTGAGTGTCCGCCCGGTAGCTGGCCTCATGCGTGCTCGCGCAACTCCGCCCTGGCGAACGCCGGGAACGCCGAGACGATCAGCGCGACCGTCAGCACGGTCAACACGGCTGCGCCCCCCAGTCCATCCCGTTGTTCAGCGGATCGTTGCCCAGGTAGTAGTGGAACGGCGAGAGCGCACCCCACCAGGCATCGCTCAGGGACGCCAGGGCATTCATGGTGTGCAGCAGCAGGGCCGCGCCGACCGGGATGAAGATCGCCAGCGCCACCCGCCCCGTCGCTGCCCCGATCACCAGCGACAACGCCCCGAAGAGCAGTCCGATCAGGGTCACCAGCACACACGTCGCCGCCAGGTTCATCAGGTTCAGGTCGACCCCGGCGATGAGGACCCCCAGCGCCGTCCCAGCGAAGACAGCGAAGCCGGCGATCATGCCGAAGACCACCATGGTGATCGACTTCTGGGCCACGACGGTCCCACGACTGACCGGGTTGGCCAGGAGCAGCCCCATCGTGCGGTTCTCCTCCTCGCCGGCCAGCGCCTTCGCGCTGATGGTGATCGTGACCACCATCAGCGCGATCGGGGCGACCATGCCGAAGGTCTCAAGCTGGTAGAAGCCCGCAGGGGTGGACAGGTCTCCGCCGCCGAACAGTGCGAGCAGCTGCTCGGGCAGTGCGTCACCGAAGCCGGCCATCGACCCCTCGATGGACGTGTAGATCGGCCCCATCATCACGCCCATCACGAGGAACATCAGGGCTGAGACGACGAACAGCAGCCCCTGGTGCTCGGAGGCCGTCTTCATCGCGATGCTCGACACCCGTGCCGAGCCCGCGAGGCGCTCGCCGAGCCTGGCAGTCATCGGATTGGCCCGAAGCTGGTCGAGCAGGCTGACGCCGGTGGACCGACTGCGCAGATCACGGCGGTTGAACCCCACGAGTGCGACAACGAACAACAAGGCACTGCAACCGAGCAGGATCGCGATGTGGGCGGGGTCGACTCCATTGATCAGGGGGTCGCTGCCGGTGAAGTAGTACCAGGGGAAAGCCTTGGCCAGCCACTGCCAACCCTCGATCAGCTCGAGGACTCCCACAGCGAAGAAGGACAGGGCCAGCAGGCCAGCGCTGGCACCGGCCGCGCCCCCTGAGCTGCCCGTCCATGATCCGATCGCCAGGGCGAGGAAGCCGAAGAAGAGCGTCAGGGCCGTCAGGTGCACCATGAAGGCGCTGACGTGCATCCCGCTGATGCTCACGTCGAGCACCGGCAGGCGCGGTCACGCCAGCGCCCCACAGGCACGAGGCCACCGAGGACGAGGAGGGCCAGCATCGCAGCGCCCTTCGCCACCAGCACCTGGGTCCGGCTGCGCGGGCTGGCCAGCAGCATGCCGATGGTGCCCCTGCGCTCCTCGCCGGCGATGTAGCCCGCGCCCATCGCTATGGCCAGGCCGGCCATGATGAGGGCGCCGTAGCTGCCGTAGATCGCGTTGTAGGACATGGACGCGACGTCGGCGTCCTCGCCGATCCCGATCAGGGACTGGAACGTCGGTCCGAGGTCGGTGTAGAGGCTCAGGTCGATGTCCTGGTAGACGATCATCCCGAACCAGAGGAGAGCAGCGAGGCTGACCACCCCGATCGTGACGCCACGCCAGCGGTCTCGGATCGCTCTTGGTGAATACCGAGCTGAGCATCAGCTGCTCCTGTCCCCGGCCCGGGATTGGTCGCTGCCGTCTCGACCGTTGGTCACGTCGGTCGTGGTAGTAGGTCAGGAAGACCTCTTCGAGGTCGGCGTCCTGGGTCGAGATGTCGACCAGCTCGTACTGTCTCGGCCACGGCCTGCAGCAGCGTCTCCATCGTGCCCTCGAATGACAGCGCTGGACCCGCGCAGTCCTCGACGAGGACGTCGCGCGCCCCGGGGACGGCCTCGAAATCCGCGCGATCGGCCGGCAGCCTCCACCTCGAGCTCGACCTTGCGCATCCCCTTGGAGCGCAGGCTGGACACCGTCTCCAGAGCGATCAGCTGGCCCGTGCCGGATGATCCCGACCCGGTCGGCGACCCGCTGCACCTCGGAGAGCGTGTGGCTGGACAGGAACACGGCTCGGCCCTCGCCGGCCACCTCCCGCATCATGGTCTGGAACTCCCGCTGCACCAGTGGGTCAAGGCCGGTGCTGGGCTCGTCCATGATCAGACAGCTTCGGGCCGGTTCATGAACGCCTGCGATCAGCCCCACCTTCTGCCGGTTGCCCGAGGACAGGTCACCGACCTTCTTGTCGAGCTGGGCACCGAGCCGGTCGGCCAACTCGTCGACGTAGGCCCAGTCCACCCCGCCGCGCAGGTTCGCGAAGTAGGTCAGGGTGTCCTTGCCGGTGAGGTTCGGGTAGAGCGCCAGGTCGGCGGGCAGGTAGCCGATGTGCCGGCGGATCTCCACCGACTGGTGCGTGGCAGTCCATCCCGAGGATCGACGCACGGCCCGAGGTCGGCCGGATCTCGTCGAGCACGGTGCGGATCGTGGTCGTCTTGCCCGCTCCGTTGGGTCCCAGGAAGCCGAAGACCTCACCGGGTCGGACATCGAGGTTGAGGTCGACCAGCGCCCTCGACGTCGCCGTAGTGCTTGGTCAGGCCCTCGGCGTGCAGGGCGATCTGGTCAGTCATTGTTCCCTCCCTCGCCGGCCATGCCGGCGTCTGCGTCCGATCCATAGGTGCTGTCAGGTCTGATCTCGCTGGTGCCTTGGTCCGGGCTTCCACCGGGATCGGCGGACGAGCCCGGTGGCGCACCGGGCTGACCACGGGCAAGGTCGCCCATCGCGGCCGTAGCGCGGGCACTGAACTCCTCGGTGAACAGCCCGCCGGCGTAGAGCTCGTACAGGGGTCGGATGTACGGGGCCAGTGACTCGGGGCCGGCACCGGTGGCGGTCAGGTCCACGCCGAGCAGGCGCGACAGGTGGCGGTGCATCACGAGCGTGCCGAGCCCGGAGAGGGTCAGGATGACCGCTGGCCCCTGGGGTCATCGGTCAGGCGCAGCATCCCGGTCTGCACGCCGGTGGCGCTGTAGGCCACGGCGTCTGCCACCATCTCGTCGACCACTGCGACACGGCGGGGGAGTCCTCAGCCATGACGGCTGCGAGATAGGCACTGAGAGGGCCCAGGTCGGCCTCCCTGAGCGCCTCGACCAGATCGAAGGACGTGCCCGCGGCCATCGCGGCCGCCTTCCGCTGCCGGATGAGGGCCACCACATGCTCGTCGCACGCGCGGCGCGAACCCTCCATGGAGCCGTAGTTGTTGATGACCGAACCAGGCGAGACACCGGCGCGCTCAGCCACAGCGCGGGCCGTCAGGGCCTCGACGCCGCCAAGGGCAACCAGTTCGATCGCCGCATCCCGCACCCGCGCACGAACCGTCCGGTCGTCGGGGGGCCGGAGCCCGTTGAACGCACGTACACCATCCTACACGATCGTTCACGCCAGCACAACCGTTCACACGGGACGCGCAGTGCCCGGCCCGTCCCAAGGCGAGCGACATGACCGCAGCCGGCCGCCCCAGCTCACACCCGGCACTGAGTACCGTCGGGGGATGGCCGATGGATTCGACGTTGCCGGGGCCGCGCTCCTCTTCGACATGGACGGCACACTCGTCGACTCCACGGCAGTCGTGGAGCAGGTCTGGGCCGAGTTCGCCGATCGATACGAGCGCGGACTCGCAGGAGGTCCTGCTCCACGCCCACGGTCGGTTGACCATCGACACGGTGCGGCGCTTCCTGCCGCCCGGGATGGACGCCCATCGGGCCGCCCCTGAACTGGACGCCGATGAGCTGGAGCGCCTGGAAGGGATCGTCGAGGTGCTCCGGCGCGGCGGACCTGCTGCGACGCGCTGCAGGGGGCGCCGTTGGCCGTGGTCACCTCGGCCTCCCGGGAGCTGGCTCGCCGCAGGATGGCCGCCGCAGGCCTTGCCCCTCCGACCGTGATCATCACCGCTGAGGATGTGACGAGCGGGAAGCCGTCGCCGGAGGGCTACCGGCGGGCGGCCATGATCCTGGGCGTCCCGCCCGAGGACTGCGTCGTCTTCGAGGATGCCGAGGCCGGCCTGCCAGGCCGCCCTGGCCTCCGGTGCTCGCCCCGTCGTCGTCGGCGGTCACACGTCAGCCACGACCGACGGCCTGCCCGGCTCGCCGACTACTCAGGGCTTGAGGTGGTCCGTGCTGACGGGCTGATCCGGCTGGTGCGCCCCTGAACCCGCATCTGGCCTCAGGCCTCCTCGGTCCTGCCTGCCTGGGCGTCGAGCGCCTCCATCACCTCGGGGTTCCCGCGCACGAACGCGCGAACATGGCGGGTCAGGGGGCCCTCGTCAAGGACCCGCCCCGTTGTCCGCAGCGCCCGAGTGATCGCCGATCGGACCTCGACCATGCGCTCCTCGGTCACGACGGCCAGGAGGGCCGTGACCCCGACCGGGATCGCATCATCGAGCAGGGCGACCAGCCCATCCACCTCCTCGCGGCCGATGCGCCGACCGATCACACCGCCGACGACGGCACCACGGCCACAACCAGCAGCGGCATGCCGAGGAAGACCCCGGCAACGATTCCCGCCGCTGCCCCGGTCCCGATCCCGTATGCGAACGTGCCGCCGCTGCTCTGCTGAAGCGCTGCCTGCCGCCAGTCACGATGCAGGATCCCCGCACCGCCCACAGCCGCACCGAAGGCATCGGGATCGGTGATGCGACGCAGGTCGGCGACCGCCTCACCGGGGTCGGCATAGATGGCCACGATGAGCACGTACTCCTCGACCGCCATCTCAGCCTCCCTTCCCTGGGCCCAGCCGCAGTCGCACGCTACCCGCCCGAGCAGTCCCGCGCATCCCCGACTGGCACCGTGCGTCCGCAGGCCTGCCACCGCCGGGCGGACCGACGAGAATTACGGACCATCAGGTGAGAGGCTGCATCGGTGACCGGCAACGAGCGCTACCTTGACTCCTCCCTGCTGACCGAGGAGCGCCTTGACGACCTCATGGGGAGGATGACGCTGCCCGAGAAGGTGGGCCAGATGCTCCAGCTGGACGCTCAGGAGGACCTGGAGGAGGCCGTCGTCGCAAGCACGCCGGATCGATCCTGCACACCTCACCTGAGCGGCTGGTCCGCGCCATGGAGCTGGCGCGCGGGACTCGGCTGGATCCCGCTTCTCACGGCAGACGACGCGATCCATGGCCACTCATTCTGGCCGGCGCGACCATCCTGCCCACACAGCTGGCGATGGCCTGCTCCTGGGACCCGGACCTCGTCGCGCGGGCGCGCGCCTGACAGCCGTGGAGGTGGCCGCGACCGGCCTGCACTGGACCTTCTCCCCGGTGCTGTGCATCGCGCGCGACCTGCGTTGGGGGCGGGTGGGCGAGACCTTCGGCGAGGATCCGTTCCTCATCGGCGAGCTGGCCTCGGCGATGGTGCACGGATACCAGGGGGACGGGCTCAGCGACGCCTCGGCAGTGCTGGCGTGCGCCAAGCACTTCGCCGGCTACTCCGAGACGCAGGGTGGTCGGGACGCCAGCGAGGCCGACATCAGCCGGCGCAAGCTGCGGTCGTGGTTCCTGCCACCGTTCGAGCGGGTGGCACGCGCGGGATGCCGGACGTTCATGCTGGGCTACCAGTCGATCGAGGGCGTGCCGATCACGGCGAACTCCTGGCTGATCAACGAGGTCCTCAAGGGGGAGTGGGGGTTCTCCGGAACCCTGGTGACCGACTGGGACAACGTGGGCCGGATGGTCTGGGAGCAACGGGTCTGCGCGGACGCTGTCGAGGCGGCCACCGTCGCCATCCGTGCGGGCAACGACCTGGTGATGTGCACGCCCTCGTTCTTCGAGGGTGCCCTCGAGGCGCTGGACAGGGGCTTGGTGGCGGAGTCCGACATCGATGGCGCAGTGCGCCGGATCCTGACCCTGAAGTTCGAGCTGGGACTCTTCGAGGACCCGCGTGGTCCCGACCCGGCCCGACAGGCGGCGGTCATCGGCAGTCCTGCCCATGCGGCGACCAATCTCGACCTGGCCAGGCGCAGCCTGGTCCTGCTGCGCAACGACGGCGTCCTTCCCCTCGCTGGTGGACTGGCCGCGGGGCCGGACGGGCGGGCACGGCCCGGGTCGGGGCGCCCACTGACGATCGCAGTCGTCGGGCCCAACGCCGACGACCCGGACACAACCCTGGGCGACTGGGCCGGCGCCTCGGGACAGGTCGACTGGATGTCCGAGGGCCATCCGCGCGAGACCATCGAGACCGTGGTCGATGGGCTGCGGTCGGTCTGCCCGGAGGGCTGGCAGGTGAACCACGCCCGCGGTGCGGACATCATCACCCAGGGCCCGGATGACTTCGAGATCCTCCGGATGATGCAGCCCCCGGTGTCGGTGGCTGCACCTGTCGACCAGGACCAGCTCGACGAGGCCGTCGCCGCGGCGCGCGCCGCCGACGTGGTCGTCGCTGTCGTGGGCGACCACAAGCACCTGGTCGGTGAGGTTCGTTCGACGGCGACCCTGGAGCTGTTCGGGGCCCAGGTGGCCCTGCTCGATGCGCTGGCGGAGACCGGGACACCCATGGTGGTGGTCCTGATGTCGTCCAAGCCGATGGTCCTGCCGGAGTCAGCCCTGTCGGCAGCGGCGCTGGTCGTCTCGTTCAACCCGGGGATGCGGGGCGGGCGGGCGATCGCCGAGCTGCTCCTCGGCCTGATCGAGCCGACCGGCCGGCTGCCCATCTCATTCGCCCGGCACGTGGGCCAGCAGCCGACCTACTACAACTCCATCCGCGGCCAGCACGGCGACACCTACGCCGACCTCACCCAGGAGCCACTCTTCACGTTCGGCCAGGGCCTGTCGTACAGCACCGTGACGTACTCCGACCTCCGGGTCGGTACCGCCGACGTTGCCCCGGACGGCTCGATCGATGCGCAGGTCACGGTGGCGAACACCGGCTCGCGCCCGGTGATCGAGACGGTGCAGGCATACATCAGCGACCGCGTGACGTCGGTGACCTGGGCGGATCGCGAGCTGAAGGCGTACCGACAGGTGCCGCTGGCGCCCGGCCAGTCCGCGGTCGTTGAGATCCCCATCCCCGCCGATTCATGCACCATCGTCACGGCCGACGGCCGCCGAGTCGTCGAACCAGGATCCTTCGAGCTCCTGGTCGGCTCGAGTGCTCGGGACGCGGATCTGCTGCGCGCCGAGTTCCGCATCACCGGTTGACCGTCCAGTCGGCTATCCCCGAGGCGACCTTGGTTGAATGCTGGGATGCCTGACCCCGCGATTCTCGCCAAGCACGCCGGTGCGCTGGCCGTCGAGTTCCGACCGGCGGAAGGCGGCCGGCTTGCCCGCCTGCGCCACGAGGGGGTGGACCTCGTCCTGCCGCACGGACGGGTGCCCGGGTACTACGGCGACACGTTCTGGCCGAGCCCCCAGTCGCGGTTCGAGTGGCCACCGCCGCCGGTGCTGGACTCGGACCCCTACGAGATCGTCGCCGAGACCCCGCTCGGGCTGACCATGCTCAGCGCGCCGGACCGTGACCAGGGCCTACAGGTGCAGAAGAGCTTCACGTTGTCCGAGCATGGCGTGACGATGGAGTTCACGCTCACCAACACGTCGGCACAGCCGCAGGATGTCGCGCCCTGGCAGGTGACCCGCGCACCCCGGGAGGGGCTCATCGTCTGGGCCGCTGGGGATCCCTTCGACGATGCCGACCGTCTGCAGAAGCAGGCTGAGGACCCGGGCTGCTTCTACCTGCACTCAGCCTTCGCGGACCCCTTCGAGGGCCTGGCCACCGTCGACGAGTACGCGAGCATCGCCGTGCCGTCGGTCACCCGCACGTCGAAGTTCTTCACCGACGCCCGCGGCTGGGTCGCCCACGTGCACCACTCAATCCTGTTCCTGCGGGTCTTCCCCGACCTGACGCCGGCGCAGGCCGCGCCACGACAGGGGGAACTGGAGCTGTTCTTCGGCATCGAACGCGACTACATCGAGCTGGAGAACCAGGGCGCCTACCAGACGCTTGACCCGGGGCACAGCCTGACCTACCCGGTGGAATGGCGGATCAGCGCGCTTGACCCTGCTGTGCCCGACGACCGGGTCGACGCCGGAACTGCTTGCCGTCATCGCGATCCAACTGGCGCAGGGCATCGTCCTGACCCAGCTGGCGGTCCGACTACGAGCAGCCCACCTCGGCGTCGATCGTCTCGATCGATGCGTTCCACGCATCAATGGCCGCTGTGTAGCTCGGGGCGGTCTCGGTGAGGGGCGCATCTTCGTCAATGGCCTCGACGGACTCAGTGAAGGCGTCATTCGCCGCCTCGACGTCCGCCTGGACCGACGACTGCAGCTGCGACAGCGGCACTGAGTTCGCCTGGATCGCGCTCTGCACGAAGTCCCGCTGCGACTTGACCTCCTCGGTGGGAGCCCCGCTGACGATCAGGGCCTCCAGCTCGTCCAACTCCTGACTGCACGTTGGCTGAGCCCTCGCAGTAGGCAGCATTGGCGTCGGCCGTGTCGGTCGACGACGACGAGCACGCCGACATGGAAAGGGCCAGGCCGAGCCCGGCTACGGCGGCGGCGGTGCGCGTGAGGTTCATGGTGGCTCCTGGATCTGGGCCCGGCTCGTGATTCGTCCGAACGCTCAACCCATCCTAGCGGCCGCACGCTGCAGCGAGCGGCCCACTGCGGGCCCGCATGCAGAGTGCGCTGCACAGGCCGAAGGGAGGGCGTCTGCCCTACGCTGCCACCAGCACCCGGGGAGGAGGCAACGTGATCTGCGCGCAATGTGGCACAGCCAATGACGACGACCGCAAGTACTGCATGGAGTGCGGCAGCGGGCTTGCCTCAGCCTGCCCGGCCTGTGGCTCCGCGAACCCCCCTCGGAGCAAGTTCTGCGGCGAGTGCGGCGCTTCACTGAGCACAGCGGGAAGGCCGGCCGCCCCGCCCGCCGAGGCGCCTGTCGCACTCGACCGAGCGCCGGCTGGTCTCGGTACTGTTCGTGGACCTCGTGTCCTTCACGACCCTGTCCGAGCAACGTGACGCCGAGGACATGCGCTCGGTCATGGATGCGTACTTCGCAACCGCCCGCACGGTGATCGAGCGGCACGGCGGCACGGTCGAGAAGTTCATCGGCGATGCGGTGATGGCCCTGTGGGGCGCTCCCGTGACCCACGAGGACGACGCCGAGCGGGCGGTCCGCGCAGCGCTGGAACTGCTCGACGCCGTGGAAGGCCTCGGCGCCTCCCTGGAGCTACCCCTGCAGGCCCGCGCGGGGGTGCTGACGGGCGAGGCCGCGACAGCACCGGACGCCGGCGACCAGGGCGATGGTCACCGGAGACATGGTGAACACTGCCGCCCGGCTCCAGTCGGCCGCGCCGCGCCGGCGCCACCCTCGTGGGTCAGGCCACTGTCCGGGCAGCCTCGGGGGCCATCGTCTTCGAAGCGGTCGGGGAGGTCGATCTGAAGGGCAAGGCCGAGCCGGTCTCGACCTGGCGTGCGCTGCGGGTCATCGCCGAGCGCCAGGGCCAGGGCCGCAGCCAGAACCGGATCGCCATCGAGCCGCCCTTCGTGGGCCGAGCCGAGGAGCTCCGGCTGATGAAGGACCTCCTGCACGCCACGGGTCGCGAGGGCCGGGCTCGACTCGTGTCGGTGATGGGGGTCGGCGGGATCGGCAAGTCCCGGCTGGCCTGGGAGCTGCTGAAGTACGTCGACGGCCTGTCGGAGGACATCTACTGGCACCACGGGCGCTGCCCCTCCTACGGCGACGGCGTGACGTTCTGGGCACTGGGCGAGATGGTGCGGATGCGCGCGGGGATCGCCGAGACCGACTCGGCGAGCGACTCCCGCGCCAAGCTCGACGTCTCAGTCGCCGAGTTCGTCAGCGACGAGGAGGAGCAGCGGTGGCTGCAACCCCGGCTGGCGTTCCTGCTCGGCCTTGCCGACCGTCCTGCGGGTGGACGCGAGGAGCTGTTCGCCGCCTGGCGGACGTTCTTCGAGCGGGTCAGCGAGCGGGGCACCGTCGCGATGATCTTCGAGGACCTGCACTGGGCCGACTCCGGGCTCCTGGACTTCATCGAGTCGCTGCTCGAGTGGTCCCGTGGCAAGCCGATCTACATCGTCGCGCTCACGCGGCCGGATCTGCTCGAGCGGCGCACGACCTGGGGCGTGGGCCAGCGCAGCCTCGTGTCCCTGCACCTGGAGCCGCTGTCGGATGCCGTGATGACCGCGCTGGTCCGGGCCATGGTGCCCGCTGCCGACGACGACGCCGTCGGGCGGATCGTCGTGCGGGCTGAGGGCATGCCGTTGTACGCCGTGGAGATGATCCGGATGCTCGTCGACAGGGGGGTCCTCGTGGCCTCGGGGTCGGCCTACGAGATAGCCGGTGACCTCGGCCACATCCAGGTCCCGGAGACCCTGCACGCCCTGATCGCCTCACGGCTCGACGCGCTCGGACCCAGGCATCGAGCCCTGGTGCAGGATGCCGCGGTCCTGGGCAAGAGCTTCACGGTCGAGGCTCTTGCGGCGGTGGCCGATGAGCCCCGTCGTGAGCTCGAACAGAGTCTGCCTGACCTTGTCCGCAAGGAGTTCGTGGAGCTCGAGGTGGATCCGCGCTCCCCCGAGCGGGGCCAGTACTCATTCGTGCAGAGCATCATCCGCGAGGTCGCCTACGGCATGCTGTCCAAGGCCGACCGTCGTAGTCGACACCTGGCCGCCGCGCACCACTTCGAGGCGGCTGGCGATGACGAGCTGGCCGCAGTGGTCGCCACGCACTACCTGGAGGCGCTCGAGGCCACGCCACCGGGCCCCGATGCCGAGGCGCTGGCCGCCCGCGCGCGCGACGGGCTCGGCCGGGCTGCGGAACGGGCCACGGCTCTTGGCGCACCCGCTCAGGCACTCGGCTACCTGGAGCAGGCGCTCGACTTCACACCCATCGGTCACGAACGGGTGACGCTGCTCGAGCAGGCGGCAGATGCCGCGACCGATGCACTGCGTCGAGATGAGCGGCTCCAGTACCTACGTGAGGCGGTCGGCATCCTGCACGAACTCGGTGACCGCAACGCCGAGCTGGCCGCGATGGGCGCGCTGGGCTCGGCGCTCGGCAGCACCGTGCAGGTCGAGGAGCTGCGCTCCCTGGTGCCTCGGATGCGGCGGATGCTCGGTGCAGACGCCGACCCGCTGGCACGTGCGGGTCTGGATCACGCCACCGGCTGGCTGCAGTACTACGACGGGGAGATGTCCGACTGCCTCGTGTCGATCGACCGGGCGATGGGCGGCTATGAACGTGCCGGTCAGTGGCGGCAGTTCTCCCTGGTCCTGGGCTCCAAGGTGAATCTCCTCGCGATGGCTGGACGACATCGGGAGGCGCGCCTCCTGCTGCGCGGGGAGCTGGCGGTCGCGACCGATGCCAACGACCTGCGCAAGATGGCCGGCGCCCTCGGATCGCTCGCGCTCTACTGCGAAGAGGCGACCGCGTCATTCGACTACTCGATGCAGGCTGCGGCCGTCGCGCGTCGCGGGGGCTACGGGGAGGTGGAGGTCTCTGCGCTCACCAATGGTCTCGAGGCGGCCATCGAGACCGGGGAATGGCCCAGAGCGGCGGAGATGATCGACACGCTTCGCGAGCGTGATGGCCTTCCCGAGCTGGAGAGGGACACAGCCCTTCTCGGCGCTGCGCTGCTGGCTGCCTACCAGGGCGACGATGCCCTGGCCCGGGCGAGTCTGTCCCAGGTGAGCTCCGACTCGCGCGATGGGGCGAAGCACGACCTCCGCGCCTGGTACCGACGGGTCTCGGCGGTAGTGGCTCTCATGAACGGCGAGCTCGAATCGGCCTTCGAGCAGGCGCTGACCGCGATCACCACTGACCCTTCCGGGATCAACGCTCCCCTCGCGGGCCGGACCGCTGGCCAGGCCGCGGTCTGGATGCGCGATCCGGAACGAGCCCGGCGGATCCTTGCCGAGGCGGGCGAGTTCGAGGGCAGTTGGAACCAGTCGATCCAGCGCACCATCGAGGCCGGAATCGCGGCACTCCAAGGGCGTCACGAGGAGGCCGCGGCGACCTACGTGTCCGTGCTGGCCGGTCGGCGATCGGCAGGGGACCCGTACGCGCACGCACTGGTCGCCGTCGAGGCGGCCACGGTGCTGCCGGCTCATCTGGTCCCCGAGGACGCCATCGACTCGACCCGCGCCTACTTGGAGAGCATCGGCGCCACCCCGCTGCTGGCCCAGCTCGACTCGGTCGTCGCCGTCACCGCGGCACCGTCATCCTGACCCGCCCTGATCGATCGCTGCAGTCACCCACTCAGGCGGCTATGGACTCGTCCGACCGGCAGGGCCGGCGCCTGCTGCTAGCCTCAGGTCACTCCAGTGAGGCGGATGCCATCCGACTCACACGGCCGAGGATGAGGAGACCCCCGATGATGCTGCGCGAGGCACTGACCCAGGTGGATCTGTTCCGCGCTCTTCCGGACTCCGCGATCGACAGGCTCATCCAGGGCGGCACGACGCTCAAGATGCATCCGGGGCATGTTCTGGTCACCCAGGGGAGCACAGAAGCCGGGTTCCAGTTGGTCCGCGACGGATCCGTGATCGTCAGCGTGAACGGGGTCGAGGTTGCCACCCAGAAGCCAGGCGCCTACTTCGGGGAGATGTCCCTGATCGACTCGGCGAAGCGCTCCGCCACCGTCGTCGCGGGGCCGGAGGGTGCCGAGACCTTCGCAGTATCGGCCCTGACGTTCTCCGCGCTCATGGACGAGAACCCCCAGATTGCCCGCGCCCTGCTCCCGATGCTCACAGCACGGATCCGCGCACTTGAGGCGTCCCCGACCGACACCCCGGAGTAGCGACCTCCGCTCCTCGCAAGCCCTAGCACGGCCCGGCGGGTCAACGCCGACTGGGTAGGCTGACCCCCGACACGCCAACCCCGGCTCATCACGCCGGATCGCTTCGAGGAGTCGCATGTCCGCGCAGGTCACAGTGGTCGTCGCAGGGGAGTCCCACGTCCGGGCCATCGACGACACCACAACGTGGGCAGACGTCCTCGGCGACGTCGTTCCCGGCATGCGCGACGTCGCTGTGGCCCGCGTGGACGGCGAGCTGGTCGATCTCGACCAGCCGGCGCGCGCGTTCACCCTGGTCGAGCCGGTCCTGATCACCGACCCCGACGGGCTGCGCGTGCTGCGGCACTCCTGCGCCCACGTCATGGCCCAGGCGGTTCAGGACCTGTTCCCGGAGGCCAAGCTGGGCATCGGCCCGCCGATCGACAACGGCTTCTACTACGAGTTCGACGTCCCCGAGCCGTTCGACCCCGAGGACCTCGCCCGGATCCAGAAGCGGATGGTCGAGATCGTCAAGAAGGGCCAGCGCTTCGAGCGGCGGGTGGTCTCCGAGGCCGAGGCCGACGGCGAGCTGGCCGGGGAGCCCTACAAGCTCCGGCTGGTCGGCAGCGAGGGCGGCGCTGACGTCATGGAGGTCGGCGGCACCGAGCTGACCATCTATGACAACGTCGACATGCGTTCCGGCGAGCGGATCTGGGGCGACCTGTGCCGCGGGCCGCACATCCCGACCACTCGGATGATCGCCCCGAACGCCTTCAAGGTGATGCGCTCGTCCGCGGCCTACTGGCTGGGCAACCAGGCCAACGAGCAGCTGCAGCGCATCTACGGGACGGCATGGCCGGACAAGGACGGCCTGCGCGGCCACCTGACCTTCCTCGAGGAGGCGGCCAAGCGGGACCATCGTCGGCTGGGGGCCGATCTCGACCTCTTCAGCTTCCCCGACGAGATCGGCTCGGGCCTGGCCGTCTTCCATCCCAAGGGCGGCATCATCCGCCGCACGATGGAGGACTACTCGCGGCGCAAGCACGAGGACGCGGGCTACGAGTTCGTCTACACGCCGCACATCACCAAGGGGCAGCTCTTCGAGACCTCCGGGCACCTCGAGTGGTACGCCGACGGCATGTACCCCCCAATGCACATCGATGCCGAGGCCGACGAGCAGGGCAACGTGCGCCGGGCCGGCACCGACTACTACCTCAAGCCGATGAACTGCCCGTTCCACAACCTGATCTACAGGTCGAGGGGGCGCTCCTACCGCGAGCTCCCGCTCCGGCTGTTCGAGTTCGGCAGTGTCTACCGCTACGAGAAGTCCGGCGTCGTGCACGGCCTGACCCGAGTACGCGGGATGACCCAGGACGACGCGCACATCTACTGCACCAAGGAGCAGATGGGTAGCGAGCTCCAATCGCTGCTCGGCTTCGTGCTGGACCTGCTCAAGGACTACGGGATGGACGACTTCTACCTGGAGCTGTCCACGCGCAACCCCGACAAGTACGTGGGCGACGTTGCCGAGTGGGAGGAGGCCACCGAGGCCCTTCGCCTGGCCGCCGACGAGTCCGGCCTCGAGCTCGTCCCCGACCCCGGCGGTGCGGCCTTCTACGGCCCGAAGATCTCCGTGCAATCGCGTGATGCCATCGGGCGCACCTGGCAGATGTCGACCATTCAGGTCGACTTCCAGCTGCCCCAGCGTTTCGACCTCGAGTTCCAGCACGCGGACGGCACGCGCCAGCGGCCGATCATGATCCACCGGGCGCTGTTCGGCTCGGTGGAGCGGTTCATGGGTGTGCTGACCGAGCACTACGCCGGTGCGTTCCCGCCATGGCTGGCGCCCGTCCAGGTCGTGGGCATCCCCATCACCGAGCGGCACGTGGAGTACCTCGACGAGGTTGCGGCCGTGCTGCGCGCAGCAGGCGTTCGGGTCGAGGTCGATGCCTCCGACGACCGCATGCAGAAGAAGATCCGCAACGCCCAGAAGCAGAAGGTTCCCTACATGGTGATCGCCGGCGACGAGGACGTTGCCAACAGTGCCGTCAGCTTCCGGTACCGCGATGGGACCCAGCGCAACGGGGTCGCCATCCCTGAGGCGGTGGACGAGATCACTGCCGCCATCGCCGACCATCGACAGGTCTGAGTGGGGGGATCACCCGTGGGAGAACACGCCTGGGACCTGTTGTGGACGCCGCACCGGATCGCCTACATCCGAGGTGAGAGCCGGCCGGCTGACACCGAGGCGGGCCCACAGTGCCCGTTCTGCCGAACTGATGACTCCGAGGAGTCGCTGATCGTCGCCCGCGGCGAGCAGGCCTACGTCGTGATGAACCTCTTCCCCTACAACCCGGGGCACGTCCTGATCTGTCCCTACCGGCATGTCGCGGACTTCACTGACCTCACGGAGGCCGAGACTGCCGAGCTCAGCTGGTTCCAGGCCCGGATGATGCGGGCCATCCGTGCTGCCAGCAACCCGGCCGGGTTCAACATCGGGCTGAACCAGGGACCGGCAGCGGGGGCGGGGATCTCCGGGCACCTGCACCAGCACATCGTGCCCCGCTGGCCCGGCGATTCGAACTTCATGACCACGGTGGGCGGATCGCGCACCATGGTGATGCTGCTCGAGGAGTCCCGCGACCTCTTCGCGGCGGCCCTGGCCGACTTGGACTGAGGAGCCGTCCGGAGCGCAGATCCGGGCCGGTGCCGCTCGACTCGAGCCACCCGGGACCTATGGCCCGGCGTGGCGGGCCCGGCGCGTGATGGGATACCCCCATGCCCCACGCCAACCGCACCGTGATGGACGCCAACGAAGCGGTGGCCCGAGTCGCCCACCTCTTCAGCGAGGTCGTCCCGATCTATCCGATCACCCCAGCATCGCCCATGGCCGAACATGCCGACGCCTGGAGCGCCAAGGGCCGTCGAAACCTGTGGGGGACCGTTCCCGAGGTCACGTCACTGCAGAGCGAGGCTGGGGCAGCCGGCGCCCTGCACGGTGCGGTCACCCGCGGTGCGCTCGGTACCACCTTCACAGCCTCACAGGGGCTGCTGCTGATGATCCCGAACATGTACAAGATCGCCGGCGAGCTGACACCGACGGTCATCCACGTCGCGGCCCGGACGCTGGCGACGCACGCGTTGAGCATCTTCGGAGACCACTCCGACGTCATGTCCGCACGGCAGACCGGCTTCGCGATGCTGGCGTCCTCAAGCGTCCAGGAGGCAGCAGACTTCGCCGCCGTCGCCCACGTCGCAACACTGGCCAGTCGGGTGCCCTTCATGCACTTCTTCGACGGCTTCCGGACCAGCCATGAGATCGGCACCCTCCACGAGATCGACGAGCAGACGCTGCACGACCTGGTCGACCCGCGCGACCTCGCCGCACACCGCCTGCGTGGTCTCGATCCCGACCGGCCAGTCCTTCGGGGCACGGCGCAGAACCCCGATGTCTTCTTCCAGGCGCGAGAGGCTGCCAACCCATTCCATGACGCCGTGCCGCAGGTCGTTGCTGAGACCTTCGACCGGATCGCTGAGGCGACCGGCCGTCGCTACGGCCTGGTCGACTACGTCGGGCACCCGGAGGCTGATCGGGTGGTCGTCCTGATGGGCTCCGGGGCCGGGGCGGTGGGCGAGGCCGTCCAGACGCTGGCCAACCGCGGCGAGAAGGTCGGCATGGTGGTCGTACGGCTGTACCGTCCCTTCCCCGTGATCGAGCTGTTGGCAGCCCTGCCCGCGACAGTACGCACGATCGCCGTCATGGATCGGACGAAGGAGCCCGGCGCACCCGCTGACCCGCTGCACCTCGATGTCATGGCGGCCCTGACCGACCCCCGCGCCGCGGGCCGGTTCACCCACGCGACACCACGGACCATCGGCGTGCGCTATGGCCTGTCGAGCAAGGAGTTCACCCCCGCCATGGCTGCTGCGGTGTTCACCGAGGCTGCCGGCCCGGCCCCGATGCGTCAGTCGGTCGTGGGGATCGTCGACGACATCTCGAAGACGTCCCTCGAGGTCCCGATGGACTTCCCGGCGGATGGTTCACGGGTGCGCGCCGTGTTCTTCGGCCTCGGCTCGGACGGCACGGTGGGGGCGAACAAGAACAGTGCGACCATCGTGGGGGAGGCGACCGACCTCAACGTGCAGGCGTACTTCGTCTACGACTCGAAGAAGTCCGGCTCGGTGACGGTGAGCCACCTGCGCTTCGATGAGGACCCGATCACCAGCACGTACCTGATCAGCGAGGCAACCTTCGTCGGCGTGCACCAGTGGGGACTGATGGAGCGGCTCAACGTCCTGGGTGTGGCCGGGCATGGGGCCCGAGTGCTGCTGAACAGCCCGTACCCCGCCGATGAGCTCTGGGACCAGCTGCCGGCCGAGGTCCAGCAGCAGGTGCTCGCCAAGGAGCTCGAGCTGTGGACGATCGACGCGACCGACGTCGCTCGCACTGCGGGGATCGGCGGTCGGATCAACACGGTCATGCAGGCGTGCTTCTTCGCGATCTCCGGGGTCCTACCCCTGGACGAGGCGATGCCCAGGCTGGCTGAGGCCGTGCGGCGCAGCTACGGCAAGCGCGGCTCCGTGGTCGTCGAGCGCAACCTCGCCGCCATCGACGCCTCGGTCGACCAGCTGCACAGGGTCCCGGCGCCCGACGTGGCCACCTCGACCCATCACCGCACCCCACCGGTCCCCGCGGGGTCACCGGACTTCGTGGAGCGAGTGACCGCCCGGATGATCGCCGGTGAGGGCGACCTGTTGCCGGTCAGCGCCCTGCCCGTCGACGGCTCGTTCCCGACCGGGACCGCCGCCTACGAGAAGCGCACGATCGCCGAGGAGATCCCGATCTGGGAGTCGGATCTGTGCATCGACTGCGGCAAGTGCACCATCGTGTGCCCGCACGCCGCGATCAGGATGACGGTCTTCGACCCCGCGGAGAACCCCGAGAGTGCCGGCCTGCCCTCCAAGGGCTACCGCAACCGCGCCCAGCCGGGCCTGGAGATGACCATCCAGGTCGCCCCCGACGACTGCACCGGTTGTGGCGTGTGTGTGGGCCAGTGCCCCGCCTTCGACAAGTCCGAGGTTCGCCGCAAGGCCATCAACATGCAGCCGATCGGTGCCCACCTAGAGGTCGAGCGGGCCCGGTGGGACACGTTCGGGCAGCTGACCCCCGCCGATCAGTCGCTCTGGGCGCCGGACACCGTGAAGACCTCACAGATGCGCCCGCCACTCCTCGAGTTCTCGGGCGCCTGCGCCGGCTGCGGGGAGACCCCGTACATCAAACTGATCACCCAGCTCTTCGGCGACCGTCTGCTGGTCGCCAACGCCACTGGGTGCTCGTCGATCTACGGCGGGAACCTGCCCACCACGCCCTACACGACCAACGCTGACGGCCGGGGTCCCGCGTGGTCGAACTCGCTGTTCGAGGACAACGCGGAGTTCGGCCTCGGGATGCGCCTGGCCTACGAGCGCCAGCAGACGACCGCGCTGACCCTGCTGGGCCAGCTCGAACCGCAGTTGGGGCTCGACCTCGTCGGCCGCGTTGCCGGCGGCTACACCCTCGGCGACGACGCGGGGATCCGCCAGCAGCGTGCCGACGTCGCCGAGCTCGTGGATCGGCTCTCGGTGATCGCCGACGACGACCCGCGCGCCGCCGCCCTCATCGACCTGTCGACCGCGCTGGTCCGGCGCACCTTCTGGATCATCGGCGGCGACGGCTGGGCCTACGACATCGGCTACGGCGGGCTCGACCACGTGCTGGCCTCCGGGCGGGACGTCAACATCCTGGTGATGGACACCGAGGTGTACTCCAACACCGGCGGACAGCAGTCCAAGGCAACCCCCCGCGGCGCCGTGGCCAAGTTCGCCGCAGCCGGAAAGGGGCTGCACAAGAAGGACCTCGGGCTCGATGCGATGGCGTACGGGGACGTCTACGTGGCCCAGATCGCGATGGGGGCCAGCGAGGTGCAGACGGTCAAGGCGCTCTCCGAGGCAGAGGCGCACACCGGCCCGTCACTGGTGATCGCCTACTCGACGTGCATCGCCCACGGATTCGACATGACCGACTCGATGGGCCACCAGAAGCTCGCGGTCAACTCCGGGCACTGGCCGCTCTACCGCTACCGCCCGACGGCCACCGAGGGCGCACCGTTCCAGCTGGACTCCAAGGCACCCAGCATCCCGTTCGCTGACTTCGCCAAGAAGGAGGCGAGGTTCTCGATGCTGTTCCGCTCCGACCCGGCGCGGGCCAAGGAGCTGCTCCAGCGCTCCGAGGAGGACATTGCGGAGCGGTGGCGCTACTACGAGCAGTTGGCTGGGGTGCAGCGTGCAGCCCCACCGCCGGATCCGGACGGACGCCGTGCCCGCCTGGGAGAAGATGTGGAGAGCGACGAATGAGCGTGGACCTGACCAGCACCTACCTCGGAATGCAGCTGCGCAACCCGGTGGTGGCCTCGCCGGGACCCGTGACCGGTGACCCGGACCAGTGGCGCCGCCTCGATGACGCCGGGGTCGGCGCCATCGTCCTGCCCAGCCTCTTCGAGGAGGAGATCGAGTCGGAGTCGTGGTGGGTCTCGGACCTGCTCGACACTGGTCGCGACGTCGTTGCCGAAGCATCGGAGTTCCTGCCGGAGTTCGAGGACTACTCGGTCGGCCCGGACCGCTTCCTCGACCTCGTCACGCGCGCCAAGGCGACCGTCTCGGTGCCGGTGATCGCCAGCCTCAACGGCACCACGACCGGGGGCTGGGTCAAGTACGCGTCGCGGTTGGTCGACGCGGGCGCCGACGCCATCGAGCTCAACGTCTACGACGTCATCACCGACCCGCGGGTCTCGGGGGCGCAGGTCGAGGACCGGGTGGTCGACCTGGTCGGCTCGGTGCGTGCCGAGGTTCCGGTCCCCGTGGCCGTCAAGCTCGGGCCCTGGTTCAGCGCTCTTGCCAACATGGCAACCAAGCTGGCAGGTGTCGGCGCCGACGGCCTGGTGCTGTTCAACCGGCTCTACCAGCCGGACATCGACCTGGACGGCCCGTCGGCCCGGCCCCGGCTCATGCTCAGCGTTCCGGGCAACGTGCGCCAGTCCGTGGCCTGGATCGGCATCCTGTCCGGCCAGGTCCCGCTGTCGCTGGCGGCCAGCGGGGGAGTGGACTCCGCCGATGACGTGGTCAAGCTGATCCTCGCCGGAGCCGACGCCACGATGACCACCGCGGCCCTGCTCCGGCACGGCGCCGAGCATGTCGGGGCGCTGGTCAGCGGCCTCGAGGGGTGGCTCGATGAGCGCGGCTACGACTCGGTAACGCAGGCGAAGGGGTCGGTCTCCTTCAGCAAGGCCGCCGAGCCCGAGGCCTACCAGCGGGCCAACTACTACCAGACCCTGCATTCCTGGGGCCCTGTTCGGTAGGGCCGGCATGGCTACAGTTGGGCTGTGACAGTCCACGCCTCAGCCGAGCTGGCTGGGGCGGTGCTCTTCACGCTTCTCGTCCTGGGATTCACGGCTGTTGCTGCTGCCCTTGGGCGTCGTTTCGTCACGGCGCCACTGGCGTTCGTCGCGATCGGCGCGATCCTGGGCTTCACGCTCGGACCCGTGAGCAGCACGAGCACGTCGGGCCTCAAGCTGGTCGCCGAACTCACGCTCGTGCTCATCCTCTTCCACGATGCCGCTCAGGCGCGGCCACGGGAGATCGGATCTGACGGGTCCTTCTACGCGCGCCTGCTGCTTGTCGGCTTCCCCCTGGCGATCCTCGCCGGATACGCCCTTGCGTCGGTTCTCTTCCCCACCCTGCCGGCCATGATGATGCTGCTGCTCGCGGCAGCCCTGGCCCCCACCGATGCCGGGTTGGGTGCACCCACCATCCTGAACCCGGTGGTGCCGACGCGGGTGCGTCGGGCGCTGAATGTCGAGAGCGGACTCAATGACGGGCTCGCCACCCCGATCGTGCTCTTCGCGATCGCCTCGTTGGTCGGGGCTGAGGGGCTGGGACCTGGGGAATCGCTGGTCGACGCCCTGGTCGACCTGGCTGTCGGGGTTGTGGCCGGCGGCCTCGTGGGCGCGGGTGGGGGAGCCCTGCTCGGATGGTCGCAGCGCCACCGGATGAGCACGATGGCCAGTCGAGCCCTGGGAGTCCTGATGATCCCCTTCCTCGCGTACGGGATCGCCCTGGTCCTCTCCGGGAACGGCTTCGTCGCCGCGTTCATCTCCGGGACCGCCTTCGCGGGCTCGGCCAAGTGGGCGCAAGGTGAGCGGACCGCCCTGCTCGGTGCCGAGGGGATCGCCGACCTGCTCGGGTTCGCGGTGTGGCTGGGATTCGGTCTCGTCGCTGTTCCGCTGGTCCTGCGGGAGGTCGGCTGGCGGGAGGCGCTCTTCGCGGTCCTGGCTCTGACGGTCGTGCGGATGGTCCCAGTTGCCGTGAGCATGATCGGCACGGGGATGCGCGCCCCCACAGTGGTCTTCCTCGGGTGGTTCGGCCCCAGGGGACTGGCCTCGGTCGTGTTCGCCCTGATCGCGCTGGAGTCACTCGACGTCGACGACGACCTGCGCACAGTCCTGGCGACCATCTCCCTCACTGTGCTCTTGAGCGTGGTTGCCCACGGGTTCTCCGCCCAACCCCTGGCGACGCGCTACGGTGCTTGGGTGGCCCGTGTGACGCCACCAGAGGAACTGCGCGACCTCGATCACGCAGTCACGCCCCGTACGCGCGGGGCTCACGTCTGGCAGTGACGCCACCTGAGCTGTCGACTGCCGGGCGGTCAGTCGTCGTGGTGGATCACGGCGCCACCGAACGGCGCCTCGGCGATGGCCACCTTGGGCTCGGGAACGAAGTAGTTCGGATCATCCGGGGTGCCACGGACCTTCACCGCGTTGACAAGGATCACGGCGAAGTAGGGCAGGAGGATGCCCGCCGCGATCGCGAACCATCGCCAGATGCCCGGGACGACGACCGCCACCACGATGGCGACCATGCGCATTCCCATCAGGAACAAGTACTGCCGCTCGCGGTGCCGGAGGTCCTCGGAGGGACCGGGCTGCGCCGATGTGATGCTATGAACCTCGGCATCCCGACTCACCCACCCAGCCTACGACCGGGCCACCGATCCGGCATCCTGCGCAGTAGCCCTTTTCGATCACACCAAGGAGACATCATGAGCAACAGGACCTACCGCCTCACCGAGATCGTGGGGACGAGCCCGAACGGTGTCGACGAGGCGATCCGCAACGGCGTCAGCCGGGCGGGGCAGACCATCCGGCACATCGACTGGTTCGAGGTCCAGGAGATCCGCGGCCACATCCGCGATGGGGAGGTTGACCACTTCCAGGTCGCGATGAAGATCGGCTTCCGGCTCGAGGACGCCTGATCACACCGCTTCGCTGGTCGTCGACAGGTTGAAGTCCTCGATGACCAGCGGGGCGACCCGGGAGCGGGTGAACCAGTCGGCCCATTCGCGCGGCAGGCAGTCCACAGGCGTCCCGGCGTCGGCGATCCGGTCGAGCAGCCCAAGAGGGGAGTCGTTGAACCGGAAGTTCCCGGCAGACCCGACCACCTGCCCGTCGCGAACGACGTAGACCCCGTCACGGGTCAGGCCGGTCAGGAGCAGGCTCTGCGCGTCGACCTCCCTGATGTACCAGAGGCAGGTGACGAGCAGACCATCCCCGACTCGCGCAGCCACCTCGTCGAGGGTCCCGGAGCGGCCGTCGACGCCAGCGATCAGGTTGTCGACGAACGGCGTGCTGGCCAGGCCCGCGAGCTCGGCGGAGTACCGCGTCGTGATCAGCGAGCGCAGGTGCCCGTCTGCGATCCAGTCCGTGGCCAGACGCGGCAACCCGGCATCGAACGAGCTTGAGAAGCCCGAGGAGACGGTGTCCTGGACATGGTCGGCACACTCGAGCCCTGCCGCTGCCGGGTCGGATGCGACTCGGACGGGCACCGAGGCCAGGCGGTCACCGACGAGCGTCCCGCCCCCAGGACGGCTGAACGCGCTGCGTCCCTCCACAGCATCCAAGGCACTGGCCGACCACAGGAGATAGACGAGCATGTCTGCGGCGGCTGACGGCGAGAGCACCACCCGATGCCGGCCTGGAGCGACATCGACACGGTTGGCCTGCGCCGCCAGTCCGCGACGGACCTCACCGGACGTCCCCGTGAGGTCCATCTGGGCGAAGTGCCGCCCCGCACGCCCTGCCCACGCGGACCGACTGCCGGCACCGGACTTCCCGCAGAGCTCGAACCGGGCGGCCGGCTGGTCATGGCGCAGTCGCAGGCCACCGGTTGTGCCCAGGAAGCTCGCGGTCACCGAGTGCTCGGCATAGCCGAAGTGATCGGCCGCCGTCTCGGGCAGGACATCGTCGAGCAGTGCGCTCACCGGGCGCAGCTCGTCTGGCGACGTGCGATCCGGGGCCTCGTCCCAGCGAGGCGACGATGGCCGGGTGCCGACCTCATCAGCCGCATCCTGGGCTGGCTCTGCGCCCCGGGCCTCGGACCTGACAGCCTCGACCAGCGCCTCGAGCTCCTCGACGGTGCGCACCACGGAACTGGCCGTTGCGGCCCCCCAGCCGCCGTCGACCTCCGGCTGGGCCACGACATGGACCCGTTGCGACTCGGTCATGCCGTTCGTGGTCAGTGTGGAGTTCGCCCAGCGCAGGTTGGCCGCGGACTGCTGTTCCACCACGACGGTGCCACGGTCAGCGACCAGCATCTCCACACCGCGCTCAACCACCTCCTGGGGCCTCATGGCTGTCCCTCCTGCTGGGTGTTGAGGACGTTGATCCCCTCGAAGACCGCCACCGGCGACCCGTGGCTGACCGGGGCCACCTGGCCGGGCTGACCCTTCCCACAGTTGAGGGCGCCCCCCAGCAGGTAGGTGCCGGGCCCACCCAGTGCGCTCAGGCCGGCCCAGAACCGCGGGGTGCTCGACTGGTAGGCGACGTCGCGGACCTGCCCGGCGATCCGGCCCGACCTGATCCGGAAGAACCGCTGGCCCGTGAACTGGAAGTTGTAGCGCTGCATGTCGATCGACCAGGACTTGTCACCCACGATGTACAGCCCGTCCTCGACCCCGCCGATGAGGGAGTCCAGGTCCGGACCCAGGGGGTCGGGTTGCAGGCTGACGTTCGGCATCCGCTGCAGGGGCACGTGCTCGGCCGCATCGGCGAATGCGCACCCGTTGGAGCGACCGAAGCCGTGCTCCGAGGCCATCCGGCGATCGAGCTGGTAGCCGACGAGGGTTCCCCCGTGGACGAGGTCCCAGGACTGCGCCGCCACGCCCTCGTCGTCGTATCCCACACTGGACAGACCGAAGTCAGCCGTGCGGTCGCCGGTCACGTTCATCAGGCCGGAGCCGTAGCGCAGGGACCCGATCTGGTCGAACGTCGCGAAGCTGGTCCCGGCGTAGTTCGCCTCGTACCCGAGCGCGCGGTCCAACTCCGTGGCGTGGCCGACGCTCTCGTGGATCGTGAGCCAGAGGTTCGTCGGGTCGATCACGAGGTCGTAGCGGCCCGGCTCGACGCTGGGGGCGACCGACTTCTCGGCCAGCCAGTCGGGCAGGGCAGCCAGCTCAGCGTCCCAGTCCCAGGTCCCGTCGCCGACGACGTACTCCCACCCCCGCGCCACCGGCGGAGCGCACGAGGACATGTCGTCGAAGCGCTCGTCGGTGATGTGGAACGCCGTGAGCTCGGTGCCGACGCGAGTCCGCTGCTGCAGCGTGTCGGTCCCACGGCTGTCCGCGTAGTAGGTGATGTCGCGGAAGGCGCGGAACGCCGCGTCCACTCGCTGGACGTGAGCACTGGCCAGGAGGTCCGCGCTGCGCGCCTCGAGCAGAGCCAGGACCTCGCCGTCGGGGACGCCGAACGGATCCACTGCCACGGGGTTCGCCCACACGCGGTCGACATGCACGGGTTCGGACGCCAGCTCGACGCGGGCACGTGCCACCGGGGCCGCCACGCGAGCCATCGCCACGGCCGTGGCTGCCACCTGCGCACCACCCTCCGGTGAGATCAGGTCGCCGGACGCGAACCCCCACACGCCGTCGACGAGCACGCGCACGCCCAGCCCAGTGACGGAGTCGGACACCATCCCGAGTGGGTGGGCATCGCGCACCGACCCTGACCGGGACCGCTGCCGCGAGACCCGTACATCCGCGTGCCCGGCGCCGAGGGACTGCGCGGCGTCGATGGCGGCCCGGGCGGTGGCCGCCAACGGCAGCGCACGGAAGTCGGTCTCGACGGTGTCGCGGGCCCTCTGCCCGGTGAGTCCCCAGTGCATCCCAGTCACACTATCGCCGCTGAGGTGATCAGCGGTGGCCGACGTGGCAGAGTTCGACCATGCTGATCGAGCTTCGGGTGCTGCGCGGCCCGAACGCCGACATCCCCGGCCCGGCGATCCGCGTCACCCTCGAGCACCCCAGCGAGCCCAACCTTGATGTCGCCGACGTCGTGGACCGGATCGCTCGTGCGGCCGGCGCATGGGTGGGGCCTGCAGTGAGCCGGACCGGGTCAGCAGGCACGATCGTGGTGGCCTTCCCATGGGTCCGCTCCGGAACCGGCGAGGCCATCGGCGAGGGACTCGTGGACGTCCTGAGGGCTGGATCGGCAGTGCCTCTCGATGACCGCATCGCCACAGCGGCTGCGGTGGTCCGCAGCGCAGATCCCGGCGACCCACCGGACCTGATCAATCCCACAGTCCCAACGGTGGCGGTCACGGGGACCAACGGCAAGACCACGACGACGCGCCTGCTCGGGCGGATGGCTGCCGAGGCCGGACTGATCGCTGCCTGGAGCAGCACGGACGGCGTCTTCCTCGACGGTGCGTGCGTGGACGAGGGGGATTGGTCGGGCCCCGGTGGGGCGCGGATGGTCCTGGCCCAGCCCGAGGTCGGGTTCGCCGTCCTGGAGACGGCCCGAGGGGGCCTGATGCGCCGCGGCATGGGCGTCAGTGCCGTCGACGTCGCGGTGTTCACCAACGTCAGCCCGGACCACCTCGGCCTGCAGGGACTCGACACGGTCGAGCAGCTGGCCTGGGCCAAGTCCACGGTGGTGCGGGTGGTCCGGCCAGGTGGGTGGGCGGTGCTCAACGCCGAGGATGCACTCGTGCGCGGGTACCACCGGGCAGGGCCGGGTCAGCCCTGGTTCTTCGCGGTCGACCCGGTGGGGGAGGGGGCCACGTTCGCCGCCGCCCTGGGCGCCCGCCTGACGACCGTGCGGGACGGCCGCATCGTCGTCGAGGGTCACGCCTGGGGCCCGATCGACCTGGGTGACATCCGCGGCATCCCCGTGACGATCGCGGGCCTATCTGTGGAGAACACCTCGAACGCGCTGGCTGCCGCCAGCGCCGGGCTGGCCGCGGGGCTACCGGCCGCCGCGGTGGCCGCGGGGCTGCGTTCCTTCCACGTCGACCCACGCTCCAGCCCGGGCCGGATGAACATCTGGAACGTCCCGACCACCGACCAGGGGTCCGCGGCGGTCATCCTCGACTTCGCCCACAACGAGGCGGGCGCGCAGGCGCTGATGCGTGTCGGCCTCGGGCTGCGGCGGCCCGGGGCGGTGTTGCATGCCTCGATCGGCAACGCGGGTGACCGCACCGACCAGGGCATCTCGGACGTCGGCCGGATCGCCGCGCAGGCCGCCGACACGGTGCAGTTGGCCGCCAAGTCGAACTTCCTGCGAGGGCGCACCCAGGACGAGATCGATGCCCTGCAGCGGGCCGGCATCCGCAGCGTGGGCAAGGAACCGTTCGACGTCGTGCCCGACGAGCCCGGTGGCCTGCGCGCCCTGCTCGACCGCGCCCGCGACGGCGACGTCATCGCGATGATGATCCATCAGGACCGGACCGCCTGCGCGCAGCTCCTGACTGACGCAGGTGCGGTCCCCGCCACCCCTGAGCAGATCGCGGGCAGGGCCCGCGCGGCAGCCGCCGGGGGATCCGGGTCCTAGCCAGGCCGGCGCCACGCGGTGTTCCCTCGTCCCGGCCGCGGCCGGGCGCCCACCACCCCGGCAGCTCTGCCGCCGATGCCCAACCCGCCCTACTCGTGCATGGCTGCGTGACCCAGCTCCTCGAGCTGCTCGAAGACCGAGTCGGTCTGGTCGGCACAGATGGCGACCACGTCACCGACCGTCGCCTGCTCCACGGCCCATCGGACCGCGTCGACCTCCTCCGGGAGGCCTCGGACCTCCTTGGCACGTGCGCCCGCGACCATTGCCTCACGGACTCCCTGTTCCAGGAGCTCGGCAACCGCACCCCGCTCGCGGCCCCGCAGCCGGGCATCCTCCTTGGCCACGACCAGGTCGAAGAACTGGGCGCCTGTGCGGCCCAACTCGACGATGTCCTCGTCGCGACGGTCACCAGCCGTGCCGATAACGCCGATCCTGCGCCGCTTGTGCACCTCGGAACGCGCAGCGTCGAGGCCGTCCGTGTAGGACCCGATGAACTCGCCAAGTGCCGCCAGGCCAGCCGGGTTGTGCGCATAGTCGACGAAGACGTTCACGCCGTTGACGTCGATGTGGTTCAGGCGCCCGGGGGCCAGGTGGTAGCTGGTCGAGAACGTGCGCAGTCCGGCCCGGATGTCGTGGAGGTGCGCACCGGAGGCGAAGCACGCCCCGGCTGCCGCCATCGCGTTGGCCACGTTGAACCGCGCGCGCCCCCCGAAGGTCGCCGGCAGCAGGTGCGTGAAGGCCACCTGCATGGAACGCTTGCCCTGCCGCAGCACGATCGACTCGCCCAGCTCGCCCGGCTCGAGCACGAGCGCCAGCCCGCCGTCGCGGCAGTGCTGGTCGACCATTGCACGGGTGGCCGATCCCGGCGCGGTCATCGTGAACCAGACGATCTCGCCGTGGCAGCGGCGCGCCATGGCCGCAACGTGCGGGTCGTCGGCGTTGAGCACCGCGTACCCGCCGCGCGGCACAGCCTCGACCACCACGCTCTTGACGTCTGCCAGGTCGTCGAGCGTGTTGATCCCACGCTGGCCGAGGTGGTCCGCTGAGACGTTGAGGACCACGGCCACATCGTTGCGGTCGTACCCGAGTCCCTCACGGAGGATCCCCCCGCGGGCCACCTCGAGCACCGCGAAGTCAACCCGCGGGTTCTGCAGGACCATCCGCGCGCTCTTCGGTCCTGATGCATCGGAGCGGATGACCAGCCGCTCGTCGATGACGACCCCGTCGGTGGAGGTCATACCGACCTTGCGACCCATCCCCTTGAAGACGTGGCCGATCATCCGCGACGTCGTCGTCTTCCCGTTGGTGCCCGTCACCGCGATGATCGGCACACGGCTCGGGGCCCCCGGCGGGAACAGCAGGTCGATGACCGGCTTGGCGATGTACTGCGGCTCGCCGACGGTCGGGTGCGTGTGCATCCGGAAGCCCGGTGCGGCGTTCACCTCGCAGATCGCGCCGCCGATCTCACGCACGGGGGCGGTGATGTCGGGGGCGATGAAGTCGATCCCGGCGACGTCGAGGCCGACCACGCGCGCGGCCTCCTCGGCGATCTCGATGTTGTCCGGGTGCGCATCGATCGTCCGGTCGATGGAGATCCCGCCCGTGGACATGTTGGCGGTGAGGGCTAGCCTGACCGTCTGCCCCTTGTCGGGAACCGAGTCCATGCCCAGGCCCTGGCCGGCAACGAGTGCGACCGCGGCTTCATCGACCGTGATCCGGGTCAGTACCTTCTCGTGCCCGACCCCGCGCCGCGGGTCCGCGTTCGTGGCCTCGACCAGCTCATCCACGGTCCGTTGCCCGTCGCCGATCACGTGGGCCGGTACCCGCTCGGCCACTGCGGCGATGCGCCCGCCCACAACGAGGAACCGGTAGTCGATTCCGGCGATGTAGCTCTCGATCTGGAGGTAGCCCCCACGTGACTCGGCCTTGGCCACGTCGTAGGCAGCCTCCAGCTCCACATCGTCGGTGACGTTGAGCACCACGCCGCGGCCGTGGTTGCCATCCAGCGGCTTGACCACCACCGGGTACCCGATCCGGTGGGCGACCTGCAGGGCCCCACGCAGGGTCCGCACCGAGTCGCTCCTGGGCACGGGCAGCCCGGCGGCGCTGAGCAGCTTGTTGGTGATGTCCTTGTCGCTGGCGATGTCCACCCCGAGCGCCGAGGTCTTCGACGTCATGGTGGCCCGGATCCGCTGCGCGTAGCAGCCCTGGCCGAGCTGCACCAGCGAGGCGCTGTTCAGCCGCATCCATGGGATGTCCCGCGACACCGCCTCATCGATGAGCGCTTGGGTGGAGGGCCCGAAAGCCGTCCGCTCGGCACGCAGGAGGAACTCCTCGAACTCGGCCTCGAAGTCGAAGCCCGGGTCGTGGGCGACCAGGTCGTTGACCATCCGGACTGCCAGGTCGCCGGCGGCCAGCGCCACTGACTCGTCCTGGTAGCCGAAGATCACGTGGTACTGCCCGGGCTCGCCGGTGCTGCGGGTCTTGCCGCGGCGGGTGTCGTGCCCCACCTCGTTCTGCAGCTGCAGGGCCACGTGCTCGGCGACATGACCCACCCAGGTTCCCTCGCGCAGGCGCTCGGTGAACCCGCCCTTGCGCCCGCGTGAGCACGTGTGCTCACCCACCCCCGGCAGCCATTCGAGCAACTGGTCGGTGAAGCCGGGCAGGGTGTCGGTCGGGTACTCCTCCAGGGAGCCGAGGTCGACCACGAGATGGATCGCTGGGCCGTAGGACCAGACGTTCGGTCCGCGATAGACCCGGGTCTCCACGATCGCCAGGTCCGGGGCGGCGGGGCGCGTCGGCGTGGGGCGAGCGGTCACGGTGACTCCTTGTGCTCCTTGGTGCGGCGGCGTCGGCGGGCGTTGCGGGCGACGACCGAATCGTCGATGCCCTCCGCTGCCACCCGACGGGAGATCCTGGCCAGGTTGGGCCCGGGCTCGGGCTCGAGCTCGGGCACCTCACCCGGGTCGTCCGAGCTGTGGTCGCGGTAGGACACAAGGGTCCGCGACGTCAGGTCGAACCTGGCGCCGTTGGGCAGGAAGTGCACTTGGGCGCCCGAGATCATCAGGGGGGACGTGCCACGGGCCGTCGCGGCATCGGTCAGGGCGGTGCGCATGTCGGCGCAGAAGACTGATCCGCGGCCGACGACCTCCAGCGCCGTCTCGTCAGTGACCAGGATTGCGGTGTCCTCGTCCAGCCCGATGCCCAGCAGGTCCGGCGACGAGGCGACGAGGTTCATGAGCCGACCGAACCGGTCCCTCTGGGAGAAGTGCTGGTCGACGATGACACCTGGCAGCAGGCCGAGGCCCTGGAACTGGCCGACCATCCGGAACTTCGGCGCTGCCCCGGGCGACCCGTACCCCACCATGTGCTCACTGACCACCGAAGCGCCGGCCGACGTCCCGCCCACGATGACCCCACGCTCGTACGCGCCGACGACTGCGTCGCCGAAGCGGGTGCCGCGGATGGCTGCGGCCAGCTTCATCTGGTTGCCACCGGTGAAGAAGACACCCGTGGCGGCCGCGACCGAATCGACGAACTGCTGCTTGTCGGCCTCACCTCGGTCGCGCGGCCGGGCGGAGATCACCTCGGCCGCTCCGAGCCGGCCGAACAGCTCCTCGTAGAGCTCGACGATCTCGGGACCGAGGGCCGATGCGGTGGCGCAGACCACGATCCGGGCGCCGGTCCCGCCGGCCTCGGTGACGAAGCGACGCAGGACCCGGGTTGCCCCCAGCTTGTCCTCGGCCCCGCCGATCGCCATCAGGCGGCGCTCGGGTACCTCAGCTGCAGTGCTGCTCACCTGTGGCAGGGTAGTGGGTGGTCGGCCCGGACGTGGCCGCCGGGAGCGGAGACCGATGGACGTGGCGAGCAGTCAGCTCCTGGTCGTGCGGCACGCGAAGTCCGCGTGGCCGCCCGGCGTGCCTGATCGGGAGCGGCCGTTGGGCCCGAGGGGCCAGCGGGACGCCCCCAGGATGGGCAGACGGATCCGTGAGCTCGTCGGCGCCCTCGACCTGGCCCTGATCAGCCCGACCCGGCGCACCCAGCAGACCTGGGAGCTGATGAACGGCGAGCTCGATCATCGCGGGCCCGTGGAGATCGACCCGCGCATCTACGACGCCTGGGGCGGGAACATGGTCGACCTCGTCGGACAGTTGCCGGAGCAGGCGCGAACGGTGCTGGTGCTCGGCCATGAGCCGGGTGTCTCCGAGCTGGTCCTGAGCCTCTGCGGACCTGGGAACCCAGACCTGCGCCTGCGGGTGGCAACCAAGTTCCCGACCTGCGCCGTGGCCGTCCTGACCGCGGCTGCGCCGTGGTCCGCGCTCCGACCGGGGAACGCGGAACTCCAGACCTTCACGACCCCGAAGGACTGAGCGGCACGACGCCAGCGGCTGCGTCCGCCTCCTCGACCTCTTCGCGGGAGATGCCCATCAGGTACAGCACGGTATCCAGGTAGGGGACGTTGATGGCCGAGTCCGCGGCCGCCTGCACCACCGGCTTGGCGTTGAACGCGATCCCGTGCCCGGCCGCCGCCAGCATGTCGAGATCGTTGGCCCCATCACCGATCGCGACGGTCCGACTCACGTCGATCGCGAACTCTGATGCGAACTCACGCAACGCACTGGCCTTGGCGGCCCGGTCGATCACCGGCCCACGGACCCGTCCGGTCAGGTGACCGTCGACCACCTCCAGCCCGTTGGCCCGCACGGCGTCCACCCCGAGCTCCTCGGCGATCGGCCCGATGACCTCTGTGAAGCCCCCGCTGACCAGTGCGATCCGGTACCCGAGCCCGTTGAGGGTCCGGCACAGGGTGCGCGCCCCCGGAGTGAGCCGAATATCCGATCGCGCCCTGTTGACGACCTCCACGGGGAGCCCAGCGAGCTCAGCCACCCGGGCGTGCAGCGACTCAGCGAAGTCCAACTCGCCGCGCATCGCCGCCTCGGTGATCCCGCGCACCTGAACCTCCTTGCCCGCGTACGAGGCCAGCACCTCGATGACCTCGTCCTGGATCAGCGTCGAGTCCACATCCATGACCACCAGATGCACGCCCCGTCGGGCAAGCCCACGGGGCTGCACCGACACGTCCACGTCAAGGTCGTGGCAACGGGCAACAAGCGCCAGGCGCAGCGCCGAGGCGTCAGGCGCCAGCACCTCGAGCGCGATGACCGTGATCGGGTAGTCAGCGACCCGGTCGATCCGGATGATGTTCGCCCCCAGCCCGGCGATCGTCTCGGCCAGTGCGCCGATATCGGTGCCGGTGATCGCCGAGCCGACGACGGTGACGGTGCAGTTCGCCACGTCGTAGGAGACGTCGGCCATATCGACCTGTCGGACCGCAACGTCGAAGCCGGGGACGGCCCGCCGCATCCGCTCGCTCAGCTCGGACTCGGCCCCGGGTGGTGCCAGCACGACGGCGCCCAGCACGAGCTGGCCGGCGACGACCACCTGCTCCACATCCAGCACCGTGGTGTCGGCCAGCGCCTCGAACATGTGCGCCGTGACACCTGGGCGGTCCACGCCCACGACGGTGGCACGGAAGGTCGTGTGCGTCATGGACCCCTACGCTACCGGCCGGACAGCGTGCCGGGCCGGGCCGATCAGGCGGGTCGTTCGGCAGTCCGTGAGCTCCTCGGGTCCGGGCCCGGCATCCCCGGCCCGGGCAGGTTCAGGCCACCCACGACCCCGGTGACCACGTCATCCAGCTGCCCGATCACGCTCCGCAGCTCGCCCGAGCGTGCCAGTGCCTCGCCGGCCGTCACGGCGGCTCCCTCCTCAGCCAGGGCGAGGTCCAGCACGTCGCGCAGGTCGCCGAGGCGAACCAGGAGCGCCCCGACCTGGGGGTCGATGCCCAGCGGGAGCTGGCGAACGGCCCGCTCCCAGGTCCGTGGTGGGGAGCCCGCCGCCGGCCGGTCCAACGCGAGCCGTTCCAGGCGGTCCGCGGCACCGTTCACCGCCGCTGCCAGCGCCCGCGCACCGGACCGCGCTGTCAGCATCTCGGCCTCCAGGGGCGCCCCCGGCACTACCTCGGTGACGTCCCAGCGCCAACCCGCCCGGCCGTGCCGGAGGAGGCCCGAACCCGTCGGCCCACCGGTCAGGAGCACGGCGGGCGTCGGTGCACCGATGGCATCCGGTGGCCAGCCGAGAGTCCGTCCCGGCCTGGGGAGCAGCAGCCACGTCATCCTCGGCGCGAACGCCCGGATCTCCCGGAGCAGGTCGGAGAGTGGGGCAGGCGGCGCTCCGCGAAGCGCGACCACGGCAGGCGCGTCCGGGGCAGAGACGGTCAGTGCCTCGAGCAGATCATCGGGGGCGGCCACGCCACGCAACCACGACCCCAGCCAGACGGCGGAGGAGGTCATCAGGGCGGCACTCACGAGCAGGAGGGTAAGCCACCTGGCTGCGAAGCGGGGGCGCAGAGCGCGGGTAGGGTGTCCGCGTGGTCGAGGTGCTCAGCTTCCGCGAGGTGACCGTCCTACGTGGGGGTCGCCCGATCGTGGACCGGCTGGACTGGCGGGTGACCGACGACCAGCGCTGGGTCGTCCTGGGCCCGAACGGGGCCGGGAAGACCACCGTCCTGCAGTTGGCAGGCGCCCAACTGCATCCCACGTCGGGCCGGGTGCAGGTCCTGGGGGAGTCCCTCGGTGCCGTCGACGTGTTCGACCTTCGCCCCCGCATCGGCCTGGCCAGCGCGGCGCTGACCGAACGCATACCGGCTGATGAACTCGTCCGCGACGTCGTCGTCACCGCCGCATGGGCGGTCACGGGACGGTGGCACGAGTCATACGAGCAGACGGACACAGACCGGGCCCGTGGCGTCCTGGAGCTGGTTGGCGCCCAGGGGCTGGCGGACCGAGTGTTCGGGACACTGTCCGAGGGAGAGCGCAAGCGGGTGCAGATCGCCCGTGCGCTGATGACCGATCCGGAGCTTCTGCTCCTCGACGAGCCGGCCGCCGGCCTGGACCTCGGAGGTCGCGAGGACCTGGTCACGCGCCTGTCCGGGATCGCCACCGACCGCTGGGCTCCGGCGCAGGTGCTGGTCACCCACCACGTCGAGGAGATCCCCGCCGGGTTCACCCACGTGCTCATGCTCCGGGAGGGAAGGGCCGTGGCATCCGGGCCGATCGAGGAGGTCCTCAATGGGCGCACCCTCACCCAGGCCTTCGGAACCCGCCTTCGCAGTGGCCGGGTCCGCGGCCGCTACTGGGCGCGGTCGGTGCCAAGCGACACCGTTGCCCGGGGTCGCCGGGGTCGCGAGGTGGCTGAGCCCCCGACTCCGGCCAGCGGGGCGTAAGGGGACAGATCGGGCGCAGGCGATTACGCTGTACTGGTGGACGCATGGATCGTCTGGCTCATCATTGCCGTTGTCCTCGCTGGGGCGGAAGCCGCCTCCGCGGGGCTGCTGCTGATCATGTTCTCCGGCGGAGCGCTGGCGGCGGCTCTGGCCTCATTGGCCGGTGCCGGAACAATCGGCTCGGCAGCGGTGTTCGCGATCGTGAGCGTGGCCCTGGTCGCCTTCGTCCGGCCGGTCGCCAAGCGACACGTGTACCAGGCACCGCTCGAGCGGACCGGGACCGCAGCGCTGATCGGCTCGCAGGCGGTCGTGATCGAGGCGGTCGACGGGGACAACGGCCGGATCAAGCTCGCCGGGGAGATCTGGTCCGCGCGCACCCTCGACGAGGGATCGCGGTTCGAACCCGGGGAGAAGGTCTCCGTGTTCGAGATCGTCGGCGCCACAGCCGTCGTGGGCTAGCCGGGACCTACCCGGAACACACAGCTTCAGGAAGAGGGGACCATGGAGAGCCTGATCATCGCGGGAGCGTTCGTCCTGATCGCGATCCTGATCGTGTTCAGCACCATCAAGATCATCCCGCAGGCGCAGGCGGGCATCGTCGAGCGGCTCGGCCGCTACCGGCGGACGCTGGATCCCGGCCTGTCGCTCATCATCCCGTTCGTCGACCGGGTCAAGCCGCTCATCGACCTGCGCGAGCAGGTGGTGTCCTTCCCGCCGCAGCCCGTGATCACCTCCGACAACCTGGTGGTCAGCATCGACTCGGTCATCTACTTCCAGGTCACCGACCCGAAGGCTGCCACGTACGAGATCCAGAGCTACCTGTCCGGCGTCGAGCAGCTGACCGTCACCACCCTTCGCAACGTCGTTGGATCGCTGGACCTGGAGCAGACCCTGACCAGCCGCGACAACATCAACGCCCAGCTGCGCGGCGTGCTAGACGAGGCCACCGGCAAGTGGGGGATCCGCGTCAACCGCGTCGAGCTCAAGGCGATCGACCCGCCGGCCAGCGTGCAGCAGTCGATGGAGAAGCAGATGCGCGCCGATCGTGACAAGCGCGCTGCCATCCTCAACGCGGAGGGCAGCAAGCAGTCCGCGGTCCTCGAGGCGGAGGGCTCCAAGACTGCAGCCATCCTCAAGGCTGAGGGGCAGGCGCAGGCTCAGGTGCTGCGCGCCGAGGGTGAGTCCGAGGCCATCCACAAGGTGTTCGACGCCATCAACAACAACGGCGCAACTGACCAGGTCATGGCCTACCAGTACCTGCAGGCGCTGCCGTTGCTGGCCCAGGGCACCGCCAACAAGGTCTTCGTGATCCCCGCAGAGCTCTCCGGAGCCCTGGGCGCCGTGAGCCGCGCCTTCGCACCGCCGCCCGGCGGCACACCGCCGACGAGCCCGGCACGCCCGCAGACCTCCGAAGACCTGCTGGATGGCGAGGAGGTCGTCGACATCGAGGACGCGATCGTCGTGGAGGAGCCGGCTGAACCCGGCGCCCCCGCCTGACAGGCGTGGTGTCCCCGGCGGTCGTCACCGATCCTGACGATCCCCGGGTGCGCGACTTCGTGGCGCTGACCGACGTTGCTGCCCGGTCGGTTCGCGAGCCCGAAGAAGGGCTGTTCATCGCGGAGGGCGCGAAGGTGATCCGCCGGGCCCTGTCAGCCGGCTACCGACCCCGGTCGGTGCTCACCGAGCCGAAGTGGCTCCCGGAACTGGCCGGCGAACCCGGGCTCGCCGAAGCGGAGGTCCTGCTGGCGGCACCGGACATGCTCCGCTCCGTGACGGGCTACCGCGTCCACCGCGGGGCGCTCGCGTCCTTCATCCGGCCAGCTCTGCCGAGTCCGGGGGCACTGCTGGCCAACGCCCGGTTCGTGGTTGTGCTGGTCGACCTGGTCGACCACACGAACGTCGGCGCCATCTTCCGCACGGCCGCCGCCCTGGGGGCCGATGCGGTCCTCGTGACACCCACGTGCGCCGACCCGCTGTACCGCCGATCGGTGAAGGTCTCCATGGGGGCGGTGCTGACCGTCTCGTGGACGCGCACCGGGCCGGACCCATTGGCGGACCTGGACGGCTGGAGCACCGTGGCACTGACCCCCGCAGCCGACGCCATCGACCTCGACTCCGTGGTGCTGCACGGACCGCGCGGCGCTCCTGCTCGGCACGGAGGGCGACGGCCTCCCGGAGCGCCTCATGCGTGCGGTCGACGTGTGCGCGCGGATCCCGATGGCTGCAGGCGTGGACTCACTGAACGTCGCCGCGGCCAGCGCGATCGCGATACACCGCCTGCGGCCGCGTCCGTGAGTCCGGCGGATCCGACCGATTGCACCCCATAATGGCCGCCAGACACGTGGTGCACCCCGGGGAGGACGCGAGATGAGCAGGCGCAGCGACACCTGGTCGAAGGTCCTGCTCACCCTCGGTGCCATCGGGCTGTTCCTCACCGGCATCCTCGGCTGGCTCAACTCGGCTGTGGTGAACGGTGAGAACTTCGCGAACCTGGTCAACGAGGTGCGCCAGGATGAGGACGTCAAGGCCGAGATCGGCCAGGCCGTCGCAGTGGCGGTGCTGGACGCACAACCGGACCTCATCGCGGTGGAACCGGCCATCGCGGCCGGCACCGCCGCGGTGGTGGGCAGCCCGATCCTCGACGGGGTCTTCACCCCGGCCATCCGCTCCTTCCACGATGCGATGACCAAGGCGGGCAGCGATTCGGCCGTTCTCCAGATCGCTGACCTGGGGGCCACGGTGACCGCAGCCCTGGAGCAGTTCGTGCCCCAGGCGGCTGAGGTCCTACCCGACGACCTCAGCCTGACCCTGGCCGAGGTCGGTGGGCAGGACGGGATCGCCGGTCAGCTCATCCCGGTCCTCTCGGCGGTCGCCACGCTGGCCTGGGCCGTCCCGCTGGTCTCGATCGCACTCATCGCAGGGGGCATCTGGCTCGCGCCGAAGCGACGCCTGTCCCTCGTGCGCCTGGGGTGGATGATGGTGATCGTCGCGGGCTTCCTGGGCCTGCTGGTCGTCGCGCTGAACGTCGCTGGCGCGCTCACCGACAGTTCGACCCTGCCCGGAGCCGTGGTCGGTGCCGCCCTCTCGATCTTCAGCGAGCCGTTGTCGGTCCGGTTCATCGCAATCGGCGTCGTCGGGGGGCTGATCGTGGCCTCGGCCGGTGCCCTGCTTCCGCAGGTGGATGTGGGCGAGCACGCCCGCACGGCTCTGGGCCTGGCGACCCAGCGGCCGAGGGCCACAGGCTGGGCCATCGTGCGGGCCATCGCGGTCATCGGCCTGGGGCTGCTGATCGTGTTGTTCCCCGGGATCAGCTCGCAGGTTGTGGCGGTCGTCGTCGGGCTGGGGGTGCTCCTCTACGGGGTGACCGAGCTGGACGTCATCGCCGAACGGTCCCGAGCCGAGGATGAGGCCGACCAGGCGGCCAGACCGGATGGCTCCGGGGACGCCCCAGAGGAACGCCGCTCGCGGGTGCCGTGGCTCATCCCCGCGGCGGCGGGTGCGGTCGGCGTGCTGGTCCTCGCGGCCCTGGTCATCCCGGGCAACCTCCCCCAGAATGGCTCGATCGACCCCGCGGCCGCAGTCAACACCACGGCGTGCAACGGATACGAGGCCCTGTGCGACGTGCCGTTCGATGAGGTCGTGATCCCTGCCTCACACAACTCAATGTCCATCGCGGACGGCACCTGGTTCCTCGCCGAGCAGCCCAAGGACATGGTCGAGTCACTCGATGACGGCATCCGCGGTCTGCTGGTGGACACCTGGTACGGCCAACCCACCGCAGACGGTGGAGCGCTGACCGCCCCGGAATCACTCGCGGGGGCCGAGGCCGCGCTCGCTGAGACCTACGGCGACGAGGTGGTGGCCTCGGTGCGCCGGACGATCGACCGGGTCCGCGATGAGGAGCCGGTTGGGCCCTCCGAGCCGTACTTCTGCCATACGGTCTGCGAGATCGGAGCCACCGCGATGCAGCCTGTGATGGACCGGCTCAACACGTGGATGGAGGCCAATCCGCGCGAGGTGGTGGTCCTGTTCATCCAGGACACCGTGACGCCCGAGGACACCGCCGCCGTCCTGGAGCAGGTGGGCCTCGCCGAGAAGGCCTACGTGCACCCGGGCAACGCCGAGTGGCCCACCCTCGGGCAGATGATCGACTCGAACCAGCGGCTGCTGGTCCTCATGGAGGAGGAGGGCGGGGGAGTGGACTACCCGTACCTGCACCAGGGGTTCGACCTCGTGCAGGACACGGAGTTCACGTTCGACAGCGCCGAGGACTTCACCTGCACACTCAAGCGCGGCTCTGCGGACAGCCCACTGTTCTCGGTCAACCACTGGCTGGCGAGCTTCTCCGCGCTGATCTCCAGCGCCGAGGAGGTCAACACCTATGACGTGCTCAAGCCGCGGATCGACGAGTGCGAGATCGAGCGCGGTCGCATCCCCTCGATGATCGCGGTCAACTGGTACGACCGTGGGGACCTGTTCCGGGTGGTGAACGAGCTCAACGGGGTCGGGTAGGCCCAGCGTCGCCAAGCGACCGGCGGGCTTCCTTCGGTTCAGCCTGACAGGATTGGCGACGTGCGCGCCCTCTACCTGACCTCTGTCGAGGCTTCCAGTGGCAAGTCCGTCGTCGCCCTCGGTCTCATGGAGACCCTGACCAGAGCGGTCAGCAAGGTGGGGTACTTCCGCCCGGTGATCCGAGCTGGGGAGGAGCCCGACAGCCGGATCGAGCTGTTCCGGAGCCGGTACAAGCTAGACCAGTCCTACGACGAGTCCTTCGGTGTGACGACCGAGGACACACGTGACTTCGGTGGCAACCACGTCGACCCCGCCCTGGTCAGCCGGATCATCGAGCGCTTCCGCCGCCTCGCGAACCAGTGCGACTACGTGCTCGTGGAGGGCACCGACCACCTCGGGGCATCCAAGGCGTTCGAGTTCGCGCTGAACGCTGAGATCGCCACCAACCTCGGGGCGGTGGCCCTGATCGTGCTCACCGCCGCCGACCACGCACCCCAGCAGGTGAACGGCGCACTCACCGCAGCCATCGACGGCATGAAGGAGCGGGGGGTGCCGATTGTCGGGGCATTCGTGAACCGGGTCCCGGAGCCGGACTGGGCCGCGATGGAGGCAGTGGTCGCCGGGTCCCCTGTCCCGGTGTGGCTGCTCCCTGAGCTCCGCTCGCTGAACCACCCGACCATCAGGGAGGTCGCCGAGGCTGTGGGCGCCACCCTGCTGCTCGGCTCCGACGACGACCTCTCACGGCCGGTGCCCGACATCAAGGTGGCAGCCATGAGCGTGCCCCGCCTCATGGACCACCTGTCCGAGGGGACGCTGCTGATCACCCCGGGCGACCGCTCGGACATCCTGATGGCGGCCTACTCCTCGCGCCAGTCCGACGCGATCCCCGCCGTGTCCGGCGTGATCCTGACCGGTGGGCTCGACCCCGATCCCACGGTCATGCGCTTTGCCCAGGGGATCACGCAGGCCGCCTCGCTGCCCATCCTCGTGACCGACCTCGACACCTACGACAGCGCCGCAGCCGTCGCCGGCCTGAAGCCCGAGATCGCCGCGGACGACGCCCGGAAGATCACCGACGCCCTGAGCCTCTTCGAGGAGAACGTCGATGAGGCGACCCTGGAGGCGCGGATCGAGGTCACCCGCTCCACGACCATGACGCCGATGATGTTCGAGCACCAGCTGGTCGAACGGGCCCGGTCGGACCGCAAGCACATCGTGCTGCCAGAAGGCACCGATGACCGGATCCTGGAAGCCGCCCACAGGCTGCTTCGCCGCAACGTCGTCGACCTCACGATCCTCGGCCCCCCGGAGGCTTTGGGCGAGCGTGCCCGCCAGCTGGGCCTGGACATCTCCGAGGCGCGGATCATCGACCCTGAGAACGACCGTCTGCGTGCTGTGTTCGCCGCCGATCTCGTGGAGATCCGCAAGGCCAAGGGCCTGGCCCTCGACGCTGCGCTCGACCTCGTCGCGGACGTGTCCTACTTCGGGACCATGATGGTCTGGAAGGGACTCGCGGACGGCATGGTCTCCGGCGCCGCGCACACGACGGCGCACACGATCCGCCCGGCACTGCAGATCATCAAGACGACACCCGGGGTGTCCATCGTGTCCAGCGTCTTCTTCATGGCGCTGGAGGACCGGGTGCTCGTCTACGGCGACTGCGCGGTCAACCCCTCGCCGAACGCCACCGAGCTCGCGGACATCGCCATCTCGTCGGCCCAGACAGCCAGTGCGTTCGGCATCGACCCGCTCATCGCCATGCTGAGCTACTCCACCGGTGCCTCGGGATCCGGTGAGGACGTCGTCAAGGTCCGGGACGCAACCGAGCTGGCGCGCGAGCGTCGGCCGGACCTGGCCATCGAGGGTCCGATCCAGTACGACGCTGCCGTGGACGCCTCCGTGGCGAAGTCGAAGCTGCCGGGCTCGGAGGTCGCCGGTCGCGCCAACGTATTCATCTTCCCGGACCTCAACACCGGCAACAACACGTACAAGGCCGTGCAGCGCTCAGCCAACGCGGTGGCGATCGGCCCGGTGCTGCAGGGGCTGCGGCTGCCGGTGAACGACCTCTCCCGCGGTGCGCTGGTCGAGGACATCATCAACACCGTCGTCATCACGGCTGTGCAGGCCCAGCAGGTGGCCGCAGCAGCGGCCGCCGAGGAAGGTGCGTGAGTCATGCTCGTCCTGGTTGTGAACGCCGGCTCGTCGTCTTTGAAGTACCAGCTGATGGACACGGAGTCCGAGACCGTCTGGGCCAACGGGCTGGTCGAGAGGATCGGCGATGAGGGATCGGCGCTGACCCACCGGACCCGGATCCGCGGCGGGGCGCAGGCGCCCATGGTTGAGACGACGGCGGCGCTGAGCCTGGCTGATCACTCCGAGGCGTTCCACGCGGTGACCAAGGCCTTCGCCGAGACGGGGGCCGTCGCGGAGGTCGGCGAGCTGGCCGGGGTCGGGCACCGGGCTGTCCAGGGGGCCGACCTCTTCAGCGAGCCCACCGTGGTCACGCCGGAGGTCATCGAAGTGATCCGCGAGCTCATCCCGCTGGCCCCCCTGCACAACCCCGCGACCGTGGCCGGCCTGGAGTCGGCCATCGCGGCATTCCCGGACGTCCCACACGTTGCCGTCTTCGACACCGCGTTCCACTCGAGCATCCCGCCCGCGGCCTACACGTACGCCATCGACCAGAAGGTGGCCCGCGAGCACCGGATCCGTCGCTACGGGTTCCACGGCACGTCCCACAAGTACGTGACCGCAAAGGCCGCAGAGGTGCTCGGCAAACCCGTGGACTCCGTCGACCTGGTCACCCTGCACCTGGGCAACGGGGCCTCGGCATGTGCGGTCCGCGGCGGGCGCAGCGTCGAGACGTCCATGGGGCTGACTCCCCTGGAGGGCCTGGTCATGGGAACCCGCTCGGGTGACATCGACCCGGCCCTGACGTTCCACCTCATGGCCACGGCGGGCATGACCGCCGGCGAGGTGGATGTCATGCTCAACAAGCGCAGCGGACTGATGGGGCTCTGCGGCCACAACGACCTGCGCGAGGTGCACGCGCTCGCCGCCCGCGGCGACGCCGACGCCGAACTGGCGCTGTCGGTCTACGTCCACCGGATCCGCAAGTACCTCGGAGCGTACCTGGCGGTGATCGGCCGAGCCGACGCCATCGTCTTCACCGCGGGGGTGGGGGAGAACGACCCGGAGATCCGCCGACGGGTGATCTCCGGGCTCGAGATGATCGGCGTGGCCATCGACACCGAGCGCAACGCCGACCTGCGCGGCAGTTCGGTTCCTGTGGATCTGTCCTTCCGGGGCGCCCCGATTCGGGTTCTGGTCGTGCCCACGAATGAGGAGCTGGAGATCGCGCGGCAGACAGCCACCGCCGTCGCCGGATGACCTCCTTGCGTGAGACCCAATTGGGACAGAAGTGAGGGGTCTCAACTATGGACAGAAGGGCATGCTCGGGCGCACTCTGAGGCCCTGAGCGAAGCCTCAGGCCATAGGCGAAGGAGCATCCATGACGACGATCACTCCCGGCATGCTTGACGGCTCGACGCTGCGGGTCATCACGTTCTCCGGCGTGCAGGCGCGGCTCTCCCAACTCCTCGAGGGTCCTCGGGGTATGGCCTCCTGGTGGGTCGAGGTTGCTCGCCAGCTCGACGACCTCGCCGACGCGGTGCGCACCGAGCCGGGTGACCTTGTGGACGTCGAGGGCTTCACCGAGCAGATCCGGGAGGACGCCCCGCACCTGATGGGGCGCTGGATCCGCCTGTCCGATGAGCGCGATGGGCTCGCGGACCTCATCAGTGCCGTGCGCATGCAGGTGGGAAGGGATGCCGGGGACCCCACGGCAGTGGAGTCCGTCATCAGCTCGATCCGCGAGCTCCTCGCCCGGACCCGCCGGTTCCAGGAGCGGACCACTGAGGTGCTGCTCGACGCCTACGAGCGCGACCTCGGCGGCGAGTAGTCGAGCACCTCGCAAGGCCTGGGCCGGCGGCAATCCGGACCGGTCAGCGCAGGCGGTGGGAATCCACGACCCTGTCGATCAGCCGCCGGTACGCCCGTTGCCCTGACGCGGTCATGTGAACCCGGTCGCTCCCGAACCACTCCGGATGACCGGCGCTGTGGCCGTACCAGTTGATCATCTTCACCCGCTTCTTCGCGAAGCTGCGGTTGCATGACCGCTGGGTGCGCAGGTTCCCGGTCTCCCAGCTGCGCGGGACCCGCGAGGTGACGAGGAAGACTCGCCGGTTGCGACCGGCGATCCGGACAACGCGCTTGCATGCGCGCGCCGACACGGTCCCGTTGGTGCCGAGGGCGATGATCACGTTGCGCGGGAGCCGCGATCCGAACCCGACCACGATGCCCGGCGCGGTGCTGAACTGTCGGCTCACACGCGCGTCGACGTCGTACCCGTGGGAGCGCATCCAGGGAGCAATGGCAACCGTCACCGAGTCACCGATGATGAGCCGACCCCTCGGTCCCCCGGCCCTGAAGGCGCCCGCCGCTGCGGGCCGCCCGGCAGCGGCGGGCGCCGACGCGGCCCCAACTGTCGGCGTCGCCCCCAGCGCGATGGCGTCACCGGGCTGGATGAGGACCGCCACCACCAGCAGCGATATCGCGACGAACCACAACCGCGCCGCACGCACCTTGGTCACGCGTCGCAGTCTGCCAGTCACTGGCGGGTGACCGAAATCGGCACAACCTCCCCCCTCCGGTCGCGATACGGTTCAGGTCGAGGAGAGAGGTGCCCAGTGGACAGGAAGTCCATGTTCCAGCACGTCCGCGACCCCGCGTCCGCGGCCATCGCAGGGATCATCTTCTCGGTCATCCTGATCGTGGTCCTGGCTCAGTTCCATGCTGCCGTGCCAGCCGGGAGCGCCACGACCGAGTGGCTCGACGAGAGCAGCCGACGCGGTGGAGTCCAGCTGGCCGTCGGCTTGATCCCATTCGCCGGCATCGCCTTCCTGTGGTTCATCGGCGTGATCCGCACGCGCCTGGGCAGCCGCGAGGACAAGCTCTTCGCCACGGTCTTCCTCGGTTCGGGCCTGCTGTTCGTGGCAATCCTGTTCCTCGCCGGGAGCATCCTGGCCACGCTCCTGACCTTGTACTCACGCGGTTTCGCGGTGGACGCGGATGCGATGGTGCTGCTGACGGTGCTCACCAAGTCCATGATGGGGATGTTCGGCTTCCGGATGGCGGCGGTCTTCACGCTGTCGGTGACCTCGCTCGGGCTGCGCACGCGGCTGCTGCCCAGATGGCTGGTCGGCCTGGGCTACCTCACGGCCATCGTGCTGCTGCTCTCGCCACCGGTCTCACCGTGGTCGCAGCTGCTGTTCCCGACGTGGGTGCTCGCCTTCAGCGTTCACACATTGGTGGCGCGGGGTGAGCCGGCTGCCCACTGACCGTCAGGCGGAGCTGGGGAGCCGAGCGGTCCGCAGGTCCACCTGATCCACGGTACGGAGGTCCAGCTCGCGAGCGGGGCTGAGGTCCACCTGCTGCATGGGCGTGTCAGCACGGTCCCACATATGCCGCTCGATCAGCTGCCGCACGCCGATCGACCCGAGTTCCTCGTCGACGAGGACCTCATCGAGACGGCCGTACAGATCGCCGAGCGGAACGCTGGCCACGACGGCCGTCACCGAGGCCACGGGGGTGTCCGGGAGCTCGCGGATGACACTGTCGCGAACCCACCGGATCGCTTCGGCCTCACCATCGGCGGTCACCAGTGCGGTGAGCCAGACGGTCCCGCGAGCCGAGGTCCGGAGGACCTCCATCCCGGGAAGGCAGATCCGTCGGGCCAGATCCTCGATGTCGATACCCCTCGAACCGACGTCAAGAACCATGTCCACGACGAAGTCATCCACGTGGTCCACGGTGTGCCCCATCAGCGGCCTCCCGGTGTTCGGCGCTCGTGTCCATGGTGACCCGTGGCGGCGTGGGTTCGTCGAAGGCGCGCCGTGCCAGCCAGGTGATTGCGTTCAGGCGGGCGCGCTCAGCAGCGGCTGCACGAGCAGGGGAGCGCTGTTAGTGTCCCCACCATGCGTCGGTTGGTGCCTGGGGACCCGCGCCCCATCACCCCAGACGAGGCCTACGACTGGCCTGCCCAGCGATGGGTGCGCGCATGCATGGTCATGGGCCTCGACGGGAGCATCGCCGGTCCCGACGGCCGTTCCGGGTCGATCTCCTCGGCGACCGATCGCACCGTCCTCGCGGCAATCCGACGATACGCCGACGCCTACCTGGTCGGCGCCCAGACGGTCCGGGCGGAGCGCTACAGCGCCGTGCGGGCACAGCCTGAGGTGGGGCAACAACGCACGGCGTCCGGGCAGGCGGCGGCACCCACACTCGCCGTGGTCTCGGCCACCTGCCGGTTCGCCTGGGACGACGTCGCCTTCACCGGCTCCGAGATCCGGCCCATCATCCTCACGGTGGAGAGCAGCGATCCGGCAGCCCGACAGACCGCCGCACAGTGGTGCGATGTCCTGGTCGTGGGTGCGGAGCGCGTGGAACCGGGCGCGGCCCTCGCGGCCCTGGCCGAGCGGGGCCTCACGCGGGTGACGTGCGAGGGCGGCGCGTCGCTGCTGGCCGACATGATCCGTTCCGACACGCTCGATGAGATCGATCTGACGCTCGCACCGCTGGTCACGGGAGCGCCACGGCCGGCTGGTCCCGCGTCCGCGGTCCTGCACCGCATGGACATGCACCAACTGCTCGAGGACGACGGCTTCCTGTTCGCCCGCTACCTGAGGCGTCGCTGACCATGCTGGACCTGACCTCTCTGGCCCGGTTGGCGGAACAGCACGCCGAAGCGCTGGCGCACCCTGTGGCCGCGGTGCGGATCGGGGGAGTGCGCCGTGACCTGGACGCCGATCCGCTGATCATGGGCGTGGTGAACCTGTCGCGGGACTCGACCTACCGCGACAGCGTGGCAGTGTCGACCGACTCCGCAGTCCGGAGGGCTCGCGTCATGAGTGCCCAGGGTGCCGGCATCGTGGACCTGGGCGCCGAGTCCAGCACCGCGTCCGCCGCCAGGGTGGGGGAGTCCGATCAGGCCTCCGCGCTCGTGCCAGTCATCGAGGCCCTGACCGCCGAGGGGGTGGCCACCTCAGTCGAGGCCTACAGCCCACGGGTGGTCGCGGACTGCCTTCGCGCGGGTGCGTCCGTGGTGAACCTGACCGGCAGCACCGACCTGGAGCAGACCTACGAGTTGGCCGCCGCCCACGAAGCGGCGGTGATCCTGTGCTTCGTGCCCGGAGCCAATGTGCGGGAGGTCGGCGACATCCCGCTCGGGCAGGACCCGTTCGGGGTCCTCACGGACTACTTCGCCGGGCGGATCGAACAGGCCCGCGCGCACGGTGTGCGGGAACTCATCATCGATCCGGGCCTTGGCTTCTACTACGGCAACCTCACCGATCCGCTGGTCCGTGCCCGCTACCAGGCCCAGCTGCTGCTCGCCTCGTTCCGCCTGCGCGAGCTGGGGGCGCCAATCTGCCAGGCGATGCCCCATGCCTTCGACCTCTTCGAGGAGGAGTTCCGCACCGCCGAGGGGTTCTTCGCTGTGCTCGCCGCGCTCGGCAGGGTCAACGTGTTCCGCACCCACGAGGTGTCGCACGTGCGCGCGACGCTGGCGGCGCTTGGCGCCCTGACCAGCGGGGGCTGATCCGACCCTGACTCGGGGGGCACCGCTGCGGCGACCGGCCATCGAGGCGCACACGTCACCCAGCGGCTGAGACCGGGGTCCTCGTTGCCCAGTAGGCGCCTAGGACAACCAGCGGGAAGCCCAGCAGCATGCCGAGCGTCAGCGGCTCACCCAGGATCAGGATTCCGAGCCCGATCGCCACGGCCGGGTTGATGAAAGTGATGACTGTCGCCCGCACGGGGCCCGCGAGCGCGATCAATCGGAAGAACAGGACGAAGGCCAGCGCAGTGCACACCAGGCCCAGGACGAGGACGGCAGAGATCACCTCTGTGGAGATCCCACCACCGGCGTATCCGGCGACGGTCCACGGCAGGTAGATGACCGCAACCAGCGCCACGGACAGGGCGATCACCCCCATCGCGGGAACCTCTGCCAGGACTGTGTTCGCGACGACTGGGGCGGCGGCGTAGCCGACGGCCACCAGCAACAGCTCCACAACCGACAGGGCGTCCACGCTGCCGGTGAAGGAGTCGATCCCCACGAGTCCAACGACCCCCACGATGCCCAGGGCCAGCCCACGCAGCCGCACCGGCGCGAGCGCGCCGGGCTCTCCTCGCAGCCGTGCGATGAGCACCCCGACCAGTGGCACGGTCGCGAGCATCAGGCCGGCGAACCCGCTCGACACGCGCGTCTCGGCATGGCCGAGGAGGAGCCACGGACCGGCCATCTCGAGCAGGCCGAACGCGACGACCCACTTCCACAGGGCCAATGCGGGGCGCAGCGCCTTCTGGTGTGCGGCCAGGGGAAGCAGGATCACAGCCGCCAACAGGGTCCGGGAACCTGCGACGGCCGCCGGGCTCAGCTCGGTGACTGCCACCTTGATCATCAGGTAGGGGATGCCCCAGATGACCGACATCGCCGCGAAGAGCAACCAGGCCTGACGCGTCATGTGGACCGGTGCGGCCGCTGTCGTCGATCCCACGGCGTCAGGCTACGTGCTGGCACCGGGTGCTCCGGACCTGATGGCGGTGCATGGCCAGCTGACATCGCCAAGGGGCCTTTGCGCGGACTTTACGAAGACCTGTCCTGAATCGAGGACGTCGACCTATGGACCGCAGCGCCGGCGCCGCATACGCTCGGAGCACGTGGACGGCACGCGCCCGACCACGAAGGGGGCAGAGATGGCACGAAGGGTCCAGGTCGTCCTCCAGGATGACCTCGATGGGAGCGAGCCGGCCCAGACCGTTCGATTCGGACTCGACGGCGTCGAGTACGAGATCGATCTGGCCGAGCACAACGCGGCCGGTCTTCGGGGACTCCTGGCGCCGTGGATCGAAGTCGCTCGGATCTCGGAAGCTCGGATCCCCGAGCCCCGGTCGGGGTCCTCAGCGTCGGACCCGGCTGAAATCCGACGCTGGGCCGCGGACAACGGGATTCCCGTTCGCGCCCGGGGCCGCATATCCATCGACCTGCGCTCCAAGTACGAGGCCGCGCACTGACCCCGGCCCGCGCAGCTCGCCGAGGTTCGCACGTACTCTGAGTGCGATGTACGTGTTCGCCTACGGCTCGTTGCTGAGCCGCGCGTCGCTGAGCAGGACGCTGCCTGAGGTGAGTCCCGCCCGGTGCGTTCCCGCTCGGGTGGACGGCTACGAGCGCACCTTCGACGTCGCCTTCCCCAACGACGGCTCCCAGCCGGACAAGATCTATCGGCGCGACGGCGCCACCGACCCCGCCGTGGTCCTGTTCGCCAACATTCGGCCGACCCGGCAGCGTATCGCCGTGAACGGGATACTGATACCTGCGCAGCGCGCGGCACTGGAGCGGCTGCACGTCCGCGAGTTGCGGTACAGCCTCGTGGACGTGACCGCTGGGGTGCACGTCTACACCCCATGGCGTCGGGGTGACGGCCGGGTCGTTGCCTTCACCGGGAGGTCCATGTTCACCGAGCCGACGAGCGTCCAGGGTGGGGTGGTTCCGCGCGAGTACCTGACGACGATCCTGGACGGTGTGGAGGACTGGGAGCGCCGCTGCCCGGGATTCAGTCGGGACTTCGACGCCTCCACGCGCGCCCCAGCCCCGAATCGGGTGGCAGCGCTGGACAGGGTCGACATCCGGGCATGACCTCCGCCCCGGTGCGGGCAGCCGTCACGGCGTCGAGCCCGAGCGCAGGGCCGGGGAGTGGGGCTTCTGGCCCTTGCCGGTCGCAACCCTTGATGCCACTCTCGGGGTCAGGGAGACGGGGTATCAGGGAGGGTCGGGATGGCATCAGGGGATAGAGAGTCACACGCGGATCAGCCAACCCGAGCCCCATCGAGCCTGACGTCCGTCGCCTCCGTGCCCACCCATGCAGAGGCGGACCTCATCGTTGGCATGCTCAAGGCCTACGGCGTGGCAGCCATCACCTCCGCCGACGACATGGGTGGCGCCTATCCGAGCCTGATGGGGGTACGGGTCCTCGTTGACGCCGCCGACGTGAAGCTCGCAACGGAACTCCTGGATCAGGGTCCGAGCTAGTCACGCCACTCGAGGGGCAGGCGACTGGCGGGCACTCCCGACTTGATGGGAGATTTGCCCCGTGACATGGCCGTGGTTCAACCCGCGCCGCCGGACGTTCGTCTGGCTCGCGCTCGGCATGGCCGGATGCGTGGCGGCCTTCTCGCTCGTCTACTGGTTCGCTATCCAGACCATCACCGGGCGCCAGCTTGCCGATGCCGCGCTGCGGGGCGCATTGATCACCCAGCCGCGGGCGGCCTCCGCGGTTGAGGCCACCCTGGATGTGATCACTGTGACCGCGCTGATCGCCGCCGCCGGGGCGATCGCTGTGGTGGCCCTGATCCGGATGCGGCGCACGAGTGGGCTGGTCGCGGTCGGGGTGCTCCTGGCGGCGAACGTCTCTGGTCAGCTCCTCAAGTCCTACATCCTGCCGCGTCCCGACCTGGGGCTGGCCGAATCTGCGCCAGCAACCCTGAACAGCCTCCCGAGCGGGCACACGACCGCCGCCTTCTCAATCGGGGTCGCCGCCCTGTTCGTGGTCCCGGCGCTGCTCAGGTGGGCAACTGCGATCGTCGGGATCGCCTTCTCCTCCACCGTCGCGATCGCCACCATGTCCGCCGGCTGGCATCGTGTCGAGGACACCCTCGCGTCCTTCTTCCTGGTCACGTTCTGGGCACTCACTGCTGGCGGCGTGACGCTCCTGGCCCAACCGGGCTTCATGCCCGCGGCGCGGGGAGCCGCGGGACAGCGCCGGGTCAGGCCATGGCTGGTGCTCACCATTCTCGGGCTGAGCCTCCTCGCTGCCCTGATCGTGGCGGTCCTCGTGAGCGACCAAGGGGTGCGTGAGTCCTCCATCGGCCGATTCGCCGCGTTCGTGGCGGGGTGCCTGCTGATTGTGGGGACTGCGGCCGCCACAACAGCCGTGGTGGTCAAGGCAGTCTCCCGGGTCAGCGACCCCGGCACCGCTGCGACGGGGTCGGGCCCGGACACCGATGCGTCACCAGCGCCATCGAGCACCCCTGCGCCGAGCGGGTTGCCGGACTGAACTCCGCCTCAGGAGTCGTGGTCGACGCGCGCAGGGCGGTGGATGTACCGATGCGGGCCCACCCCGGGCTTGATCCACTCGTCTCCGACGACCGCCCAACCAGCCCGGCGGTAGAACTCCAGCGCGGAGGTGCGGGCCTGTGCCCACATTGAGACAGCCCCGCCGGCAGCGGACAGCTCGACGGCTCCGTCGAGCACCGCTCGGCCGATCCCGATGCCGCGGAGGCCCTCGGCGGTCGCCATGCCACGCAACCGCCAGGCGGGCTCCTGCAGCGTGCCGGGTCCTGGCCATGGTTCCGGTAGAACGGTTGCGGCCCCGACGACAACACCGCCCTGGAGCGCAGCGACGAACAGGGCCCCCGGCGGAGGTGGTCGGTCGCCGGGCAGGGGGCCGTTCGGGCGCAGGACCGCACTCTGCAGGGGACGCACCTCGGCGCCATCTGCGGCACGAACAACCAGCTCCACGCCCCACAGACTAGGTCGACAGGACGCACCCATCCGTCGCAACCCCCAGCTGCAGTCTGGGCCGACCCATGGACTCCGAGGGTTTGGGCAGCCTAGGCTAAGCATGACGCGCACGGTGCTGCCTGTCGGTGTAGCCCTGTGGCCCGGCGAACGCTGATCATGCACGCGAGGTGCAGTTGATGAAGGTCTTGGTTCTCGGGGGCATCAGGATCAGCACGGGCCGGGAGCCGGCTCCGGTGACACCGTGCGGCACCAGCGGATCGTGGCGGCCCTGGTCCTGGCTGGCCCGCAGGGTCTCTCCGTGGACAGCCTCGCCGACCGGGTGTGGGATCCTGACGAGACCCCGACATCGCCGATCCCGACTCTGCGGACCTATGTCAAGAGGTTGCGGTCCACGGCCTCCGATGAGGACGGCACGCTCATCGTCACCCGACCAGGCGGCTACGCGCTGTCCGTCGACCCCGACGACGTGGACAGCGGGCGCTTCCTACGGCTCATCGCGCAGGCGCAGCGTGAGACCCGGCTGGATGAAGCGCTGGATTTGCTGGACCTGGCTCTGGCCCTGTGGCGGGGCAATCCGTTCGATGGATTGGAGGGCATTGACTGGGTAGCACCGGGCGCCACCCGGCTGCGCGAGGCGCGACTGGCTGCGCAGGAACACCGCCTGGCCGTCCTTCTTGACCTTGGGACGGGCGACGTTGCCGGCGAGGCTGCGGACCTGCTGGTGGACAACCCCTACCGCGAGCGCCTTCGCGCACTGCGTGCGTTGGCGCTGTACCGCGCGGGCAGGCAGGCCGAGGCACTGGCGGACATCGCCGGGCATCGCGCTCGGATGACCGACGAGCTCGGCGTTGATGTGTCCACGGAGGTCGGCGAGCTCGAGGTCGCGATCCTGCGCCAGGACCCGACGCTGGGCGCTCCGCAGAGCTCGGGGCGTGCTCTGCGCGGGTACCTGCTCGGCCCCCGGATCGGCGGGGAGTGCCCACTCCGTCGTGCATCGGGCGACCCAACCCTCGGTCGATCGCCAGGTCGCGGTGAAGATCATTCGGGGCCCACGCGCCAACGACCCGGACTTCGTCCGCCGGTTCCCGGCTCAGGCCACGACGGTGGCCCGCCTGGCGCACCCGCACATCGTGCCGCTGTACGACTACTGGCGCGACGCCGAGCAGGCCTACGTCGTCATGCGCTGGATCGAGGGCGGCAGTCTCACCGATGCGTTGGCCGAGCACCCGATGACACCGTCGGACGTGGCCGACGTCGTGGCACAGGTGGCCGATGCGTTGGACTTCGCCCACAGCCGCGGGGTCATCCACAGGAACGTCAAGCCGTCCAACGTGCTGCTCGACAGAGACGGGAACGCCTACCTGACCGACTTCGGCATCGCAACGCATGCCCGGGGAGCGGAGCACACCGCGAGATCCCTGGACACCGACGCCTTTGCCGCACCCGAACTGCTCCGCGGCGACGCCGGACGGGCCGCTGATGTGTTCTCGCTCGGCGTCCTGGTCAACCTGATGCTGGCCCGGGGCCCGCAGCCACCCGGCGCCCCCGGGGAGCACGAGCCGGCAGGGGATGACGGTGGACTGGCTGCCCCCGTCCCAACCGGGGATCCGCAGCTCGATGCCGCGCTCCACGGACTCGTGGCCCGAGCCACCGCCAGCGATCCGAGCGACCGGCACCCGTCGGCGGGGGCGCTTGCCGCCGAGCTCGCTGAGCTCGTCTCGGTGGCTCCGAGGCCTCGGAGCGTCGACCTCGACAACCCCTACCGGGGGCTCGCGGCATTCGCGGCACCTGACGCTGGGCTGTTCTTCGGACGCGATCGGATGATCTCCACTGTGCTGGCCCGGCTGGCCGAGGAGCCCGGCGTGCTCGTCGTCGGCCCATCGGGGTGCGGCAAGTCCTCGCTGGTCGGCGCCGGTGTCGTGCCTGGGCTCCGCTCATTGCCGGACCCACCCCTGGTGACAACGATGGTGCCGGGACCGGACCCGTTCGCTGCGCTGGTCCAGGCCCTGGAGATGGTTGCCACCAACCCGGACGCCGATGCCAGGGATCTGGTCGATGCCGGCTCTGGACTTGCCGAGCTGACCGCCGCCCTGTGCCCGGGTTCTCGAGTCACCCTGGTCGTCGACCAACTCGAGGAGCTGTTCACGCTGTGCCCGGCGGATGAGTCCGAGGCCTTCCTTGTGTTGTTGGCGCGGGCACTGTCGACGCCCACCGGGGGCTGCACTGTCCTTCTGTCGATCCGAGCGGACTTCTTCGACCGGCCGCTGGAGTCGCCCTCGTTCGGGGCAGTCGTCGGTCCGGCAGTACAGACCATGTACCCGATGACGGTTGATGAGCTGGTGGCGGCCATCACCGAGCCGGCGCGTACCGTCGGCGTCGAATTCAGCGAGGCGCTCGTGGCCCGCTTGGCCGCGGATGTGGCCGACCAACCCGGAACCCTGCCCCTGCTGCAGTTCGCCCTCACGCAGATGTTCGATCGTCGAACCGCGGACCGCATCGATGTGCCCGACTACGAGCGGGTCGGCGGGTTGGCCGGCGCCCTCGTGGCCGCAACCGAGGAGCGCTTCGCCCGGATGTCGGTCGACGAGCAGCTCGCCGTCCGCAGGTTGATGTCGAGGCTTGTCGCGGTTGAGGGAGAGGTGACCGGAAGACGTGAGCTCGTTGCCGACATGGCCAACATCCCGGGCGTCAGCCGGGAGCTGATCGACGGACTCGCTGCGGCGCGGCTGCTCACGCTCGACCGCCAACCCACGAGTCGGGAGCCGACGGTGGAACTCGTGCACGAGGCCCTTCTTGATGCCTGGCCCCGCCTGCGCGGGTGGGTCGACGAGGACCGCGAACACCTGAGCGTGGCAGCTCGCCTGCGCACCGACGCAGCACACTGGTGGAGCCAGGACCGCGACCCCGACCTGCTCGTACCGGGGCCTGGCCCTGACGCTGGCACAGGACGTCGTCGCAGACATCGGCATCGGGCTTTCGCAGGTGGAGCGCGACTTCGTCGCCGCCGGGGTGCGAGGTCCAGGCTGCCGAGGAGGCGCACGCCCGAGAGCAGGCCGTGCTTGAGCGCCGCCGGGCACGGCGTCGCAGCGTCCTGCTCACGGCCACCGCAGGGGCCGTGGCAATCGGCGTCCTGGCGACGGTCCTCGGCGCGGGCGCGGCTCAGCAGGCAGCCGACGAGCGGGATGCCGCTGCGTTCACCGAGCTCGTCGGGAACGGCGACCCTCGTGCACGACACCCGCCCCGACCTCGGCCTGCTCCTCGCAGCGGAGGCCTTCGACCAGGACCCCGGCCCCGAAGCCCAAGGAGCCCTCCTCGCTGGGCTGCAACAGCTGGACGGCACGGCCGAGGTCTGGACCGAGGGCCGCTTCGACATCGGAAGCGCGAAATTCGGGCGGGTGCACCAACATCCCTGAGCCGGGCGTCCTCGTCGTGCAGCCGAGCAACGTTCGCCGAAGGCCGACACGGCGGCGCTTGGGCCGATCCTGGAACTTGACGTCGTGAACCGGCGGATTGTGCGACGACTCGAGGACCATGCCCTTGGTCTGCGACGTCCGGCGTCTGCCGAGCGGCCTTCGACGGCGGGCCCGGGACGGGGCAGTGTTCGCGGGCCAGACGATCAGACAACAGTCGCGCTTCTCGTGGACGAAGGCGGTAACGAGGTCGCCCAAGCTTCCGTTGTGGTCGGCTCCCCTGTTCGGCCCCAATGGGGAAGCTCATCGCGCGCCGCGGTAAGGACACGGGCGGGCCTACTACATCGTGGATCCTGAGACGCGTCAGCCGATCGGTGAGCCAGTGTTCACCGGCGCTCAGGCATGGCTGTCGCCGACGGCCTCGCAGTTCGTTGTCGTGGGCCCGGCTGAGCCGGGCGAGTTCGGGTCCGCGCCGATCACTCTGCTGGACGCGCAGACCTTCGACACGATCGCCACGCTCACCGACGTCGTGCCCGACTCGCCGCCCGCCTGGGGTCAGGGCGACGCGCTGGTGGCGTATCACGCGACGAGCGCGGGAGCCTGCGGGTGTGGGACACCAGAACCGGTGAGCCGGTGCTCACAGTCGATGACGCGGGGGGTCCTCGTGGTCGCGATCTCGCCGGACGGCGAGCACGATCGCCGTCAGCACGGGAACCGGGGACGTGCAGTACCGCTCCATGACCGACGGGCGGGTCCTCGACGAGGTCGACCCAGGGCCAGCAGTGTGCTGATTGGCCCTCGAGTGGATCGATGACACCCGACTCGCCGCCTTGGGCGCCGGTGGAGTGGTCTCGATCCTCAGCCGATCCGGGAGCGCGCTGGGGGAGCGCGGGCCGCCCTGCTGCTCGCCGGACGAGTTCTCCGTCGTCATACCGGAGGGCCAACCGAATGCCCTATCGCCTACTACGGCAGCTACGAGACCGGCATGGGTCGGTTCGTCGACCTGGAGACGGGTGAGACAGCGAACTGTCGACCTGTCACCGTACGTCTTGGACCCGCCGGCGGCGGGGGCGACCTTGGACACCCGGGAGTCAGCTCCTGCTCAGGCCCAGCGGCGAGGCCTCTGCTCGTCGATGGGCTCGGCAGCACTGGTGCGGAAGGTGCCCGATCCCCGTGGAGCACATTCTGGATGACGTTCCGCTCGCCGCTCCCGCGGGACCGGCCATCCTCGGACGCTACCGCCCTCGACCTTCACTGTGTTGGGGGTGGCCTCAGGGAGGACGAACGGCTGTGTTCTCGCTGGACGTGGCACATATCGACGCGACCACGCCTGGACGTGCTTGACGGCCCTACCCGCATCGACCTGCCAGAGCCGGCAGTCATAGGTGGCACCTCCAGTCACGGCTCAGTGATCGCCCTCGAGTATGCGGGCCTCCGAGGCGACCAGATTCGAGTTCCGCAGACACCGACGGGGTCGTCCTTGCCGAGGGCACGCTGCCCACCCCGGTCGGCTGGGCGGCCCTGACCGGCGATGGCCGCCATGTGGTCGCCGCCAGGGCCTCCGACGACTCGGTGCGCGTGGTGGACACCCAGCGACGGCCGCTCAACCGTCCTGCCGGTGAACTCCGAGCCCCGGGAGCCTGACATGCTCTCCGATGGCCGATTCATGATCCAGACCCGCGAGGGACAGTACGAGCTCTGGGACGCCGCGGGACCCACACGGATCGGAGCCCTGGCCGATCCAGGCCCGTATGCCAAGACGTCCCCCTCAGTTGCCCGCGACGAGTCGCACGTTTGGATCGTGCTCGACGGCGCCTGGACCAGGATCCCCCTGGACCCACGCGGATGGCGCGATCGTGCCTGCACCCTGGCGGGCCGGTCACTCACCGCACAGGAATGGCGCGACTTCGTCCCCGGCGAACGGCCATACCACGACGCCTGTGCCCACGCCGCCTGAGGCCAGACGGCCTCGCGGCGACCAACGTCTCCCGTGCTATGTGCCTGCTATGTGGCACTCCTAACGTCAGTTGCGCACGACAGGCCAAGCCACAGACCTGGCCCGGCACGAACACATGTCGAACCCGAGGAGACCCTCATGCGCACGCGCCCACTGATCAAGACGCTGGCCATCGCCAGTGCGACCACTCTGGCCCTCGGCTTGACCGCAGCGCCGAGCCAAGCCGCTCGAACGGTCGTGACGACCGAGGAGCAACCGTGGACCCTCTTCTACGACAACGTCGTCACTGGCGATGGCGCCAACACGCTGATCCTCTACACCGGCGCGTCCGTGGGTGAGGAGTGCGCGGGCGACCTTCCGACAGTGAAGGTCCGGAGCAGGGCCAAGGGTGAGGAAGGCGCTGCTGGCGCGACCCTGGTCGAGCGCTTCGTGACCCGCGCCACGTTCAACGTCTACGAAGGAAACGGCCTGGACGCGGTGGAGTTCTTCGGCCAGGTCTGCGCGTCCCTCAGCACTGGAGGAGAGGCACCCACCCCGATCGCGACTGGACGCGGCCTCGTCAAGCGGCGGGTGGATGTCGCGTACAACGGAGCCGCGGGCGCACAGAGAGCGCAGCCCCGGCAGCAACACGTGGCGGCGCTCTCCCGTGACCACGCTCGTCGAAGCCGGTATGTGCGGCGAGGCGCCAGTGCCCGGATTCTGGCGTGCTATGTGCCTGCTATGTCCTGCTCGTAGCTTGGCAGTCGTGCACCAATGGCCCGACAGCAAGTCGGGCCAGGCACGAAGACACCTCGATTCAGAAGGGATCATCATGCGCACGTCCGCTGATCAAGACGCTGACCATCGCCCACGCGATCATTCTCGCCCTCGGCATGACTGGCGCACCGGGCCAGATCACGTCGCAGGCGTCGGGTGGGTGCTCAAGGCTGCCGGCATGGCCACGATCGCCTGTGGGGCAGCGCTTATGCTCTCCGCGTGCGACTCAGGCAGCAGCGCCGCCACCTCCGGGGCAGAACTGACGGAGGTCGCCACGTCCGAGGAGCCGGTGGACGACCTCAGGAAGTACCTGCCGGCGAGCGAGCCCGGCACGTATACCTACACCAGGGGCCCGTTCCCGGTGACCTTCACAACCACCGAGGCCACGTTCGACCCGTCCAAAGGAGGCGACCCCTACCGGGTCCTGCTCGGTGACCCCTACGGCTCCCTCTCTCTTGACTTCCCTGTCAACGTCGCCGACCTGTCGCAGCTGGTGACGGAAGGCGAACCCGGCGACGAGGAGCTGTTTGCCGGTCCGATCGACTTCCCCGCCGACGTCGGCGCGTGGCTCGAGGGCGCTGTCGCGCTGGAGATCATGGACCAGGGCACGCTCAGCCTCGCCGACGGCGACGCGTCGTGGTGGGACATTGAGGTCTCCGACCCATCGGCGAGGTGCTTCTCCGACAGCCCACCCGGCGAGGATGATCCATGCGTCGTTCTGTGGCCGTACCTCGACGAACAGGACGATCGGCAGATTGGTGAGGTCGTCCTTGGGCCGCGTCGCGTCTACGCCATCGAGGCCGGCAGCGAGCCGCTGATGGTGGTGGCCGGAACCGGCGGGACCCCCGAGGAGGAGGTCGCCGGCTGGTTGGCCACCACGGATGAGATCGTCTCCTCGGTCACGCTCGAGTGAAGGTCCTCAACCAGCGGGGATTCGGACCACGATCCAAGTGGGGTGCTTCAACGGACGCACGCCAGCGGCTCAGGGCGCGTTCGACAACGTGCCGGTGGCGTGGGCCGGAGGCATCATGGGCGGGTGCTAACCACACCGGCGCCTGATGTCGCCGCCCTGACGGGTCTCGTGGCCGACGGGGGAGTGGTCGTGCTCAGCGGCGCGGGCCTGTCGACGGAGTCAGGAATCCCCGACTACCGCGGACCAAGCGCTGCGGCAACGCGGCAACAAGCCCCGATGACCCATCAGGCGTTCGTGGGCGATCAGGTCGCCCGGCGTCGGTACTGGGCGCGCAGCCACGTCGGCTGGGGCCTCATGGCGCAGGCGGTTCCCAACGCTGGGCACGTCGCGGTGACCCGGCTCGAGCAGATGGGTCTTGTCCAGGGGACGATCACGCAGAACGTGGATGGCCTGCACACCTCCGCCGGCACTCGCCGCGTGGTCGACCTGCACGGCCGCCTCGACCGGGTGGTGTGCCTGGGCTGCGCTGCCACGTCCAGCCGCGCACGCGTCGCCGAGCGACTCTCAGCAGCCAACCAGTCCTGGCTCGGGAGCGCAACCGCCGTGAATCCGGATGGCGATGTCGACATCGCCGAGGAGCTACTCGACGGCTTCGCGGTCGTGGACTGCCAGCATTGCCGCGGCACCCTGATGCCCGACGTCGTCTACTTCGGTGGCAAGGTCCCCGCAGACCGGGTCGCCGCCGCCTTCAGCCTCGTCGACGCCGCATCAGTCATGCTCGTGCTCGGGTCCTCGCTGACGGTCTACTCCGGTCGCCGGTTCGTGGTGCACGCGGCCAGGTCGGGCATGCCGGTGGCGATCATCAACCAGGGGCCGACCCGCTGTGACGATCTGGCCACGGTCACGCTGAACGCCCCGCTCGGGAGCACCCTCGAGGAGCTTGTGACCCGAGTGGCACCGGCGGCTTCCGAGCTGAGGCTTGCGCAGGCGCCCACCCCATAGCCTGAAGCCATGAGTGCCCAGAGCAGCACCAGCCCGTTGGGTGTGCTCCGACCGCAACCCTGGGATTCCTGGGCAGTTCTGCTGCTGTGGATCGCTCGACGCGCGTTCCTACCCCTGCTGGCGCTGGGCATCATCCCTGTCGCCCTCGCCGGACAACTGGACGGTCACCTTGCTGCTGACCTTGATACGCCGCAAGACCTGATTGCGGCTGTGTTCTCCCCGTTGTGGCTCCTGGCGATCGCCGCCCTGCTACGCATCGCCACCGCCGCTGCGGAGTTCGCTCTCGCCTTCCACTCACCTGCAGCTGACGGCGGATATCCGCCCGAACCCACTCAACTGACCAGGTGGCAACGATTCAGCGACCAGTTCACCCTGGCCTCCGGCCGCGCTGCCCTGCGTCGGACATGGTTCGTGCGCTACGAGGCCATCCACCGACTCGGTTCTGCCGGTGACGCTCTGAAGACCGTCGGGGTGATTGTCATGTGGAGTCTGCTCCCCGCCGTGCTGCTCGCCACAGCCGTCCTGGAGGTCATCTACAGCTGACCCGCGAGGGATGGCGCAGGACGCGCACGAGGGCAGATCGCCCCGGTTCTCGGAGTAGCGTGGAGATCAGGCGGTGCGCACGGTGAAGGCCAGCATGTTCGTGAAGGGTCCCATGACCACCCCCCGGGTGGGTCGGCATCCCTTCCGGTGGCTGCTGAGCGCCCTGCTCGCGCTGGCGTTGCTCGTCGGCTGCGGGCCGTCGTCCGAGGAACTCGAAGCGGTTGACTACACACCGCTTGCGGGGGCGGGCCTGGAGGTGTCCACGCCCAGTGAGGTGGGGCTGGACCCGATGGCCCTGGCCGAGATGTTCTTCGACGCGGCACAGCTGAGGACCCTCTACGGGCTTCTGGTCATCAAGGATGGGCAGCTGATCGCTGAGAAGTACTTCAATGGGAGTTCCATCGACAAGCGGAAGTTCATGGCCTCGGCGACCAAGAGCTTCACGTCAGCATTGGTTGGTATCGCACTTGATCAGGGCTGCCTGCCGAGCGTGGATCAGGGGTTCATGGAGTTCTTCCCCGAGTACTCAGATCGAATCGACGATCCAAGGAAGGCGCACATCACGATCCGGGACCTCCTGAAGATGCGTTCCGGATTCGTGTGGGAGGAGCGCACTCCGCCGTACATGGAGTCACTGTTCACCTCCCGTGGGTACTGGCTTCCATTCATTGCTGACTTCCCTCTCACCAGTGACCCCGGCGCCAAGTTCGGCTACAGCAACCTCAGCTCCCACCTGCTCGCGGTCATCGTGGCGCGAGCGTGCGAATCAGACCTCAAGGCCTTCGCCCAGGAGCACCTCTTCGCACCGATCGGCGCGGAGGTGGGCGACTGGAGCCAGGATGCCGATGGCAACTACTACGGTGCCCATGGGATGCCGCTGACAGCTCGCGACATGGCCAGATTCGGCCTGCTGTACCTCAACTCCGGGGAGTACGAGGGGAATCAAGTGGTTTCTGCCGACTGGGTCAGCGAATCACTCGAGAGATACTCGGAGGACATCAACATATCCGGGTGGTTTCCCTGGAGCAGCAGGTACGGCCACTACCGCGATCTCGGGTACGGGTACCAATGGTGGTCCGCCGAGGCTGGCGACCATCGATTCAACTATGCGTCCGGCCACGGCGGGAACCAGATCATCGTGGTGGACGACCTCAACATGGTTGTTGTCGCAAGCGCGGACCGCCTCTTCGCAGACTTCGGGGACGGCGCCTGGGACAAGGAACGGGCGATCATCGACATCGTGGGCAAGTACATCGGCTCGTTGCCCAATCCGTGACCATCGCAGAAGACGCCCGCTTGCGGCCTGGCTGGTCCACGCGTGAGGGGGATTCACACGAGCGGCACCCAGCAGGCCCGGTGTGGGACCGTGGCTGTGTGGCCAGCGCGGTCTCAGGGCTCGGCGCGGCCGATGTCGTCAGGATGCTGGACGGCCCGGCCGGCGCATACGTGCACGTCCCCTTCTGCTCCTACATCTGCCCGTTCTGCCCCTACAACAAGGTCGTCCCTCACGGCGACCAACCCCAGAGGTACTTCGCCGCGCTGCTCGGTGAGATCGACGCATACCTCGATGCCGGCGCCGGTGGTGAAGCCGGCTTCACGTCGCTCTACGTGGGCGGCGGGACACCGACGCTGTTCCTGGAGGACTTGAGCGCGGTGCTGCGGGCGCTTCCCGTCTCCGGTGAGCGTGCGATCGAGGTACTGCCCACACACGGCACGCCCGAGCGCCTCCAGCAGGTGCGCGACATCGGCTTCACCGCGGTCAGCATCGGGGCGCAGTCGTTCTCCGACGAGGTGCTGCGCCGGCTGCGGCGGCCGCACGACGCCGCAGTTGCCCGGGCCGCGGTGCGGGCAGCTCTCGCCCGGTTCGACCTCGTCGACGTGGACCTCATCTTCGACGTCGAGTTCGACGACCGGCTGGCTGGCGTCTTCCTGCGCGACCTGGAGGAGTGCGTCACGCTGGGCGCCCACCAGGTGTCTACCTACCCGCTCATGAGATTCGGGTACACCCCGTTCGGTCGTGCGCAGCATCACCGCCGGCGTGAGCATGAGGTCCTGACCGAGGCGACGCGGATCGCGGCCGCGCACGGCTATGAGCGCCGGTCCGTGTGGACCTTCAACCGCCGGGGTTCGCCGACCTACACGTCAATCACGAGGCATCGCTTCGTCGGGATGGGGGCCGGCTCCTCGTCGTTCCTGGGTCAGGACTTCCTGGTCAACCACTTCGGGGTGCAGGCCTACGTCGACTCGGTGGCGGCGGGCTCAGTTCCTGTCGCTCGCTGGATGCACCTGGGTCCGTGGGCGGGTATGGCCTACGACGCGTTCTGGCAGGCATACACGGGCCGCGTCCGTCCGGCCAGCCTGGCTGCCGACCACAGTGGGAGATCGCTCGCGGTGGCGGCGGGAACGAGGCCCCTTGCGACGGCTGGGCTCCTCCGCCGCAGCGCTGGCGGGTACGACCTCACCCCAAGAGGCTTCGACCTCTACCATGACCTCGAGCGGTGGGTCACCTACCAGCTGATCGAACCGCTCTGGGCGGAGATGCTGACCGAGCACGCGCAGCAGGGCGAGGCCGGCGCGCACTGGGCATCGCCGGAGGCCGGGCGCCGCAGCTGGACCTGGGAACTGGCCACGCGGCTCTTTGAACGTCCTGTCGACAGACGCCGTGGGCACGCCGCCGACGGGGGAGCCGCTCGGCGGTGACCAGTCGCCCCCGGCCTGGAGGAACCTGCGGTACGTCCGCAGGGCATCCACGACCACGCGCGGCTCTCCCCGGAACAGCAGGGACAGCTCGCTGCTCCCACCGGATCCGCGTCAGCATTCCTGGACGGGTCCGTTGGCGACCACCCAACGACGCACTCGGGCGGCCCGCTGGGTCACGGATGCCGGGGATGCAGCGGTGCAGCCTCAAGGCCCTTGTCCCCTGACAGCCTCTGGGGCTGCCGCCTATTGTGACAAGGGAGCAGGACATTCGAGGAAGGTGACCAGGTGACATCGCAACGAGCCCTGACGCCGGGTCACTGGCCCTGTGACGGCAGGCGTGTCCTACGGCCCCGGCAGCGGTCCAGGCTGATCTGATGAGGAGCCGGAGGCCTCTGCGTGCACGTCGCACGCGGCTCGGGACAGCCACCATGCCTGGCGCTCTCGTGGCTGTTGTCATGGCGGCGCTTCTGGCAGGTGCCTGCACCGGCCCCAACGACGCAACCGCACGCCAGCCAGACGCTCAATCGGTAGCGGCTTCCATCACCGAGGAGGGGCTGCGGGCTCGGCTCGAGGAACTGGCCCGGGTGACGGAGGGCTCCGACCGGTTCCGGTCGGTCGGCAGTCCGGGCTATGACGGCGCAGCGGCTCTCGTGGAACGGCAGCTGGCGGCCGCAGGCTGGTCTGTGGTCTCGGACGCCTATGACGACGTGACATTCGTCGACGAAGGCGACTCCACCCTCGAAGTCGGTGATCGTGCCTTCGGAGTCGAGGACATCCGGCCCCTGATCTTCGCCCCGGCCGGCGACGTTTCAGGAGCAGTCGTACCGATCGTCCCGAGTGCCACCGAATCCACCGGCAAGGGCTGCCTGGGTGGCGACTACGGCGCACTCCCCGCTGACGCGATCGTCCTCGTTGGCCCCGGCGACTGCCTGCGCCGCGACCAGGTGCTCACCGCTCAGCAGGCCGGAGCAGCGGCTTTCGTCGCAGTCTCCCCAGAGGCCTCGTCCGACGTCGTACTGCGTCCGACACTCCTCGATCCCCGAGGCCTGGCGATCCCGGCCGTCTCAGTATCCGCAGAGGCTGCGAAGGCTCTCTTCGCGGCAGCAACGGGCAGCGGGACCGTGCGTCTGGTGACTGACGCCCACACCGAGCTGGCCCCAACTCGCACGGTCCTCGCCGAGCTTGCGGGGAGCCGGGATGGGCAGGTGATCATGCTGGGAGCACACCTGGACTCGGTGATCGACGGACCCGGGATCAACGACAACGGTTCGGGTGTTGCAGCGCTCCTGGAGATCGCCCGGGCGCTGCGCGGGACGCGCCCACAGGCCACCCTTCGAATGGCGTTCTGGAGCGGCGAGGAACTCGGCCTCCACGGCTCACTCCGTTACCTTGCGACCCTGTCGCAAGAGCAGAAGGATGCCATCGTCGTCTACGCCAACGTCGACATGATCGCCTCGCCCAACGGGTTCGCTGGCGTCTATGACGAGCCGACTGCGGCAGTGGGCTCGTCAGACGCCAGCGGACTGCTGAGCGCTGCCGTGACCCGGAATGGCGGGACGCCCGTCCACGTCGACCTCCACAACGGATCGGACCACTACGGCTTCGCAGAGGCAGGCGTGGCCACCGGCGGCGTCTTCTCGGGGTTTCTGGACCCTGTCTTGCCAGAGCAGGCCGCTGCCTCTGGGGCAGAGGCCGGTCGGCCCGCCGACGGGTGCTACCACCAGTCTTGCGACGATCTCAGCAACATCGACCTGGGCCTCGCTCGAGTCCTGGCGGCCGGTCTCGCCGACTTCACTGTCCAGGTCGCCAACAACCCGGGACTCCTCACCAACTGACCTGATCGAAGGGTATGGATCCCGCATCCCAGTAGGAGAGTGTTGGACATCGCTTGGCGTGCGGGGATCATCGGGGCCGAGGGCAAACCGGTTGCTGGATACGTTGGGCAGGATCGGTGAACGCCACTTCAGCTGGAGCAGCCCCCGCCTGCATCGTCGCAGGTCAGGGTTTCTTCTGTGGTGTCCGAGGGGGGCCTCGGCCGCTTTGGGCCCAGCCCTCCTGACGGGCGGGGATTGAGCGAGATAGTCAACGGGGGAGGCGGGCGTCGCAGCGCTCCTGCTGGGCCTTGCCATCGGCTGGGTTGCGGGACTGGGGTCCTCCTCCGGCCCATCGGATGCCACGACGCGCACGGTTGACGCGTGGATGGCGGCCGTCCGGGCGGAGGATCTGCGACAGATCTTCGACCGGGCCGACGTCATCGAGGTTCTGCCAGTTTCCCTTAGCGATCGGAGTGCAGCGGTACGCGGGGTCCACCACCAGAATCATGGCCTGTTGTGGTGCAGCCGCTACCGCCCGCCCATGTCAGCCCGTGCTGGTACCTGTGTGCCATGGCAGGTGGAATGCGCAGCAAGGGAACTGGTGTGCCTCTGAAGGACCGGACCTCATCCGAGCCGAGCGGAGGCTCCGCTGCGGGCCAGCCACCACCTTCGCCTCCGCGCACTCCATGCCATATCCACGGCGGGCCAGATGGCGTCGTGCTGGGCTGGATGCAGTCCAACGACGGGACCTGGCATGCGCTGGTGTCCGCCTGGTGGCCTGCGGATCGAGTCTCGCGGCGGCCATAGACCGACGATTTGATCACCACTGGGGCAAGCCGGCGTCCAGTCTAGAGAGGCTGCTTGGTGGTGCAGTTGATCTTGGTGTAGCGGCGGCCCTGGTCATCGACGCTGGTGCCGTTCGGGCCGTATGCGCGGCAGCCGGTGTAGGTGTCGGTGGGTGATGTGGGCGTCGCGGATCTGGTGCACTTGTAGTCCGCGTTCTTCCGGTCGATCTTGCGGTACTTGGCCTGCCGCGGATGCCAGTCATAGCCGTCGCGCCCGTCGTAGCGGGCCTTCGATCCCTTGCGGATCTGCTTGGCGGAGATATCGACCTTCGTGGACTTCGCGACCACGTAGCGCAGATTCCGCTGGTACCTGTCGCGATTGTCAACGGACCTGGGGTTGCCGAGCCGGACGACGCTTCCGGCCGGAGCCGTGCGCCGGGCGATCCGTGTGGCTTTCGTCGCGCCACATCGGCCCACCTCCGGCGTATCGACTCCGATGACGCGGATCCTGCCCTTGCTGGTCACGACCGTGTCACCGTCCACCCAGCGGACTACTTTGGCTTTGGTCCACGTCACCTTCGACGAGGCCGCGCTAGCAGGAGCGGCCATCGCCGGAACCATGAGTGACACGCTCAGCAGCGAGGCCAGGACCATGCCGAGGCGGTGTCTCATCTGGTTTCCCTTGTCGGACCGCGCAGCTGACCGCTGCAGGCGGCTCTCTCGAGCGTACCCGGGTGGATCGGGCGCCAGCGCCCTGGGCCGGATCGGATCGGGACTCTCTTGCCTGGCACGCGCTGGCCCTGCGCACTCTCAGGCGTCCAACGACACGGGCGGCCGCGCGAAGGGAAGTGCGCAGTACCGGCCAGGTCTGCAGCGTGGGCGGTGCTGTGTGCCGTAGGAGTGCCAGCGGTGTGATCCCGAGGAGGCGCCCGCCGGTGCTGCTGCACCAGCCGAGCTGCGACCGCGTCGGGACTTTCGGCACTGGCGCGTCACAGTGGCTCTGGTAGATGTGGATCGAGTCATCTGCTGGGGACCTCGCCGATCGGTGCGTGATCGGTTGGGTTCAACCATAGGAGACGGGGATGTGATGAAGACTTGGTGCCACAAGTTCGCCACTCTGTTCGCGTTGGTGTTGATCCCGGGACTGGTTGTGGTTGGTCCACCGGCGGCGGCTGCAGGGGATGTGGATCCGCCGGTGGTGTCGGAGGTGTCGGTGCCGGATTCGGTGGTCGCCGGCGAGTCGGTGACGGTGACCTGGCGGGTGACCGACGCCACTGGGGTGGCAGGGTCCAGCGCCCAGGTGACCGGCCCGCCGATACAATGGACCCTCCCGTGTGGCGCACCGGAGATGACCGCCGGCTCTGTCACGGATGGCACCTGGTCGCAGATCTGCCTGGTGCATGAGGCGTCGTCCAATGGCACCTACTCCGTGTGGATCAACGCCCAGGACGTCGTCGGGAACACCAGGGTCGGGCCGGCTGAGTCGGACGCGACCTTCACAGTGACCGGCGGTGGCGGGGATGTGGATCCGCCGGTGGTGTCGGAGGTGTCGGTGCCGGATTCGGTGGTCGCCGGGGAGTTGGTCACGGTGACCTGGCGGGTGACCGACGCCACTGAGGTGAAATGGACCGTCGCCACCGTGGTCGGCCCGACACAACAGTACCTCGGGTGTGGTGTGGCGGAGATGACCGCCGGCTCTGCCACGGATGGCACCTGGTCGCAGATCTGCCAGGTGCATGAGGCGTCGCCCAATGCCACCTACTCCGTGCGGATCAACGCCGACGACCCCATCGGGAACATGAGGGTCTCGGCGGCTGAGCCGGACGCGACGTTCGCAGTGACCGGCGGTGGCGGGGATGTGGATCCGCCGGTGGTGTCGGAGGTGTCGGTGCCGGATTCGGTGGTCGCCGGGGAGTTGGTCACGGTGACCTGGCGGGTGACCGACGCCACTGAGGTGAAATGGACCGTCGCCACCGTGGTCGGCCCGACACAGCAGTACCTCGGGTGTGGCATGCAGGAGATGACCGCCGGCTCTGCCACGGATGGCACCTGGTCGCAGATCTGCCAGGTGCATGAGGCGTCATCCACTGGCATCTACACCGTGCGGATCAACGCCGCGGACATCGTTGGGAACATCAGGGTTCAGGAGCGGCTGGATGGAGCGCTCGAGTCGGACGCGACCTTCATGGTGACCGACGCTGCGCCGACCGCGTCGGTGAAGGTGAAGGCCAAGAAGCGCAAGTCCAAGCTGTTCGTGAACGTGAATCCGAACAAGGGCAAGCGGTACTGGAAGTTCAAGGTCCAGAAGCAACGGGCCAGCGGGTCGTGGAAGTCGTTGAAGACATACCGGACGAAGGGCAAGAAGGAGACCCGGCTGATCAATCTGAAGAAGGGCACCTACCGGGTGAAGGTGAAGCCGAAGTTCGGCCACCAGGGAGTGAAGTCCAGTTCGGTCTACCTCAAACGGTAGATAGGTCCACGGATCCGGGCATTCACGAGGGTGGTCTGCGGTCTGGCGGTATCTGAGATCGGCTTGGGTGTTCCACCTTGGCCGCTGCTGCAAGCGCCTTCCGCCCGGGACGAAAGCCTCTACTGATGCCCTTGGTGCAGGCGTAGGAGTTGATTGTGTCGCGGTGCAAAGACGCGCGTCGGGAGGCTGGGGGTTGAGATGAGTATCTTGTGGTGGTCGCGATTCGCGCTGGCGCTGATTGCAGCTGGGCTGCTGGCCGCGCAGTCTTCGGCTCCAGCATCGGCCGGGATGCTCGCGCCCGCAGACACGGTGGTCAGGACCTCCGCTGGGGCGCAGGACGTGAGACCGGCGGTGATGGGGGTGGCCGCGTGGGGTGACAACGCCAAGGGCCAGCTTGACGTGCCGGCGCGGGCGCGATCTCGGGTGACCGCGATTGCGGCGGGGAATGGGTTCTCCTTGGCGCTCAAGAACGGCAAAGTCATCTCGTGGGGAGATGTCGGCTGCCAGTCGTGGCTCGGCGACATGAACCAGGTGGCCCAACCGGAGTTGGACGGTGTCGATGCCATCACTGCCAGGGATTGCCAAGCCATGGCGCTGCGTGACGGGGAGGTCATCGCCTGGGGATTCGCATACAGCAACCCGGCCCTATCCCTGCCGGCCGAGGTCAAGTCAGATGTCACGGCTATCGCAACGAGCCACGCAGTCTCCCTGGCCGTGAAGGGTGGGCGCGTCATCGCCTGGGGCGGTGGAACAGTCTCGCAAATGGTCGTCCCTGTGGAGGCTCAGACCGGCGTCACAGATGTAGCGACAGTCCAGGCTTTCTCGATGGCCCTCAAGAACAATGGGCAGGTCATCACATGGGGTCGCCCGGAAGGCGACCCCCTCCTCCAAGTGCCGGACGAAGCACAGTCCGGAGTCACCGCCATAGCCACCAACGGCAGCCAGGCAATGGCCCTCAAAGATGGTGCAGTGATCGCATGGGGCGACAACAGCGCTGGCCAGACCGATGTACCTATGGAGGCGAGGTCAGGCGTCACCGCAATCGCTGCCACCCAGGGGAATGGGAGCACCGCGTGGGACCCAGCGGGCCCTTGGTACCAAGAGGGCGGCGGCAACGCTTTCGTGCCAGGTGGACGCCTTTACGCTGTGAAGGACGGCAGCGTCCTCACCTGGGGTATCAAATCGACCGTGAAGGATGGCGACGTCCTCACGAGGGCCATCAACTCGTGGGGTGGTGATATTGACGTGCCGCTCGAGGCTCAATCGGGAGTGACTGCCATCGCTGCGAGCGACAACCACGCCCTCGCCCTGGTACCCGCCACGGCGCGAGTGAAGGTCAAGCCGATCAAGGGTCGCTCGAAGTTGTTCGTGAATGTGAATCCGAACAAGGGCAAGGGGTACTGGAGGTTCCAAGTCCAGAAGAAGCGAGCGGACGGAACTTGGAGGTCCTTGAAGACCTACCGGACCAAGGGCAAGAAGGAGACCCGAAAGCTCAACCGGAAGCAGGGGACCTACCGGGTGTGGGTCAAGCCGAAGTACGGCTACCAGGGTGTGATGTCCGCTGAGGTGTACCTCAAGCGGTAGATGGGTCGACTGACCCGGGCTGTCGATGGAGGGGCCAGCTATGCGGCTGACCCCTCCATCGGTGTTCAGGCTGCGTCGCTCCGCCGTCGTGCGGCTTCGGCCCGAACAGCTTCCCTGGCTGCTTTGGTGAACAACCGCCTGTCGTCCCTGGACGGGTTGGGCCGGACTGGCAGGGTGCGGCGAATGTGTCGCATGGCGGCGTCGAGGGCGATCTCGGCGACGGCCTGCCCGAGGTCTTCGGGCACGGTGTTAGGGATGCCGGTGACCATGACGGATCCGTCGCGCTGGATCTCGACGTTGACCTTGCCGGCGATGACGGCCAGATCGGTGAGGACGTCCGGGTCCAGGTCGGGTACCGGTTGTGGCCGAGGTGTGTCCATCGCGGGCGCGGCCGGTGACGGGTCCTCCGGTTGGGTGCGCAGTTGGCGCAGCAGTTGGACCAGGGCGATGGCCATCCCCGCGGCTGCTGTGCCGGTGACGAATGCGAGAGCCCCGACGGGGTCGGTGACTGCGATGACGGTATTCATCGTTCAGGGCAGTGCTGCCACCAGTCGGGATGCGGCTGCCCCTTGGGTGAGGGCATGCACTCCGATCAGCATCGTGGCGGCCTGGGCGGCCCGCGTGGTGGTGGTGCGGACCAGGTCGGTGGTGGCCAGCATCCATGTCAGTTGTCCGGCGGTCTCGACCCATCGGCGGGCCGTGTCAGCCACGAGCCTGGCCGGCGTCGTGACAGCCACGACGACACTGGTGAGCCGGTGGGCGAGGACCGGGCTGACCCCTGCGACGACAGCGTGCGTGCGCCGGCCCAACGTGGTGATGCCTTGGCCGATCCAGCGGACGACGCGGAGGCTGGTGCGCCAGCCCGCGGTGATGGCGGTCCTGATGAGGTTCGCGCCGGCGTCGTAGGCGCCGGGCGTGCCGATGATCGCCAACGCAGTGGTGGCCGCGGTGCGCCCGAGGTGGGCTGCACCGCTGATGAGGTCGGGCCTTGACCCAGGTGCTCTGGGCGGCGCTGGCCATCTTGTGGATGAGGGCCCGCAGCCAGGCCATCTGTGTGGATGGACCGGACACGGAAATCGAGTACGTACTCATGGTGACGTTCCTTTCGGTTCATTGCGACAAGGGGCACCACGAAGGTGTGGTGCCCCGAGGGATGCCGGTAGCGGGATGCCCAACAGGCGGTGGGTGCCGGTGGCCGAGTGGCCCAACAGGCGGTTCCCGAACGTGCGGGAAGCCGAGATGTGACCAGGCCGTCAGGTCTGGTCGAAGGTGTCCCACAGGGTGGTGCGTGTCCGCCACGGCGGCGGCTCGTCGTCGTCCTGCTCGTCCTCGTCGGGCTCATGGCCGTACCGGGTTGGGACTGGTCGCAGCGGCGGACGGGGTGGTTCGGCGACCCACACGGCGACCGCGGCGGCTACCGCAGGGTGCGGCAGCAGGGTGCTGACACAGGGCGGCGACGGCGGTGCTCAGGGTGCGCCGGTAGGTGCGGTCGGAGCTCGCTCGTGTGGTGTGCCGGGACCATGCCCGGGACGTGTGGTCGTGCACCACGCTGGTGATCCGGTGGGCCACGTCACGCAGGTGCCGCCACGCAGATCTGAGGACCTCGAGAAGGCCCCTGATCGTGGCTGTGAGGCCCCACATCAGGCGGCACCTTGTCGGGTATGGGCCGGGTTGTCCAACCCGGCGGCGAGGCGCCTGGTGTCCCGGGCTGCGGTGGTGTCCGGGACTTGTGTGTAGGTGTTGGCGGTGATCGCGATGTCGGAGTGCCCGAGTCGACGGGACACCGCCTTCAGGCTCTCGCCGGAGGCCAGTCCGATGGTCGAGGTGTGGCGGAGGTCGTGCTCGTGCCGACGTCGGCACAAGCACGACCTGCGTCATACCTCGGCCACGCCGGCGCTCCTGAACGGGGGGCATCCCAAGGTCGTCCAGGAGCGGCTCGGGCACGCGAACATCACCATCACGCTGCAGATCTACAGCCACGTGATCCCGACGATGCATGACCAGGCCGCTGACCTGGTGGCCGGAGTGATCGCTACTGTGAGCGAATCCAACGTCGTTCCGCTGCGTAGGGCGGTAGACAGTCGGTAGATGAAGACGACCCCTGCCTGCATCGTCGCAGGTCAGGGGCCGGTCTGTGGTGTCCGAGGGGGGACTTGAACCCCCATGCCCCGTAAAGGGCACTAGCACCTCAAGCTAGCGCGTCTGCCTATTCCGCCACCCGGACGAGGTGCACCTGCGAACCTCCGCAGGAAGCACGCACAGGATAGCAACCATCCTCGACCCGCGACCAATCGCGAATCCGTGCACGCGGCCGACCCAGATGCGCGGCCCTCAGGGAAGCTGACCGCCGAAGGCCATGGCCAACCGGATGAGCCGATCCTGCCCTCCGGTGAACTCAGCGAGCACGGCCTCGGACGTGGCCTCCTCGGGGGTCAGCCAGGCAAGGTCGATGGCCGACTGGGTCGGCACGCAGTCACCGTCCACGGGCACGACGTAGGCAAGGGCAACCGCGTGCTGGCGTGGGTCATGGAACCCCGTCACGGTGGGGTCCGGGAAGTACTCGACGATCGTGAACGGCGAGATCGAGACCGGGAGCCGGGGGAGGGCCACCGGGCCGAGGTCCTTCTCCAGGTTCCGGATCAGCGCGTCGCGGATTCGCTCCTTGTACATCACGCGACCCGCGACCACGGCACGTGACAGCGTCCCATCGGGGCGTGCGCGCAGCAGCAGCCCGACCGCGGTGATCCGGCCGGTGGCATCGATCCGGACGGGGATCGCCTCGACGTAGAGAATCGGCAACGTCCCGCGCACCGTCGACAGGTCCTCGTCACTCAACCAGGGGGAGACAACTCCCAGTGCCTCGCTCATGGAAGAGATTGTGCATGGTCCTGCGGCACTTCGCGCGACCCGTACTCGGGCAGAACACGGCAGGATAGGCGTGTGCCCCCCACCAGTGACCTCGCCCTCGATGCGATGCCGGAAGCTGAGGTCGACGTCGTCGCCCTCCTGCGCGGACTCATCCGCATCGACACCACCAACGCCGGGGAACGGCCCGAGACCGTCGGCGAGATCGAGGCGGCGCAGTATGCGGCTGACGTGCTGCGTGAGGCCGGATTCGACCCGCAGCCGTTCCACACGACGTCGGCCCGACGCGCCGGCCTCGTCCTACGCATCGCAGGCACCGACCCGGACGCATCCCAGCGTGGGCTGCTCCTGCACGGCCATCTGGACGTGGTGCCGGCACAGGCCGACGACTGGACGCACCCGCCCTTCGCCGCCGAGATCGCCACCGACCCGGACTCTGGCCTGGACATGGTCTGGGGCCGCGGGGCGGTCGACATGAAGGACATGGTCGCCATGATCCTCGCGGTGGCCCGGCACTGGGGACGGACCGGCGCCCGGCCGCGCCGCGACGTCGTGATCCTGCTCCTGCCCGATGAGGAGGCAGGCGGGCTGCACGGTTCGCACTGGTTGGTGGACAACCGACCGGACATCTTCGAGGGAGTCACCGAGGCTGTGGGGGAGGTGGGCGGGTTCTCGATGACGATCCGCGACGACCTGCGCCTCTACCTGGTCCAGACCGCCGAGAAGGGCATCGGCTGGATGCGCCTCCGTGCCGCCGGACGGGCGGGCCACGGGTCCATGCTCAGCGACGACAACGCGGTGACCAACCTCGCCCGGGCGGTCACTCGGCTCGGGGACCACACGTTCCCCATCAGGGTCACGGACACCACGCGCGCCTTCGTGGCCGAGCTCTCCGACGCGCTCGGGGTCGACCTCGATCCCCACGACAGCGAGCAGCTCGTTCGGGTGCTCGGTCCGCTGGCCCGGATCGTGGGCGCAACACTGAGCAACACCGTCAACCCGACGATGCTTGAGGCCGGCTCCAAGGTCAACGTCATCCCCGGCGAGGCGAGCGCCCATGTGGACGCACGTTTCCTGCCGGGATTCGAGGACGAGATGCTGGCCACCATCGACGAGCTGCTCGGTGACCAGGTCGTCCGTGAGTTCGTCGTCCGCGACATCGCCCTGGAGACGACATTCGACGGGCCGTCCATCGAGGCCATGGCCGCCGCACTGAAGGCTGAGGACCCGCATGCGCGGGCGGTGCCGTACACGCTGTCCGGCGGGACCGACGCCAAGGCGTTCTCGCTGCTGGGGATCCGCTGCTACGGCTTCGCGCCACTGCGCCTGCCCCCGACGCTGGACTTCGGTGCGCTGTTCCACGGGGTCGACGAGCGGGTTCCGATCGACGGCCTGCAGTTCGGGGTCCGGGTCCTCGATCGCTTCCTGCGCTCAGCCTGACCGATCAACAGGGGTCGGTCAGGAAGCCAAGCCGCTCGGCGGTCTCCTTCTGCATGAGCTCGGCGCAGTTCCGGCCGCAGGTCAGCCCGAGACCTCGTCCAATGCCGTCCGGATCTCCTCGGGCAGTGTCAGCTCCTCGGCCTGGAGCACGCCGCGCAGTTGCGCTGCGGTACGCGAGCCCAGCAGCACGGAGGCAACGCCGGGGCGGTCGCGAACCCAGGCCACGGCGACCTCGACTGGGGCGACTCCCAGTCCTTCCGCCGCCGTGCAGACGGCGTCAACCACTCGTCGATGGCTCGCGCCCAGGTACTCCCGGACGAACCCACCGAGGTGTGGCGAGGCCCCTCGGGAGTCTGCCGGCGTGCCGTGCCGGTACTTTCCGGTGAGGACCCCACGGCCGATCGGCGACCACGCGAGAACCCCTGCGCCCACAGCCTCCGCAGCACCGAACACATCGGCCTCCGAGTCACGGGCCAGCAGCGAGTACTCGACCTCATTGGCAACCATCGCCAGTCCGTGCCGGTGCTCCGCCCCGGCCGCTGCAAGCGCCAACTGCCAAGGGGCATAGTTCGAGACTCCCACGTAGCGCGCCTTGCCGGACTCCTGGGCTGCCGCCATCGCCGATAGGGTCTCCTCGATTGGCGTGGCCTCGTCCCAGCCGTGCACCATCCACAGATCCACGAAGTCCGTGCCCAGCCGCTCCAGTGAACCCTCCAGCGCCCGCAGCAGGTGGCGACGGGAGGCATCGAACCGGCGCTCGGGCGTGCGCCGCCCACCGGCCTTCGTGGCTATCACGACGTCGTCGCGGGCGCCAGCCTCGGCCACCAGCGCACCGAGCAGCTCCTCGGCCGCCCCAGACGCGTAGACATCGGCCGTGTCGAACAGGGTTCCGCCGGCCTCCAGGAACAGCGAGAACTGATCGCGGGCCTCGTACTCGTCGGTGTCCCGGCCCCAGGTCATCGTCCCGAGGCCCATGCGGCTGACCTGCAGCCCGCTGCGACCGACCACCCTGCGCTCCATGTCGCGCCACGCTATCTGGTGGGGCAGCGCGCGACGGTCAGCGGCTAGGCTCGGCGCGGCGCGGCGTGCGGCCGCAGGGCACCGGGAGGCAGACGTGGCGGCGATACGACGTTCGCTGCAGGGCCTCCGTCCTGCGCCCAGCATGACCTGGCGGATCCGATCATGATCGCTGCCCTCACCTGCGTCTCAGCAGGCGCGGCTGGTGCCGCCGAGACCACATCCGCTGAAGCGGTCACCTGGTTCCAGGCGATCGTCCTCGGAGTGATCCAGGGACTCACCGAGTTCCTGCCGATCTCCAGCAGCGGGCACCTGCTGATCTTCTCCCAGCTCTTCGGCTGGACCGATCCCGGCGCCGCGTTCACCGCCGTCACCCAGATCGGCACTGAGACCGCGGTCCTCATCTACTTCGCCAAGGACATCTGGCGGATCCTGAGGGCGTGGTTCGGGCAGTTCGCCCACCCGGAGACCCGAGGCGATCCGGATGTTCGCATGGGGTGGCTGGTCATTGTCGGCACGATCCCGATCGGCCTGCTCGGCTTCATCTTCTCCGACCAGATCGAGACCATCGCGCGCAACCTGTACCTGGTGTCGTTCACGCTCATCGTCTTCGGCATCGTGCTGGGGGTTGCTGACCGGACAGCCCGGTCCATCCACACGCTGGGCGAGTTGACCGTGCGCGACGGCATCATCTTCGGCTTCGCCCAGGCAGTCTCACTGATCCCCGGGGTATCACGGTCAGGGGCAACCATCTCCGCCGGCCTGTTCATGGGGTACAACCGCGAGGCCGCCACCCGGTATGCCTTCCTGCTGGCCATCCCCGCGGTGCTGGCGTCCGGCTTCTACCAGGCGCTGGACATCGGGTCAGACCCGGCGGTCGCCTGGGGACCCACGATCCTGGCCACGATCATTGCCTTCTTCATCGGGTACGCGGTCATCGCCTGGCTGATCCGCTACGTCTCGACGAACTCCTACATGCCCTTCGTGATCTACCGGATCGGGCTCGGCACACTCGTGCTGGTCCTGCTCGGCACCGGGGTGCTGGTCAACCCCTGATCGCTGGGCACCTGGATCGCTGCCCTGATCACCGGGGACGGTTGGCCAGCGGACCCGGTCGTCGGAGGTGCCACCCGTCGCTAGTGTGGCCGTCCATGACCACGGTTCTGCTCATCCGCCACGGCCGGACCGCGGCCAACGCCACCGGCATCCTGGCTGGCCGCTCGCCCGGCGTCCTGCTCGACGCTCAGGGCCGCCGCCAGGCCCGGACGCTGCGAACCCGGCTCCGGGGCCTGCCCATCGACGTCCTGGTGAGCTCGCCGCTGGAGCGCTGCATCGAGACCGCCGACGGGATCCTCGGCACGCGCCCAGATGTTGAGCGGCTGACCGACGAAGGGCTGACGGAGTGCGACTACGGCCAGTGGACCGGACGCCCGCTGGCCGAGCTTGCCGAACTGCCGCTGTGGCCGACGATCCAGCGCTCGCCCTCCGAGGTGACCTTCCCGGGGGGTGAGTCGATGCTCGGGATGGCCGAGCGCGCCACTGCCGCCGTCTCGCGGTGGGTCGCCCGCCATCGCGACGGCACTGTGGTCGTCGTGTCCCACGGCGATGTGATCAAGGCGATCCTGTCCGATGCCCTCGGCCAGCCGTTGGACCAGTTCCAGCGGATCGTGATCGGACCGGGCTCGATCAGCGTTGTCCAATACCGCGACGACCACTCGATGGTCATCCGGATGAACGACACTGGGCACCGGCTGCCGATCCAGCCCGCCACCGCGGGCCCCACCGTGGGTGGGGGCACCGGCTGAAGCCCGGCGCGACGCACCGCACGCTGTGGGCACGCGGGGGCGGTCCTGCCCCAGCCCGGCTAGTCTGAACGCCATGTCCCGACAGATCCTGCTCCATGATCCCGTGGAGCGCTTCGTCGTGGGAACCGTCGGCATGCCGGGGGAGCGCACGTTCTTCCTGCAGGCACGCTCGGGCACCCTGATCAGCAGCGTGGTGCTCGAGAAGACCCAGGTGGCCACGTTGGCCGATCGGCTCGAGGAGCTGATCGCTGACGTGGGCGAACGCCTGCAGATCGATGTGCCCGCGGCAGGTCCTCCCGACCTCGACCCCCTCGAGGTGCCCCTCGTCGAGGAATTCCGGGTCGGCGCAATCGCCTTCGGGTGGGATCCCAGCAGCGACCAGATGCTCTTCGAGCTCCATGGCCAGACCGACGACGACGTCGATCCCACGGAGCTCGGCGACGATGACGACGGCCCAGCCGTGCTGCGGGTGCGCACGACCCTTCATCAGGCGGTCGACTTCATCGCCCGAGCCCGGAAGGTCGTCGAGGCGGGACGACCACCGTGTCCGTTCTGCCAGCAGCCCCTCGATCCGGCGGGCCACATCTGCCCCCGGGCGAACGGCTACCGGCGGTGACCTCACCGGTGGACGCCCTGGCCACCGGTGATCTGCAGGTCCTGGGTCGGTTGCCCGAGGCCTCGAATCTCGCCCTCCTGGCCGAGGTGGTCACCGACGGCGGACCGATCAGGTGTATCTACAAGCCGATTGTGGGGGAGCGGCCGCTGTGGGACTTCCCGGGAGCAGCCCTTGCCGCCCGCGAGGTCCTGACCGCCAGGGCCGCCGCCTGCTTCGGCTGGGACCTGGTCCCAGCCACCGTCTGGCGCGACGACGGCCCGTTCGGCGCGGGCATGTGCCAGGAGTGGGTCGAGTCGGTCGACGGCGCCCCGGTCGCGCTCTTCGCCCGCGGTGCGCTCCCCGAGGGCTGGTGCGACGTCGCCGAGGGGGTCGACTCCAGCGGTGCACCGGTCCTGTTGGCCCATGAGGTGTCCGATCCGATGGCGCAGATGGTGGTCCTCGATGCCCTGGTCAACAACGCCGACCGCAAGGGCGGGCACGTGCTGCGCCGACCGGACGGGCGCGTGGCCGCGATCGACCACGGGGTGACCTTCCACGCCGAGAACAAACTGCGCACGGTCCTGTGGGGATGGGCCGGGATGCCCATCCCGGAGTCGCTGCTGGGCCAGGTGAGCGACGGGGCGGCCGCCTTCACCGCCCTCGTGCAGGAGTGGGGGACCGGCGCGGCGCAGGGGTCGGCGCACCTCTCGGATGCCGAGGTCCAGGCCGCGACCGATCGCCTGGAGTCCCTGCTGCGCGAGGCTGCCTTTCCGGTGCCCGCAGCGGACTGGCCGGCGCTGCCCTGGCCGCCGATGTAGCCCGGCCGCGGCACGTCGGGGTAGCGGCAGTCAATGGACCGAACGGGTGAATCCCCCTGCGCCGCCGTACAGGCCTGAGCCACTTCTGCGGTCGGGGCGTCCGCCGGCTCAGGAGCCGATGCGCCCGGTCCGGCCGTCCACGCGAACGTCGGCGGCCGCCCGCGTGCCATCGGCTGCGAAGTGCGTGGCCTCCCGCCGCTGCCAAACGCGCCACTGCGCCTCGAGCGCATCCCCGTCACGGTCCAGGCCGCGTTCGAGCCGGAGGGCCACAGGTGCCTCGACCCAGACGACCACGCTGGCACGCTCCCGGATGCCTGCCGTGGCACTGGCGCACCCCTCGAGGATCACCACGGGCGCAGCGGGGACCTCGATCCAGTCACAGAACCGCGCCTGGACCCAGTCGTAGCGTGGGTGCCGCCCGGCCAGGCCTGCCTCCCACGGTGTCAGCAGCCACGCGTCGATCCGCCACGCCAACTGATCACCCAGGGACTGCTCCCACCCCTCGTACAGGTCATCCATATGCACCACCGGGACCGCGCCCACAGCCTGTCCCACGGCGGCTGCGAGAGTCGTCTTCCCCGAGCCGGCCGGGCCGTCGATGCAGACCAGGCGCGTGCCCCCACAACGTGGCTCGGACGCCAGCACCCGAGCAGCCAGCTCTGGGACGCACTCGGGGATCAGCACGGGTCCATCATCTCCCCACCAGCAGGACTGACCGGGGTCGTCACTGGACCCCCGGACCCGGGTGGGCCACCGACGACGCAGCCTCTGCTCAGTCGGCTCGATGCGCCTCGAGGGCGCTCAGGACCGCTTGGTTCCACAGGTCCAGACTCGTGTCCGGCAGGAAGACGTCGATGGCCCGCTGCCTGGCCGCCGCCCCCAGCCGCTGCGCGAGGGCAGGGTCGTTGAGCACCTGCATCACGGCCCGTCCGAATGCCTCGAGATCGCGCGGATCCGAGACGAGCAATCCGCTGACCTGATCGTCGATCTGGTCCGTGATCCCACCGACCGCAGATGCGATCACCGGCCGGCCCTTGAACATGGCCTCGGTGACGGTCAGGCCGAATCCCTCTGCCAGGCTCTTCTGGACCACGATTGCTGCGTGCCGCTGGATGGCATTGACCAAGGCACCGTTCTGCTCCGCGTCATCCATCGGCAGGCTGATCAGGTGCACCCGGTCCCGGACGTCGTGGGGCAGTGAGCGCCACTCATCGGTGATCTCATCGAGGACGATCTGGCCCTCTGGGTCGTCTGTGACCGAAGCCGTTGACGGTCCCACGAGGGCCAGGTGCGCGTCGCTCTGGGGCGCGACGTGAGTCACGAAGCCGCGCATGACGCCGGCCATGTCCTTCAGCGGGTCCCAGCGGGACACCTGGACGATCAACGGCACATCCGCACTCGGGGGTTCCCCGGACCTGGTGATCTCCGCAGTCATCGTGAAGGGTGCGGTCGACCCGTCGCTACGCGTGAAGGAGGCGGCTCCGAATCCCAGGCCGGCGATGACGCCCGCGCCGGACAGCGCGCCCTCGATATCGGCCGCAGAGAGATCCTGGTTCTTGGGGGCCAGTGGGTCGATGCTCGGCTTGATCACGCGGAGCTTCTCAGGAGGGATCCAGGACGGCGCGTACGAGGCCCGCGTGAACACATAGGTGTCGACGTTGCCCTCCAGGAACCCCCTGAGGAACGACCACGCCTCCTCGGTGTACTCGTTGTCATGGTCGATACCGACGTGGCAGCGCCACACGACCGGGATGCCCCGCTCGGCGAGCATCGCAGCCAGCGGAGCCGGCTGCGGATCGTGGAGGATGACCACGTCCTCATTGGTGACCTCCTCCAGGAGGGCGGGCGCATTGCGCGCCACCACGCCGGCCATCAGGGCCTGCTCCACCGTTGACAACTCACCGTCGTCACCCTTGTTCCCGTGGAGGCGATGGTGCAGCCGCTTGGTGAGTGCGAAGAACACGGGGTCGCCCTCGACGATGAACCATCGCGTCGGGACTCCCGCCCCCTTGGACAGGGGCAGCAGCACGTTGAGCATCTCTGCCACGCCCCCGCCCGATGCCGTGGAGTTCACGTTGATGACCCCGTGGCCCCGGAACGCCTCAATCATCCGCGGCGCGACCTCGTCAACCAGCCGGTCGATCTGCTCCTGATCCACGACCACCTTGAGGTCCTGGATTGATCGTGGGTTGAGCGTGACTTCCTGCACGTGACTGCCTCTCTGCGCCGGTGATTGGATTCGCAGTCCGTTACCCCCACCTGACACCGGACTGTGCGCCCCGACCCTAGACCGCGCACCCGTCAGATGGCGGGATCCCGGACTCGGCGTCGTCAACCCGATTCCCAATCCGGCCATTCGTCACCGCACCACGGATGCCGACGTGAACATCGCCGGAATCCGGCTCGTCCAGGCCATCGCGCCGGGACACGTGACGGGCCATCATGGCGTCATGGGTTCCCCGAGTGAGTTGGCCGAGCTCTGGCGAACGTCGGCACAGGTGGCCGTGCTCACCGGCGCGGGCATCTCTACCGACTCAGGTATCAGCGACTTCCGCGGGCCAAACGGGCTGTGGACGCGCAATCCCGGCGCGCAGTCGATGTTCGACATCGACACCTACGTACGCGACCCGCAGGTGCGCCGCCTGGCGTGGGCGAACCGCCGCTCGAATCCGACGTGGTCCGCGCAGCCGAACCCCGGCCACCTGGCGCTCACCGAGCTCCAGCGATCGGGGCGGCTCGACGCCCTCATGACCCAGAACATCGACGGCCTGCACCAACGCGCAGGATCCACCGGGGTCCTGGAGCTACATGGGACCATCTGGGACGTCACCTGCCTGTCGTGCGGCGGTCGGTGGCCGACCCCCGAGGTGCTGGCCCGGGAGGAGCCCGATCCGGCCTGCGTCCTGTGCGGCGGGATCCTGAAGACCGCGACGATCTCGTTCGGGCAGGCCCTGGACGCCGAGGTCCTCGATGCCGCATTCCGTGCCGTCGACGAGGCAGACCTCCTGGTGGCCGTCGGGACCTCCCTGCAGGTCACTCCGGTCGCCGGCCTGGCGGGGATCGCCAAGAACCTGGCCATCGTCAACGCTGAGCCGACCCCGTATGACGACGACGCCGCAGTCACCGTCCGGGGCTCGATCTCCGATGCGCTCCAAGGGGTCCGACGGTCGCTCGGCTGACCGGATCGGGCAGGATCGGGTCATGGGCATCCTGCGCACCGCACGTGGCGACTTCGAGGCGATCATCGAGGGACCGCGCGACGGTCCGGTGGTGGTGCTGCTCCATGGCTTCCCCGAGCTCAACATCTCCTGGAAGCAGCAGATCCCAGCCCTGGCGGAAGCTGGCTACCGGGTACTGGCCCCCAACCAGCGCGGGTACGCAGGCTCAGTACGTGACGGGTCGTACGCGACAGGCGACCTCGCCACTGATGTGATCGCGATGCTCGACGCGATCGACACCAGGCAGGCGGTGGTCGTCGGTCACGACTGGGGTGGGGGAGCGGCCTGGACAGTGGCCCGGATGTACCCCGAGCGGGTGACTGCCCTGGTGGCGATGAACTGTCCGCCCCCGTGGGTCCTGGTCGAGCGTCTCCTGCACAGCCCGCGGCAGCTGCGCAAGTCCTGGTACGTCTTCTTCTTCCAGCTGCCTGTGCTGCCCGAGAAGTTCGTCGCAGCCAACATGCCCAAGACCCTGGTCGCGGGCTCGTACAACCGAGAGCCGTGGAACCGCGAGACGCTCACCCCCTATGCCGACGCGTTCGAGACCGAGGCCGATGCGCGCGGTCCGGTCAACTGGTACCGGGGCGCTTTCCGCGGTGCGCTGCGAGGCACGAACAAGCCGGTCACCCGGATCGCCGCCCCGGTCCTGATCATCTGGGGGGTGCACGATGCGTTCCTCGGTCAGGAGCTCGTCAGCCCGCAGTCGCTGCTCGGCACACTGGCGTTCCCCAATGAGGCCGACCTCGTCACCATCGAATCTGCCGGCCACTTCGTCCAGAACGAGGCCGCGGAGCAGGTGACCGAGACCCTTCTGGGGTGGCTCGCCACCCGCGCACCGGCGGCAGGCGCGTAGACCAGTTGGCCGAGAATCCGTCATCTCGATGGTGAAGGGACGCCAATCCCCGTCGATCCGGGGCAGCCGTGCTACTCTTCAGTTGCTGCAACAGCAGGTTTCGCCACGATTTGGGACGCCCGCGGATTGTCTCCGTCGGGCGTTTTGATTTCTGGGGACGGCCATCGTGGCAGCCCGGGGATCAGCATTCGAGTTGTCCCTGTTGAAACAGCACACACAAAGGAATCAAGAAAAATGGCACAAGGCACAGTCAAGTGGTTCAACGGCGAGAAGGGCTTCGGCTTCATCGCTCAGGACGGCGGCGGACCGGATGTGTTCGTCCACTTCTCGGCGATCGTTGCCGACGGATACCGCTCGCTGGACGAGAACCAGCGCGTCGAGTTCGACATCACGCAGGGCCAGAAGGGCCCGCAGGCGGAGAACGTGCGCGTCGTCTGACCGCCGCTCATTGTCTTGAGAAGGCCCTCACCGCAAGGTGGGGGCCTTCTCGCATGTGGTGCATCACGCTCGTGGGGGATCGCGGGGGGCGAGCGCCCCCAAGGCCTGGGGTTGTCCAGTCAGTCCAACATTACATAATGTGCATTATCGGTCACATATGGCCGTGCGGGGTTCGCCCATGATGCTGAGGCCCACCGAGGCGTACATGCGCCGGCCGTCATGACGGCCGGCGCCCGGTCGTGACGTAGTCCAGGATCTGGTCGCGGTCCATCCCGGCGAGGCCTGCGCGGACCAGGGTGCGCCGCTCGTCGCCGAAGTCCGTGCCGAGCAGCGCGGTCGTCATGTGGATCACCGACTCCATCAGGACCGGTTCCAGGCCGACCTGACGACCGAGCTGCGAGTAGATGGTGAGGCCGACGGGCACATCCTCGGTGAGGTACCTGCTGTCGATCTGACCGGGGCCCTTGATCACCCGCAGCAGGTCGACGCCACTGATGACCTCGTAGAACGTGTCGCCCTCGGGTCCGTATCCCATGACCGCGTAGGTGTCGATCAGGCTCAGCAGCTCGATGCCGAATGCGCGACCGATGGCCATGCGCTCTGCGTCGATGGCCTCGATGGCCTGGCACACGTGCGGGGTCATGCCCTCCCGGTAGTAGTAGAACTCCCCCTGGCTGTACTCGATCCGGCTGGCCGAGAGCAGCACCCCCAGGCAGTGCAGCGTGGGGTTCGGGTTGCTCAGACCCGCGGCGATCACGTTGGGCATGATCTCGACGCCGGGATACAGATCGGTGAGGATCGGGGCCACCTCGTCGGTGCGATCGGCCGGGAAGACCCCCACGCTCACGATCCTGCGCCGGCCGAACACGGTCACCTCGGCCGGACCCGTGATCCGAGTCGCGTACGGCAGGGCCGCAATCTCCGAGATGGTCACGTTCGCCGTCACGCCCTGCTCGCGCAGGCTCTGGGCGACGTCCAGCGAGCCGAGGGACCCGGGCATGAGCACGATGTTGGCGCCGTCGGCCAGCAACGGGCCGAGCATCTGCGCGAAGGTCCGATGGTGGTTCGTGGGCACCACGACGAAGATCGCCTCAGCACCCTCGATCGCCCTGCCCAGGTCCAGCTCCACGCGCACCGGGGCACTGCCCGAGATCTTACCCCGGGCCTCGATCACCCCCGCCTCGGCAACACCACCCAGCGAGTCGGCGAAGGCCTCGACCTCATAGATGGTCACGTCATGGCCGCCGAGCCCGAACTCGGCCGCCGTCGTCCGTCCGCCGTTGCCTCCACCAAGGATCGCCACACGTCTGCTTGCCATTGCTGATCGCCTCCACCTGCCGCGCGCCCGGGCCACCGACCCCTCCGCCGGGCTCGGCGCGGACCACGAGCCCTGTGACCGTACCGAAGTCGGCTCCCCGGACGTCGGCTCACGCGTGGGGCACTGCCGCTCGCGGGGCGGCTACCGTCCGAACAGACTCGCCAGGTCAGCCATCCGATCCGGGTTCACCCGGAACCACGCCCAGGTCCCCCGCTGCTCACGGGTGACCAACCCGGCTTGGGTGAGCACCTTCAGGTGGTGGCTCACGGTGGGCTGGCTCAGGCCCACGGGCTCATTGAGATCACACGCGCACGCCTCGCCGCCGGACTGGATCAACGACAGCAGCTGCAGCCGCGCCGGGTCGGCGACGGCCTTGAGGACCTGCGCCAGCCGCTGCGCATCCGAGCGCGCCAGGGGCTCCCCCAACCCCGCAGCACAGCACTCAGTGATGTCCTCGAGGGCCAGCGGCTCCCCCACCCTCGGCGTCGTCCCAGCCATGCTGCCCCTCCCGATGTATTGACATCTATCAATATGGTGCTACCGTACCGCTATCGATGCACATCAATATAGAGGGAGGATGATCACATGTCGAGAGTTCAACTCGCGCTCAACGTCTCAGATCTGGAGGCCTCAGTCGCGTTCTACTCGACGCTGCTCCAGGCCGAGCCGCACAAGCGCCGCCCCGGCTATGCCAACTTCGAGATCGCCGAGCCGGCGCTCAAGCTGGTTCTCATCGAGATACCGCAGGAGGCCAGGGGCAGTGGGGTGACCGGGGCGCTGAACCACCTGGGCATCGAGGTTGAGTCCCCCGCCCAGGTCCACGAGGCCCTGGCTCGTATGCAGACCGGCGGCCTTGCCGTGGCGAAGGAGATGGACACGAACTGCTGCTACGCCCAGCAGGACAAGGTCTGGGTTCACGATCCTGCGGGAACGCCGTGGGAGGTCTACACGATCACTGACGACAACCCCGCCCGCATGGTTGGCGTCGAAGTGACGTCCACGCGGACCGGCGACGCCTGCTGCACGCCCCAGCAGGACGCACTCGCCGAGGTGGTCTCGGCCGAACCGGCGGGCACCTGCTGCTGACCGCCGGGGGGTCCGAAACCGCGCGCGATGCGCGGGTCAGGGCCGACTCAGCGCAACACTCCAGAGCCCGTCAGCAGGTTGTCGCAGACGACGACACCACCGGTGCCGTCGGTCATCGTGATCAGCGCGCTCGGGGCTGACATATCAGCCTCGAGCGTCGCTGACTCATCCCCGTTCGTCCACCGCATGACGAGCTCCGAACCCTGCCCGGCGACCTCGAACGTGCCCCGGAAGGCCGGGTGGTTGTTGCGCAGACGGATCAGGTCGGCCAGCGCTTGGACGACCGGGCGCCCCAGCTTGGCGTCAATCTCGGCGCGTGTGAAGTGGTGCCGGTTGATGTCCCGACCGACACTCGTGCGAGCCAGCAGCTCCATGTCGTTCCTCCCGGCCAGCAGGCCCACGTAGTAGACCTGTGGGATGCCCGGCGTGAAGAACTGCACGGCACGAGCCAGCAGGTAGGCGTCATCGTCTCCCCCAAGAGCGTCGTAGTAGGTGGCGTTCACCTGGTACACGTCCACATTCGAGGCCGACCAGCCGCTGGCCTGCCTGGACTCGTCGTTGCAGTGAGCATGTATGCCGTCCACGAGCGCATCGATCTCCGCCGGTGTGAGCAGGCCCGGGCGTCCGGCGCCCATCTGGTCAGCTCCGACGTCGATCACGCCGATGCCGTCGTGGGTGTCCAGGACTGTCACGGCGTTGGTGGGGCGCACCTCCAGCCAGTGGTGCAGCGCGTCAACTCGCCCCGTGTAGAGGGCGTGGAGCAGCAGTGGCGGGAGGGCGAAGTCGTACACGAGGTCGACCCGTTGACCGATTGCGATCTGTCGCTCGAAGTGTGCGTGGATCTCCACCAGTACGCTGACCCCCAGGGCACGGGCCTTGGCCGTGAGCGTGTCGATGAAGTCGAAGGTGTGTGGCGTCATGAACGACGATGTCCCCGGGCGCTTGACGGCGTACCCAGCGGCATCCAATCGGATCATCGTGACCCCGTTGTCGGCCAGCGTCGTGAGCACCTTGTCCAGGTAGGCCTCCCCGGCAGGATCATCGACGTTGATGTCGATCTGCTGCGGGGTGAAGGTCGTCCACACGAGGCGCTTGCTGGACCCCAGTGTCATGGGCGTGAACGGCAGGCCGGGGCGCGGCCGATAGATCCCGACCAGCTCGGCCTCATCGGCACCCTGCGGGTACACGTCGGACATCGTGAGGAACAGCCCCATGTGCGGGGATTCGGCACCGCGGGCCACGACGTCGCGGAACTCCGGTGAGTCCGCCGAGACGTGGTTGACGATCATGTCGACCATCAGCGTGTGGTCCGCCCCGATTGCCCGCACGTCGTCCCACGTGCCCAGCCTGGGGTCCACCTCTGTGTGATCCACGGGATCGAATCCGGCATCCGCGCCGTCGTACGGCGTGAAGAACGGAAGGATGTGCACGCCTGTGAACAACCCTGCCAACGGGCCATCCAGCACGTCCTTGAGACCGGCCATGGTGCCTCCGAGCCGGTCGGCGTACGTGATCAACTGGACTCCGGTTGGCGGCAAGTCATCGGCCATGTGCAGCCTCCTCGATGGTTGCCCTCCCCCGCCGGCGGCAGGTGATCTCCAGCATAGGCACGGGCGTCGTGCCCGTCCACGCACACGACGCCTGGCACCCGCCACCGGGGCGTGGGCGTCGCCGAAGAGAACCGGTCAGGCCTGGCAGCCAGGCGTGTGGGAGTTCAGGCGGGTGCGTCCGGCTCCGGATCCCCGGATCCGGACTCAGCCGCCAACAGGTCGACCGCCTCCTGCTCGGCTGCCATTCGGTCTGCCTCTGCCTGCTCAGCGTCTGCCTGCTCGGCCGCCAGGAGATCGGCCTCCTCGTGGTGCTCGCGGGTCCGCTGGGCCAACCGCTCGCGCATGGTGGCCCGATCGATGGTCTCCGGCTCGGTCGAGGTCAGGAAGTCCAACAGCACCCGGGTGAACCGCGTGGGCTCATCCATGTGCGGGAAGTGCTCGGACTGCTCGAAGATCTCCAGTTGGCTCCCTGTGATCACCTCGTGGGCGTGATAGGCGTGCTCCACCGGGATGACCGTGTCCCGTGCACCCCAGACGATGAGGGTCGGCCGGCCCTCAGTGAGGTAGAGCCGGTCGACGGCGCTGACCCGTTGCCCGCCGGGCTCCACGACACTGCGCAGTGTGTGCACGAAGGCTGCCCGCGAGGGGCTCTCGGACAGGCTCGAGTAGCCGCGAACCACCTCGACCGTCGATGGTCGGGGTCGCGGCCGGATCGGGCTGCGCGCCAGGAGCCGCGATGCCGCGACGCCTGCGTTGCGCACGTGCCGGTTGGCGATGATCGGGAGGATGAGCTCGACTCCGGGCAGCGTTCCGGCGCGCAGGGCCCTGCTGACGTCGCGGCCCAGGCCACCGCTGTCGACCAGGACCAGCCGCTCGCAGTGCTCGAAGTACTGGTAGGAGAACTGCATCGCCACCCCGCCCCCGAGGGAGTGACCGACGATGGTGGCGCGGTCGAGGCCCAGGGTGTCCATCAGGTCGCGGATCTGGGTCGCGAAGCCACCGAGCGAGTAGTCCGCATTCGGGACATCGGAGGCGCCGTGGCCGTAGAGGTCCGGCGCGATGACGTGGGACTGCTCGGCCAACGCGGGGATGACGGGATCCCAGGTGGCGCTGCTGCTGGTGATCCCGTGGATGAGCATCAGCGCCGGCTTCGAGGGATCGCCGGCGAACCGATAGGCGACCCGATGACCGTGGATGATCGTCTGGGCCTGCTGAACCGGGTGCTGCTGCATCGCGCCTCCTCGGACCTGCCCGAAGGGCGGCCAGTTCAAGGGTGCCAGTCCCCCGGTTGACCCGATGCACCGGCCCGTGCGCCCTGACGTGGATCCGAGCAGCACGCGTCCGTCGCGAGCCCCGGGGAGGACTCAGCGAGCCACCCCCTCACCCCACGGCGCCCTGCGCTCCTCACCCTGCGTAGGGGAACCGTAAGGGGGTCTTAGCCTGATCCAGCGACAGGGTGGTGCATCTGGTGCCCGGGTGCGGCCATAATCAGAAGCACACGCACTCGTCGTCCAAGGAGCCCGCCGTGCATCGGTCCTACCGCACGCTCACTGCGGGCGTCACGGCGCTGGTGCTGCTGGTGGGGTTGTCCCCCGCCATCGCCGCCGAGGAGACGGCTTCCAGTAGCGAGGTGGTCCCCAGTGGCGCGGCTTCCCCCGGCGCTGAGGGTGTGCTCGATCCGGCCGAGATCGGTGTGGAGGTCGACATCGATCTCCTGGACTCCGTTGAGGACGTCACCGACACCGACGAGAACCTGCGTGCGACGCGCAACGAGGTCTCGGTGCTCGTGGACAATGGCACTGACGCGCCGACGGTCACGAAGCTGCGCACGGAGACTGCCAGCCAGGCCGAGGAACTGACAGCGGCGCTCGACGCCCAGCCCGGAGTCGTGGCGGCGGAGACGACCCGTTTGCGCGCCTTCGACACAACCACTCCCACCCCCATCACTCCGGCGCCGGTGGATCCCGCCCCGGTCGCTGCCGCCCCGATCGTTCCCGACCCGCTGTTCCCCTCGCAGTGGAACATGCCCGCGGTGGGGATCCCGGACGCCTGGTCGTCCAGCCTCGGCGCGGGTGTGGTCGTCGCCGTCATCGACACCGGCGTGGATGCCACTCATCCCGACCTCGCCGGCCGTGTCCTCCCCGAGATCGACCTGCTCCCCGAGGTGACCCCCGCCCCTGAGCAGAACGCCCACGGAACACGAGTGGCCAGTCTGATCGCCGGAGGCCTTGACGGGGTCGGCATGACCGGAGTGGCCCCCCAGTCTGGGATCCTCCCGGTCTCCGCGCTCGATCCGGCCGGCTTCGGCGACAGCAGCACGGTGGCCCGAGCCATCATCGCCGCCGCAGACGCCGGTGCCCGCGTGATCAACCTCTCGTTGGGCGGCCCCGATCCCGACCCGGTCCTGGACGAGGCCTGCGCCTACGCCTTCGCCAAGGGAGCAGTCGTCGTTGCGGCGGGGGGCAACAGCTACTCCTCGGGCAACTGGGTGCAGTACCCGGCAGCCTCCCCACACGTCCTGGGCGTCGCCTCGACCGACGGCGCGGGGAGCCCGTCGGCCTTCTCGAACACGGGGCCACACATCGACCTCGCTGCCCCCGGCGAGGGCATCCTTGCCGCAATCCCCGGGGCTGGCTACAGCACGGAGTCGGGAACATCCTTCTCCGCCCCGCACGTCGCCGGGGCGGCGGCGCTGGTCCTGTCGGCGAATCCCAACCTGAGCGCCGCGGAAGCAGCGTCGGTGATCCAGTCGACGGCTCTGGACGACCTCAGCGGCAATGGCCGCGATGACCAGCTGGGCAACGGGATCGTGCGTGCCGACCTAGCCGTGGCGGCAGCGGTGACCATGACCGCATCGGGCATTCCCTCCGACGCCAAGCTCCGCCTGCGCCGCTTCAACGCCCGCGGTGAGCCGGCCCACAGGGGTGAGCTCACGACCTTCACTGCGATCCTGCAGGCCAGGCACCCCGACGGAGGGTGGCAGCGTGCGCCAGTGCCGACGTCGATCAAGATCCAGTTCCGGCGGGGCGGCAAGAAGAAGAAGAAGTACCGGACCCGCGCGATTGTGACCTCTGACGGGAACGGGCACGTGGAGCTGCGGGCCGTGCCCAAACGGAGCGGGCGCTGGCGGGCCCGGGTGCAGCAGTCGAACGGGCGCTGGACGAACAGCAGGAGTGACTATCTGAGGGTACGTCGCTGACGTGTCCGGGCGGCCGCACCCGTTCCTCCGGGGCTCTCACCCCGTGGCGATCGCACATCGTGGCGGCGCCGCAGAGGGCGCAGAGAACTCCCCGGCGACGTTCCAGCGCGTGATCGACCTGGGCTACCGGTGGATCGAGACTGACGTGCGCGCCTCGATCGACGGCCATGCCGTGGTCTTCCACGACGCAACCATGAACCGGACGACGGATGCTCAGGGCGAGGTGTCCGCGCTGCCGCTCTCGATGATCCGCGCTGCCCACCTGGCGGACTCCGAGCACCCGATCACGCTGGCCGAGGCGCTCCGGCGCTGGCCCGATGTGCGTTTCAACGTTGATGTGAAGGCTGACGACACGGTGCAGGCCTTCCTCCGAGCGGTGTCCGAGGCGCAGGCATGGGATCGGGTGTGCGTGGCGGCGTTCTCCACCGCCCGTCTACGCCGGCTCCGCCAGCTGGCGGGCCCGCGGCTGGCCTCCTCCCTGGGACCCTCGGAGGTGACCCGGCTCGTCCTGGGCGTTCTCGATCGCTCCCCCGCGTGTGCCGCCCAGGTCCCGCACTCGATGGGCGGATTCCCGGTCGTCACCCGGGCCCTGGTGCGCAGGGCGCACGCCCGGCGGCTGGCAGTGCACGTGTGGACCATCGACGACCCGCAGGAGATGGCCTCCTTGCTCGACATGGGCGTCGATGGCATCATGACCGACAGGCCCACGCTGCTTCGCGAGGTGCTCGTCAGTCGCGATTCATGGACCGGGCCGTTCCCAGGGTTTGCGACAGGCGAGACCGGGGAATAAGAGCCGGGTCAATCGGTGTTACTCACGTGTCCGGCCTCAGATGGTCGGGGGTGTGCGTGGCACGGCCCTTGAGGCTCACACGCGGGAAGGCACGATCATCATGGGAAACGGCGCTGTTCGCGGCACACGGCTGGGGACGACCAGCTACGAGAGCGATGCGGGCGTTGACTTCGCCACGCGTCTGATGACCACATACGACTGCCCGGCAGGTCACACCACGACCCTGCCGTTCGCAGAAGAGGCAGAGATCCCCTTCGACTGGGAGTGCGCCACCTGCGGGCGCGCGGCCGTCCTGCGTGACGGGGTGGAGCCTGATCGCAAGCCCGAGAAGCACGTCCGGACCCACTGGGACATGCTGCTGGAGCGGCGCTCGATCGCCGAACTCGAGGAGGTACTCGAGGAGCGGCTGGACATCCTGCGCGAGATGCGCGGCGAGGACATCCGCCGCTCGGCGTGACTCACGCCGCAGGTCGCTGACCCGGCTGGGCCGCTCAGGCGGTCAGTCCTCCGGGCCGAGGATCTCTCCGCGGATCACCTTCGGACCAGGCTCCGGCTCATGGCCGGCCTGGTCCGTTGTGCGCTCTGCGTCCGCTGTGCTGCCTTCGCGGCCAGGCGCGGGGTCGGCCCCCGAGGGATCGACGTCAACCGGATCCACGTCCACCACTTCGCCGGGCACCACGTCGCCCGGGACCACGGTCGCGCGCGGGACCCCGGAGGCGTCAGTCACCGTCACCACGGAGACGCCGCCGCGGCGAAGGGCCGCCTCGGTCTGGCGCAGGACGTGCCCGGAGAGCCACCGCTGGACGCCCGGTACCAGCAGCGCCAGCCCCACCAGGTCGAGCACCAGGCCGGGCAGGGCGATGACGCTGCCCGCGGCGATCCGCCACCCACGCACGGGGGGCTGGCTGCGCGCACCCCACCTGATCACCGCCAGGCCGACGACAACGTCCAGGAAGAGCACCATCAGCGCCAACGGACCACCCACCGAGTCGACCAGGAGGATGACCGCACCCACCTCCGCGACCGCGAGGGCCGCCAGGAGCGCAAGCGTGATGAACCGAGCCATCTACTGGCCCCCCACCTCGCGCCGACGGGCCGACCGGGCGCTGCGCCGTCGCTGGAACCCGGACCTGACCTTCGCCGCACGCTCCTGAGCACCCCACACGGTCACCCGCCAGAGCGCCTCGCGGACGATGCTGCCGCTCATCTTCGACGTCCCGTACTCCCGCTCGACGAACGTGATCGGCACCTCCGTCACACTCAGCCCGGATCGGACGGCGCGCCGAGCCATGTCGACCTGGAAGCAGTAGCCCTGTGAGGCGACGTTGTCCAGCTCGAGGGCTCGCAGTGTGCTGGCGCGGAACACCCGATATCCGCCGGTCGCATCATGCAGGGGCACATCGAGTGCCACGCGCGTGTACAGGTTGCCGCCCTTGGACAGGACCTCCCGGGACCTCGGCCAGTTGACCACCTCGCCGCCCGGGATCCACCGGGAACCGAGGACAAGATCGGCCGAGCGCAGGGCATCGAGCATCGCGGGAAGCTGCTCGGGCTGGTGGGACCCGTCGGCGTCCATCTCGATCAGGACGTCGTAGCCCCGCTCCAGGCCCCAGGCGAAGCCGGCCATGTAGGCCGCAGCGAGACCCTCCTTGCCCAAGCGATGCAGCACGTGGATGTGGGCGTCGTCCGCCGCAAGCTCGTCGGCGGCCTGACCCGTGCCATCCGGTGAGTTGTCGTCGGCGACCAGGATGTCCGCCGCAGGCACCGCCGCGCGGACCCTGCCAGTGATGCGTGCAACGTTCTCGATCTCGTTGTACGTCGGGATGATCACGAGGATCGCGCCGAGGTCGGCGAACTGCTCAGTCACCGCACCAGTGTCCCATGTTGCCCGGGCACGCGGACGCGCTCATGGTTCCTGCAGGCAGCGGGATCAGTCGCGGCGGGCCTTCCGGCGACGATGCCGCCGCATGACCCCGATCCCGAACCAGACCAACGCGCCGAAGGCCGCGACCACGATCGTGTACAGCCACAGCGGCCACGTGAAGGACAGCCACAGGAACCTGAACTCGATCGACTCGCTGTTCTGGAGGACGAAGACCAGGAGCACGCCGAGCCCTGTCATCGAGGCGATCGCTCCGCCGCTCACGCCACGCTTGTCCTGGACTTCCCCTGTGCTGTCGGACATCGAATTCCCCTGCTGTTGACGTGGGCCACACCCGATGCAGAGCCCGCCGACTGCCAGTGTGCCAGAGGCTGGAGGCCATGCCGCGCCCGAGCGACGTGCGTCCGGCAGGGTGCCGGAGGGCTGGTAACGTCCCTGCCACCAACGATGAGAGGCGCAGCCGATGAGCCACACGGTCCGGATCGGACGTGTCCAGGACTTCCCCGCGGGAGAGGTGACCGAGGTAGACGTCGAGGGCACGAAGGTGCTCGTCGCCCGTGACGCCGAGGGGCTTTGCGCTGCCAGGAACAAGTGTCCCCATCTGGGCCTGTCCCTGACCTCCGGACCCGGTGGCCGCACCTACGCCGATGGCGTGATCACGTGCCCATGGCACAACTCCCGGTTCGTTGTGCGCAGCGGCGAGAACCTCGACTGGGTGTCCGGCATCGCCGGCCGGTCGGTCCCCTCGTGGTCGCGCAAGGTGATCCAGGCCGGGCGCAAGCCCGCACCCCTGACCACCTACCCGGTCACGGTCGTTGACGATGAGGTCTTCATCGAGCTCTGAGGCTCAGGACGCACGACGCCGCGTGGCCAGCAGGAGGACCACCAACAGCGCCGTAGCTGCGAGCTCGGGGAGCGCACCGATGCGCATGGCCGGCGTCAGTCCGGTGCGCATCGGGACCATCGCCACCGTTGAGTCGGACGTGAACTCCTGGGACTCCCACGTGGGTTTCCCATCGGGCCCGATCACGGCGCTGATCCCTGATGTGGCGGCAACCAGCGTGGCCCGTCCAGCAGCGACAGCCTGGACCCGGGTGATGGCCAGCTGCTGCTCCGGCTGTCCGGTCCCTCCGTAGGTCGCGTTGTTGGTCTGCACGACCAACACCCGGCCGCCGGCCCGGATCGCGTCGCGAACCAGCTCGTCGTAGGCGATCTCGAAGCAGATGACGATCCCGGTCGGGACCGGGCCGAGCTGGAGGAAGCCCACGTCCTCGCCCCCGACGAAGTCACGCGGTATCCGATCGAACCGGGTGATGAACCTGCTGAGCAGGCCACGGAAGGGGAGGTACTCCCCGAACGGGACCGGATGCCGCTTCACGTAGGAATCCCCGGGGCCGGTCATGGGGTCCCAGACCAGGCTGACGTTGAGGATCGTGCCCGGGTGGTCGTCCCTGGCCGGATCCTCGGGGTTGACCACTACCCCGCCGACCAGGATCGGGGCGTCGATGGCATCGGCGGCCCGGTCGATCTGCTCGCCGGCGTCGGCGTTGCGGATCGGGTCGATGTCCGAGGAATTCTCCGGCCAGACCACCGCCACCGGCTGCGGCTGCTCCCCGGCAGCGACCTCGGCAGCCAGCTCCTCGGTCACGCGCACGTGGTTGTCCAGCACCGCCCTGCGCTGGGAGTTGAAGTCCAGGCCCAGCCGCGGAACGTTGCCCTGCACGACCGCGATCGGCTGCTGCCCGGAGGCAGGGCCGCCCCAGTCCGGGACCCGGATCGCGGCCCCGGCGCCGACGACAACCCCGACCAGCCCGAGGGCGCCGATCACTCGACGTGGGCGACCAGCGCGCACCTCGTCCCACACCACGAGCAGCGTGCACCCGCTCAGGGCGACCGCGAAGGTGACAGCAGCAGGGCCGCCGATCGCAGCCCACCCAACAAGTGCGGTGTCGGCCTGCCCGAAGGCCAATCGGCCCCATGGGAAACCGCCGAACGGAACCCGCTCGCGCAGCGCCTCCATCACCACCCAGAGGAGGGGAACCGAGAGGACCCACCACCGGCGGCGCAGCAGCGTGGGCAGCAGGGCACCGGCTCCGGCCCAGAAGGCTGCGCAGAGCAGCGACAGCAGGACCCAGGCATCCGGCCCGAGGACACGAAGCCAATCGAGCAGGACGAGGAAGAAGAGCAGCCCGGAGACCAGCCCGACGAGCGCCCCACGGCCGGCCGACAGGTCCCGGAAGGCCACGACGAGGAAGCTGACGGCGGGTACTGCCACCCAACCGGACAGCACGCCCCAGGGCGGGAACGCCAGAGCCAGCACGACGGCCGCCAACGCACCGATCACGAGCCGGAGCCGGGCCGAAGGGCGTGCCGCCACGGGGTGTTCGGTGGCGGCGGTCACCGGACCATCATCCCTGACCCTGAGGTCTGCCGCCGCCGGACCCGCTGGCGGGCCGGAGCCCCGACCACCGGGGTCCGACACTGCCACCACCCAGGGAACGGCTCGCCCGAGGCCCAGCCTCTCCGGGCCGGTCTTCGCGGAGGCGGCTCACCCGGGGGCAACGACCGTCCCTCGCGCGGAGGTCACCAGCAGCGGCTCAGCGAGCACCTCGGCGGCGTTCGGCCCACGATCCGGTGTGCCGCGGCACACCACATGGGCCGCGAAGTCAATCACTCGGCTGCGTCGACCGACACGCACGAGCGTCGCGCTCACCTCCACGACGTCACCGCCGCGCACGGCGTCGTGGAACTGGACGTCGGAGTACGAGGCGAACAGCCCCTCGTCGCCGTCGGTGTGGATCATCAGGTCGGTGGCCACGTCGCCGAAGAGGGCCATGGCGTAGGCACCATCCACGAGGTTGCCCGCGTAGTGGGCGTTCGAGTAGGGCACGTACCGCCGGTGCACGATCCGCAGGCCGGGGCTCGCCCCACCCCTCGGCGTTGCTGGGGTCGTTGCCGCTTCCTGATCGGCCATGCTCACGCCTCCCTGACCAGCCGATGGACCAGGTAGGAAGCGACCTCACCCGGTGTTGTGCCCTTGCCGAAGATCCGATCCACGCCCAGCTCCTCGGCCATCGATTCGTCGAACCGGGGACCGCCGACCACGATCACAGGACGCCGATCAGGTGGGAACGCCTCACGGAATGCAGCAGTCATCTCCCCGGTGTTCTCCAGGTGGGCGTCGCGCTGGGTCACGACCTGGGAGACCAGCACGGCGTCGGCCTTCAGCTGACTCGCGGCTGCCACCAACTCGGGAACCGACACCTGGGCCCCGAGGTTGTGCACCTCGAGGCTGGAGTAGAACTCCAGCCCCTTCTCGCCCGCGAAGCCCTTGATGTTCAGGATGGCGTCGATCCCCACGGTATGCGCATCACTGCCGATGCAGGCCCCGACCACAACCAGTGGCTGGCGCAGGCGCTTCCTGACCCGCGCGTTGACCTCCTTGGGGGTGAGCAGCGGGAAGTCACGCTCGACGACCTCCACCTTGTCCAACTCCACCAGGTGGTTGACCCGCCCATAGACGACGAAGAATGTGAACTCGGGGCCCATCGCCTTGGCGTGGACCACCAATGCCGGGTCGAGGCCCATCTTGCGGGCAAGCTGTGCGGCCGCGCCCTCAGCCCGCTTGTCATGGGCGATGGGAAGGGTGAAGGAGACCTGGACCATGCCGTCGCCGGTGGCATCACCATACGGTCGGATCACGGTACTCACGCCGGCACCTCCCCGAGGATGTCGGACACGGGGTTCAGGTAGCCCTCGGCGCGGGCGACCACGCCGTCGAGGCCCTTGCCCCGGTCGGCGGGGCGCTTCATCAGCCCGAAGGTCCCTTGGGCGATCGCAGGCAGCAGGCCGTCCTCGGCGATCCGGCCCAGCAGGTCGACCGCCTCGCCGAGCACATCGTCGGCTCGCGTCGCGATCAACCCGCCCGGGGCTGGCTGGAAGTCCTCTGCGAGCCCGGCGGCCGCGTCCAGCACGTACCGCACGTTCTGAAGGGCCAGGTCCCGATCGCTGAGCCAGGGCGTGACGACGGCCTCGGTCATCATCCCCACGAGCAGGATCCCCTGGCCGGTGAGCACCCCGGCCAGGTTGAAGAAGCCGTCGAGCAGGTACCCCCGGAAGATGTCCCCAGTCATGTGCTTGGTGGGTGGCATCCATTTCAGGGGCGCATCGGGGAACAGCCCGCGGGCCAGCAGGGCATGGGCAAGCTCCAGCCGGAACGAGTCGGGGACCTCGGGGTTGATCTCGAACGCGTGCCCGAGCCCGAGCTGCCAGTCGGCCAGTCCGGCCTCCTTCGCGAAGTACTCGTTGAGCAGCTGGCTGACCGTCACGGTGTGCGCCGCCTCCACGGCGTCGGCGGTCGTGAGGTAGTTGTCCTCGCCGGTGTTGATGATGATCCCGGCACGGGCGTGCACCTGCCGGGCGAAGTGCTGGTCGGTGAAGGTGCGCACCGGGTTGATGTCGCGGAAGAGGATCCCGTACATCGAGTCGTTGAGCATCATGTCCAGACGCTCGAGGCCGGCCAGCGCTGCGATCTCGGGCATGCAGAGTCCGGAGGCGTAGTTCGTGAGCCGGACGTAGCGACCCAGTTCCGTGGAGACGTCATCCAGGGCCCGACGCATGATCCGGAAGTTCTCCTGCGTGGCATAGGTGCCCGCGTAGCCCTCAGTCGTGGCGCCCTCGGGGACGAAGTCGAGCAATGACTGCCCGGTCGAGCGGATCACCGCGATGATGTCAGCGCCCTCGCGCGCGGCTGCCTGCGCCTGGGGGACGTCCTCGTGGATGTTGCCGGTCGCCACGATCAGGTAGATCCATGGCGTGTGGGCCACCGGGTAGCGCGCCAGCAGCCTCTCCCGTGCGGCCCGCTGCTCGTCCATCCGGCGAACCCCGGCCCGCGCGGCCTTCATGGCCGCCGTTGTCGCTGCGGCCGCAGCCCTGCCCTGCGGCTGGCGGAACTCGACCGACCCCGCGGCCGCACGCTGAGCCAGCGTGAGCAGCGGGGCATCGGTCTCGATGCCGGCGCGCCGCTGCGCAGCCAGGGCGTCCCAGACGGGAAGGGCCACCCCCCGGTCGAGGCCCACGTGGACCGCGACGCTCTCCGAGAGCCGGTTGACCCACGGGATCCCTTCGACATCCGCTCCCTCCAGCCCAGCCATGCGGAGCACAGCCCGTTCGATGGAGACCGTGGTGTGCGCCTGCGCCATCTCCACGACCGGCCGACCGGCGAGGGCCGCCCGCTCACGAGCCACTGACACCTTCTGCGGGTCGAGCTGCAGCTTCATGCGTCCACGCTCCCGGAGTCGTGCACGCCCTCGCCGGCAGGTGCGTCCTCGACCGCATGGATCGGGCGGCCGTCGAGAACCGTGGCCAGGCAGCGGGGAGCAGGCGTGCCCGGATCGAGACGTGGCAGTCCCGGCGTGCCCGAGCGCGGATCGGTGCTCCAGTTGGAGACCCGCGAGTCCGCCGCCTGGACCACGAGGTCCTCGACGGCCCAGACCGCGAAGGTGGCCGGCGCGCCCACAGCCAGGACGCCCGCATCGTCACGGCGAGCAGCGCGCCAGCCACCGCGTGTGGCGGCGGCGAAGGCGGCCCTCCCACTGAGCCGCGACGCCGCGTTGTGGTGCCATATCGCCGCCCGAACCCATTCCCACGGCTCGATGGCCGTCACCGGGCTGTCGGACCCCAGGGCCAGCGAGACCCCGGCCCGGACCAGCCCAGCGAAGTCGTGCAGACCGGCGTGCCGCGAGGTCCCGAGCCGGGTCTCGTAGGCGCCGCCAGGCGCTCCCCACAGGGCGTCGAATGACGGCTGGATGCTTGCCATGGCGCCCGCCTCGGCAAGAACTGCCGCATGCTCGGCGCTGGCCATCGTCAGGTGGTCGATGCGATGGCGCGCGGCCCGCACGGGAGCCTGGCCGCACTCCTGCATCGTCCTGCGCAGCCCATCGACGACGATGTCGATCGCGGCGTCGCCGATGGCATGGAACCCTGCCTGGACCCCCGCCCGGGTGCACGCGATGAGATGCTCAGTGACCACCTCCGGATCCAGGTAGAGGTTGCCGCGCGCATTGGGCTGGTCGGCGTACGGCTGGCGCAGCCACGCCGTGCGGGAGCCGAGCGCCCCGTCGACGAAGAGGTCCCCAGCAGCACCCTGGGCACCGAGCTCGAGGGCGGCTGCCGGACCCCCCGCCTGACCCCAGTAGGCCACGAGGTCGGGTCCCTCCGTGGCGGCTGCGAGCTCGATGAGCGCGCGGAGATCGTCGGCCCCGTTGATCTCCGGACCGCCAGCCTCATGCAGGCTGGCGACACCGGCCGCCGCCGCGTGCTCACGGGTCGCCCGTTGCGCCGCGGCGCGCAGCCCACCGGGCAGCTGCTCGGTGAGGTACGCGCGGGCAAGGTGGTGGGCGTGCGCCGTCACACGACCGGAGTCCTCGAACCCGCGGGCGGTGGAAACCTCCGGGACAAGCGCGATCAACGCCGAGGACACCAAAGCCGAGTGCACGTCCACCCGCGACAGGTAGACCACCGAGCCCCACGTGGCCCGGTCCAGCTCAGCACGGGTCGGCAGCGCCTGGTCGGGCCACTGCGTCTCGTCCCATCCGTGCCCCACGATCGGGCGCCCGCGCAGGCGTCGCGCCTCCGCCGAGAGCAGCTCGAGGAGCTGCCCGCGGCTGGCAACGCCACGCAGGTCCAGGCCCAGCAGGGTCATCCCCGTGGCGGTGTGGTGCACGTGGGCGTCGACGAAGGCCGGCGCGACGAGGGCACCCTCAAGGTCCACGACCGCATCGGCGGCATCCCGGTGCACCTCGGCGCCGGCGGCAGGCCCGATCCAGGCGACGGTGCCGTCGACGACCAGCATGGCCTCGGCACCCGGCGCGGAGGGGGCGTAGACCGGTCCGCCCTGCAGCAGCAGCTTCATCTCTGATCACCTGACGGTCGAGCCTGATCACCTGACAGCCGAGCCTCGAACAGCGAGCGGATCGCGCCGTCCCTGCGGATCAGGTCCAGGGCGTAGGCGGCATGCCCGCGGGTGTAGCCGTTGCCGATCAGCATTGTCACGTCAGCGGCGAGCCCCTCGGCCCCGAGCGCGGCAGCTGTGAACGAGGTGGCCATCGAGAAGAAGATGACAGTGCCACCCTCAGCCGTGGCCAGCACAGCGCCGTGCTCGCACCCGGGCACGGTCACGCACACGATCGTGATGTCCGCGGGCGCACCGAGCGCGTCGGCCACGGCATCGGCAACGCCGACCGGGTCGCGTGCGTCGGCCAGCGCGACGACGTCGGCTATCCCCGAATCACGCAGGACCTGTGCCTCGCGCTCGACCGGCACGATCCCCACCGTCCGTTCAGCGCCCTCCGCCCGGGCGGCAGCCAGACTCAGCGACCCGCTCTTGCCTGCCCCGCCCAGGACCGCCACCGTCGGGGCCAGGCCTCGGCTGCGATGGTCGCGCACCACTCGGGCTGTGAGGGCCGGGGCTCCGCACACATCGTTGACCGACATGGCCAGCGCCTCAGGGATGTCGTCGGGCAGGATCGCCACGATCGACCTGCGGAAGAGGATCGCGGTCCCGTCGCAGGGCACCTGCTCGGACATCCCGTCCCAGTCGACGAGGCCGTCATGGATCTGTAGCGGCGTCAGCGTCAGGGACACCAGCGTGGCGATCCGGTCCCCCACGACCAGCCCCAGCGGCGACTCCGGGCCGGCCTCCTCGATCACGCCGATGAGCATCCCCCCGGAACCCGTCACCGGGTTGTGCATCTTGCCCCGGCTGGCGATGATGCTGGCCACCTCGTTGCGGACCCGCTGCCCGTCACCGAAGTGCTTGTCGTGAAGCTGTTGGAAGCTCGCGGCATCGAGGTTGAGCCGGGTCACGCGCACGCGCACCTCGTCAGGCCCGATCAACGCGGCCGGATCCAGGCGCCACGCCGCCTGCGGCAGCACTCCCGGCGGTTCGACGACGCGATGAACGCCAACTGCGCGCTCGGTTGGGTGCTCCATGATCCTCCTCGGTCCGAGCCCAGCGTACTCACTGCCCCGACACGAAGATCCTTCGTCTCGGTGCTGGGCTGGCCGTGATTCCTTCCGCTAGGCTACCCGAATGACGGAGATACTTGACCCAACGCTACTCCATGCGACTCGCGCCCACGACGTGCCCGACCAGCCGTACATGTACCGACGGGTGGTCCTCACCGAGCCGGACTGGACCCGGTTCCCCGGGTGGGCCAATGTCACCGAGGAGCAGTGGCGCTCGGCCCAGTGGCAGCGGGCGCACTGCATCAAGAACTCCCGTCAGCTGCGGGAGCTGATGGATGACCTGCTCGACGACAGCGTCTACGCCGATCTCGACGCGGACCTTGCATTCAAGGCCACGATGTCGATGCTCGTCCCCCCGCAGATGATCAACACGATGATGAGTGCGGTGCCTCCCAGCGGCCCCGGCTCGCTGACCGAGGCGTTCCGCACCGATCCGATCAGGCGCTACATGCTGCCGATGCTCACCGATCGGCTCGTCGAGTGGGGCAGTCATCCCTACGCGTCGCGGGACTCGCTGCACGAGCAGGCGATGTGGGTCGCCGAGGGGCTCACCCACCGCTACCCGACCAAGGTCCTGGCCGAGCTGCTCAGCACCTGCCCGCAGTACTGCGGGCACTGCACCCGCATGGACCTCGTGGGCCACTCGACCCCGAACGTGGACAAGCTGAAGCTCGTCCTCAAGCCGGTGAACCGACAGGCGGAGCACATGGCCTACCTGCGCACCCACGCCCAGGTGCGCGATGTCGTGGTCTCCGGCGGCGACGTGGCCAACCTGCCCTGGCCCCGGCTCGAGTCCTACCTCGACGAACTGCTCGACATCGACAACATCCGCGACATCCGGCTTGCCACCAAGGCCCTGATGGCGCTGCCGCAGCACTGGTTGAGTCCGGATGTCGTCGACGGGATGGGCCGGGTCGCCGCGAAGGCCCGCGCACGCGGGGTGTCCCTGGCGATCCACACCCACGTGAACAACGCGGCCTCGGTCACGCCGATCGTCGCTGAGGCGGTCGGGGCGATGTTCGACGCCGGGGTGCGCGACGTGCGCAACCAGGGGGTGCTGCTCGAGGGCGTCAATGCCACGTCCACCGACCTGCTCGACCTGAGCTTCACGCTGCTCGACGGCGCCGGGATCATGCCCTACTACTTCTACATGTGCGACATGATCCCGAACGCCGAGCACTGGCGCGTGCCGCTGTCGAAGGCCCAGGCGCTGCAGCACGCGATCAATGGGGTACCTCCCCGGATTCGCAACCCCGAGGATCGTCTGCGACGTGCCGTTCGTCGGCAAGCGCTGGGTCCACCAGGTGCACTCCTACGACCCCATCCTCGGGATCTCGGAGTGGACCAAGAACTACCGCACGGGCATCGAGTTCGACGACCCCAACGCGTTGACGCGCACCTACCGGTACTACGACCCGATCCACACGCTTCCCCGGGCAGGACAGCGCTGGTGGGAGCGGCACGCCGACGAAGAGCTCTGACCGTCGTTGGGCCCGGACAGACGCGCGGACATGCGCAGACCGGCGCCGGTAGGTCCGCAGGCCGGGTCCTGACTACTTGACGAACCGGTCCTCGAACGGGGTCGACAGCACGACGGCGGTCCGGGTCGAGACACCGGCCAGGGAGCGGATCTCCCCGAGGAGCGCCTCCAGCGCGATCGGGGACGCGACCCTGACCTTGAGTATGTAGGCCTCGTCGCCGGCAACGGAGTAGCACGACTCCACGCCCCTGAGCTTGGCGATGCGGCGCGGGGCCTCGTCCTCCGCCGACGGGTCGAAGGCCTTGATCGAGACGAAGGCCGTCATCGGCAGGCCCAGGGCCTCCGAGTCGACCAGAGCACGGTAGCCCTTGATCACGCCCCGCTTCTCCAGCCGGCGGACCCGCTGGTGCACCGCGGAGGTGGACAGCCCGGTCTCCTTGCCCAGGTCGGTGAAGGACATCCGGCCGTCAGCGGCGAGCAGCCCGACGATCTTGCGGTCGATGTCCTCCATGGGGCCAGATCCTAGCCGTGGGCCAGTGCGCGGCCGATGACCACGCGCTGGATCTGGTTCGTGCCCTCGACGATCTGCAGCATCTTCGCCTCGCGCATGTAGCGCTCGACGGGGAAGTCGCTGGTGTAGCCCGCGCCGCCGAGGACCTGGACCGCATCTGTGGTCACGCGCATCGCGACATCCGTGGCCATCAGCTTGGCCCGGGCAGCCGGCAGGCTGAAGGGCCGACCGGCGTCCTTGAGCCTGGCCGCCTCCAGCAGGAGCGCCCGGGCAGCATGGATCTGGGTGTCCATGTCGGCCAGCATGAACTGAAGCCCCTGGAACCCGGCGATGGACTGTCCGAAGGCCTGCCGCTGGCGTGCGTAGGCCAGTGCCTGGTCGAGCGCGCCCCGGGCCAGCCCGACTGCGCAGGCCGAGATTCCGAGCCGCCCGGAGTCCAGCGCCTGCATGGCGATCTGGAAGCCCTCCCCCGGCCTGCCCACCAGGTCCTCGGCCGGCACCTCAGCGGAGTCGAGGAGGACCTGGGCGGTCGGAGAGCTCATCGCGCCCATCTTGTGCTCCGCCGGTGCGAACGACATCCCGGGGGTGTCTGCGCCCGCAACCAGGCAGCTGATTCCGGATGAACCGGGACCCCCGGTGCGCACCATCAGGTTGTAGAAGTCAGCCACTCCCGCATGAGTGATCCATGCCTTGACGCCGCTGACGCGGTACTGGTCGCCGTCGAGCACAGCGCGGGTCGTCAGGGCCGCGGCGTCGGATCCGCAGTGCGGCTCGGACAGGCAGTACGCGCCCACCGTCTCGCCGCTGAGCATCCTCGGCAACCAGCGGGACCGTTGCTCGTCGGTCCCCCAGGCGGCCACGGGGAAGCACGACAACACGTGCACGGAGACCCCCAACGGGATCACCATCCAGCGCGCAGCCAGCTCCTCGAGGACCTGCAGGTAGACCTCGTAGGGCTGCCCGCCGCCGCCGACCTCCTCGGGATAGGGCAGGGACATGAACCCCACGCGGCCGAGGATGTCGAACACCTCGCGGGGGAACTCCCCAGCAGCCTCGGCGGCGGCGGCCCGGGGGGCCAGCTCCCGGTCGGCGACCTCCGCGGCAAGGTCGATCAGGTCCGCGGCCTCCGGTGTGGGGAGCATGCGATCGGTCATATCGCCACGCTACTCCCCGGTCGGTGGCAGGATGCGACCATGCTGATGCTGCTGGACTCAGCGGGGCTCTACTACCGCGCGTTCCACGGGGTGCCGGAGTCGATCACGGCCCCCGACGGCACACCGGTCAACGCCGTGCGGGGATTCCTCGACATGTGTACCGCGCTGGTCGCCTCGCGTGGTCCCTCTGGGCTGGTGGCGTGCTGGGACGACGACTGGCGGCCGCAGTGGCGGGTCGACCTCCTGGATTCCTACAAGGCGCACCGCGTCGCGGCTGATGGGGCCGAGGACGAACCGGAGGCACTCGGGGTCCAGGTCGGGATCATCGCTGACGTCCTGGCGGCCATGGGGATCGCCCGCGTCGGTGCGCCCGGGTTCGAGGCCGACGACGTCATTGCCACCCTCGCCCGACGGCACGCTGCTAGAGGCGAGCCGGTCGAAGTGGTCACCGGCGACCGGGACCTCATCCAGCTCGTCGACGACGCCTCAGGAGTGGTGGTGCTCTACACGGGGCGTGGGATCCGCCGCGTGGAGCTGCTCGACGAGGCCGCCGTGGTCGCCGCGCACGGAGTTCGGCCGCAGCAGTACACCGACATGGCCCTCCTCCGCGGCGATCCCTCCGACGGCCTGGCCGGCGTTCCGGGTATCGGCGCGAAGACCGCGGCCAGCCTGCTGGTGCGGTTCGGGGACATGGACGGGATCCTCGCCGCAGTTGGCACTGACGGCGGCGGGCTGAGCCCCCGGATCGCCTCTGCGCTGGACGCCCATCGCGACTACCTGCTGCGGGCCGAACGAGTGGTCCGGGCCGCCGATGTGCCCCTGCCGGAGATATCCGTGGCAGTGCCCGCGGGGCCGGCCGACCCGGATGCCCTCGACGCGCTCTCCGCCAGGTGGGGCATCGGCGCACCCATCCAGCGGCTCACCGATGCCCTTGGCCCACCAGCGTCGGGCGCTGGCCCCTGACTGCGGGCCAGTGACCGACGGCTCAGTGCCCGACGGTTCCGGGCACGTCAAGGTTGATGGAGCTCGACCCACCCCGGCGAGGGCGCGGCGGGTGTGCCGCGCGCAGGTCCACGGACTCTGATGACGGCTGGCCGACCCGGATGCCCAGACGAAGTGCCCTGCGGACGCGCGCTTGGTCCGAGGGCCGGCTGACGATCACCACCGGGGTCGACCCGACGACGGACAGGGCTTGCACGTCCACAGCGTCGTCGCCCAGCACGACGATCGCGGCGAACGTCGAGTGGTGGTGGGTGCTCCTGGCCACGGCGTCGAGGCACTCCCCCGACAGGGCGGCGTCAGCAAGGACCAGAATCCTTCCGGGGATCCAGTCCACCGCCTCCCGTACGCAGGGTGCTGTCGTGGCAAGGACAGTCACCCCGGTCACGTCGGCGACACCCTCGCTGGCCACGGTTCGGGCCGCACACTCCCGCCCGTCGGCGACCACAGTTGCCGAGAGCGCAGCACCTGGCAGCCGCTGTATGACCACCTGTCCATACTGCTCCTGCCGGCACCGCGTGCCAAGCCCCCGAGCGAGCGGATTCGGTCACATTCGCAGCCTGTTCACTCCTCGATGCTCACCGCAACCACGCCGCGCCGGATCGAGCCGATGGCCGTACGGGCCTCCTCGGCAACCGGTGTTCCCGGTGCAGCGGCGACGAGCTGCCCGAGGAAGTCCATGACCTGCTTGCACCACCGGACGAAGTCCCCGGCCGTGAGCTCCGAGCCGGTCAGCACGGAGCGCAGGGTGCCCCCACCGGCCCACCGGTGGACCGCCCACGCGAATCCGAAGTCCGGCTGGCGGGTGGCCGGCAGCCGGTGGCGCTTCTCGAGGACCTCCAGGGACCCCCAGGTGCGCATGGTCGCGTCCTGGGTGAACCGGATCGCGGGTGGCACCCTCGGCGGCGGAGATCCCGCCTCCGCCCCGCCCCGGGTCTCGTACACGAGCGCCGAGCACGCCGCCGCGAGCTCCGGGGCGGTCAGCTCGTCCCACAGGCCCTCACGCAGGCACTGCATCGCGAGCAGGTCGGACTCGCCATAGATCCGGCTCAGCCGCCGCCCCGCCTCAGTCACCTCCGGGGTGCCCGCGGGACCGGACAGGTAGCCCAGCTCCGTGAGCACCTCGCAGATCCGGTCGAACTGCCGGGCGATCGAGTTGGTCCGGCCCTCAAGCCGACGCTTCAGGCCCGCGGTCTCAGTGCGCAGCCGTTGGGCACGCTCGGCCCAGCGGGCGTGCTGCTCGCGGTCCGAGCACCCATGGCAGGGATGGGCGCGCATCTGGGCCCGGAGGTCGGCCAGCTCTGCGTCGTCGTCGTGTGAGCGCGCGCGTCGACCCTTCTTGGGAATGTCGAGCCCCTCCGTGCGGGTGCGCAGCAGGGCTGCGAGCTCACGCCGGGAGTTGGCCGACCGTGCGGAGAACGACCGCGGGATCCGGACCCGGTCCAGCACCTGTGGCGGTGTCGGGAAGTCCACGACCCCCAGCCGGCGCACCTGTCGGTCGATCGTCAGGACGAACGGGCGCGGGTCCTCCCCCAGTGACAGCCCCGGGTCGATCACGACTGCCAGCCCTGCGCGGCGACCGCTGGGGACCACGATGACGTCGCCGGGGACCAGATCGGCCAGGACCTCAGCCGCCTCGTTGCGCCGGGCCACGACGCCCGCGCGCGCCATCCCCTTCTCACGCGCCGAGAGCTGCTGGCGGATCTCGGCGTAGGAGCCGAAGTCGCCGAGGTGGCAGGTCATCGACTCCTCGTAGCCGGCGATTGCGTCCTCGTTGCGCTGGATCTCGCGGGCCAGCCCAACGATGCCCCGGTCGGCCTGGAACTGGGCGAACGAGGACTCCAGCACCTCACGGGCAGCGGACTTGCCGAGCTGGCCGACCAGGTTGACCGCCATGTTGTACGAGGGACGGAAGCTGGACACGAGCGGATACGTTCGGGTGGAGGCCAGGCCCGCGAGGGCAGTGGGATCGATCCCCTGGTGCCACACGACCACGGCATGACCCTCGACATCGATGCCCCGCCGACCAGCCCGCCCAGTGAGCTGCGTGTACTCCCCTGGGGTGATCGGGGCATGGGTCTCACCGTTCCACTTCACGAGCCGCTCGAGCACCACTGCGCGGGCGGGCATGTTGATCCCGAGCGCCAGGGTCTCAGTGGCGAACACCACCTTGACCAGCCCCTCCTGGAACAGCTCCTCGACTGCCTCCTTGAAGGTGGGGATGAGCCCGGCGTGGTGGGCCGCGATCCCGCGCTCCAGTCCATCGAGCCACCCGTCGAACCCGAGCACCGCCAGGTCCGAGGGCGGCAGGTCGCCGACCCGCGCCAGGACCCGCTCGCGGATCTCGACCCGCTCGGCGGGCGTCGTGAGCTGCAGGCCCGCGTGCAGGCACTGCTCGACCGCTGCCTCGCAGCCGGCCCGGCTGAAGATGAAGTTGATGCAGGGCAGGAGGTCGGCCCGTTGCAGGGCGCGAACCACGTCGGGGCGCTGGGCGCCCGGCATCGGCCGTGGCCGCCGGCCCCCGCGCTGTGGCCGACCCGGGGCCGGGCGATTCGGCCCGCCGTGACGCCCACCACCGCTCCGGTGGTCCCGGCGGGCCTTGGTGATGCTCTGGTCGTTGCGAGCGAGTCGCACCAGCTCGGGGTTGACCGCCTTGCCCCGCTCATCGACGAAGAGGTCGAGCAGGTTCCGGTCGGCGATGACGTGCTGCCACAGCGGCACAGGACGATGCTCCTCGACCACGATGTCGGTGTCACCACGGACCTCGGCGAGCCAGGCGCCGAACTCCTCGGCATTGCTGACGGTCGCCGAGAGTGCCACCACGCTCACGTGCTCCGGGAGGTTGATGATCACCTCCTCCCAGACGGGTCCGCGCTCCCGGTCGGCCAGGTAGTGCACCTCATCCATGACCACGAAGTCCAGGCCGGTGAGGGTCTGGGAGCCGGCGTAGAGCATGTTGCGCAGCACCTCAGTGGTCATCACAACCACGGACGCCTCGCTGTTGACCGAGTTGTCGCCGGTCAGGAGCCCTACTCGCTCGGAACCGTATCGCTGGACCAGGTCGTTGTACTTCTGGTTGGACAGCGCCTTGATGGGAGTGGTGTAGAAGCACTTCGTGCCACGGTCGAGGGCCAGGTGCACGGCGAACTCGCCCACCACGGTCTTGCCCGATCCGGTCGGCGCCGCCACCAGCACCCCGCGTCCCGAGAGGATGCTGTCGCAGGCCCGTTCCTGGAAGGCGTCGAGCCCGAACTCGTACAGTTCCCGGAATTGGGGCAACGCGCCGTCGTCCATGGCGCTGACGCTACCCGGGGACGAGCACCTGCACCGCGTCCGGCACGGCCGTTACCGTCACGGGCAGCGGCGCGACCCGCTCCCCGTCGGCGTAGGCGATCTGGCCGGGCGCGTCGATTACTGCGCGGGCCACGAGCCGCGACTCCACCTGGGGGTGTTCGAGATGCCGGCCCGTGTAGACCTTCGGGAACAGCCAGAGCAGCTTGTGGCGGGGCAGGCTGTGCACCCAGATGAGGTTGAGCAGGCCGTCGTGCAGGTCCGCGCCCGCACAGACCTGCATGCCACCGCCGAAGTTGGGGCCGTTCCCGAGCGAGACGAGCATGCCCTCGTCGCGCACGACCTCGCCGTCGAAGTCGGCGGTGTAGGGGATGGGGGTGAACCCGCGCAGCTCAGCCAGCATCGCCCGGACGTACAGGCCCGTCCCGGACGGCCAGGACATCATGTTGGCGCGCTCGTTGGCACTCGAGTCGCACCCCGTGGTCAGCACGCACAGGAAGTGCCGGATCGTGCCGTCGGCGGCCTCGACCCGCCCCACGTCGAAGCTCCTCGTGTGCCCAGCAAGGATCACCGAGACCGCCGCCTCCGGGCTGGTCCTTGCCAACCCCACCGAGGTGGCAGCATCGTTCCCGGTGCCGAGCGGGACGATCCCGAGTGCGGCCGAGGTGCCGACGGCTGCCTGGAGGGCCAGGTGCACGGTGCCGTCCCCGCCGAGGGCGACGACGACGTCGAGACCCCGCGACATGGCCTCGGCCAGCGTCTCTCGGGCGGCCTGCTCGGACTCAGCCTCGATGGCCACCACGTGGTCCCCTCGGCTGGCGAGGCCGGTGAGGACCGAAGCCACGTGCCGGTCGACCCGGCCCGCGCCGGAGGCTCGGTTGACGACTACTGCGATGCGGCGCTGCACAGGCGTGCACGCTACTGCACGAGTGGCCGGATCAGGCGTCCAAGGGGGATATCTCGTCGTCGTCCCACTGCGGCTGCTCACCCTGCCGGCGCGACCGGCGCCGGTCGTTGAGCCAGCAGACCAGCCCAGCCAGCAGCATCAGCGCGAGCATCGGTACGGCCAGCAGCGCGAGGTTGAAGGGATCCCCGGTCGGGGTGGCAACGGCGGCGAAGACCACGACCCCAAGCACGATCCAGCGCCACCAGGACCACAGGCGCGTCGCGCTGAGCACACCGGCGAAGTTCAGCCCGACGACGAGCAGCGGGAGCATGAAGCCCAGGCCGAAGACCAGCATCATCCTGAGGAAGAACGACAGGTACCGGTCCACGGAGATGATGTTGTCGATGTTCTCCGGGGTGAACCCGAGCAGGATCTCCAGGCCCCGCGGCATCACCGTGTAGGCGAGGTACGCGCCACCGACGAACATCGGGGTGGCGACCACGGCGAACCCCAGCGCCCAGCGGCGCTCGTTGCCATGCAGGCCCGGGGTGACGAAACGCCAGAGCTGGTAGAGCCACATCGGGCTCGCCAGCAGGATGCCGGCCACACCGGTCACCTTCAGCTGCATCACGAACGGGTCGGCGACGCCGGTGAAGGCAAGCGTCATGTCCCGCCCGTCGGCCTCGGCCTGGGCCATGACGTCGTCGAACGGCGAACGGATGGCGGCGAAGATCTCCTCGTAGTAGAACCACGCCACCACCATCCCGATGGCGATCGCGGCCAATGACTTCACCAAACGGGAGCGGAGCTCGCCCAGATGCTCCCGAAGGGGCATCGCCGCCTCAGGGTTGCCGGCACGGCCCTTGGTTCGGCCGGGCACGGGCGGAGCGCTCACGCCTGGCTGGGCGGTTGCTGCAACGCGGAGCGTGCCTCGTCGGGGTTCGGGGCCAGGGACGAGTTGCTGGCCCCGGGCACGACCGGCGGCGTGGCCGCGTCGATCGGGGCCGGCGGGGCACCCTGCTGGGCCGGGGCGGCCGGCTGGGCCGGGGCAGCAGGCGGCAGGGGTGCCGGGGCAGCAGGCGGCTCGGGCGCCTGAGCGGCGGTCGTCGTCGATCCCTGCGCGCTCTCCTCGCCGTCCACGAGGCCCTTGGTCTCGGACTTGAAGATCCGCAGTGAACGACCGACGCTCCTGGCAGCGTCCGGGAGACGCTTGGCACCGAACAGAATGACGATGACCAGCACGAGGATGAGCAGCTCAGGGCCGCGGATGTTGGGCATGTGACCCCTCCAGCGTCAAGGCCCGCACATCACGGGCTAGTACGAGGGTACGACTGCGCTGGGCCGTTGCCCAATCCACACGCGCCGATTGGCGGCTCAGACCTCCTGGTCGGCCGCCATCACGACATCATCGACTGACGCCAGCCAGAGGGCGAAGTCGAGCAGGTCGTCTCGGGTCAACGGGCGACAGGTGCGCTCGATCACGCGGGCCTCGAGGTACTCCAACGGAATCTCGATGTGGTCCACTCGGACACCGGCACCGGTCAGCAGCTGAACGACGTCGTCGTCTGCGGACTTGCAGACGCTGTCCGCGCACCCGACGCACGTGAAGGTGTACGTCGACCAACCGAGCTCGGCGGCCACAGTGACGCGCACATCCGCGGGGACGAGGTCGACGTCGCCGCATCGCGGGCACGTGGCCTTGATGGTCGTCATCCTCCACCTCCTCGTGTGCTCTGCTCCTAGATGCCTGTCGCATCGGTGCCCGATCGCCTCGACTTGAGGCTTCCGCAGGCATCATGTGACTACGCGAGGTGCTGATGCAACTACTGGGAGCCTTCTCCGGCGACAACCTCGTGCTGGTGCCGGGCCCGAGCCGCCCGTGCGGACTCGATGAGCTCCTCGACGAGCCACCCGGGTTCGCGCAGGACGACCGCCCCGGCGGAGCCGAGCACGAGCCGCCGTGCCCACGTGAAGTCCCCCACCGGGAGCTCGGCACGAACCGCGTCGCCGGGCAGGCTCCACCGCCGCGCCACCGGGTTCCGGTCGAGCACCGGCGAACCTGTGGGCACATCGACCAGGATCCGCCGGCCCGTCGAGCCGAGGGCCACGGCCATCGGCTCGACCGCCGCGGCCTGACCCACGTCGCGGGCCGCGTCCGTGCTGACCGTGATGGCCAGGATCCGATCGACACGGAACATCCGCAGCCCGCCCGCAGAGCGGCAGTACCCACGCACGTAGCCGTATCCATCCACCACGACGACGCCGAGCGGGTCCACGACCCGCTGCGTCACCTCATCACGGACCGCACCGAGATACGTCAGCTCCACAGCCCGCCCGGTGGCCAGCGCCTCCTCGACCGGTGCCAGCACCTCGGCAGGGAGGTCGACGCGCACCGCAACGGCACCGGGGGCTGGCGCGTGCCGGCCCAGTGCCGCCGTCAGTTTCGCGGTCACGGCGGACAGCTCCTCGCTGCGCGAACCCCCCGGGACCGCGGCCAGCGCGTTGAGTGCGACGACCAGGGCCAGCCCCTCGTCCGGGGTCAGGGTCAGCGGGGCATCGAGATCGAGGGCATCGATGACCTCGATCTCGCCCCCGTCCTCCCAGTACTGGATGTCGAACAGGGTCCAGTCGTCAGCCCCAGAGGTGATCACCGAGCCGAGGTCGGCGATCAGCTGCTCCTCGGAGATCCCGAAGTGCGCGGCGGCATCGGAGATCGGAACCCCGCTGTTGGCGGCCAGCCAGGGGACGAGGGCGAGCAGGCGTGCGAACTGGGCCGTGCCCGGCCCGCCCGGCGCCACCCCGGCCGTCAACGGTCGCCCCGCCCTGGGAGCAGGTGCCGCCAGGGAACCGATCAGCGCATCGAGCTGCGCACGGGCCTCCGCAACCGCGGCCGGAGGCCCGATCACCCGCGCGCCGGTTCCGAAGGCCAGCGCTGAGCCAACCCCGGAGGTCAGGTCCGCGACGGGGAGGAGCACGATGTCCGCGCCGTCCTCGGTTCGGCCCCGCGACTCGCCGCGCAGCCGGAGGTCCGCCGCCACCCCCGGGTCGAGCGCCAGCTCGAGTTCGATGGCATCACTGCGCGCGAACCGGCCGATCGCGTCGGCAGCGTCGAAGCCGGCGGGAACCTCGTAGTCCGACCCATCCGGGTCGGGCCGCACCGTGCCAGCGATCCGGGAGGCGCGGAACACCCGCACGTCGTCACGATCGGTGTCGAACCCCACGAGGTACCAGTGCGCCCGCCACCAGACGGCGCCCCAGGGCTGGACGTGGCGCAGATCGGCCGCCGCATCCTGGCCCTTGCGGTACTCGAAGGCGATCGGCGTGCGAGTGCCCGAGGCATCGATCAGGGCATGGACGGCTGGCGAGTCCAGCGACAGGCCGGCGATCGGAGCCGCGCCAGGCTCCGAGGAGCGCATCCCCAGCTGGGCCTCGACCTTTCGCAGGGCATTGAGCGCGGCGGGTGCGAGGTCGGCACGCTGCCACACCCGCGCCGCCAGCCCGAGGACGGCCAACTCGGCGCGGCTCAGGGCAAGGGGCGGCAGCGCCCAGTCACCCTCGATCCGGTAGCCGGTGACCACGCCCGAGGCGTCGGTGAGCGTGGCCACGGGCACACCCATGGCCCGCAGCTCATCCTTGTCACGCTCGAACATCCGCTCGAAGGCCTCCGCAGACGCCTCTGGGCTGTAACCACGCACCACCGAGCGGATCTGCTCGCGATCCAGCCCCACGTGCGTGCCCCGCAGGGCCATCAGCAGGTTGAGCAGCCGCTCGGCCTTGCTGTACGGCTGGGCCTTGCTGTCGGGCTGGGCCGCATCGGCCATCAGCGAACGGCGAGCAGGTCGATCACGAAGATCAGGGTCTTGCCGGCAAGCGCGTGCCGACCGCTCTCGCCATAGGCCAGCGCCGGCGGGATGACCAGCTCACGACGACCACCGGCGCGCATGCCGGGGATCCCGTCCTGCCAGCCCTGGATGAGTCCGGCCAGGGGGAACGTGATGGGCTCACCGCGGTCCCACGAGGAGTCGAACTGGTCGCCGCTGGCGTAGTCCACCCCGACGTAGTTGACCGTGACCTGGGCGCCGGGCACCGCCTCGGCGCCGTCACCGACCAAGAGGTCGCGGACTACGAGCTCGGTGGGCGCGGGGCCCTCGGGGAAGTCGATCTCCGGCTTGGTCAGGTCAGCCATGTGGTTCCTCTCGATGGACGGATCAGTTCGTTGGTGCTCGGGGTGGGTCAGCCGGCCGGTGTCTCGTCGATGAGGTCGACGACGAACACCAGGGTCTCGCCGGGGGCGATGCCAGCACCTGCGCCCGCCTCGCCATAGGCCAGCTCAGCGGGGATGACCAGCACCCGGCGCCCGCCGGGCTGCATGCCGACCAAGCCCTGCGACCAGCCCGGGATCACGCCGTCGAGCGGGAAGGTCGCGGGCGCACCACGCTGCCAGGAGGAGTCGAAGACCTGTCCCGACATCTGGCCGACGCCCACGTAGTTCACGGTCACGGTCGCGCCGGGCTCGACCGCATCGCCGGTTCCGGCATACACGTCGGCCACGCCCAGCTCGTCCACCGTGCTGAAGTCGGCGTCGAGGGTGATCGTCGGCTCCGCACCCTCGGCACCGGTGACGGTGACGCCCTCGTAGGTGTAGGAGTCCCCGGTGCTGCCCGTGTCGGCAGCGGCGGTGGTGGTCTGTGTCGTCTCAGCCGTCGCGTCCGCCGCGCATCCGGCAAGTCCGAGACTCAGGGCAAGGGCGAGGGCAGCGGGCATGGCGCGATTCATCTGCCGCACTCTAATCGGACACCCGGCGATGGCCGAATCCTGGGTCACATCGAGTCGATCAGGCGCTGCACCCGCTCGTCCTCGGCCTTGAACGGGTCCTTGCACAGCACGGTCCGCTGCGCCTGGTCGTTGAGCTTGAGGTGGACCCAGTCCACGGTGAAGTCGCGGCGGGCGGCTTGGGCGGCGGTGATGAACTCGCCGCGCAGCCGGGCGCGGGTCGTCGGCGGGGGGGTCGACTTGGCCGCGAGGACCTCGATGTCCGAACCCACGCGCGCGGCCATGCCCCGGGACTCCAACAGGTTGAACAGGCCACGTTCGCGGGAAACGTCGTGGTAGGCCAGGTCGAGCTGGGCGATCCGCGGCGAGCCCCATGAGAGGTCGTGCCTGTCGATGTAGCGCTGCAGCAGGCGGCGCTTGATCACCCAGTCGATCTCGGTGTCGACCAGGGACAGGTCATCGGTCGACACCGCCGTGAGGGTCCGTCGCCACAGGTCGAGCACCTGGGCGTAGACCGGCACCTCAGCCAGCCCACTGGTCTCGGCAAAGCGCTGCACCCGATCCAGGTAGTCCGTCTGGATCTCGAACGCAGAGAGCATCCGGCCGTTGGCCAGCCGCACCGTCTGCGAACCCGTCAGGTCGTGACTGATCTCGCGGATCGCCCGGATCGGGTTCTCCAGGGTGTGGTCACGCATCCGGGCACCGGACTCGAGCATCCGCAGGACCAGGTCGGCGCTGCCCACTTTGAGCAGCGTGGTCGTCTGGCTCATGTTCGAGTCCCCGACGATCACGTGCAGGCGGCGGTAGCGCTCGGCGTCGGCGTGTGGTTCGTCGCGGGTGTTGATGATGGGCCGGGACCGGGTCGTTGCCGACGACACCCCCTCCCAGATGTGCTCGGCTCGCTGACTCAGGCAGTAGAGCGTCCCGCGCGGTGTGGCCAGCACCTTGCCTGCGCCGGCGATCAGCTGACGCGTGACCAGGAACGGGATCAGCGCATCGGAGATGCGTGAGAACTCGCCCATCCGCCCGACCAGGTAGTTCTCGTGACAGCCGTAGGAGTTACCCGCCGAGTCGGTGTTGTTCTTGAACAGGTAGATCTCGCCCTCGATGCCCTCCTCTGCCAGCCGGCGCTGGGCGTCGACGGCCAGCCCCTCCACGATCCGCTCACCGGCTCGGTCATGGATCACCAGCTGGCGCAGGTCGTCGCATTCACCGGTTGCGTACTCCGGGTGGCTGCCCACGTCGAGGTAGAGCCGCGAGCCGTTGCGCAGGAACACGTTCGAGCTGCGCCCCCACGCCACGACCCGACGGAACAGGTACCGGGCGACCTCGTCCGGGCTCAGCCGGCGCTGGCCGCGGAACGTGCACGTGACCCCGTACTCGGTCTCGATGCCGTAGATCCGCCGGCCGAGCGGATCAACCATCGGCGAGTTCGCGCAGGCGATCCGCACCGATCCGGCGGAATGTGCGCCGCGGGCGGTCCCGTTCGAGCAACGCGACCTCCAGGTGGGTCAGCGGGATCTCACGCAAGCCGTTGGACGCGGTCGGCGAGGCTGGCGGGACCGAGCGGGCCAATGCGGCAATCGCGAGGTGCACCCCGTCGGTCAGCGACATCCCCTCCGACCAGTGCTCGGCCAAGTGCGCGGCGATGGACTCCGAGGACCCACCCATCGCCACGAACCCGTGCTCATCGGCGACTGACCCGTCGAAGGTCAGCCGGTAGATCTGGTCGTCGGCGACCTCGGCACCCACCTCGGCCACGACCAGCTCAACCTCGTAGGGCTTCGGGGCCTCGGTGAAGATCGTGCCCAGGGTCTGGGCGTAGGCGTTGGCCAGGCTCCGACCCGTCACGTCGATCCGATCGTAGGCGTACCCGCGCATGTCGGCGAGCCGGACCCCGGCGACCCGGAGGTTCTCGAACTCGTTGTACTTGCCCACCGCTGCGAATCCGATGCGGTCGTAGATCTCGCTGATCTTGTGCAGTGCCCGCGATGGGTTCTCTGCGACCAGCAGGATCCCCTCGTCGACCTGCACGACAACCACGCTGCGACCCCGTGCTATGCCCTTGCGCGCGTAGTCGGCCTTGTCCTTGATCAGCTGCTCGGGTGAGACGTAGAACGGCATGGTCATGGCGTCACTGCCCCATCCGTGCGACCGGGCCATCCGGGCGCTGCATCCTGCGGTCGACCACGGCCTGGCAGATCCGCTCGAGCTCGTCCGGGTCGACACGTCGGAACCCGGCGGCATCCACAACCGCCACGACCGGGAAGATCTTGCGCGCCATGTCCGGCCCGCCGGTCGCGGAGTCGTCGTCGGCAGCGTCGTAGAGCGCCTCAACGCAGATCTCGACCGCCTCGGTCTCGCCCAGCTCCTTGCGGAAGAGCTTCTTCAGCGAACCGCGCGCGAAGACCGCCCCCGACCCCACGGAGTAGAAGTCGTGCTCCTCGTAGCGGCCGCCGGTCACGTCGTAGGAGAAGATCCGTCCGGTGGCCTGCGCGAGGTCGAAGCCGGCCAGCATCGGGACAGCAGCCAGGCCCTGCATGGCCAGCCCGAGGTTCGAGCGCAGCATCGTGGACAGCCGGTTGGCCTTGCCGTCCAGGGACAGCGCTGAGCCCTCGATCTTCTCGTAGTGCTCGAGCTCGACCTGGAACAGGCGCACCAGCTCGATGGCGATGCCCGCTGATCCGGCGATTCCGATGCATGCATGGTCATCGGCGGCGAACACCTTCTCGATGCTGCGCTGTGCGATCACGTTGCCCATCGTCGCCCGCCGGTCCCCGGCCATGACGACCCCGTCGGCCCAGGTGGCTCCCACGATGGTCGTCCCATGCGGTGCGTCCACCGGACCGGTGCCCTCGGTCACGAGCCGACCGAGCAGGTCCGGACGATGCTGACTGAGGAACTCGGCGAAGGACGCCTCCCCCACCGGCGAGAAGGCGGGCGGCAGTGTGTTGGGCACCTACTCCCCACCCTTCTGCACGAACCCGCGGACGAACTCCTCCGCGTTGACCTCGAGGACGTCATCGATCTCGTCGAGGAGATCGTCGACCTCTGCGTCGAGGGCCTCCTTGCGTGCCGAGGGGGCAGGCGCCGGCGCCTCCTCGGGCTCGGCTTCTGGTCGCGGGCGGTGCTGCTCGCTGGACTGGCTCACGGGGTCCTCCTTCGCGTCACGTCCGACCCTAGTGCCGAACGGTGGGAGCCACACGTCCACCCACGCCGAGACGAGCGGAGCCCATCGCGGAGGCGCTCAGGAGCCGCCCAGTGCGACCACCAGCGCGCCAACACCGTCGACCGACCCCATCAGCGCCTCGACGTGGGATCGCGTGCCGCGCAGCGGGTCGGGGGTTGGCACTCGGACCAGCGACGACCGGCCGGGGACATCGAATATCACCGAATCCCAGGAGGCGGCCGAGACGTGGTCTCCGAACCGGCGCACGCACTCACCGCGGAACCATGCCCGGGTGTCGTCCGGTGGCTCGACCACGGCGCGAGCGACCTGCTCATCGGTGGTGAACCGGTGCAGGGAGCCGCGCTGTTCCAGGCGCGTGGCCAGCCCCTTCTCCGGGCGGGTGTCGGCGTACTGCAGGTCGACAGCCGCCAACCGGGGGGCCGACCAGTCCAGGCCGTCGCGACGACGGTAGCCCTCGAGCAGCGCGAGCTTGGCAACCCAGTCCAATCGGTCGGACAGGCTGCGCGGGTCTGCGGCCAGCGCCGCGAGCACCTCGGACCACAGGTCGAGGACCTCCCGGGTGCGCGGGTCCGTTCCACCCGGTCGGGTCGCGCAGTGGGCGATCGCGGCCTCGAGGTAGGCCTGCTGGATCTGCAGAGCCGTGAGTGGCGTGCGCCGCAGGCACTCAAGGGGTGCGCCCAGGGTGAGGTCGTGGGACACCTGATGCATGGCACTCACCGGATTGGCCAAGGTGATGCCCAGGTCCGGCCCGCCGGCCTCGATCATCGACAGCACGATCGCGGTCGTCCCCAGCTTGAGCAGGGTGGCGGTCTCAGAGAGGTTCGCGTCACCGACGATCACGTGCAGCCGCCGCCAGAGCGCGGGGTCGGCGTGCGGCTCGTCCCGGGTGTTGATGATCGGGCGCTTGAGGGTGGTCTCCAGGCCCACCTCGACCTCGAAGAAGTCCGCACGGCTCGAGAGCTGGAAGCCCGCGCGGCGGCTCTCCTGGCCGACGCCGACCCGGCCTGCGCCCGTGAACACCTGACGGGTCACGAAGAAGGGGATCAGCGCATCGACGACTGCACGGAAGGGCGTGCGCCGGTCCATGAGGTAGTTCTCATGGGTGCCGTAGGACGCGCCCTTGCCATCGGTGTTGTTCTTGTAGAGGACGATCTCGTGACCGTCCGGAAGCCCCGCAGCCGCACGCGCAGCCTGAGCGGCGATCACCATCCCGGCCCGGTCCCAGACCACTGCGTCCCAAGGGTTGGTGGTCTCCGGGCTGGAGTACTCGGGGTGGGCATGGTCAACGTACAGCCGCGCCCCGTTGGTGAGCACGACATTGGCGGTGCCGGTGTCGTCGGTCAGCTGTGCGGGGTCCGCCTCCGCCCGGGTCATGTCGAATCCGCGGGCATCGCGCAGTGGTGACTCCTCGTCGTAGTCCCAGCGACGGGCGAGGGGGTTCGGCCGGCCGGCCGCCAGCGCATGTGCGTTGACCACCAGCCCGGACATGCGCACCGGGTTGGCGTTCGGGTGACCCGGGTGGCTGATGCCGAACTCGGTCTCGAGCCCCATCACCCGGTGCACCGACATGGGGCCAGCATAGGCGGGCTCCCGGGCGCCCCGGTTCCCGGCTCAGCCCGCCGTCGACGCCTCGCCATCGGCGTGCACGCTCCCCTGGTAGACCGCACCCTCGGTGATGAGTCCGAGCTTCCGGCGGGCCTGCTGGCGATGCCCCTCGTGGATGGACATGGATGCGGCACCGACGGCCGCGGTGAGGGCTGCGGCGTCGTCAGCGAACCCCATCGGCAGGATGAAGTCCGGGATGGCGTCGAAAGGAAGGATGAAGTAGGCGATGGCTCCGGCCAGGATGGCCTTGTGCCGCCAGGGCGTGGCTGGATCACGCATCGCGTAGTACGCGGCCACGACCTCGATCGTGAACGGCACGCGCCCTGCGACCGTGCCCACCTTGCGCCAGAAGGTCCGATCCTCGACCTCGTCGGGATGTGACATGCGGGTGCTCATGCCTGCTCCTCACCGGGCGGTGCCCCGGATGGCCCGGGCGGTGCCCACAGATGGCGCTGCGTGCACCGCAGCGGGCACCGTTCATTCCCGGTGGCGGCGGCGGGCAAACATGGGTCGAGGGCGGCACGCTGGGCGCCCGCCCTCGACTCCTTGAACTGTTCAGTTGTGGTGCGACCAGCGACTATCGCTGGGGAGCTCCCGGCAGGTCCAGGATCTCGCCCTTGAGAATCTCGGCCCGGGTGCCGAAGATCGCTTGCATGTTGTCGCCGACCTCGAGGACCCCGGCTGCGCCGAGCGACTTGAGCTTGGCCTTGTCGACCTTGCCCTTGTCCACCACCGAGATGCGCAGCCGCGTGATGCAGGCGTCGACGCTCGTGATGTTCTCGAAGCCGCCGAATGCCGCCAGGACCTTGGCTGCCTGCGACATGTCGGCCTCCACCGCCGCGGCCTTGAAGGCCTCGGCCTTCTCGTCATCCGTGAGCTGCAGCTCGTGCTCGCCATAGTCGGCGATGGCGTCTGCATCCGGCTCGCGACCCGGGGTGGCCAGGTCCTTCCACTTGACCGCCCAGGTGAACAGGAAGAAGTAGAGCGGCATGAGGATGACCCCGAGGATGATGATGTTCCAGAAGGGTTCCCGCGTGGACCCGTACGGCAGCAGGCCGAACAGGAAGTAGTCGATGAACCCGCCTGAGAAGGTCAGGCCGATCTGGGTGCCGGTGATGTACATGATCATGAAGGACAGGCCCGCGATCACGGCGTGGATGCCGAACAGCCACGGAGCGATGAACAGGAAGGTGAACTCGATCGGCTCGGTGATCCCGGTGAGGAACGAGGTCAGCGCCGCGGACCCGAGGATGCCTGCAGCGATCTTCTTCTGGCTGTCCTTGGCCAAGCGGTACATCGCGTAGGCCGCGGCCGGCAGGCCGAACATCATGAACGGGAACTTCCCGGTCAGGTACTTGCCGGTGCCCTCGGTGAACTCTGGTGAGTTGACCGTCGCAACACCGTTCACGACGGGTTCGGGCGTGATCCCGCTGCTGATCTCGGCGAACTGGCCGAACCACATGCGGTTGTCACCGGTGAACGCCACACCGGCGTCGTTGGTCCATGACCCGAACTGGAACCAGAACGGGCTGTACCAGATGTGATGCAGCCCGAAGGGAATCAGGGAGCGCTCGATGAGGCCGAAGACGAAGACGCCGCCGGCGCCGGCTGATTCGAGTTGCTCCGCAAGCCAGTTGATGCCATCGGCGATGGGCGGCCAGATGAAGCACAGAGCGACGCCGAGGAAGAGCGACACGAACGCGGTCATGATCGGGACGAAGCGCTTGCCGGCGAAGAACCCGAGGAACGGGGGCAGCTCGATGCGGAAGTACTTGTTGTAGGCCCACGCGGCGACTGCGCCGGCGAGGATGCCGCCGAAGACGCCGGTCTGCAGGCTGGGGATGCCCAGGATCGAGGCGAACGCCCGGTCTGGGGTGTCAGTCCAACTCAAGAAGTCCGTGGTGGCCGCAAACGTGGACGTGGTGGTGACGTCCGCGACGGCGCACTGTTCGACGTTGTCCGGACACGCTGCCACCGAGACTGTCTCGACGCCCATGAAGACACCGATCGTCTTGTTCATGACCAGGAAGCCGGTGGTGGCTGCGAGGGCTGCGACGCCCGCGTCGGCGGTCAGGCCGATCGCGACGCCGATGGCGAACAGCAGGGCGAGGTTGGCGAAGACGACGTCCCCGGCGCCCTCCATCGTGCTGGCGATCAGGTTGAACCAGCCCTCCGGAACCGCATCCACATCGTTGATCTGGATGTACATGTTCTTCATGCCTGCGCCGATGCCGAGCAGCAGACCGGCTGCGGGCAGGATGGCAACGGGAACCATCAGAGCCTTGCCGATGCGCTGCAACTGGCCGAACAGGCCGATCTTCTTCTTGGGGGGTGCCTTGGCGGTTGCCATGTAGAGCCTCCGATGTGTTGGGCGTACTTACACGCTGAAAACTACTCGCATCGGGCTTGGCTTGCGCGCCGGAACACGCACATTCACAGATACTGGCCGGTGTTGGCGATCGTGTCGATCGAACGCCCCGCCTCAGTCCCCTGTTTTCCGGCGACCAGCGTCCGGATGAACACGATCCGTTCGCCCTTCTTGCCGGAGATCCGGGCCCAATCATCCGGGTTGGTCGTGTTCGGCAGGTCCTCGTTCTCGCGGAACTCGTCGACGCACGCATTGAGCAGGTGGGCGACGCGGATCCCCTTCTGACCGGAGTCCAGGAATTCCTTGATCGCGTTCTTCTTCGCCCGCGCAACGATGTTCTCGAGCATGGCACCGGAGTTGAAGTCCTTGAAGTACAGGGTCTCCTTGTCACCGTTGGCGTAGGTGACCTCCAGGAAGCGGTTCTCCTCGGACTCGACGTACATCCGCTCCACGGTGCGCCGGATCATCGCCTCGCAGGCGGCGTCGGCGGACCCACCGTGCTCAACCAGGTCATCCGGGTGCAGCGGGAGCTCGGGGGTCAGGTACTTGCTGAGGATGTCGCCGGCGGCCTGGGCATCCGGGCGCTCGATCTTGATCTTCACGTCCAGTCGGCCCGGGCGCAGGATCGCCGGGTCGATCATGTCCTCGCGGTTGGACGCGCCGATGACGATCACGTTGGCCAGGCCCTCGACGCCGTCGATCTCTGAGAGCAGCTGGGGCACGATCGTGTTCTCGACGTCGGAGCTGACCCCGGAACCGCGCGTGCGGAACAGCGAGTCCATCTCATCGAAGAAGACGATGACGGGTGTGCCCTCGCTCGCCTTCTCCCGGGCGCGCTGGAACACCAGCCGGATGTGCCGCTCGGTCTCGCCGACGTACTTGTTCAGCAGCTCCGGGCCCTTGATGTTCAGGAAGTAGGAGCGGCCCGCCGATCGGCCTTCACGCTCGGCGACCTTTCGGGCCAGGGACGCGGCCACGGCCTTGGCGATCATGGTCTTGCCACACCCGGGTGGGCCGTAGAGCAGGATCCCCTTGGGAGCAGCCAGCTTGTGCTCCCGGAAGAGCTCGGCGTGCACGTAGGGCAACTCGACTGCATCCCGGATCATCTCGATCTGGCCGGACAACCCGCCGATGTCCGTGTAGTCGACGTCGGGGATCTCCTCGAGGACGAGCTCCTCGACCTCGGACTTGGGGATGCGCTCGTACACGTAGGACGACCGTGGATCCATCAGCAGCGAGTCGCCGGCCCGGATCGTCTCGCCGAGCAGGGACTGCGCTAGGCGCACGACCCGCTCCTCGTCGGTGTGCCCGATGACAAGTGCGCGGTCGCCGCCCTCGAGCAGCTCCTTGAACATGACGATCTCGCCGATCCGCTCGTAGCCCATGCCGGCGATCACGTTCATCGCCTCGTTGACCATGACCTCCTGGCCCAGGACCAGGTCCCCCACACCGGGCGCGACGCTCACGCGGAGCTTGCGGCCCTGGGCGTGGATGTCCACGGTGCCGTCGTCGTTCGTGCCCAGGAACACGGCGAACCCGCTGGGCGGCTCGGCGAGGCGGTCGACCTCCGACTTCAGGGTCACGATCTGGTCACGTGCGTCGCGCAGCGTCTCGGCCAACCGACGGTTCGTGTCCGAGAGCCGGTCGAGGTCCGCCTGGAGTGCGCGGATGCGCCGGTCGACATCGGGGGGTACGGCCTGACCTGTCATAGCTCACCTCCAGCGTTGGTCCTCACGAGCCTATACAGACTTGGCCCGATCGCGCAGGAGATCGCCGCCGCACGTCGACCCGTCGCCACGCGTGGATCCCGCACGGCAAAGCGGGTCTCGCTCAGGGCAGGTTCGGGCGGCGTGGGGGCGTGGCGGGCTCGGCGGGCTCGGCGGCCGACGACCCGGACGACCCCGCGCCAGGCGTCGCCGCAGACCCCGCATCGGACCCCGGGCCCGTGTAGTCCGCGCCGTAGGCACCCTTCGCCGGGCGGCTGCGCTTGGCCGGCAAGACGGTTCCGGGTGCCAGGCGCCGGGTGGCCAGCAGGAAGCCGGTGTGGCCGGTCATCCGGTGGTCGGGTCGGACCGCCAGTCCCTCGAGGTGCCACGTGCGCAGCATCAGCTCGCTGGCCTGGGGCTCGGTGAACCGGCCGTCCGAGCGCAGCGTCTCGGCCATCCGGGACAGCTGGGTCGTGGTGGCCAGGTAGACCACGAGGATCCCGCCGGGCATCAGCGCGTCGGCCACCGCGTCCACACATTCCCACGGGGCGAGCATGTCCAGCACCACCCGGTGCACGTCGGTGAGCTCGAGCCGCTCCTGCAGGTCACCGACCTCGAGCGTCCAGTTGTCCTGGGGGCCTCCGAGGAAGCGCTGCACGTTGCCGGCCGCGATCTCGGCGAAGTCCGCGCGGCGCTCGAATGACGTGACTCGGCCGTTCGGCCCGACAGCCCGCAGCAGCGAACAGGTCAGCGCGCCGGATCCGACGCCCGCCTCCACCACATGGGCCCCGGGGAAGATGTCGGCCAGGCCAACGATCGCGGCTGCGTCCTTCGGGTAGATCACCGTCGCCCCGCGGGGCATCGACAGGACGAAGTCCCGGAGCAGGGGCCGCAGCACCAGGAACGGCACGCCGGCGAGCGTGGTGACGACGATGCCCTCCGGCTGGCCGATCAGGTCGTCGTGGTCGATCTTGCCCTTGTGCGTGTGGAACTCCTTGCCGGGCACGAGCGGGAAGGTGTGGTGGCGGCCCTTCGGATCGGTCAGCTGGACCAGGTCCCCCGGTTGGAGGGGGCCATGCCGGTCAGCGCGCGCGATGGGCAGATCAGTCATGGGGTGACCCTATGCGTCCTGCCGGATGTGCCCGCCACAACCAGCCGCCAGACGGGGCACGCCAGAGTGGCCTCACCCACGCAGGGCGCTCTCGATGTCCACGATGAGGAGCACCCCATAGACCAGGCCCTGCCGATCGAGCACGAGCAGCTCCTCACGTCCCCGCTTCGAGACCTCGGTCAGCAGATCAGTGCCGGACAGGTCCTGGCTGACCGCGGTGTTCGCGTCGATCGGTCGGGACACCGAGGACACCGACACCCAGGGCCTGCGCTGCTCGGGCACCGCTGCGATGGCGTCCTGCTGGCCGATCCCGACGGGGATCCCGTTCGAGTCGACGACAACCAGCGCCCCAGCGCCTGCTGAGGTCGCCCGCCGAATGGCCTCCGCCAGGGGAAGGTCCCGATCCACGGGGATGGCCCGCCGAGCCAAGCCGCCGGCCGTCAGAGCCCCCGCCCGGGAACGGAGCTCGACTGAACGCAGCTGTGCTGAGGCACCGGACCAGAGCATCGCGGCGATCACGCCGGCGATGATGTAGACCAGCAGCTCCGGACGGGATCCGATCAACATCGACAGGATGAGCGGCGAGAGGAGCGTCAGTAGCGCGACCCCGCGGCCGACCCAGGCAGCGACGAGGGTGCCGGTGCGCTCCGAGCCGGTGCCGGCCCAGATCAGGCAGCGCAGCACGTTGCCGCCGTCCAGAGGGATGCCGGGCAGGGAGTTGTACACCCCGATGAAGACGTTGGCCCACGTCAGCGCCCGGGCGACGGCGGCTGCGGCACTTGCGGGATCGAGGATCTTGGTTGCCGCGAAGCAGACCCCGGCGACCACAAACGTCGTGATCGGACCTGACGCGGCCACGACGGCCTCAGCCATCGGTGCCTGCCGGGTGCGCTCGTACTGGGTCACTCCCCCGAGCAGCTGGAGCACCACCTTGTGGACAGGGAAGCCAAGTGCCCGGGCGGAGAAGGCATGGGCGAGCTCGTGGGCCAACGTCCCAAGGCTCAGCACGACCGAGAAGGCCAGGGCGAGGAGCAGCGGCTGCCAGGCCGGGTTGGCGCTGAACGCGGGGATCCAGAGGTAGGCCAGCAGGACCACTCCGAGGATCCCACTGAGGGGAACCTCGACTGGGATCCCGGCGATCCGGGTCGTCGGGGCGGCCACCCCACCATCGTAGGCCGGTTCACGCGACCCCGAGGCCGAACCGCTCCGGGGGCGTCCCGCCCAGCGCCCGTCCCGCCCCGCCCCGCCCTGGCCCGCCCAGCCCAGGCCAGGCCAGGCCAGGCCAGCCGCGCGGCAGGCCGATGTCCCAGTGATGTCGGACACCCGACGTATGTTGGGGTCATGCCCGACCCGACCGACCTGTCCGATCGCCCAGCGCGCTCCCTGTCACCGTCGCGTGCCCTGGACTTCCAGTCCTGCCCACTGCTGTACCGCTTCCGGGTCCTCGACCGGCTTCCGGAGCCGCCGAGCCCGGCCGCGGTGCGCGGCACCCTGGTCCACTCCGTCCTCGAGGCCCTCTACGACCTACCGGCCCAGCAACGCACCCTCGACGAGGCCATCGGCCTAGTGGCGCCCCAGTGGGACGTGCTAGTCGCCGAGCGCCCCGAGGTCGTCGGGATGCTCGCCGAGGCCGGGACCGATCCGTCCGAATGGCTCCGGGGCGCGGGCGACCTTGTCGAGTCGTACTTCGCCATGGAGGACCCGACCCGCCTCGAGCCGGCCGCCCGCGAGCTGAAGGTGCAGGCCGAGCTCCCCTCCGGGCTGGTGCTGCGTGGCTTCGTGGACCGGCTCGACCGCGCCCCCACGGGTCAGGTGCGCGTGGTGGACTACAAGACGGGCAAGGCGCCCGGGGTTGGGTTCGAGGCGAAGGCGATGTTCCAGATGCGCTTCTACGCACTGGTCCTATGGCGCATGCATGGCGAGTTGCCCACAGTGCTGCAGCTCATGTACCTGTCCACGGGCGTTGTGCTGCGCTACGAACCCGACGAGGACGACCTGCTCGCCATGGAGCGCAAGATCGACGCGCTGTGGACGGCCATCGAACGGGCGATGGAGACCGGCGACTGGCGGGAGCGCAAGTCCGCATTGTGCGGCTGGTGCGCCCATCAGGCCCTCTGCCCGGCCTGGGGCGGGACTCCCCCACCCTTGCCCGCGAACAACACCGAGGCACCAGCCCCCGTGGCCGTGGCCGTGGATTCCTGAGGAAGCCACGGCTACCTGCTGCGGCTCCGCCCGGCTGGCTACTCCGTCCTGATCGCCATCAGCACGTCGAGGTTGGCCGCGCGTCGGGCGGGCCAGACTGCGGCGAGCACACCGACGATGCCCGTGGCCACGAGCACGACCACGATCAGCGTCCACGGGATCGCCAGCTCGGTGATGCCGTCGTCGATCAGCATCCGCTGCAGGGAGATGCCGAGGATGAGCCCGAGGGCCACCCCCGTGAACGCCCCGAAGAAGCTGATGACGATCGACTCCCAACGGATCATGGTCCGGACCTGGGAACGCTGCATACCCACCGCACGCAGCATGCCGATCTCGCGGGTTCGCTCGATGATGGACAGCGCCAGCGTGTTGACCACCCCGAAGATGGCAATGATGACGCTGAGCCCGAGCAGCGCGTAGACCAGGTTGAGCAGCTGGTTGATCTGGCCGGTGATCGACTCCTTGAACTCCGTCTGGTCCTGGATCCGGACCGTCGGGTACTGGTTCTCGATCTCGTCGAGCTGCGCGCGCACGGTGTCGATGTCCGCATCGTCGTCGAGCGGGACGTAGAGGAACGTGTCGACAGCCGGCACGCCGGCCGCCTCCATCGTGTCCAGGGAGACCGCCCACCCGGTGAAGGTGGCCTGCCCCTCATACGTGGCGCTGACCTCGAGCTCCTGCTTCTCCCCGTTGCCCCAGGTCACCTCAACAGAGTCGCCGATCACGACACCTGCGGCCTGGGCGGTCTCGGTGTCGACGACGATCCCACCGGACGCGAGGGCCGCCGCCTCCATTCCGAGGGTCTGGACCTGGCCGATGGTCGCGGGATCCAGACCCGTCATCGTGGTCTCGTCGCCGTTGACCAGCGCCGGCACCTGCCGGATCCGGGACACCAGCTCGACACCTGGCACTTCCTCGATGGCGTCGCCCACCTCCGGTGAGAACGGCACGAAGCTGGTTGGCTGGACGATGAAGTCAGCGGTGATGACCTCGTCGATCAGCGCGTTCGTCGACTTCGTCGTCGACGCCCCCAGCACGCCGATCGCAGTCACGAGGGCCAACCCGACGAGGATCGCGGTGGCCGTGGCGGCAGTCCTGCGCCGGTCGCGCTGAGCGTTGCGGACGGCCAAGGTGCCGACTGCCCCACGGTTCAGGGGCGCACCGACCCAGCCGACGAGCCGACGGCTGAACACCGGAGCGAGCACGATCACCCCGACGAGCAGCGCGAAGGCTCCGAGACCCGCAATCGTCAGTCGGTTCGCCAGCTCGTCGTTGAACACCGCAAGAGCCAGGGCCAGCGCTCCGAGCACTGTGAGCAACCCACCGCCGATCGCCCGAACGCGGAGGCTCTTGGCCGGCAGGGCGACCTCGTCGCGCATGGCAGCGACCGGCGGCACCTGCGAGGCACGCCGCGCGGGGAACCACGCCGCTACGACAGTGACGATGACCCCGACGAGGATGCCGATGATGATCGTCCGGGGCGCCAGAACCAGGTCGCCGGCGGGAAGCTCGGCCCCCAGCACCCCCAGCAGCTGCCGCAGCCCGAGCGCCACCCCGATGCCCATCATGATGCCGAGCACCCCTCCGAGCAGCCCGAGCAGGAAGGCCTCACCAACCACGGACCACGTGATCTGGGCCTTGCTCGCGCCGATGGCGCGCAGCAGCGCGAGCTCCTTGGTGCGCCGGGCGACCAGCATGGAGAACGTGTTGAGGATGATGAATGTGCCCACGAACAGCGCGATGAACGCGAAGACGAGCAGGAACGTGTTGATGAATCCCAGCGCGGTGCTCAGCTGGTCGGCGGCCTCGTCCTGGAGCTCCTCGCCGGTGGCGACCTCAAAGCCAGAGCCGATCTGTGCCAGCACGTCGTCGCGCAGGTCGTCGGGGCTCACGCCCTCGTCTGCGACTATGGAGACCTGGTTCCAGGCGTCCTCCCCCAGGAAGACGGCTTGGGCGTAGTCGCGGCTGAACAGGGTCAGGGTTGCGCCGGCAAGCCCGCCACTGACGCCGTAGCGGGCGATGCCCACAATCGGCGCATCGATCCGGGGGCCCTGGGTCACGACTGTGGCGGTGTCGCCGACAGCGAAGCCGCCCTTCTCCGCTGTCTGCAGGTCGACGACGATCTCCTCGTCGGCGACGGGGGCCCGCCCCTCGACGAGCGTCAGGCCGCTGAGCTGCGCATCATCGGGGTACTCCGGGTAGGAGAACCCGAACTGCGGGGGGCCGTTGCCCCCGATGGGCTCACCCTCCTTGTCCAGGAGGGTCACTCCGAAGACCTGGATGTCCCCGGTTGCGCGGGCGACGCCGGGCATCGCCCGTACGTCATCGACGATCGACTCGGGAACGACCGACACGACCGAGCCGAGCCCGTTGTCGTCGCCCACCTCCAGCTGCTGGGTGACTACGACATCGGGCACCTCGTTGTCGAACAGCTCGTCGAAGGTGCCCTTGAGGGTGTCGGTGAAGATGAAGGTGCCTACAACGAAGGCCACGCCGAGCACCACTGCCAGCCCGGACAGCAGCATTCGAGCCTTGTGCGCCTTCAGAGAGCGCCAGGTTGCCTTGAGCACGCGCTCAGCCCTGCTCGGTCTCGGGATCGTGGCTGTCCTGGGCGGCGGGTGCCGCCGTGGCAACTGGTTGGGCGCCCACGGCCCCGTGTGCCCCCGCGGCCTGCTCGAAGGTCATCATCCGCTCGAGGATGGCCGGCGCGTCGGGGTCGAGGAGCTCGTCGACCAACTCACCGTCGGCGAGGAAGACCACACGATCGGCGTAGGCCGCGGCATGCGCGTCGTGGGTGACCATCACGATCGTCTGGCCGAACTCGTCGACGCTGCGCCGCAGGAACCCAAGCACCTCGGCGCCGGACCTCGAGTCGAGGTTGCCCGTCGGCTCGTCGGCGAAGATGATGTCCGGCCGGGTGGCCATGGCTCGGGCGCACGCGACCCGCTGCTGCTGACCGCCGGAGAGCTCACTGGGGCGGTGGGTGAGCCGGTCGGCGAGGCCGACGGTGCCGACCACGAGGTCGAACCACTCCTGGTCCACCTTCTTGCCCGCGATGTCCAGCGGCAGGGTGATGTTCTCCTCGGCGGTCAGCGTGGGCACGAGGTTGAACGCCTGGAACACGAAGCCCATCCGCTCACGGCGCAGCTTGGTCAGGTCGTTGTCCTTCATCGTGGTGAGGTCGGAGTCACCGATGAAGACCTTGCCAGCGGATGCCGAGTCCAGACCGGCCATGCAGTGCATGAGGGTCGACTTGCCCGATCCGGAGGGTCCCATGATCGCGGTGAAGCGACCGATCTCGAAGTCGACATCGACCGAGCCGAGCGCGGTGACCTGCGTCTCGCCCTCGCCGTAGACCTTGCCCAGGCCCACGGCCCGAGCGGCGGGGTCGCCGGCGGGCGGTGGGGACATCACTGGTTGGGCTGTTGCCTCAGACATGGGGACCCTTCCTGGAGTCAGGCGCTTAGTTTAGGGGTGATTCGCCAGGGCCGCCCCACCATCCACAGGTCGGTTGCCCCGGATGAGAGCAACTTCACGTCCGGGGCGACCCAGGCTGTGGAGGTGCAGATCGGCCCAGCAGATCGAGCAGGCGGATCGAGCAGATCAACCGATCAGGGCGGCCAGTCCGGCCAGGTCCAGACCCACCAGCGAGTCACGCACCACGATCCGCTCGGCTGCCTGGATCGGGACCGCGTGTGGAACGGCCACGACCGTCGCGCCCGACGCCCATCCAGCCTGTGTCCCGTTCGCGGAGTCCTCAAGCACGACGGCGCACGTCACGTCCACGCCGAGCAGCTCCGCGGCACGCAGGTAGGGCATGGGATCGGGCTTGCTGCGCGCGACCTCGTCACCGGCCACAGTCACGGGGAACTCCGGGAACCCCGCCCCGTACAGGTAGGCCAGCACCACATCCATGACTGAGCGCACTGAAGCGGACACGAGCGCGAACGGGACACCGGACGCGGCAACCTCAGCCACCAGCTGGGCAGCCCCGGGCTGGATCGGGATCTCGGCTCCCTGCAGCCGACCCAGCATCGAGGCCAGCAGCAGCTCGCCGATCTCGGCCTCGGTCCGGTCCGTGCCCGATACGTGACGCATGTGCGCGGTGGCGTGGGCCATCGAGGCACCCATGACCGCCTGCTGGTCAGCTTCGGTCCAGGTCCCGCCGAGCACCGCCAGCGTCTCGTGCTCGGACTCGACCCACAGCGGCTCGGTGTTCACCAGCAGCCCGTCCATGTCGAACAGCACGGCGGAGAGGGTCATCGGTGGGTGCCTGCCCCGGTCATCCGGCGTTGTAGTAGCTGGCCTCGGGGTGGTGCACGATCAGCGCCGACGTCGACTGCTCGGGGTGGAGCTGGAACTCCTCGGAGAGCTCGACGCCGATCCGGGATGGGTCCAGCAGATCCATCAGGATCGTCTGCTGCTCGACGTCCGGACATGCGGGGTAGCCGAAGGAGTACCGCTCGCCCTGGTAGGACTGCTTGGTGATCAGTTGGGTCCGGTCCGCGGCGTCGGCGGAGTCGATCCCGAGCTCGTTGCGCACCCGCGCATGCCAGTACTCGGCGAGTGCCTCGGTGAGCTGGACGCTCAGCCCATGCAGCTCGACGTACTCCCGGTAGGAGTGGTTCTCGAAGAGCTCGGCAGCGGCAGCGGAAACCGCGGACCCCATCGTGACGACGTGGAAGCCGACGACGTCCGGGCGAGCCTCGGCCAGGACAGCGTCCTTGGACCGGAAGAAGTCGGCCAGGCACAGGTGCCGGTCGCGGGCCTGCCGGGGGAAGCTCAGCCGGTGCAGCTCACGTGCCTCCCACCCGTTGTCAAGCGGTCGCTCGCCTGCCTCAGCCAGCCCCGTGGGGTCGAGGATGACCAGTTCGTCGCCCTGGGACCAGCATGGAAAGTACCCATAGATCACCGCAGCCTCGAGCAGCCCCTCGGTGTGGATCCGGTCCAGCCACATCCGCAGTCGCGGATGACCCTCAACTTCAACTAGAGCCTCATAGTCCGGGCCTTCGCCGCGTGAGGACTTCAACCCCCACTGACCGAGGAACAGCGCGCGCTCGTCGAGGTACGCCGAGTAGTCGGCCAGCCGGATCCCCTTGACCACCCGCGAGCCCCAGAAGGGTGGGGTCGGCACCGCGTTGTCGGGTGCGACGTCGCTGCGCGCGGGCAGCTCCACTTCGCCCCCAGTGGACGCACCGCGCCGGTTGACCCGCCGGGTGCGCAGCGCCGGCAGCTCTGCCCCCGCGTCACCGCGCTTGACCGCCATGACTGCATCCATGAGCCGCAGGCCCTCGAAGGCGTCCCGGGCGTAGCGCACCTCACCGGAGTAGATGGCCGCGAGGTCCTCCTCGACGAAGGCTCGCGTCAACGCGGCGCCGCCGAGCAGGACAGGGAAGCGCTCGGCCACCCCGCGGTCGTTCATCTCCTCAAGGTTCTCCTTCATGATCACAGTGCTCTTGACGAGCAGGCCGGACATGCCGACCAGGTCCGCGTCGTGCTCGATGGCAGCATCCAGGATGGCGTTGACCGGCTGCTTGATCCCGATGTTCACCACCCGGTAGCCGTTGTTCGTCAGGATGATGTCGACCAGGTTCTTGCCGATGTCGTGGACGTCGCCCTTGACGGTGGCCAGCACGATCGTGCCCTTGCCGGCGGCCTCCTCGCCCTCCACCTTCTCCATGTGCGGCTCGAGGTAGGCGACGGCGGTCTTCATCACCTCGGCGCTGTTGAGGACGAAGGGAAGCTGCATGTCGCCGCGCCCGAACAGCTCGCCGACGGTCTTCATGCCCTCCAGCAGGGTGTCGTTGATGATCGTCAGGGCCGGCTGGGTCTCCAGCGCCTCGTCGAGGTCACCCTCCAGCCCGGAGCGCTCACCATCGACGATCCGGCGCCGCAGGCGCTCGTCGAGCGGGAGCGCCGCGAGCTCCTGGGCCTTGGACTCCTTCGACGCCTGCGCCGTCACGCCGGCGAACAGGTCGAGGAAGCGCCCGAGCGGGTCGTAGCTGACCGTTCCGTCCTCGGCGTACTCGCGCCGGTCGTAGACGAGGTCGCGCGCCACTTCCAGCTCGTCGGCGCCGATCCGGGAGATCGGCAGGATCTTGCTGGCGTGGACGATCGCCGAGTCGAGCCCGGCCTCGATGCACTCGTGCAGGAACACGGAGTTGAGCACCTGGCGGGCAGCGGCGTTGAGCCCGAAGGAGATGTTCGACAGGCCCAGGGTCGTCTGGACGTCTGGGTGGGCGTGCTTGATCCGCCGAATCGCCTCGATCGTCTCGATGCCGTCGCGCCGGGTCTCCTCCTGACCGGTGGCGATCGGGAATGTCAGGCAGTCGACCAGGACGTCCTGCGGCGGGATGCCGTGGTTGTCGCGCAGGTCGGTGATCAGCCGGTCGGCGACGCGGACCTTCCAGTCGGCGGTGCGGGCCTGGCCCTCCTCGTCGATCGTCAGCGCGACGACCGCAGCTCCGTACTCTGCGATCAGGGGGACGATCTGGGCGAAGCGGGAACCAGGGCCGTCCCCATCCTCGTAGTTGACCGAGTTCACGACGGCTCGACCGCCGAGCATCTGCAGCCCGGCCTCGAGGACCGCAGGCTCGGTGGAATCAAGCACGATCGGCAGAGTGGAAGCCGTCGCCAGCCGGCCGGCGAGCTCCTTCATGTCGCCGACGCCGTCGCGGCCGACGTAGTCCACGCACAGGTCCAACAGGTGGGCGCCGTCGCGGATCTGCGCGCGGGCGATCTCGACGCACGCCTCCCAGTCCTGTTCCAGCATCGCCTCACGGAAGGCCTTGGACCCGTTGGCGTTCGTGCGCTCGCCGATGGACAGGTACGAGGTGTCCTGGCGGAACGGGACCGATTGGTACAGCGAGGCAGCGGCCGCCTCGTTGATTGCCTCCCGCGGCCGCACCTCGCGACCCCCCACCCGGTCGACGACCGCGCGCAGGTGCTCGGGCGTGGTGCCGCAGCACCCGCCGACCAGGGCCAGTCCATAGTCATTGGTGAAGTGATCATGCGCCGCGGCGAGCTCGGCAGGGGTCAGCGGGTATGCCGCGCCATCGGAGGTCAGCATGGGCAGCCCGGCATTGGGCATCGCCGAGACCCCGACCTTGGCGTAACGCGACAGGTGCCGCAGGTGCTCGCTCATCTCGGCTGGGCCGGTTGCACAGTTCAGCCCGATCACGTCGATCCCCAGCGGCTCAAGGGCAGTGAGCGCGGCGCCAATCTCGGATCCGAGCAGCATCGTGCCGGTGGTCTCGACGGTGACCTGGGCGATCAGGGCCACGTCGCGACCGGCTGCGGCCATGGCACGTCGCGCACCGATCAGTGCAGCCTTGGCCTGCAGCAGGTCCTGGGCGGTCTCGATGAGCACGGCATCCACGCCGCCCGCCAGAAGACCGGCGACCTGTTCGGCGTACGCGTCGCGCAGGTCGACGAACGGGGCGTGGCCGAGCGTGGGCAGCTTCGTCCCAGGTCCGACCGATCCGAGCACCCAGCGCGGACGGTCCGGCGTCGAGTAGCCGTCGGCGACCTCTCGGGCGATCCGGGCGCCCGCCTCAGCCAGCTCGCGGATGCGCTCGGGGATGTCGTACTCCCCCAGGTTGGCGAGGTTTGCCCCGAACGTGTTGCTCTCCACGCAGTCGACCCCGGCGTCGAAGTACGCGGCGTGCACCGAGGCGACTATGTCCGGCCGGGTGACGTTGAGGATCTCGTTGCAGCCCTCATACCCCTGGAAGTCATCAAGGGAGGGATCCTGCGCCTGCAGCATCGTGCCCATTGCGCCGTCGGCAACGATCACGCGCTCGGTCAGGGCAGTCAGGAGGGAGTTCGTCGGCATAGTGGGACAAGGGTACGGGGGCCAGCGCGGCCCGGAGGCATGCCTTGCCCGTGTGCGCTGTGGACGAACCGGACGAACCACCCCCTGTGGGCACGTATCCTTCTCGGAGCATGAGGTGGTGATCTGGCCGCCGTGCGCCAGCGCCTCCTCCTGCTCATGGTGAAGAAGGCTTGGGGGCGCCAAGATGAACCGATACACCGTAGGACCCGTGCGGCGAGTGCGAGCCGTGCGACCGGGGACGGCCGTCGCAGCCGGCCTGCTCGCGATCGGCGTGATGCTCGCCGGCTGCTCGAGTTCGTCCGAGCCGGATCCGGATGCCAGTGCCAGTGCAGGTGCGAGCGCGAGCGCCACGGCCAGCGCGGAGGTGTCGCCTTCATCGACATCCACGTTGTCGGCCGAGGAGCAGCAGGCGTTCGAGGAGGCCACCGCAGTGGTCCTGGCCTATCGGCAGACGATCACTGACCTCTACAGCGGCGCCCGAACCAACCTGAATGACCTGAACGACGTGGCAACGGGCGATTTGGTGGATCAGGGCCTGAGCGAACATCCAGCAGAGCTCGGAATGAGGGCTGGACCTCGAGCCGAGCGGCGCGCAGGTCGCATCTCGTCGTCGGCCGAACCTAGTCAAGTTCGATCTCAACGGAAGATCCTGCCAGCCGTCGTCGTTCGCGCCTGCGTCGATACCTCAGACGGTGACGACGTGAGCCCCGACGGCGAGCGGGATCCGGCGGCCCCGGGAGCGGGCCCGACTACTCGGTCACCCGGACTGCGTACCTCCGCGACCCCGGCTGGGCGGTGCGCGAGTGCTCAACGGTGCTGAGCGGCCAGAGGACCGGCGGTGCTGAAGCGACGCATCGCTGGCGTGATACCGTGGCCTTTCCTCGCTGCCACGCTCCGTGCTGAGCCCGGCGCAAGCGGACGAGGTGCGTGCGACAGACTCGACTTCGGGGGACGAGGGCAGCGACGGCGCGACCGTCGAATCGGGGCCAGCACGGTAACGTGGACTCACAATGGACCGAGCGGCGCCAAGCGAGGAAGCCAACGCAAGCCGGTTCCGCATCCGCTCAGAAGCGCGAGTGCACCTACCGGGGCGCGGACGTGCCCTGCACCTCTGACCTGGGCGTGTGGTCCAGCGAGCGGCAGTGCTTCGTCCAGCGGGTGTCGCCCCAACCCGATCCCGTCCACGCGATCTGGGAGGGCCGCGACGACGGCACGATCTACCAGTGCTCACCACCAGAGGCTGCCTTCAGCGCGGGAACCGGCGTCGGCTTCTGGTTCTGGGCCCCGAGCGCTGGGTCCTCCGGCTCCCCTGTGCTTGTCGACCCGGTCACCGTCGCCGAACGGGCCGTCGAGAGCATGGCCCTGCGGTCCCCCGAGATCGGAATGACTCCCCTACGGGAAGGCGCTCCCCTGCTCGTGGGCATGGATGCCTGGCTGTGGGTCGACAACGCGGGTCCGCGCGGCTTCGGGCCGATCACCCGGACCGCAACGGCCGGTCCGGTTTCCGTGACTGCCACGGCCAAGGTCACGAAGGTGCTCTGGGACCTGGGCGATGGGACGCGACTCACCTGCAGGAGTGCCGGGACACCGTGGTCGGCCGATCGGGGCACCGGGGCATCGCCCACGTGCGGCCATCGCTACCTGTCACCCTCGTCAACCGAGGGGGACGGATCATTCACGGTCAGCGCGACCGCTCATTGGCTGGTGACGTGGACCGGCGCCGGGCAGTCCGGTCAGATCACGTTCACCATGACCGGAGAACGCGAGCAGCCGGTGACCGAGGTCCAGGTGCTGCAGACCCAGTAGCCCGACCGCCGGTGCGGCACCGAGTGGTGGCACATGACCGCCCCTGCCGCGGTCCTGCCTTGGCTCGAGCAGAGCCAATCCCATCCGTCACGGGCGCCAGTGGGGGCGCGGTGTGCGGGTGATGGTGATGGTGAAGGGTGCGTTGTGGTTGGCGGGCCAGGTGGTGCGGGGTGGTGCTCCGGGGTGGGGTTGGGGTGGTGGCCTGTTCGCGTGGTGTGGGGTGGGGTGGGTGGTCCGCATGGTGAGGTCGACTTGGCGGTGGCGGGTCCAGCAGAGCAGGGCGAGGTTGTCCGCTCGGGTCACGTGGCAGCAGCGATCACTCCGCGAGATCGTCTGGCCTATCCTTCCGATCCTCGGACACCACCTGCGGTCATCCAAAGCCGGTCCCTACCTACGGGTCATCCCAGGGTCCCAAAGCCGTCGTCGACCTCGGCCTTCCCCTTGATCCCAGGGGTGTCCTGAGTCCAGTGGGTGAACGGGCCGACTCCCCAGTCCGCCGTGATCCGCAGAACATCGATCATGCCGGAGCCCAGGTTCACGGTAGCGGGGGAGGCATCAGGACACCCAAAGATCAGCCAGTCGTGCGCGCCCCCGCTCAACGGCAGGGTCTGCACGTCTGAGCAATCCGACAACATGCCGACGTACGGCCCGACGAAACGGAACCCGAGGCCCGCCACGCCCCCCGGGATGAAGTCAAAGGGCCCGGGGCTCCCCCAGCAAAGGGCCAGGTCGACCAGCCCGTCACCATTGACGTCAGCGGCGGCCAGCTTGCCTCCGCCTTCCCGCTGACACGCGTGGATGAAGCCGTCAACGCCAGGCCGGGCGTATTCCAACACGGCTGGGTGCAACCCATCCGGGTGCCCATGAAGCACCATGACGAGGTTCTCGCTCGCCGAATCCTGCCACCACACGCCCGCAAGATCGTCCCGACCATCGCGATTGAAGTCAGCCAGCTCGGGATCCATCTCCATGTGGCTGTACCGCTCGAACCCCAAGGCCTCAGGGCCGAAGAACTGACTCCCACCGGGGGCCGGACCGGCCGAACTGCCCAGGATCACGTGCACCCCGGATCCCTGCTCATCGACACCGAGGTCACCAAAGTCGGCATCGCTGGCCACAACAACGACCAGATCGTCACGGTCGTCGCCGTTCACGTCCCCGGCGGCGAGATCAAGGCCGAATCCCTCATGGGGCGCCGGCTGGCTTGGGAGCCCATTGAGACCCTGCCGCAGCTTGACTGCACCGGCCGGGGTCAACCCGGACCTGGACCCGCGAAGCGCCACGACGGCACCTGCGTCGTTCTTCCTGCCCACGTCCTCGTCCGGGATACCGATGGCCAAGTCCGCGAACCGGTCACCGTCGAAGTCCCCGACCGCAAGCGAGCGCCCAAACCGATCGCCCAACTCGTTGGTGCCGGGCACCCCCTTCTTGCCCTGGTGCCACACCTGGTCGCCGGCCGCGGTCAGCCCGGTGGGGCTGCCGTAGAGCACCTGCACCGCGCCAGTATTCCGCTTCTTCCCGATGTCCTCGTCGAGGATCCCGATCGCCAGGTCGGCATACCCGTCAGAATCGAAGTCGGCCGAGGCCAGGGTGCTGCCGAATCGGTCGCCCTTCTCCAGCGCGCCCTTGACCCCCTTGCGGCCCTGATGCCAGATCTGATCGTGGGCCGTCACGCCCGACGCAGACCCGTACAACACCTGCACCGCCCCAGCGTCGCGTTTGCCCCGAAGATCCTCACCCGGCACCCCGACCGCCAGGTCGGCGTACCCGTCCCCGTCGAAGTCGAACGGCATCGCTGCACGCGGGACCGCAGCAGCGGAGTCCACGCCCACCGGTGTCACTGCTGGCGTGGCCACACCACCGACCAGAACCAGACCCAACCCAGCCAACAGCCCACGCCGCATGACCCGCCACCCCGTCCCATATCCAGTTGACTCCGTTCCACGCTAGCCCGGGGCGACTCGGCAACCGGAAGGGCCGAACGACCTTCCGGGTGGGGTGTCAGACCAGCGGCTCGGTGAGGGGCGCTCTGACCCTCAGGTTCGCCAGCGCTGTCGGGGTGTGCCTCGGATGACCCACGGGGCTCCGTTGTTGGCGGGCCATGCGGTGTCGGGAGGTGCTGTGGGATGGGGTCGGTCGGGTGGTGGATCCGTAGGGTGAGCGGGTTCGATGCTCCACATCCTGAGGTCGACTTGGCGGTGGTGGGTCCAGCACAGCAGCGCCAAATTGTCGATGTCGGTGTTGCCGGTGTTGGCCCAGTCGGTGAGGTGGTGGGCTTGGCAGTGCTCGGCGGGGATCGGGCAGCCGGGGATGATGCAGCCGTGGTCGCGGGTGGCCAGGGCTTTGCGTTGGGCGGGGGTGGCGGTCCGGGAGGTCCGTCCCACGGCCAGGGGGTGGCGCGGTCCGCCGAGCAGCAGCGCGGCCAGGGCGGTGATCCGGTCCGCGGGTGTGGGCTGGGCCGGGGGTGTGGGTGTGGGCGGCCCTGGGTGTGGGGGCGTGGCTGGGTCGGCCGCATTGGGCCCCGCGGTGGTGGTGGTGGTGAGCAGGATGGGGGTGAGGGTGGGGTCGCAGGCGACGAATTGGGTTTCGGCGGGGGTGAGGTGGTGTCCGCGGCTGGTGGTCCAGATCGGGTCGCCGGTGGTGGTGTGCTCGAGGGTGACGGTCAGTGCGATGGGCAGTCCGCCGCGGGTGGGCAGGGTGTCGGTGGCCGCGGCGGTGTTGACCAGTTCGACGAGGGCGTCGGCGCGTCGGGCGCCGGCGGGGACGTGGTCGGCGGTGCTGCGCAGTTCCTCGGCCAGGGCGTCGATCGCGGCGATGACGGCTTCGCCCTCGAGGCGGGGTAGCGCACCGGACAGGACCACGGTGTCGCCGAGGACGGCGAAGGACAGGTCTCGGCAGGCGTGCGCGTCGGCCTCGTCGCGGCCGGGGTCCCCGGGCGGGGGGTGCAGCATCCGGGCGGCGGCGGCCACGAACCGGGCGATCGCGGCCGGGGACCAGCGGCCCCAGTGGTCGGTGAGTTCCCGGAGTACCGCCGCCAGCTCCTCGGTGGTGAACGTGTCGGCGTGCCGGGCGACGGCGTCGACGTGCTCGGCGGTGATCAGCCCGGCGGCCCACGCGGTGGCGATCGTGGGGTGGTCGGCGGCCAGCGCCCCGGCGCGGGCCAACCGGCGGGCCTGCGGGGCGGCCCAGCCGCGGGCGGTCAGCACCGCCCCGGGCCCCGCGAGGGGCACTGCCCCGGCGGTGGTGGCCGCGTGCATCCGGCGGGCCAGTTCGTACTCCACGGCCGCGAACGCCCCGGCCAGCACCTCCACGTCCGCGGTCGGACGATCCCCGGCCACGAGTCCCATCACCGGCAGGTCCCCGCCGGCCACGGACCCGGCCCGGGCCCACAGATCAGCAACCTCCGGCGAGGCGTCGGGCAGCGCTGCGGCGGTGCGTGGATCCAGCACGCCGGCCTGGTCAAGGGTGCTGCTGGTCACTGGACCCCCCGTCCACCCGATTCGTACTGATGTTCGAACACTACCCCCACCCTCCGACACCACCACCCCACCCACACCAACCAGCCCACAGGCCACACGAAGCCCCTGCGCAGACACCGATGAAGCCCGCGGGCAGGCGCGCGCGAAGCCGGAAGGCAGCACAGTTGAAGCCTGCGGACCGGGCGCGGATGAGTCCCGGGGACAGGCTCGCGGCCCCGCCGACTGCCCAGCCCGCGCGGTGGCCAGGGGCTGCGGATGGCAGGTCATGTCAACGCGCCCAGCCCCGCTGACCACACGCCAGCCGGGACTTGGGCGCGCACGCGCCAGTTGCACAGATCCACACCAGCAGCAGCGGCGCGGCTGCCGCTACCCCGGAGGGACCCCTCAGCGACCGCGTGCCGCGCGGTACCTCTCGATGAGCGCGTTGGTCGACGAGTCCAGGGTGGCTGGCGCCGCACCGGTGAGCATCGGCTCGATCGAGTCGGCGACGACCTTGCCCAGCTGGACGCCCCACTGGTCGTAGGGGTTCAGGTCCCAGATCATCCCCTGCACGAAGGTCGAGTGCTCGTACAGCGAGATGAGGGCGCCGAGCGAGAAGGGCGTCAGCGAATCGGCGACCAGCATGTTGTTCGGGCGGTTGCCCGGCATCACCTTGTGCTCCACCAGCTCCGGCGGCGTCCCGTCGGCGGCCACCTCAGCTGCAGTGCGACCGAACGCCAGCACGCCGGACTGCGCCAGGCAGTTGGCGATCAGCAGGTCGTGGTGGTTGCCGATGTCATTCACGGGCTTGGCGAAGAAGATGAAGTCAGCCGCGATGATCGTCGTGCCCTGGTGCAGCATCTGGTAGAAGGAGTGCTGCCCGTTGGTCCCCGGCTCGCCCCAGAAGGAGGCCGAGGTGTCGTAGTCCACCGGCTCCCCATCCGAGGTGACCTGCTTGCCGTTGCTCTCCATGATCATCTGCTGCAGGTAGGCGGGGAACCTGACCAGGTACTGGTCGTAGGGAAGCACCACGTGGTCGGCGGTCCCCAGGAAGTTGCGGTTCCACACGCACAGCAGGCCGTGGAGCACCGGCAGGTTCTCGCGCAGCGGGGCAGTCCGGAAGTGTGTGTCCATCGCGTGCAGGCCAGCAAGCATCTCACCGAACTGGTCGGGCCCGATGGCGATCATCGTGGACAGCCCGATCGCCGAGCTCATGGAGTAGCGCCCGCCGACCCAGTCCCAGAAGCCGAACATGTTCGCGGGGTCGATGCCGAAGTCGGCCACCTTCTCCGCGTTCGTGGAGATGGCCGCGAAGTGCCGTGCCACCGCCGCCGGATCCCCACCGAGCCCGGAGAGCAACCACTCGCGCGCGGTCCGCGCGTTGGTCATCGTCTCCTGGGTGGTGAAGGTCTTCGAGGCGACGAGGAACATCGTCTCGGCCGGATCCAGGTCGCGGGTCTGCTCGACGAAGTCCGAGCCGTCCACGTTCGACACGAACCTGAGGTCAAGGTCCCGATCGGACACATGCTGCAGGGCGAGGTAGGCCATGACCGGACCGAGATCCGAGCCGCCGATCCCGATGTTGACCACGTTGCGGATCGGCCGACCGGTGAAGCCGAGCCACGTCCCGCCACGGATCTGGTCGGAGAAGGCCGCCATCTTGCCCAGGACCGCGTGCACATCGGCCACCACGTCCTGGCCGTCGACCACCAACGTGGCGTCCGCGGGCAGCCGCAGCGCCGTGTGCAGGACCGCACGATCCTCAGTGTTGTTGAGGTGCGTGCCGGTGAACATCGCCTCCCGGCGGCCCGGCAGGTTGCGCTCCTCGGCGAGGGCCACCAGCAGGTCGAGCGTCTCGGCGGTGACCCGTTGCTTGGACAGGTCGAGGTGCCAACCGGCGCCGTCGGCCGCGAAGGCTGCCGCGCGATCGGGTGCGGCGTCGAACAAGCCACGGATCGTTGCCGAGGACATGGTCGCGGCGTGTTCCGACAGGGCCTGCCACGCGGGGGCAGTGGTGAGCGGGGTCTCGGTCATGGGGCCTCCTTAGACGCGGCCCAGACTATGAGAGGTCGACCCCAAGAAGCGTGTCGAGCAGCACCCGAACCTGCCCCGGGGCATCTGGATCGGACCCAGTGCCGGCTGCCACGTCCGCGGCCCAGCGGTCAACCAGGCCCAGCGCCCCCGGCAGGTCGAGATCCTCGGCGATCCGGGCCCGCACAACCGAGAGCAGGACCTCGGACGAAGGCCCCGCCTCCCCTGCCACGGCGCACCGCCACGACATCTCACGCTGCTCGGCACGCTGCAGGTCCTCGTCGGTCCACTCCCAGTCGCTCCGGTAGTGATGGGCGAGCAGGGCCAGGCGGATCGCGGCGGGCGAGACGCCCGACTGGCGCAGCCGCGAGATGAAGACGAGGTTGCCACGGGACTTGCTCATCTTGTGGCCCTCGTAGCCGACCATCCCCGTGTGCACGAAATGCTCGGCGAAGGGGGCCTCCCCGGTCGCGATCGACGCCTGCGCCGAGCACATCTCATGGTGCGGGAACGCCAGGTCGGATCCGCCGCCCTGCACGTCGAAAGCCATCCCGAGGTGGTCAAGGGAGATCGCGGTGCATTCGATGTGCCACCCGGGCCGGCCGTGCCCGAGCTGGGTGTCCCACGCGGGCTCATCAGGCCGCGCCGCCTGCCACAGCAGGCAGTCCAGCGCCCGGCGCTTCCCCGGCCGGTCGGGGTCTCCCCCGCGCTCGGCGAAGATCGCCCGCATCTGATCGTCCGTGAGTCCCGCCACCTCGCCGAAGCCCGGTGCCGAGAAGGTGTCGAAGTACAGGTCGCCGTCCACGTCGTAGACGGCGCCGGCATCGCGTAGCCGCCCAATCCACTCAACGACCGAGGGGATGGCCTCCACGGCCCCGATGTAGTCACGCGGCGGCAGCACGTTCAGCGCGGCCATGTCCTGCGCGTAGAGCGCCGTCTCCGCCCGGGCCAGTTCGCGCCAGTCCTGGCCCGTGGCCACCGCGCGTTCGAGCAGCGGGTCGTCGACATCCGTGACGTTCTGCACGTAGTTCACCTCGTGCCCGAGGTCGCGCCAGTACCGGTTGACAACGTCGAAGGCGACATAGGTCGCGGCGTGGCCCATATGGGTGGCGTCGTATGGCGTGATGCCGCAGACGTACATGCGCGCGATGGGCCCGGGCGCCGTCGGCCGCACGGCCCGGCGCCGCGTGTCGAACAGGCTCAGAACGGGGCCCGCCCCGGGCAGCTCGACGGGCTCCCGCCCGGACCACGACTCCACGAAACGAACCCTAGGCCCTCTGCGGCACACGCGCCGACGGACCCTCGCCGCCGACGTAGGCTTGGGCCGTGCTCCAGATCCTCAGGGAACGACGGTGGTGGGGCTTCACCGTGTTCGTCCTGGGCATGCTCGTGCTCTGTGCGGTCCTCTCACGCTGGCAGTGGCAGCGCTACCAGGTGCGACTGGAGGAGAACGACCGGCTGGACGCCGCCCTGTCGGGGCAGCCGACACCCATCGAGGATCTCCTCACTGCGCAGCCCGCTGGTGCCGCGGCAGGCCTGCCGCCAGAGCTGGAGTGGCGCACGGTCACTGCAACCGGCTCGTTCGACACGGCTGCCGAGGTCGCTGTCCGGCGGCGCCCGCTCGATGGCCGCAACGGGTTCTGGGTCGTCTCCCCCTTGGTGACCGACACAGGGGTGGTGCTCGTCAACCGCGGCTGGACGCCCGCCGCCGGCGACGCGACCACAGCCCCCGACGTACCCGCAGCGCCCGCTGGTGAGGTGACGGTCATCGGTCGGTTGCGACCTGCAGAGACCACCGGTCCCACCGAAGCCGCGCCGCCGGGTCAGGCCTGGGCCACGGACCCGCAGGAGCTGGTCGCGCCCGCGCAGGAGCTGCGCTACGACGCCTACGTGGAGATGCGCTCGAGCTCACCGGCCGCCGACGCCGAGCTCACTGCCCTGTCCGACCCGGGTCATCGCGGCTTGAACAACCTCGTCTACTCGGTGCAGTGGCTGATCTTCGGCATGGTCGGGCTGTTCGGCTGGTGGCGCCTGATCCGGACCGAGGGCCGCCGGGCGGACGAGGCCCCTGACGAGGACGAGGCGGCGGCGATCGCGGCCGAGGAAACCGCCACCTGAGGATCCGGGGTCGTTGATCAGCCGCCTGGGGGTGCCTCAGCCAGGCGTTGGACGGCGGTGTCCACGGCTTCCGGGGTGAAGCAGGCCGGACTCCCGACGATGATCCGCGATTGGACCCACGTGGCCTGGCCCTCGTTCTTGTCGTCCCCATTCCGCTGCGCGTCCAGGCCCAGCTTCCGCCAGACCGAGGCCTGATAGTCAGCGATCTCGCACGACAGGTAGACGATCGGCTCCCGACTGGTGAACATGCCCTGACTGCATCCCGCAAGGCCAACCAGGAGCGCTGGGCACACGATGGCCGATAGGGCCGCGCTCCGCACCTTCACGCGTGCGAGCCTACTCCCCCACGGCTCAGCACAGCCGGCACGCGCAACCATCCGAGAGGGCCCCCGCGCCGGGGTCCTCGGACTCGTCAGCTCCAGCTGTCCACGTGGTCGAGGACCTCAATCAGGTGATGGACGATCGCGTCCGGATTCCCGTCGACCGGTCCGCGTTGGTCGTCCGGGATGTCGCTGTGTGGCACGAGGATCGCACGCATCCCGACCTGCTGGGCCCCATGCACGTCATCCCAGGGCCGGTCCCCCACGAACACCGCCCGGGACGGGTCCGTCACCCCGACGGCGCGCATCGCAGCGACGAACGCCTCCTCATGCGGCTTGCCGACGGGAAGCTCCGAGGAGTAGACGGCGGCATCGATCAGGTCGAGGAGCCCGTCGCGCTCGAAGACCTGCTCATGATGGGAGCGCGGCCAGAGGGTGTTGGACAGGACTCCGACCCGGATCCCCCGCTCACGAAGCCCAGTCATCACGGCGGCAGCCTGCGGATCGGCCAGCGTGTGCGGGTGCCAGGCTGCCAGGTAGGCCGCCATGGCGGCGTGGTGCCGCTCGCTGGTCAGGTCGATGCCAGCGTCCATCAGGATCTGCTCGAGCCGACCGGCACCGGTCGCCCCGGCACTGTGGTGCTGGACCTGCCACCTCTCGATCTCGGCGGCGAACAGCTCACTGGCCATCGATGCAGCCCGAGTGGGGTCGTACACCGAGGTGTAGGCGTACCAGGCGGCCGTGAGGTCCACCTCATGCCAGGGGGTGAGCGTGCCGCCCCAGTCGAAGATCACGGCGTCGATCGCCCCACCGGCCGCCCCCCGGTCGGACCCGTCGGCAGCGCCGTCGCTCGACCCACCAGCCGGGACCCCAGCGGGCCCAGTCCCGGCCGCCGGCCCAGAGGCCGTCACGGAAGCGCGCGCATGCGCTCGATGATGGTGGGCACGGCCTGTCCGACCGGCACGTCGGAGCGCTCGCCGCTGGCACGGTCCTTGACCTCGACCGCCCCCTCCGCGAGCTTCTTGCCCACAACCACGATCAGCGGCACGCCGATGAGTTCGGAGTCGTTGAACTTCACACCCGGCGACACGCCCTTGCGGTCGTCGAGCATCACCCGGAACCCAGCCTCCACCAGCTGGGCGGAGATGGACTCGGCGGTCTCGAACACGGCCTCGTCCTTCCCTGTGGCCACGACATGGACATCCGCCGGCGACACCTCACGTGGCCAGACGAGGCCCCGCTCGTCATGGTGCTGCTCCGCGATGGCGGCCACAGCCCGCGAGACCCCGATCCCGTAGGACCCCATGGTGACCACGACCTGCTTGCCGTTCTCGTTGAGGACGGTGAGGTCCAACGCCTCGGCATACTTGCGGCCCAGCTGGAAGATGTGCCCGATCTCGATGCCACGCGCCTGGGTCAGCACCCCGTCGCGACCCGCCGCCGCGCACTCGGGGCAGGGATCGCCCTCGCGCACCTCGGCCACGTCGATGAGTCCGTCACCGGTGAAATCGCGGCCCGCAACCAGGTCGAAGACGTGCCGGCCGGGCTGGTCAGCTCCTGTGATCCACCGGGTCCCGGTGACCACCCGCGGGTCCAGCAGGTACCGGATGCCCGAGGCTGACTCCGCGCCCAGGGCCCCTGGGCCGATGTAGCCCTTCACCAGCGCCGGGTTGGCAGCGAAGTCCGACTCCTCGAAGGCCACCGGCTCCCCGGGCATGAGCACGGCCTCGAGCCGCTTCATGTCCACCTCACGGTCGCCCGGCAGCCCGACGACCAGCGGGTGCGACGTGCCGTCGGGCATCAGGACCTTCACGACGACGTTCTTCAGGGTGTCACCGGCCTGCCATGCACGGTCGCCACGGGCCAGCTCTGGCCGCGAGTTGGACACGTCCACGAGGGTCTCGATGGTCGGCGTGTCAGGGGTGTCCTCGACGTGTGCGGCCGGCAGCCCCTCGATGGCGATCGGCTCGGGTGCGACGCTGGCGACGGCCTCGACGTTCGCGGCGTAGTGGCACACAGGGCAGCGCACGTAGGTGTCCTCGCCCACCGGACACCCGGCCAGGAACTCCTCGGACGCCGAGCCGCCCATCGCCCCCGACATCGCCGAGACGATCGTGTAGTCCAGGGCGAGCCGGTCGAAGGTGGAGATGTAGGCATCGCGGTGCCGGGCGTAGGAGACCTCCAGGCCCTGGTCGGTCGTGTCGAACGAGTAGGAGTCCTTCATCACGAACTCGCGCCCGCGCAGGATTCCGGCCCGCGGACGCGCCTCGTCGCGGTACTTGGTCTGGATCTGGTACAGGCTCAGCGGGAGGTCCTTGTACGAGGAACACACGTCCTTCACGGTGAGCGTGAACATCTCCTCGTGGGTGGGCCCGAGCAGGTAGTCCGAGCCACGGCGGTCCTGCAGCCGGAACAGGTTCGGCCCGTACTCCGTCCAGCGGTCGGTCCGCTCGTAGGGCTCACGGGGCAGCAGCGCTGGGAAGTGCAACTCCTGGAAGCCGGCCGCATCCATCTCCTCGCGCACGATCCGCTCGACGTTGCGCAGCACGCGGTAGCCCAGGGGCAGCCACGTGAAGATGCCCGGGGCGACGCGCCGGACGTAACCGGCGCGCACGAGCAGTCGGTGCGACGGGACCTCGGCGTCCGCCGGATCCTCGCGAAGCGTGCGCAGGAACAGCGTGGACATACGGGTCAGCACGAGGGGTCTCCTCCGGTCCGGGCGACGGCGACATCAGTCCGGCGAACCGGGCTGGTCGAGATGCCCGGCAAGGATATCCCGGCGTGGCAGGATGGCGGCCGTGCCCGGCGAGCTGAAGGTGCTGACATCGCGCCACCTCCCGGACCTGCTTGCGCTCGTTGACCGGGACCCTGTCGCCCATTGCTTCGTCGCCTCCAGGTTGGCGGACCCCATGGATCCCTGGGCCCTCGGCGGCCTGGTCTGGGGCTGGTTCGAGGGTGCCCAGCTGCGCTCGGCGATGTACACCGGTGCGAACCTCATCCCGATCGAGACGACCCCGCTGTCCCGCGCCGCCTTCGCCGACAACGCACGGCGGCTCGGCCGACGTTGCTCCTCGATCGTCGGACCGGCAGCTGAGGTGATGGACCTGTGGCGCCTGCTCGCGCCCGCCTGGGGGCCGGCGCGCGAGGTCCGCGACACCCAGCACCTGATGGCCACGTCACAGTCGGCCACACGGGCGCCGCACCCCGGCCTGCGTCCCCTGCGCCCCGACGAGCTCGATGTCCTGATGCCGGCGGCGGTTGCGATGTTCACCGAGGAGGTGGGCATGTCGCCGGTCTCGCACGGAGGTGGCCCGGCCTACCGCGCTCGCCTGGCCGAGATCGTCCGTTCGGGCCGAGCGCTCGGGGTGATCGAGGATGGACGGCTGATCTTCAAGGCCGAGATCGGCTCGGCCACACGTCAGGCCTGCCAGATCCAGGGCGTCTGGGTGGAGCCGGGCCTGCGTGGCCGGGGACTCGGCGTGTCCGGGATGGCCGCTGTGGTCGACCATGCCCGTGAGCGCATCGCCCCGGTGGTCTCCCTGTACGTCAACGACTACAACCACATCGCGGTCGGCACCTACCTGGCAGTCGGCTTCCAGACTGTGGGCAGGTTCGCGACGATCCTGTTCTGATCGGACCGGCTCGCACCGGGACGCGGGCAGGGTGAACAGGCCCAGGGTGAACTGGCGCGCGCCGGAAGCTGCACAGCGGGCAGGCTCAGGGTGAGCCCGGTCTCATCGAGGACTACTCCGGGCCGACTCGGGGGATAATCCGCGCATGGAGTGGCTGCGCCGGAACATGAGCACCATCGGGATCATCGTCGTGATCGCAATGGCGATGCCGTTCCTCCTGGTCCTGTTCGGCATCGTCGCCTTCTGAGTGTCGACCCCGCACCAGTCATCGACCGAGCTGTGGAGGCTTCGCAGGCGACCGGTCCCTACTGCTTCTTCCCGCCCAGCCCACGGCTGCGGATGATCGCCGAGACCTCCTGGTTGAACACCTTCTGGATCGTCTCGGAGTCCAGCGTCCCAGAGACAGTCTCGTACTTGCCCTCTGCCATCCCGATGCAGACCCGGTGCCAGGCGGTGCCGACCGCATAGGTCACGGTCCCTGCCACACCGCCCGTGATGGCGCCCCCGGCGAGCGTCCCAACCCCCGGGACCAGCTTGAGCAGACCGGTCGCGGCCGCGCGCCCCGCCTGGGTCGTCACTGTGGTCGCCGCCAGGCTGGCCACCGTCGCACGCTGCATCGGGATGTCGTAGATGTTGGCGATCTTGGCCATCATCCCGATCTGGATCGGGATCAGGACCGCGGCGTCGGCGAACGGGATCGGGGTGAACCCGGCCCCAGTGGCCGCCGCGGTGGCGGCGTTCAGCGCCTTCTCAGCAGCCTTGGCCTTCCGCTCGGGATCAATCTTCTGCGCCGCGACAAGGGCGTCGGCGGCTTCGTCCGGAGCGCACTGAAAGGTGGCATCGAGCAGTTCGAGCAGACCATGCTGCTCAACTCCGGTGAAGGGATCGACCAGGGCGTTGACCATGAACGCGCGCCCGGCGTGGATGGGTAGGCCCATGTCCTCGATCTGGCGACCGAGCTCGACAGCGTCCGGTGCGACGAACAGGTGCCCGGCGGCGTCGCGACGGCCGGGCACCTGGGTCATCACGAGGATGACCGGCAGTCCCACGCCGGCCAGCTCGCGGATGAACGCCGCCTCGGTCTCCTCGAAGCGACGGTCAGTTGCGCGCACGCAGTACCAGGCAAGGTGCACCTGCTCTGCGAACGGCATCGTCCGGCTGTTGTCGATGAAGAGCGTCAGCTCGTCGATGATCCGCTTGGTGTCCCGGCCCACCTCGAGCCCCTGGGTGTCATAGATGCCCAGCTTTCCGGTGCGGTGGACATAGAGGTGGCTGCCCATCGTGACCGGGCGACCGATGCCGGTGGCGGCCACCGACTCCCCGAAGATCGCGTTGACCAGCGTGGACTTGCCGACCCCGGTCTTGCCGAACACGGCCAGGTTGAACCGGCCGATGGTCACCTCAGCGTCGGCGAACGCGGCCTCGAACGCCTCCTGGGACCACTCCGGGGGCCGACCCTCCGGCTGGGCCGGATTGGTCGACGCCGGCGCTCCGGGCTGCTCGCTGGTCACCGGCTCAACTCACCGACACTGACGGGTTGCCCTCGACGTCCATCTCCTCGGCCAGGCGCATGGCCTCCTCGATCAGGGTCTCGACGATCAGCGCCTCCGGGACGGTCTTGATCACCTCACCCTTGACGAAGATCTGCCCCTTGCCGTTGCCGCTGGCCACGCCCAGGTCGGCCTCGCGGGCCTCGCCCGGTCCGTTGACGACGCAGCCCATCACGGCGACCCGCAGCGGCACCTCCAGACCCTCGAGGCCAGCGGTCACCTCCTCGGCCAGCGTGTACACGTCGACCTGCGCGCGCCCGCACGACGGACAGGACACAATCTCCAGACCACGCTCTCGCAGGTTCAGGCTCTCCAGGATCTGGTTCCCGACCTTGACCTCCTCCACCGGGGGTGCCGACAGCGAGACCCGGATCGTGTCGCCGATCCCCCGGCTGAGCAGGGCGCCGAACGCGACCGAGGACTTGATCGTGCCCTGGAACGTCGGTCCTGCCTCGGTGACCCCGAGGTGCAGCGGATAGTCACATTCCTCGGAGAGCAGCTCGTAGGCACGCACCATGATCACCGGGTCGTGGTGCTTGACCGAGATCTTGATGTCGCGGAAGCCATGCTCCTCGAACAGGCTGGCCTCCCACAGGGCCGACTCGACCAGGGCCTCCGGGGTGGCCTTGCCATGCTTCTTGAGAAGGCGCGGATCCAACGAGCCTGCGTTGACGCCGATCCGGATCGGGGTCCCGTGATCCCGGGCTGCAGCGGCGATCTCCTTGACCTTGTCGTCGAACTGCTTGATGTTTCCCGGGTTCACCCGCACCCCCGCGCACCCGGCCTCGATCGCGGCGAACACATACTTGGGCTGGAAGTGGATGTCGGCGATCACGGGGATCCCGGACTTGCGCGCGATCTGCGGCAGGGCGGCGGCGTCGTCCTGGCTGGGCACGGCCACCCGAACGACCTGGCAACCCGAGGCAGTGAGCTCGGCGATCTGCTGCAGGGTGCTGTCGACATCGGACGTCAGGGTCGTGGCCATCGACTGCACGCTGATCGGCGCGTCCCCGCCGACCGCCACCGGGTGCGTGGGGTGCTTCAGCAGGATCTGGCGGGTCGGCCGACGTGGGGCCAGGACGGGGGGTGGCAGGGGGGGCATGCCCAGGTTCACGCTCATGGGACAAGTATCGGTCCCGGAGCCGGTTATCGCCCAGTACCGCGGGTGTCTCGTGCTCGCGGCCCGCACCGACCCACCTGTGCCCACCAGCCGCCGGCCAGCGAGGAGGCCGACTGACCGGCGACCTACACCGCCGAACCTGCGCGCCGACCGCGGCGGCCCCTGATCACCATCTGGACTCCCGACCACACCAGCAGGCCCGCGAACAGGATCAGCGCAACCCGCTCCGGCAGCCACTGGCCCAGCGCTGCACCCAGCAGGCCCACGGGGGCCCCGACAAGCCCAGCTATGAGCGCGGTGCGGACCTCTACCAGCGTGTTGCGCACGTTCGTGACAGTGGCAGTCAACGCGGTGACGACCACGACCAGCAGGCTGGTGCCCCGGGCGGTGCCTGCATCCGCACCTGTGAGGATGACCAGGCCCGGGACCATGATGATCCCGCCGCCGACACCCAGGAGCCCGGCGAGCATCCCCGCCCCCACTCCGACGAGGATCAGGAGCACGACCTCCCACGCCGTCGAGAGCCCCGTGAGCCCATCGGACCCACCTCCGATGACCAACCGGGCCGCGGTGGCCAGGCTCAGGACGCCGAACCCCAGCTGGAGTGTCGGGATCGGCGTCCTCGGCAGCAGCCGGGTGCCCAGCTGTCCACCGACGACGCCACCGACCACCAGCAGCAGGCCCGCCCGCACATCGATGTTGCCGTTGACGGCGTACCCGGCTGCCGAGGCTGTGGCAATCGGCACGATGGCCAGCAGGCTCGTCGCACTCGCCCGCCGCTGGTCCAGGGCGAACCACGCGACGAGCAGCGGAACCATGACGATCCCGCCACCCACACCGAACAGACCCGAGAGCAGGCCGGCCACTGCACCGATCGCCGCAGCGCGCAGCCATGCGGGCGCCCACGTTGACCCCGCGACCGGGGCGGGAGACGGGGCAGGCGTGTCCGCGGCCGACATCGGCCGGATCAGCCGTACAGCGAGATCGGGTTGATCACGTCGGCGAGGATGACCACACTCGAGACGGCGATCAGCACGATGCCGAATCCGTAGGAGATCGGGAGCAGGCGCGAGACATCGACTGGACCTGGGTCCGGCAGGCCGCGCAGACGGGCCACGGTGCGCCGGGCCCCCTCGAAGACCGCTCCGACGACATGGCCGCCGTCCAGGGGCAGCACGGGCAGCAGGTTGAACAGGAACAGGAACATGTTGAGGCTGGCCATCAGACTGAGCAGCAGCGCGAGCTTGGCCTTGACCGGCTCCTCGGCCGCGACCACCTCACCGGAGATCCGCCCGACCCCCACCACGCTGACCGGGCTGTTCGGGTCGCGCTCCTCGCCGGCGACCATGTCCTTGGCCAGGTCGAAGATCCGCACCGGCAGCGTGGCGAGGGCTGCGACGCTGCGGCCCGCAACATCCCCCATCACCTCGGGCACGGCTGTGATCGGTTGTGAGACGTAGCGGGTCTGCGGGGTGACCCCGATGTAGCCGGTCGCCACGATCTCGTCGGTCAGGTACCCGTCGTCGTCGACCACCGGGCGATAGGCGGTGGCCATCGGGACCTCCACCTCACGGGGACCGGTCGCGGTCTCCAGCCCCAGCACGACCGTCGCGCCCGGGCTGGCCCGGGTCACGTCGGTGAGCTCGTCCCACACCTGCACCGGCTGGCCATCGATGGACGTGATCTGGTCGCCAGCGGCGATCCCGGCAACGACTGCAGGTGCGACCGCGTCGGACGCGCTGCACTCCGGGGCATCCCGGACCGAGGCGGGATCGGCCGTCGCAGCGGCAGCGGACTCCTGCGAGCTCATGTAGGACGGCACGCACTCGCCGACGCGAGCCACAGTCGTGGTCGGCGTCGGGAACCCGATGCCGATCATGAGGACGCCGAACAGGAAGGCGCTCAGGATCAGGTTCATGGTCGGGCCACCGAGCATGACCACGACCTTCTTCGGTGCGCTGAGCCCGAAGAAGAGCCGCCCCTCATCGCCGGGTTCGACCTCCTCCCAGGCCGAGGCCCGGGCCTCCTCGGCAAGCATCTGGAAGCGGCCGGTTGTGCCTCGACCAGCGGTGCCGTCCGGAGCCCCCTGCGGCGCCGGGAACATGCCGATCATCCGGATGTACCCGCCCAGGGGGATCCACTTGACGCCGTACTCGGTCTCCTTGCCGCGCCGGGACCACAGGGTCGGCCCGAAGCCGACCATGTACTGCGTCACCTTCACGCCGAACGCCTTGGCCGGCACAAGGTGGCCGATCTCGTGCAGCCCGATGGAAGCTCCGATGCCGAATCCAGCCAGCAGCACCCCGAGCACGAACAGCATCGGTTCCATCAGTGCACCCCCGCCGGGATCAGGTCCAGCGCCTCGGCGCGCGCCCACCGGTCAGCAGCATCCACCGCTGCGAGCGTGAAGTCATCGCCCACGACGGGGGTGTGTCGGGCCAGCACCGCGTCGATCGTGTCGACGATACCCGTGAATCCGAGGTCCCCGTTCCGGAACGCGTCCACCGCGATCTCATTGGCCGCGTTGAACACCGCCGGGGCGGTTCCGCCCGTGGCTCCGGCCGCACGGGCCAGCCGCACAGCAGGGAAGGCCGTGTCGTCCAGCGGATCGAAGGTCCAGGTGTGCGACTGGGTCCAGTCACAAGCCGGAGACGCGTCCGGGACCCGCTCGGGCGAGCCGAGCCCGAGTGAGATGGGCAGGCGCATGTCCGGCGGGCTGGCCTGCGCCAGCGTCGAGCCGTCGACGAACTCCACCATGGAGTGGATCACGGACTGAGGATGGACCATCACAGCGATCCGGTCCATCGGGATGTCGAACAGCAGGTGGGCCTCGATGACCTCCAGCCCCTTGTTCACCAGGGTCGCGGAGTTGATCGTGATGACCGGGCCCATCGACCAGGTCGGGTGCGCCATCGCCTGTTCAGGCGTCACGTGAGCCAGCTCGGCACGGTTCAGGCCCCGGAAGGGCCCACCGCTGGCGGTGAGCACGAGTCGACGCACGTCCTCGGCTCGACCGCCGGCCAGGCACTGCGCAAGCGCCGAGTGCTCGGAGTCCACAGGGACGATCTGGTCGGCACCGGCCGCGGCCTTCACGAGGGGGCCGCCGATGATCAGCGACTCCTTGTTGGCCAGCGCCAGGCGGTGCCCGGCGTGCAGTGCCGCAAGAGTGGGCGCCAGGCCCACGGCCCCGGTCATGCCGTTGAGGACCACGTCACACGGCCGCGACGCCAGCTCTGCACAGGCGTCCGGCCCGGTGAGCACCTCCGGGCGCCGGCCGGCAGGCAGGAGCCCGGCGAGGGCCGCCTCGAGGGCAGGGGCCCGCTGCGGGTCGGCGATGGCCACCATCCGGACGTCGAAAGCTGCTGCCTGCTCGGCGAGCAGGGCGCTGTTCGCACCGCCGGCGGCCAGGCCGACCACGCGGAACCTGTCAGGATTGCGCCGGATCACGTCCATCGCCTGGGTACCGATCGAGCCGGTGCTCCCCAGAAGGGTGACGTCCCGGCGCTCAGTCATGGACCCATTGTCGCCGATCCTCGGTCCGCAGGCACCTGTCTGCCCGGATGGGGTCACCACCTTTCCCGAACCGAACCTCGCCCTGACATCTGCCAGGGCCGGACGAGACGGCATCATCCGCTCAGCACACGACGTATTTCGTCGTGCGCTGGCTCTGGGCCGATGTATTCAGTTGCTGATGCCCCCTCGTGCAGCTGACACCGGGCCTGTATCGATCTCGCGTCGACCGGGGCGAACGCGTACTCTGGAGCCGGACCTGCACCCGTCGCGCCACCTCCCCGGGAGACCCCATGACCCTCGACGTCGCCGCCATCCCCGGTGGACCGACCCTCCCCCAGGAGCGCCGCCTGGTCACCGCGATCCCGGGCCCGCGCAGCATCGAGCTGCAGGCCCGGCGCACCGAGGCGGTCTCCGCCGGGGTCGGTGGCACGCTCCCGGTGTACATCGCCGCCGCCGGTGGCGGGATCCTGCTCGACGTCGACGGCAACTCCCTGATCGACATGGGGTCGGGCATAGCCGTCGCCTCCGTCGGCAACTCCGCTGCTCAGGTCGTGGCCAACGTCGCGAGCCAGGTGGCCGAGTTCACCCACACGTGCTTCATGGTCACGCCCTACGAGTCCTACGTCGCGGTCTGTGAGCAGCTCAACGAGCTGACTCCCGGCGACCACGTCAAGCGCTCGGCGCTGTTCAACTCGGGCGCGGAGGCGGTGGAGAACGCAGTGAAGATCGCCCGTGCCCACACCCGCCGCCAGGCGGTCGTGGTCTTCGAGCACGGGTACCACGGCCGCACCAACCTGACGATGGGGCTGACTGCCAAGAACATGCCCTACAAGCACTCGTTCGGCCCCTTCGCCCCGGAGATCTATCGCGTTCCGCTGAGCTATCCGTTCCGTGACGGCCTGAGCGGCGCTGAGGCGGCCGCCCACGCGATCAGCCGCATCGACAAGGAAGTCGGCTCAGAGAACGTGGCCGCCATCGTCATCGAGCCGATCGCCGGTGAGGGTGGCTTCATCGTCCCCGCTGAGGGCTTCCTGCCCGAGCTGGTCGAGTTCTCCCGGGCACACGGCATCGTGTTCGTCGCCGACGAGATCCAGACCGGCTTCTGCCGGACCGGCGAGTGGTTCGCCTGCGACCACGAGGGCATCGTGCCCGACCTGATCACGACCGCCAAGGGCATCGCCGGCGGACTCCCCCTGGCCGCGGTCACCGGCCGCGCCGAGATCATGGACTCCGTGCATGTCGGCGGGCTCGGCGGCACCTTCGGCGGAAACCCGGTCGCCTGCGCCGCCGCCCTGGGGGCCATCGCCGAGATGCGCGAGCAGGACCTGAGCGCCGCGGCCCGCCAGATCAGCGCAGTCATGCTGCCCCGACTGGGCGAGATCGCGGAGAACACGGGCAGGATCGGTGACATCCGGGGCCGCGGCGCCATGATCGCCGTGGAGATCGTCGTGCCGGGTTCGTCCGAGGCCGACCCGGCGTCCACCGCTGCCGTCGCGAGGTTCTGCCACGCCGCCGGTGTGGTCGTCCTGACGGCCGGGACCTACGGCAACGTGCTGCGCTTCCTGCCGCCCCTGGTCATGGGTGAGCACCTGCTCGAGGAGGCACTGACCGTGATCGAGCAGGCCTTCAACGACCTGGGCTGACCGGTCACCGCACCACCCACCGAGGGGTTCGCGGCTCAGCGGGTCACGAACTGAACGATCGTCAGCGCGCCGAACACCACGGCCATGATCACCATGAACCGCCGTGCCGCGGAGCCCTCACTGCGCATGCCCGTCAACCGGATGGACAGCACGAAGAAGATCGTCATCCCCAGGGTGAGCTCGAGCACCGGGCAAGTGAACCACGCCGTCGACGACTCCGGTCAGGAGCCGGGCGTGCGCTCCTGGACGACCCAGTTCTGGTCGTACCCGTCGCGCAGCAGGTCCAGGAAGGGCGTCGGGTCGAAGGACTCGGGCCCGCGCACGCCGCTGCCCGACCAGGTCCCGTCCGCGAGCAGCTCCAGGGCGACCACGGGGTTCATCGCTGTCTGCCAGACGACCGCCTGGGCTCCGTACTCGGCCATCGTCCACTCGTTGTCGGCGACGTGGTAGATGTACACCTCGCGTGGCTCGCCGTCCTTGCCTGTTCCGGTCACCCAGAGCCCGGCACAGGTCTTGCCGGTCATCCGATCCCCCAGGGTGAGCGGGTCGGGCAGGCATGCGGCCACGACATCGCGGGGTGAGACCAGCTGCCCCCGCACGCTCACCGGCTCAGTCCGGTCCAGGCCGAGCTTGTTCAGCGTGCGCAGGACCTCGATGAACTCGTCGCCCAGGCCGAACTTGAAGGTGACGCGCCTGGCATCGAGCTCCCGCGGCATCAGCACGACCTCCTCATGCTCGACGTTGACGCACTCGACCGGTCCGATCCCCTCCGGGAAGTCGAACACCTCGGGGTCGCTGAACGGCTCCGTCGTGAAGAACCCACGGTCACGCTCCCAGATCAGCGGCGGGTTGAGGCACTCCTCGATCGTGGTCCAGATGGAGAAGGAGGGGGCGAAGTCATAGCCACGGACGACCAGGTTCGATGCATCCCGGACCCCGAGCTCGTCGATCTCGCTGAACAGCTCATCCGCGGCGTACCGGGCGAAGACATCGGCCAGACCCGGCTCGACGCCCATCCCCACCAGCGCCAGCTGCCCAGCCGCCACCCACTGCGTGGACTGCGCGAACTGCGCGTCGCCCAGCATCACACCTGGCAGGGAGTAGGGCTGCTCGTCATGGCGCGTGGACAGGCTCATGGCCGTGTCCATGTAGGTGGCACCAGCGGCAAGCACCCCCTCGAAGATGGGCATCACGTACCTCGGGTCGACCGCGTTGAGAACGTGGGTGATCCGATGCTCACGGCACAGCTCGGTGACGTTGGCAGCGGCACCGGCGTCCACCTGAGCCGCGGAGAACCGGGGATCGGCGATCTGCTCGACAATCGCCCGCGCCCGCTCGAGGTCGTAGTCCGCGATCACCACCGCCTCGAAGAAGTGACGGCGGGCGGCGATGAGGCCGGCTGAGGATCCGACCCCCCCGGCACCGACAATGAGGATTCGCATTCTGAGCTCCTTCTGGCGTGGGCGGCGGGAGGGTCCGCGGCCTTCTGCGTTGGACAGTGGCACAGTGGATCGTCGATCGCCAGCGGATCGGCCTCACGGTGCAATCGGCCGGTCCACGTGGCTAGCGTGGGCCGGGTGACCGCCACCTCCGCGGGCCCGACTCCGCGCACGATCCGCCAGCAGCGCTCGGCGTGGGTCCTGGTGGCCGTCATCTGGGCTGGGTACTTCCTGGTCCGCGCCCTGGGGGCGCCCGGTGCGGTCGAGAACCTGGCCAAGGCCCTGCTGATGCCGACCCTCCTGGTGTGGGTGCTGGTGGCGTTCGAGGGCGCAGCTCCCCGATGGCTCGTGCTCGGCCTCATCTTCGCGACGGTCGGCGACATCGCGATCATCTACGTGTTCGAGCTCGGCATCCTGGGGTTCCTGGTGATGCAGGTCTGCTACATCGTCGGATTCATCTCGCTCGGTGGGCTGGCCGGGCTGCGGGCCCGGTGGCCCGTCGCCCTGGGCTATCTCGTGATCTGGCTGGCCGTGAACCTCGGTCTCGGGGCGCAGTTCGGCGACCTGCGCATTCCCGTCCTCGTCTACAGCCTGGCAATCTGCGTGATGGGGGCGCTGGCTGCTGGGGTCGGCACACGGGTCGGCATCGGCGCCGCCCTGTTCCTGATCTCGGACATGTTCATCGCCTTCGGGGAGGTCGACATCGACTTCACCGGGCGGGCCGTGGTCATCATGCCCACCTACCTGGCCGCCCAGTACCTCATCGCGACCGGATGGGCCCGGCGGGTCGATCCGGACGTGCTCGTCCCCGTCTAGGGGACCGCCGGGCCGGGAACGGGCCCGCTCGCGGGTCACTCCCCCGCTGACCGGCCGTCCAGCAGGGGCTCGCGCGGGTCCCAGGTGGTGCCATCCCGCTCATCCTTGCGGCGCCGAGCGATCCCTGACAGCGCCTCGAGCACGACCCGGTTGCCCAGCAGGGCCGTGATGTCCGCATGGTCGTAGGGCGGGGACACCTCAACCACGTCCACGCCCATGACCGGTAGCTCGTAACAGATCCGCCGGACGGCGTCGAGCAGCGCCCTGGAGCTCAGGCCGCCCGGCTCCGGTGTCCCGGTCCCGGGCGCGTGGCCGGGGTCACAGACATCGATGTCGACGGACAGGAACACCCCGTCGCAGTCGTCGAGGGCGATCTCGAAGGCCTCCGTCAGGCACTCGTCGAGCCCCCGCGTGACGATCTCTGTCATCTCGAAGCTGCGCATCCGCTGCTCGGCCATCCAGTCGAGGATGTCCGGGGGCGGCCAGTAGCCACGCAGGCCAACCTGCAGGAACCGGTCGCCCCGGGCCGCACCTGACTCGATCAGCCGGCGCATCGGCTGGCCGTGACCGATGAGCGACCCGAACTCGATGTCCCCGGTGTCGGCATGTGCGTCGAAGTGGATCACCGACACCCGGCCCCAGCTGTCGGCGCCGCGCGCCACCCCGGTGACATCGGGCCAGGTGACGGTGTGGTCGCCGCCGAGGATCAGCGGGATCGCACCGCTCTCGGCGACCCTGGTCACCGCAGCCTCGAGGTCACGGCACGAACGGGCGGCGTCCCCGGAGTACATCTCCACGTCACCTGCATCCACGACGGCCAGGTCCTGCAGGCCATCGACCCGCATGGCAAGGGACGGCCGCGATCCGTCATGGCCCAGGTAGCAGGTCTCCCGCATCGCCTTCGGGCCGAACCTGGCGCCCGACCGGTAGGACGTGCCGCCGTCGAAGGGCGCACCGAGGATCACAACGTCGGCCTGCGCCCACGTCTCCGGGTCGTCGAGGTCAGCCCTCGGGACACCGAGGAAGGTGATGTCCGGACCGAACTGCGTCCCATAGCGCGCCATGCGTCGAACACTAGCGAAGGTGGGGGATCTCACACCGGCCGGACGTTCGACGTGGGACCGCTCCGGGCACAACACGAGCACGGGTCGCCACCCCGGGTGCACGAGGGGACATCCGGGTCGGCGAACCCTTCACTGCCCAGCGGCCGGGGCCGGTTCAGGACTTCGGAGCGATGCGCGAGTCCCACCAGGAGCGTTGCTCGAGGTACATGTCGTCGCCGTCGAACTCCATGCAGCAGGATCCGACGATCCCGTAGCAGTCCTCGCACAGCCACGTTGAGCCGATGCCGAACACGGCGACCCCGCCGCAGCGTGAGCAGGCGCGGTCAATGGCGTTCATGGAGACCTCCTCGTCGGTCTTGATCGTCCCACCTGCGACGCGGCCCGGCAATGGCCAGCGCAGCGTCGTGTCGCCTCCCGGCAGCAGGCAACCCGCCGCGCGGGGGCCTACTCTCAGCGGCACCGACCAGTTGGGGGTTGCACATGCGCGCACGGCAATCGGCAGGACATGGCTCGCCGGGCTCAGCGAAGGCCCCGCGTGGGCTGATCGCAGCCACGACCGGGGTGTTGGTGCTGTCGCTGGTCACGCCGAGCGCTGCCCCGGCGGTCCCAGCGGTCGCCTCGGCCCCCCAAGCCACTCATCGTGCTGCCGTACCGGCCCCCCGCGTGGCTGCACCCCTCCCGGCCGCCGCACTCCCCGCAGCGGCACTCCCCGGCGGCGGGACGGAGATCTTCGAGGGCAAGTCCTACGTGGCACTGTACGGCCATCCCGGCACCCGCGTCCTCGGAGTTCTCGGTGAGCAGGGGACGGCAGCGACGATCCGGCGCGCCAAGCGGGTCGCCGCCACCTACCAGCGCCATACCAAGCGGCGAATCGTGCCCGCGTTGGAGATCATCACGACGATCGCATCGGCGTCCGCGGGGCGGGACGGTGACTACTCAGCCGAGTCCCCCGTCTCGAAGCTGCGCCCCATGGTGAACGCGGCCGGGCGCAAGGGCGTCTACGTCGTGCTCGACCTGCAGCCCGGTCGGACGGACTTCCTGACCCAGGCCAAGCGCTACAGGTCCCTGCTGCGCAAGCCGCATGTCGGCCTTGCGCTGGATCCGGAGTGGCGGCTCAAGCCCGGCCAGCGGCACCTGCGTCAGATCGGTTCGGTCAGTGCGGCGGAGATCAACCGCGTCATCAGGTGGCTCTCCCGGCTGACGCGCACCAACGACCTGCCCCAGAAGATGCTGCTGCTGCACCAGTTCCGCACGTCGATGATCACCAACCGCTCCACGTTGGACACGTCGCGCCCCGAGCTGGCCCTGGCCATCCAGATGGACGGGCTCGGCTCCCAGCCGGCCAAGCGCGCCACCTGGCGGGCGCTGCGCCGGGGTGCCCCGAAGGCAATCAGGTTCGGCTGGAAGAACTTCATCGACGAGGACCGGCCCATGATCGGCCCGAAGGCCACGATGGCCATCAAGCCCGAGCCCCGCTGGGTGTCCTTCCAGTAGCCAGCCGAGCAGTCGAGTCACGCGATCGGCGGTGCGAGCGGCAAGGAGCCCGGCCACGGCACCAACGCGTCTCGATGGAACGTCAGGAAGTCATCCGCGGCGAGCGGTCGAGAGAAGTAGAAGCCCTGTGCGAACTGGACTCCGGCGCCCCGGATCGTGACGAGCTGCTGCTCGGTCTCGATGCCCTCGGCGACCACGGCCAGACGCGTGGACTGGGTCAGCGGGGCGACCTCGTCGAGCCATTGCGGACGCGGGCACTTCGGGCTGATCTGCGCCGCCAGTGACCGGTCCAGCTTGACGATGTCGAAGTTGGCGTCTGCTCCGCGTCCCGGAACCCACCGCTCGACTCTGGCGCGCCAGCTGCCACCGGCGGACCCGGCGCGGGCTGAGGCCATCACCCGTACCCGAGGCGGATGGTGCGTCAGGCTAGCACCCGCTTCGTTCATGCCCCGGAGTCCTTGAGCCACGTGACCGGATCAGCGTAGTCGCCGGTGGAGGGGCCGCCTCGCCCCGGTAATGGGGCCGGTCAGCCGTTCGTCGGGAACCCCAGGTTGAGGCCGCCGTGGCTCGGGTCGAGCCATCGCGAAGTCACGACCTTGCCCCGGGTGAAGAAGTGCACGCCCTCGGTGCCGTGGGCGTGCGTGTCTCCGAACAGCGAGGACTTCCAGCCGCCGAACGAGTAGTAGGCCATCGGGACGGGGATCGGCACGTTGATGCCGATCATGCCGACCTCGACCTCGTCCTGGTAGCGACGCGCAGCACCACCGTCGTTGGTGAAGATCGCGGTGCCGTTGCCGTACGGGTGCCCGTTGACCAGCGCGAGTGCCTCGTCGTAGGTGTCCACGCGCACCACGGACAGCACGGGGCCGAAGATCTCGTCGCTGTAGATGCTCATGTCCGGGGTGACGTTGTCGAACAACGTCGGTCCGAGCCAGAAGCCGTCGGCATCGCCATCGACGACCGGATCCCGACCGTCCACGACCACCGTCGCGCCGGCAGCCTCACCGGCCTCCACATAGGAGACGACCCTGTCGCGGTGCACACCGGTGACCAGTGGGCCCATGTCGCAACCGCGGCGGCCGTCGCCGGTCCGCAGCGTCGCCATCCGCGCGGCGATCCGCTCAACGAGCGGCTCCGCCACGTCACCGACAGCCACCAGCACCGAGATGGCCATGCACCGCTCACCAGCGGACCCGAAGCCCGCGTTCACCGCGGCGTCGGCGGCCAGGTCGAGGTCGGCATCGGGCAGGACGACCATGTGGTTCTTCGCACCGCCGAGGGCCTGGACGCGCTTGCCATGCGCGGTCCCGGTCTCGTAGACGTACCTGGCGATGTTCGTCGAACCCACGAAGGAGATCGCCTTGACGTCGGGGCTGGTGAGCAGCGCGTCGACGGCCACCTTGTCGCCGTGCACGACGTTGAACACGCCGTCGGGCAGCCCGGCCTCCTTCCACAGCTCGGCCACGAAGTTGGTGGCACTCGGGTCCTTCTCGCTGGGCTTGATGACAACGGTGTTGCCGGCCGCGATGGCGATCGGGAAGAACCACATCGGCACCATGGCCGGGAAGTTGAACGGCGAGATGATCCCGACCACGCCCAGCGGCTTGCGCAGTGAGTACACGTCGACGTTGGCCGACACGCCGGAGGAGTACCCGCCCTTGAGCAGGTGCGGGATGCCGCAGGCGAACTCGACGACCTCCAGCCCGCGGGTCACCTCGCCCAGCGCATCGGAGAGCACCTTGCCGTGCTCCTCGGTGATGATCGCGGCCAGTTCCTCCTTGCGCTCATTGAGCAGCTCACGGAAGGCGAACATGGTCTGCGCGCGCTTGGTCAGCGATGTGCGCCCCCACTCCTCGAACGCAGCCTTCGCGGCCTCGATCGCCTCGTCCATCACCCGAACCGAGGCGAAGTCGACGGTTCCGCTCACGGCACCCGTCGCCGGGTCGTAGATGTCACCACTGCGCTCCGGGTCGATCAGGTCGACGGCCTTGTCGCGCAGGATGCTTAGAGCCGCCCCGACCTTGTCCGGCTGCGCCTCCGCCTCGGGGGCGACATACGGTGCGCCGTTGATCCAGTGGGTGACGTGCTTCATGTCGGCCTCTCGTTCATTGAGCGGTGCTCAGTCATGGGTTCAGGTCAGGGAGTGGGTCGAATGGGGTGCTGGCTCATCCGGTGCACGAGCGGGCCGCCGGACACCGGCCGTGGGGCCGCTCATTTCGTGGGGCCGCTCATGAGTCGAACCCGAGCCCGAACCGGTCCAGGGTCCGCAGCCAGAGGTTGCGCCGCCCATCGGAGTTGTCTGCGTTGTCAAGTGACCAACGCGTCATCGCCACCGCGGAGCTTCGGATGGGCTCGGGCGGGAAAGGCACGGGCTTGGTCTGCGCCATCGTCAGGCGGGTGCGCTCGGTCTTCCGCCCGGCGAGCAGGTCGAGCATCATCTTGGCGCCGAAGCGGGTGGCCCCGACTCCCAGGCCGGTGTACCCGACGCTGTAGGCGACCCGCCCACCCATCGCGGTACCCCAGAACGCGCTGAACCGCGAGCAGGTGTCGATCGCCCCACCCCACGCGTGTGAGAACCGCAGCCCCTCGAGCTGGGGGAACGTGGCGAAGAAGTTCTCGGCCAGCACGGCGTACGTGGCGTCGTCACGATTGAGCTCCGGGCTCATCTGGCTGCCGAAGTGGTAGATCGCCTCGAAGCCGCCCCACAGCAGCCGGCCGTCGACGCTCGGCCGGGTGTAGTGGAACTGGTTGTTGGTATCACCCACGCCGCCGCCGAACTCCCAGCCGATGGAGGCGCGCTGCGCAGCGGTCAACGGTTCGGTCATGAGGGCGTAGTCGTACACCGGGATGATGTACGGGCGCACCCGACGCAGCAGGTTCGGGAAGGCGCTGGTGCCGATCGCGACCTGTCCGGCGGTCACCGCGGCATGCGGGGTGCGCAGCGTGATCGCGCTGCCGGTCGACTCCAGGGCTTCGACCGGGGAGAACTCATGCACCCGCACGCCCAGGGAGCGCACCACGCGCGCCAGCTCCCAGTTGAGCTTCGCGGGGTCCACGATGGCCACGCCCTCGCGGTCAAGGACACCGCCCTCGTACAGCGGCGAGTTGACCATCGCCCGGGTCGCCGGGCCGTCGAGGAACTCCAGCTGCTCGCCGAACGGGGCCGCGAGGTCGGGCAGCTCCGCGAGCTCGGCCACCTGGTAGGCCTCAGTCGCCACGTCCAGCTCGCCGGTCCGGGCGAAGTCCACATCCATGGCGTAGCGCGAGATCGTGTCCTGGATCTCGTCCAGGTTCGCACGACCCTGCCGGGTCAGCTCCCCCATCTCGTCGGGCCACCGGGCCATCCCGTTGCCGAAGCCGTGGGTGATCGACGACGCCATGAACCCGCCGTTGCGGCCCGACGCGCCCTCGGCGATCTGGGCGGCCTCCAGAACCAGCACGTCGAGGCCGGGATCGGCCTCCTTGGCCAGCAGCGCGGTCCACATCCCGGTGTAACCACCGCCCACCACGACCAGGTCGGCAGTCGTGTCAGCTACCAGCGACGGCGTGGGTTCGGGGCGATCCGGTCGATCCAGCCAGAACGGGGCGTGCGTGATGTCAGCCAGGGACTCCCGCGAGGAGGGGCGGACAGCAGTTCGTGAGTACGGCACGAGATATCGCACTCCCAGTCAGCCGCCCCGGGTCCTCCGGACGATACGGCTGCGCGGTTGGTGGTCGCTCTCCACACGGTGAACCGCAGCGCACTCAGTGTAGCGGCGCGTGGCCGCGTACGCGAAGACGCGCCCCGGCGCCCGGCGCCCGCGCAGGGGGACCCGCCGCCGCGACCCCCGATCCACTAGATTGGCGCTCGTCCACTCCACGCACCGCGCGCCGATCGGATGCGCCGTGCGCCCCCTGACGGGAGGTGCCCATGGCCGAGCCCTCGGTCGGCGACCCCTTGTCGATGCATGACCCGCGGCAGGTGGGGCCGTGGACAATCCACTCCCGGTTGGGCGCCGGTGGGATGGGCGTCGTGTTCTACGCCTCCTCGCCCGAGCACCCGGGCATCGCCCTGAAGGTGATCCATCCCGGGCTGCTCGATGCCCCGGGCACGCGCGACCGCTTCCGCCGTGAGGTGGCGATCCTGAGCTCGGTGCGCGATGCGCACATCAGCGAGTTCCTGGCCGCGGACCTGGAGTCAGAGCCCTCGTGGCTGGCTATCGAGTACGTGAGCGGGCCCACGCTTCGCGACGAGGTCACCCAGCACGGCCCGCTCTCCGAGGACGCCTGGTGGCAGCTTGCCCAGGGAATGGCCCAGGCGCTGGCCGTCCTGGACACGCGCCGGATCACGCACCGTGACCTGAAGCCGGGCAACGTGATCCTCAGCGAGCGGGGGCCCGAGCTCATCGACTTCGGCATCGCGCATCCCGAGGACGCGACCTCACTGACCGCAACCGGGCTGGTGACCGGCAGCCCCGCCTGGCTGTCCCCCGAGCAGGCCACCCTGGATCCGATCGGCCCGCCCAGTGACATCTTCGCCCTCGGCTCCATGCTCGCCTACGCCGCAACAGGTCGACCCCCGTTCGGCGAGGGGGCCGCAGTGGCGGTCCTGATGAGCATCGCCACCAAGGAACCCGATCTCGAGGGGATCGACCCGGCCCGTTCAGCCCTGCTCCGCCGCATGATGGCCAAGGACCCCACCCGCCGACCCACCGCCAGCCAGGTGCTCGACTGGATCCGCGGGCATGACCGGGCGGACTCGACCCTGACCGACGGCGCGGCACCCACGTCGGTCAGGCCTGTCGTGGTCCCGACCCCAGCACACGGGCTTCCCACGCAGGTGGCCCCAGTGGCCGTACCGCCGGCACACGGCACCCCGGAGACGCCGCCGCCCCCACCTCCGCCCACGCCGGCCGCTACCCCCACCCGCGTCGCCCAGCCGGCACCCGCTCCCCTGCCTGCCCCGCCAGTGCGAACCCCCAGCGCTGTGGGACCGCGCACTGCGGCGGCCCGCCAACGACGCGCCCGGCGCCGACGCATCGTTGTGGTGGTGCTTGTGGTGCTGGCGCTGATCGTCGCCGGATGGCTGGCTGTCCAGGCGCTGGACAGCGGTACGACGGACAACGGATCAAGCTCCGAGGCCGGCTCGCAGCCCGGTTCGGCGTCCGAGGCCCCACCGGCGCCCGGCTCCGACCAGCTGCGCGCCGGTCCGTGGCTGCTGGAGCGCTACGCATTGAACAACCGGAACCAGGGCCTGACGATCGCCGGCACCGTGCGCAACACCGGCGACCAGCCGGCATCCGCTGATCTCACCGCCTGGGTCTACCTGGGCAGCGAGTCCCTGGGTTCGGTCAGCGCCACCGTCACCGACGTGCCGGCCGGCGAGGCGGTGCAGGTCACGATGACCGGTGACGCGGTCTGGACGCCGGGCGACAAGACCATCCTGCTCGAGGCCGGCTGACCGGTCTGCAGGTCAGTTGCCGATCACCGACTGGTAGATGCGGCTGTACTGCACCTCCTCCTCGGGAGTCAGCCACTTGAAGGCCGTGATGTTGGCCAGGTCCTCGTCGGTCGGGAAGATGAAGGGGTCGTCGACCAGGTCCGGGTCGATCTTCTCCATCGCCTCCTGCGCTCCCGCGACCGGTGAGATGTACGCCACCCATGCCGCGACCTCGGCCGCGATCGCAGGGTCGTAGTACCAGTTCATCAGCTGCTCGGCGTTGGCCATGTGCCGCGCCATGGCCGGCACCATCATGTCGTCGGTCCAGAGCAGGCCGCCGGACTCGGGGATCACGAACTGGTACGGCTTGCCCTCAAGGGCGATGTCGCCTGACCACGAGAAGGCGGCCACGACGTCGCCGGTGAGCATGGACGGGATGTAGTCGTTGCCGGTCACCTGCCGGATCTGCCCGGAGTCGATCTGGGCCTGGATCTCGGCGGCGGCAGCGTCGAACTCGTCCTGGGTGAAGTTCGCGGGGTCGGCGCCCAGCGACTGCATCACGAGTCCCATCGAGTCGCGCATCTCGGCCAGGATCGTGACGCGGCCCTTGAGGGCCGGATCCCACATCTCCTGGACCGTGCGGATCTCGGACTTGCCCGTCAGCTCCTTGAGGAGCTTGGAGTTGAATCCGAGCCCCGTGTAGCCGCCCTGCCAGGGCAGGCTGTGGTCGCGATCCGGATCGAATGCCACGTTCTGGAGGCTGGGGATGAGGTTGTCGGCGTTCGGCATGTTGCTGCGATCGAACTGCTGGGCGAAGCCCTGACGGGTCCAGAGCGCAGCCATCCAGTCGGTGAGCACCACCAGGTCGCGACCGATGTCCTGACCGGCCTCGAGCTGCGGACGGACCTTGGCGGCGAACTCAGCTGTGTCGTTGATGTCCTCACGGAGCTCCACGTCGATCCCGGTGGCCTCCTCGAAGCGTTCCAGGGTCGGCCGGTTGCCATCATCGTCCTCGTCGATGTACTCGACCCAGGACGACCAGACCAGCTCCTTCTCCGTGGCCGACTGGTCCGGCTGGGTCTTGGCGGCGAGGTTGCCGTCGGAGCGGGAACCGCTGGGAGCTGGTGTGGTCGACGTGCCCCGCGCACCACACGCGGCAGCCACGAGCGCTGCCCCGCTGATGCCGGCCGACTGCAGCAGCCTGCGCCGCGGCAGCACCAGACCGGATTGTGGTGTGCTCAGGTTCTTCATGAGTGTCCCTCCCTGCTTGCGGAATGCCTCGTCCTGAAGCATTGTCCATGACCGGCCCAAGCCAACCGCAGAGGCCCACGTGCTGCGTCGTGCCAGTCAACTCTTCGCCCGCCGCCGCGACGCGCTCACGATCTGCGCGATCAGGACGATCGCCAGTGCCCCGAAGAACATGATCGAGGCGATCACGTTCACCTGCGGTGGGATGCCCCGCTGCGCGGCCCCCCAGATGTACATCGGGAAGGTCACCGTTGAGCCGGAGTTGAAGTTGGTGATGATGAAGTCGTCGAAGGACAACGAGAATGCCAGCAGGGCCGCGCCCGCGATCCCTGGCGCCACGAGCGGCAGGGTGACATACCGGAACGTCGCCTTCTCGTCGGCGTAGAGGTCCATCGCCGCCTGCTCGATGCGCGGGTCCAGCCCGGACAGTCGGGCCTTGACGGTCACGACCACGAAGCTGATCACGAACATGATGTGGGCGATCAGGATCGTCCAGAAGCCCAACGGCATCGACCACGAGCCCACGTACATGTTCAGGAACAGCGCCAGCAGCGAGGACCCGAGCACGACCTCGGGGGTGGCCATCGGCAGGAAGATCAGCAGGTTCGTCGTCGAGCGTCCACGGAATCGGTGACGGACCATGGCAAAGGCGATCATCGTGCCCAGGATCGTGCCGACCAGCGTGGCGAAGAAGGCGATCGTGGCGCTGACCTGCACCGACCCACAGATGGTCGGGTCCTTGCAGATGTTCAGCCAGGCATCGAGGGAGAACTCGTTCCAGCGGGTGTTCTGCCGTCCGATCGGCTTGTTGAACGAGAACAGCACAACGACAGCCACTGGCAGGAACATGTAGAACAGCGCGAGCAGGGTGTAGGCGGCCAGGGCATGCTCGCGGATCCACGTCAGGGTCCGCTGTACCGGAGACAACCGCGCGGGCTCCAGCTCTTCGGCGCCCGGCTCGATCTGGGTGGTGGCCATCAGAGCAGGTCCTCCGTCCCGGCCCGGCGCACATAGATGAACACGAGCACCAGGATCGAGGCCATCAGCAGGAAACTCAGTGCCGAGGCGATCGGATAGTCACGCACGATGATGAACTGGCTGTCGATCACGGAACCGACCATGCGGTCCTTGGTCGAGCCCAGGAGTTTGGCGTTGATGTAGTCACCGGCGGCCGGGATGAACGTCAGCAGCGTGCCGGCCACGACACCGGGCAGGGAGAGCGGCCAGATGACCTTGCGGAAGGTCGTGAACGCCGTCGCATAGAGATCCGCGCCGGCCTCGGCGAGCCGCGGATCGATCTTGTCCAACGACGCGTACAGCGGAAGGATCATGAACGGCAGGAAGTTGTACGTGATCCCGGTGACCACGGCCAGCGGCGTGTTGAGGATGCGGTCCTGGGGCAGGAGGTTCAGTGCGTTCAGCGTCTCCACGATCCAGGACTGGTCGGCCAGGATGGTCTTCCACGCGTTGGTCCTGATCAGGAAGGAGGCGAAGAACGGGGCGACCACCAGCACGAGCAGCAGGGCCTTCCAGCGCCCGGCCTTGAAGGCGATGAAGTAGGCCACCGGGTAGGCGATGATCAGCCCGAAGAGAGTGGCGACCCCGGCGTAGATGAACGACCGGATGAACTGCTCGCTGTAGCGGCTGAGCGCCTCCGAGTAGTTGGCGAAGTCCCAGTTGAAGTAGTAGCCGTCATTGGGGTTGTCGCTGACCGGTGACTGCAGCGACGTCAGGAACAGCGATACCAGCGGCAGCACGAAGAAGACCGCGAGCCAGGCCATGCCCGGCAACAACAACCAGTAGGGCGTCCAGCGGCCCTTCAACAGGCCCTTGGCCGGCGTGGCCGGCTGCGGGACATCCGGGATCTCGATGGCTGGGCTGCTGGACGGGATCTGCATGGATCAGCCCTGCCCGGCAGGTGTCGGTGCCTTGCCCGCGACGGCGTCGGAGGCGCTGTAGTGGCCGACCTCGCGCAGCTCCTTGTCGAGCCCCGCGTTGAGGTCGTCATTGCCGTCGAGGCCGAACGTGTGCCGCGGATCCCAGGACAGCGTGACCTCCTCGCCCACCCGGGGGCGCGAGCCCGCACTCAGGTTCTGCTCGAAGGCGATGACCTCCTGGCCCCAGGGCGCAGCCACGAGGTACTGGGTGGACACCCCGACGAAGGACGCATCGGTGATCGTGCCCGCCAGGCTGTTGCGCCCCGCCGGCACCTCGTCATCGCCCCGGTGCAGCGCCAGCTTCTCGGGTCGGATTCCCAGGATGATCTTGTCCGACGTGGTCGCGCTCTTGTCCTTGGGCAGCGTGAAGACCAGGTCGAAGGCCTTGACGGTGATCACGTCGCCGGACTCGACGATGTCGCCCGGGAACATGTTGGACTGACCGAGGAAGTTGGCCGCGAACGCCGTGTGTGGTGCGTCGTAGATCTCCTGCGGCTCGCCGAGCTGCTCGATCCGGCCCTCGTTCATCACCGCGATGGTGTCGGCCATGGTCATGGCCTCCTCCTGGTCGTGGGTGACGTGGACGAAGGTGATCCCGACCTCCGTCTGGATGCGCTTGAGCTCGATCTGCATCTGTCGACGGAGCTTGAGGTCCAGGGCACCGAGCGGCTCGTCGAGCAGGAGCACGTCGGGGCGGTTGATGAGGGCCCGGGCCAGGGCGACGCGCTGCTGCTGGCCGCCCGACATCTGAGCCGGCTTGCGCCGTGCCAACGAGGTCAGCTCGACGAGCTCGAGCATCTCGTTGACCTGGGCGTCGACGTTCTTGATGCCCCGGCGACGCAGCCCGAACGCGACGTTCTCGAAGATGTCCATGTGCGGGAACAGCGCGTAGCTCTGGAAGACCGTGTTGACCGGGCGCTTGTACGGGCGGAGGCCGGTGATGTCGCGGTCCCCGATCCGGATCATCCCCTGCGTGGGGACCTCGAGCCCGGCCACCATCCGCAGCGTGGTCGTCTTGCCGCAACCCGACGGACCGAGCAGCGCGAAGAAGGAACCGGCCGGGATGGTGAGCGAGATGTCGTCCACCGCGGCGTGATCGCCCCACCGCTTGGTGAGCCGAACCAGATGCAGGTCCTCAACGTCGTTCTTCGCGGGTTCGGTGGTCACCGGTTCGCTTCCTTCCATGCTCGCGCCCGAGCGGTCAGTTGCCGATCAGGGACTGGAAGGCCTGGTCGTAGGACCCCTGCTCCGAGGGGGTCAGCGCCTTGAAGACACTCACGTTGCCCAGATCCTCCTCGGTCGGGAAGATGTACTTGTTCTCGACCAGTTCGGGATCGATCTTCTCCATTGCCGCCTGCGCGCCCACGACCGGGCAGATGTACTGAACCCACGCGGCGACCTCGGCTGCGACCTCGGGATCGTAGTAGTAGTCCATGACCTTCTGGGCGTTGCCCAGATGCCGTGCCATCGCCGGCACAAGCAGGTTGTCGGTCCAGAGCATGCCACCCGACTCGGGGATCGTGAACCCGAACGGGTCGCCGAGGGCCACGACATCACCCGACCAGCCGAAGGCCGCCACGACGTCACCGGTCTCGAGTGCGGTGAGGTAGTCGTTGCCGGTCACCTGCCGGATCTGCCCGTTGTCGATCTGCTCCTGGACGGCCGCGACGGCCTCATTGAAATCATCCTCGGTGAAGTTCTCCGGGTCGTCACCCTGGGCGAGCAGCATCAGACCCATCGTGTCGCGCATCTCGGCCAGGATGGTGACGCGACCCCGGAGCGCCGGGTCCCACATCTCATCGATGGTGTTGATCTCGCTCTTGCCTGTCAGCTCCTCCAGCGTCTTGGCGTTGAAGCCCAGGCCTGCGTAGCCGCTCTGCCAGGGCAGGGTCATGTTGCGCTCGGGGTCGAACGGGATGCCCTTGAGCCGCTCGATCACGTTGCTCGAGTTGGGCACCTCGTTCCGGTCGAACGTCAGCGCATAGCCCTGGCGGATCCACTCGGCTGCCATCCAGTCGGTGAGGACCACCAGGTCCCTGCCGATGTCCTGGCCGGCCTGCAGCTGGGGGCGTACCTTCGCGTAGAACTCCGCGTTGTCATTGATGTCCTCCCGGTAGTCCACCGCGATGCCCGTCTCGGCGGTGAATCGGTCCAGGGTCGGGCGATTGCCGTCGTCGTCCTCGTCGATGTACTGGACCCAGGACGACCAGGCCAGCTCCTTCTCGGTATCTGACTGGTCGGGCTGGCTCTTGGCCTCGACGGCGCCCGACGCGCTCGCACCGGTGCCGCCACCGCCCCCACCAGCTCCGCAGGCCGCGGCCACCATCGCCGCGCCGCCGATCCCGGCAGCCTGCAGCACCCGTCGCCGGGGAAGTGCCGTTCCGGAAGGAAGCTTCATGGATCCAGTCATGTCGTCCGCCTCTGCGTTGGGTGTCGAACTTCCGTTGAGTGAGGGCCTGCCATCAGCGGTCGCCGAAGACCGTGCGGTGCCAGTCCTTGCGGACCTCACCGGTGATGTCAGCCGAGATGTGCTTGATGTTCGTGTACTCCTCGAACGAGTAGATGCTCATGTCCTTGCCGAACCCGGAGGCCTTGTAGCCCCCGTGCGGCATCTCGGACACGATCGGGATGTGGTCGTTGATCCACACGCACCCGGCCGCGATCTCACGGCTGGCCCGCTGGGCCCGGAAGGTGTTCGTCGTCCACGCCGAGGCCGCCAGGCCGAAGGGGACGTCGTTGGCCAGCGCGATGCCGTCATCGTCGGAGTCGAACGGCAGGACGACCAGGACCGGCCCGAACAGCTCCTCCTGGACGATCTCGGAGTCCTGCGCGGCCGACACCACCAGGGTCGGTGGGTAGTAGGAGCCCCCGGCCAGTGCGCCGCCGGGGATCTCGCCACCGATGACGAGCTCGGCGCCCGCCTGCACCGCGCGCTCGACGTAGCCGTGGACGCTCTGGCGCTGGCGCATCGAGACCAACGGGCCCTGATCGGTGCTCGGATCGGTCGGGTCACCGAGCCGGACGGTCTGCATCAGCTCGCGGACCCTGGCCACGAAGGCGTCGAACTGCGGGCGCTGCACGTAGGCACGGGTCGCGGCCGTGCAGTCCTGGCCGGTGTTGATCAGGGCGCCGGCCACCGCTCCGTTCGCAGCGGCCTCGAGGTCGGCATCGTCGAACACGACGAAGGGGGCCTTACCTCCGAGCTCGAGGTGCACGCGCTTGACCGTGCCGGTAGCCAGCTCCATCACCCGCTTGCCGACCGGGGTCGAGCCGGTGAAGGAGACCATCGCCACATCCGGATGACTGATCAGGGCCTCGCCGACGCTGCGGCCGGGCCCGGTCAGGACGTTGATCACACCGGCGGGGATGCCCGCGGCCACGGCATCCTCAGCGACCATCAGGGAGGTCAGCGGGGTGACCTCCGCGGGCTTGAGAACGATGGTGTTGCCTGCGGCGACCGCGGGCAGGATCTTCCACATCGCCATCTGGAGCGGATAGTTCCACGGAGCGATCGAGCCGACCACGCCGATCGGCTCGCGCCTGATCGACGAGGTGTGCGTGCCGTCGTACTCCGCCTGCGCCATGCCGCTGAGCACCCGGGCCGCCCCAGCGAAGAACCGGACGTTGTCGATGGACCCCGGGACGTCGAACTCCGTGCTCAGCTTGATCGGCTTGCCCGACTGGGCGCTCTCCACCCGCGCGTACTCGTCGGACCGCGACTCCATCCGGTCGGCAAGGGCCAGCAGGGCCATGGATCGCTCGCCAGGGGCCATCCGCGACCAGGTCTCGAACGCCCGGCCCGCTGCTGCCACCGCGAGGTCCACGTCGGCGACGGTCGCCTCCCCGAGGGTGGCGACGACCGAGCCGTCGGCGGGATTGATGACCTCGACATCATCGCCATGGCCGGCATCGTGCTGGCCATCGATGAACTGTCCCAGAAGGGCCACGGCGTACCTCCATCACGATCGGCAGCGCGTGATCCGACTGCGCAGCCACTGTATTCGTCAATTCGAACTGCTCCACGAACGATTTCCGTCGCGTGAAGCGAGGTGGAGGCACGTTATCGGAATGGGGGCGCTGATCCAAACGGTAGCGGGAGGTTGCCGGGGCCAATCGGGTTCCGCTCTAGAGCACCCGCTCAGGCTGTGGGCTCCCACCACTGCTGACGGCCACGATGTTCTCGGTCGTCACGCTGGCGATCTCCTCGAGTGCCTCCTTGGTCAGGAACGCCTGGTGGGCGGTCACGATCACGTTCGGGAAGGTCATCAGCCGGGCGAGGACGTCGTCGGTCATCACCTGACCGGACAGGTCCTCGAAGAACTTGCCCTCCTCCTCCTCGTAGACATCCAGGCCCACGCCGCCGACGTGGCCGGACTTCAGCGCCTCGATCAGGGCAACGGTGTCCACGAGCGCACCGCGGCTCACGTTGATGAGGATGACCCCGGGCTTGAGCGCGGCCAGGACCAGGTCGTTGATGATGTGCTCGGTCTCGGGGAACAGCGGCACGTGCAGGGAGACGATGTCGGCCTCCCGACCGATCTCGCTGAGCGTGACGTACTCCAGCCCCTGTTCCTGCGCCCACACGGGGTCGGGGTACGGGTCCCACATGATCACGCGCATCCCGAAGCCCTTGAAGATCTGGGCAGCGATCTTGCCGATCTTGCCGGTCCCGATCAGGCCGGCGGTCTTGCCGTGCATGTCGAACCCGACCAGCCCGTCGAGGGTGAAGTTCATGTCTCGCACGCGCCGGTTGGCCTGCGGGATCCGCCTATTCAGGGCCATCGCGAGCGTCACGGCGTGCTCGGCCACGGCATACGGCGAGTAGGCCGGTACGCGGGCCACGACGATCCCGTGCTCCTTGGCGGCCTCGAGGTCGACACCGTTGAAGCCGGCGCAGCGCAGGGCGATCATGCTCACGCCCTTCTCGGCGAGGACCCCGATGACCTCCCGGTCCAACCGGTCGTTGACGAAGACACAGACGACGTCGGTGTCCTCACCCACGGTGTCCACAGTCTCCGGGTTCAGCCGGTACTCGCGGAACTTGACGTCCAGCCCGGCGGCGATCATGGACTCTCCGAGGTACTGGCGGTCGTACTTCTTGGTGTCGAACACAGTGACGTTGGTCATGGCCGAACGCTACCGACGCGGCTGGCAGTGTTGCCATCCCACTGGAGGCCCGGGAGCCACCGATGGCCCACAGGTGTGGCACATTGCGGGCATGCGTGCTCCCGTCCCCGTCGCTCGACCGGCGCGGGGCGCTTCGCTGATAGCGGGGACGCTCCTCGCCCTGGTCGTCGCGGGCCTCGCCGGGTGCGCGAACCCGGTGAACTCCCCGGTGACCGAGGAGCCGGTGACCCGGGCCCTGGCCATCCCCCCGTTGGACGACGGGACGGACGTCGCCGGGGTGCGGACCTACGACCTCGCGGTGCAGTCCGGAACGACGGATTTCGGCCAGGCCGCACCGACAACCACGTACGGGGTGAACCAGAGCTACCTCGGCCCGACGCTGCGGATGAGCACGGGCGACGCGGTCCGCATGCAGGTCAGCAACCAGCTGCCGGAGGTGACCACGCTGCACTGGCACGGCATGCACGTACCGGCCGAGATGGACGGCGGACCCCACCAGCTGCTGGAGCCCCGAGAGACCTGGTCACCGCAATGGCAGGTCCGCCAGCCCAGCGGAACCCTCTGGTACCACTCCCACCCGCACGGGCAGACCGCTGACCAGGTGTATCGCGGTGTGGCGGGGATGATCCTCGTCGCCGACCCGACCGGTGGCCCGGACCTGCCCGACACCTACGGGACCGACGACATCCCCGTCATCGTCCAGGACAAGACGTTCGACTCCGAGGGGCAGCTTGTCTTCAACCAGCAGGGCCCGAGCTCCACCGGCTTCCTCGGCAGCACCGTCATGGTCAACGGGACGATCGGCCCCTACATGGACCTGACCTCGACGCGCACCCGGCTCCGACTGCTCAATGCCTCGACTGCCCGGATCTACAAGTTCGGGTTCGCCGATGACCGGGACTTCGAGCTGGTCGGGACCGACGGCGGCCTGCTCGGCGCCCCGGTGGCACTGCAGCGGATCCAGCTGTCCCCCGGAGAGCGGGCCGACATCGTCGTCGAGATGGCGCCCGGCGAGGTCGTGGAGCTGCGCAACTACACCCCCGACTTCGGCGGACGGGTCGCCGGCAACTCCCGGTTCGGAACCGGTGACTACCGGGTGCTCGAGCTGCGCGCCGCCGACAACCTGCGGGAGTCCCCGGGCGTCCCCACGACGCTGGCCCCGTTCACGCCGATCCCGGAGGCGGCGGCCGATCGCTCCCGCTCGTTCACGATCAACGCCCAGATAATCAACCGGCGGCCGGTGGACATGGGCCGCCTGGACGAAGTTGTCCCGCTGGATGCGACCGAGGTCTGGGTGCTGCGCAACCGGGACCCGCAGCCGCACAACTTCCACGTGCACACGGTGCAGTTCCAGGTGCTGGACATCGACGGCGCATCCCCGCCCGCCGAGCTCGGCGGATGGAAGGACACCGTCTACCTGCCGCCGGGCTCCGAGGTGCGGATCATCGCGTCGTTCACCGACTACGCGGACCCGACGTGGCCGTACATGTACCACTGCCACCTGCTGTGGCACGAGGACTCAGGGCTGATGGGGCAGTTCGTCGTCGTGGGGCCGGGGCAGACACCGGTGCCCCCGAGTGATCCGTACTCGGACCACTGACGAGAACCTCGTCCGAGCCGGTGGGGACGCGACCATGACGTGCCGGCTCGGCCCGCACGTCGGTCAGTCGTCCTCCTCGAGGCTGATCATCAGGTGCTTGATCCGGGTGTAGTCCTCGAACCCGTACATCGACAGGTCCTTGCCGTAGCCGGAGTGCTTGAAGCCGCCATGGGGCATCTCCGCGACCAGCGGGATGTGCGTGTTGATCCAGACAGTTCCGAAGTCCAGGCCCTTGGCCATCCGCAGGCCGCGGGCGATGTCCTTGGTCCACACCGAGGAGGCCAACCCGTACTGGACGTCGTTGGCCCACATGAGCGCCTGGGCCTCGTCAGCGAAGCCCTGCACTGTCATCACCGGTCCGAAGATCTCGTTCTGGATCATCTCGTCGTCCTGGCGCAGCCCGGCGACGACCGTGGGCTCCACGAAGAAGCCCCGTTCGCCCTGCCGGTACCCGCCGGCGACGACGTCGGCGTGGTCGGGGGTCCGGCTCAGGAAGCCCAGGACCTGCTCCATCTGGCGCTGGTTGTTCATCGGGGGCACCAGGGCATCGGCGTCCTGCGGCCCGCCCGCGAACGTCGTGGCCGTGCCCCGGGCCTGCTCGGCGAGGGCAGCCACAAAGTCGTCGTGGATGGCGTCGGCCACGAGGACGCGGGTGGCCGCGGTGCAGTCCTGGCCTGCGTTGAAGTAGCCCGCCGCAGCAAGCCATTCGGCCGCGGCCGCGACGTCCGCGTCCTGGAAGACCACGACCGGCGCCTTGCCCCCGAGCTCCAGGTGCACCCGCTTGAGGTCAACAGCCGCAGTGCTCGCCACGGCGATACCAGCGCGGACCGAGCCGGTGATCGAGACCATGTCGGGCCGGGGGTGCTCCACGAGCGCCTGGCCGGTGCTGCGATCGCCGGTGACGACGTTGAAGACCCCGGGCGGCAGGATGTCGGCGAACAGCTCGGCCATCCGCACCGTGCTGACCGGGGTGGTGTCCGACGGCTTGAGCACGACCGTGTTGCCGGCAGCCAGGGCAGGGGCGAACTTCCAGACTGCCATCATCATGGGGTAGTTCCACGGGGTCACCTGGCCGATCACCCCGACCGGCTCGCGGCGGATCATCGAGGTGAAGCCCTTCATGTACTCCCCCGCCGCACGACCCTCCAGGACCCTCGCCGCACCGGCGAAGAACCGGATCTGGTCGACCATCGGCGGGATCTCCTCCGCTGCGGTCACCGCGATCGGCTTGCCAGTGTTCTCGCTCTCCAGGGCGATCAGCTCATCGGCGTTCGCCTCGACGATGTCGGCGATCCGCAGTAGCGCGGCCTGCCGCTCCGACGGGGTCGTGTTGCGCCAGGAGACGAACGCGTCGGACGCAGCACCGTAGGCGCGGTCCACGTCCTGGGCACCGGACACCGCTGCCTCGGCGAACACCTCGCCCGTTGTGGGGTTGACCAACTCGGTGGTCTGGCCGGAGAGGGAATCGACGGGCTCGCCGTTGACGAAACTGCGGATGATGCGGGTCACTGGGCTCTCCTTCGGATCAGGACGGCGGTGACGCGACCGCCGGATGGCGCCAGAGTGTAGTCGAGCGGGGGGCGGACCTGCAGGATTGGAGCAGGCCAATCCGTCAGTCCCATGGCGTTCAGCGACGCTTTTCGTGGAATTCGGCTCGTATACCCACTGTTTCGCTTGCACCGAAGGCTCATCTGAGGTTCGATTACGCCCATGTCGCAATCCTCCCGACCGGCGCCGGTCCCGCTCGACGACACTGCGAAGGCGATCGTCGAGCAGCTCCAGCAGGACGGGCGGCGTCCCTACGCCGCCATCGGCAAGGCCGTCGGCCTGTCCGAGGCCGCGGTGCGTCAGCGGGTCGCCCGCCTTGTCGAGTCCGGCGTGATCCAGATCGTCGCCGTCACCGACCCGATGCAGGTCGGGTTCCCGCGTGCGGCGATGCTCGGCATCCGCGTCGACGGGGACATCACCGACGTCGCTGATCGGCTGGCCGAACTCGACGAGGTCGACTACGTGGTCATCACCGCGGGCGGGTTCGACATCCTCGCCGAGGTCGTCTGCGAGAACGACGAGCACCTCCTGGAGATCATGAACAGCAAGATCCGATCGGTCCCGGGGGTCCGAAGCACCGAGACGTTCGTCTACCTGAAGCTCCGCAAGCAGATCTACACCTGGGGAACACGATGACCACCAGCGACATGTCCTTCACCGAGCCCGGTCCCGACAGCCTTGCCGACACGGCTCGCGACCGGCTCTGGATGCACTTCACGCGGCACTCAGTCTACGAGGACGGGCTCGGCCACGTCCCGGTCATCACCCGCGGCGAGGGCGCCCGGATCTGGGACGACCAGGGCAAGTCCTACATCGACGGGCTCGCCGGGCTGTTCACCGTCCAGGTGGGCCATGGGCGCACCGAGATCGCGGAGGCCATGGCCAGGCAGGCCGAGCAGCTGGCGTTCTTCCCACTGTGGTCCTACGCACACCCGGCCGCGATCGAGCTGGCCGACCGGCTGGCCGACCTGGCCCCGGCAGACATCAACCGCACCTTCTTCACCACCGGCGGCGGAGAGGCCGTCGAGTCGGCGTGGAAGCTGGCCAAGCAGTTCTACAAGCTCACCGGCCAGCCGACCAAGCACAAGGTGATCAGCCGGAACGTCGCCTACCACGGAACGCCCCAGGGAGCGCTGAGCATCACCGGCATCCCCGCAGCCAAGATCCCCTTCGAGCCGCTTGTCCCCAGTACTCCCAAGGTGCCCAACACCAACTTCTACCGCGCCCCGGAGCACGGCGACGACATCGTCGCCTTCGGGCACTGGGCGGCCGACCGGATCGCCGAAGCGATCGAGTTCGAGGGACCCGAGAGCGTGGCTGCGGTGTTCCTCGAGCCGGTGCAGAACTCCGGCGGATGCTTCCCGCCGCCGCCGGGCTACTTCGAGCGCGTGCGCGAGATCTGCGACCAGTACGACGTGCTGCTCGTGGCCGACGAGACGATCTGCGCGATGGGCCGGATCGGCGACTACTTCGCGATGAACCGCTATGGCGTGCAGCCGGACATCATCACCTTCGCCAAGGGGATCACCTCGGGGTACGCCCCCCTCGGCGCGATGATGGTCCACGACCGGCTCTTCGAGCCGTTCAGACAGGGCACCAACACGTTCCTGCACGGGTTCACGTGGGGCGGTCATCCAGTGTCCGCAGCCGCTGCCCTGGCCAACCTCGACATCTTCGCCCGTGAGGACCTCAACGCCCACGTCCGGGACAACGAGGCTGCCTTCCGGGGCACCCTGGAGAAGCTGCTGGACCTGCCGATCGTCGGCGATGTCCGCGGCGCCGGGTACTTCTACGGCATCGAGCTCGTCAAGGACAAGGCCACCAAGGAGACGTTCAGCGACGACGAGGCCGAGCGGCTGCTGCGCGGCTACCTGTCGAAGGCACTGTTCGACTCCGGCCTGTACTGCCGTGCCGACGACCGCGGTGACCCGGTCATCCAGCTCGCTCCCCCGCTGATCATCGGCCAACCCGAGTTCGACGAGATCGAGGCGATCCTGCGCTCGGTGCTCACCGAGGGCATGAACCTCCTCTAGGGATTCCGGGGGACCACCATGGGCGAACCGCTGCGCACCGGGGCAACCGACCGGACCACGCCCTCGCGCGATCCCCAGCGCGCCTCCTACGACCTGGCCGAGGCTCACTCGATCCTGGCGGCGGCCCTGATCGGGCACGCGGGAGCGGTTCGCCCCGACGGGACACCGGTCGTGCTCCCGGTCGCAGTGGCTCCCGACGGTGACCGCATCCTGTTCCACGGTTCGACCGGTTCACGGCTGTTCCGGGACCTGGCCTCGGGCGCACCCGTGTGCCTGACCGTCACCCACCTCGACGGCCTCGTCCTCGCGCGCAGCGCCTTCGAGTCGAGCATGAACTACCGGTGCCTGGTCGCCCTGGGCACGGCTGAGGTCCTGGCCGACGAGGACAAGCAGGACGCCCTGCAGCGCCTCACCGAGCACCTGGCTCCCGGTCGGTGGGAGTCGCTGCGACCGATGCTGGCCAAGGAGGTTGCCGCCACCACCGTGCTGGCGCTGCCCCTGACCGAGTTCTCCATCACGATCCGAACCGGTGGCCCTGCCGATCCCGACGACGCCGACTGGCCGGTCTGGTCCGGGCACGTGCCCATCCGGACCGAGCCGGGAGTCCCGGTCCCCGAGCCGGGCAGCGAGAACCGGCCGGGTCCGGCCATCCCGGCGGCACTGCAGTGACCGACCTGCGATCGGTGTCGATGTGGTGGGACACCCTCGGCCCGCCCGCTGAGCCCCGACCTGCCCTGCCCGGCGACATCGACGTCGACGTGGCGATCGTGGGCGCCGGCTACACCGGGCTGTGGACCGCGCACTACCTGGCCTCGGGCATCCCGGGGATCCGGATCGCGATCGTCGAGGCGAACGTGGCCGGCTTCGGAGCCAGCGGACGCAACGGCGGGTGGTGCTCGGCGCTCTTCCCGGCATCGCTTGACCGGATCGCGCGCACCAGCTCCCGGGACGCCGCGATTGCCATGCAGCACGCCATGCACGGCACTGTCGACGAGGTGGGGCGGGTGGCCGCCGCCACCGGCCTGGACATCGACTGGGCAAAGGGTGGCACGGTGGGCCTGGCCAGGACGCCCGTCCAGCTCGACCGGGCCCGCGACGAGGTGGCGCACTGGCGATCCTGGGGGTTCGGAGCGGGCGACCACCGGCTGATCGATGCCGAGGAGGCACGCGAGCGCGCCGGCGCCGCCGATGTGCTCGGAGCCACCTACACCCCACACTGCGCCGCGATCCACCCCGCCCGGTTGGCCCGCGGCCTGGCAGCCCTCGTGGAGTCCCAGGGGGTCCGGATCTATGAAGCAACCCCCGCGAGCGGCATCGAGCCCGGCGTGGTCCGCACGCCCCGCGGCGATGTCCGGGCGCCGTACGTCGTGCGCGCGACCGAGGGGTTCACCACCACGCTGGCCGGGCAGCGCCGGGAGGTCCTGCCGGTCTACTCGCTGATGCTGGCGACCGAGCCGCTGCCGGACGAGGTCTGGGACCGGATCGGGCTGGCTGGGCGGGAGACGTTCACCGACGGTCGACACCTGGTCATCTACGGGCAGCGGACCGCGGACGGGCGGCTGGCCTTCGGCGGCCGCGGAGCGCCCTACCACTTCGGCTCCCGGATCGATCCGCTGCACGACCGCGACGACGGGGTCCACGACGGGCTGTGGCGGACCCTCACCGGTATTTTCCCGGACGTCGCCCCCTTCCGGGTCACCCATCGGTGGGGTGGCCCGCTCGGCATCCCGCGTGACTGGTACGCCTCATGCGGGCTGGACCGGCGCTCGGGGTTGGCGTGGGCCGGAGGCTACGTCGGCGATGGCGTCGCCACCTCCAACCTCGCCGGGCGCACGCTGCGTGACCTGATCACCGGAACCCGCTCCGAGCTCACGGCCCTGCCCTGGGTGAACCACCGTTCCCGGCGCTGGGAGCCGGAGCCGCTGCGCTGGATTGGGGCAAACGCAGGGCTGGTGTTGATGCAGTCGGCTGATGCCCGCGAGGTGCGTTCGGGCCGCTCCTCCCGCAGCGCCGCACTGTTCGGGCGTCTCCTGGGCCACTGACTGCCCGCTGGTGGTGATCCCCCCGCATGGAGTCCGCGCCCCGGGCGGACCACCATGGATCCGTGGACATCTCCGCGTTCGAACCCGCCCCCACCCGCCGTGACGCCGATGCCGTCGTCGACCGCGCCGTCGCGCGCGCGGCCCGGTGGATGGAGGACGCCGAACGGCACCGTTCGCACCGGGAGAGGGCCAACCGCCGGCGCCTCACGAGGCTGCTGAAGGACCCGGCCGGGCTGCCGGTCACGATGGCCCTGACCGATGAGGTGATGCGGATCGCGGATCCCGCGCGGGCCGCGGCCACACTGCGATCGGCGGCGGGCTCGTCGAACCGTCGGGCACTCGGGCTGCGCGACCACCTGGGCCTGAGCGTCCTGGCCCCGATCTCGACGCTGGCCCCGGAGCCTGCGATGCGACTCGTGCACTGGCAGGTTCGGGAGGCCTCGACCGGGATCATCCTGCCCGCGGAGCAGGCGCCCCTGCGCTCACACCTGGCCCGCCGCGCAGCCGAGGGGGCCCGCCTGAACATCAACGTCCTGGGTGAGGCAGTGCTGGGCGAGGACGAGGCCACTCATCGGCTGGGCCGCGTCGTCGGGATGCTCACCCGTCCCGAGGTCACCTACGTCTCGGTGAAGATCTCCGCGATCGCCGCGCAGTTGAGCATCTTCGACCACGAGGGCTCGGTGCACCGCGTCGCAGAGCGGCTGCGGACGCTGTACCGGGCTGCCGCGGCCACCTCGCCACCCACCTTCGTGAACCTCGACATGGAGGAGTACCGGGACCTGTCGCTGACCGTTGACGTGTTCACCCAGGTGCTCGCCGAGGAGGAGTTCCGCCACGTCGAGGCAGGTATCGTCCTGCAGGCCTACCTGCCCGAGAGCCACGCCGTCTTCGAGCGTCTGCTGGCCTGGGCGCGGGAGCGTCGGGAGCGGGGTGGCGCACCCATCAAAGTCCGGATCGTCAAGGGGGCGAACCTCGCGATGGAGGCCGCCGAGGCCCAGGTCCATGGGTGGACGGCCGCCCCGTACGGCTCGAAGGCCGACGTCGACGCCTCCTGGAAGCGCCTGGTGGATGCCGCGGTGCGGCCCGAGAATGCCGACGCCGTGCGCATCGGGATCGCCAGCCACAACCTGTTCGACCTCGCCTGGTCGCTGGAGGTGGCAGCCGAACGCAGGGTCAGCGACCAGATCGACATCGAGATGCTTGAGGGGATGGCCAACGCCGAAGCGCTGTCGATCATCCACGACGTGGGGTCGGTCCTGCTCTACGCACCGGTGACCGCGCGCGATGACTTCGCCTCCGCGGTGGCCTACCTGGTCCGACGCCTCGACGAGAACACGGCCCCCGAGAACTTCCTGCGGGCGTCGTTCAGCCTCACCGTCGGCTCGCCCACATTCACCGAACAGGAACGGCGCTTCCGCGACGCAGTCACCGCCCGGCACGACATCGGCACCGAGTCCCGCCGGCACGGCCCACGGCGGGCCCCCGGCACTGAGCCGGCCACCGACGGGTTGTTCGTCAACGAGGTCGAGATCGATGTCACCCGACCCGAGGAGCGCGAGCTGATCGCCGCTGCCCTGAACCGGCACTCGCCCGGGTGGGATCGCCCCGTTCCAGTGGTCGTCGACGGGGTCGAGCGGGACGACGGCCTCGAGCGGGGCGGCAACCCGAACGCCGACGGGCAGTCCTGGTACTCCTACACGGTGGCCACCCCGGCGATGGTCGATGAGGCTGTCGCCGCTGCCCAGCGCGCGGTCGCCAGCTGGGACGCCCGCGGGCCGAGGGACCGGGCGCGTGTCCTGTGGGAGGCGGCCCGGGTGATGGCTGAGGAGCGCCACGACACCCTCGCGGTGATGTCCCTGGACGCGGGCAAGACGGTGGAGCAGTCCGTGCCGGAGATCGCCGAGGGCATCGACTTCGCCCGCTACTACGGCCGGTCGGCGATCCGCACGCTCGAGGGCGGCGGGCCGAGCAGCCCGCTGGGCGTCGTGGTCGTGGTCCCCCCGTGGAACTTCCCGTACGCGATCCCGGCCGGTGGGGTGCTTGCCTGCCTGGCCGCGGGCAACTCGGTCATCCTCAAGCCGGCCCCCGAGGCGGTCGCGACTGCATGGCTCCTGGTCTCGCAGCTGTGGCGCGCCGGGGTCCCGCGAGACGTCCTGCAGTTCGTCCCAACCCGCGACGACGAGGTGGGCAAGCACCTGGTCACCCATCCCGATGTGTCGGGGGTGATCCTCACCGGCTCGTGGGCCACCGCCCGGCTGTTCACCTCGTGGCGCCCGGACCTGCGCCTGATGGCCGAGACGTCGGGCAAGAACGCCCTGCTGATCTCAGCCACGGCCGACATCGATGCCGCCGTCAAGGACCTGGTGGCCTCTGCCTTCGGCCATGCCGGCCAGAAGTGCTCGGCCGCCAGCCTGGCGATCGTGGAGGCCTCGATACATGACAACCCAGCCTTCCTGCGGCAGTTGCGCGATGCCGTCACCACCGAAGTCGTCGGCGCCGGCACCGACCCTGCGACCGTGATCGGACCGGTGATCCGACCGGCCGAGGGCCCGCTGGAACGTGCGCTCACCACCTTGGAGCCCGGCGAGTCGTGGCTCGTCGTGCCCCGCAAGCTCGACCAGACTGGCCACCTGTGGACTCCCGGCGTGAAGCTCGGGGTACAGCCGGGATCCTGGACGCACCTGACCGAGTGGTTCGGCCCGGTGCTCGGCGTCATGCGAGCGCCGGACCTGGACACCGCCATCACCTGGCAGAACGCAGTCGACTACGGACTGACCGCAGGCATCCACGCCCTGGACGCAGGTGAGTGTGAGACCTGGATCGAGCGCATCGAGGCGGGCAACGTGTACGTCAACCGCGGCACCACCGGGGCGGTGGTCAACCGGCAGCCGTTCGGCGGCTGGAAGAAGTCCGCGGTCGGCCCGAACGCCAAGGCCGGCGGGGAGAACTACGTCGCCTGCCTGCGCGACTGGGCGCCGGGCAGCGCTGCGCTGTCCAACGAAGACGTGCAGCGGTGGTGGTCCGACGTCGGGGGGACCGCACGCGACCTCACCGGGCTGACCGTCGAGCGGAACCTGGTCCGCTACCGGTCGATGGGCCGGCCGATCCTGGTCCGGGTGGATGCCGACACACGGTCCGAGGATCTCGAGTCCGTCCGACGGCTGGCCGCGCGCACCGGCACCCGGATCGTGCTGAGCAGCGCGGTTCCGAGGGGCGCGGACACAGCGGTGGAGTCCGTCGGCAGCGCGCGGGAGCGGGTTGCTCGCGCCGAGGTGAGCCGGGTGCGCTGGCTCGCCGGCGAGGACCCGGGCGACCTTGCGATCGTCGGGCTCGACTCCGGGATCAGCCTGGACCGCCGACCGATCGCAGCGGCCGTCGAGGTCGAAGGGCCCCGATGGATGCACGAGCAGAGCGTGTGTGTGACTGCGCATCGCTATGGCAATGTTGGAGCCGGACCCCAGCCGAGGGTCCCGGGCGCACGCTGAGCGGTACGGGGGGCCATCACCGTTCGGCCACGGGAACAGGACGTCGACGCGATCGACAGGCAGCCCACGGACGACTGGTGTTTGGCCCGGGTCGAGCAGGGGAAGGAGGATCTGATGCAGGCCTTTCGCGCGATCTTCCGACACCCGGGGACGGTGCGGATGACCGCGGCGGCGCTTGTGGGCCGCTTCCCGATGGCCATGCTCGGGCTGGCCATGACCCTGCTCGTGGTCAGCGAGACCGGCTCCTACGGCCAGGCCGGCGCCGTGGCCGCGTCGATCACCCTCGCCGGGGCGATCGGTGGACCACTCGGCGCCCGGCTGGCGGACCGCTTCGGCCAGCACCGCGTCATCCCACCGCTGATCGGAGTGCACATCGTTGCCGTGTCCCTGCTGACCGTGGCGGTCATGGCCGGCACGACGCTGCTCCTGTGGCTGCTTCTCGGTGTCATCGCCGGACTCTCCGGACCCAACCTGGGGGCCATGGTCCGGACCCGATGGGCAGGCATCGCCGACGGACCGGACGAGCTGACGTCCGCCTTCGCCCTCGAGTCCACGCTGGACGAGGTCGCGTTCGTCGTCGGCCCGCCCCTGGCGACCGCGCTGGCCGTCGCGATCGCCCCGTGGTCGGCGATCGTCGCCGGGCTGCTGATGGCGGGTTCGGGCGCCCTGGCACTCGCAGCGCAGCGGAGCACCGAGCCGGCGCCGGCCGAGCGCACCGGCCCTGCCGGTCCGGGCATCTGGCGCTCGGGGACCCTGCAGGTGCTGACCCTCCTGATGCTGCTCATGGGTGGCATCTTCGGTGCCCTCGAGGTGTCGACCGTGGCGTTCGCCCAGGAGTCCGGGGCCGTCTGGGCGACGGGGTGGTTGCTGGGCGTCTTCGCGCTGGCCAGTGGGTTGACCGGGCTGTTCCTCGGCTCTCGCCCGGGTGGCTGGCCCCTGTCCACCCAGATCGTGGCCGGCACCGCGACGCTCGCCGTCTCGACCGCGGTCATCCCCTTCATCAACGGCCCGATCTGGTACGCCGCTGGCATGTTCGCCGCCGGCCTGGGCGTGTCTGCCGTGATGATCGGGTCGATGCAGGTCATCGAGCGATCCCTGCCCCGGGCCCGGCTGACTGAGGCGTTGGCACTGGCGATCTCCGGGGTCCTTGTCGGCTCCGCGGCAGCGGTTGCCCTCGCCGGGGCGCTGATCGACGTCGGCGACTCATCCACCGGGCTCGCGGTCGGGTCGGTGGCTGCGCTGGCCGGGTTGGCCGTGGCCTTCGCGGCCCGGCCGTCCCTGACCCGAGCGGAGGCGACGGAGCCCCCGGACCTGGATCTGGCCGAGGGATCGGCCGGGGAAGCCGGATCCACACGCCTCACGGGCGCGCCAGCGGGGCCCCCGGTGCTGTCGGGCGACGGAACAGCCCCTCCTGCGTGATCGAGATCATCAGCTGCCCCTGGGTGTCGAACATCCGGCCCCGGGCAAATCCGAGGCCACGATCAGCGGCCGGTGATGCCGTGATGTACAGGGCCCACTCGTCGGCCCGGTAGGGCTTGTGGAACCACATCGCGTGGTCAAGGCTGGCGACGTCGAGGTCACCGGAACCGACGTGGTAGCCATGCCGCCGCTGGACGGCGTCCAGCAGCGTCGTGTCCGAGAAGTAGGTTGCGAGGCACACGTGCAGCAGCGGGTCGTCGGGCATGGGCCCGTCGGCACGGAACCACATGACGTCCTCCCCCGGGTAGCCGCCGACGACCTCGTCCTGGCTGGGGTGCCCGGGGTAGGCATCCCCCCACCACGCGACCAGCTTCTGGCCCAGACCCCGGACCGGCCGGATGTCCACCGGCGGGGTGATCTCAACAAGGATCGGTGGCAGCTGGTCCAGGTGCGGGCGCATCAGGTCACGAAGCGAGGGCAGGTCCTGCGGGGCCGGGACGTCCGGAGCCACGATCGTGTGCTCGATCACCGTCGCCTCGGGCAGGTGGAAGGAAGCTGACATCGCGAACGTCACCTTGCCGTGCTGATGGGCCAGCACCCGGCGCACGCTGAAGCCGCGGCCGTCCCGCATCCGCTCTACGTGGAACTCCACAGGCTCAGTGGGGTCACCGGGCCGCAGGAAGTAGGCATGCAGGGAGTGCACATGCCGCTGCGGGTCCACGGTTCGCCCGGCGGCCACCAGCGCCTGTGCAGCCACCTGCCCGCCGAAGATCCGCGTGTAGCTCACCTCCTGGCTGGGCCCCACGAAGACGTCACCGGGATGGCGATCGAGGTCGAGCAGATGCAGCAGCGAGTCGACGGGGTACGTGGTCACTCGCAGATCGTGACACACCGGAACCGACCTTCGGTGCCTCCCAGCACCTGAGCGGCGCAGCCGGTGACGGCCGGGACGTGTGGCCGCTCTTGACGGCCCCCGGTGCGGATGGGTCAGGGTGTCTCCATGACAGCCAGCATGAACGCCGTTGCCTACACCCGGAGCCTGCCCAGCTCCGATCCGTCCTGCCTCACCGATGTCGAGCTCCCCGTCCCCGAGGTGGGCCCGAGAGATCTGCTCGTCGAGGTCCGGGCGGTCTCGGTGAACCCCGTGGACGTCAAGGTCCGTGCCAACAACGACCCCGACGGCACCCCCAAGGTCCTCGGCTACGACGCCGCGGGAACCGTCCGCGCGGTGGGCGATGCCGTGGCCCTGTTCGACGAGGGTGACGACGTCTACTACGCGGGCGCCATCAACCGCCCGGGCGCGAACTCCGCGTTCCACGTGGTTGACGAGCGCCTGGTCGGGACGAAGCCCGGATCCCTGGACTTCGCCCAGGCTGCCGCACTGCCGCTGACCTCGATCACCGCGTGGGAGGGGCTGTTCGACCGGCTCGGCCTGACCCCGAGCAGCACCGGGACCCTGCTGATGATCGGCGGTGCCGGTGGCGTCGGCTCCATGGTGATCCAGCTGGCCAAGGCCCTCGTGCCGGGGCTTCGCGTGATCGCCTCGGCCAGCCGACCGGAGAGCCGGGAGTGGGTCCTGGCGCTCGGAGCTGACGACACCGTCACCCACGGCGACGCCCTGGTTGCCGACGTCCAGCGGGTCGCCCCCGAGGGGGTCGACCACATCTTCTCCACCAACTCCGCGGGTCAGCTGGCTGCCTTCGCCGAGGTCCTCACGCCGTTCGGCCAGATCGTGGCCATCGACGACCCGGGTCTCGTGGACCTCTCCGCGCTCAAGGACAAGAGCATCACCTGGCACTGGGAGTTCATGTTCACGCGTTCGCTGCACCAGACCCCGGACATGGTCGAACAGCATGTGATGCTCGACCGGGTGGCATCCCTGGCCGACGCCGGAGCCATCCGCAGCACCGTCACCCGTGAACTGCGCCCCATCAACGCAGAGACCCTGCGCGCCGCCCACGCCCAGGTGGAGTCCGGTCGGACAGTGGGCAAGGTGGTGGTCGCAGACGCGGCACCCGGCGGCTGAGCGGCTCGGCGACCGCGGCTGTTCGGCTACTCGCCGGTGTGGTGCTGCAGCAGCGGGGTGAGCACATCGAGCACGGAGGCGTCCTCTATGGTCGATGGGATCGGCGTGCTGCGCCCATCAGCGATGCCACGCATGGTCGCGCGCAGGATCTTGCCCGAGCGGGTCTTGGGCAGGGCGGGAACGATCACGACCTCCTTGAACGCGGCCACCGGCCCGACCCGGGAGCGCACGTCGGCGACGACCTGCCGCTCCAGCTGGTCGGGATCGACGTCCGCCCCGCCCTTGAGCACGACGAACGCGCGCGGGGACTGGCCCTTGAGCGGGTCCGCCACTCCGATGACGGCGCATTCGGCCACAGCTGGGTGCGCCGCCACAACGGCCTCGAGGACGCCGGTCGAGAGCCGGTGCCCCGCAACGTTGATCACGTCGTCGGTGCGACCCAGCACATAGAGGTAGCCCTCGGCATCGGTGTACCCGCCGTCGCCGGTCGTGTAGTAGCCGGGGAACGCGCTCAGGTAGGAGTCCACGTACCGGTCGTCATCACCCCAGAGGGTCGGCAACGTGCCCGGCGGCAGCGGGAGCCGGATCACGATGTTCCCCTCGGTCCCCGGTGGCACCTCCTGACCCACGCCGTCGAGGATCCGCACGTCATAACCCGGGACGGCGACCGACGGCGAACCCTCCTTGATGGGCAGGTGCTGCAGCCCGCGTGGGTTCGCCGCGATCGGCCACCCGGTCTCGGTCTGCCACCAGTTGTCGACCACGGGCACGCCGAGCGCCTCGGTGGCCCAGTGGTAGGTGTCGGGGTCGAGCCGCTCGCCAGCCAGGAACAGGGTCTGCAGGCTGGACGTGTCATGCTCGCCGATCAGGTCCCCGGCCGGGTCCTCGCGGCGGATCGCCCGGATGGCGGTCGGTGCGGTGAACATGGCCTTCACGCCATGCTCGTTGATGACCCGCCAGAAGGCGGCCGCATCGGGGGTCCCGACCGGCTTGCCCTCGTAGAGGACCGTGGTGGCGCCCACGATGAGGGGCGCGTACACGATGTAGGAGTGTCCGACAACCCACCCCACATCGGACGCGGCCCACCAGACGTCCCCGGGGCCGATGTCGTACACGTTGGCCATCGACCACGCCAGAGCCACCGCGTGCCCGCCGTTGTCCCGGACGATCCCCTTCGGGCGCCCCGTCGTGCCGGACGTGTAGAGGATGTACAGCGGGTCGGTGGCCGCCACATCCGTGCATCCCACCGGCACGGATGTGGCCATCAGCTCAGCCCAGTCGTGATCGCGATCGCCGAGGTGTGCCGCCAGCTGCGGTCGCTGCAGGATCACGGACGCTGCAGGCTCGTGGGTGGCCAGCTCCAGGGCCTCGTCGAGCAGTGGCTTGTAGGCGACCACTCGGCTGGGTTCGACGCCGCAGGAGGCTGACAGGATCACCTTCGGCGCCGCATCGTCAATCCGCACTGCCAGCTCCTCGGCCGCGAACCCACCGAAGACCACCGAGTGCACCGCGCCCAGGCGGGCGCACGCGAGCATGCCGATGACGGCCTCGGGCACCATCGGCATGGACAGCACAACTCGGTCACCGGCGCCCACTCCGAAGCCGGCCAGGGCACCAGCGAACCGCGCGACCTCGTCGAGGAGCTCGGCGTAGGAGTAGCCACGCTGCGTTCCGGTCACGGGACTCACGTGCAGCAACGCGAACTGCTCGCCGCGGCCGGCCAGGACGTGTCGATCGAGGGCGTTGAAGCAGGTGTTCAGCCGACCGTCGGGGAACCACCTGTACATCGGGGCCGCGCTGTCATCGAGCACCACGCTCGGAGGCCGGGACCACGCCACGGCCTCAGCGGCGGCACCCCAGAACCCGTCCGGGTCGGCGAGGCTGCGGTCGTAGGCCTGCGAGTACGTGCCCATGGGTCCTCCTCGGCGGCGTGGCGGGCCACAGTCTGGCGCGTCGCCCACCCCCGTGGCGCGCGGAGGCCCCCGCACCAACCCCGCAGACCCTCCGCGGCGGGTCAGGTCTTGACTGTGGCGGCCAGCTGCCCGCAGGCCCCGTCGATCTCGCTGCCGCGTGTGTCGCGAATCGTGGTGGGGATCCCGCGAGCCTCGAGGGCGGCCACGAAGGCCCGCTCGACCGCAGGGTCCGAGGCGGTCCACTTCGAGCCCGGGGTGGGGTTCAGCGGGATCGGATTCACGTGCACCCACCCGCGCCCGCGGGCGTTGAGCAGCTTGCCCAGCAGGTCGGCGCGCCAGGCCTGGTCGTTGATGTCGCGGATCAGCGCGTACTCGATGGACACGCGCCGCCCGGTGGCCTGCGAGTACTCGAAGGCCGCATCGATCGCCTCGCCGACCTTCCACTTCGTGTTGATCGGGACGAGTGTGTCGCGCAGCTGGTCATCGGGGGCGTGCAGGCTCAGGGCAAGCGTGACGGGAATGCCCTCGCCGGCCAACCGGCGCATCGCGGGTACGAGGCCCACTGTGGACACGGTGATCCCGCGGGCGCTCATCCCCAGACCGTCCGGGGTTGGGGCGATCAGCCGGCGCACGGAATTGACCACGACCGAGTAGTTGGCCAGCGGCTCGCCCATCCCCATGAACACCACGTTGGAGACCCGACCACTGCCCCCGGCGACATCACCGCGAGCCAGCTTCCGGCCCGCATCCAGAACCTGCTCGACGACCTCGGCGGTCGACATGTTGCGGGTCAGTCCAGCCTGTCCAGTCGCGCAGAACGGGCAGTTCATCCCGCAGCCGGCCTGGGAGGAGACGCACACCGTGACCCGCTCACGGCTCGTGCGCGTCGCGGGGTAACGCATCAACACCGACTCCACCATCGCGGCGTCATGCAGGCGCCATACCGACTTGACCGTCATCCCGCCGTCGCAGGTGATGTCGCGGACATTGGTCAGCAGCGGTGGGCACAGGCTCTGCGCCAAGGGCACGCGCAGATCAGCGGGAATGTCGGTCCACAGCTGCGGGTCGTCCACGAGACGGGCGAACCAGTGGTTGCTGACCTGGTCGGCGCGGAACCGGGGAAGCCCCGCGGCAACGACCGCCTCGCGTCGCTCGGCGAGAGTCATGTCCGAGATGTGCCGGGGCGGCTTGCCGCGCCTCGGCGCCTCCATGACCAGCAGGCCGGGGGGTTGGGTCACGTCAGGAGATCCCGCCGAGGGTCAGGGCGAACAGCGTGTAGGCCACCACCGTGTTGGGGATCAGGCTGTCGAGTCGGTCCATGACCCCCCCGTGCCCGGGGAGCAGGTTGGACATGTCCTTGATGCCCATGTCGCGCTTGATCGCCGACTCGATGAAGTCGCCCAAGGTGGCCGTGGCGGCCATGACCGCCCCGACGATCGCGCCCTTCCACCACTGCGACTCCAGCAGGAGGACGAACATGCCCGCACCGAGGATGACCTGTACCGTCACCGAGCCGGCGAAACCCTCCCACGACTTCTTGGGGCTGATCCTCGGGGCCATCGGGTGCTTGCCGAAGAGCACGCCGGCGGCATACCCGCCGATGTCGCTGGCGATCGACAGCACGATGAACACCAGCACGCGGTCGGCACCGTCGGGCGAGGCCGCGATCAGCGCGGCGAACGCACCCATGAGCGGCGCGTAGGACAGCACGAAGGAGCTGGCGGTGACGTCGCGCACGAAGTCCTCGGTGCCCCGCTCGAACAGCCTCCAGATGACGGTGAACAGGAAGAGCAGTCCGAATCCCATCAGGGCGGCGTCCGGGCCGAGCCAGAAGCCGAGCACCGGCATGACCACGGCTGCGATGAGCAACGGCGGCTTGGACAGGTGGATGCCCTTGGCGCTCAGTGCGCTGGCGAGCTCATCGGTGCCCAGGAAGATCGCCACGACGATCAGGACGACGAACAGCCAGACCTGGATGTACAGCGACGCCAGGGCGATGGCGACCAGGAGCACGCCGACAGCGATGGCGGCCGGCAGGTTCCGGCCAGCCTTGGACTTCTTCGGCTCGTCCGCGGCAGCCTCCGGCGACGGTGTGCCCGACGATCCACTCATGCGCGCACCCTCTCAGATCTCGAGCAGCTCTGCTTCCTTGTGCTTGAGCAAGTCATCGACGAGCCCCACATGCGTTGACGTGAGGTCCTCGAGGGTCTTCTCCGCGCGGCGGACGTCGTCCTCGCCGGCGTCGCCGTCCTTGCTCAGCCGCTCCAAACGCTCCTTGGCGTGCCGCCTGATGTTGCGGATCGACACCCGGGCCTCCTCGGCCTTGTGCCGGGCCAGCTTGATGTACTCCTTGCGGCGCTCCTCGGTCAGGACCGGGAGCACGACGCGGATCTGCTTGCCGTCGTCAACCGGGTTCACCCCGAGGTCCGAGTCCCGGATCGCCTTCTCGATGTTGTGCATCGAGCTGTGGTCGAACGGTGAGATCAGGATCATCCGGGCCTCTGGGGTCTGGAAGGACGCCAGCTGCTGGATGGGCGTGGGCGCCCCGTAGTAGTCGACCAGGATCTTGCTGAACATCTGCGGGGTCGCGCGACCGGTGCGGATGGTCCCGAAATCCTCCTTGGCCACGGAGACGGCCTTGTCCATCTTCTCCTCGGCCTCGAACAGCTCCTCGTCGATCATCAGCTCTCCTCGTGTGCAGCAGGTCCGGTCAGTTCTCCGGCGCGATCAGTGTGCCGATCCTCTCACCCCGGACGGCCCGAGCAATGTTGCCCACGACCAGCAGGTTGAACACGACGATGGGCAGCGTGTTGTCCGCACACAGGGAGATCGCCGTGGCGTCAGCCACCTTCAAGCCGCGCGCGAGCACCTCGGCGTAGTCCAGGTGCTCGAAGCGGACGGCGTTGGGGTTGTGCCGCGGGTCGTCGTCGTAGACGCCGTCGACCCCCTTGGCCATCAGGACCACCTGGGCCCCGATCTCCAGGGCTCGCTGCGCCGCACAGGTGTCCGTGGAGAAGAACGGAACCCCCAGGCCCGCACCGAAGATGACCACCCGGCCCTTCTCGAGGTGGCGTGCCGCCCGCCGCGGCAGATAGGGCTCGGCCACCTGGTTCATCGGGATCGCGGTCATGACCCGGGTGTCGATGCCCTCCTTCTCGAGGAAGTCCTGCATCGCGAGGCAGTTCATGACGGTGCCGAGCATGCCCATGTAGTCCGCCCGCGAGCGGTCCATTCCCCGCTCGTGCAGCTGGGCACCCCGGAAGTAGTTGCCACCGCCGATCACGACCGCCACCTCGGTGTCGGTGCGCACGACATCGGCGATCTGCCCCGCGATGCTCTGGACCACATCCGGGTCCACGCCCAGTCCGCCACCGCCGGAGAAGGCCTCCCCCGACAGCTTCAGCAGGACACGGCGCCATCCGTGCTCAGGGGCCTCAGCCCAACGCTCGACTGTTCCCTCAAGGGTGGGCTGCTCCACGGTCACACGGGTGATTCTGCCCTACCCGCGACGCGCGACGCCCCCGGGAGGTCTCCCATCCCGGGGGCGTCGCGCGTCATGGGAGCCCAGCTCAGGCGCCGATCTCGATCCGGGCGAAGCCGGTGATGGCCACGCCGCTCTCAGTCGCGAAGGCCAGGACGGTCTTCTTGCTGTCCTGAACCGAGGACTGCTCCAGAAGGACGCGGTCCTTGAAGAACCCGTTCACGCGGCCCTCGATGATCCGTGGGAGCGCGGCCTCCGGCTTGCCCTCCTCGCGCGCGGTCGCCTCAGCGATCCGCTTCTCGTTGGCGACCACGTCGGCAGGGACGTCGTCGCGGGTCAGGTACTCCGGACGCATGGCCGCGATCTGCATGCCGATGGCACGCGCAGCCTCCTCGTCGCCCTCGTAGCCGACCAGGACGCCCACCTGCGGGGGCAGGTCTGTGGACCGCCGGTGCATGTAGGTGGCGACGCTGCCCTCGACGAGGTCGACCCGACCCAGCTCCAGCTTCTCACCGATGACCCCGGACATCTCCTGGATCGCCTCAGCCACGGTCTTGCCGTTGGCCATCTCCGCGCTGGCCAGGACGTCGCGGTTCTCAGCACCGATCTCATCGGCGAGGGCGACGATCTCGTCGGCGAACGCCTGGAAGTCAGCGTTCTTGGCAACGAAGTCGGTCTCGCACAGCAACTCGACCAGCGAGCCGCCCTGGGCGTCAACAAGGCCGTTCTTGGTGGTGCGCTCGGCGCCACGCTTGGCGGCCTTGGCTGAACCTGAGATGCGCAGGATCTCGACTGCGGCGTCGAAGTCGCCGTTGGCCTCGGTAAGTGCGTTCTTGCACTCCATCATGCCGGCGGAGGTGAGGTCGCGGAGCTTCTTGACGTCCGCGGCAGTGATCGCAGCCATGGGCTGTCCTTTCACGATGGGGCGGGTGGCCCCGGGTTGAGAGCGAGCACCGGCCCACCCGTGGACGTGCGCGGGCGGCCCGGTGGTGACGGATCCGAAGTCGCCGGATCCGCGATGAGAGTGCGTGTGTTAGTTGTCGACCTGGTCGGGGGCCGTCTCAGCCTCGATGGCATCCGCCTCGGCGACCACGGCCTCCTCGACAGCCTCCTCGGCGACGACCTCGGCGACCGCGGCCTCGACAACGGCCTCCTCAGCCACCGCCTCAGCAACAACCGCCTCGACAACGGCCTCCTCAGCCACCGCCTCAGCAACAACCGCCTCAGCAACGGCCTCCTCAGCCACCGCCTCAGCAACAACCGCCTCGACGACAGCCTCCTCAGCGACCTCGACGGGCAGTTCACCGGCCTCGGCCTCGACAACGGCCTCCTCAGCCACCGCCTCAGCAACAACCGCCTCGACAACGGCCTCCTCAGCCACCGCCTCAGCAACAACCGCCTCGACGACAGCCTCCTCAGCCACCGCCTCGTCGACAACGGCCGCGGCCACGGCCACATCGGCAACCTCGACGGCGGCGGCGGCGTCAGCCACCGCTGCGCCTGCCACCGAGTCTGCGGCAGCTTCGGCCTGATGGGCTGCCAGGAGTTCTGCCTCCCATTCGGCCAAAGGCTCGGCGGTGCCCGTGGAGTCGCCACCTGCGCGCGCCACGAGGCCATCGGCGACGGCATCTGCGATCACGCGCGTCAGCAGGCCGACAGCGCGGATCGCGTCATCATTGCCCGGGATCGGGTAGTCCACGACGTCCGGGTCGCAGTTGGAGTCGAGGATCGCGATGACCGGGATGCCCAGCTTGCGAGCCTCGCCGACGGCGATGTGCTCCTTGTTCGTGTCGACGATCCACACCGCGGCGGGGATCTTGCTCATGTCGCGGATCCCACCGAGCGTGCGCATGAGCTTGTCGCGCTCGCGGCGCAGGACCAGCAGCTCCTTCTTGGTCATGCCGGAGCCGGCGACGTCGTCGAAGTCGATCTGCTCGAGCTCCTTGAGCCGCTGCAGCCGCTTGTGGACGGTCTGGAAGTTCGTGAGCATCCCGCCGAGCCAGCGCTCGTTGACGTAGGGCATGCCCACACGCGACGCCTGGTCGGCGACGGCCTCCTGCGCCTGCTTCTTGGTCCCCACGAACATGACGGACCCGCCGCGCGACACAGTCTCCTTGACGAAGGAGTAGGCGCGGTCGATGGAGGTCAGCGACTGGGTGAGGTCGATGATGTAGATGCCATTGCGCTCGGTGAGGATGAAGCGCTTCATCTTGGGGTTCCAGCGCCGGGTCTGGTGTCCGAAGTGGACGCCGCTCTCCAGCATCTGGCGCATCGTGACGACGGCCATGGGTGTTCCTCTTTCGTGCGCGCAGTGCGCGCAGTCGGTTGTCACGGCAGCCGGTCGGCGGCCGTCCTGATGCCCCCCGCGGTCGGGCTGCCGGAGCAGACCGTTCCGAGCCGCGAATGGTGCCGGGGCATGCGAATTCGGATCCCGGAGGATCCGTGCACTCAGTCTACGACGAACCGCCCGGCGTGCGGTAATCCGCGCTCTCCGCCGCTGGTCGTCCACAGAACGGGTCCGGACCCCTGGTGCGCAGACGCCGCTCGGCACAGGATCAGCCCATGACCGGTTCGCCACAATCCCACCGTCTTGCGGCAACCCTGCGCGCCCCGGTCGCCGCGGCGCTCACGGCGCTCACGGCGGTGATGGTGGCGACGCCCAGCACGCACAGCGCTGCCGGCAAGGGTCCGTGGGTCCCGCCGCTCGTCCCGCTGCGGCTGGCCTCGACGTTCGACCCACCTGCCCGGGACTGGCTCCCCGGCCACCGCGGAGTCGACCTCGTCGCTGAGCCCGGTGACATCGTGCGAGCTGCAGGACCCGGGGTGGTGACGTTCGCCCGGGACCTCGCCGGGCGCGGGGTCGTCAGCCTCGACCACGGCGGCCTGCGCACCACGTACGAACCGATCGATGCCCGAGTGGCGGTGGGCCAGCACGTCGCCGCCGGGGCGCCGATAGGCACAAGCGGGACCGGGACCGGCCACTGCGGCTCCGGCCAGTGCGTGCACGTGGGGCTGCTCCGGGGTGCGGAGTACCTGAATCCGCTGCTGCTGTTCGGACCCAGGACCGCCCTGCTGCGCCCATGGTGAGCGAGGCGTGTCAGTCGGCCAAGGTCCCGATCCGGGAGCGCATTCCCATCATGGCCTTCGAATGCAGCTGGCAGATACGGCTCTCGGTGACGCCGAGCACCAGACCGATCTCGGCCAGCGTGAAGCCCTCGTAGTAGTAGAGGGTCACGACGATCTGCTCGCGCTCGGCCAGTGTGTGGATCACCCGGGCAAGGATCTGACGCGTCTCCTCGTCGTCGAGGGCATCGCCGGGACCCGTGGTGCGCTCGTCCTCGAGGCGCTCACCGAGAGTCGCTCCGTCACCGTGGTCGGCCGAGCCCAGCATCTCATCGAGGGCCGCCACGTGGACGAACGAGACCTGGTCGAAGACGCGGCGCAGTTCGGGGACATCCAGGCCGAGCTCCTCAGCAATCTCCCCCTCGCTCGGGGTGCGCTGCAGGCGTGCCTCCAGGGAGGCGATCGCCCTCTCGATGTCGCGGGCCTTGGTGCGCACGGAGCGTGGGATCCAGTCGAACGAGCGCAGCTCGTCGATGATCGCCCCGCGGATCCTGTTGATCGCGTACGTCTCGAACTTGATCGCGCGTTCGAGGTCGTACTTCTCGATCGCGTCGATCAGGCCGAACACTCCGTAGGAGACCAGGTCTCCCTGCTCCACACTGGCGGGCAGGCCGACGCCGACCCTGCCGGCGACGTAGCGCACCAGTGGGGCGTACTGGAGGATCAGCTGCTCGCGCAGGCCCGGATCGCCGGTCGCCTTGTACTCCCGCCACATCCGGTTCAGGGCGGCCGCAGTGTCGTCGAGTTCGAGGACAGCGTCGTCAGGATCGATCATCTCATCGTCACGGACGACAGGTTGCGTGAGACGCAGGGTGCCGTCAGGCACGGGGGTGGGCCCGCTCATAGCTGCTCCTCAGTCGCTCGATCGAGACGTGCGTGTAGATCTGGGTGGTTCCGAGACTAGCGTGGCCGAGCACCTCCTGGACGGAACGCAGGTCCGCGCCACCCTCAAGAAGGTGAGTTGCCATCGAGTGCCGAAGGCCATGTGGCCCCACATCCGGTGCGTCCGGGACGTGCCGCAGCAGGGTGTGGACGGCTCGTCGCACCACCCGCGGGTCCACCCTGCCGCCCCGCGCTCCGAGGAACAGTGCGTCGGCGCTGTTCGGACCGACCAGCGCCGGCCTGCCCACCTCGAGCCACGTTCCGAGCACCCGTCCAGCGGGCACCCCAAAGGGGACAGTCCGCTCCCGGTCACCCTTGCCCAGGACGCGCGCGGTGTTCCTTGACCAGTCCAGGTCTGCGCAGTCCAGGCCGGCCAGCTCCGAGACGCGCATGCCGGTCGCGTACAGCAGCTCGACCATGGCCACATCGCGCTGGTGCACCGGTTCGGCATCGTCGGCACGGACGATGGCGACGTCCATCAGCTCAACGACCTGGCCGGGACGAAGCACGTCGGGGATCCCGCGGCGGGCTGCCGGGGCACCCAGGCGTGCCGCCGGGTCACGATCGATCAGGCCCTGGCGCATCGCCCAGGCGGTGAAGCACCGGGCCGCAGCCACCCGGCGGGCGATCGTCGACCGCGCTGCCCCGCGTCGTTCCATCCCGGCCAGCCAGGCCCGGAGTTCCGCGAGATCCAGGTCGACGAGCTGCTCCACCCCGCGGTCGGCGGCGAAGGCCAGCAGATCGGCCACGTCACCGAGGTAGGCGCGCACGGTGTTCGGCCCTCGGCCACGCTCGTCGCGCAGGTGCGTGCCGAAGCCTGCGTGGGCCTCCTCCATCGCGATCGGCAGAGTCACATGCCCATGCTGCCGTACGCCTCTCTCACAATCGGCGCCATCCGGCCCCGGTGCGCCGGGCGAGTCCCGCGAGCTCGAGCAGCCCGAGGTGCGCCAGGGCGCTGGCCGGCGTGACTCCTGCGGCCGCAGCGGCGGACTCGAGAGTGCGAGCACCCCGACCTGGCAGGACCGCGTGGATGGCCCGTGCGTCCGCGGGCATCCCGGCCAGCCGAGCCCCGCCCTCGGCTGACTCGGCACGGGCAGCATCGGCGCCGACACAGTCAACGCTCGCCGGGCGGGCGCCCGGCAGTGGGTCCGGACCAGCGCCGCCGGCAACAAGCAGCGACACGACTTCCGCGCTGTCGCTGACAGCCCGCGCCGACTGCTCGTGCAGGAGCCGGTTGGTGCCCGAGCTGGCCATCGACGTGATCGGGCCAGGGACGGCCATCACCACTCGGCCGAGCTCGAGGGCCCGGGATGCGGTCGCCACAGCTCCGCTGCGCCGCGCCGCCTCTGCCACGACCGTCCCGCGACTCAGCGCCGCGATGACCCTGTTGCGGGCAAGGAACCGGTGCTTGAGGGGCTGGCTGCTCGGGGGCAGCTCGGAGACCACCAGGCCTGAGTCTGCGATCCGGGCCAGCAGGGCATCGTGCGAGCGGGGGTAGGCCACGTCGACCCCGCAGGCCAGGACGGCGATCGTCTGGCCGCCCACGGCCAGGGCCGCCCGGTGGGCTGCGGCATCGATCCCGAACGCAGCACCGGACACCACCGCCCATCCGTCCTGGCCGAGCCCGCCAGCGATGACCCCGGTCGCGCGCTCCCCGTAGGCGGTGCAGGCCCGAGCACCCACCACAGCCACCGACCTCAGGGCGGCCGCACGCAGGTCGAGAGGGCCGCTGACCCACAGGGCCAGCGGTGGCTCGGGCAGGTCGAGCAACTGGCTGGGGAACCCCGGCTCGCCGGGGAGGACGACCCGCACCCCCCGGCGGGCCATCTCCGCCAACATCGCGGGGACGTCAGCAGGCTCGAGACGCCCCGCGACCGGGCCAGACCTGCGCCGACCACGGATCCGGGCCAGTGCCTCGGCAACTCCGTGCTCGGACAAGAGCTCGGCGACCCCTGGGGTGCCCGGCTCCACGGAACAGGCCAGGGCGACTGCCTGGATCCGTCCGGCATCGGCGATGGCGTCGCCAAGCAGCGTGGTCACAGGTCACCCCGCAGCGTCAGAGCCCGGCCGACGTGCTCGAGGTCGGGACGATCAGCGCCGGACAGGTCCGCCAGGCTCCAGGCGACGCGGATCGCGCGATCAGCCCCCCGGGCGCTGAGCCGTCCCCCCGAGATGGCGCGGCCGAGCACATCGGCTGCGTCCGGTCCCGGTGCCAACGGCCCCCGAAGGCTCGACGACGGCTGGGCGCCGTTCAGCGCCTGCGGCAGACCGAGCGCGCGGCATCGGTGGGTCGCCCGCGCACGAGCCTCGCTGACCCGCTCGCGAACGGTGGCGGAGTCCGCGTCGCCGGACTCGAGGGACCAGGTGCTGCGCCCCGGAGGTCCCAGGGTCATCCGGATGTCCACGCGGTCCATCAACGGGCCCGACAGCCGGGTGCGGTATCGGCGACGGTCCACCGATCGACATCGGCACTCCTGCCCCGCGCCGTCGCCCAGGCCGCACGGGCACGGGTTGGCGGCGAGCACGAGCTGGAAGCGCGCCGGCATGCGCGCGGTGAACCCCGCGCGGGCGATGCAGACCTCGCCGGACTCCAGTGGCTGGCGAAGTGACTCCAGGCAGGCGCTGCCGAACTCCGCAGCCTCGTCCAGGAACAGGACGCCAGCATGGGACAGGGTGACTGCCCCGGGAGTGGGTTGGCCGCCACGGCCACCACCGACGAGGGCGGCGACCGTGGCGGTGTGGTGGGGTGCCTGGAACGGGGGGCGCCGGACCAGCCCGGGTACGTCGGTCACTACGGACCGGATCGCCGTGACGCTGAGTGCGTCGTCGTCAGTGAGGTCCGGCAGGATCGTCGGCAGGCGCTCGGCCAGCAGGGTCTTGCCGACGCCCGGCCTGCCCACCATGGCCACGTGGTGCCCACCGACCGCAGCCACCTCCAGGGCAGTGACCGCCTCCGCCTGTCCGAGCACATCCGCGAGGTCCGGTTCGGCGCCGGCATCGGGATCGGCCGTGGCGGGCACCTCAGGCGCCGGGTCCGGGACCTCATCCACAGCTGCCCCGGTCAGCACCTGACCCCAGTGCCGCAGCGACCGGACGCCCACGGCGGTGACCCCGGGGACCACCCCCGCCTCGGCGGCATTCCGCTCGGCCACGACGACCCGGTCGAGCCCCGACCGGACCGCCGCAACTGCGGCCACGACCGCCCCGCGCACCGGGCGGACCCGACCGTCGAGCCCCAGCTCGCCAAAGAGGATCGCATCCGCCAGCGGCTCGCAGGGGATCTGACCGTCGGCGGCCAAGATTGCCGAGGCGATGGCCAGGTCCAGCCCGGAACCACGCTTGTGCAGCGATGCTGGCGACAGACCCACAGTGATGCGCACCTGCGGCCAGCGGGCTCCGCTGTTGAGGACCGCTGCCCGGACCCGGTCCCGGGCCTCGCCGACGGCGGTGTCAGCCAGCCCCACGATCGACATGCCGGGCAGGCCGGAGGACAGGTGTGCCTCGACCTCGACGATGTGGGCATCCACGCCAGAGATCACGACACCATTGGCCTTGGCCAGCGACATCAGGACACCCCACGCACGTGCTCGATGTCGAGGTGCCCGTCAGGATGCCGGAGCAGGCCGACCGCATCGAGGCGCACGGGTCCACGGTGGCCGCCGCTCTCGACCAGCCACAGTGCAGCCAGGCGCCGGATCCTGGCCACCTTGCGGGGGGTGACGGCCGCGAGCGGGCCCCCGAAGCCTGTCCCCCGGCGGGTCTTGACCTCGCAGAAGACCAGAACGGATCCGTCCCGGGCGATGATGTCGATCTCGCCGTACCGGCATCGCCAGTTGCGGGCGATGACCTGCATCCCCTGCCGAGCCAGGTGTCGGGCTGCAGCATCCTCGCCCGCCTGGCCCAGCTGTTGTCGATCCCGCATGGCTGCCCACCCCCCGGGGCCAACCATGCGCGCCCTGGGGTCAGCCCGGAAGGGATCACCGCGAAGTTGTGGACAAAGTCGCGTCAGCCTCCGACGAGCTGTCGTCGGCCCCGTCATGGGCAGCCCCGGGGGTGTCAGTCACCTCGACCTGACTGGTGCCCGACTGCTGCCCCCGGATCCCCGGGAGGTTCCACGACTGCCGGTGCAGTGACGTCGGACCGTGCCGGCGCAGCGCCTCGATGTGGTCCGGGGCGCTGTAGCCCTTGTTGAGCGCCCAGCCGTACTGCGGCTGCTGAGCCCCGAGGTCGACCATGATCGCGTCGCGCTCGCACTTGGCCAGCACGCTCGCCGCCGCCACACCGGCACAGGTCAGGTCGCCGCGCACCCGGGTGTGGACCCGCGACGGGAGCGCGGTCATGTCCGCCAGGCTCGCGCCGACCGACAGCCGTGGGTCCGGGAACAGGCCCTCGGGTTCTGCCGGGGCGCTGAGCCAGTCGTGGTTGCCATCCAGGAGCGCCAGGTCGACAGCCATCCCGAGGGCGGCGAACGCCCGTGCCGCCGCCACCCGCAACGCACAGATGATCCCGACCGCATCGACCTCGAAGGGATCGGCGTGACCAACGGCGCAGGCCACCGGCCAGCGACGCAGTCGGGGGAGCAGCTCCCTGCGGGCGCGAGGCGTCAGCAGCTTGGAGTCGCGCAGCCCGCGGGGCGCGGTGCGTACACCCGCGTCGAGGACGACGACCCCCACGCTCACCGGGCCGGCGAGCGCCCCCCGCCCGACCTCGTCGATGCAGGCCAGGGTCGAGGCGCCGGACCGCAGCAGGGATCGCTCCACCCGCAGTGTCGGGGCCTGGCTCATGGTGCGAGCTGTCCTGCATCCGGCGTCATCATGGCGCTGTTCTCGTCGGCGTAGTCGGGCAGCGTTGCCCACCGCGACGGGGGCCACATGATCACCTCGGCGATCCCGACGACGTTCTCCACGGGCACCGTTCCGTCGTCCTCGTCGAGGTGGTACCTGGAGTCCGCGGAGTCGCCGCGGTGATCCCCCATCACGAACAGCCGGCCCTCGGGAACCTCCACCCGGAAGGTGAGCTGGTCCGTGGGCTGCCCGGGGTAGATGTACGGCTCGTCCAGCGGCTCGCCGTTGCGGATGATCTGGCCCTGGGGCGAGCAGCACTCGATGGTGTCGCCACCCACGCCGATGACCCGCTTGACGAGGTCATCGCCGGTGGCGGACGGCAGCAACCCGATGAAGGCACCCGCGCTGGCGATCGCGCCGCGCACCCCAGCAGGGGGGATCGGGTCGGCGAGCCAGTCGGCGGGGTCGGTGAAGACAACGACATCGCCGTGCCCGGGGTCGATGCCGGGCTTCCAGACGAGGATCCGGTCGCCGGTCGTCAGCGTCTGCTCCATGGAGCCGCTCGGCACCCAGAAGGCCTGGAGCAGGAACGTCCGAACGATCGCCGAGATGACCAGTGCGGTGACCACAACGATGGCGATCTCCCGCAGCCCGCGCAGGAGGCCCGAGGAGTGCGACTCCTCAGGGGCTTCTGAGTCCGGAAGGTCGGGCAGCCCGCCCGACTGGGACACGGTGGGGTCGACGTGATCGGTGGCGTCGACGTGATCGGCCGGGTCGACCGGATCGGTCGGCTCCGCTGGCTCACTCATTCGACCCCTTCACACGCCGCACCGCCTCCGGGGGCCACACGACCGCCTCGACAGTGCCAATGATGCGTGACGCCGGGACGTTTCCCCCGCCCGGGTCGCCCAGGTGCGCCCGCGAGTCGGCGGATTCGTCCCGATTGTCGCCCAGGAGCCAGTAGTGATCCGCCGGCACGACCACGTCGAAGGCCTGCTGGTCACTGCGGGCATCAGCGAGGTAGGGCTCGTCGAGCGCGATGCCGTTGCGCATGAGCTGGCCCGTCGGGGTGCAGCAGGCGATCCGATCCCCGCCGACGCCGACAACCCGCTTCACGAACACCGACCCGGCCGGGTCGTCAGGCTCGGCCCACAGGTCAGCCCCGTCGAACACCACGATCGTCCCGGGCGCCAGCGACCAGCGCGGCACGCCCGCCTTGGTGACCAGGATCCGCTCCCCCATGTCGATCGCCGGTGTCATCGAATCGGAGTCGACTGCCCGGACCTCGGCGACAGCGGCGTCGGCGAGGAGGACAGCAAGGACAGCGGCGCCAGCAGCGAGGGCCCCCGCTCGGAACATCCGGCGGGGGCCCTCGTCAGCAGTTGCTGGGCGCAAGGTGATCAGGCGTCGCGCTTCTCGCGGATCTTGGCCTTCTTGCCGCGCAGTTCGCGCAGGTAGTACAGCTTGGCGCGGCGGACATCACCGCGGGTCACGACCTCGATCTTGTCGATGATCGGGGTGTGCACCGGGAAGGTGCGCTCCACACCGGTGCCGAAGCTGATCTTGCGGACCGTGAAGGTCTCGCCGAGACCGCCGCCGTGCCGGCGGATGACCACGCCCTGGAACACCTGGATCCGGGAGCGGTTGCCCTCGACGACCTTCACGTGGACCTTCACGGTGTCGCCGGGGCGGAAGTCGGGGATGTCGGTGCGCAGGGATGCTGCGTCGACGGCGTCAAGCGTGTTCATGATCGCTTCCTGGCGGGAGCCACAGGTCGCCCGCAGATGTGGGTCGAATGGATGCCGGCGCAGTGAACGCGCCTCCCCTGTGGCGGCGACGCGATACGACCAGCCCGTCAAGTCTGCCATACCGAGGGCCGCGGCCGGAAATGCGCGAATCAGGCCAAGAGGTCCGGGCGCATGGCGCGCGTGCGCGCCACAGCCTGCTCGTGGCGCCAGCGGGCCACCGCTCCATGGTCGCCGGAGGTCAGCACCTCGGGGACTGACAGGCCCTCCCAGGTCGGGGGGCGGGTGTAGGTGGGCCCTTCGAGCAACTGCTCCATCGCTCCGGCGGCGAATGAGTCGTCGGCATGACTGCTCTCGTTGCCCAGGACGCCGGGGATCAACCGGGCCACAGCCTCGACCATGACCAGCACGGCCGCCTCGGCGCCGGCAAGCACGTAGTCGCCGATGGACACCTCGTCGACGATCAGGGGCCGGCCCCCGGCGCTACGGGTCTGCGCCCACTGCACGACCCGCGAGTCGATCCCCTCGTAGCGCCCGCAGGCGAAGACCAGGCGAGGTTCGGTCGCCCACTGCCCGGCCATGGCCTGGGTGAACCGACGCCCGCTGGGCGTGGGGACCACCAGCCGGACAGCGTGCTCGGGGTTGCCCATGGCCAGCACGCCGCGCAGCGCCTCCCCCCAGGGCTCGGGCTTCATGACCATGCCCGGTCCGCCGCCGTACGGGGAGTCGTCGACCGTGCGATGCCGGTCGTGGGTGAACTCGCGCAGGTCGTGCACCGCGAGGTCGATGAGTCCGTCGTCGATCGCGCGGCCGACCAGCGACAGCTGCAGGGGTACGAGGTACTCCCCGAAGATGCTGACCACGTCGATGCGCATCAGGTCAGGTCCACCAGCCCGTCGGGCAGGTCGACGACGACGAAGCCGCCGGTCACGTCGACCGTGGGCACCATCCCGGAGACGAACGGCACCAGCATGTCCGGCCCGCCATCGGCGCGGGCGACCACAAGGACATCCTGCGCGGGAAGGTGCAGGACCTCCGAGATCTGCCCCAGGTGGACGTCGTCCCGGCCACGGACAGCAAGCCCCACCAGCGCGAGGTCGTGGAACTCGTCGTGGGCCACCCGGGTGACGTCGACATCGGCCTCCAGGATCGCCCCACGCAGGGTCTCGATGCTGGTGCGGTCGGCGAACCCCTCCACGGCCAGGATGAGGCGCCCGTTCTGCCACCGGTGGCCCGCCACGGTGATCTGCTCGGGCAGCCCGACGCGGCCCGAGGGGTACAGGACAGCCCCCGTGGCGAACCTCTCCTCGGGGGCGTCAGTACGGACCTCGACGGTCGCCTCACCACGGATGCCCTGGGCCCGGCCGATCCGACCGACCACCACGCGCATCAACGTTCGTCAGCGTCCAAGAAGTCCACGCGCACCGGACGACCACCGGAGATCGCGCCGACGACCGTGCGGATGGCCGTGGCCGTGCGACCACCGCGGCCGATCACGCGCCCGATGTCGTCGGGGTGCACCCGTACCTGGAACGTCTTGCCGCCCTGCTCGCGCGGGCCGCGTCGACCTGCGCGCACACGCACGCTGACGTCCTCGGGATGCTCGACGATCCCCGTGACCAAGTGCTCCAGTGAGTCCTCGATGACCGTGCTCATGCCCCGGGCGTCTCCTCGGCGGACTGGGCGGTCTCCTCAGGCTTGGCAGCCTCAGCGACCTCCTGCTCCTCGACGACCGCTTCCACGTCCTCGGTCACCTTGTCTGCGACCGGCGCCGGCTTGAGCTTGGGAGCCTTGGGGGCCGACCCCGCCTTCTCCGCCTCGCGAACCGCATCCTCGAAGACAACCTGCTTGTTCGGCTTCGGCTCCGCCAGCTTCAGCGTGCCCTCGGCCCCCGGCAGGCCCTTGTGCTTCTGCCAGTCTCCGGTCACCTTGAGGATGGCCATGACGGGCTCGGTCGGCTGCGCGCCGACGCCCAGCCAGTACTGCGCGCGCTCGGAGTCGACCTGCATGATGCTCGGGTCGCGCATGGGCTGGTAGATGCCGATCTCCTCGATGGCACGACCGTTGCGGGCGGTGCGCGAATCGGCGATCACGATCCGGTACGAGGGGTCCTTCTTCTTGCCAAAGCGCTTGAGCTTGATCTTGACGGCCACGTGTGTTGGTTTCTTCCGTTCTGGGGTGGATCCTCGTTGGCGCGAGCATGGGGTTACCCACGTTGCGAGGACCGCATGGATCATGCGGACCGACGGTTGAGAGGGACCGCGGCCCACATGGGACGGGCCCATTGTGCCATCAAGGACCCGGATTGCTCAAAGACGACGCCGCCTGGGGCCTGCGGGCGCGCGCACTTCGCTCATGAGGTCGCACCCAGGGCCGGACCCAGGCGGCCGGCGAGATCCCCGACGGGGGCGACCACGACCTCGTCGAGCCCGAGCCAGCCGGCCGCCTCGTGCAGGGCGATGGCCAACGCGTCGACCGGCTCCGCCCCGACGTCACCCTCGGCATGCGCGGCCCGGACCAGCAGCCGGCCGGTGGCCCGATCAGCCTTGAGGTCGACTCGAGCCACCAACTGCTCGTCGTGCAGGAAGGGCAGGACGTAGTAGCCGTGCACGCGCTGCGCGGCAGGTGTGTAGATCTCGATCCGGTAGCGCATGCCGAAGAGCCGTTCCGTGCGTGGGCGGAACCAGACGAGTGGGTCGAACGGTGCCAGGAGGGCGGCAGCGCTGACCTTCCGCGGCACGGAGAAGCCCGCTGGGGCGAAGGCCGCCGGCCAGTCCGGGACCTCCACCGGGACCAGGTCCCCCGCATCGACCAGGTCCCGGACTGCGGTGCGCGCGGCGACGGTCGGCATCCGGAAGTAGTCGGCAAGGTCGGAGCCGGTTGCCACGCCCAGGGCCCGCGCGGCGATCAGGACGAGCTCCCGGTGGGCCTCATCCGGGGTGGGCGTGGGCGCCTCCAGCGCTGCGCGCGGCAGGACTGCCTCCGGGGCGGCGTACCTGCGCCGGAAGGCAGAATCCCGGCCGGCCGAGGTGATCTCCCCGGCCCAGAACAGGTACTCAAGGGATCGCTTGACCGCAGACCAGTTCCATCCCCAGTGCTCCCGCGGCCCGCGGTCGATGTGGGCGAACATCGTCTCCAGCTCGGTGGACGTCACCGGCCCCGAGGCGCGGACCACCTCGGCCACTTCCTGGACCAGGTCCGGCTGTTCGCGCTGGACCCGGACCATCCCGCCCCAGGCATCGTCGTGAACGCGGTCCATCCGCCAGCGCATCAGTCGGTGCATCCCAACTGGCAGCAGCGTCGCCTCGTGCCCCCAGTACTCGAACAGGGATCTCGGCGCGCGGCTCGAGCAGGAGTCCAGACGATCGCGATCGTAGGGCCCGATGCGGGACAGGATCGGTAGGTACTGGGCCCGTGCCAGCACGTTGACCGAGTCGATCTGCAGCACACCCAGCCGACGGACCACGTCGGCGATCACCCGGGCGCCGGGCTCACCGGCAGGCCACGACCGGCCGAATCCCTGGGCCGCAAGGGCGACACGACGCGCGGCGAGCAGGCTCAATCGATCGCGCGGCACGGGGGTCATGCTGCCACGATGGCCCCCATGACCGGAACGGATGCAGCGCCATCGACTGGCCGGCCGTGGTCGTCTGTTCCTGCTGCCGTGGCAAACCCGCTGAAGCCCGCGCTGCCCGCCGCGATCGAGCACGTCATCGACGTGGTCACCAGGGAGGTACCGGCCTACTCCGGACCCGACGAGCGGGTGGCTGCCACCTTGCGGGCGGGTGTCGGTATGGCCCTGGCCCGGCTGGTCGACCTCATGGGAACCGACGAGCCTGCGCTGACCGAGTCCGCGGCCCTGTACGAGCGGATCGGGGCTGGCGAGTACGGCGCCGGTCGCGGCCTCGCCGACCTGCTCTCGGCCTACCAGATCGGGGCCCGCGCCGCCTGGCAGTCGCTGAGCCGGGCCGGTGTGGCGGCGGGTGTGAGCCCCAAGGAGGTGTCCCAGCTCGCCGAGGCGGTCTTCGCCTACATCGATCAGTTGTCCGCGGCGTCGATCGCTGGGTACACGCAGGCGCAGGTGGCCGACGCCGGACGGCGGGAGGCACTGCGCTCCGAGCTGGTCGAGCGGCTGCTGGCCGGCGAGGCGGGGTCCGAGGGTGTCGCGACCCTGGCCGCCGAGGTGCACTGGCCCCTGCCGACCACCGCGATGGTGCTGATTCCGCGCGGTGAGGTCCTACCCTCGGCGCTGCCAGGGGCCCTGGTGGGTCGGACATCCCAGGGGACCGTCGCCCTGGTTGCCGGCCCGCTCACGCCGGGGTTGCACACGTGGCTGCAGGCAGCGACACCGGAGGTCGCAGTCGGGCTGCCTGTCCCCTTGGCCGAGGCGGCCCGCTCACTGGCGCAGGCACGGGGGCTGGCGAGCCTGCCGGCGGGCGGCTCCCTGCAGGCTGGCGATCACCTGGCCGACCTGGTCGTGCGTGCCGATCCGGCCCTGGGCCGGGCCCTGCGCGACCAGGTGCTGGCACCGTTCGCGGGTCTGCCCGAGAGCAGGCGCGAACCGCTGCTGGCCACCCTGCGCAGCTGGCTGCTGCACGCGGGGAACCGGGCCGACGTGGGCCGTGAGCTGCACGTTCATCCGCAGACGGTCAGCTACCGGATGGACCGCGTGCGCGACCTGCTGGGCGAGGGCCTCGACGACCCACGGCGACGCTGGGAGCTGCTGCTGGCCCTGATGAGCCAGCACGGCGAACCGGGACCCCCGCCCGGCTGAGCCGAACCCGCCCGAGCGCCCAGCCAGCGAGCTCCTCCGCCAGGGGCCGGGATCTCCGCGCCGACGCGGCGGATCTGGCCCGTTGCGGAGATTCCGCGCGGGGTTCGGACTGGCGACGGATCCGGCTACCGGCTACTTCAGGAGGTCCTTGAAGGCTGGGGGCAGTTCCCCGGCATTCTTGAGCGCCTCGGGGTCCAGCATGCTCGGGTCGAAGGCCGCGGGGTCCAAGCCCTCCAACCCGGCGGGCAGGCCGGCCGGGGCTGCGGCAGCGGCGGCCGCGTCCTCCTGCGCACGCTTGGCGGGGTTCCCGCTGCGGCTCTTCTTCCCACCGCGCACCGGCGCCTGGGCGCGGCCCTTGGCCTTCTTCGATCCGCCCATGCCCGGCATCCCGCCCATGCCCGGCATCCCCTTGCCCGAGCTCATCTGGCGCATCATCTTCTGCGCCTCGGTGAAGCGCTCGACCAGTCCGTTGACCTCGCTGACCTGAACCCCCGATCCGCGCGCGATCCGGGTCCGTCGGGAGGCATTGAGCAGCTTGACGTCAGCGCGTTCGGCCGCGGTCATCGACTGGATGATGGCCTGTACGCGGTCGATCTCCTTCTCGTCCAGGTTGTCGATCTGGTCGCGGATCTCCCCCATGCCCGGGAGCATCCCGAGCAGCTTGCCCAGGCTGCCCATCTTGCGCAGGGCCTGCATCTGGGACAGGAAGTCGTCGAGGGTGAAGTCCTCGCCGGCCAGCACCTTGCCGGCCATCTTCTCGGCCTCTTTGGAGTCGAAGGCCTTCTCGGCCTGCTCGATGAGGGTCAGCACGTCACCCATGTCGAGGATGCGCGAGGCCATCCGATCCGGGTGGAACAGCTCGAAGTCGGTCAGCTTCTCGCCGGTGGAGCCGAACATGATCGGCACGCCGGTGACCGTGACCACCGAGAGCGCCGCTCCACCGCGGGCGTCACCGTCGAGCTTGGTCAGCACAACACCGTCGAAGCCGACACCCGCGTGGAAGGCCTCGGCCGTGGCCACGGCGTCCTGGCCGATCATGGCGTCGACGACCAGCAGGGTCTCGTCAGGAGTGACCGCATCGCGGACGCGACGCAACTGGTCCATCAGTGCGGTGTCGATGGCCAACCGGCCGGCGGTGTCGACGATGACCACGTCGTGCTGGGTCATCCGGGCGATGTCGACGCCCTCCCGAGCCACCTCGACCGGGTCTCCCCAGGTGGTCTCGGGGTTGGCGCCGGTGTTGCCCGGGGCGGGCGCGAAGATCGGAGCTCCGGCACGCTCGGCAACCACGGACAACTGGTCAACGGCATTCGGGCGCTGCAGGTCAGCAGCGACGAGCATCGGGGTGTGGCCCTGCTCCTTGAGGAACACCGCGAGCTTGCCCGCCAGGGTGGTCTTGCCCGATCCCTGCAGGCCAGCCAGCAGGATCACGGTCGGTGGGGTCTTGGCGAACTCCAGCCGGCGGGTCTGCCCGCCGAGCAGCTCGATCAGCTCCTCGTGGACGATCTTGACGACCTGCTGCGCCGGGTTCAGCGCCCCCGAGACCTCGGCCCCCACCGCGCGTTCACGCACGCGGTCGGTGAACACCCGGACCGCGGGCAGCGCCACGTCGGCCTCGAGCAGGGCGATCCGGATCTCGCGGATCGTGTCGTTGATGTCGGACTCGGACAGCCGGCCCTTGCCACGCAGGCCCTTGAAGGTCGCGGACAGCCGGTCGGAGAGGGAAGCGAACACAACGAGGATTCTACCGGGGCTCGGAAGGACTGGGACTCGCCGCCGCGACCAGCGTGGATCGCGGGGCCAGCGACGACCTGTGGCCCGGGTCCGGGATCAGGCGGGCTGAGCACCGGATGCCGCCACGCGGCGGTCGGCCCGTGCGCTCTCGACCCGCCAGTAGAGGAATGTCGCGACCCCGAGGAACACCTGCGGGAAGTACGAGGCGGCCCGCCAGACCAGGGTCGAGGCCACTGCCACCGACTCAGGAAGGCCGAAGGTGACAAGCAGGGCGATCAGCGCCGCATCCACCGTCCCGAGCCCTCCGGGGGTGATCGGGATCATGCTGGCCATTCGGGAGATGGCGAAGGCAGCGAAGGCCCCCGCGATGGTCAGGCCGTAGTCCGCATCGCCGACCACGCCCCGGATCGCGAACCACAGGATCGAGAACTGCGCCAGCACGACCATGTAGTTCGAGACGGTGACCCAGCGCCACCGCTCGTTGACCACGCTGGCCGTGCTGTTGCGCAGGTCCATGACCATGGTGACGGCGTCCCAGGGATCGGCCCGGCGGCGGTTGAGCGGGGCGATCAGCCGGTTGCCGAACACGCCGACCTTGCGCGCTGAGTCCTCGCTGCGCAGGATCATGACCAATGCGACCACCGTGATGACGGTCACGGCGATCCCGACCAGAGCGACAAGGACCCACTGCTGTTCCACCTCTCCGGTGGTCAGCGCTGCCAGGACTCCGAACACGGGCAGCGTGAGGGTCATCAGCATGCTCCACAGGCTGGTGACCGCAATGCCCGCCGTCGCCACGGCCAAGGTGACCGCGAACGACGACAGCATGGCGAACTGCACGGCAAGGCCGAACGCCCCACCTGCGGGGATCGTGTTGCTGATCATGAAGGAGGTCTGCCGGACGACGAAGGCGGGCTTGTACTTCAGCCCGGGGATCGCGGCCTGGTACGGAAGCACGTAGAGCACGATCGTCACGAGGGCGGCCACCGCGAGCGCCACGAGTGCGGCTGTGCTCATCTGCTGGATCTCGGCCCACGCATCCTCGTAGCTGCCGAACTTCGGGATGATCCCCAGGAAGACGAACGCGAGCGTGACCAGCGTGATGATCGCCCCGACGATGGTCTTGCGCTTGTCCAGGGAGGACGTGAGGTTGCCGGTGTCGCTCGCGTGGGGCCGGTCGGAGGAGACCTTGGAGTCCCCGGCGGCCTGCGAGTCGGCGACCGCAGAGTCAGGGGCGTCAGCGGGGTCGGGGGCGTCGGCGCGAGGGCCGTCCTGGTCTGGCACGGGCGTCAGTATGGCAGCCGTGCGAGCGAAGGCACGATCAGAAACCGCCGACGTAGCGCGCCGCGGCGATCGCGGCGACGGTCTCGTCCACGGTGAAGGCCGAGGATCCGGGGATCGTCGGCACGAACCCGACGAGCATGCCGTCGGCCATGACCTGCGCCTCGAGCCCAGCCGCCCCGTCGGTGTCCCAGAGCGCCTCCGCGCCCCCAGGCAGCACGATGCGCACACAGACGCGGTTCAGCCCGGGCCGGTGCACATTGGCGATGAAGCCACGCTCGCTGAGCCCCGCGACGACCTGATCAACCTCGACTGCATCCACGGGGCAGAATCCTGACATACCAGCGGCCAACCCGCTGTCGTTCGCCGTGGTGCCCGAGCCAGCTGACAGCTCAGGAATGGTCCCGGGCCCGACCGCGGCCGTGCTGGTACTGGGCCACGGTTCTGGGGATGGCGACGTCCAGCGGGGTACTGACGAACCCGGGGAACCGGGCCCGGAACGCGGAGTCGTCGACGACGAAGGGATCGGTCCACTGGTAGGCGATCGACAGCGACTCACGCGAGATCCGGTGGAATGGCGCTGCTAGCCGGAGCATCCCCGTACTGACCAGCGCCGTCCCCCGTGGCTCTGGCAGGGATGCGTTGACCGCGCCCAGGAACTGTCGTCCGGTGACCGCGCCCGCATGCGGGAGGTGCCAGATCCGACCGGCGGTGTCCGACGCGGTTGCCAGTTGCACGTAGGCGCGAGCGATGTCCGGCAGGTAGGCACATGAGTGCGCGGCGTCCATCGACCCCATCCAGCGGAGCTTGCCCCGCCCGCTGACCGGCTCCACGGCCAGGGCGGTGATGCCGGAATTCTCGGCATCGGGTCCGAAGTAGTCCGACGCCCGGCCGATGACCACCTCGATGTCCCCCGCGTCATGGGCTGCGAGCAGCGCCTCGGCCATCCGCGCGCGAGTCCGGCCCTTGTGGTCGGTGGCCGCCTGCTCGGTGTCCTCGGTCATCGGGCTGGAGCCGGGGCCGTAGGCGTAGAGGTTGTCGACCATCACGAGCCGGCGCACCCCCTGAGCCACGGCGGCAGCCAGGACCCGGCCCATCATGGCCGGGAACTCCTGCGGCCAGCGGTTGTACGCCGGTTGCGCGGCCATGTGGACCACGTCTGCGCCGTCCAGCGCGCTGTGGAGCTCCGCACTCGATGCGGCATCCGCCGTGCGCCACTCGACCCCGTTCGGAGCGTCGGGGCCCGGCCCCGACCGGTTCACCCCTCGAGCCCGGAGGCCAGCATCGGCCAGTGCACTCAGGATCGCGGAACCCGCTGCGCCGGAGGCGCCGACGACGACGTGGCAGGTGCTGCTCTGCGTGTTCATGGAGACCAGTGTATGCGAACAGTGTTCGCAGTGCAATGGTTGTTCGCATTCGGCCAGGTCCGTCGTACTCTGGGCGCATGTCGACACGTCGTGAGCAGACCAGGACGGCCACTGTCACAGAGATCAAGGCCGCGGCCCTGGCTCAGATCGCCAGCGAGGGGGCCCCGGCGCTGTCCCTGCGCGGTGTGGCCCGCACGATCGGCATGAGCCCCGCGGGCCTGTATCGCTACTACGACGGTCGCGACGCCCTGCTCACCGACCTGCTGGTGGATGCCTACCTCGACCTGGCCCGTGCTGTCGCAGACGCGGCCGGACTCCCCTACGACCCACCCGAAGGGGCCCCGACGAGCGCTCTCGGCACTCGCCCTGAGCACGGCCCGGATCGGCAACCAGACCCAGACCCTGCATCTGGCCCCGGCAGCGGTGGTGCCGACCCTGTCGACGCGATGCTGCGGGCGATCGAGGCCTACCGCACGTGGGCCGTGACCCAACCGGCCAGGTTCCTGCTCATATTCGGCACCCCGGTCCCCGGGTATGCCGCGCCCGAGGATGGTCCGACGGTGGAGGCGAACCTGCGCATGGGCCAGGTGTTCTTCACGCTGGCCGCCCTGGCATGGCGCCAGGACATGATCGCGGCGCCGCCGGATGCCGGCGCCCCCGACCTGCTGAGCACCGCCGAGCACGACGTGCACTCCCAGTTGCAGCGCGTGGCCCCGGGCTTCCCGGCATCGCTGATCCCCCGGATGCTGGCGGGCTGGGCACTCTGGCACGGGCTGGTGACCCTCGAGGTCACCGGCCAGCTCGACTGGATCTACCCGGACACGGCCCGTTTCTTCACCGAGCGCATGACCGACTGGCTCACTGGCTTCACGGGTCGGCCGGTGACCATCGACCGCTCCTAGTCCTCGGGCTCGCCCAGCGCCTCGGCCACTGCCTCGGCCACTGCCTCGGCCAACCCCGGCTCGAGGGGCTGCCTGTGCCGGTCGACGAGATAGAACACGTCGACCGCCTCCGACCCCAACGTGGAGACCCGCGCAGCCGTGATGTGGGTCCCGGTGACCGCGATCGCCGTGCCCACCCGGTGCAGCAGGCCCGGTACATCGTGCGCGCGCACCTCCAGCACCGTCGCCCGGCTCGATGCGCCGTGCACCACGTCGACACGTGCTGGTGCTGTGGCCGGCGGGTTGGCCAGCCGTGCAGCCTCATCGCGCCGGGCGAGTCGCCCGGGGACGTCGAGCTGGCCGGCGATGGCCCGCCGGATGTCCTCGCGCAGACGTTCCGCGGCCGGAGGATCACCGAAGAGGGGGTTCACGTTCCACACCTCAACGGCTCGCTCGTCCGCCTCGCCGGTGACCGCCGAGCGCACCTCAAGCCGGTGCATCGACAGGACTCCGGCCACGAGCCCGAGCAGCCCCAGCGAGTCCGGGGCGGACACGGTCACGTCGTAGCCGGAGTCGCGCTCCTGGAGCAGCACCCGCACGCCCTCCCCGGTGGCCATCGCCATCTGGTCCTCGGACAGCCGGGGCTCGACAGGAGGTGCCTCGCCTGCCAGGTGGCCCCGCACCCGGTCCACCAGCTCGGCGACGAGCGATTGCTTCCACGAGGTCCAGGCCAGCGGCCCGGTCGCCAGGGCGTCGGCCTCAGTCAGCGCCGCGAGCAGGTCGAGCATCTCGGTCGTGCCCACCGCCTTCACGACGGTCTCGACGGTCTGCGGATCATCCAGGTCCCGCCGCGTGGCGGTGTCGGGCAGCAGCAGGTGGTACCGACACATCTCGACCAGGGTCCGGACATCCTCGGAGCCGAACCCGAGGTGCGTGCCGATCTCGTCGATGAGCAGCACCCCGACATCGGTGTGGTCCTGGAAGGGCCGACCCTTGCCGATGTCATGCAGCAGGGCGCCGACGAGCAGCAGGTCCGGGCGCTGGACGCCGCGGGTGAAGGAGCAGGCCTGAACGGCTGTCTCGAGCAGGTGCCGGTCGACGGTGAACCGATGGACCGGGTTGTGCTGAGGCGCTGAGCGGACTACCTCCCAGTGCGGGATGAGCGACGTGATCACCCCTGCCTGGTCCAGGGCCTCCCAGACCGGGATGGCCCCGCGGCCGGCGCCCAGCAGCGAGACGAGGGCATCCCGGGCGGGAGCGGGCCAGGGCACCGGCATGGGTGCCGACTCCGCGGCCAGGCGAGCCACGGCATGCCTGCTGAGGCGGGTGCCGGACTGGGCTGCGGCCGCGGCGGCCCGCAGCAGCAGTGTCGGGTCGCGGTCCGGGCGGGCATCAGCGGACAGGACCGCCTCGCCGGCCTGGAGGACCACACCGTCAGCCAGCGGCGTGCGCTCGTTGCCGCGTGACTTGAGTCGCTTGAACCCGAGCTTGGGCCGGGACCGCACGATTCGGTCCACGGCGTCCCACGTGGCATCGGAGGCCACTCCGATCGATCGTCCGGCCGCGGAGACATCGCGCAGCAGGACGTCGGAGTCGGCCAGCTCGAGCGCCTCAGCCACCGGACCCTGCTCCTGATGGGCCAGCCGGTCCGTGGGCCGGCTGGACACGCGGTGCAGCGCGTCGCGGACCTCGAGCAGCAGCGCCTTGGCACCGGCCAGCTCCGCGTGCGGGGCGTCGGTGACCCAGGACGCCGCGATGGCGCGTAGGACGGTCAGATCGCGCAGGCCCCCGTAGGACTCCTTGAGGTCCGGCTCCAGCAGATGGGCCAGTTCGCCGCTGCTCGTGCGCCGTTCGAGCACCGAGGCCTGCAGGTCCGGCAACCGCTTGGCCGCCAGCGCCCGCCAGTCGGCCAGCACGGAGGCGCGCAGGGCATTGGTCAGGTCCTCATCACCGGTGATCGTGCGAGCGTCGAGCAGCCCGAGCACGGCCCGGATGTCGCTCGCCGCCACGCGGCGAGCCTCGGAGACCGTCCGGACGGAGTGATCCAGGCGAAGCCCGGAGTCCCAGATCGGGTACCAGAGCTGATCAGCGATCCCGGCAACCGAGCCACCCGGATGCAGCAGGACCAGGTCCAGGTCGCTGCCGGGACTCATCTCACGCCGGCCGTACCCGCCGACCGCCACCAGGGTGGCGCCGACACGGGCCGCACCAGCCTGCTCGAACAGCTCCCGGAGCCACTCATCGGTCAGCTCCGAGAGGCCGAGCCGGGCCTGCGAAGCCGGTCGGATCGGGCCAGCGATCAGGTCGGCGCGGGCAGCCAGGAACCGATCACCGGAACTGAGCGCTGAGGTCGAGGCGGTCATGACGTCCTCCCTGTTCGATGGTTCCGAGAAATGGGATGATCCGCCACCCAGGGCCGGGTGGCGGATCATCCGTCCAGGTGGCGCCCTACAGGGCGTCGGGACCGTGCTCGCCGGTACGGACGCGGACCACGTCCTCGATCGGGATGGTCCACACCTTCCCGTCGCCGATCCGCCCGGTCTGGGCGCTCTTGGTGATCACGTCCACCACGGCCGAGGCATCGTCATCCTCGACGAGCACCTCCACACGCACCTTGGGGACCATGTCCACCGTGTACTCCGCGCCGCGGTACACCTCGGTGTGACCACGCTGGCGGCCGTACCCGCTCGCCTCTGAGACCGTCAGCCCCTGGATGCCATAGGCCTCCAGTGCACTCTTGACGTCCTCGAGCTTGAACGGCTTGAGAATCGCAGTGACCAGTCTCATGCCTTGACCTCCTCTTGGCTACGGACCGAGCTGCTGCCCACTCCGGCGAACTTGCCGCCACCGCCACCCGAGTTGCCCAACTCGTAGGCGACCTCGGCGTGGGTCGTCTGGTCGATACCAGCGACCTCATCATCCTCGTCGATCCGGAAGCCCATGGTCGACCTGATGGCCAGGGCGATCAGCAGCGCAACCACGAAGGAGAACGCCATGACGACCAGTGCAGCCAGGGTCTGCGACCAGAGCTGGCTGGTGCCACCCCCGTAGAACAGGCCGTTCACACCAGCAGGCGCGGCCTCGGTGGCCAGGAAGCCGATGAGGATCGTGCCGACGAGTCCGCCGACCAGGTGCACGCCGACCACATCGAGCGAGTCGTCGTAGCCGAACTTGAACTTCAGGCCAACCGCGAGCGCACACAGGATGCCAGCGATCAGGCCCAGGGCCAGGGCGCCCAGGGGGCTCACCGCGGAGCCAGCAGGGGTGATGGCCACCAGCCCCGCGACCATGCCGGATGCGGCACCGAGGCTGGTCGCGTGCCCATCGCGGATCTTCTCCGTGATCAGCCAGCCGATGGTGGCTGCGCAGGTCGCGGCGAAGGTGTTCACGAAGACCACCGAGGCGGTGTTGTCCGCGGCCAGGGCCGAGCCGGCGTTGAAGCCGAACCAGCCGAACCACAGCAGACCCGCACCCAGCATGACCAGCGGCAGGTTGTGCGGCCGCATCTGCGTCTTGGGCCAGCCGAGGCGCTTGCCGAGCACGAGCACCAGGGCCAGGGCCGCAGCGCCAGCGTTGATGTGCACAGCGGTACCGCCGGCGAAGTCGATCGCGGGAACGCCGTTGAGCGGGCCCTCACCGTTGAAGATCCAGCCGTCCGCGCTCCACACCCAGTGGGCGACTGGGAAGTAGACCAAGGTGGCCCAGATTCCGCCGAAGACCATCCATGCGGCGAACTTGGTGCGGTCGGCCACTGCACCAGCGATCAGCGCAACAGTGATCGCGGCGAACATGGCCTGGAAGCCCACGAACGCCATCTCCGGAAGTGCTGCCTCCGGGTTGTCAACCATCAGGCCCTCGAGACCGAAGAGCTCGAACGGGCTGGAGAAGAACGGACCGCCATCAGGCGCGAACGTCATCGAGTAGCCATAGAGGACCCAGAGGACCCCCACGAGGACCAGCGCCCCGAAGACCATCATGAACATGTTGAGCACGCCCTTGCTGCGTGTCATGCCGCCATAGAACAGGGCCAGGCCCGGCAGCATCAGCAGGACGAAGGCCGCGCTCGTGAGGACCCATGCGGTGTCCCCGGTGTTGAGGGCCGTTTCGGCCATCTCCTCGCTCCTTTCGTCTGAAAGCCCCTGGATCCAGGGGCCCGTGGTCGGAACACTGACGGCACGGTGTTGCAGGAAGTACCCAGACATGTTGCCGGGGGATGACACGCACCCGGCTTTCGTTACGACTTTGTTGCGTGGCCGTCGGCCTGATCCCCCAGCGAGTGCGGTCTACGCTGCCCTCATGAGCACGCCGAACGGGTCATTGACACCCATCAGCGCGGCCACCACAGGCCGCCATGCCCTCGAGGCCTGGCTGGACGCCCAGCCGACCGATCTGTTCGCCGATGACCTGGACCTCGCTGCCCTGGTGGACCACCACGGGCTGAACCAGCGCCTCCCCGCCCTGCACTCCGCGGGTCGCACCGTAGCCGGACCCCTGGACGCGGCCGCCCGGGTCAACGACCTGCCCGGCAACCACCCGATCCTCGACGACTGGGATGGCATCGGGCGCTACACGGCTGGAGTCGCCCATCACCCGAGCCACCGGGACGCGGGTCGGGCCGTGTACGGCACCGGTGTGATGACCGCATTCGGCGAGGTAGGGGTCGACGGCAGGGCTCAGGGCAGCTCACCGCGCCGGCCGATGGCCCCGGCTCCCCACCGGTTCATCCTGTCGCTGTTCTACCTGACCGCACAGGCCGGCGAGGCTGGCCACAACTGCCCCCTGGCCTGTGACGCGGGAGCGATCCGCTGCCTGCAGCACATCGGCACAGCTCAGCAGCAGGCGGAGTTCCTGCCCGGGCTGCTCGACCCGGACTTCGATTCGAACATGACTGCTTCGCAGTTCCTCACCGAGGTGCAGGGCGGCTCGGACGTGGGCGCGAACGCCGTGCGGGCCGTGCCTGTGGGCGACAGCAACAGCGATGGCGACAGCGCTGGCAGCCCGGGCGGGCCGGGCAGCCCGTGGCTGATCAGTGGTGAGAAGTGGTTCTGCTCCAACACCGATGCTGACGTGTTCCTGCTCACAGCCCGCGTGGACGAGCCACGGACCGGGACGAAGGGCCTGGGCCTGTTCCTGATCCCCCGTGTGCGCAGGGACGGCGCGCCGAACGGCTTCCGTGTGCGGCGGCTCAAGAACAAGCTCGGGACCCGTTCGATGGCCAGCGGGGAGATCGACTTCGACGCCGCCGAGGCCACAGCCCTCGGTCCGGTCGGCGACGGGTTCCGCAACGTGATGGAGCTGGTCATCACGACGTCCCGGCTCTTCAACGCGGCGGGGTGTGCTGCGCACGCACGCCGCGCCTGGGTGGTGGCCTCGACCTACGCCCAGCACCGCGCGGCGTTCGGCCAGCGGATCGGCGACTTCCCGCTCGTTGCCGAGACCCTGGCCCTGATGCGCGCCGACGCGGTCGCGTGCCTGGCCTCGACGCTGGAGCTGGCCCGGCTCCAGGAGCAGGTCGATGATGGGACCGTCGGGCACGCGGACGCCGCCTTCTTCCGCGTGGCAGTGAACCTCAACAAGCTGCAGACCTCGGTGCTGGCCCATGAGGCGGTCAACCGTGGCATCGAGGTGCTGGGCGGCAACGGCGCCATCGAGACGTTCAGCGTGCTGCCACGGCTGCTGCGCGACAACGTCGTGTACGAGAACTGGGAGGGCAGCCACAACGTCCTGCGCGCACAGGTGCTGCGCGACTGCGCGCGGCTCGGGGTGCATGCGGGGTTCTTCGATGCGCTGGCCGAACGCCTGGGCACCGAGCACTCCGAGGCCCTGGCTGCCGACCGCGCTGAGCTCGAGGCCATCCTTGCGGCCCCGGCTGCGGTCCGCGACCTCCGGTTCCGCCGCCTGGGCACCCGGATGGCGACCTGGGTCATGCTTGCCGCGATGACTCCCCTGCCGGAGTTCGACGCCGCGCGGCACCTCACGCGCAGGCACCTCAGCGAGCTGCCGATCGATGATGACTACCTGGCCGCAGTCGAGATGCTGCAGCGCTGACCTGTCGGCTCGGGGCGCCTGCCCTCCGCAGGGGTGGCGGCGCCCGCTCGGGCACTCAGCGGAAGGCCGCGAGCCCGCGCTAGCCGTCGAGCAGTGCGTTGACGAAGTCCTCGCCGACGAACGGCGCGAGGTCATCCGGGCCCTCGCCCAGACCCACGAGCTTCACGGGCACACCCAGCTCGCGCTGGACGGCCACCACGATGCCGCCCTTGGCAGTCCCGTCGAGCTTGGTCAGGACAAGGCCGGTCACGTCGACCACCTCGGAGAACACCCGCGCCTGCGTCAAGCCGTTCTGGCCGGTGGTGGCGTCCAGAACGAGCAGGACCTCGTCGACCGGGGCCTGCTTCTCGATGACCCTCTTGACCTTGCCCAGCTCATCCATCAGCCCGACCTTGGTGTGCAGCCGACCGGCCGTGTCGATCAGGACCGCGTCCGCGTCCGACGCGACACCCGCCGAGACCGCGTCGAAGGCCACGGAGGCGGGATCGCCACCGGCCGGGCCACGCACGACCGTGGCGCCGACCCGGTCGCCCCAGGACTGGAGTTGGTCAGCGGCCGCAGCACGGAAGGTGTCGGCAGCCCCCAGCACGACGTGCTGGTCATCGGCGATCAGGACCCGCGCGAGCTTGCCGGTCGTGGTCGTCTTGCCGGTCCCGTTCACGCCGACGACCAGGATGATGGCCGGCTTGCCGTCGTGACCACGGGCGACCGCGCGGTCCATAGTGGGGTCGACCAGGGCGAGGAGCTCCTCACCGAGCATGGCCCGGACCCTCGTGGGGTCCCCGGTCCCCTCGACGCGAGCTCGCGTGCGCAAGCGACCGACGAGCTCCTCGGTCGGGGCGACACCGAGGTCGGCCTGAAGGAGCAGGGTCTCGACGTCCTCCCAGTCCTGATCGGACAGTGAGTCGTTGGACAGCAGCGCGAGCAGGCCCCGGCCCATCGCGTTCTGGCTGCGGGCCAGGCGCGCGCGCAGGCGAACAAGGCGGCCCGCGGTCGGGGCGGGCACCTCCAGGCTTGGCGCGGTAGGGCCGGCCGGGGCCGGGATGGTCGGCGCCGGTGGGGCCAGCGTGCCGGTGGCCGTGCCCGAAGGGATCGTCGGGGTCGTCGTCGGGTCGACCGCCGGGCGGGTGCGCCGCCGGCTGCGGACCAGTGTGATGCCGCCGACAACGGCCAACAGGATGACGGCGACGGACAGGAGGATGAACGGAAGTGCGTCTTGCACGATCAAGCCAATCGATAGGGAGCCACGGGCAGTTGCAGGCAGCGCCTGCCTGGTGCCATTGTCCCAGAGACACGAGGGTCCCCGACCCACGTGACCCGGTCACGCCCCGGTCCGCAGGCCCACTCACCGGGGGGTTGGAGTCCAGCCGCCCGCAGCTAGCCCGCCTGGCGCTCGCGCATCCGCTGGCTGATCAGGTGGGTCACCCCGTCGCCGCGCATGCTCACTCCATAGAGCGCATCGGCGATCTCCATCGTGCGCTTCTGGTGGGTGATGACGATCAACTGGCTGTTCTCCCGCAGCTCCTCGAGCACGTCCAGCAGCCGCCCGAGGTTGACGTCGTCCAGCGCGGCCTCGACCTCGTCGAGCACGTAGAACGGACTCGGACGGGCCTGGAACAGCGAAACCAGGAACGCCACAGCGGTCAGCGACCGCTCCCCACCGGAGAGCAGGGACAGCCGCTTGATCTTCTTGCCCGGTGGCCGGGCCTCCACCTCGATCCCAGTGGTCAGCATGTTCTCGGGGTCAGTGAGGACCAGCCTGCCGGCGCCGCCGGGGAACAGCCGCGCGAAGACCTGCTCGAACTGCTCGGCGACATCCGCGTAGGCCGCGGTGAAGACCTCCTCGACGCGGGCGTCCACGTCATTGATCAGGTCGAGCAGGTCCTTGCGCGAGCGCTTGAGGTCGTCGAGCTGCTCGGTCAGGAAGCGGTGCCGCTCCTCCAGGGCCGCGAACTCCTCGAGCGCCAACGGGTTGACCTTCCCCAAGAGGGCCATCGCCTTCTCAGCGGTCTTGAGCCGACGCTCCTGCTCGGCGCGCACGTACGGGTAGGGCTCGGGCTCCGGGGCCTCCGGGTCGATCTCGTCGCCGGGCGCACGCAGCGATGGCGGCACGAGCTGGTCGGGCCCGTACTCGCCGATCAGGGCATCGGGCTCGAGGCCGAACTCGCTCATGGAGCGGTCAGCCATCGTCTCGATCCGCAGGCGCTGCTCGGCCCGGGCCACCTCGTCCCGGTGCACGGATGAGGTCAGCTCCTCCAGGTCGGCGGCCAGGGAGCGGATCCGGCCCCGCAGCTCGGAGAGCTCAGCATCGGACTCGGCCCGAGCCTGCTCGGCGGCGGCCCGCTCCTGCGCCGCTGCAGCCACGGACTCGTCCAGGCGGGCCAGGACCATCGATGCGCCGCGAGCCACGGCCTGGGCCACCTCGGCTGCGCGCGCGCGGCGCTGCCGGCGCTCCACCGCGCGCCGCCGGGACGCCCGCTCGTTGGCAGCAGCACGCTCCAGCTGCTCGGCGCGCCCAGCCATGGCCCGGGCCCGCTCCTCGCTGGTGCGCACAGCCAGCCGGGCCTCGACCTCAGCGCGCCGCGCTGCCTCGGCGGCGACCGCGGCGGCGTCCCGCTCATCCGGCGAGGGCTCGTCATCGTCGACCGGGTCGGCGCCGGCACGGTCAAGGCGCTCCTCGAGCTCGGTGAGCGTGGTCTGGTCGTCGGCGAGGGCCTGCTCGGACGCGTTGAGCATCCGAACGATCCGATCAGCCTCAGCAAGGGCTGCACGGGACTGCTGCCCGAGGTTGCCCAGCTGCTCGGCCACCGCAGCCATCCGGGCATCTGACTCGTGCAGGCGATCCAGCGCCTCGTCGGCAGCACGTCCGGCGCCCTCGCGCTCGGTGCGCAGGGCGGCGACCTCGAAGCGCAGCCGTTCAGCATCGTGGGTCGCGCTGGCCAGCTCGGTGCGGGCCTGCTCCAACGACGCGGTGACCTCGACACGGCTGGGTGCTGCCCGGGAACCGCCCACCAGAATCCCACGCCCGACGAGGTCCCCAGCCCGGGTGACGACCTGGAGCCCCGGCGCCGCCCGGGCCACGTCCAGCGCGGCCGGCACGTCACCGTCGAGCATCACTACGACGCGGTCGAGCAGGGCATCGAGCGCCGGGCCCACCGGGGCGTCGCTGTGGACGACCTCGACCGCGTACCGGACCCCATCGGGCAGATCCGGCCAGGTGCTGCGGTCCGCGGCGCCCAGGTCCGGGACCAGCACGGCGGCACGCCCACGGTCGTCATCGGCCAGCCAGCTGAGCGCCGCGAGCGCAGCGCCAGCACCCTCGGCCAGAGCTGCATCGGCTGCGGCGCCCAGGGCCGCACCGATCGCGACCTCGAAGCCGGGCTCGACCCGCAGGGTCCCAGCCAGGGTCCCCGACACACCGGGCACCGCCCCGCCGGACAGCTCACCGGTCGCGTCGGCCACGGCCACCATCGGCGCGAGGGCCTCGACCCGAGCCGCAAGCCCGGATCGGGTCCGCTCCACCTGCGCCTCGCGCGCGGCCAGGTCCGTGATCTGCTCGTCGATTGCCGCCAGGGTGGCCTGCGCGGACTCGAAACCCGAGTCCAGGTCCACCTCCCCCTCGTCAAGTCCGGCGATCGACGCCTCAAGGGTGCGGAACTCGTGACCCGCGCGTGTGGCGCGCTCCCTGGCGGCTGCGACCTGGCCACGCAGGCGCTCGATCTCACTGGCCCGGCCCTCCGCCCGGGAACGGGCCGAGCTCACCTGGCCCTGCAGGCGCACCAGGCCCTCGCGCCGGTCCGAGGCTGCCCGCACCGCCGTGCGCAGGTCCTGCTCGGCGGTGGCCAGCGCCGCCTCGGCGGCCGTGCGTGCCGACACCGCAAGGCTCAGGGCGTCGCGCTGCTCCTCGACAGCCCGGTTCAGGTCCGCCTCGTGGCCCCGGATGGTGCGCGCCTCGTTCTCCATCTCCTCGGGAGCACGTCCGCGGCGCTCCTCCTCAGGTTCGGGGGCCAGGCTGCGCACACGTTCGTCAGCCATCCCCATCGTGCCGGCCAGGCGCTCCCGCAGGCCGGACAGGGCGAACCACGTCTCCTGGGCGGCGGCGAGTACCGGCGCATCAGCCAGGGCGGCGGCCTCCCGGACGGCCTCCCCGGCCTGGGCGTTGGCCAGCTCTGCCTCGACGAGGGCCCGCCGCTCACGGACCGCGGACTCGTCGGCGACCTCCTGGGCATACTGCTCGCTCAGGGTGTGCAGGTCGTCGGCGAGCAGGCGCAGGGCGGCGTCGCGGACGTCGGTCTGGATGACGCTGGCCCGCCGCGCCACCTCGGCCTGCTTGCCCAGGGGGGTCAGCTGGCGGCGCAGCTCGGTGGTGAGGTCCTGCACACGGTTGAGGTTGGCCTGCATCGCGTCGAGCTTGCGCACCGCGCGCTCCTTGCGCTTGCGGTGCTTGAGAACCCCGGCGGCCTCCTCGATGAAACCGCGGCGCTCCTCGGGCGTGGCGTGCAGGATCTGGTCGAGCTGGCCCTGGCCGACGATCACGTGCATCTCACGGCCGATGCCGGAGTCCGAGAGGAGCTCCTGGATGTCCAGCAACCGGCAGGCCGTGCCGTTGATGGAGTACTCCGAACCGCCGGAGCGGAACATCACCCGCGAGATGGTCACCTCGGAGTAGTCGATCGGCAGAGCTCCGTCGGAGTTGTCGATGGTCAGTGCCACCTCGGCGCGGCCCAGCGGGGCCCGTCCGGAGGTGCCCGCGAAGATGACGTCCTCCATCTTGCCGCCGCGCAGGCTCTTGGCGCCCTGCTCCCCCATCACCCACGCCAATGCGTCGACCACATTGGACTTGCCCGAGCCGTTCGGGCCCACGACACACGTCACGCCCGGCTCGAAGGCCAGGGTCGTCGAGGACGCGAAGGACTTGAAGCCCTTCACGTTCAGGCTCTTGAGGTGCACGGGGGAAACCTACGCGATTGTGGGTCCCACTCCCGGCAACGGCCTCGCGTCAGACGAGGGCAGTGTCCGACGACGTCAGCAGGGCGAGGTCCAGGTCGGGCTCGGTCAGCGACGCCGGCGCGGTGTCCCGGTACTCCGAGAGCTCAGCCTCCAGCTGCCGGACGCGGGCCCGCAGGGTCGCCAGCTCGGCGGCCACCCGCGGATCTGGCCCACCCGCGAAGCCGTAGATCGCCTTGCCCATCGCCACTCCCGCCGATCGAGGTCCATGGTGGAACGGCATCAAGAGTGGCACCATGGACGACGTCCGGTCAAGCGCGCCGATATGTCGAACCGATACGTGTCGGTCCTCCGGCAGCCGGCGTCGCTCACCGGCACGTGAACGAGCGGAAACCGCCCTCGGCCGGGCCCCAGCGCGCGTCGACGAACTCGACACGCCCGGGGCGGCGCACGATCCGTGAGCCGGTTCCATGCAACCAGTCCAGAACCTTCTGGCAGTCGGGCTGCGTCCCCTCGGCGATGACCAGCACATCTCCGTTCGGGAGGTTCTCAGCCACGCCGCGCAGCTTCATGGTCATCGCCAGCGCGCGGGTCGAGTACCGGAAGCCGACTCCCTGCACCATCCCCGTGACAACCGCGGTCAACCTGACCGCCGGCTCAGCGTCCTGCCGCTGCGTCACCTGCTCCTCCACGGAACTAGTGTGCCGAACGCGGCGGCCGCTGACACGTCGGGCAGAAGTGGCTGGAGCGATTCATGAACCGCTCGCGCACGATCGTGGTCCCGCACCGCCCGCACGGCTGGCCCGCCCGACCGTAGACCGCAAGGCCCCGGCTGAAGTAGCCGCTCTCGCCGTTGACGTTCACGTACAGGCTGTCGAAGGAGGTCCCGCCCTGCGCCAGCGACGCCGACATCACCGTGGTGGCCGCCTCCAGGACGTCCCGGAGCGCGGTGAGGCTGAGCCGATCCGCCCGGCGGCGCGGGTGCACACCGGCCGTCCACAGGGCCTCATCGGCGTAGATGTTGCCGATCCCCGACACGATGTCCTGGCTGAGCAGCAGGCGCTTGACCTCCACCCTGTGGGTGCGCAGGGACCTGGCCACCGCCCGGATGTCAAAGCGGGGGTCCAGGGGGTCGGGAGCGATGCCACGAACCAGGTCCGGCACCCGGACTCCCCGCCCATCAGGCGCCACGTGGCATGCGTTGACCCAGCCGAAGGTGCGCTGGTCGAGGAACCAGAGGTGCCCGTCGTCGAGGGCGAAGTGCACGCGTCCGTGCGGGTGCGACGGGGCAGACGGGTCGACGTCGACGCCCGCCTCGGCCGAGGTGGCCCGGACGCTGGGCTCGACCCGGAACTGCCCGCTCATCCCCAGGTGGGCCGCGAGCACGAGATCGGGGTCATCGGTGGTCAGCCAGAGGAACTTGCCGCGCCGACCGGTGCCGACGACGTTCCGCCCGGTGAGGACGGACTCGAAGTAGGCCGGCCCCTCGACCTGGCGGCGCACGGCGCGTGGATGGCGGACCTCCACCCGGCGGATCCGCTGGTCGCTGACATGGGCCGCCAGCCCCCGGCGGACCACCTCCACCTCGGGCAGCTCCGGCATCAGGAACGTGCGTGCTCAGGATGGGCCGCCAGCAGGGCCGAGTAGGCGGTGGCTGCAGCCAGCTGCTCGGCGGCCTTCTTCGACGGCCCGGACCCCTCGCCGATGACAGACTCCCCGACGCTCACGACCGCAATGAAATGCTTGGCGTGGTCAGGGCCGGTGGCGGTCACCTCGTAGTTGGGAACTCCAGCTCCGCTGCGGGCACCGAGCTCCTGCAGGGAGGTCTTCCAGTCCAGTCCGGCCCCCATCGCCGCGGCCCGGACCATTCGTTCGTCGAGGAGCCGGTGGATCAGCGCACCGGCCTCCTCGAGGCCCCGGTCGAGGTACACGGCGCCGAGGATGGCCTCCACGGCATCGGCGAGGATCGAGCTCTTGTCCCGCCCGCCGGTCGTCTGCTCCCCGCGCCCCAGCAGGAGGAACTCACCCACGCCGTACTCACGAGCCACCTCCGCGAGAGCTCGCGCGCTGACCACGGCGGCTCGGTACCTGGCCAGTTCGCTCTCCGCGACGTCCTCATGGGCATGGAACAGGCTGTCGGTGACCACGATCCCGAGGACGGCATCACCGAGGAACTCCAGGCGCTCGTTGTGCGGCACGCCACCGTTCTCGTAGGAGTAGGACCGGTGGGTCAGGGCATGGCGAAGCGCCTCGCGGTCCATCGAGACCCCGAGGCGCTCGGCGAGGACTTCCAGGTCGTCGCGTGCGGGCACGCCCACGCGATCAGACGTCGAGAACTTGCCGCTTGGCGTAGGTGCCGCAGGTCGGGCACGCGATGTGCGGGAGCTTCTGCGCTCGGCAGCGGTCGCACGTCACGAGCGTCATCGGGGCGGCCTTCCACTGCGAACGGCGGGAGCGGGTGTTGGAGCGGGACATCTTCCGCTTCGGGACAGCCACGTCAGTCTTCCTTCTCAGTCGTTTCCAGTCCGGCGAGGCCTGCCCACCGGGGGTCGGTCCGTTCATGGGAGTGCGTGGGGTCGTCAGCCAACCGTGCACCGCACTCCACGCACAACCCCGGGCAGTCGGCCCGGCACAGGGGAGCCAGCGGGAGCACCAGCACCACAGCATCGCGCACGACCGGGTCGAGGTCGAGGAGGTCGCCGTCCAGGACGGGCAGCTCCTCCTCGTCGTCGGGCCCGGGTTCGTGAAGGTACAGCTCGGTCAGCGGCACGACCTGGTCCCACTCAACAGGGTCCAGGCACCGTGCGCACTCGCCGGTCACGCGAACCGAGACGGTCCCCGAGACAAGCACGCCCTCCACCACCGATTCGAAGCGCAGGTTCAGCCCCATGTCGGAGCCGTCCTGCACCACAGCCACACCCCCACCGAGGTCGGCGGGAGCAGGAACCGTGCGGTCCAGTTCCATCATTGACCCTGCACGACGTCCCAGGTCCCGGATATCGAAGACCAGGGGATCGCGCGGATCGAGGGTGGACATGGACCTTCCCGATGGCATCACACGAAATGGCCCTCTGGGTGAGGACCACCCCGCAACGATAACGCAGGGGCGGCGCCGGCAGGAAATGCACGCGCGAACGACCGGGCGGCAACAGTGTTCGCGGGGCCGGGTTCAGTCCGGGTGACTGTAGCGCTCCCGGATGCGGTCGCGGCCCTTCTGCACGGTTGCCAGGGTCTTGGTCAGGCTGTCCTCGAAGACCGCGAACTTGTCCTCGACGTACTGATCGATCTCCTGGCGCATCCCCTCGGCCTCGGTCACCGCTTGGGCGCGGATGGCCTCAGCCTCAGCCAGGGCCGCCTGGGTCACGTGGTGAGCAGTGACCATCTGGGCCTGCTGGGCCCGGGCCGCCTCGACGATCGCGTGCGCATCCTGGTTGCCGTCGGTGAGCATCCGTTCCACCTCACGATTGGCCTCGGCGACCATCCGCTCCGCCTCCCGGAAGCCCTCCTCGACCACCGCCACACGGTCAGCCAGGAGCTCCTCGGCCTCCTGGACCGACGTGGGCAGCATCTGCCGGATCGCGTCGAGCAGGTCGAGGACCTCGTTGCGGTTGACCACGCATCGGTCCGACATGGGCATCGCCCTTGCGGCCTCAACGATGTCGGACAGCTCGTCGAGAACCGTGTACACGTCGGCGGTCCGAGGATCGGCGGACGCGATCGGGTCCTGGCTCATCACACTCCTCGGATCACTGGTGGGGCAGCTTGGCCTGGAGGGCTTCGTGCACGCCTGCTGGGATCAGCCCGCTGACGTCTCCACCATACGTCGCGACCTCCTTGACCAGCGATGAGGACAGGTACGAGTACAGCGGATTCGTGGAGATGAACAGGGTCTCGATCCCGGCCAACCCGTGGTTCATCTGGGCCATCTGCAACTCGTAGTCGAAGTCCGTGATGGCCCGCAGCCCCTTGACGATGGCGATGATCCCGTTGTCGCGGCAGTAGTCCACCAGCAGCCCGTGGAAGCTGTCGATCCGGATGTTGGGGACCGCGGCCAGCTCCTCCCCCAGCAGCTCGATCCGCTCCTCGACGGTGAACAGCGAGGTCTTGCGCTTGTTCACCAGCACGCCGACGGTGAGCTCGTCGAAGAGTACCGACGCACGCATGAACACATCGATGTGTCCGTTGGTGACCGGATCGAATGATCCCGGGCATACCGCTCTGCGCATCATGGGTCCTCTCCATCGAACGCTGCCTGACCGTACCAAAGGGTGGTGGCCCCGTAGGCCTTGCGCCGCAGTTCCGCGAGCCCCGGCGGCCAGGCGAACTCCCCGCCTCGTGTGGGCCGCTCGACGACGACCACCGCATCCAGGTCCAGCCAGCCGGCCAGAAGGGCCGACAGCATCGCCTCGACCCCATCGGCGGCCATGACGTAGGGGGGGTCGGCCAGCACGAGGTCGAACGGCTCAGGCGGGCCGGCCAGGTGCGTCGCGACCGGCGCGGGCACGACCCGCACCCCCGACACACCGACGGTCGCAGCGTTGGCGCGGGCGACCTCGGCACTGGCACGGTCACGCTCCACGAGGACCACGGATAGGGCCCCCCGGCTGGCAGCCTCGAGGCCGAGCGCCCCCGATCCGGCGAAGAGGTCGAGCACGCGGGCTCCGCTGAACCCACCGAGCAGGTGGTCCAGGGACGCGAACATCGACTCGCGCACGCGGTCGCCGGTCGGACGGGCTCCCCCCGCGGGGACGGCGAGCCGCCTTCCCCTGGCCGACCCGGCGATGATCCGCGTCACGTCTTCTCCAAGTAGTCGGCGTGGCTGGGATCGAAGTCACGGGCCAGCGTCTCTGCCAGGACCGGGTGCCCGGCCAGGTCCGGGTCCCCGTCCACGAGGAGGATCGCCTCGTCGCGCGCCCTGAGGATGACATCCTCGTGGTCCAGGACGGACAGCAGCCGCAGCGACCGACGGGAGCCGGACTGTGCTGCACCGAGGACGTCGCCCTCCCGCCGAGCGGCGAGATCGTAGCGCGACAGCTCGAACCCATCGCTGGTGGCCGCCACCGCCGCCAACCGATCGCGCGCCGGGGTGCCCTCAGGGGCCGTGGTGACCAGCAGACACAGGCCTGCGTGGGTGCCCCGGCCCACCCGCCCGCGCAGTTGGTGCAGCTGGGAGACGCCGAACCGGTCGGCATCGAGCACGACCATCAGCGTCGCGTTCGGGATGTCGACCCCGACCTCGATCACGGTCGTGGCCACCAGCACGTCGATGCCGTCCGGGCGCCCCGGGTCGGCGAACCGGGCCATCACGTCGTCCTTCTCCGGACCCGTCATCCGACCGGTGAGGGCGGCCAGGCGCAGCCCAGCCAGTGGACCGGCCGCCAGCTCGGGCAGCACCGACTCGACCGCAGCCCCAGCCCCGGGACCACCAGCAGGCGTGCTCTGACCCTCGGCCTCGCCCCGCTCGATCTCGGAGTCAGCTGCGCCCGGATCGGCCGCGCCGGGGTCGTTCGCGCCCGGGTCGATCCGCGGGCATACGACGTAGACCTGCCGACCGGCCGCCACCTCCTCGCGCGCCCGCTGCCAGGCCCTGTCCAGGTAGTCCGGGCGCTCCAGCGAGGGCACGACGTGCGTCGACAGCGGGCTTCGCCCGGCGGGGAGCTCACGCAGGGTGCAGACCTCGAGGTCCCCGAAGACCGTCATCGCGACCGTCCGAGGGATGGGCGTCGCGGTCATCACGAGCGTGTGCGGCCGCACCGACTCCCCGGACTTGGCCACCAGTGCGGCGCGCTGCTCCACCCCGAACCGGTGCTGCTCATCGACCACCACGAGGCCGAGGTCGGCGAACTGCACCCGTTCCTCGAGCAGCGCGTGCGTCCCCACGACGATGCCCGCCGCCCCGCTGGCGGCGTCGAGCAGCGCTGCTCGCCTGGCTGCAGTTCCCTGGGACCCGGTCACCAGGGCCACCCGGGTGGCGTCAGCCTGCCCGCCGAGCATCCCACCGAGGGCCAGCGGCCCGAGCAGGGTTGCGATGCTGCGCGCGTGCTGGGCGGCCAGGACCTCCGTGGGCGCCAGAAGCGCCGCCTGACCGCCGGAGTCCACGGCCTGCAGCATGGCTCGAAGAGCCACAACGGTCTTGCCGGATCCCACCTCACCCTGAAGCAGCCGGTGCATCGGGTGGGCACCGGCGAGCTCCTCGGCAAGGACCGCTGCCACCTCCTGCTGCCCAGCAGTCAGCGTGAAGGGCAGGGATGCGTCGAACGCATCGAGCAGGCCACCCGCACCACCGGGCCGTCTGGCGGCCGGCGCCGCAGTGATCGCAGCCCGGCGCTGGGCGAGCACCACCTGCACACCGAACGCCTCATCCCAGCGCAGCCTCTCGATCGCTCGGCGCACCTGCCCGCGGTCGACGGGGCGATGGATCCACTGCAGGGCCGTGGCGAGCTCGATCACACCGGCTCGGTCCCGCAGCGATGCATCGAGTGGATCCGGCCAGGTCTCGGCGACGGGCAGGGCCAGCTGGACCATCCGGGCGATCGTCCAGCTGTTGAGCTTCTCGGTCGCCGGGTACACCGCGATCAGCCGTCCGGCGTACTCCGAGGCCGCCTCATCAGCGGCTTCCTCGTCGACGAACTCGTTCTCCGGGTGCAGCAGCTGTCGGCGACCGTTGAAGAGCCCAACAGTTCCGGCGAACAGCCCGAGACGTCCAGCCCGGAACTTCTTCTCGATCCAGCTCTGGTTGAAGAACGTGAGGGTCAATTCGCCCGTGCCATCTGTGACGACAACCTCGGTGATGCTGCGACTGCGCCTCTGGCCCGGCTTGTGCCCCAGCGGGCGCGATCGTGCTGATGCCACGCGGGCCAGCACCGTCACCTGCTCGCCGACGGTCAGCGAGCCGAGGTCGGTGAGCTCCCCCCGCTCGACATACCGACGGGGGTAGTGCGCCAGGAGATCCTCGACAGCGGTGATGCCGAGCGTGCCGAGGGCCTTGGCCGACTTGCCACCGACCACGTCAACCAGCGAGCTCACCAATTACTCCACGCCGATGATCGCGTGCCACCGAGGCTGGCCACCCTCGTACCCGACGACCTCGACGCCCGGGTGGTGGCGTTCCACCCAGCGCTCGATGCCCTCGAGCAGGTCCTCGGGGGCGTCGGCACCAAGGACGACCGTGACCAGCTCGGCGCCTCCGCGGGCGAGCATGCGGGTCAGGACGGCTCGGGCGACCTGCTGCACCTCAGCGCCGATCTCAAGGATGTCCCCGGCGATGACGCCGAGCTCGTCGCCGACGTGGCACATGCCCGCGCTGGTCATCGCCTCCCGGCTCGCGGTCGTGAGGCCGCCGTACTGCGTGGCCGACGAGGCGCGAGACATGCTCACGACGTCATCATCGAAGGCCTCGGTGGGGTCATGCACCGCGACCGCAGCCAGGGACTGGACGATCGAGCGGGTCGGGATGACCGCGACCCGGTGGCCGCTGTCGCGGGCGGCGAGGCCCGCTGCCTCGGCCACAGGCTTCGAGTCCTTGTCGCCCGGCAGGAGCACCACCTCGTGGGCACCCGTGGCCTCGATCCCGGCCAGCATCTCCGCGGTGGACGGTCGGCCCAGTTCCGGAGCCCGGACGACCGTCACGCCGCTGGCCTCGAGCAGGTCCGCGACACCGGCACCGTGGGCGACCACAACGACGCCCCGGCCGTCCGCCTGGTCGCCCGCGTCGACCACGGCGGCCAGGTAGGTCACCCGGATCCGGTAGGGCACCCCGATCGCCAGAGCCGCCTCGATGGCCGCACCGGCATCGTCGACGTGGACGTGGATGTTCCACAGCCCATCACCGCCGACGACCACCAGCGAGTCACCCAGCACGGCAAGCCGGTCCTTGAACCCGGAAATGGACTCGTCGGGGGCCTCCAGCAGGTGCATCACCTCATAGGCCGGGCCACCGTAGCCGTGCAGCATGTGCTCGGGATCTGCCAGCGAGTCTGGCTCGGGTGCGAGGCGGGCGAACTCCGGCAGCTCGCGGTGGACCCCGGTGACGATCTCCAGCAGCGCATCACTGAGCACGACGTAGCCGCGCCCGCCGGCATCGACCACGCCGGCTCGCCGAAGGGCCTCGAGCTGGTTGGTGGTCTGGGCCAGGGCGGTGCGCGCCGCCAGCGCGGCGGCCTGCGTCACGGCGTGCAGGTCTCCGTCGGTCTCCTCGGCGGTCTCCGTCGCTGCGGTTGCCGCAGCCCGGGCGACGGTGAGCACCGTGCCCTCCTTGGGATCCGACACGGCGCCGAAGGCCCCCGACGAGGCCCTGGTCAGCGCGTCGGCCAGCCAGGCTCCGTCCATCGGGCGCGACAGGTCAGCGGCGCGGGTCGCGGCGATCCCCCGGATCAGCTCGGACATGATCACCCCGGAGTTGCCGCGGGCGCCCAGCAGCATCCCCCGCGCGAGCGCTGCCAACTGCGCGCTGCCGGGGTCGGGGGCATCGTCGGCAAGCTCGAGCATCGCAGCGACGCCGGCCTCCAGGGTCAGGTACATGTTCGTCCCGGTGTCGCCGTCGGGCACCGGGAACACATTGAGCGCGTCGATGGCCCGGCGGTGGGTCCTCATCCCATCCAGGGCGACAGCCGCCCACTGGTTGAGCGCCTCGGCGTCGAGAAGCGTACGCATGGCCTTCCTTCCGGTCCCGCCCAAGGTTAGTCGCCGGCACCCCGAAGCAGCCGGACCAGAGCGTCAACGCGACGATTCCTGATGACTCATGTCAACTTGCCCGCTTGTGTTGGGTCGTTGACTCATCTGAAGGTGCCCGGTTGCGGGGTGGGGGTGTGATCTTGGTTCTGCTCTCGTAGACGGCTTGTCGGCGGGGTTGAACAGCACGTCCTGGTGGGCCCACATCTGGTCGAGTAGGTGTTCCTCGGTGGGGGTGTCGTAGCGGAAGTAGCCAGCGGTGCGCCGGACCAGGGCCCAGTTCTTCTGCTCGACGTGGGCGTTGTCGTTGCTTCGGGCTGGCCGCCCTCGGGTGAACGTGATCTGCCGGGTCTCACACCACCGGAACAGGTGGTGGTTGATGAACTCCGAGCCGTTGTCCGAGTGGATCCCGGCCAGGTGGAACGGCAACCCGACCTGGATCCGGTCCAGGGCGCCGGCCACGACCCGTTCTCCCTTGGTGCGCACCGTGCGGGCTGAGGTCCACCCGGTGGCCACATCGGTCACGGTCAGCGTGAAGCAGAACTGCCCGTTGTTGTCCCCACTGTCATGGCCGACCAGGTCGGTCGACGAACCCGGGGGTGGTGTCGTCCCATTCGGCCCAGGTCTTCATCGGGATCGACGACTTGAGCATCGATCCCGGGCGGGTCAACGCCGAGCCCCGTGGCTTGACCAGTAGCTGGTCCCGGTCCGCGGACAACCTGCGGTCGATCGTGGCTGGCGACATGGCGCGCAGCTGCTCGGCGACCGTGTCGGTGATGTCCAACTCGCCGTGTCGGCGCAGGCTGTCGAGCATCAGGCCCATGATCGGAGGCTGTTTCACGGCCAACGTCAACTCCATCCCGCATCGTCGTCCACGCGGGCAACTTACGATGAGTCAACGAATCACCCCACGCGGGCATTCGACGTGAGTCAACGCGACGATTTGGGCGCTGCTCCCCGCTTCGGATAACATTGGATTCATATCGCTCGGGCCATCTGGCCTGCCCCAATCTGATCTGGAGTTCGACTATGGCTGCCAACTGCGACGTCTGTGGCAAGGGCCCCGGCTTCGGCAACAGCATCTCGCACTCCCACCGGCGGACTCCGCGTCGCTGGAACCCGAACATCCAGAAGGTGCGCACCATGGTGGGTGGCACGCCGAAGCGGGTCAACGTGTGCGCCTCGTGCCTCAAGGCCGGCAAGGTCGCCCGCACCTGAGCCAGGGTGAGACCGGCCCCGGATCCCCGCACGGGACCGGGGCCTTCGTCATGCCCCACCGCCACGCCGCCCCGCTACACGTTCACCCTCCCCGGTCGTGCTCGCCCTCCCGGAATTCGTGGAGGGTGGGCACAGACCCGGAGGGTGAACGTGGAGTCGAACGCGCCGGCTCCCGGCCTCTGACTGGCTCAGCCGGTGAAGTGGTCGTGCCCACCGCTGCCGCGGGGCACCCGGCCCCCGACCGTGACTCCCGGGGCGTCCAGCAGCTCGACGTCTGCCACCTCGGCAACGACCCCGACTGCCGTGAAGCCCTCCGGCAGCTCCACTGAGGTGGGGAAGGTCGCAGCCACGGCGTGGTCCTCGCCGCCGGTCAGGACCCAGACCATCGGGTCGGCGTTGAACGCTGCGGCAGCCGAGGACACCGGCTCGGCCACCTGGATCAGCGTCGGGTCGATCTCGATGGCCACCTGCGAGGCCCGCGCGATGTGCCCGAGATCGGCCACCAGCCCGTCACTGACATCAATCATGGACGTGGCTCCGGCCGCGCTGGCCGCAGCGGCATAGGGCGGCTCGGGGCGCCGATGTGCGTCGACGAGCGCCCGAGGGGTTCGGAAGCCGCGCGACAGGATCGACAACCCGGCTGCGGCCCACCCCAGCCGACCGGCCACCGCCACCACATCGCCCGGCTCAGCACCGGAGCGCACGATGGGTGACTCAGCGGTCATCTCGCCGATGGCCGTGACCGAGATGACCACGCGGTCGCTGCGCACGAGGTCCCCGCCCACGATGGTCGCGCCCTGCTCCTGCGCTTCGGTCCGCAGCCCGGCGAAGAAGTCCGTGACCCAGTCGACGTGGAGGTCTGCGGGCAGTCCGAGCGCCACGACGAGGGTGGTGGTGCGCGCGCCCATGACGGCGACGTCGATCAGGTTCTGGGCCGCCGCCCGGGCGCCGATGTCGGCCCCGGTGGACCAGTCGCGGCGGAAGTGCCGGCCCTCGACGAGCATGTCGGTGGACACCACCACCCGTCCGCCGGAGGCACTGACCACAGCAGCATCGTCACCGATCCCGACGTGGACACCGCGGGCCTCCTGGCCCTCGAGGGCAGCGTCGATCCGCGCGATCAGGCCGAACTCCCCCACATCGCTGATCAGTTCGCCGCTGCCGGTCATCGATCCTCCGTCTCGCCGTGCTTGTGAGTGCGCACGCTAGTCTGGCACCAGCGCCGCCCGGCACCCGGGTGGTCCCGAGGGAAGGGCTCGATCGTGGTGCACGCCTACATCCTGATCCAGACCGAGGTGGGCAAGGCCCCATCGGTGGTCGCCGAGATCGCCGACATCGAGGGCGTGACCATCGCACACGATGTGACCGGACCCTACGACGTGATCGTCCAGGCTCAGGCGGGCTCCATCGATGATCTCGGACGCCTCGTGGTGGCCAGCGTGCAGAACGTCCCCGGCATCACCCGCACCCTGACCTGCCCGGTGGTCAACCTCTGAGGCGCTCAGCCGCGGCCGGCACGGCGCTGGTGGCCTGTGTGGGCCTCGTTGCCGGATGCACCCGCGCGGTCCAGATCACCGAGCCCACCCCTGATCCGCGTGCCGCCGACGTCTGCGCGCAGTTCACGGCCGCGCTGCCCGGCGAGCTGCCCACGGTCGGCGAGCGCCGTGAGGTCACGCCCACGTCCGACTTCACCGCGGCGTACGGGGATCCAGCAGTCGGTGTGCGCTGTGGCGTCCCGGACCCATCGGCGCTCGGACCCACCGCGACGCTGGTCACTGTGGACGGCATCGACTGGTTCGCCGAGGAGCTGACCGCGGGCTGGCGCATGACGACCGTCGATCTCATCGCCAACGTCGAGATCACCGTTGCCTCCGAGCAGGGCCCCGCCCCCTCGGTGGCCGCGGACCTCGCCCCCACGATCACGGCGACGGTGCCCGCGGGCACGTGATGCCCGCCGATCGGTCTTCCGCCGGTGCCGACCGGTCTTCCGCCGGTGCCGACCCCCGTCAGATCCCGGTTGTGCTGCGCGGGTAGGCCGCCGCCGGATCGGTCACCACATTCACCAGGTACGGCACCCCGGAGTCGTAGGCGCGGTCGAGCGCCGGGCCGATCTGCTCCGGGTCGGTCACCAACTCCCCCGCCCCGCCGAGCGCACGGACGATCTCGTCATACCGCGTTGACGCCCCCAGGTCGGTGGCGACCTCATAGCCGTGCAGCATCTGCATCGGGCCACGCTCCAGTCCCCATCCGGAGTTGTTGCCCACCACCATCACGATGGGCAGGTCGTGGCGCACCAGCGTGTCGACGTCCATCAGGGAGAAGCCGGCCGCCCCATCGCCGAGCAGCAGCGTGACCTGTGCATCGGGCCGGGCCACCCGGGCACCGATGGCGTAGCCCAGACCGGTGCCGAGGCATCCGAACGGCCCCGGGTCCAGCCAGCTGCCGGGGCGCCCCGGTTCCACGTACTTGCCGGCGAAGGACACGAAGTCACCGCCATCGCCGATGGTCACCGCGTCGTCGTCGAGCCGCTGGAGCAACTCACCATAGATGCGAGCGGGGTGGATCGGGTCGGTCGTGCTCGACAGGAGGTCGCCGTCCCGGGCCCGCGCCGCCCGATCTGCGGTGCGCAGCCCCTCGATCCACTCCGGCGCGGCCCCGGTGCCCGTCCGTCCCAACCGCTGGGCCAGCCCCTCCAGTGCGAGCGGGAGGTCGCCCCGCACGGCGACCTCCACCGTCGCGGGCTGGGGCAGGTCCGAGTGGTCGGTCAGGTGGATGACCTTCGCCGGTCCCGCCGGGCTCCCGAAGATGCCGTACCCGAGGCGGAAGTCCAGAGGGGCGCCGACGACGACCACCACGTCGGCACCCGAGAAGGCTGCCGACCGGGCGCGCGTGACCAGGTTCGGGTGGCCGGGGGGCAGCAGCCCACGTCCGAGCCCGGTGAGGACGGTCGGAAGGGACAACTCGACGACCAGGTCAGCCGCGGCTTGCTCGGCGTACCCGGCCCAGACGTCGCTGGACAGCACCACGACCGGAGTCCGCGCCGTGGCCAGGAGCGCCGCCGCCTGATCCAGCGCTGCCGGGTCCGGCGGACGAACGGGTGGATTCTCCACGGGGGCCGGCGCCGCCGTGGCCGGCGTGTAGAACAGGTCCATCGGGATGTCGAGGAACACCGGGCCACGGTGCGCCGTTCGGGCCAGCTGGAAAGCGTCGGAGGCCTGCTGGCCGACTGTCTGCGGATCCCGCAGGGTCGAGGCGGCCTTGGTCACGGTCGCCAGCAGGGCGGGGTGGTCGAACTCCTGTAGGGAGCCTGAGCCCCACCGAGCCTCCGGCGCCCGACCACCCACCACGACCATCGGGGCACCGTTGAAGAACCCCGTGGCCAGGGCGGACACGGCGTTGGTCACGCCCGGACCGGCGGTCACCCCGGCGAACCCGGGGGTCCGGGTCAGCCGACCAGTCGCCTCGGCCGCGAACACGGCGGTGGACTCGTGGCGCACGTCGAGCAGCCGCAGCCCCCCGCCACGTTCAGCGGCCCGCGCGTCACCCGCTGCGTCGAAACCCTGCTTGCCCCCGACGACCGCGTCGTACAGCGGGAAGATGTGCGCGCCGGACAGGGTGAACAGGGTCCGCGCCCCGTGTGCCCGGGCTGCGCTGACGACATGGTGACCACCGTGACCGGAGACCTCAGGAGCGCTCATGGGGGGGATGCTGTCATCCGGGAGGGCGGGCTCGCCCGTCGGAGGGTGCGGGACGGCACCCACGTCATGGCGCGGTGGAGGCCCTGGTCACCTCAGCCCCGTTCCTCGCCGCAGGGCGTCGGTGATCAGGTGGTCCACGAGCTCCGGATAGGTCATCCCGGACTCCTGCCAGACCCGCGGGAACATCGAGATCGAGGTGAAACCGGGCATGGTGTTCACCTCGTTGACAATCGCCTCCCCGTCCGGGGTGACGAAGAAGTCGACCCGCGCCAACCCCTCGCACCCCAGCGCCTCGAAGGCAGTGACGGCCTGTGCCCGCACGGAGGACTCGACGTCGCCGGGCAGCTCGGCCGGAACGATGAGGTCCACGGCATCCTCGAGGTACTTGGCCTCGAAGTCGTAGAAGTCGTGGCCGGCCCGGACCACGATCTCCGCACATGCACTCGCCTGCGGTCCGTCGGCGCCGTCGAGCACGCCGCACTCGATCTCCCGGACTCCGAGGAACCCGGCCTCGACGATCACTCGGGGATCGTGGGCCCGGGCCTCGTCGATCGCCGCGGGCAGGTCGGCCACATCGGTGACCCGGGTGATCCCGACGCTGGAGCCGGCCCGTGCGGGCTTGACGAACAGCGGCAGGCCCAGCGGCACAAGTCTTGCGAGCACGGCGTCGGGATCGCGCTGCCACTGGGCGGCGGTGAGGACCTGGAACGGGCCGACCGCCAATCCCGCGGAGAGCAGGACCGCCTTCATGTGGCCCTTGTCCATCGCCGCGGAGGAGGCGAAGACCCCGGATCCCACGTACGGGATCCCAGCCAGCTCCAACAGGCCCTGGATCGTGCCGTCCTCACCCCAGGGGCCGTGCAGGACCGGGAACACCACGTCGACGTCGTGGAGCACGGCCACGGCATCGTCGGCCGGGCGGTCCGGGGCATGGGTGTGCGTCGGGTCACCGGCAAGCACGACATGGGCACCGGTGGGGTCCACCGCAGGAAGATGACCACCGGTGATCTGCAGCCGCTCCGGATCGTCGCTCTCGACGACCCAGCGCCCCTGGGGGGTGATCCCGACCGGCACCACGTCGTACCTGCTGCGATCGATGGCCGACAGGACGCTGCCGGCGCTGATGCAGGAGATCGCATGCTCGCTGCTGCGTCCGCCGAAGACGACCGCCACCCGGATCCGCTGCCTCTCATCCACGCCCCAGACCCTAGTGCGCAGCCGCCGGTAGAGTGCGTCGGCATGGCCGAGGAACACCGCTCCGAGCTCGAAGCCCACCTCCCGGGGGGACTGTCGGACGCCAGCCTCGCGGTCGCCTCCGGACGCCCGGCTCGGGCTCCCGGGGCACCCCTGAACGAACCCGTCGTCCTCACCTCGACCTTCGCCGCCGGTGGGCCGGTCAGCTACGGTCGGGTTGGCAACCCGACCTGGACAGCATTCGAGGATGTCCTGGCCGCCCTCGAGGGCCCGGGCGCCCGGGCCATCAGCTTCGCCAGTGGGATGGCCGCGATCACGGCCGTCGCCGACCTCGCGCCGGTGGGGTCCCTGGTGGTCGCGCAGTCAGTCGCCTACAGCGGTACCCGGACCCAGCTGGCCCGGTGGGACGAGTCGGGGCGCATCCGGCTGCACGAGGTCGCTGCCCGGACCGAGGACCTGGTGGCAGCCGCGGCTGGCGCTGACCTGGTCTGGGTGGAGACGCCCACGAACCCGACGCTGGAGGTGGTGGACATCGCAGCGGTCGCTGCCGCAGCCCGGGCCACCGGCGCGCTCGTCGTGGTGGACTCCACATTCGCCACACCATTGGGTCAGAAGCCCTTGGACCTCGGCGCAGACGTCGTGGTGCACAGCGCCACCAAGTACCTCGCCGGGCACTCCGATGTGCTGCTCGGCGCCGCTATCGTGCGCGAGGCCTCCCTGCACGAGCGGATCAGCCAGAACCGCGTCCTCGGCGGCGGCATCCCCGGCCCGGTTGAGGCCTGGATCGCGCTTCGTGGCCTGCGCACGCTGCCGCTGCGCTGGCAGAGATCGTGCGACAGCGCTGCAGAGATCGCGCGCCACTGCCAGGCCCATCCGGCCGTCGCGCGGGTCCGGCACCTGAGCCTCCCCGACGATCCGGGACACGCGCTGGCCGGCGCTCAGATGTCGACCTTCGGCGCCATCGTGGGCCTCGAGTTGCATGGCGGCGCCGAGGCGGCCGAGGCCGTGGCCGCATCGACCCGGCTCTGGGTGCACGCGACCAGTCTCGGCGGGGTTGAGTCAACCCTCGAGCGCCGACGGCGGTGGCCCGAGGAGAGCGCGGACGTCCCTGACGGGCTGCTTCGGCTGTCAGTCGGGATCGAGGACGTCGGCGACCTGTGGACGGATCTGCGCATGGCGCTCGACGCTGTCGCGCCGATCACCGGCTGAGGAGCCCATCCAGGGGCCGTGCCCAGCCTGACCGCCGGGCAGGGCGGTCCTACTCCGCGCCCATCTCCGGCTTCGTCTGGCGGCCCATCAGGGCGCCGAGCATGTCGGCGGGGGCCATGCCGTGATGCACGACCTGCACAACCTGCTCCGTGATCGGCATGTCAACCCCGTGCTCACGGCCGAGCTCGAGGATCGGAAGGCAGGACTTGACGCCCTCACACGTCTGCTTGGTCACGGCAACGGTCTCGTCGACGGTCAACCCCTTGCCCAGGTTCTCGCCGAACGTCCGGTTGCGTGACAACGGCGAGGAGCACGTGGCGATCAGGTCACCCATCCCTGCCAGCCCGAGGAAGGTCATCGGATTGGCGCCCAGCGCGACTCCGAGCCGGGACATCTCAGCGAGCCCGCGGGTGATCAGCGACGCCTGTGAGTTGGCCCCGTAGCCCAGCCCGACGGCCATGCCGTTCGCGAGGGCGATCACGTTCTTGACCGAGCCGCCGATCTCCGAGCCCACGACATCGGTGGTCCAGTAGGGCCGGAAGTAGTTGGTGTTGCACGCGTCCTGGAGAAGGCGGGCCGACTTCTCATCGGGACAGGCCACGGTGGTCGCTGCGGGTGCCCGCTGGGCGATCTCACGAGCGAGGTTGGGGCCGGACACCACAGCCACCCGATCGGCCGGGATACCGCCGTCCTGGGAGATGATCTGGCTCATCCGGCGCATCGTGCCCAGTTCGATGCCCTTCATCAGCGAGACCACGACGGCGTCGGGCTCCATGAGCTCACGCCACGCGGTCAGGTTCATCGCCAGCGTCTGGGCGGGGATGGCCAGGATCACCAGCGAGGCGCCGGCCAACGCCTCAGCCGGATCGCCGGTCGCCCGCATCTGCTCGGGCAGGGCCACACCGGGATGGAACAACTCGTTCGTGTGGGTCGTGTTGATGCTCTCCTGGACCTCCGGCTCGCGGGCCCACATCACCACTTCGCCGCCCGCGTCACACAGCACCATTCCGAATGCCGTGCCCCATGACCCTGCTCCCATGACTGCCACGCGTGCCATCAGTTCTCCTCCTCGGTCTGCTGAGCAGCACGGCGCTTCTGCTCGGCCGTCCAGTCCAGTCGGTGTGCGGGTGCCATCTCCCCGCGAATCTGCTCCAACAACCCGGTGATGGCGTCCATCAACCGTTCCGTGCCCTCTTCCAGCACTGCCTTCGTGATCGGCTGCCCACGAAGGTCGTCGATGTCCAGCGCCGGTCCGGCCGTGACGCGCATCGTCTTGGGCGGCAGGACGTTCATCTGCTTCGTGTACGGCGGCATGATCTCGTTGGCCCCCCACTGGGCGATCGGGATCAGCGGCGCACCTGTCTCCAGGGCAATCCGGAGTGCGCCGGTCTTGCCCTTCATCGGCCAGACGTCGGGATCGCGGGTGATCGTTCCCTCTGGATACACGATCAGGCACTCCCCGCTGCCCACCGCGGCCACGGCCTCGGACAGCGCCAGGTGCGGGTCCCTGTCACGGGACACCGGGATCTGGTTGGTGTTGCGCACGATCTGACCGACCAGCGGCACCTCGAACACCGACTGCTTGGCCATGAATCGCGGCGGTCGGCCGTTGTCATGCAGGAAGTGCGCCATGATCAGTGGATCGATGAAGGAGATGTGGTTGGGGGCCACGATGATCCCCTCACCGTGCTTGCCCAGGTTCTCCGTGCCACGCCAGTCGCGCCTGGTCATGGCCATGAACGGGGGCCACAGCATGACCTCGGCTGCACGGTAGGTGACGCCCAGGTTCATGAAGAGCGTCTTGGTGCCCACCATCCACCTCTCGCCGACCGAACGCAGGCCGCCACCGTATAACGGATGAGGTACCGGGCGCCGGATCAGCCGGGGTCAGCCGGGGTCAGCCGGGGTCAGCCGTCACAGTTGGCGACGGAAGGCGACCAGGTGGCGTTGGGAACCGGCCAACAGGTTCTCGGCCACCTGCTCGGCGTCGGCCGGCAGGTCGTTGCGCAGCAACTGCTTCAGGTCGGCGATGTCAGTCTTCTCGATCAGGATCGCGGCCTTCACTGCCTTCTCCCTGCTCTTGACGACTCGGGCGGCGAGCCGGTCATAGAGCCGTTGGAGGTCCCTGTCCCGGAACTCACCCGCCTCCCGAGTCGCGCTCGGGTCGTTGACGTCGTACCGGTCCAGCAGCAGGCGCACCTGATCGGCGTGGTTGTCCTCGGCCCGGGAGATGTTGGCGAAGACGCGATCGCCGTACAACGACTGGGCCAGATCGTAGATGTCGCCAGCCAGCTTCTCCTCCTCGACGAGGTACTTCAGCTGCTTGCGGATCTTCCTCGTGAGGGTCGCTCCCTCGACTGCGTCGGGCAGGTCGGCATGCTCACCGGCACCCGCCCGCCGTTGCGTGCCGTCGCCCTGACCGGACCCCGCGCCTGCGCCCAGCCCCTGCCCACGACCGCGCGCTCCCTCGGAGCCACCGCCCGCCCCGGACCGCTGGCGCCAACCCTGCGTGCCGGTGCCGAACGGCGAGCCGGCCGTCGCGGAGGCACACTCCCCGCAATCCGGGCCGGGCAACGAGGACGCACCCGCCACCCCTGTGGCGCCGCCTCCCGCGGTCACAGCGGTGACGAGAGCAAGTGTGACGGCGGCCCTGCGTGTGCGGTTCATGACACCCTCCTGATCGGTCGGCTCTGGTAGTTCAAACCTCCTCCTCAGTGCACAGAGCAGCGTTGGGAACACGTTCCGGCTTTGTAAGGGAGGCCAGCAACTGCACCTGCACCGCACCGCACCTGCCTGATCACGGACTCCCCACATCACAAAGCCCGCACGCCCGGCCGAAGGATCCGACCGGGCGTGCGGGCGCGCGGGCCTACTCGGCTGCGGGTGCAGCCTCTGCTGCCGGGGCAGCCGCCGCCGTGGACTTCTTGGCGGGTGCCTTCTTCGCTGTGGTCTTCTTGGTGGTCGCCGCCTTCTTCGCGGGTGCCTTCTTCGCGGTGGTCGCCTTGGCGGTCGTTGCCTTCTTGGCCGGGGCCTTCTTGGCCGGGGCCTTCTTCGCGGTGGTTGTGGCCGGGGCCTTCTTCGCCGGCGCCTTCTTCGCGGGCGCCTTCTTCTCCGGTGCCGTGGCCTTGCCCGCCGCCTTCTTGGCCGGGGCAGTCGCCTTCGTCGCCGCAGTCGTGGCGGCAGTGGCTGCCGAGGCCGCTGCCGCGCTGGCGGTGGCGGTGGCCGTGGCAGCAGCCTTCTTGGCGGGCGCAGTCGCCTTGGCGGCGGCACGCTTCGCTGGCTCCGTGACCCTCTTGGCATGCTCGGCGGGGGTCTCGCCACTCACCGATGCCTTGAAGTCTCCACCGGGACGGAACCGGGGAACAGCCGACGCAGCCTTGCGGATGGCCTCACCCGTTGAGGGGGCTCGGTAGGTGCGGGCAGCACGGTCGGCGCGCTCGAACACGCCGAAGCCGCTGATGGACACCTTCTGGCCCTTGGCGACGGCCTCGGTGATGGCATCGACCACGGCCTGGACCGCCTCCGACGCCTCCTTCTTGCTGGTGTCGATTCGAGATGCAACGACCTCGATCAGTTCAGCCTTGTTCATCGCACTTCCTTCGCGGATCGCACCGGCGGTCACCGGTGAATGGGGATCGGTTTCGTGCCGCAGGCTACTCCCGCCCGCGGGGCGCGCGCTAGGCGGTATGCGGTGTGAATGCTGGGCGAGCCTGCTCGAAACCCTCGATCAGGTCCGCACTTTGCAGCGTGAGCCCGACATCGTCCAGCCCCTCGAGCAGCCGCCAGCGCACGTAGTCGTCGATCTCGAAGGGCGCGACGACGCCGGCGAAGGACACCGTGCGCTCCTGGAGGTCGACCGTCACCGGGGTACTCGGGTCTGACTCGATGGCTGACCACAGCTGCTCGACGATCGCCTGGTCGACACCCGCGGTAAGCAGTCCGCCCTTGCCGGAGTTGCCACGGAAGATGTCGGCGAACCGCGATGAGATCACCACCTTGAAGCCGAAGTCCTGCAGCGCCCACACGGCATGCTCCCGCGATGAGCCGGTGCCGAAGTCAGGGCCGGCAACCAGGATTGATGCCCCTGCACGCGACGGGTTGTTGAGGACGAAGTCCGGGTCGCTGCGCCACGCAGCGAACAGGGCATCCTCGTAGCCGTGCCGAGTGATCCGCTTCAGGTACCGCGCGGGGATGATCTGATCGGTGTCGACGTTGCTCTCCCGCAGCGGCACAGCAGTGCCGGTCAGAACGGTGAACGAGTCCATGTCCAGTCCTCTCTAGGCCAGGTCTGCCGGGGAGCTCAGCGTCCCGCGCACAGCGGTGGCGGCTGCCACCTGTGGCGAGACCAGGTGGGTGCGCCCACCGGGGCCCTGACGTCCCTCGAAGTTGCGGTTGGAGGTCGAGGCGCTGCGCTCCTGGGGAGCAAGGATGTCGGGGTTCATGCCCAGGCACATGGAGCACCCTGCCTCGCGCCACTGTGCACCCGCATCGGTGAACACCCTGTCCAGGCCTTCGGCCATCGCGGCCAGCCGGACACGCACGGACCCCGGGACGACGAGCATCCGGACGCCGTCCGCGACCCGCCGCCCCGCCAGGACCTCCGCTGCGACGCGCAGGTCCTCGATCCGTCCGTTGGTGCATGAGCCCAGGAACACGGTGTCCACCGCGATGTCGCGCATCGGCGTTCCAGCTTCCAGGCCCATGTACTCAAGCGCCTTGCTTGCTGCAGCCCTGCTCGACTCATCCGGGAAGTCCTCCGGCGCCGGCACGGCGGCTGACAGCGGAACACCCTGACCCGGGTTGGTCCCCCAGGTGACGAACGGGCTGAGCTCGCTGGCGTCGATGACAACCTCGGCGTCGTACGTCGCGTCGTCGTCGGTGGCCAGCGTGCGCCAGTACGCCACGGCGTCGGCCCAGTCCCGGCCCTCCGGGGCCCTCGGCCGGCCCTCGATGTAGGCCAACGTCGTCTCGTCCGGAGCGATCATGCCCGCGCGGGCGCCGGCCTCGATCGACATGTTGCAGATCGTCATGCGGGCTTCCATGCTCAGCGCCCGGATCGCCTCCCCCCGGTACTCCAGCACGTAGCCCTGCCCGCCGCCCGTTCCGATCCGCGCGATGACTGCCAGGATCAGGTCCTTGGCGGTGACGCCCTCGGGGAGCGCCCCGTCCACCGTGACGGCCATCGTCTTGAACGGCTTGAGGGGCAGGGTCTGCGTGGCGAGGACGTGCTCGACCTCGGAGGTGCCGATGCCGAAGGCCAGCGCTCCGAAAGCACCGTGCGTGGAGGTGTGCGAGTCCCCGCAGACGATGGTCATGCCAGGCTGGGTCAGGCCCAGCTGCGGTCCGACGACGTGCACGATGCCCTGGTCGGCGCTGCCCAAGGAGTAGATCGGCACGCCGAACTCCGCGGCATTGGCGCGCAGCGCATCGACCTGGGCCCGTGAGACAGGGTCAGCGATGGGCTTGTCGATATCGATCGTCGGCACGTTGTGGTCCTCGGTCGCCAGCGTCAGGTCCGGTCGTCGAACCGGCCTGCCTGCGGCCCGGAGGCCATCGAAGGCCTGCGGGCTGGTGACCTCGTGGATCAGGTGCAGGTCGATGTAGAGCAGGTCGGGCTCCCCCGGTGCACTGCGCACCACATGGTCATCCCACACCTTCTCGGCCAGAGTCCGACCCATCAGAATCTCCACCTCACTCAGTTGACGTCTCACATATTGACACGGCAGTATCACCTTATGGACGAATCATACGCCAGCGGAGTCGGTGTCATCGACAAGGCCTCCATGCTGCTCGATGCGCTGGAGGGCGGTCCCCTGTCACTTGCCGGCCTGGTGGTCGCCACCGGACTCGCCCGGCCCACCGCACACCGGCTTGCCACAGCGCTCGAGCACCATCGCCTGATCGCACGCGACATGTCCGGCAGGTTCGTCCTCGGGCCACGCCTTCCCGAGCTCGCCGCCGCCGCCGGCGAGGATCGGCTCGTCGCTGCTGCCGCCCCGGCACTGGCCCAGCTGCGCGAGGCCACCGGGGAGAGCGCCCAGCTCTACCGCCGTCAGGGCGAGCGCCGGATCTGCATCGCGGCAGCGGAGCGGCTGACCGGGTTGCGCGACACAGTCCCGGTCGGCGCCGTGCTCACGATGCACGCAGGGTCGGCCGCCCAGGTGCTTCTCGCCTGGGAGGACCCGGACCGAATCCACGCCGGGCTGCGCGACTCGACCTTCACGGCGGCCACGCTGGCAGGGGTCCGTCGGCGAGGGTGGGCGCAGAGCGTCGCCGAGCGCGAGCAGGGCGTTGCCTCGGTCAGCGCCCCCGTGCGCGGCCCCACGAACAAGGTGGTGGCAGCAGTCTCTGTCTCCGGCCCGCTGGATCGGATGGGGCGCGTACCCGGTCGGTTGCACAGCCACGCGGTGCTGGCGACGGCCGCCCGGCTCACCGAAGCGCTGCGCCGGGACTGATCCGGCCGCATCGGCGCGTGGTTCCACGACACGGCGAGTCGCGCCGCGGATGACTGGGACAAAGCGGGACGGGTGGTGCCATTCTGGATTCGTTGGGCAGGCAGGCAGACATCGGCGGAGGGGCACCCATGAGCAGCTGGTACGGAACACCCAAACGACCCGGCGGCGTCACCTTCGTTGCCATCGTGGCCATGATCATCGGGTTCATGTCCCTCGTGGCCGGCTTCGTCTTCCTCCTGGGAGACTCCCAGGGCTTGGCCGATGCCGGGATCTCCGAGGGCACCGCAACGACCTACGGCTGGGTCGAGCTCATCTTCGGAGTCATCACAGTCCTGATCGCCATCGGGCTGTGGAACGGCGCGGGCTGGGCGCGCCTTGTGGTCACCGCACTCATGATCGTGCGCGTCATCGGGTCGATCTGGGTCGCCTTCGCGCTCAGTGGCCATGGCGGATTCCTGGTTGGCACGATCGCCGGTGGGCTGGCGGTGATCGTGCTGCTGCTGCTGTGGAACGGTCGGTCGGACGCGTTCTTCAACGCCACCTGAGCCGCTGAGCAGGCATCCTGCTGGCTGAGCATGCAAGAAGGGGACCTCCGGATGGAGGTCCCCTTCTCCGCGTAGCCCCGACGGGATTCGAACCCGCGCTACCGCCTTGAGAGGGCGGCGTGCTAGGCCACTACACAACGGGGCCGCGTGCTTGTTGCTGTGCCGATCTCTCGGCGCGGCGTCGCGATCCTACCCGTGCGGGAGGAACTCGAAACACCAGCTGGGGTACCAGGACTCGAACCTAGACTAGCTGAACCAGAATCAGCCGGGCTGCCAATTACCCCATACCCCATGGGTGAGGTGAACTATACCGGCAGCAGCCCGGGGCCCAAAATACAGGCGCAACCCGGGGGTCAATCCGGCAGGGTCCCGGGCAACAGCGCCACGACATCGGGGGCCACAAGCCACAGCGATCCATCCAGTCCGATGCGCAGCTGTCCGGTCACTCCCACCGGAGCGCTGGTGACGGAGCCCGACCGGTCCACGCATACCAACGCCTCGTCGGATACATCGATGCCGCACACGCCCCCGTCGGGAGCCGGCGTGACGGAGCCGCCGGTTGGCCCATCGGGGAACTGCGTCCACGTCCCGTCGGAGTACCGGACGAGAGCTGAGGGATCCGTCGAGGAGATCCCCGGCGTCAGTGTCGCCCAGAATGCGCCGTCCGGGGAGACCGAGACACCGGTGATGCCAGCGCCGGGATAGGGAACCGCCGACCACTGGCCGTCCCATCGCATCAGGGCGGGCTCGGTGCAGTAGTCCACCCGGCCCTGCTCGCAGATCGTTGCCCAGAGACTCCCGTCGGCCCCAGCAGCTAGCGACGTCAACGACCACACCGGGCCGGGCAGACTCACCGATGTCCGGCTGCCGTCCGGTGCGATCAGGTGCAGCCCGTGCTCCTCGGGATACTCGGCGTACCAAGCCGACCAGTCCGACCACACCACATCCATCAGCCAGACCGAACCGTCCGGCCCTGCGAGCAGCCAGCCGGCCGGGACATCGCTCACCACAACCTGGCGCTCGCCGCGCAGGGATCGGACGAGGCCCTCCTCGGCGATGCCCCAGAGTGCGCCGTCGGTGGCCAGCGCCACCCTGGCCCCGCCCTGCACCCGAGGCGACCAGACGCCCGCCCACCCCAGAGCCTGCCAGAAGGCGCGCCATCGCTCGCTGTTGGCGTCAGTGCGGGGCTCCTGCGCGATGCTTCGACCAGACGAAACGTCCAACACGTCCGGGGCCGGCGTCGCGGGCAGGGATTCCCCCGTGGTCCACAGCGGGCTCATCGCGTCACCGTCGAGCCGGTAGAGCCCGGAGGATCCCGTGACCAGGACATCACCGGCCACGATGCGCAGCCCCACGGATGAGGGTGGATCTGGAGAGGGCGCGACGGTGAGCCAGCCCCCGCGCGGCTGGCGGGCGGCCAGCCCCTCTGGCCCGAGCAGCCACGGAACCCCGTCGGGGGCGATCGCCAGGGCCAACGATCGCAGGTCTTGCACTCCGCTGATCGACCACGGCAGCGGGATCGAGCGCCACACGGATCCGTCGAACCGGCGCACGTCTAGACCGGCGCGGACCACCACACCTCCGGTCGGGTCCGCGAGCAACTGGTCCGCGTAGCCGGGTGCGTGCGAGGCGTCCGGGGTCCGCCACTGTGATCCATCAAAGCGGACGACCGCGCGACTCAGGAAGTCCTCCGTTCCCAGCTGGACCACAGACCACACGGACCCCCCGCTGTCGACCTCGAGCCGGCCAGCCATCGAGATCTGCCCCTGGCCAACCATGCTCCACGCTCCACGTGCGCAGCGGGCGACACCCGCCGGCGTGCTCACCCAGACCTCAGAGCCCACCTCGACCATGTCGTTGATCGTCCTGGCCTCCCCGCCTCGATACTCAGCGGGCACCGGCACCTCGCGCACGAAACGGTCACCGTCGAAGAGCGTCAGCCGGTCCGCTGACACGAGCCACACGCCAGCAGACCGTGAACCCCGCACTGCTCGCACGCCCGCGAACGCGGCGTCGTCGCCGGCATCCCAGACCTGCGTCGACCCGGTCACCGGGTCCACCCGGATGACCCGCCACGGGCTGTGCAACCAGACCGTCCCGGCGCCGTCCACAGCCATCCCGTCGATCTCGGAACTTGCCATGACCTCGATCCCGGTCGGTGCGAGGTCGCGCGCCGAGGAACCCGGCCACCACGCCGAGGGCGGCGCACGGTCGAGCACACTCGACGGGCCGGGCCACATCCGTGCACTCGCCCGTGGGTCGGGCTGCCCGTTGGCGCTCTGGCCACTGGGATGCTGCGGGTCCGGGCCGCAACCACCTGCCAGGAGCAGGACGCTGAGCCCCACTGCCAGCCCGAGCCTGCGGTGCCGCATCCCTCACCTCCCAGCGTTGCGGCAGTCCTCGCCGATGCCGTCAGCACACCATGCGGCGTACGCCCACCGATAGGGCATCAAGTCCCTCGCTCCACTTCATCACTCCAGGACCTGGTTGGGGAGGCGGGCCACGACCCCGGAGCGGTCCGGATCGGTCAACCAGATGGACCCGTCCAGACCGATGCTGAGCTCTGCTGGCACACCAACGGGGTTGCTCGTGACCCGCCCCGAGGCGTCGACGCAGAGCAATGCCAGGCCCTGGGACTCGATGCCGCAGATGGAGCCACCTGGGGTTGGAGCGGCCGAGATGAGGTCCGGCACCTGCGGGTACTCGGTCCACGTACCGTCGGCGTAGTGGGCGAGCACGGGAAGCTCCCGAAGGGTGTCAGGGGTCAACCAGGCCCAGAACCCGCCGCGCGGATCGCCAGCGATTCCGGCGATGCTCCGGCCTGGATACGGGACCGGCGACCACGTCCCGTCCCACAGCATCAGGGTCGGGGCCGTCGGGCCATGATCCTCGACTCCTCCTCGGCAGGTCGTGGTCCAGACATGCCCGTCCGCCCCGGCCAGGATCGACGTGACGGGCCGGTCGCCGACAGGGAGCCGCAGAGTGGTCTGCGGACCCTCGGGCTGGACCAGGGCCAACCGGCGGAAGTCCTGGTGTGGACCAGAGGCACCCCCCTCGGACCGACAGCTACCGTCGGGCGCCGGTTGCGGCACCCAGACAGCGCCGTCCGGTCCAGCGAGGAGCGATCCCGCCGGCGGGCTGGCGTCGACCGCCTCCCACTGTCCGCCGGAGAAGCGGACCAGCCCCTCCACCGTTGACGCCCATACCCCGCCGTCGGTGCCAACCGCGAGGCCGACGGGGTTGCCCCCCGGCGCCATCCCCTGCCAACGGCCATCACTGAATCGCAGGATCGCATCCGGCTCACTGCTGCGGGCGCCGATCGCCCACGCCTCGTCGAACGACAGGGCCACCAGCCGGACCGGCGGCTCTCCAAGCCGTGGGTCCCGATCGAGCCACACGCGGCTCAGGCGGTCCCCCACGACGCGAAGCAGGCCGGTGGAGTCGGCAACAAGCACATCAACGTCCGTGAAGTCCATCTGGACCAGATCGCGAGACCCGTGGTCGACGACCCTTCGCCACCGGCCCGACACCTGCTTCGCCAGGAAGTCCGCGCCCCGCAACCACACGACTCCAGTGGGTGAGATGGCCGGTGCAACGGGCAATGCGAGCTGACCCGACCCCACGTCGACGTCGGGAAGCCTGCGCCAGGCCAGACCGTCGAATCGGTGCAGTTCCACTCCGAGTTTCCGCAGGACCCCGCCAGTGGGGTCCGCCACGACTGTGCCCCTGGAGCGAGGTGCCGACGGCTGCGGCGTGCTCCACCGAGCACCGTCGAAACGGGCCACGGTCGTATGGACCGACAGACCCCTGCGGGCCAAGCCCACCGCCCAGACATGACCGGCAGGTTCGGCTGCCAGCGTGCGCACCTGCGTCAGTTGCCCGGCCCCCACCATGGCCCAGGCCCCACCCGCACAACGTGCCACGCCGGCGGCGCTGCTGACCCACACCTCGGAGCCGACCTCAACCATGTCCGTGATGCCGACCCCGTCGCCGCCGCGAAACTCCGGGGGTACCGGGATGTCGCGAACGAACCGGCGACCGTCGAACAGCCGCAGGTGATCCCCGGAAACGAGCCACACCCCCGACTGCCGGGAGGCCCGAAGCTCAGTTGCGGTCCCGAAGGCCGCGTCGTCGCCCAGGTCCCACGACCGCGCCGACCCCGTCGATGGGTCCACGCGGGTGACCTTCCCGATGCTGTGCAGCCACGCAGCGCCGGCACCGTCCACCACCATTGCATCCACAGCGGAGTTCGCCACAACCTCGATCCCCGTGGGGGTCAGCTGGGTGCTCAAGGAGACCGGCCACCACGTCCCCGCGGGGTCAGCATGAAGGGCAACCGTCGGCTCATGAGGCCAAGGCGCGACCACCGTCTGCGGGTCGGGGTCGGCAGGCGCCGCCGAGCTATCGAGGACACCTGGCCCCGCCCCGCACGCCACCGCGAGCAGGATCGCGCACAACCCCACCGCAGCCCGTGCCAGTCGGCGTCGCATTCGCCACCTCCGAGAAGGCGCCAGCACCACTATCTCCGCACTTCAAGCAGACCACGCCGGCTGGCCGCGCGGTAGAGGCGCTGGTCCCGGAACGGCACGTCGCGGCGGGCAGCAACCCACGCATCGGGGCAACCGCCCGGTTCAGCCGCCGATCACCGGATGTGTGTCGAACCTGGCCTCGAGATCACTGCAGATCGCGTCCATCGTCGCAAGGACCGTCCCGTCGAAGTCCGTGGCCACGATCACGTCCACACCGTGCCGCTGGCACTGCTCCACGATGTACTCATCGAGCTCGCGGATCGCATCCATGCGCTGGAGGTACTCGGTCGGCTTCCGGTCGCCTTCGAGGAACCGCTTGATGAACCGTCCCTTGTGCTCCTGGGCGGTGCCCACGGTCAGGACGTAGGTGAACAGCGGGAAGTCCGGATCGATCGGCTGGAGCCCGGGCACGACGTGAACCCCGTTGATCATCACCTGCTGGCCCTCCTTGACCGACCTGCGGGCGAGGGCCACCGTGCCGTGCTGGACGATCCGGGCCTGTTCCTCGAAGGCGAACAGCAGCCGGTTGCCCGACAGGTTGCTGCGCATCATCTTGGCCGCGGAGAACGAGCTCTGGGACAGCGCCGGGAGCAGCTCAGGGTTCAGCACGCTGCGGATCACCGCCCGGACCTGGTCGGTGCTGATCACCACGGAGATGCCCAACCTGTCGGCGACCTCCTGGCTCACGGTGGACTTGCCCACCCCAGAGGATCCGCCGATCGCCACGACGAACGGCTGGCCGCTGGTGCGTACCCACCGGCGGACGCGGACCCGGCGCTCCACGTCGATCAGGTCGTCGGCGAGCAGCACCTCGGACATGCGCGCGAACACCACATTGCGGCGCACCGTGGGGGCGCTCTCGGCGGGCTGCGCCGGTGCGTGCGTTGCCTCGATCGACAACACGACCTCCGCGGCGATGCGGTCGGCCGGATCCGACTCGAGCCCGGCCTTCATCAGCCAGCGCGCGATCATCCCCGCGGACAGCGGCACGCGTCGGTCGTCGAGGTCCTCCATGAAGATAGTGGGTGGCACGGGGCCAACCTACGCCGTGGGAGGGGCCGGCGGTCAGACCAGTGTGGCGTCAATCCGGGCTAGCGTCCGGTCTCGTCCCAGCAGCTCGATCGATTCGAACAGGGGTGGCGAGACCCGGCGGCCTGTGATCGCCACGCGAAGCGCGCCGAAGGCGACCTTCGGCTTGAGCCCGAGCCCCTCGATCAGGGCTGAGCGCAGGGCAGCCTCGATCTCCGGACCCGTCCACGCATCCAGACCGGCCAGGGCGGACCGGCCCGCCTGCAGGACCGGCGCCGCGTCGGGTCCGAGCATCTTGGCGGCATCGTCCGGGTCCACGCTGAAGGTGTCCTCGGCGGCGAACAGGAACCCGAGCATGCCCACGGCCTGGCCGAGCGTCTCCATCCGCTCCTGGACCAGCGGGCATGCGGCCCGCACCGTCTCGGCAGCCGCCTCGGACACGGGATCGGTCAGGACCCCGCGCTCGACCAGCATCTCCTGGACACGCCGGGCGAACTCCTCGGCAGGCAGAGCGCGGATCCAGTCGCCGTTGATCGCCGTGCACTTCCTCAGATCGAACCGCGCCGGGTTGGCGCTGACCCGGTCGAGGCTGAACGCGGCGGCCATCTGCTCCTTGCTGAAGGACTCGCGATCCTCCCCCATCGACCAGCCGAGCAGGCCGAGGTAGTTCAGCAGCCCCTCGGGCAGGTACCCCTCGTCGCGGTAGTGGTTGAGGCTGGACTGCGGGTCACGCTTCGACAGCTTCTTGTTGCCCTCACCCATGACGTAGGGCAGGTGCCCGAACCTCGGTGTGGTGCCGTCGGAGACCCCGATCTGGGCAAGGGCGTCGTACAGCGCGATCTGCCGGGGGGTGCTCGACAGCAGATCCTCCCCGCGCAGCACGTGCGTGATGCGCATGAGGGCGTCGTCGACCGGGTTGACCAGCGTGTACAAGGGCTCGCCGTTGCCGCGCACGAGGACGAAGTCAGGCACGTGCTCAGGTGCGAACGTCACCGGACCACGCACCAGGTCATCCCACGTCAGCGGCTCCCCGGGCATCCGGAAGCGCAGCGCCGGCCTGCGTCCTTCTGCCCGGTGAGCGGTCACCTGCTCCAGGGACAGGTCCCGGCAGTGACCGTCGTACCCGGGCGTACGGCCCTCCTTGCGCGCCTCCTCACGACGGACCTCGAGCTCCTCGGGAGTGCAGAAGCACTCATAGGCACGACCTGCTGCAAGGAGGTCGCGGGCGGCGTCGGTGTAGATCTCCAGGCGATCCGACTGCCGGTAGGGACCATACTTCCCGCCTGCTCCGGGGCCCTCGTCCCAGTCGAGGTCCAGCCAGCGCAGCGCGGACAGGAGCTGCTCGTAGGACTCCTGGGAGTCCCGCGCGGAGTCCGTGTCCTCGATGCGGAAGACGAAGGTGCCGCCCGTGTGCCGGGCGTATGCCCAGTTGAACAGCGCTGTGCGGACCATGCCGACATGCGGGTTCCCGGTGGGTGACGGGCAGAACCGGACGCGGACGTCCGGGTTGCTGTTGCGGGCGGGCAGGTCGACGGGGGCGAGGACATCGATGGGCTCAGACATGGTGGGCCGATCCTACCGGCGCCACCGCCCCGCTCAGTGCCTGGCGTTGCGCCGGCTGGGGGGTCCGTCAGCGCACCGGGTTGACCAGGGCGCCCAGTCCGTTGACCGTCACGATCACCTCGTCGCCTGCCGACATCGGCCCGACGCCGGCGGGGGTGCCGGTGAGGATCACGTCGCCGGGCAGCAGGGTCATGACGGCCGAGACCGCTTCAATCAGGGCCGGTACCTTGTGAACCATCGTGGCCGTCGAGGCGCGCTGGGTGACCTCACCGTTCACCTCGCACTCGACCACGGCATCGGCGGGGTCGAAGTCGGTGTCGATCCACGGCCCGAGCGGGCAGAACGTGTCGAAGCCTTTGGCCCGGGTCCACTGGCCGTCCGAGCGCTGCAGGTCCCGAGCGGTCACGTCGTTGGCGCACGTGTACCCGAGGATGACCGACGCCGCCTGTGCGGCTGGCACCCGTCGGCACATCCGCCCGATCACGACCGCCAGCTCCGCCTCGAACTCCACCTCGGTCGACTCCGGCGGCAGGAGGATCGGGTCGTCGGATCCGATCAGGCTGGTCGTCGGCTTCAGGAATATCAGGGGCTGCTCCGGCGGTGGACCGCCCATCTCCGCGGCATGGTCGGCGTAGTTCTTGCCGATCCCGATCACCTTGGTGGGGATGACCGGGGCGAGCAGCCGGACGGCGTCGAGGTCGTGGACTGTCCCGGTTGTCGTCAGTGGCTCGCCCGCGGCGGCGAACGGATGGCCGGGCAGTTCGAGGATCTCTGAGCCCTCGACGACGCCATACCGAACCAGGTCGCCGTGGGAGTAGCGCGCGATCCTCATGCCCGCACCGTTGCGTCGTCGGCGCTCCCGGACGCGCCGCCCTCGGCATCGGCGGGCTCCTCGGGCGGAACAACACCAGCGCGCATCAGGCCGTAGTCGACGGCGTCGACGATGGCCAGCCACGAGGCCACGATGACATTCTCGTGCACCCCCACCGTCGACCAGCTGCCCTCGGAGTCGTCGGTCTGGATGAGCACCCGGGTGACGGCGTCCGTTCCCTTGGCGCCGGGCACGATCCGGACCTTGTAGTCGACCAGCTCCAGGCCGGCGACCTCCGGGTAGATCTGCTCCAGTGCCGTCCGCAGCGCGTTGTCCAGGGCGTTCACCGGACCGTTGCCCTCGCCGACGCGGACGATGCGCTGGCCACCCGCGTGCACCTTCACGATCGCCTCGGATCCGTGGCCGTCCCCGTTGACCTGCGGGGACACGACCGCGCGCCAGGACTCGACGTCGAAGTATCGGCGGCGCTCGCCGGGCAGCTCGTCACGCATGACCAGCTCGAAGGATGCGTCAGCCGCCTCGTAGGTCCAGCCGGTCGACTCGCGGGTCTTCACGGTCTCGACGACGCGTGCCAGCGCCGCTGGGTCCGAGGCGATGTCCACGCCCAGCTCGCGACCCTTGAGCTCGACGGTGGCCCGGCCGGCCATCTCGGTGACCAGGATCCGGGTGTCGTTGCCGACCAGCCGCGGGTCGATGTGGCTGTAGAGCTCCTCATTGACCTTCAGCGCCGAGGCATGCAGGCCAGCTTTATGGGCGAACGAGGAGACCCCCACGTAGGCCTGATGGGTGTCCGGCGGCAGGTTGGTGATGTCGGCCAGCGCGTGGCTGATCCTCTTCGACTCGCGCAGGTTGCCCGCCGGCAGGGCCTGGATCCCCAGCTTCAGCTCGAGGCTGGCGGTCACCGAGAACAGGTCGGCGTTCCCGGTCCGCTCGCCGTACCCGTTCGCAGTGCACTGCACGTGGGTGGCGCCGGCCTCCACAGCGGCAAGGGTGTTGGCCACCGCGCACGACGTGTCGTCCTGGCAATGGATGCCGATGCGCACACCCGAGCGCTCGAGGACATCGGTCACCACGCGGTGGATGCCCATCGGCAGCATTCCGCCGTTCGTATCGCAGAGCACACCGACGCTGGCTCCCGCCGCGAAGGCCGTCTTGAGCAGCTCCACCCCGTAGTTGGGGTCGTGGGCGTACCCGTCGAAGAAGTGCTCGCAGTCCACGAACACCCGCCGGCCGTTGCGCACGAGGAAGTCCACGGTGTCGCGGACCATCGCCAGGTTCTCCTCGTTGGTCGTCCGCAGCGCCTCCTTGACGTGGCGCACGTCGGACTTGGCGACCAGGCAGATCACCGGAGCCTGCGAGTCGAGCAGGGCCCGCACCTGTGCGTCGTCCTCGACGCGGACGCCGGGCTTGCGGGTGGCCCCGAACGCGACGAGCTGGGCATTGGTCAGCTTCAACTCACCGGCGGCAGCCCGTGCGAAGAACTCGGTGTCCTTGGGCATCGCCCCTGGCCAACCGCCCTCGATGAACTGGACCCCCAACTCGTCGAGCAGTCGCGCCACGGCCAGCTTGTCGCTGACCGAGTACGAGATGCCCTCGCGCTGGGCCCCGTCGCGCAGGGTCGTGTCGAAGACGTGGAATTCGTCGCGGTCCATGGTGCCCCTCCAACAGAAAACCCCCTCGCCCGTGGGCGTAGGGGGTAAGCGCGCTGGTGTCGTCTGTCAGACGCCAACGCGCTTTGCGATAATGATCGCCGATGCGGCCATGGCCGTATCCTGCCACGGCCGCCCCGTCACGCGCGACCCCCCTGGCCTGCCGATCGTGGGTGGGCCGCCCACGCGGCCGGTTGATGCGCGTCGGCGGGTCCCGCCGCCAGCACAGGATCCCGCCCATATGGGGCGCGGTGGAACGGTCGATGCCAACCGACGCACGGGGAACCGCCCCAATGGATGGTTCTGCTCCGGCCTATCGGGCGGCTTCTTGTGCTGCCGAGTTCTGCGCCCTGTCGGGGGCTGCCCAATCGGGCGGTTCCCTGTGCGTCACGAGGCCCACCAGCGGGGGGATCGCGCGACATTGGATGGTATCGGGCTGGGGGCAGCCGAGGGCTGCGCATGCAGCTGCCCACCAGCCTCAGCCGACGTGGTGGACCCAGCCGAACGGATCGTCGGCACGCCCGGTCTGGATGTCCAGCAGGGCCTCACGCAGCTTCATCGTCACCGGGCCGGGCTGTCCGTCGCCGACGGTCCATTCGGCGTCCGCGGACTTCACAGAGCCGACGGGTGTGACGACCGCGGCTGTGCCGCAGGCGAAGACCTCCGAGATCTCCCCGCTGGCGTTGCCGGCCCGCCAGTCCTCGATCGAGATGCGCCCCTCCTCGGCGGGGATCCCGAGATGACGGGCCAGCGTCAGCAGCGAGTCGCGGGTGATGCCTGGCAGCAGGGTGCCGGTCAGCTCTGGCGTGACCAGTCGGGCGGAGTCACCCGTACCGAAGACGAACATGAGGTTCATCCCGCCCATCTCCTCGACCCACCGGCGTTCGATCGCGTCGAGCCAGACGACCTGGTCACAGCCCTTCTCGGCCGCATGTGCCTGGGCGATCAACGAGCCCGCGTAGTTGCCCGAGCACTTGGCCTCACCGGTGCCCCCCGGTGCCGCCCGGACGAACTCCGTGGACAGCCAGACGCTGACCGGCTTCACGCCGCGCGGGAAGTAGGCACCGGCTGGTGAGGCCATGAGCAGGAACGTGTAGGAGTTGGCGGGGCGGACGCCGAGGCCCACTTCGGTGGCGAACTCGAACGGGCGCAGGTAGAGCGACTTCTCCGGATCAGGGGCGACCCAGTCACCGTCGGCGTGGACCAGCGCCTCGACTGCGCCCAGGAAGATCTCCTCGGGCAGCTCGGCCATCGCAAGGCGGGACGCGCTCCGACCGAAGCGGACCGCATTCGCCTCGGGACGGAAGGTGATCAGCGACCCGTCACCGGATCGGTACGCCTTGAGCCCCTCGAAGATTGACTGGCCGTAGTGGATGAACATGCTCGACGGGTCGAGGTCGAGGTTTGCGTAGTCGACGAGCTCGGGCTCGCCCCACCCACCTGCTGCCGTCCAGTCCGCGCGCACCATGTGGTCGGTGACGTACCGGCCGAACCCGGGGTCCGCCAGGATGGCGTCCCGCTCGGCCGCCGAACGGGTCGCGCCCGTCGTTCGGTCGGCGACCTTGGCCACGGCCCGCTCGCCCACGGGGTACAGCTCGATCCCCGCAGCCACCATCTCGGCGGCGGTGCGGTATGCGGACGTGCCTGCGTCAGAGCTCATGGTGGGTCAGTATCGCTGATCCGGGCACCCCGCCGCGAGGTCTCCCGGAACTTCGTGCGCGGCGCCGGGGTCAGCCGGCGGCCCCGACGGCCAGCGCGTCACCGATCTGGCTCGTCGAACGCACAGCGGAGCCGCGCGTGGACAGGTCCGCGGCGACCGCGGCCTCGACCCGGTCGGCCGCCTCCTGCTGCCCGAGGTGCGCCAGCAGCATGGCCACCGAGAGCACCGTGGCGGTCGGGTCTGCCGTGCCCTGCCCGGCGATGTCGGGGGCCGAACCGTGCACGGGCTCGAACATGCTCGGGTTCGTTCGGCTCGGGTCGATGTTCCCACTGGCTGCCAGGCCGATACCCCCGGCGATCGCCGCGCCGATGTCGGTGAGGATGTCGCCGAACAGGTTGTCGGTGACCACGATGTCGAAACGCTCCGGCTGGGTCAGGAAGAACATCGCGGCGGCGTCGACGTGGCAGTAGTCGGTGGCGATGTCCGGGAACTCCGCGGCGACCTCATCGAACGTGCGCTGCCACAGCGAGCCGGCGTGGACCAGCACGTTCGTCTTGTGCACCAGCGTGACCTTGCCGCGTCGGGCCGTCGCCCGGGTGAAGGCGTCGCGAACGATTCGCTCAACGCCGAACCGCGTGTTCAGGCTCTCCTCGGTCGCGACCTCGTGGGCGGTCCCTCGCCGCAGCGTGCCCCCGGAGCCCACGTACGGCCCCTCGGTGCCCTCCCGGCAGACAACCATGTCGATGTCGGCCGGCCCCTTGCCCGCAAGGGGGGTGGTCACGCCGGCGAACAGCTTCACGGGCCGCAGGTTCACGTGGTGGTCGAGCTCGAAGCGCAGCGGCAGCAGGACCCCGCGCTCGAGCACGCCCGGCGGCACGCTCGGATCCCCGATGGCGCCGAGCAGGATCGCGTCCTGGGCGCGTAGCTCGGCAAGGACGGAACTGGGCAGGGTTTCGCCCGTCGCGTTGTAGCGGCGGGCACCGAGGTCGTAGTCAGTGGTCGACACAGTGATGCCGGTCGACGGGGCCACGGCGTCGAGCACCTTGAGCCCCTCGGTGACCACCTCGGTGCCGATCCCATCCCCGGCAATGACAGCAAGCTGTAAGTCATCCACGGGGAGAACCCTAATGGGCACTGCCATCGCTATCGTCGGGGCGTGTTCCAGCCCCTGCGCACCGAGCGCCTGATCGTGCGGCCCGTGCAGCCCGATGACGTCGATGCCCTGGACGAGCGCCGCAACGACCCGGCCGTCGCGAAGCTGCAGGGCTGGGCGACCCCGTACCCGCGCAGTCGGGCCGAGTCGATCGTCGCCGAGACCGCAGCGATGGACGGGCCGCAGGAGGGCAAGTGGTGGATGGCGACGGCCGTCGAGGCCGCGTCCGGACAGATCGTGGGCGATCTCGTCGTGCGCGTCACCAATGAACGGCGCACAGCTGAGATCGGCTACTCGATCGCCAGCGCGCACTGGGGCCGGGGCTACGCCAGCGAAGGGCTCGACGCACTCGTCGACTGGCTGCTCAGCGCGCTGCCCATCACCCGGCTCGCCGGGATGCTGCACCCCGACAACCGGGCGTCGGCGATGGTCCTGGAACGCACCGGCTTCCACTTCGAGGGCCACACTCGGCTGTCGTTCTGGCTCGAGGACGACAACTCCGACGACTGGATCTACGGAATGACCCGGCAGGAACGGATCCTGTGGACAGGACGACCCCGGACCGCACCGGAGGACGTCCGGCTGGTCGCGGTGAGCCAGGCGAACAAGGAGTCCGTCCTCGCATTGCGGACCCACCACAGCCAGGAGGCGTTCGTCGCTCCCATGCTGCGGTCGTTCGCCGACGCACTGCTGCCCGACATCGCGAACGGCGCACCGCTTGTGCCATGGCTGCGGGCCATCGAGGCTGACGGGCTCATCGTTGGATTCGTGATGCTGGCGCAGACGTCCGCCGTCCATCCCGAGCCGTACCTCTGGCGGCTGCTGATCGACCGCATGCACCAGCGTCGGGGGATCGCCTCGCGCGCTCTCGGACTCATCACGGCCGAGTGCGCAGGCCGGGGAGCCGGCACGCTGCGGGTCAGCTGGTGCGAGGGCAAGGGGTCCCCGCGCCCGTTCTACCTGGCCCACGGGTTCGAGCCGACCGGGCGTGTGGTGCACGGCGAGACCGAGGCCCGATTGGTCCTGCCCGGCGCTGCCGGCTCGTAGGCGCGGGAGCTCCGAGCACCTGCCGCGTGCCGACCTGCCCCCACCCATCGGGTGCCGACCGCCCGGGCACCGCGGCACCGGGCCGCACCCGTACGGCCACGCACCTGCGAGCGGGCCACGGGAAGCCGGCCACGGGATGTGGGAAGCCCGAAGCCGCAGCCGCCGGCCTACCAGACGATGTCCTGGTCCTCGGCGACCCCGGGAACCCGATCCAGGACGTGGGTCCGACCCGCGACGTCGATCTCGCCGCTGAAGTGCCCGACGGGTTGAACGAAGTGGCTGCGCAGGACCTTGATGTCGAGGTGCTCGCTGTGCAGGGCCAACGGCTCGAAACGCAGTCGCACCGACCCGTCGGCGGTGACCACGCGCCACGGCGCCATCAGGTCCGTGCGGTCGAACGTGAAGCGGCTGCGCGGGTCCAGCGGGATCGGCCGGCCGTCGATCCAGACGGCGTTCTCCCGCGACCGCTCGCCGACGCCCGAGAAGCCCTCGGTCAGGTTGAACCCCAGCACCGTGCCGTCCTCGAGCCGCCCGGTGCCGTAGGCCCAGCGCCACGCGGTGCTCCGGCAGAGCAGCCCCTTGGTGTAGTCGTACCCGCCGAGGCCCCCGTCGAGAGTGCAGTTTCGGGTGCCCTCCTCGCCCTGCACGACGACACTCCCGGTGACGGCAAGGCCAGCGGTCTTGCCGGTCACCGACACCGAGGACTCCTGGCCGTGGTCCACCTCGGAGACCGCACTGATCCCCAGACCACCCTCGCGAAGGGTCAGGTCGAGCTCGACCCACGCTTGGGACCGACCCGGCACGCTGGCCGCCGATCGACCCAAGGATGCCTGGAAGCGGATCCTGTCCCCGTCGCGGCGGACCGTGTAGCGGGTGCCAGGCAGGCGATAGGTGGCGCGCAGGCCATCCCCGGGGGCGTCGTTGACGGCCGCCAGGGCACCCTTGCGGCTGGAGTCAGCGATCACGGAGCCGGTCTTAAGGTCGGTGACCATGAGGAACCCCGACCCGGTGATCCCCCCGTTGACCAGCGCGGAGGTGACCGCGATCTCCTCTGTGGCGGCGAACAAGTAGACCCACGACTTCTCCCGGAGCCTCCGGCGCGCCATCCCGACCGGGTGGGAGCCGCCAAGCCGGTGCGGACCGGCCAATGCACCCATCGCTGTCAGCGCGACGATGCCGGCGTACCCCCCGAAGCGTGGGATCCCCTCAGCCGACACGGCCCGCGACGGCGCAGGATCCAGGGGAACCACTTCGGGCTGTCGTTGCGATCCGGTGGACACCATGCCACGCACGCTATCCGGCTGCCGCGTCCTCGCCGCATGGGCCGTAGCGACCACATCCGTTTGTGCGCCGCGCACGCAGTATGCGCTACCCTTGCCCTGATGTTCACCGTGCGACTGCTCCTTGGTAGCCGCGGCGGGGCCTGACAGACCGGCTCCCCTGCCGCGGGTGATGGCGTGCGCCGGTTCGAGACCCCACGGGTCGAACCCCAGACACAGCCCCAGGAGCACTGATCATGAATACCCCGTCACACGTGCCGTACGCCGAGCGGACCGCACAACAGGCCTCGCCCATGGCGTGGCAGCGCTACGCACCCTTCACACCCATCAGGCTGCCGGATCGGGTCTGGCCCAGCACGGTCATCGACAAGGCCCCGCGCTGGTGCGCGGTCGACCTGCGCGACGGCAACCAGGCGCTCATCGACCCGATGACCCCCGAGCGCAAGCGACGCATGTTCGAGCTGCTGGTCCGGATGGGCTACAAGGAGATCGAGGTAGGCTTCCCGTCGGCGAGCCAGACGGACTTCGACTTCGTCCGGGAGCTGATCGAGCAGGACCTGATCCCCGATGACGTGGTGATCCAGGTCCTGACCCAGGCGCGCGAGCACCTGATCGAGCGCACGTTCGAGTCGATCCGCGGGGCCAAGCAGGCGATCGTGCACCTGTACAACTCCACCTCGACGCTGCAGCGCAGGGTGGTGTTCGGACTGGACCGCGACGGGATCCGGGACATCGCCGTGCAGGGCGCGCAGCTGTGCATGAAGTTCGCCGAGCAGGTCACCCCCGAGACCGACATCTTCTACGAGTACTCCCCCGAGTCCTACACGGGCACCGAGCTGGAGTTCGCCGTCGAGGTCTGCAACGCGGTCAACGACGTCTGGCAGCCGACCCCGGAGCGCAAGGTCATCATCAACCTGCCGGCGACCGTCGAGATGGCCACCCCGAACGTCTACGCCGACTCGATCGAGTGGATGCATCGCAACCTGCGCTACCGCGACTCGGTGGTGCTGAGCCTCCACCCGCACAACGATCGCGGCACGGCGGTCGCCGCCGCCGAGCTGGGTTTCATGGCCGGCGCGGACCGGATCGAGGGCTGCCTGTTCGGCAACGGGGAGCGCACCGGCAACGTCTGCCTGGTCACGCTGGGCATGAACCTGTTCAGCCAGGGCATCGATCCGCAGATCGACTTCCGCGACATCGACGAGATCCGCCGGACGGTGGAGTACTGCAACCAGCTGCGGGTACCGGAACGGCACCCGTACGGCGGTGACCTTGTCTTCACGGCCTTCTCCGGTTCCCACCAGGACGCGATCAACAAGGGCTTCCGTGCCATGTCCGTGGACGCGGGGATGGCACGGGTACCGGTCGAGGACTTCCGGTGGGAGGTCCCCTACCTGCCGATCGACCCGCACGACATCGGCCGCACGTACGAGGCCGTCATCCGGGTCAACAGCCAGTCCGGCAAGGGCGGCGTGGCCTACATCATGCGAACCGAGCACGGGTTGGAGCTGCCCAGGCGGCTGCAGATCGAGTTCTCCCAGGTCATCCAGCGGATGACCGACTCCGAGGGCGGCGAGGTGGCCCCGGAGCAGATGTGGGAGCTCTTCGCTGACGAGTACCTCCCTGTCACCGAGATGCCCTGGGGTCGGCTGAAGCTGCGCCACGTGATCGTCGAGTCAGACGTTGAGGGCTCCACCGAGGTGCGCACCGTCATCCGCGACAACGCCCACCACGCGCGCGAGTTCGAGGGCATCGGCCACGGCAACGGCCCAATCGCGGCCTTCTGCGATGCGTTGGCCGCCCACCACATCGACGTCCGCGTGCTGGACTACTCCGAGCACGCGATGTCGGCCGGCGACGATGCCAAGGCCGCCGCGTTCGTGGAGTGCGCGATCGGCGGGCGGGTGCTGTGGGGGGTCGGCGTCGACTCGTCGATCGTGACGGCCTCGCTGAAGGCGATCATCTCGGCGGTGAACCGGGCGCAGCGCGACCAGGTGGGCTGACAGGCGGGTTGGGACGCGGGGGTACTCGGGCGCCGCGGCCCCCGTGGCTCGCGACATCGTCAGTGGCTCCCCACCTGCTTTCGGCCACCCACTCGATAGGTCGCCTCGAGCCCTCAGCCAACGGCCACGACGTGGCAGTCCGCTTCCCTGCATCCCTGGGTCTGGGTCCGCGAGGAGCGATCATCCCTCGACGATGTCGCCCATGACGGGATCGACTTCGATCCCGAGCGAAGTGAGGTACGCCTCCGCCGCGTCCAGTTGATCCGGGTCGCCCGTCATGTCGAGCACCATCCAACCGAAGTGGTCCTCGATCGAGGCTCTCCTGATCGAAGTCACAACGCCGTAGTCCACCCCGAGGTGGTAGACGACGGGCTCACGGACCTGGGTCTGCGGGAATGTCAACCGTACTGGTCGATGATGGGAACTCATGCCGGCATCGTAGGCGCGGTTCACGCCTCCCCGCTCCTCAGCACGGACTTCGCCCTTGCCCACCGGCCTGACCAACTGACCGATGCTCGGGGCTAGCTGAGGCGTGTCGTGCCGTAGTGGTGGGTGTTGGGGGGGAGGTATTGGTTGATGTTGGTGTTGGTGGGGGTGGGGATGGCTTGGTTGTGGTGTGTGTTGAGGGTGGGGGTGGGGGTGCCGTCGGGGTTGGTCCATTGGGTGCCGGTTTTGGAGTTGGTGTCGATGCCGGTGATGTTGACGGGGTTGTTCTTCATGGCGGTGGTGAAGGTGGTGTGGGTGGTGTGGGTGCCGATCGCGGTGGCGATGGTGGTGGATGTTCCGTTGGCGTAGACGTTGCCGTCGATGCGGGTTTGCGGGATGCCGCGGCTGGGGTCGGCTTTGTGGATGATGGTGTTGATGGGTGCGGTGGCTCCGTTGTTGGAGGCGGTGATGCATAGAGCGGTGCGGGTTCCGCAGTATCCGGTGGCGGTGGGGGTGGTGATGATGTTGTTGAGCATCAGGTCGATGCGGGGCATCCAGTCCAGGGTGTCTGGGAGGGTGCGGACGCTGTCTCGGTCGGAGTTGTAGGAGTTGGCGCACAGCGGTTTGCTGGGGTCGGCGCAGCCGGGCTTGGACCGGTTGTCGACGTAGACCCCGATTGGGTCGGCCCCGCCGACGATGGTGTTGTTGAGCAGTTTCACACCGGAGGATCCGGCGATCTTCAGGGCTCGGGATCCTCCAGTGGAGCGGACGTAGTTGTTGATCATGAGCAGGTCATCGGAGATCTCGAAGAACACGCTGGATCCGGAGTTCCCGGTGATCGTGTTCCCGGCAACGTCGACGTCGACGTTGCTCTGGTCGAACCACAGGCCGTGGCTGTTGTTGTTGGTGATCACCGAGTCCAGGACCTTGACCGCCCGGTTGCGGGAGGTCTTCAGCGCGCCGGACTGGGGAGAGGAGGTGAACTCACCGAACTGGTTCAGGTCGGTGATCTTCACGGCCTTCATGGTCAGGTCGTCGACCAGGGTGGAGGACACCCCCATCCAGTTCGCCCGGGCGATCGTCACATTGGTCATCGTGGCGCCCTTGATCGGCGAGCTGCCGGCGTACTGCACGGCCTGGAACGCGGCGTCGGTGATCTCCACGTTGCGCATGGTCGTGCCGTGGGCCCCGGGGTTGACCCGGACCACGCCGTAGTCGTTGGCCGAGTTGGAGAACCGGGTGATCTGCAGCCCTTCCAGGGTGCTGCCCGCACCTGAGATCGAGACGAACACGTCCCGGTCCGATACCTCGACATTGCCCTTGGCCACGTCAGCGCCGGACAGGTAGATCCGGGAGTTGCCCGCATCGACCCAGAACTTGCCCGCGCTCACCGCGGACTTGGCCGTGACCTGGCGCAGCTGCGTGGACCCGATCCACGCCTGATCGGGGTGCTTGCCGACCTTGTCCCCGGTCAGGTTCTGACCCGAGCTGAACGAGATCCCACTGCCATCGGTAACTGGCTGCACCGAGTAGGAGTGGTACCGCAACGAACCCTCGCTGACCCATCCGTTGGGCAATGCCTGGGCACCGTTGAACACCGGCACCTCACCCGGATAGGCCACGATGCGCACCTTGCGACCTGACCTGATCGACAGATTTCCCTGCCGATACGTGCCACCACGCACGACCACCGTGGCCGACTGGCCCGAACCAACCCGCGCCACCGCTGCGGCAACCGAGCCCAGCGGCGATCCCACCGAACCCGACGCCGAATCAGACCCACCCGGCGCCACGAACAACACCGAACCCGACACCGACGACAACCCATACGACACCGGCAACACCGCACCCGCGATCGGGGCAGGAGTGGGATTCGGCGTCGGCGTCGGCGTCGGCGTCGGCGCGTCGGGGTCGGCGTCGGCGTCGGGGTCGGCGTCGGGGTGACCGGGCTCGTCTTGGCCGTCGCGACCGGGCTCTTCTTTGCCGTCGTGGCCCTCTCCTTTGCCGTTGTGGCCGGGCGCTTCTTGGCGGCCGATTCGGCCCTTCCCTTGCTCGGGATGATCCTCTTCGTCGGTGAGACGACTCGCGAGAACCGGTTCGTGGGCCCCGCGACAAGTCGCCAGGACCGCGTGGACGTCCGGACCCTGACGCGGACCTTGACGCGCCCAGCCTTGTTGGAGCGGTAGACCGAGACGGTGCGCCATTCACCGCTGCGACGGACCTGCTTGCGGACTCGCCGGTTCTTACCGGAGACCCTGACCGTCCACGTGACGACCTTCCCCGGTCGACGAACCACCGACCGCTTCGACCAGCCCTTGATCCCCCGCCCCTGCACCTGGCGCTTGGCCGCGACCGGAACTCCGAGCTGGGCGCTACTGACCGGTGTGCTGAGCTGCGGGACAGCACCGACACCAGCGGCCGACTCGACCGGCGGTACTACCACGAACGCCAATACCCCCGCGACGACGACGGAGAGGGGCCTTCTGGTTCTGCGGAGGCTCATCATGCGATTGGCATCGACAGGGGCGGGCGACGGGTTGAGCAGACCACCGCGGTAGCAGGGTCGCGGGCCGACCCTGAAGAACCGCGTTATCCGTGGGGACCTCAGACGGGAACGCCGCGCGGCATCCCCCATGCGGGTGAAATCGTCGCACCCATGCACAACGAGGTGTGGCCGCTTCCGACATGGCCTACATGCGAACTCCCGCGACTCGCTCGTCCGTCCTCGCTGTCATGCTCACGGCACTATTGACAGTCACGTCGCTGCCCGCGGCATCGGCCGTCGGGAGCAGCGCGTCCTCAGCTACTGGTCTGCATGCTTCCTCTGCGATGCACGCGCCGGCGAAGACCACGACGAAGAACAGGAAGAAGTCGACGACCGTCGCGGGCTGGAAGAAGGCGCGTCGGGCGCCAACGGCCGAGAAGCTCTCCAACCTCCGTGTGGGGGGCCCCGGTAGGCGCCCGGTCAAGGTTCAACGCCAAACCTCAGGGAAGTGGAAGACCGTTCGGAAGCTCCGCACGACCCGGAGCCGGCATTTGATCGACGCAAGCTTCATCCTGCGACGTCCCGGCCTGTGGCGCCTCAGTGTTCCAGCGACGCAGAAGCGACGGAGGTTGATCACGGCGACTCTGCGAGTCTCGGACGCTCAGCCGGTCGACGTTGAATTGAGCAGGAACAGGGGGGGCCGGAAGTCCGCCCCAGGCCAGGTGAAGAAGACCTCGCCGCGTCCACAGTCGACACCCACGCCTGTTCCGCCCGCGCCCACCCCAACGCCGACACCGACACCGACACCCACCCCCACACCCACCCCCACACCCACCCCCACACCCACCCCCACACCCACCCCCACCCCCACCCCCACCCCCACACCCACCCCCACACCCACACCCACCCCCACACCCACACCCACCCCCACACCCACCCCCACACCCACCCCCACCCCCACACCCACACCCACCCCCACACCCACCCCCACACCCACACCCACACCCACACCCACCCCGACCCCAACACCCACGCCCACGCCGACGCCGACGCCGACGCCGAATCCCACTCCTGCCCCGATCGCGGGTGCGGTGTTGCCGGTGTCGTATGGGTTGTCGTCGGTGTCGGGTTCGGTGTTGTTCGTGGCGCCGGGTGGGTCTGATTCGGCGTCGGGTTCGGTGGGATCGCCGCTGGGCTCGGTTGCCGCAGCGGTGGCGCGGGTTGGTTCGGGCCAGTCGGCCACGGTGGTCGTGCGTGGTGGCACGTATCGGCAGGGAAATCTGTCGATCAGGTCAGGTCGCAAGGTGCGCATCGTGGCCTATCCGGGTGAGGTGCCGGTGTTCAACGGTGCCCAGGCATTGCCCAACGGATGGGTCAGCGAGGGTTCGTTGCGGTACCACTCCTACTCGGTGCAGCCAGTTACCGATGGCAGTGGGATCTCGTTCAGCTCGGGTCAGAACCTGACCGGGGACAAGGTCGGCAAGCACCCCGATCAGGCGTGGATCGGGTCCACGCAGCTGCGCCAGGTCACGGCCAAGTCCGCGGTGAGCGCGGGCAAGTTCTGGGTCGATGCGGGCAACTCCCGGATCTACCTGTCCGGCGCTGACGTGGCCAAGGGCAATGTCGAGGTATCGGACCGGGACGTGTTCGTCTCGATCTCAGGTGCGGGCAGCACCCTGGAAGGGCTGCAGATCACCCGGTTCTCCAACTCGGCCAACGACTACGGCGTGGTCCGGGTCAACCCCGGGGCCCACGGCACGACCATGCGCAACGTGGAGATCACCGACGCCGCGTTCCAGGCCGTGCAGTACGCCGGCAGCTCGCCGATCAAGGGCGCCACGATGACCAATGTGACGATCGCCCGGGCGAACTGGATGGGGGTGTCCTCCACCCTGGTCGACGACCTGACCATGAAGGCCGTGAAGATCACCGACCTGAACCAGTTCGGTGAGTTCACCTCCTCTCCCCAGTCCGGCGCGCTGAAGACCTCCCGCAACCGGGCGGTCAAGGTCCTGGACTCGGTGATCACCAACAACAACAGCCACGGCCTGTGGTTCGACCAGAGCAACGTCGACGTCGACGTTGCCGGGAACACGATCACCGGGAACTCCGGATCCAGCGTGTTCTTCGAGATCTCCGATGACCTGCTCATGATCAACAACTACGTCCGCTCCACTGGAGGATCCCGAGCCCTGAAGATCGCCGGATCCTCCGGTGTGAAACTGCTCAACAACACCATCGTCGGCGGGGCCGACCCAATCGGGGTCTACGTCGACAACCGGTCCAAGCCCGGCTGCGCCGACCCCAGCAAACCGCTGTGCGCCAACTCCTACAACTCCGACCGAGACAGCGTCCGCACCCTCCCAGACACCCTGGACTGGATGCCCCGCATCGACCTGATGCTCAACAACATCATCACCACCCCCACCGCCACCGGATACTGCGGAACCCGCACCGCTCTATGCATCACCGCCTCCAACAACGGAGCCACCGCACCCATCAACACCATCATCCACAAAGCCGACCCCAGCCGCGGCATCCCGCAAACCCGCATCGACGGCAACGTCTACGCCAACGGAACATCCACCACCATCGCCACCGCGATCGGCACCCACACCACCCACACCACCTTCACCACCGCCATGAAGAACAACCCCGTCAACATCACCGGCATCGACACCAACTCCAAAACCGGCACCCAATGGACCAACCCCGACGGCACCCCCACCCCCACCCTCAACACACACCACAACCAAGCCATCCCCACCCCCACCAACACCAACATCAACCAATACCTCCCCCCCAACACCCACCACTACGGAGCTCTCGACGGGCTCCCCCAGAGTTGACCCGACTGTCGCGAGCATCGGCCGGCAGCGCCAACCCCCTGCCGCTGACAGGTGAAAGCGCGAAGGGCTCCTGGCCCCCGGCTAAGCGAAGCCGGTCACGAACCCGATGCAGCGTGAGTACGTGCAGGACCAGCTCGCCGTGAACGTCCGCCGCCCAGACGGCATGGCCGTCCCGGGACCCAAGCCACTCCCATGGAAGGGACTGAACGAGCCCCATCGCCACGGCCGACGGGGTCGATGGCATGGAGCCCCGAGCAGACCCACGAACGATCCGATGCTGGCGCCGGTGAACCGGTGCCAGTCACCGATCTCGACCGCCAGTGCGAGCCCGGTCAGGGTGCTGACCCCGCGTAGGCATCCCAGCCGGCGCACGACCGGGGTGAACTCCGAGTCCGCGGCCATCTGTTCGATCGCGACATCCAGCCGGTCCCGGCGGGCCTTCACCGCCAGGACGGCCTCGTAGTCGGAATCGAACGCCAGCCGGGTCGCGGTCGAGGACAGGCGCGGCAACGCTTCCCGGCGCAGCCAGGTGTCGTGCTTGCCGGTCCACGCGTGGCCGCCGTCGTAGACGATGCCGTGGCGCAGCAGCAGCTTGGACAACCGGTGCCGGGCGCGCATCAGGTCACCGCGGGCGTCCTCCCGGGCCCAGGCCAGATCACGCGCAGACTCCTGGTCCGCTGTCGGGATGGCCACCGCGGTGATCTCATCCAGACGCAGCAACCGGGCCAGATGCAGGGCGTCCTTGGCGTCGGTCTTGACCCGGTCACCGGACGGCTTCTGCAACTTCGACGGAGCCACGACCTCGCAGCGGATCCCGGCCGCCGTCAGCGACCGATACAACCCGAACCCGGTCGGCCCGGCCTCATACGCCACCGCGACCGGGCCCGGCAGATCCGCCACCCAGGACCGGATGTGCTCGTGTGACGGGGTCAGTTTGGACTGGAACAACTCGCCCGTGACGCCATCGATCGCGGCTGCCGCGACCGATCGGGCATGCACGTCGAGCCCCACACTCGTACGCTCAGTGAACAGCGGGGCATCTTCCCACAACTGTCGGATAGGCCGAGCAGGCGGCCCCTGCTCGGTAACCCACGAACATGTGTGAGCGAGGCCCCGGCCCGCAACCCCACAACCAGCGACGGGTCACCCCATACCGTCTAGCGCACGGGCCCTTCGAAGACGACGACGGGGGCGTCTGTCGAGTAGAAGACGACGATCTGGACAAGCTCACGCTCGTCAACGGGAATTCCGTACACGTAGGTCGCCCTGGCGGAATCCCCGGGCGCCAGGCTCGCAGGGAAGGGCTTCACGCCAGGACCACTAAGAACCACACCAGGATTGCGGGTCTCGCCATAGGTCACCTCGACCTGCGACCGGGCCAACGAGATCTCCTCGGCGGTGTTGTTGGTCGCCTGGACAGTGACGCGCACCGCGGGCCCGGCGATCTCCCCTCTCACCTTGGATTCACCGGCCACGGCTTCTGTGCCGACCACCTTCACGGACAGTCCGGTCCCGAACTTGCCGACCTCATCGATCTTGACGGGGGCCTTGACCACCAGATCGTCCACGGGCACGGTTCTGAGCGACCCGGGCGGCTCCGCGCCGCTTGTCCCGGTGCCAGAAGGAACAGGGGTCTCTTCAGCTCCCGTGCCCGACGAGGTCGGCCCCTGGACTTCACCGGCTGCTGCCTGGGTCTCGCCGGCTGCATCTTCCGGTTCACCGGGTGCCGCCTGGGTCTCACCGGCTGTCGCCGCAGTCGACGTGGACGGAGCCGGAGAGCCTTGCCCCGACGCCTCCGATGTCGGTGACTGCGTGGTGTCGTCCGACCCGCGCGCGGACACCACCGCGGCGGCAATCAAGAAGATGGCGATCGCTGCCGCGGCGACACCGGCGAGCAGGACTCGTCGATCGCTTGCCGGCTGTCCGTTGATCACGCGGCACTCCCCCTCCTTCGACACCTCGGGGCCAGTAGGCGATCCGATTACCAACAAGAATAGATCATCAGCCGGTCACCTCGGCTCGGTCGGCTCGGTCGGCGCGGTCGGTCGGCTCGGTCGGATGACCACTCCAGCCCGACCGTGACGCCTACAGCGCCGTGCGCAAGAGCAGCAGTCCGAGTGACTGTCCGGACAGGGGTGTTCACCCCGCACAGTGGTATTCACCCCGGACGGCGGTGTTCACCCGGATGGGCGATCTCGGAGGAGAGATTCTGACGCAGCGTGGTGGACTCCGGTTGCTGCTGGTAACTTCAGAGGTCCTCAGCGCGGGCAACTCTGGGAGAATCGGGCGGACATGGAACAGCGGATTGGGTTTGGGGTGCTTCCTGTGCCTGCCGGCGGAGTAGCGCGGCGAATGTGGGCGCTCGCTACCGCGATCGCCTTGGTGGTCAGCGGCCTGCTCATCGGCAGTGCTCCGCCGGCCAAGGCTTGGCCTGCCGAGATCCCTCACCCGGAGACCGTCTCGGCCGATGGCCTGCCGACCGTACAGATCAACGGCGTCGTGTGGGCCCAGGCCCTTGTCGGAGACACCGTCTATGTTGGTGGCAACTTCACCCAGGCCCGCCCGGCCGGGACAGGTTCGGGGTCCAACATCCCCCGAGCCAACATCCTGGCGTACGACGTCGTAACGGGCGAGTTGATCTCGTCGTTCGCCCCGAACGCCAACGCACAGGTTCGTTCGATCACTCCCTCCACTGACGGTTCCCGCATCTATGTCGCCGGCGACTTCACCAGCATCGCGGGGGCTCCTCGCAATCGCATCGCCGCCTTCGACGTGGCATCTGGGCAGCTGGTGGCCGGGTTCTCCCCCAACATCGGATACCACGTCTACGACGTCACCGTGACAGACGATGTCGTCTATGTCGGCGGCAACTTCCTCAACGTGGGCTCTCAATATCGTGGTCGGCTGGCGGCCTTCGATACGAGCGGGAATCTGCTGAACTGGGCTCCGGATGCGCCCGATCGTCAGGTGTGGGCAGTCGAGGTGGCGCCTGATCGATCGAAGGTCGTGATCGCGGGCGCGTTCGAGACGTTCAACGGAACGACCGACTTCGGTCGCGGCCTCGTGGCCGTTGACGCTGTGTCGGGCGAGATCGTACCGTTCGCCGCGACCGTTCCTGTTCGCAACGGAGGCCCCAACGGAGCCGTGACCGAGCTCTTCACGGACGGCGACTTGGTCTATGGCTCGGGATACACCTTCGGCCGCCCGTCAGGCACACTCGAGGGAGTCTTCGCCGCCGAATGGGACGATGGCGCGATCCGATGGATCAACGACTGCCACGGTGACACGCATTCGGTGTTCGTCCAACAGGACGTCGTGTACTCGGCCGGGCATGCGCACTACTGCGGCAACATCGACGGCTTCATGCAGCCCAATGGTGGATGGGACTGGTACCGAGGCATCGCCAACACGAAGCAGGTCGCCGGATCAGTGCGGACCGAGCGTCTGGGCTACACGAACTTTGAGGGCCAGCCCCGCCCGGACCTGTTGAACTGGTTCCCTGCTCTGTCCGCAGGCGCGTACACAGGCCTCGAGCAAGGACCGTGGGACGTCACTGGGGATGATCGCTACATCCTCATGGGTGGCGAGTTCCCTTCGGTCAATGGCGTTCCGCAGCAGGGACTCGTTCGCTTCGCCGTCCGGGACAACGCCCCGAACGACCAGGGACCCAGGTTGTTCAACGACACCTATCCGATCAAGGTGAGGTCCTTCGAACCGGGAAACGTCACCATCTCGTGGCAGGGCAACCGCGATCGCGATGACGCGGACCTTCGCTACCGCCTATATCGACGCACCGGAGGCGCCGGCAACGGCCAGTTGGTGCACTCGCGATCCCTGACGGCCCCCTGGTGGGACCTTCCGGTGATGACCTTCACGGACCAAAGCGCCTCGGGCACGGGCTATGAGTACCGCGTCCAAGTGGACGACGGTCACAACAACTTCGCCAACTCGGCGTGGACACCAGTAGCTGCTGCGCAGCCCGCCAGTGACTACCTCAAGACGGTCCTGGCAAGTGAGCCGGATTCGCTCTGGCGCTTCGGCGAGTCTACCGGCTCCGCAGTCACGACCGACACTGTGGGCTGGCGCGATGCCGAGGTTCCGGCAACCGGAGTCACACTGGGGGAGCAGGGCGCCATTGTCGGCGACACGGACACTGCCGCTGCGTTCGATGGCGCCGACACGGACTCCAAGATCGTCAGCACCACTCAAGACCTCACTCTGCCGCAGGTGTTCAGCTTGGAAGCATGGGTACGGACGGCTGAGTCCGATGGCGGGCTGATCATCGGCTACAACAACAGGACCACTGGCGCCGGCCGCACTGACCGTCACGATCGCGTGCTCTACATGGACACAAGTGGCAACCTGCGCTTCGGCGTTAACCCGACTGATCCGGTGGCAATCGGACCGGATCAGGACTTCCGCGACGACGAGTGGCATCACGTGATCGGCACTCTGGGTCCGGCCGGCATGAAGATGTACATCGACGGGGCCCTCGTGGACGAGCGTGCCGATGTCACGTATGCCCGGACCGGGTACGTCGGCAACATCCGGCTGGGCGTTGGGGCGCTCAACGGGTTCCCAGGCACAGACACGGACGCCGGCCGCCGCTTCGAGGGCTCCATTGATGATGCCGCTCTCTACCGCAGGGCTCTGCCTCAAGACCGCGTCGTCGCCCACTACGAGGCCTCTGGCCGCGATGCTCCTCCGCCGGCGAATGTGGCCCCGGTGGCAGAGTTCACCGCTACCCCGACCGGGTTGTCCGTCGAGTTCGACGGCACCGCCTCCGACGACCCCGACGGCAACATCGAGTCGTGGGCCTGGGACTTCGGTGACGGAACCACCTCCACCGACGCCGACACCACGTCGCACGTCTACGCCACCGACGACACCTACACCGTGACCCTGATCGTGACCGACAACGACGGCGAACCGTCCGACCCGTTCACCCAAGACGTCACCGTGACCGCGCCGCCGGCGAATGTGGCCCCGGTGGCAGAGTTCACCGCTACCCCGACCGGGTTGTCCGTCGAGTTCGACGGCACCGCCTCCGACGACCCCGACGGCAACATCGAGTCGTGGGCCTGGGACTTCGGTGACGGAACCACCTCCACCGACGCCGACACCACGTCGCACGTCTACGCCACCGACGACACCTACACCGTGACCCTGATCGTGACCGACAACGACGGCGAACCGTCCGACCCGTTCACCCAAGACGTCACCGTGACCGCGCCGCCGGCGAATGTGGCCCCGGTGGCAGAGTTCACCGCTACCCCGACCGGGTTGTCCGTCGAGTTCGACGGCACCGCCTCCGACGACCCCGACGGCAACATCGAGTCGTGGGCCTGGGACTTCGGTGACGGAACCACCTCCACCGACGCCGACACCACGTCGCACGTCTACGCCACCGACGACACCTACACCGTGACCCTGATCGTGACCGACAACGACGGCGAACCGTCCGACCCGTTCACCCAAGACGTCACCGTCGCGGCTGGCCCGGGACCGGTCGTGTTCGCCGCTGATGAGTTCGACCGCAACGTTCCAAGCGGGTGGGGCAACGCCGACATCGGTGGAGCGTGGACCACGTCAGGGTCGGGCGCGAACTACTCGGTATCCGGTGGGGCCGGGCAGATTGTGCACGGCACCTCGGGCTCGGGACGCAACGCGTACCTCAACTCGGTGTCCTCTGCCAACAGCGACCTGACCGCGCAGATCACCGTGGACAAGGCAGCCACTGGTGGTGGTACCTATGTGTCGGTGATCGGCCGCCGGGTCACCTCACCGGCGACCGCCGAGTACCGGATGAAGCTGCGCTACCTGTCCACTGGGTCGATGCAGGCGTTCCTGATCCGCTTCTCCGGCGGGGCTGAGACCACGCTGGCCACCGTGGCCCCGATCCCAGGGCTATCGGTGAATGCCGGTGACACGCTCAACGTCCGCTTCCAGGTCGAGGGCACCGACACAACCGACCTGCGGGGCAAGGTCTGGAAATCTGGCGACACCGAGCCGGGTTCCTGGCTGATCACTGACACCGCCAGCTTCGGCGCCCTCCAAGGCCCCGGCGGCGTCGGATTCGCCACCTACCTCTCCGGATCCGCCACCAACGCCCCCACCACCGTGGCCATCGACAACCTCAACGTCGTGGATCCCGATGCCGGACCTCCGCCGGCGAATGTGGCCCCGGTGGCAGAGTTCACCGCTACCCCGACCGGGTTGTCCGTCGAGTTCGACGGCACCGCCTCCGACGACCCCGACGGCAACATCGAGTCGTGGGCCTGGGACTTCGGTGACGGAACCACCTCCACCGACGCCGACACCACGTCGCACGTCTACGCCACCGACGACACCTACACCGTGACCCTGATCGTGACCGACAACGACGGCGAACCGTCCGACCCGTTCACCCAAGACGTCACCGTGACCGCGCCGCCGGCGAATGTGGCCCCGGTGGCAGAGTTCACCGCTACCCCGACCGGGTTGTCCGTCGAGTTCGACGGCACCGCCTCCGACGACCCCGACGGCAACATCGAGTCGTGGGCCTGGGACTTCGGTGACGGAACCACCTCCACCGACGCCGACACCACGTCGCACGTCTACGCCACCGACGACACCTACACCGTGTCCCTGATCGTGACCGACAACGACGGCGAACCGTCCGACCCGTTCACCCAAGACGTCACCGTCGCGGCTGGCCCGGGACCGGTCGTGTTCGCCGCTGATGAGTTCGACCGCAACGTTCCAAGCGGGTGGGGCAACGCCGACATCGGTGGAGCGTGGACCACGTCAGGGTCGGGCGCGAACTACTCGGTATCCGGTGGGGCCGGGCAGATTGTGCACGGCACCTCGGGCTCGGGACGCAACGCGTACCTGAACTCGGTGTCCTCTGCCAACAGCGACCTGACCGCGCAGATCACCGTGGACAAGGCAGCCACTGGTGGTGGTACCTATGTGTCGGTGATCGGCCGCCGGGTCACCTCACCGGCGACCGCCGAGTACCGGATGAAGCTGCGCTACCTGTCCACTGGGTCGATGCAGGCGTTCCTGATCCGCTTCTCCGGCGGGGCTGAGACCACGCTGGCCACCGTGGCCCCGATCCCAGGGCTATCGGTGAATGCCGGTGACACGCTCAACGTCCGCTTCCAGGTCGAGGGCACCGACACAACCGACCTGCGGGGCAAGGTCTGGAAATCTGGCGACACCGAGCCGGGTTCCTGGCTGATCACTGACACCGCCAGCTTCGGCGCCCTCCAAGGCCCCGGCGGCGTCGGATTCGCCACCTACCTCTCCGGATCCGCCACCAACGCCCCCACCACCGTGGCCATCGACAACCTCAACGTCAAGAACATCCAGTAGATCACGCTGAAGGGGGCGGACCCGAAGGGATTCGCCCCTTCAGAAGCTTGGCGGTCTTGCGCCGCGGTTGGTGCCGCCTGCTGCCCAGGCTCTCACCGGCGGCCAGGAGACTCCTCCCTCCGCGGTTACCACCGACGCCGGGCGCGCCTCGACGGAGAGTGCATCGACGTCCCGACCCGCGATCCGGGACACCGTGTTGCACTCGGCCCGAGCCGAACCCCAGCTTGGGCAGTGCCCTACAGGGTCGAGTTGCTGGATCAGGATCCAACGTCCACCAACTGGATCGTCGACCGCGTCAGGCCCCCGGTACCTGGGAAGGTTGAGCAACGCCGTGGCCACGCCCCGCTGTCTGTCCTGAGACAAGGCCAGCGGTCCCTCCTACGGATGCTGCGCGACACCCATCGTGACCGGGCATGAGCCGAGCCAGCAGGGCCGCCTGCGCCTCGGGTGGTAGCGCCTGCTATCCGAGGTATCCGTAGGCGCGCGTCCCGGCGGGCACGTACCGGTTGATCCTGGCGTTGCTGGGCACTGACCGGGCCTCGGAGTTCTTGGCCTTGAGCGCCGAGGTGGGTGAGCCGTCGGCCGTGACCCAACCGTTGCCGGTCTTGCCCCGCGCCTCGATCCCACCGATCGACACCGCCGCGTTCATCGCCGCGCCGAAGGCGGTGTGCGTGGAGAACCGGCCGGCTGTGGTGGAGACCACGGTGCCGCTTCCGTTGGCATACACGTTGCCGTCGATGACCGTCTGTGGGATCCCCCGTGATGAGTCCGCCTTGTGGATCACCGTGTTCAACGGTGCCGTGGCCGTGGAGTTCGAGCCCGTGATGCACACAGTCGTGCTGGCGCAGTAACCCTTCGATGTCGGGTAGGCGATGATGTTGTTGATCATCAGATCAATGCGCGGCATCCAATCCAACGTCGCCGGCCTTGAACGGACCTTGTCCCGATCCGTGGAAGTGCCCCCCGGGCACAACGGCTTGCTGGGATCGGCGCACCCCGGCTTGGACCGGCTGTCGACATAGATCCCCAACTCCCCACCGCCGACGATGGTGTTGTTCACCATCGACACCCCCGAGGCCCCGGCCAACTTCAGCGCCCGCTCACCAGAGCTCCTGATGTAGTTGTTCGCCAACACCAACCGATCGCTGATCTCAAAGAACACACTCGAACCCGAGTTCCCCGTGACCCGATTCCCCGCGATCTCCACGTCATAAGAACTCTGGTCGAACCAGATGCCGTGACCGTTGTTGTTCTCAATGATGCTGTCGACGAACGTCACCTTCCGGTTCCGGCTGGCCTTGAACGCACCCGACTGCGGGGCATTCGTGAACTCCTTGAACTGGTTCAACCCCGAGATCCGCAACCGACGCATCGTCAGGTTCTGGATCATGTTCGACGAGATACCCATCCAATTCGCCCGACTGATCGTCACGTTCTCCAGAACAACCCCATCCAGAATCCCACTACTGGACTCCGCTCCAGCCAGCATCACCGCCTGGAACGCAGCATCCGAGATCTCCACATCACGCACGACGCTGCGATCCCCCGTCGAGGTCACCTTCAACACCCCGTAGTCATCAGCACTATTGGAGAACCGCTTCACCCGGAACCCCTCCACCACGCTGTCCGCCCCCGAGACCGTCAGGAACACATCAAGGCTCGACACCTCAACACTGCCCTTCGCCTTGTCCGTGGACCGCAGATACACCCGCTTGTTGGACCGGTCCACCCAGAACGTGCCCGCCACCACCGACGACCTCGAGGAAACCTGACGCAACTGCGCGCCCCCCACCCACACCTGATCCGGGTACTTCCCCGACCCATCACCGGTCAGACCCTGACCACTGCTGAACGAGATCCCCGACGCATTCGTCACCGGCTGAGGCGTATACGAGTGATACACCAACGAACCCGCAGACACCCACCCCGACGACAACACCACAGACCCAACAAACGTCGGAACCTCACCCGGGAACGCACGCAACCGCACCGAACGACCCGACGGAACCGTCAACCGGCCCTCCCGATACGTCCCCCCACGCACGATGATCGTCGCCGACCCCCCATGCGGCACCTTCGAGATCGCCCTCCCCACCGAGCGCAACGGCGCAGACTGCGACCCCGACGCCGAATCCGAACCCGACCTCGACACAAACAACTTCGTCCCCGACACCGACCCCAACGAATACGACACCGGCAACCGCGCACCCACCGAACCCGCAGGCACCGGCGCAGGCACCGGCGCGGGTGCCGGCGCCGGGTTGACCGCTGTCTGTGACCCGGTTCCCGGAGCCTTCACCGGAGTCTGTGACCCCTGCTCGCTGCCGGACCGCTTATTGATGCGCAACTTGGCCGTCTTCTTCGCGCGCCACCCTCGCCACGCCCGGGCCTTCAAGCGCCAGACTCCCGGCCGTCCGGCAACGAAGCCGAGGTCCACGCGCCGCCCCGAGCTCGTGCGGGTCTTCTTCGCCCGCTTCCAGCGCCCCGAGGACTTCAACTGCAGCTTGACTGGCCTCTTCGCGGGTCCGGTTACCTTGATCGCTCGCAGGGCCCTTCTGGGGTTGCGAGCCTTGCGGGCCTTCTTCCAGCCAATCACCTTGGTCGGCCGGGTGCGCCGGCGGCTCTGCACGACGGTCGGGCTGCTGGCCGAACTCAGAGACGAGGCTGTCCCGCCTGCCGGAGCGTGGGCTCCCGCGCTCGCCTTCACCGCTGAAGCAGGAGTTGCCGCCCCTGGCGGGAGCATGAGGGCGATTGCCGCAGTGATCGCCACGATCGAGGCACGTCCTAGTCGCTTCATGCTTTCGTCCTATCGTTCAGGCCAACCGGCCACCGGCATCACCACGAGCAGACCGTGATGGGTTCCCCCGCAGGAGTGCGCAAACACCCGCAAGGGTGCCACGGGCAAGTGCCCTGCCCGACGAGATCGGGGTTCGTGCGCGCAAGAATCCGGGCCGTTATCACTGCCTTGAGTGACTCATGAGTGCAGGTGAGCAATGACACCGCTCCGGCGAGGTGTCAGTTCCGTCAGCTCAGCGAGCCACACCGTAGGGTGGCCGCGTCGGGCCAGAGCAGATCCGTCCCGACGCATGCCGTCACGTCGTCGCAGTAGCGAGCTCGGGAGGGTTTGGGACGTGTGACCCGACAACGCCTTCCGGCCATCGCCGCGCAGTTCACGCAGGCCTTGACCAGCCTCGCGCTCGGGATGATCGCGGTCCGAGTCCTGGACCCGACTGGATTCGGGCGCTACTCCTTGATCATCTCCACCCTCCTGGTCATGACCGGCCTGACCACAGGCTTGATCGGCGACACGCTCACGGTGCTGGACCGACACAAGTCCCACGTCCGCTACGCCCTTCAGGTGACGGCCCTGAGCGCTACGGTCGCCTGCGCCGCCTTCGTGGGGTTCGCCGGCGTTGCCTTCGGCTGGTTCTCGTTCACGGTGGCCCCCGTGGTCGTCATCGCCGTACTCAGCTTCCTGCTCGAGGACGTCATGCGCCGCGCTCTGATGGCCAACAGCCGGTTCACCTCGGTACTGGTTGTGGATCTGACGTACGCCCTCGTGGCCGGGATCGTCCTCCTGGCTTCCTGGCGTGCCGGGCTGCTGGGACTGGCCGCGATCTTCCTTGCCATGGCGATCGGCCAGTTCGCAGCGGCAGCCGTCGCCGTTCTCCGGCTCCCGCACGACGATCGGTACCTCGCCGGCCGCGACCGTGGCGGGCTCCGCCCGATCCTGGCGTTCGGGGGTTGGCGGGCGGCGCAGGGTGTGATCGGACCCACGAGGCTCTGGGCTGCGCGGCTGCTGGTGGCCGGCGCGGTGGGCCTGGCTGCGGTCGGCACTCTTGAAGCGAACCGGATGCTGGTCGCACCCGTGCTGTTGGGCGTCCAGGGCGTCGGCTCGGCCATCCTCGTCTCCTACACGAGAGGTTTCCGCAACAACCCCGCAGCGCTGGTCAGGGCAGCCGATCGGGACGCCGCGACCCTGATCGCCGGGTCGGTGGTCTGCGTGGGCGCCATTCTGGTGTCGGCTCCGCTGCTCGGACGAGTCCTGCTCGGCTCCACGGAACTCGTCGACCGGACAGCGATCTTCGGATGGGGCCTGGTCGGCATCGGCATCGCAGCCTCGCTGCCCTTCACGAACGTCACATCAGTCGCAGGCGCACCTCGCGCGGTGGTTGGAATCAGAGTGGTCGACCTCGTCCTCTCGCTGGTGGGTGTATCTGCCCTGCTGGTGGCGACCAACAGCAGCCAGACCTACCTCTGGACACCAACCGTGCTGGGGATCGTGGTGTGTGCCACGGCGGTGGTCCAGCGAGCTCGCAGCCGGCGCGCAATCGCGAGTGTGGTCGCTGCCAGCGCATCAGGTCCCGGGGCCTCCCATGTTGATCCTGTGGGCGACCCCAGCAGCACGGGAGAGGCTGTCCCTCCAGAAGCGAACAAGGACTAACCGCCGAGGCGACGTCAGGGTCAAGTCGATCACTCAAGCCGACTGTGACGGCTTCGACCGACGGGACCGCCGGCTTCGTGCATGGGCTGTCTGTCGGTCTGGTCGCTGCTCGGGGCTCGGCGGTTCAGGTCCACGGCCGGACCCACCATCTGAGTCGCTAGGCGAGGCCCAATAACCTCGAGCGTCAGCGACCGCGCCTATCGCTACGGTGACCAACCCGGCATTGGCTATACGCTTCTCGCGTGACGTCGACCGCGCCGTGGCCCACCCGCTCGCTCTGGTCCCGGCTGTGGAGCGAGCACTGGGTGGGCATCTGCGCAACCGGCCTGATCCTTGCCTCGGAGACCAAGTTCGTCCTCAAGGACGAGGTCTCCGGAGCCGGCTCGGAGCCGGACATCTACATCTTCATCGAAGTAGCTGTCTATGCGGCCGTCGCCGGCTATCTGCTCCTGCGGCGTGATGGGTTCCCTAGCCTCGCAGGCGCCCACCCACTCGAAGTGGGACTCATTGGCTACGTGGCGTTGATGGCCCTCACCGTGCCCCTGGCGCCAAGCCCTGTGTACGCAGCCGTCCGCGTCATGGAGATGACGGTACTGCTCTTCCTCATCCGCGTGGCCGTAGCTCAAGCGCCGACTGGTTGGTTCCTGTCCTTCGTGAAGGCATTCCTCGTCGCTACTGCCGGGCTGGTCCTGATCGGCCTGACGGTACCGGGCCAACGAGGGCCACTCCAGCAGGATCGATTCAACTGGCTGGCCACCCACTCGGTCGTGGTCGGCGAGTTTCTGGCCCTCGCGGCCGTGGCGTCTCTCGTGATGGCGGTCGGCCTGCAGTGGCAGATCCGGGTTGTGCGGCTCCCCGTGGCATATTGGGGTGGCTTCACCCTCTTCTCCGCCGCGCTGGTCGCGAACAACACCCGCGGGTCGGCGGCAGCTGCTGCCGTTGGTGTCGCCGTCGGGCTCGTTCTCATCCTGCCCCGGCGGCTGTGGGTATCAGCGCTACTCCTCATGGTCTATGCCGGCCTGCTGGTGGCTCTGGTCGGCAGCGAACTGCTCCTGAGCTGGATCACGCGCGGCGAGGACTCCGAAAGGCTCGGGTCACTGAACGCGCGGCTGCCTCTGTGGCGGTTGGCCCTCACCTCCGTGGCAGAGACCAATCCGGTCTTCGGGTTTGGGGTCGGCGCAAGCCGGAGCATCTTCGTTGACGAGACCGGGTTGGGTGGCGCACACAACGCCGCAATCAATGTGCTGGTTGACTTGGGCATAGCCGGATTGGCCATTTGGACCGCCGTGATCATCTACTCGACCCTGATCGTCAGCCGGCGGAAGCCTACGAGCGCTCGCCAATTGCTCGAGCGCGCCCTCTGGCTGAGTAGCATGGTGGTGCTGTTGGCCAATGGTGCAACGGCGGAGGGGATCGGTGGGGTGGCGAACGTGGGGATGGGGTGGCTGTTCGTGTTGGCTGCACGTGCAGCGCAGCTCAGCCGGGATTCGCGTCCGGTCACCTCGCCGAAGCCTCCAGATGCTCCCGATCAGGACATACTGGGTGGCGATTCAGGTAGCACCCCGCAGGTGACGAATGATGAGTATGGGAACCGGAGAGCTGGCAGAGGCCTGAACGGGGCGAAGATGGAGGAATCCGACTCATGACCGACCAAGGACCGGTCACGCTCATCGAGGGCATAAAGGCACATAAGTGGCTCGTCATCCTCAGCGGCCTGGGCGTCGCAGCGCTCGTGGCCGGCCTCACCTGGGTCACCTCGCCAGGCGCAATTGCCCGCGGCCAGTTGGGCCTTGTGTACCCCGCGACGGACAACGTCCTGCTACCTCTCCCGGCGGGTGATGCCACGATGGCCCGCTACACGGCTCAGCGTGCGCTGTTCGCCAAGTCGGACGTTGTGCTGGAGGACGCCGCTGGGTCTGTACCCGACGTCACTGTGGAGGAGTTGCGCGGCGCGCTCTCCGTCGTCGCCTCAAAGACCGCCAACGCCATCCTGATCACTGGCTCTGCAGATTCGCCGCAGCGAGCAGTCATACTGACCCAGGCCCTCATGGATTCCTACCGGACGGCAACAGCCGAGGATGTGGCTGCTAGGAGTGCGGCGAATTCTGAAGGCTGGACTGCGCGCGGGGACAACGCGAAGGCGGAGCAGATCCTGATCGAAGGGGAGTCCTTCGGCGATGGCGTGGAGTTCGAGGTGTCTCCGAACCTCAGCGGCACAGAGTCGCGCAAGCTCGTGACGAGGGAGTCAGTCCTCGGGCTCTTCGTCGGACTCGGTGTGGGCGCGCTGCTTGCATGGTCCGTCGAGGACAGCCGCAGGAGGCGGCGGGACGCAGTGACTGAGGAGGCGCCGTGAGCCCGGTCGAGCCGAGCCAGGTTCGCAGCCAGGGCTCGACGGACCGTCCACTGACCTTCGGCGAGGCCTATTCCACCCTGACGGGTGCGCAGAAGTCCGCACGCGGGGCACCCGCCTACTCGCGCTGGGTCAATCGGCCCCTGGGCCGGGTCCTGGCGGCCTCAGCCTACCGGGTGGGCCTGGTGCCCAACCAGGTGACTGCGATCAGTGCCCTGGCCTCGTACTGTGGCATCGCAGTCGTCGCCCTGGTGGAGCCGAGCACAATGATGGCCCTACTCGTGGCGCTACTGCTCCTCGTCGGCTACGCACTTGACTCCGCTGATGGCCAGCTGGCCCGCCTCACCCGGACGGGCAGACCATCCGGGGAGTGGCTGGACCATGTCATCGACATGGGCAAGATCTGCCTGCTGCACGGCGTCGTCGCCATCTCCTGGTTCCGATGGGGCGTGCCAGGCATGGATGTGGGGGCGTGGGCCATCGCGATCCCAGTGCTGTTCCTCACGGTCTCGGTGGTCGGATTCTTCGGCTGGCTGCTGTCCGATCTGCTGGTTCGCATCAGCCAAGCACGCACCGCCGTGGTCTCAGCGGAGCCAGCGACGGCGGTCCTTGCTCCCCCGCAACCAGCGCCGGCCCTGCGCTCCGTCCTCCGCCTCCCCGGTGACTACGGTCTGCTGGCACTCTCGTTCGCCTGGTTCGCCTCCTCATTCTTCGCCGTGAGCTACACGATCCTACTCGCCGCCAACTCCCTGATATTGGCCATCGCGTTGCCTGTCTGGTTCGGTCAGGTCCGGGCGACCGAGGGGCAATCGTGACCGGCATCGTGGGCTACGTGCCCGGAGCCTGGGACATGTTCCATATCGGGCACCTCAAGATCCTCAAGCACGCGAGGCCGCACTGCGACTGGCTGATTGCGGGAGTTGTCACAGACGACGCGGTCCGCCGGGTGAAGCACAAGGAACCCATGGTTCCCCTCAGCGACAGGATGATGATTCTGGAGCAGATCGCGCTCGTGGACGAGGTGGTGATCGACGATTCCACCGACAAGGTCCAGATGTGGCACCGTCTGCACTTCGACGTGGTCTTCAAGGGAGATGATTGGAGGGGCACCCCCAAGGGAGACCGCCTTGAGGCAGGTATGGCGAGCGTGGGGGCACGAGTTCACTACTTCCCCTACACACCAGACATCTCAAGCACAGAGATCCGCCGGAGGATCGCTGAGGAATCCAGGACCTGAAGGACTACAACCGCGACGAATGGTCGTTGCAGGCCCCTCAGGCTGGGATGGTCATCCCACTCTCCGCGAAGCCAGTCTCTGCGGGGGGCCCCGCCGGCGCTGACCACGAGCGGCCAAGCGCCTCGGCCATTGCCGTTCGGAAGGCGGAACGCGAGTACCGCTGCTCATAGCGCAATCGAGCACGACCGCCCGCGCGGACGATCTCCTCGCGCGTCAGCGATTCGATCCTCGCGGCCAGAGCCTCGATGTCGCCTGGCGCGACAAGCCACCCAGCTCCGTCCTGCACGGTCTCAAGCAACCCGCCGTTGGCCGAGGCCACCACGGGCCGGGACCGGGCGAAGGCCTCAATGGTGACGAGTCCGAAGGGCTCCGGCTGGGTCGATGGAACGATCATGACATCAGCTGCGTCGATCACCGCGCCGGAGTCTTGAACCTCACCCCGGACTTCGATCGTCTCGGGCCTACTGCTGGCTGCGACAAGGGAGGGCACATCCACAGCCAGACCCATCGTCGGTGGTCCGCCTAGAATCACGAGCCGCCCAGGACTGCCCGCGGCATCCCACGCCTTCACGAGTACCTCGTGCCCCTTCCACGAGTTCCATCGGCTGGCCGTCACGAAGACGATCTCGCCGGTGTGTTCGCGTAGGTCGACAACCGAGTCAGGTTCTGCAGTCCCGTTCGGCACTACGACCGTGCGGTCCTGCAAGTGCATCGGAAGGCTCGCCTTCGATGCCTCCGAGATGGCGATGACCCGATCAACCCGGCTGGCGAGCACGCCAAGCACCCGAGCCTCACGGCCCTGCCACACTTCCTGCATGTGGAGGAAGACCCGTGTCGAGGGGCGACGGCCGATGAACGGTGCGATCGGGAGGACTGCCGACGTCGCGAGGATGATGTCGCTGGGGTCCATCCGGGCAAGCCGCAGACGCGTCTCTCGAGCCCGCGCGCTCAATGCTGCGAGCCCCCGCGCGTTGAGGTATCGACGCCGCACGATTGGTAGGGGCACGTGCTCGTACGTGACGTCCTCCTCGCGCAACTGCTCGCAGATCGGAGTGGCGCCGTGGCCATAGTCACTGGGCAGCCACACAACCACGCGATCACGGTCCTCGTCGGACAGTGAGCCGATGACTTCCAGCAGCATTCGGTCAGCGCCGTACATGTCATCGGAGGAATGGATGATCAAGAACGGTCGGGGGTCCGGGGCGGGCCGGATGTCGATGTGGGGAGACCCTGGCGCGGAGCCCGCCCGCACGGATTGGGTCCTCGGGCCCGGCCCTGAACTTGGCCACGGGAAGTGCAGCATGGCCATCAGTACGCGCCTCGTCCCGAGATCACAGCGCCCGGTGTTCGCGCAAGGATTTGCGCATCCATGCCGATGGACCACTGTTCGACGTAGTGGGTGTCGAGCCGAACTGATTCCTCGGGGTCAAGATCCGACCGGCCGCTCACCTGCCAGAGACCGGTGAGCCCGGGACGCACCCGGAACCTCCGGTGTGCATCGAGCGTGTAGTTCTCCACCTCGTCAGGAAGGGGCGGACGCGGGCCGACGAGCGACATCTCGCCCTTGAGGACGTTCACGAGCTGGGGCAACTCGTCCAAAGAGAACTTCCGCATGATACGGCCGACTGGGGTGATCCGCGGATCACCCTTGATCTTGAACAGGGTCCCCGCGTCGTGGACGTTGAAGGACACGAGCTCGGCTCTGCGCGCCTCAGCGTCCAGGTACATCGTCCTGAACTTGAGCATCACGAACGGTCTTCCGCCCCGGCCGACGCGGGTCTGCCGGAAGAGCGCAGGACCCGATGAGGTGACTCGAACGGCCGCAGCGGTGGCCAGAATGATCGGGGAGAAGACCACCAGCGCGAACAGGGCCAGGACCTTGTCCAGGACCACCTTCGTCATGCCGACCTCGGCTCCGATGTCACGGGCCTGGAAGGAGAGCAACGGAAGGCCGGTCCCCGGAATCGTCCCTGCGCTTGGGGCCGCCAGATCCGAGGCAATGGGGATCATGTGCGTGGAGATTCCGTGTCCCTCGAGGCGCCACACCATCCTGCGCAGGTCCTCAGCGGAGTCGCTCTGGGACCCGACCAGCAGCACAGCCTGTGCCCGATTGCCGATCGCCGCCTCCACCGGATCGACGTGGGCCAGAACGAGACTTCCGCCGTCCGGCATGACGTCAACCGGCCCGTCGCCCTGCACCTGAACCGCAGCCACTCGGAACGAGCCATCCGAGCCAGACCCCAGGAGATCAACCACACGCTCAACGTCGTCAAGGGGGCCACGGACCAGCACCGGGACGGCCGCGTCAGCCCCCGCCGGCGGCACCAGCCTCCCGGCTACCGCGACCCGACCCAGTCCCGTTGCAGCCGCAACAGCCATGGTCAGCGCAACTAGGTCCGCGATCGGCAGCTGGGCAACGATCAACGTGAGAATCGCGTAAATGGCGCACAGCCGAACGAAGGCGGAGCCGACCACGTTGAGCCGCTCAACCTGGTGATGGCGGATCTGGGTGCTGTACCGGCGCGTGCTCATCAGCGCGATCGGCCACCCAATGACGACGGCCAGAACCTGGGCGCTGGTCGCCGCGGGCAGCAGCAGGATGCCAAGGAGAATACCGAGGAGGGCGCATGTGCCGTCGAGGACAACCACTGGCCATCCGGAGTGCCGACCAGCGGGAGTGCGCAGCAGATCGCGCTCGGGATGCACATCGACGATCTCGGCCGGGATCCGCGGGGTGAGGACACCCACGGAGAAGCGTCCAAAGGTCAACTTGTCTGTGAGGTCGACTACAGTCACAGCGACCTCCACCCCTTCGCCAATGCGACCCCCGCCTACAGCGGAAGTCCTGAACAATTAAAAAGAGTACTCGCAATCGACTACGGACGGTAGGCGCAGACTGGCCCGTTCACCCGAAAGGAGCATCGACGCTGCGTGACAATCATCATCCTGTGACAATCCTCACGAATCGCCCACCCGTCAGCACGGGACTACTTGCGGAGTCCCGGGGTTACGGTGTGTGACCCTTGACCAAGCAGTGAACACAGCGTCCGGGACCCTCCCCCCCGTTACCTTTCTGTTGGCCCCGCGCCGCGGGGTTGTGGTCGCCGGGCCCGGCATGACTGAGTGCCCCTGTTGTTGATGATCCGGGGGGTGTTGTCACCGGGTTCGGTGGCGTCGGTGGACCGCTGATAGGGACCTGGCCACCGTTGGTGGTCTCTTCGTAACGTGGGTGCCGGCAACTGACGCCTGATCCGGCGGCCGCTCGGTTCGATGCGAAGGAGGCTGCGATGGCAGTCGACTACGCGGTGTTCTGCGGGCTGGACGTTGGCAAGGACACCCATCACGCCACCGCCCTGAACGAGGCCGGTGACCGGCTGCATGACGGGGAGCTGCCGCAGGACGAGGCCCGACTGCGGGCCTTGTTCACCGGCCTGCAGGAGGACGGCGCGGTGCTGGTCATCGTGGACCAGCCGGCCACGATCGGCGCGTTGCCGATCGCGGTAGCCCGGGACTGCGGCTGCCAGGTGGCCTATCTGCCCGGGTTGGCGATGCGACGCATCGCTGACCTGCATCCAGGGCAGGCCAAGACCGACGCCCGGGACGCCTACGTGATCGCTGACGCGGCCCGGACCCTGCCGCACACGCTGCGCCGGGTCGACGTTGGCGAGGAGGCGCTGGCCGAGCTGAAGGTCCTGGTCGGCTTCGACGACGACCTTGCTGGTGAGGTGACCCGGCTGTCCAATCGGGTCCGTGGCCTGCTCACCCAGGTCCACCCCGCCCTGGAACGGGCCCTGGGCCCGCACGTGCGGCAGAAGGCTGGGCTGGCGCTGCTGGCCCGCTTCGGTGGCCCAGACGGCATGCGAAGCGCGGGCCGTCGCCGACTGGTCAGCACCGCGTCAAAAGCCTCTGCGCGTGCCGGAGCAGCTCTTGCGCAGCGGGTCTGGGAGGCCCTTGGTGAGCAGACGGTCACCGTGCCCGGGACCGGTGCGGCCGAGACCGTGCTTCCTCGCCTGGCCCGCTCGTTGGCCGAGGTCTTGGACCAGCGTCGCCAGATCGCCGTCGAGGTCGAGAAGGTCCTCGATGCGCACCCTCTCGCCGGGGTCCTGACCTCGATGCCCGGGGTTGGGGTCAGGACCTCAGCAAGGATCCTGCTCGAGGTCGGCGACGGCTCCTCGTTCCCGACCGCCGGGCACCTGGCCGCCTACGCCGGCCTCGCGCCGGTCACCCGGCGCTCCGGGTCCTCGATCCGTGGCGAGCACCCACCCCGCAGCGGCAACAAGCAGCTCAAGCGAGCGTTCTTCCTCGCCGCGTTCGCGGCCTTGCGTGACCCGGCCTCCCGCGCCTACTACGACCGGAAACGAGCCGAAGGAAAGAAGCACAACGCCGCCCTCATCTGCCTAGCCCGCCGCCGCTGCGACGTCCTGTTCGCCATGCTCCGCGACAACCAGCCCTACCAACCCCAAGTCCCCACAGCGGCTTGACTTCAGACATAGGGAACCCCCCCGGATGGCCCGGCTACACGAGGTCGACGCTCTCGACCTGGCTGGCCTCGATCTCGCCGGCGATCGTGGCGAGCACCTCGGAGCCCGGTGACGCGTCGACGGTGAGCACCATGACAGCCTCGCCGCCGACGGCGTCGCGTGAGACCTGCATACCGCCGATGTTGACCCCGGCGTGACCCAGGGCCCCACCCACGGCACCCACGACGCCGGGCCGGTCGGCGTAGCGCAGCACGACCAGGTGCTCGGACAGCGGGACCTCGAGGTCGAAGTCGTCGATCTCGACGAGCTTGGCCACGTTCCGCGGCCCCGACAGGGTGCCGCCGATGCGCAGCGACGTGCCGTCGGTCAGGGCGAGGCGGACCCGGACGAGGTTCCGGTGGTCCCCGGCGTCAGCATCGGTGACGAGCACGGCCTCCACACCACGGTCTCTGGCGATCACCGGTGCGTTCACATAGGAGACCTGCTCCTCGGACAGCGGGGTGAAGACCCCCTTGAGGGCCGAGAGCTCGAGGATCTTCACATCGTTCTCGGTGACGTCGCCGCGAACCTCGGTCTCGACGGCGGCAACGGGTGCGGTCGCGAGGTTGGTCGCGATCTGGCCGAGCGCCTCGGTCAGCGCCAGCATTGGGCGCACATCGTCGGCGATCGCCCCACCCTTGACGTTGACCGCATCGGGGACGAGCTCGCCGGCGAGGGCAAGCCGGACCGAGTTGGCCACGGCGATTCCGGCCTTCTCCTGCGCCTCGTCGGTCGAGGCCCCCAGGTGCGGGGTCACCACGACCTGCTCGAGTCCGAACAGCGGAGAATCCGTGCATGGCTCCTTGGACCACACGTCGATCCCGGCCCCGGCCACGCGCCCGTCCACGATGGCCTCATGCAGGGCGGCCTCGTCGACGATGCCGCCTCGGGCGGCGTTGATGATCCGGACGGTCGGCTTGACCTTGTGCAGGGCCTCGTCGCCGATCAGGCCAATCGTCTCGGGCGTCTTGGGCAGGTGGACGGTGATGAAGTCGCTGTCGGCGAGCAGATCGTCGAGGGACACCATCTGGATCCCCATCTGGGCAGCGCGAGCCGGCTGGACGTAGGGATCGTAGGCGATGAGCTGGACCCCGAACGCGCTCAGGCGCTGGGCGACCAGCAGGCCGATCCGACCCAGCCCGACCACCCCGACCACCTTGTCCGCGATCTCTACACCGGTGTACTTGGAGCGCTTCCAGGCGCCGCCCTTGAGTGCATCGTTGGCGGGGGCGATGTGCCTCGCGCTGGCCAGCAGCAGCGCGATGGCGAGCTCCGCCGCCGAGCCGATGTTGGAGGTGGGCGCGTTGACGACCATGACGCCGGCCTGGGTGGCTGCAGGGACGTCGACGTTGTCGAGGCCGACACCGGCGCGCGCGACCACCTTGAGCCGACGGGCGGCGGCGATGGCCTCGGCGTCGACCTTTGTGGCCGATCGGATCAGGATGGCATCAACATCCGCGATCGCGGTGAGCAGCTGCTCGCGGTCAGCTCCGTCGCAGTGGCGGATCTCGAAGTCGGGGCCCAGGGCCTCAACGGTTGCGGGGCTGAGTTCCTCGGCGATCAGGACGATGGGCTTGCTCACGGTGGCACCCTCTTGGCTGACCCACGGGGTAGGTCCCCACGGCTGGGCCAATTCTAACGACCCGCCGCACGCCCGCCCCGGCACCCCGAAGGTCCCGAGCCGTCCCGCGAACGACCTCTGATTCGCGCCAGCAAGGGGCCCGGGCGCCCTCGGCCGCGCCTGGCAGCACCCGTCATCCGACTCCCGGCACGGCGGCCCGGGCCAGAACCCGGGTTCCGAGGTTCACCGGATGCGGACCTGCCACTTCCGGTCCATCCTTTCGTGCATGAGCGATGGCGGGACCGACAGGCGCAGGAGTGCGTCGGTCAACGCTGCCCTGCTGTTGGTGGTCGCCCTGGTCCCCCTGCTGGGCGCGGCCGAGCCGGCCCGGGTCGATCACACCGAAGTGCGCCCGTGGGGCTGCCAGACCTGCATCATCCCCGCGGAACCGACGCCGGCTGACGAGGGCGTCGACGACCCTGGCCCCTCGCTCTGACCCGGTTGCCGCTGGCGGCGCGCTCCTGCAGACACTGGTCGCCGCCAGGTGCATCCGAGGGGGCCTCTCCGACAGAAGTACTCAGTGAAGGGTCAACTACCCTGGCCGATCCTCAGATATCTCTCGAGCCCTCCTGAGGGGCGACTGACCCCCCGGAGCCGGCGCTCCGGGGGGTCAGCCGTTGTCCGTGCCAGTTCGTGGTCACCCGGGTCAGGCCGCGCGCCGAGCGCGCCCCCTGCCGTGAGCCCGCGATCAGCGCGCTGCGGTGCCCTCCACGTAGTCGCTGTCCGAGGTCTTCACCCAGCTCATCAGCTGACGCAGCTGACGCCCGGTCTCCTCGATCGGGTGCACCTCCCCGGCGGCCCGCAGCGCGTGGAACTCCGGGGCTCCGGCGTCCTGGTCGTCGATGAACCGCTGGGCGAAGGCACCCGAACGGATGTCAGCGAGGACCGCGCGCATGTTCTCCTTGACGTGCGGGTCGATGACCCGCGGCCCCGACACGTAGTCACCGTACTCGGCGGTGTCGGAGATGCTCCAGCGCTGCTTCGCGATCCCGCCCTCGTACATGAGGTCGACGATCAGCTTGAGCTCGTGCAGGCACTCGAAGTAGGCAACCTCCGGCTGGTAACCCGCCTCGGTCAGCACCTCGAAGCCGGTCTGGACCAGCATCGACGCCCCGCCGCAGAGCACGGCCTGCTCGCCGAAGAGGTCAGTCTCGGTCTCCTCGGTGAACGTGGTCTTGATGCCGCCGGCGCGCAACGCGCCGATCGCCTTCGCGTACGACAGCGTCAGGTCCCACGCCCCGCCGGTGGCGTCCTGCTCAACGGCGACGATCGCTGGGACCCCGCGGCCCGCGACGTACTCGCGTCGGACCAGGTGTCCCGGACCCTTCGGCGCCACCATGCAGACGTCGACATCGGCCGGCGGCTTCACGTATCCGAAGCGGATGTTGAAGCCGTGTGCGAAGAAGATCGCGTCGCCGGCCTTCAGGTTCGGGGCGATCGCCTCGGCGTAGAGCCCACGCTGCGCGGGATCGGGCACCAGGACCATGATCAGGTCGGCCTCGGCGCACGCGGTTGCCGGGTCGACGACCCGCAGGCCCTCCGCCTCGGCCTTCGCCCGGCTCTTGGAACCCTCGGCCAGGCCGACGCGCACATCCACCCCCGAGTCTCGCAGGCTCAGCGCATGGGCGTGGCCCTGGCTGCCGTATCCGAGCACCGCGACCTTGCGGTTCGCGATGATCGAGAGGTCGGCGTTGTCGTCGTAGTACAGCTCAGCCACTGTGGGGCTCCTCGGGTGTTGCGGCGCACGTGCGGCGCCGGGGATCGTCGGGTGATTGTGTCAGGTGCTGGTTGCTCGATGAGCCAGTGGCTCACCTGTGCCGAGGACCCCCATGAGTTGCCATCGGCGCTTCGCGCACGGGCGCTCAGGCGCTCCGATCGACCGGGCGCAGGCCACGCTCGGTCATCGACTTGGACCCTCGGCCCAGGGCCACGGCCCCGGACTTCACGAGCTCGCGGATACCGAACGGCTCGAGAACCCGCAGCAGGGCTTCGAGCTTGTCGCGGCTGCCCGTGGCCTCGATGGTGACCGCATCGGGGGCGACGTCGACCACACCGGCCCGGAACAGCGCGACGGTCTCCAGGACGTGGCTGCGGGTCGTCGAATCCGCACGCACCTTGACCAGCATGAACTCCCTCTGGACAGAGGTGCCCGGCTCGAGCTCCACGATCTTGAGCACGTTGATCAGCTTGTTCAACTGCTTGGTGACCTGCTCGAGCGGCAGTCCCCCGACCTCCACGACCAGTGTGATCCGGGAGACCTCGGGCGTCTCGGTCGGGCCCACGGCCAGCGACTCGATGTTGAAGCCCCGCCGCGAGAACAGCCCCGCGATCCGGGCCAGGACACCCGGCTGGTCCTGGACCAGCACGCTCAGTGTGTGACGGCTCATCGCTCAGTCCTCCCGGTCCCACTTGGGCGCCATGTCGCGCGCATGCTTGATGTCGGAGTTGCTCGTCCCCGCGGCCACCATCGGCCAGACCATGGCGTCCTTGTGCACCCGGAAGTCCACCACAACGGGCCGGTCGGTGATCGCCATCGCCTTCTCAATGGTGGCATCCACCTCGTCCGCGGAGTCGCAGCGCAGGCCGACGGCACCGTAGGCCTCGGCGAGCATGACGAAGTCGGGCACGTCGTGGGAGTGCAGGTCGGTGTTGGAGTATCGCTCGCTGTAGAACAGCGTCTGCCACTGGCGCACCATCCCGAGGGCGCCGTTGTTGATCAGCGCCACCTTGATCGGGATCCTGTTGATCGAGCAGGTGGCCAGCTCCTGGTTGGTCATCTGGAAGCAGCCATCACCATCGACCGCCCACACAACCTTGTCGGGGGCACCGACCTGGGCGCCCATCGCCGCCGGCACCGCGAATCCCATCGTGCCCAGGCCACCGGAGTTGATCCAGGTGCCCGGCTTCTCGTAGTCGACGAACTGGGCGGCCCACATCTGGTGCTGGCCGACGCCGGCCACGTACAGGGCGTCCGGTCCGGCGATCTTCCCCAGCCGCTCGATGACGTACTGCGGGGCCAGGGTTCCGTCGTCGGGCAGCTCGTAGCCCAGGGGGTACGTGTCCAGCCATCTGTCGAGCTCCCCCCACCAGCCGTCGAGGTCGAAGCTACGCCCGGCGGCGAGCTCGGCCTGCAGGGTGCTGACCAGCTCGGAGATGACCTCCTTGGCATCGCCCACGATCGGCACGTCGGCCCGACGGTTCTTCGAGATCTCGGCCGGGTCGATGTCGGCGTGGATCACCTTGGCGTGCGGCGCGAAGGTTGACAGCTGGCCGGTGACGCGATCGTCGAACCGGGTGCCCAGGGCGATCAGCAGGTCCGAGGACTGCAGCGCGCCGACGGCGGCCACCGTCCCGTGCATGCCCGGCATCCCCAGGTTCTGCTTGTGGCTGTCGGGGAAGGCCCCGCGGGCCATCAGCGTGGTCACGACCGGGATCCCGGTCAGCTCGGCCAGCGCGAACAGCTCATCCGAGGCCCCCGAGCGGATGATCCCGCCCCCGACATAGAGCACCGGCTTGCGCGCCCCAAGCATCAGCCGGGCAGCCTCACGGACCTGCTTGGTGTGCGGGCGCGTCGTCGGCTTGTAACCGGGCAGGTCGAGGCGGGTGGGCCAGGTGAAGGTGGTCTGCGCCTGCAGCGCATCCTTGGAGATGTCCACGAGAACAGGGCCGGGTCGGCCCGTGCCGGCCAGGTGGAAGGCTTCGGCGATCGCCCGGGGGATGTCGTCCGCGTTGGTCACGAGGTAGTTGTGCTTCGTGACCGGCATCGTGATGCCACGGATGTCGGCCTCCTGGAAGGCATCGGTGCCGATGGCTGCCGAGTTCACCTGGCCTGTGATGGCAACCATCGGCACCGAGTCCATGTACGCGTCAGCGATCGGCGTCACCAGGTTGGTGGCTCCCGGCCCGGAGGTCGCCATGCAGACCCCGACCCGTCCGGTCGCGTACGCGTAGCCCGCTGCTGCATGTCCTGCGCCCTGCTCGTGGCGGACGAGGATGTGCCGGACCTGGGTGGAGTCCATCAGCGGGTCGTATGCGGGCAGGATCGCGCCACCGGGGATGCCGAATACCGTGTCGACACCAGCGGCCTCCAGCGAGCGGACGAGGCTGCTGGCCCCGCTGATCGTTTCGGTCGGTGCTGTCTGTGCCGTCGACATCGTCGACTCCCTTGCTCTCGGTTCGGGTCTTGGGTGCTGATCCTGCCAGTGCTGTGCTTGTGCAAATGAAAGACCCCGCGCCCTTGCGGGTCACGAGGTCACGTCGGAGTAGGGAACAGTCAGGCTGGGGTTCCCACCCCGGCGTGAGTCGCTACTACGAGAATTCGCACCTGCTCATCATGGACGGGCCTGGCCCGGGAGCGCAACCCCCGGCGCCAAACGTCCAGATTGTGAGATGATGCGTTCCACTTGGCGGCCGGAAGGCGCCAACGGCGTCGACTGCCAGTGTCTCGTGGCCGGCGAGGTCAGTCGCAGACTGCGCCCTTCGAGGCCGAACCGACGAGCTTGGCGTACTTGGCCAGCACGCCACGGTCATAGCGCGGGGGCAGCGGCTCCCACGAGGCTCGACGCTGGGCGAGCTCTGCGTCTTCGACGAGCAGGTCCAGGGTGCGGTTCGGAATGTCGATGCGGACCTGATCACCGTCAGCGACCAGCGCGATCGGACCTCCGTCGACCGCCTCCGGCGCGACGTGGCCCACACACAGGCCCGTGGTCCCCCCGGAGAACCGACCGTCGGTGATCAGGAGCACGTCCTTGCCGAGCCCGGCGCCCTTGATAGCGGCGGTGATCATGAGCATCTCGCGCATGCCCGGGCCGCCCTTGGGGCCCTCGTAGCGGATGATCACCACATCGCCGGCCCGGATGGTGCCGTCCTCCAGGGCGTCCATCGCGGCGCGCTCGCGCTCGAAGACCCGCGCCGGGCCCTCGAAGACCTCCACCGGGATTCCGGCGTTCTTCACCACGGCGCCATCGGGCACCAGCGAGCCGCCGAGGATGGTGATCCCGCCGGCCCCGCCCATGGGGTCGCTCATCGCGCGAAGGATCGTGCCATCGGGATCCGGGGGGTTCACCTCGGCCAGGTTCTCGGCGACCGTGCGGCCGGTCACGGTCAGGCAGTCACCGTGCAGCAGCCCGGCGTCGAGCAGTGCGCGCATGACGACCGGCACTCCCCCGACGCGATCCATGTCACTCATCACGTAGCGGCCGAACGGCTTGAGGTCACCGAGCAGCGGGACCTTGGCGCCGATCCGCTGGAAGTCCTCCATCTCGAGGTCGACATCGGCCTCGTGGGCGATCGCCAGCAGGTGCAGCACGGCGTTCGTGGAGCCGCCGAGCGCCATGACCACGGCGATCGCGTTCTCCAGGGACTTCTTCGTGATGATGTCGCGGGTGGTGATCCCCTGACGCAGCATCTCAACGACGGCCTCGCCCGACCGTCGGGAGAAGCCGTCCCGGCGGCGGTCGACTGCCGGCGGCGCGGCCGAACCGGGCAGGCTCATGCCCATCGCCTCGGCAGCCGAGGCCATCGTGTTGGCCGTGTACATGCCGCCGCAGGCGCCCTCCCCGGGGCAGATCGCCCGCTCGATCTCGTCGACCTCAGCGCGGCTGATGAGCCCGCGGGCGCACGCCCCCACGGCCTCGAACGCGTCGATGATCGTGACATCGCGGTCACCGACCCGACCGGGCAGGATCGACCCGGCGTAGACGAACACCGACGCCACGTCCAGGCGCGCAGCCGCCATCAGCATGCCGGGCAGGCTCTTGTCGCACCCCGCGAACGTGACCATGCCGTCCAGACACTCGGCCTGCATGACCGCCTCGACGGAGTCGGCGATGATCTCGCGGCTGACCAGCGAGAAGTGCATCCCCTCGTGACCCATGGAGATCCCATCGGAGACCGAGATCGTGCCGAACTGCAGCGGGTAGCCACCGCCAGCGTGCACGCCCTCCTTGGCTGAGCGGGCCAGGCGCTCCAGCGACAGGTTGCAGGGAGTGATCTCGTTCCAGCTCGACGCGATGCCGATCTGTGGCTTCGGGAAGTCCTCGTCGGACATGCCCACGGCGCGCAGCATCCCGCGCGCAGCAGCGCGCTCCAGGCCATCGGTGACGGTACGGCTGCGGGGCTTGATGTCGGGGGTTGTGGTCATGGCGGCAAGCGTAGTCCGCGACGAACCTCGGCGGCTCCCGCTCCCGTGGATCCGGACGGGAGGAGAACCGGGTCGAAGGACTCTGGCTGGTGGGACCCGAGCCGCGCTAGGAAGGACATGTGGGGAGCGCCATCCGGGCTCCTTCGCAGGGGTCCTCGCCGTGGCGACGCGGCCTGAACGCCGTTGTGGCAGTGGCCGCAGTCGCGCTCGCGGCGTGCGGGCCTGCCGACGCGCCGGTATCCCCCTCACCGAGCATCCCAGAATCCCCGTGGGCGGCGGCTGCGGAGGAGTACGTCGCGGCCCTGCACGAGGCCTCCGGAACCGGGTTCACGAACGTCGCCCAGTTCTACGCCGAGGACGCCGACATCGACTGGCGGGGACTGCTGGGCTATCGGGGTACGGGCAGGGCACGCTTCGCCCAAGTCCTTCGTGACCAGCTGCAGCCGATCGGGCCGGCGCCAGATCCCCGGGATCGCGTCGAGGTGACTGGGGATGAGCCGGTGTACCTGTCGCTGGAAGGTGCCATCGACCCGCAGTGGGTGCACGGCGAGGGATTCCCGCATTGGTCCCACGCGATGACCTGGTCCATCTCCGCTGAGGGGATCGTCGAGGAGCAGTTCGCAGGTGCCGCCTTCAGCGCTGGCTATACCGGGTTGGACCGCGAGAAGGTCGACCCGCTCGCGTTTCGGTACGTGCAGGCCTGGTCCACCGGCGACTCCTCCTTGATCGGGTCCCTCTACACCGAGGACGCGACGGTCACCGACTCCATGACCGGGGTGGCCCTGGCGGGCGGCGACGCGATCACCCGGGCTGCGGCGGCAGGGTGGTCCGCTGGTGGCCTGCTGGGCGCCACGCTGCACCAGTTGCCGATCGTGGATGGCGACGGCGGCGACGCCTACTACATCGGCCTGGCCGGCGACCGGCTCCCCGAGGACCTGGTCGGAATATCGTGCTGATGGACGTCGCAGACGAGCGGGGCTGTCGGCGCCAGGTCGCCGCACAGTTGGACCTCGAAGGTCCGAGGATCACGCACGAGGAGCGTTTCCACCGTGTCGACTCACTGCGGCAGTGCGTGGATGCCGGCCTGCTGCCCGGCGGTTGGTGGGACACGGTGGCTCCACCCGATCCCCATGCGTTCACGACATCGGCGACAACCGACGCGCTCACCGCCCCGATCACGCTCTGGAACCACACGCCCGAGCGGACGCAAATGCTGCGCTGGGCGATCCAGCAGTTCGCTGACGCCGGGCTGCCGCCGCCGATTCCGCTGTCGGTGACGTTCGTCCCCTTCGACGGCGACCCGTGGGATCGCTATGGCTTCGTGCCGGGCGCCTGGGACCTGATCCTGCCGGCCACTTGGGCCGGATGCCCGGACACTGGTTGTGCACACTGGCCTACGGCCGCGCGCCAGGTGGCGATCGACGCGCTGGCCAGATTCTGGGTGATGGACTCCGCGCGCAGGGACACGCTCATGGCGTTCGCCGCACGACGTGGGCTGGCGTGGACCGCGGGCGAGTCCGGGGTGGACGAGTCGGTCGCCGATGAAGCCGCCCAGGTCGTCGCGTGGGGGCTGGCTGATCAGCCACCGACCTGGTCCGGCCCGCTCGGACCGGGGTCCCGCTGCCGCGAGCGCGCCGCCGAGTTCGAGGCCCTCACGGTGTCCGCCGCGCCCGAGTCTGTGTGTCCCGGCGCACGTCGTTGGGGCGTCCGGGAGGCCCCGGCGCCATGAGTCGACCACGTCACGGGCTGTCAGTCGCCCTGGTTGCCGCCCTTCTGGTGGCACTCACATGGGCCGGCAGGCCTCCCGCGGTCCCCGTCGCCCGTGAGACCTCCGTTGCCCAGCAGTGGTTCGCCGCACAACATGCGGCCCGCCGACAGGGCATCGAGAACCTGATGGCGTTCTATGACCCAGACGTGGAGATCGATGGCGCCAACGAGGGCTCGCGTGAGACACACGGTCGGACCCAGGCTCTGGCGTACCTCGAGGACGTGTTGCCCCCGGATGTGTACCGGCTGGACATGTCCGAGGGTGTGTTCCTGGGACCGACCTCGGCAGTCACCATGGAACGCATCACGTCGACTGGATCCATGGTTCCCGAGGATGCCGTGTTCATCCACGAGATGGGGCCGCTGGGCATCACCCACCAGGCGATGGCCAGCTCGATCCAGGTATGGCGCCGGTACAGCCCGAGCGACGTCCGGCTGTTGGAGGCCGACCGGCTCGCCCGGCACTACCTCGCAGCGTGGTCCCGCGGAGCAGGCATCGAACTCATCGATCTCCCGGACTTCGGCGGCCCCGCCATGTTCCTCGCCGGGGCCCAGGACGAGCGCCTACCGATGCGCAGCGTCGTCCTCGTCGTGGACACGGACATCGGCGGGGGATGTCAAGGTTCGGTGGCGATCATCCTCGAGCTGGACAGCGCCGGACGCATCAGCTCCGAGCAGCACCTCAGCCGCGACCGGGACGTGATGGGCTGCTCGGAGCTGGGAACCCTGCCGACCGGGTGGTGGGACTCGATCACGATCCCGGAACGCGTCTCGCGGATCCCCTCAGGTGAGGTGCTCCTCGCAGGCGAGAGCGTCTCGGTCTTCAACTCGACTCCCCGGCTGGATGCACTGCTGGCGTGGGGCACCGACCGCTTCCAGCTGGCGGGGATGGAGCCCCCAGCGCTGTCCGACGTCACCTTCTACAGGCGCACGGTCGACCTCTGCCGCGGGATCACCGGACTGGCCCTCGGGAAGTCGCTGAGCCTGTGCTTCGACGAGGCCGACGCCTGCGCGAGCGCGACCTGCTCGACGTGGCGCCCCTGGACGCGCACCACACTTCTCCACGAGTTGGCCCACGTCTGGATGACGGACAACGTGTCCCACGCCCAGCGGGAGGCGTTCATCACCAGGGCGGGTCTTCCCACGTGGGCGGGTACGGACCACCCGTGGGCAGAGCGGGGCGTGGAGTTGGCCGCCTCGACGATCTCGGGGGCCCTCATGCCGGAGCCGTTGAAGGTCAGCCCCTTGTTCGGCCCGCGGTCCTGCGCCGAACTCACGGATCTCGCCGGGATCGTGATCGGCCCCGCGCGTGCACAGGCCCCGCAGTGCGTGGACCTGTAGTGCACGGTCCCGGCGCTGTGCGGACCGGTAGTGCGCCGATCCCCGCAGGGGTTCAGTCTGCGGGTCCGACCGGCAGGGGTCAGACCGCAGGTCCGCGCACCAGATTGGCCAGCGGCTCACCAGCCACATACCGCTGCAGCTGGGCCACTACGAGCTGGCATGCCCGGGGCAGGAAGGCCGACGTGTTGCCGCCGACGTGCGGACTGATGAGCACCCCGGGCGCGCGCCACAGCGGATGGGCGGTCGGCAGGGGCTCCGGGTCGGTGACGTCCAGCGCTGCACGCAACCGCCCGCTGCTGCACTCGGCCAGCAGCGCCTCGGCGTCGACAACCGGCCCACGGGCCACGTTCACCAACAGGGCGCCGTCGCGCATCTGCGCCAGGAACTTGTCGTCCACCAGGTGGGTGGTCTCCGGCGTGAGCGGCACGATGAGCAACACCACATCGGCGCCCGGCAGCAGGTCGTCCAGCTCGGACATCGCGTGGACATGGTGGCCATCGACCTCGCGGGCAGTGCGGGCCACCGGCACGATCTCGCACTCGAAACCGGCCAGGCGCCGGGCGATCGCGCGACCGATCGAGCCGAATCCGACGATCACCACGCGCTTGTCGGCAAGCGACTCGTGCCGCGCGTAGGTCCAGGTGCCCTTCGGCATGGCCCGGGCGAAGTCATCGATGTGGCGCAGGCTGGCGATCGTCAGGCCCACCGCGAGCTCCGCCGTCGAGGCGTCGTGCACCCCAGCGGCGTTGCACAGGACCACGCCCGGTGGCAGCTGGCCCAGCACGTTGTCCACCCCCGCGGTCAGCGTCTGGACGGTGCGCAGGGCGGGCAGGCGGCCCATGAGGGCGAGATCCCCGGCCGAGGAGGTGTACGGCGGTACGAAGAACTCCACGTCGGCCGCCCGAGCAGGCTCCGGATCGCCGGAGTCCCAGGCGACGAACTGCACACCCGGCACGGCGGGCAGGCCCTCCAGCACTTCGGTCGGCAGCAGGGTGAGCATTCCGCGAGAGTAGCCAACGGGGCGGTCCGGCGGTACGCGGCAGTTGTGGTCGAAAGGGACCCCCGCTGAAGGACCACCCGCGGACTTCGCGGTCGTTGTGGTCGAAAGAACAGTGATCTGGCGCCCGGGTTCGACCACTGGAGCTGCGAAGTCCCGACCCTGGCCCTCCGCAGGGGTCGGGATCGACCAGAACTGCTGCGAACTGGGCCCAGGCCCCGGCCGGTGCCGCTCAGCTCACCATCGGGGTCACGAGCGCGGATCCGGCCTGGTGCTCGACCCGGGCACCGTGGCCCAACGACCACACGGACTGGCGACCCTGCACCTCCCACACCACGGGGCCGCCGACCAGCGCCGTGTCCTCGTCGATGCCAAGCACGGTGACACCCTCGGGCGCGTGCAGCAGGACCCGCGTGAGCAGGTCCGGCGCCCAGCCGAGCATCTTGTCGAAGTGCGGGATCACACGTAGGTGTGGCAACAACCCCAGGCCTGGGTCAGCGGGCCGGTGCAGCGCCCGGACCTGAGGCACCCAGCTGGTCATGGCCATCGCCCCGGCGCTGCATCCGGCGAGGGCGGCGCCGGCGCTCCAGGCAGCGAGCACCTCCGCCCAGACCACGGAGTCGCGCAAGGTCTCCGCCAGGAACGCCGGGCTCCCGCCGGACATGTACACCAGCCCCGCGCCGCAGACCTGCTCGGCGATCACCGGATCGTCAGCGCCGGCCCGGTCCGCGATGGGCAGCGGGACCGCGTCGACGCCGAGGCGCTCCGCCTGCTCGGCGCCCAGGCGGGTCCACTTGGCCATGACGGCCGGGCCCTCCGGTGCGGCGGCCGTCGGGATCTGGACGTACTTGGGCGGGCGTCCGGCCAGCAGCCCGCGCTCGATGTCCAGCATGACTGGCAGGTACTCGCCGGATCCCACCAGGGCGATCGGTCCCGGCGTCACGTCCACTGCCACGTCGACCCCTCGCGGCTGTCGCGCACTTCCACACCGATTCCGGCCAGGACGTCACGCAGGCGATCACTTGCCCCCCATTCGCCAGCCGCCCGGCTGTCGGCACGCAGGTCCACCAGTGCTTGGACAGCCTGGCCCGCAAGCTCACGGTCATGCTCGGCGGAGGCTGCGTCCGCGCGTTGGGCCAGAGCCACCACCGCCGCCCGCTCCCCCGCGGCCGAGTCGGGCAGGGCCGCAAGCACGGCGCCGGCGAGGTCAGGCGTGTTGGCCTCGGCATCCGATGCCGCCTCTGGGCTGATCCCGGCCGACGCACCGGTGCTCACCGAGGAGTCCGCGAGCGCTCCATCCACCGTGGTGCCTGGGCCCGCCGGGACGTCTGGGCTGCCGGCCCGCTGTCCCACAGCGTTTCCGGCGCCCAGTCCAGCGATCCGGGCCTCGAGCGCGGCGATGGTCAGTCGTGACCCGTTGGGCACCACGTCCTCCACACCACGGAAGCGCAGGGTCACAGCGCTGCGGCCGGCCACCCACGCGGTCCCGGCGTCCAGGTCCAGGACGAGGGCGGTGTGCTCATCGACCCCGAGGATGAATGCCGTACCCAGGTCGGCCTCGATCTGGCCGAGCCGACGCCCGCCCACGTAGCAGAAGCGGGTGTCGTGGGTGCCACCCTCGCGGTTGTCGTAGTGCGGGATGACCGCGCACCGCCAGCCGAGCACCCGGTCCATCAGCCCGAGCCCCGGCTCCCAGCGCGGGTCCTCACCCACCTTGTAGATCTCGTACACGGGCAACGACCAGTCGCCCAGGGTGACTACCGCAGCCGAGGCGAACACCAGTGCGCCGGCGCGACCCTCAGCGATCACACCCGCCAGGGCATCCGGGACGGCCGTGCCAGACCAGCACCGGCGCGCATAACTCGGTGACCCCGGTCCGGCGAAGACCCAATCGGCGGCCCGGATGTCAGCCAGCGCGGTCTCGACAGTCAGCGCGTCAGCACCCGCGGGCAGCCGCACACGCCGAAGCGGATGGCCCAGCGACTCCGTGAAGTACTGGTTGATCTTCTCGACGAGCTCGTCGGCGTTCTCCTGGAACGCGAAGGGGCTGTCCATCAGCCACGCATCCGTCGGGTCGGGCAGGCCGGCGAAGACCTCCCTGTGCACGCCGAGCATGCCAGTGGTGATCTCTCCCGAACCCATGATGACCAGGTGGCGTGTCACCGTCGGAACCCTAGACGGGTTCAGCCGGAGCCGCACCCCACCGCGCGAGGCGTCCGACCCGCGACCCCCGCGACACGTCAGCATGGCCGCGGGTCGGGGTCGGCTCACCCGCCACGCGCGACCCCGATAGGCTCGCCCCGTCCCAGCCGGCGGCAGACGCCGGCCGTTCGATCAGGAGAAACGCCCATGTCGCTCGCCACTCCCGCACCCGGCGTCATCGCCGATGTCTTCGGTCGCTCCGCTGTCCGCAACGCCGTCCTGGTCGTCGCCGGGGCCGCCTTCGTCGGGGTAGCCGCCCAGGTGGCCGTCCCGCTGCCGTTCACCCCGGTCCCCCTGACCGGCCAGACCTTCGCCGTCCTGTTGACCGCTGCCGCACTGGGCATGTGGCGCGGAGTCGCAGCCATGTCGCTGTACGCGGTGGCCGGTGTGGCCGGCATGCCGTGGTTCGCCGGCGCCTCGACCGCCTTCAAGGGCGGCGCCCTCGTGGTGAGCTTCGGCTACGTGCTCGGGTTCGTCGCAGCAGCGGCCCTGGTCGGCTGGCTGGCCCAGCGCGGCGCGACCCGAACCGCCCCCCGCACGGCCGGACTCATGGTGCTCGGCAACGCCGTCATCTACACCTTCGGTGCCCTGTGGTTGGCGGCTGCGCTCAGCGTCCCCCTGACGAACGCGATCTCGCTGGGCGTCACGCCGTTCCTCATCGGCGACGCGCTCAAGGTCGCCCTGGCCGCGGGCCTCTTCCCCCTGGCCTGGCGCGCGGTGGAGAAGTTCACCAGGAAGTAGCCCACCCCGCCGCACCACCCCGCAGAATCTCCGCCCCGGGTCAGAATCTCCGCTCCGGCGCGGAGATTCTGTGCGTGCGGGGAGATTCTGCCGGGGGTGGGGCTCAGGGCTTCACGCCCAGGCGCTCGAAGATCAGCTCGCGGACCCGTGCTGCGTCGGCCTGCCCGCGGGTGGCCTTCATGACCGCACCCACGATTGCGCCGGCGGCCTGCACCTTGCCCCCGCGGATCTTCTCGGCGACGTCGGGCTGGGCGGCCAGCGCCGCGTCGATGGCTTCGAGCAGGGGGCCGTCGTCGGACACAACGGCCAGGCCACGGCCAGCCACGACCTCGGTCGGGGATCCCTCACCGGCCAGGACCCCCTCGATGACCTGGCGGGCCAGCTTGTCGTTGACGGTCCCCGCGACGACCAGCGACTCGAGCTCAGCGACCTGCGCCGGGGTGATCGCGAGGTCGGCCAGGTCGAGGCCCTGGTCCTTGGCGATCCGCGACAGCTCGCCGGTCCACCACTTGCGCGCCGAGGCCTGGTCGCCGCTGATGGCGATGGTCTCCTCGACGAGGTCCAGCGCCCCAGCGTTGACCACACTCGCCATGTCGTGATCCGTGACACCCCATTCGATCGCGAGCCGCTTGCGCCGCGCGGCGGGGTTCTCCGGGAGAGTCGCGCGCAGCTGCTCCACCCACTCCCGCGACGGTGCGATCGGGACCAGGTCCGGCTCCGGGAAGTACCGGTAGTCCTCGGACTCCTCCTTGATCCGGCCCGAAGTCGTCAATCCGGTGTCCTCGTGCCAGTGCCGCGTCTCCTGGACGATGGATCCACCGGCGGTCAGGACCTCAGCCTGGCGGCCGATCTCGTAGCGGACCGATCGCTCCACAGAGCGCAGCGAGTTGACGTTCTTGGTCTCGGACCGCGTGCCGAAGGGACCCTCCGGGTCCGGTCGCAGCGACACGTTCACGTCGCACCGCAGGGACCCCTGCTCCATCCGGACGTCGGAGACGCCCAGCGCCCTGAGCAGGTCTCGAAGCGCTGCGACATAGGCCTTGGCCACCTCGGGGGCATGCCGGCCCGCGCCCTCGATGGGCTTGGTCACGATCTCGATCAGTGGGATTCCGGCCCGGTTGAAGTCGACCAGCGAGTAGTCCGCGCCGTGGATGCGGCCAGTGGCACCACCGACGTGGCTGTTCTTGCCGGTGTCCTCCTCCATGTGCGCGCGCTCGATGCCCACCCGGAAGGTCTGGCGCCCCTCGGGCGTCTCGTAGTCGACGTCGAGGTAGCCGTCGAAGCAGATCGGTTCGTCGTACTGGGAGGTCTGGAAGTTCTTCGGCATGTCCGGGTAGAAGTAGTTCTTGCGTGCGAACCGGCACCAGGCGGCGATCTCACAGTTGAGTGCCAGGCCGATGCGCATCGCCGACTCCACACCGACCCGGTTCAGCGCGGGCAGGGAACCCGGCAGGCCCAGGCAGACGGGGCACACCTGCGTGTTCGGCTCCGCCCCGAACACGGTGGAGCAGCCGCAGAACATCTTGGTGGCCGTGTTCAGCTCGACGTGGACCTCAAGGCCCAGCACCGGATCGAAGCGTTCCATCGCCTCGTCGAAGCCCATGATCTCGGTCATCGCGCCGGCACCTCCTCGATCAGCAGGCCACCCCAGCGGTCGTACAGGGCCTGCTCCAGGGCACCACCCACCCGGTAGAGGCGATCGTCGGCCATGGCCGGGGCGATGATCTGCATCCCCACGGGCAGGCCGTCCTCGGGCGCGAGCCCCACGGGAAGGCTCATCGCTGCGTTCCCGGCAAGGTTCACCGGGATGGTCGCGACGTCGTTGAGGTACATGGCCAGCGGGTCATCGAGCTTCTCCCCCAGCCCGAACGCGGTGGTCGGGGCCGTCGGGGAGACCAGGACGTCGACCTGCGCGAAGGCGGCCGCGAAGTCCCTCTGGATCAGCGTGCGCACCTTCTGGGCCGAGCCGTAGTAGGCGTCGTAGTAGCCGCTGGACAGCGCGTAGGTCCCGAGCATGATGCGGCGCTTGACCTCGGCACCGAACCCGGCCTCCCGGGTCAGGCTCATGACCTCCTCGACCGAGCGGGTGCCGTCGTCGCCGACGCGCTGCCCGTAGCGGATCCCGTCGAAGCGGGCCAGGTTGCTCGAGGCCTCGCTCGGGAGGATCAGGTAGTAGGCGGCCAGGGCGTAGTCGAAGGATGGGCACGAGACCTCGACGATCTCGGCGCCCAGCTTCTCGAGGATGGCCACGGACTCCGCGAAACGCTGGCGGACGCCCGGCTGGTAACCCTCCCCGCCGAGTTCGCTCACGAGGCCGATGCGCATCCCGGCCACATCGCCGCGCTTGGCGGCGGCGACAACGTCGGGCACCGGGTGCGGCAGGGACGTCGAATCCCTCGGGTCGTACCCGGCGATCGCGTCATGCAGCAGCGCGGCGTCAAGGACGGTTCGGGCGCACGGCCCAGCCTGGTCCAGGGACGACGCCAGCGCGACCAGGCCGTACCGCGACACCGCCCCATAGGTCGGCTTCACCCCGACCGTGCCGGTGACGGCCGCGGGCTGCCGGATGGAGCCACCGGTGTCGGTGCCGATCGCGAGCGGGGCCTCGAAGGACGCGACCGCTGCTGCGGACCCGCCGCCGGAGCCGCCGGGGATCCGGTCGAGGTCCCACGGGTTCCGGGTGGGCCCGTACGCGGAGTGCTCTGTGGAGGAGCCCATCGCGAACTCGTCCATGTTGGTCTTGCCGAGGATGACGATCCCGGCCTCGCGCAGCCGACGGGTGACAGTCGCGTCGTAGGGCGGTCGCCAGCCCTCGAGGATCCTGGATCCACAGGTCGTGGGGATGTCCTTCATGGTCAGGACGTCCTTGAGCGCCAGCGGCACGCCAGCCAGTGGGCCGAGCTCCTCGCCTGCGGCGCGCGCGCCGTCGACGGCGTCGGCCGTCGCCAGGGCGCCCTCGGTGTCGACGTGCAGGAACGCGTGGATGTCCGCGTCGATGGCAGCGATCCGGTCCAGGTGGGCGGTCGTGACCTCCCGGGACGAGACGGCACGGCTCACGAGCATCTCGGAGATCTGGGATGCGGTCAGGTGGGTCAGGTCGAGGTCCGGCATCTGCGGGTTCACTCCTCGTCCAGGATTCGCGGGACCCGGAACCGGTCATCCTCGGCCGCCGGCGCCGCGGCCAGGGCTTCGGCCTGCGTCAGGCTCGGGCGCGGGATGTCGTCGCGGAAGACGTTCTCCAGGGGCATGGGGTGGGAGGTTGCCGGCACGTCGGGGGTGGCGACCTCCGTGACGCGGGCGACCGCCGCGAGGATGTCGGCAAGCTGGGCGCTGTAGCTGTCCAACTCGTCCTCGGTGAGCGACAACCGGGCGAGCCGGCCCAGGTGGGCCACCTGCTCGCGTGTGATCGCCGATGGGTTCTCAGACATGGGCCACATCCTAGGTGCGAGTCGGCCACGTCCCGAAACGTGTGCAGGCGGGCCGCTCGGGCTCCCCCGACCCCAGCGACCCGCCCACCGCTCCCCCTGATGCGCTCCCCCGCAGCGCTGCCGTAGGTTCGCACCGGCCCGCAGTTCCAGCAACGCGTTGTCCACACCCGACGCGCCCGCCCCCGGCCTACTCCCCCACCCGGGCAACTCCCCCGGCGGCCTCGGGTCCCTGCTCGAGCAGGACGGCGAACCCGTCAGCGTCGAGGACGGGCCGGGCCAGCGCCACCGCCCTGTCAGCCTTCGATCCGGCGTTCTCCCCGACGACCACGAAGTCAGTCCTCTTCGACACCGAGGAGGCCACCTTGCCGCCGCGGGACGTCACCGCCTCGGCCGCGCTGTCCCGGGTGTACCCGGGCAGCGAGCCCGTGACCACCACCGTCAGCCCGGCCAGCGGCTGCGGACCGACCTTGACCACGTCATCAGCCATCCGCACGCCGGCTGCCCGCCACTTGTCGACGACAGCTCGGTGCCAGTCGACCGCGAACCACTCGATGACTGCCTCAGCGATGATCGGACCAACGCCCTCGGTGGCCGCCAGCTCCTCGACAGACGCCTCGGTGATCGCCTGGAGCGTATGGAACTCACGGGCGAGCCCCTGTGCGGCGGTCGGCCCGACATGGCGGATGGACAGCGCGACCAGCACCCGCCACAGCGGCTGGGACCTGGCCTTGTCCACCTGGGTGAGCAGCACCTCGGCGTTGGCCGACAGCTGCGGCCCGACCTCACCTGCCCGGGCCGCGCGGGTGAAGAACGGCACCGTCCTCAGGGTTCCAGCGTCGAGCCCGAAGAGGTCGCCCTCGTCGGTGACCACCCCCGACTCCAGGAGCGCCACGGCGGCCTTCCAGCCCAGGCCCTCGATGTCGAACGCACCCCGGGAGGCCACGTGGAAGATCCGCTCACGCAACTGGGCCTGGCAGGAGCGGGTGTTGGGGCAGCGGATGTCGACATCGCCCTCCTTGGCCGGTGCGAGCTCGGTGCCGCACTCCGGGCAATGCGTCGGCATCAGAAACGCGCGCTCGACGCCGGTGCGGTCCTCCACGACGGGACCGATGACCTCCGGGATCACGTCCCCGGCCTTGCGCAGGAACACCATGTCGCCGATGAGCACGCCCTTGCGGGCGACCTCGCTGGCGTTGTGCAGCGTGGCCATCTCGACGGTCGAGCCGGCCACCTTCGCGGGCACCATCACCGCGTACGGGGTGACCCGACCCGTTCGCCCGACATTGACCCGGATGTCGAGCAACCGCGTGCGGACCACCTCGGGCGGGTACTTGAAGGCGATCGCCCATCTCGGGGCCCGCGACGTGTGGCCCAGCTCGGCCTGCAGGCCCAGGTCATCCACCTTGATCACGACACCATCGATCTCGTGCTCGACGTCGTGGCGGTGCTCGGCGTAGAACTCGATGAAGGCAGTCACGTCGGCGAGGTCGCTCACGACCCTGGCGCGGTCGGAGGTGGGCAGCCCGAGCTGGGCAAGGACCTCGTAGCCCGTCGACTGGGTTGCGACCTCGAGGCCCGCGCGGGCGCCGACGCCGTGCACCGTCAGGCCCAGCCGGCTCATGTTCGACCTGACCCGCTCGACCTCCCCGGCCAGGCGGGCCACCCGCCCCTCAGCCCGCTCAACCTGGCCGGACGTGGCCCCACGAGCGTGCAGGGCTGCCAGGGAGGCAGTGGCCTTCGCGACCTCCTCCTCCCGACGGTCGATCCGCTGGCGCAATGTGCCCGCCGCGGTGTTGCGCGGGTTGGCGAACGGGGAGCGACCCAGGGCCAGCTGCTCGTCGTTGATCCGCTCGAAGTCGGCGACCGGGAAGAACACCTCACCGCGCACCTCGACCAGCTCAGGCACGGACAGCTCTCCGGTCGTGGCCAGCCGGCTGGGGATCGCCGGGATGAACCGGGCGTTGTAGGTGACGTCCTCACCGACCCGCCCGTCCCCACGGGTCGCCACCGACTCCAGGTGCCCCTGGCGGTAGACGATGTCGACGGCCAGCCCGTCGATCTTCAACTCGCACAGAACCGGCGGGAACCTCCCCACGGCACCGGCGACCCGCTCGGCCCACGCCGCAAGCTCCTCGGGGGTGAACGCGTTGTCCAGTGAGTAGAGCGGCTCGAGGTGCACCACCGGATCGAACATCTCTGCGCGCAGGCCGCCCACCGACTGGGTCGGCGAGTCCCTGCTGACCAGCTCCGGATGAGCAGCCTCCAGGGCAACCAGCTCCGCGAACAGGGCGTCGTACTCGACGTCGGCGATCGCGGGGGCATCGCGCTGGTAGTAGGCCGCGCGGGCGGCCTCCACCTGCTCGACCAGCGCGACCCACCGGGCCCGTGCGTCAGTGTCCGTCACGCAGCGCAGGCTATCGCCGACGCCTGACAGCGCCGCTCTCAGGACGCGGACTGCAGCAGCGTCGAGGCGCCTCGCAGCAGCCCACCAACCGTGCGCGCCCACTCGGGCGAGGCCCCAGCCAGCCCGCAGGTGGGGCTCAGCCAGGTCCGCGGCCCCACATCGGCCATCCCGAAGCCGATCCGACCCCACAGCCCGGTGACCCGCCGGGCCAGATCCTCGGGGGTCCGCCGGGGGTCGTCCATGGCTGACGCCACCCCGAGCATGACGGCCGAACCTGAGTCCCACCACGCGCCGAGCTCGGCATCAGCCGCCTGCCCGAGAAGCGGGGCATCCACGGACACCGCGCCGAATCCGGCCCGGCGCAGCACGTCGAAGGGCACATCGCTGGCGCAGCAGTGCGCGACGATCAGCCCAGCCCCCGATTCGGCTGCCGCAATGACGGCCGCGAGCCCGGTGACCACCTCAGAGACCTGCGGAACCCGCAGCGCTCCGCGGCCGCTCGGGGTTCGGATGTGCCCCGCGAGCACCATCGGCAACCCGGGCTCGTCGACCTGCACGACCACGTCGGCCCCGGGGATTCGCCGGCGCACCACGGCCACCTGGTCCGCGACAGCCTCACCGAGCGCGACGGCGAGCTCGGAGCATGCCCCCTGATCGGCCACCATCCGCGTCCCGCGCACGCCCTCCACCGATGCGGCCAGGGTCCACGGCCCAGTGACCTGCAGCTTGACCCGTCCGGTGAACCCGTCGAGCTGGAGCTCCAGCTGGTCGAGGTCCTCCGCCAGCCAGGACGCCCCGCGCCGCATCGCCCGGCCCAGGTCGCCACCGGACCGGCCACCGGCCAGCCGCCACCCGTCAGGTGTGGTCTCGGCGGCGAAGTCCCCGGTGGCCGAGGACACCAGCGCAAGCGTGCGTCCGATCATGTCGGCGCCCGGGCCACGGGCAGGCAGCTCGGTCACGAAGGGGACGTCGAACTCGCCGGCCACGATCCTGGCTGACTCGGCAGAATCGGTGCCGGGCATCGAGCCGACGCCCGTGACGGGGATGGTGGCGATCCTCTGCTCGACGTCCACGCCGCCATTGTCCCCGGTCGATAGCCGGCTGCACCATCCCGGGCGCCCGGATGGGAACCTAGCCGCATGGACCGCTTTCGCTTCGCTGTCGTCGGCACGAACTGGATCACCGGCGCGCTCGTGGCCGCGGGCCGGACGGTCGACGGGTTCGAGGTCGTCGCGGTGCACTCGCGCTCGGCCGGGACGGGTCAGCGGTTCGCGGACACCTACGGGATCCCTCGGGTGCACACGTCCATGACAGGCCTCGCCGCCGACGACGAGATCGAGGCCGTCTACATCGCCAGCCCCAACTCACTGCATGCCGAGCAGGCGATCATGATGCTGCGCGCCGGCAAGCACGTGCTGGTCGAGAAGCCGTTGGGGGCCAATGCCCGCGAGGTCCACGACATGGCCGAGGCGGCAGCGCAGGCCGACAGGATCCTGATGGAGGCCTATGTGTCTCCGTGGGAACCCAACATCGAGGGCATCGGTGCCGGCGTGCGGGAACTCGGGCAGCTGCGCCGGGTGGTGCTGGTCAAGGACCAGTACTCGTCACGCTATGACCGGTTGAAGTCCGGCGAGCTGCCCAACGCCTTCAACCCGGAGTTCGCCGCAGGCTCACTCATGGACCTCGGCTTCTACCCCGTTGCCCTGTCCGTGCTGCTGTTCGGCACCCCGAGCTCGGTGCACGCCTCTGGGCTCATGCTGCCCAGCGGTGTCGACGGTCAGGGAACGGTCCTCCTTGGCTACGACGGGTTCGAGGTGGCCTGCCTGCACTCCAAGATCGCACCGACCGGGCTCGGTTCCCAGATCGCTGGCGAGGACGGCGTCATCACGTTCGACGACTGCAGCGTCCCCACCACGGTGCGCCGCACGCAGCGCGGTGGCCCCACCACCGATCTCAGCCGGGAGCAGTCGCAGGACCACATGCGCTACGAGGTCGAGCACTTCATCGCGTGCGTGCGCTCCGGGGACCCGTCACCGGCGTGGCCGGTGACCCGCTCGCTCGGGGTGACCCGGATTCTTGACGAGGCTCGCGCGCAGGTCGGTGTGCACTTCCCGGCCGACACACGCAGGCGGTAGCCACGGCGGTCGACACCGCTCGGCCCCGGGTCGGCACCGGCTGGGCATCCAGAACGCGAGCACCTCAGGCCCAGCCCAGGGCCCGGAGCGCTGCGGCCGTCGCCGCGGCGCTGAGGACCACCACGAGGAACGGGGCGCGCAGCAGCAGCGCGATCACAGCCACGCCCACACCCGCCGCGCGTGCGTCGATTGTGAACCCGTCCGGGCCCCAGAAGGTCTGGATCGTCAGCAGCGCGGCGAGCAGCGCGATCGGCAGCATCCCAGCGGCGCGACGGACGAGCGGCCGCTCCAGGAGCTCCTCCGGCAGCAGATAGCCCATCCATTTGGTCACGAAGGCAAGGAACGACGCCGCCAGCACAGCCGGCCACATCAGGATCGCCCCCTCATGAAGCTCGGCCCCGGGTGAGCCACAGGGCACCGAGCACCGCGATGCCGGCACCGGCCAGGACCGGGACGCCAGGTCGGAGCACCGGGGCCAGCACGAGCGCCAGGAAGCCGGATACAACGGCCAGCGCCCACGCGGACCGATCGACAAGCCGCGGCCACAGCAGGGCCAGGAATCCCGCTGGGATGGCCGCATCGAGCCCGAGGACGGTCGGGTCGCTCACGGTCGCCGCGCCCAGGGCACCCACGAGCGTTCCCAGGTTCCACAGGAGGAACACCGCCCAGCCCGTCGACCAGAACGCTCGGCGCGAGGCTTCGGCGTCGGGCTCATAGGTCATTGCCATGGCTGTGCTCTCATCGATGGTGAACTGCGCGGCGCCCAGGCGGCGCAGACCCGTGACCCGCTGACCGGGATGACCGCGCGGGGACAGCACTGTGGCCATGTGCAGCGCGTACAGCCCATTGCGCAGACCCAGCAGCCAGGCGGTCAGCACGGCAGCCACCAGCCCACCGCCAGCGGCCACGACGCCCACGAAGGCGAACTGCGAGGCTCCCGTGAACATGAGCACGGACAGGGCCTGGGTCTGCGGCACGTCGAGGCCGGCTGCGACGCTCACAGCCCCGAAACTCACGGCGTACGCGCCCACGGCGATGCCGATCGACAGCGCGCGCGAGGGGATCCCATCCGGGTTTGCCGCCGCCGGCGCCCCCTCGGATTCGGCCCGCAGATTGGGGTCGCGCTGCTCGCCCCCGACTCGCTCCCCGTCGGCCGCCGGTGGCCCTGCGTTCACGCCGCCCCGCGGGCGATCGTGCCTGACCCCACCACCCGGGTCCCGTCGTAGAGCACGGCGGCCTGCCCTGGCGCCAGCCCGCGCAGGGGGGTCTCGAGATCGGCGACGAAGCCGTCGGCGGCGGGCAGCACGTCCGCGGGGACCTCCTCACCATGCGCACGGACCTGGACGCCGAGACGCGCCGGCCCGTCCAGCGGCGGCCCGCACCATCGGGGCCTGATGGCGGTGATCCGGTCGACTTCGAGCATCGCAGCAGGTCCCACATGCACGCGGCTGGTGCTGATGTCGACATCGACGACGTAGCGCCGGGCCCCGTCGGGCGCGGGAACACCCAGGCCGACCCCGCGCCGCTGACCGACGGTGAACGCGTAGGCACCCTCGTGTGTGCCCACGACCTCACCGGTGTCGGCTGCCACGATCTCCCCGGGGGCCGCTCCCAGGCGGTCGCGCAGGAATCCCGCCGTGTCCCCGGTCGGGATGAAGCAGATGTCGTGGCTGTCCGGCTTGCTGGCCACCGAGAGCTCCAGGGCCGCCGCCTCAGCCCGGACCTCGGACTTCAGCGAGTCGCCAAGCGGGAACAGGCAGCCAGCGAGCTGGTCGGCCTCGAGCACGCCGAGCACATAGGACTGGTCCTTGCCCGGGTCAGCGGCCCGGTGCAGCTCGCGACCGCCCGGCCCGTCGATCAGCCGGGCGTAGTGTCCGGTGCACACGGCATCGAAGCCGAGCGCCCGGCCGCGGTCGAGCACGGCGGCGAACTTGATCCGCTCGTTGCAGCGCAGGCACGGGTTCGGGGTTCGACCCGCCGCGTACTCAGCCAGGAAGTCGTCGACCACACCGGCGGCGAACTCCTCGGACATGTCCCAGACGTAGAAGGGGATCCCGAGGATGTCGGCGGCGCGCCATGCATCTCGAGAGTCCTCGATCGTGCAGCATCCCCGGGCTCCGGAGCGGTAGGACTCCGGGTTGCGCGACAGCGCCAGGTGCACGCCGGTGACCTCATGGCCTGCGGCCACGGCCCGGGCTGCGGCCACTGCGGAGTCGACGCCGCCGGACATGGCGGCCAGGACCTTCATCTCAGGCTCCGTCGCGGGCTGCGGCCGCCATCTGCGAGCTCACCCGGATCTGCCCGGCACGCCCGGCCCGCTCCAGCACGGCCGGCAGGGCCTCCACCAGGGCATCGACGTCCTCCTGGCTCGTCGTGTGGCCGAGGCTGAAGCGCAGCGAGGAGCGAGCCCGGACCGGATCGATCCCCATACCCAGCAGCACGTGGCTGGGTTCAGGCACTCCGGCGCTGCACGCTGACCCTGTGGACACCTCGACTCCGGCCGCGTCCAGCAGCATCAGCAGCGCATCGCTCTCGCAACCCGGGAACGAGACGTGGGCATTGCCCGGGAGCCGCGCCTCGGGGCCTCCGAGGGCACCGTTCACGATCGAGTCGGGGGCCACGGCGAGGACCCGGGCGAGCAGGTCATCGCGGAGCAGCTGGATCCGGCCCGATCGCGCCGGCATGTCGCCGAGCACATGGTCGACCGCGGCCGCGAACCCGACGATCGACGGCACGTCCAGGGTGCCGGACCGGACCTGACGCTCCTGTCCGCCGCCGTGTGTCAGCGGCGTGAGCTCCAGCCCACGCCGGGCGATCAGCGCGCCGACGCCCAACGGTCCCCCGAGCTTGTGCGATGAGATCGCCATCGTGTCCGGCAGGCTGGCGTCCACGGGGATCGAGCCGAGCGCCTGGACGGCATCGACGTGCAGCGGAACCCCCGCCCGCGTGCACGCGTCAGCGATCTCGGCGATCGGCTGGACGGTGCCGACCTCGTTGTTGGCCCACATGACTGCGACCAGCGCCGTGCGACCGGGATGCGCCTCCAGCTCGGCACGGACCTGGGCTGGGTCCACCCGACCCTCGCGGTCCACGTCGAGCCAGACCACCTCCGCGCCCTCATGCTCCCCCAGCCAGTGGACGGGGTCCAGGACAGCGTGGTGCTCGATCCGGGCGGCCAGCACGCGACGCCGCGCCGGATCCTGGCCGGATCGGGCCCAGTACAGCCCCTTGACCGCCAGGTTGTCTGCCTCGGTGCCGCCGGCGGTGAAGAGCACCTCGCTGGGGACCACCCCCAAGGCACCGGCGATGACCTCGCGGGCCTCCTCCACCCGGCGCCGGGAAGCACGCCCCGCCCCATGCAGCGAGGACGCATTCCCGGTCATGCCGAGGGCGCCGACTATCGCATCGCGCGCGCAGTCGAGCAGCGGCGTGGTCGCCGCATGGTCCAAGTAGGTGCGCATCAAGGCAATCCTAGGTCCGCACCAAGGAATGGGGCATTCGCTGGCCCACGGCCGAGCCGCACTCGGCGGCAGAGCTATGGCGTGTCAGTATCAGATAGGTGTTGTGCGTGCGTCGACGCGCTGCGAATGGGGAGGATCGCATGGGACGTTTGGGGAGATTCACCGTCGCTGGCGCCGCGGCGCTGGGGCTCGTGGCCGCTGGCCTTGGTGCGCCGGCACAGGCCGCGCCCCGGAGCTGGCCTGTCAACCCCGGGGCGGTGGGCTCCCTCTACGGGAGCCCGGACCCCGGTGGACTGGCGAGTGTGCGCATGTGGGGATCGGCGATCTGGTGCTACATGCAGCCCACCCCTGGGGCCAACGTGGCAGCAAACCTCCACGCCTCGCTCGCCCCCACCCTGGACCAGGTGGCCGCCGCGGGTGGAACCGCGATCGTGACGATGGGCCATCCCGCGCCCTGGGTCTTCGACAACCATCCCCGGGCAGTGGCCCCCACCAAGCTCTGGGCCTGCGGCGACCACGCGTCCGGGGTGTCGATCCCCAGCCCCGCGTCCCTGAAGCCGCGACGCTCGGGGGCGCCTTCCGTGCAGGCCCAACGCTGGGCTGCCTACGTGGGTTCGGTGGTGGACTACATCACCGCGCGTTACGCGGGACGCCTCAAGGTGGTCCTCGAGACATGGAACGAGCCCAACCTGTCCAGCGGACTGAACTACAAGCTCCGAGTCCCAGGGGCAGCCAGAACCATGAAGCAGGCCGCCTCGGCCCTGCACACTTACGACTCGATCGCCTACGACGTGATCCGGAAGAAGGGGGCCCGCGGCACGGTGTCGCTGGGCTCGAGCGCCCTGTTCACCCGTGCCAACTCCTTCTCGAAGCGCTACCTCAAGGCACACAACAAGAAGCGGAGGATCAACGCGATCCACGTCAACGTGTACGGCTTCAACGGCAAGAACGCCACCAAGATGGCCGCGGACTGGGACCGGCGCCTGGCCAAGTTCCGCAAGCGAGTGGTCAAGCTCCGCAAGCTGCGGTCACTGCCCATGCGCGTCACTGAGGCCAACCTCAACCTGGTCAACCGCAACGGCAATCCGAGCAATCTGCGCCGGTCGACCGCCAAGCCGGCTGCCCAGCGGCGCCTGGCGACCGCCACCCAGATGAACGCCTACTACTGGGGCTCCTCGTCGGTGTACTGGCTGGTGCCGTGGCGACCCGAGCAGACCGCGGTGCATGTGCGCTCCGCGCCGGGCAACCCCGCACGTGACAGCCTGGCGGTCCTGCAGGGCGCCCTGCAGGGGAGCACCTTCAAGGGCTGCTCCCAGCGCAAGCGCCTGCGCACCTGCACCTTCGTCGCCCCGTCAGGTGCCCGCGCTCGCGTCCTATGGCGCACGTCGGGCTCCACGAAGGTGCGCCTGAGCCGCAGAACCGAGGTCCTGAGCATGAACGGCGCAACCCGGACCTTCGGGCGCGGCGCCCGGATCAAGGTGGGAACCACGCCACTCGTCCTGCGCTGAGCCCGATCCTCCGGCGCTCGGACAGGATCATCGGCGCCGGGCTGGGACTCACCACGCAGGAAGCGGGGCCCGCCCCCCCGGGCGGGCCCCGCTTTCCTGCGCTTCTCGAGTCAGCCCTTGCGCTTGCCGACCTCTTCTGTCAGCTGCGGGACCACCGCGAAAAGGTCTCCCACGACGCCGAAGTCGGCGAGCTCGAAGATCGGGGCCTCGGGGTCCTTGTTGACCACGATGACGGTCTTCGACGTCTGCATGCCGGCCCGGTGCTGGATCGCCCCGGAGATGCCGTTGGCGATGTAGAGCTGCGGGGCTACCGTCTTGCCGGTCTGGCCGACTTGGAACTGGTGCGGGTACCAGCCAGCATCCGTGGCAGCGCGCGAGGCGCCGACGGCGGCATCGAGCGAGTCGGCGAGGGCCTCAATGACACCGAAGCCCTCCTCCCCGCCCACGCCACGGCCGCCGGACACGACAACAGCAGCCTCGGCGAGGTCAGGACGACCGCCCTTGGCCTGGATCACCCGGTCAGTGACCTTCGCCGACTTGGCGGCATCCGAGAGCTCGACCGCGACATCGACACGGGCACCGGCGGCTGCGGCGGCCTCCGGCGACGTGCTGTTCGGACGGACGGTGATGATCGGGGTGCCGACCGCCACCTTCGACTTCACGACCGTGGCGCCGCCAAAGACCGACTGCGTCGCAGTGCCGTCGGCGCCCACGTCGACAGCGTCGGTGATGATCCCCGAGCCTGACTTGATCGCCAGTCGCGCAGCGACCTCCTTGCCCTCGGCGCTGCTGGCCACGAGGACCGCTGCCGGGGACTTCTCAGCCACGAGCTTGGCCAGGACCTCGGCCTTGGGTGCAACCGGGTGTGCGGTCAGCTCGTCGGCGTCGGCGACGTAGACCGTCGCCGCACCGTGCTCGGCCAGGCCGGGGATCGCTGCGTCAGCGCCTGAGCCGACCAGCACGGCCGCCGGCTCGCCGATGCGCTTGGCAAGCGCCAGCAGCTCGTAGGTGACCTTCTTCACATCGCCGTCGACATGCTCGACGAGCACAAGTACTTCAGCCATTGCTGGGCTCCTCAGATGAACTTCTGCGCGGACAGGAAATCTGCGATGGCCACGCCACCGTTGCCGTCATCCTCGACGACCGTGCCCTTGGCCTTGGGGGGCCGAGCGGCTGCCTCCTCGACGACCGACCAGGCAGCGCCCAGGCCGACGCTGCTCGCGTCGATACCCAGACCGGCCAGATCGAGGGTCTCGACCGGCTTCTTCTTGGCGGCCATGATCCCCTTGAACGAGGGGTACCGGGGCTCGTTGATCTTCTCGACGACACTGACCACCGCAGGCAGAGTGGCCTCCACGACGTCGTAGCCGTACTCGGTCACCCGATTGGTGGTGACGTTCGTGCCGTCCACAGCGACCGAGCTGCAGAACGTCAGCTGCGGCAGCCCGAGGCGCTCGGCCACCATGGCGGGAACGACCGACATGCGCGCATCGGTCGACTCGCACCCCAGGAGCACGAGGTCGGCGCCCTGGCCCTCGATTGCCTTCGCCAGGGCGAGCGACGTGGCCACGGCATCCGAGCCGTGCAGCCCGTCGTCAAGGACGTGCACACCGGCGTCGGCGCCCATGGACAGGGCCTTGCGGATGGTGTCGGTGGCCTGATCCGGCCCCATCGACAGCACCACGACCTCGCCGCCGTTCGCCTCCTTGAGGCGCAGCGCCTCCTCCATGGCGTATTCGTCGATCTCGTTCATCACGGCATCCACCGAGCCGCGATCCAACGTGTTGTCGGCTGGGCTGAGGGTCTTCTCCGCCCAGCTATCCGGGACCTGCTTCACACAGACAACGATCTTCATGGTCGCGTCGTCGACCTCTCTCATCACCCGGAGCGCCAGAGAGGGCTCCGGTGGCCAGTTCGTACGATCTGCTGGGCGATCCGCCGCCCGCGGCTACATGCTACCCGTGGGTAACAAGTGCTGCCGATCGGGTCAATCCTAGGCACCTCGCGGCGGCGCGGATGCGGCCCCCCGACCCGAGCCGCCGGGCCGAAGGTCCCGCTGACCGACAGGGCGGATCCGACGTGGCCCGCTGGAGCCGATCTGGCGTGGCGCAACGCCTGAGCGCCCCCAATGCGGACGGCATGGTGGGATAGCGCTCTCTCAAAGCCAGGTCGGCGCTACGATGCATGCGCGATGCGCATTCTGCACCTGACTTGGGAGTACCCGCCGGTGATGTTCGGCGGGCTGGGTCGACATGTCCACTCCTTGGCCGCAGCACAGGCGGCCAGCGGGCACGACGTCGCGGTGATCACCCAGGCGCCGAACTCCGCAGCCCCTGCGCGGGTCCCGCGGGGGGCGTCCGGGCCGGTGCACGTCATCCGGGCCTCGGTGGACAGCACCACACATGACCCCCGCGACCTGTTGGCGCACGTCGCGGAGATGGAGCGCGAATTCACCGGTGCGGGTAACCAGCTGTTCACCGGGTGGCAGCCGGACGTGATCCACGCCCACGACTGGATGGTCGCCCACGCGGCTGTGGCCCTGCGCGAGCGGTCAGGGGCGCCCCTGACCACGACGATCCACGCAACGGAGGCCGGACGGCACCGGGGCTGGGTGACCACGGACCTGTCCGTGGCGATCCACGGGATCGAGGGGTGGCTGGCCAGAACGTCCGATGCCCTCATCGCGTGCTCACCGACCATGCGCGACGAGTTGCGCGTCCTGTTCAGCGTGGGCTCGGCACATGTGGTGCCCAACGGGATCACGCCGGCAGACTGGAACCCTGCACCGGGAGCTGCGCAGCGGGTCCGCACCGAGCATGCCCAGGGCGGCCCGCTGCTCGCCTGCACCGGGCGGGCCGAGTGGGAGAAGGGTGTGCAGACGCTGCTCGCGGCCATGCCTGCCCTGCGGGCGTCCCACCCCGGAATCCGACTGCTCGTCGCGGGCCGCGGCAGCTACCTCGACGAGCTGCAGCGGCAGGCCAGTCACCTCGGACTCAACGGCTCGGTGCGCTTCCTCGGCTGGGTCAGCGAGGAGGACCTGCGCGCGATCGTGGCTGCTGCCGACCTGGCCGTCACCCCCAGCCTGTATGAGCCGTTCGGGCTGGTAGCCCTCGAGGCGGCAACGATCGGAACGCCGCTGGTGGTCGCCCGAGCGGGGGGACTGGCCGAGTTCGCCGGCGACGAGGAGCGAGCCCTGACCTTCACTCCCGGGGACGCTGCGAGCCTCGAACGGGCCGTTGACCGCGCCCTCGGCGATCCGCAGGCGACGCGGGAACGCGCCGATCGGGCCCGGGTCACCGTGCGATCGGAGTACGGCTGGGACACCGTGGCCACCCAGACCACGGCCGTGTACGAGGTTGCCCGGGCCAGCCTCGGCACCAGCCCCGACGACCCGAGGCTCAAGATCAGCGCTGCCCGCCACGCACTGAGTCCGGTGCCGCTGCTCGCGCCACCCGGCCCACTTCTGGACGTCCCGCGGTGACACCCGGGGTGGGCCAGCGGGGGGTTCGCCCACCGGGGCTGACCCGGGGGTTGATCGTCGCGGAGATCCTGATCGTCCTGGCCCTGTCCCTGGGCCGTTCCGGTGCGTACTCGATCGTCAGCTTCCTGGCCGACCTCACCAGCGGCACACCCCTGTCGGGGCAGTCAACGGTGCTCAACGACTCGCTTGCACCCGGGCGGCCCCTCCTGGACCTGGTGCGCCAGATGATGCGCATCGCCTTCGCGCTGGCCCCGGTGGCCCTCGTCTGGTACTTCCTTGTGCGCTCCGGCGAGGGCCTGCGTTCACTCGGGATCGACCTCACCCAGCCGGCCCGCGACCTGATCCGGGGGGCAGGACTGGCCGCGCTCGTGGGCGGCATCGGGCTGGTCGGCTACCTGGTTGCCTACCAGTCCGGGGCCAACCTCGCGGTCGTCGCCCAGGCCCTGCCGGCCCAGTGGTGGCGCTGGCCGGTGCTGATCGGCGCCGCACTGCAGAACTCCGTCGTCGAGGAGGTCATCGTCGTAGGGTTCCTGATGCGCCGACTCACACAGCTGGGCTGGGGCCCGTGGGCCACGATCACCACGAGCGCTCTCGTGCGTGGCAGCTACCACCTGTACCAAGGCATCGGCGGGCTCGTGGGCAACATCGCCATGGGCGGGCTCTTCGGCTGGCTGTTCGTGCGGTGGGGCCGGGTCCTGCCCATGATCGTCGCCCACGCCCTGATCGACATCGTGGCCTTCATCGGCTACGCCCTGCTGGAGGGCCGAGTCGACTGGCTGCCCACGGTCGGCTGACCGCCTGGGCATGCTGGGGCGGGGGTCCGCACCCACGTAGATCGCATCCTCGCCGGGCTTCGCCGGGCTTCTCCTGCGATGCTGCACGAGAGGCGGGGACACCGCGGGCGCATCCTCGTCGTGCTGATCGCCCGGGAGGAGGCCCACTGCCGGTGGCCATCGACGGAGGGCCGGACCTGATCCAGCTGCTCACCCCCGAGGGGCTGCTCAGCGAGCATCCGGATCATGGCCTGACCCTGACTGACGAGCAGTGGCGCGACCGCTACACCGACCTGGTGATGGTCCGGCGCCTCGACACCGAGGCGACGGCGCTGCAGCGCCACGGCGAGCTCGGGCTGTGGGCTCCGTGTCAGGGGCAGGAGGCCGCGCAGGTGGGCGCCGCCCGCGCGACGCGGCCCACCGACCGGATCTTCCCGACCTACCGCGAGCACGGCATGGCCTACGTGCGCGGGGTGGACCCGGCCACGCTCCTGGGCCTGTTCCGGGGCACAACTCTCGGCGGATGGGACCCCGCGGAGCACGGCTTCAGCCTGTACACCGTGGTCATCGGCGACCAGACTCTGCACGCAGTCGGCTACGCCATGGGCATCCAGCGCGACGGGACCGACGATGCGGTGCTGGTCTGCTTCGGCGACGGGGCTTCCTCGCAGGGTGACGTGGCCGAGGCCTTCGTCTACGCCGCGGTGGCCGACGCGCCGGTGGTCTTCTTCTGCCAGAACAACCAGTGGGCGATCTCCGAGCCCTTGGAGCGCCAGACCCGGATCCCGTTGTTCAAGCGGGCCGCCGGGTACGGCTTCCCGGGCGTTCGCGTGGACGGCAATGACGTGCTCGCCGTGGAGGCCGTCGTGACGTGGGCCCTTGAGCGCGGCCGAAGGGGCGAGGGGCCAACGCTCGTGGAGGCGTTCACCTACCGCATGGGTGCGCACACCACCTCCGACGACCCGTCCCGCTACCGGACAACGGCCGAGGGCGAGGCCTGGAAGCTCAAGGACCCGATCGAACGCGTGCGCGCGCACATCTCCCGATCCGGGATCGCCGATCCCACGTTCCTGGCTGAGGTCGATGCCCGGGCCGACGCCCTGGGCGAGCACATGCGCTCAGCGTGCCGCGCGATGCCCGATCCCAGCCCGACGTCGATGTTCGACCACCTCTATGCGACCGACCACCCGGTGGTCGACCACGATCGCGCGTGGCTCACCACCTACCTCGCTGGCTTCTCCGACTCTGGGCGGGGGCACTGAGATGGCCGTGCTCACGATGGCCAAGGCCCTGAACACCGGGCTCGCGGCGGCCATGGCCGATGACCCGATGGTCCTGCTGATGGGCGAGGACATCGGTCGGCTCGGCGGGGTGTTCCGGGTCACAGACGGACTGCAGGCCACCTACGGCGATGACCGTGTGATCGACACACCCCTGGCCGAGAGCGGGATCATCGGCACCGCTGTGGGCCTGGCCATGCGCGGGTACGCACCGGTCGCGGAGATCCAGTTCGACGGGTTCATCTTCCCGGCCTTCGACCAGATCACCACGCAGGTCGCCCGTCTGCACCTGCGCTCGTCCGGTGCGCTGACGATGCGGATGGTGATCCGGGTCCCCAACGGTGGCGGGATCGGTGCCGTCGAGCACCACTCGGAGTCCCCGGAGGCCTACTTCGCGCACACGCCGGGGCTGCGCATCGTCACGCCGAGCACGCCGGCCGACGCGTTCATGATGATCCGACAGGCGGTCGCCCATCCTGATCCGATCATGTTCTTCGAGCCCAAGCGGCGCTACTGGGACAAGGGCGATGTCGACGTCCGCGCCCAGATGGCCCCACTGCCCGACCTGTTCCGGGCGCGCGTGGTCAGACGCGGCCACGATGCCACCCTTCTCTGCTGGGGACCGATGGTGCGGACCTGCATGGATGCCGCGCAGGCCGACAACGAGCGGGACCTCGAGGTCATCGACGCGCGCAGCCTCGCGCCACTGGACCTGCCGACCATCCTCGAGTCGGTGGGCCGGACCGGCCGACTGGTCGTGGTGCACGAAGCACCTGTTGTCGGTGGTGTCGGCGCTGAGATCGCCGCTGAGGTCAGCACGGCCTGCTTCTACCAGCTCGAAGCCCCGGTCCTGCGGGTCGGCGGGTTCAGCACCCCCTACCCGCCGTCACGCATTGAGGACATCTACCTGCCCGACCTTGACCGCATCCTCGAAGCGGTCGATCGCTCCATGGCCTACTGAGGAGGCACCGTGCTGCACGAGTTCCGGATGCCCGACGCCGGTGAGGGCCTGACCGAGGCCGAGGTGCTGAGCTGGCGGGTCGCCGTCGGTGACGAGGTCGAGGTCAACCAGATCCTCCTGGAGGTCGAGACTGCCAAGGCGGCCGTGGAGCTGCCCAGCCCCTACGCCGGGGAGGTCATCGCACTGCTCGCCGACCCGGGCGAGATGGTCCCGGTCGGAGCACCCATCATCAGGATCGAGGACGGCCGCGAGCCCCCGATCGGCGATGCGGACACAGCAGCGGTCACGAGCGCCGATGACCGGACGGCCATCACCGGGACCGGGACCGGGACTGAGCCGGCGCCGCCGCCCGCGCCCGGCACTCCTTCCGAGAACGAGCCGCAGACGGGAACGGGAGCGCGCACGGCCGTTCTGGTGGGCTACGGCGTGAAGGCAGACCAAGTACCTCAGCGCCGGCCGCGCCGGACTCCGCACGGGGTGGACCATGTCGAGCCAGGGCCGCCCGGGGAGACCGCTCGACCGGTGCGGCACGGCGGACTCGAGCTCGGCCGGGCCGTGGAGGGCCGGCTCGGCACGCAGAGCGTCCGGGCCAAGCCACCGGTCCGCCGGCTGGCCAGGGACCTCGACGTCGACCTCGCGCAGGTGGTGCCGACCGGACCCGACGGCAGCATCACCCATGACGACGTGGCCAGCGCCGCGGGCGCCCGTGCTGCGGGTGCGGCCCGTCCCCCAGGCACCCATCCGATGCCCGCGCGAGCCGATGCGGGGATTGGTCGACCGCTGGATCAGGCCGGCACCGAGGTCGTGCCGCTGACGCATGTCGGGCGGATGATGTCCCGCGCGATGTCGGCCTCGGCGTTCACTGCCGTGCACGTGACCGAGTGGGTCGACGTTGATGTCACGGCGATGACCTCCATGATCCGCAGGGTGCGGGCACGCGAGGACGCCGCAGGACTCTCGATCACCCCCCTGACCTTCGCCGCACTTGGCCTGGTCCGGGCAGCCGGGGAGCATCCGACGATCAATGCGAGCTTCGACGCGGCGGGCGAGAACCTGCTGGTCCATCGCAGGGTGCATCTGGGGATCGCCGTTGACTCCCCCCGGGGTCTGGTCGTCTCGCGGATCAGGGAGGCCGAGGCACTGGACCTCCGAGGCATGGGTGACGCCCTCGCGCGATTGGTCGAGACCGCCCGCTCGGGGCGAGCCCGCCCCGAGGATCTGGCGGGTTCGACGATCACGATCACCAACGTCGGGGTCTTCGGGGTCGACGGTGGGACGCCGATCCTCAACCCGGGCGAGGTTGCCATCCTGGCGCTGGGGCGCGTCCTGCCCCGGCCATGGGTGGTGGACGGCCGGGTCGAGGTCCGCGACGTGATGACCCTCGCGCTGTCCTTCGATCACCGAGTCATCGACGGCGCCCTGGGGTCGCGGGTCCTGCGTGAGGTCGCCGATTTCCTGGCCGATCCGGGCACGGCGCTCGTCCTGGGCTAGCCGGGTCGGCGCCGGCGACGGCTCACACGGAAGGGGCCACCTGTTGGCCCACGAACGACTCCACCGCATCGACGAGTTGGTCCAGGCCGGGCTGCTCGATGGGGTAGTGGCCGGCGCCCTCCAGCACAGCGGTCTCCACCGGGACCTTGTGGATCCGTTCCAGGAAGAGGTCGGACAGGTGCTGCGGGGTCCAGCGGTCCTCGCCGGGCTGGGTCAGGAGGATCGGGCAGACGTCGAACTCCTCCGGCTCGACGGCCGGCCGATACGCGATGTACGAGTCCAGGAAGGTCATCGTCATCGCGTTGCCCGCCGACGTGCGATCCCGCAGGCAGGCCTTGAGGGCCGCCTTGTCGTTGACGAGTGTGTGCATCTTGCTGGCGACCCGCATGGGCATCCGTAGTCCGGACAGGGGTGTCCGGGCTGTCACCTGCACCAGCGGTGCACCGACCCGGCTCATGGCCAGGTTGAGAGCGGTCTCATCGGCGACCTGCTGCACCGATTGGTCCAGGAAGCACATGCCCACGATGCCCACGACCCGCCCGGCCACCGCTGCCACGTGGTAGGCCAGCATCCCGCCGGCGCTCAGGCCGTAGAGCACGATGGGCCGGTTGTCACGCGCCAGCTCTACCTCCACCAGGTCGACGCCCGCCTGGACCCAGTCGTCGTAGCGCACGGTCGCCCCCGGGGCGACACGCGTGACGCCGTACTCGGGCATGTCGACGGCGATCGTCTCGAGACCGCGACGCGCCAGCGGGGCGCCCAGGATCGTTGACAGCTGCCTCCCATTCGTGCCGACGCCATGGAACAGGATGACCTTGGCAGGGGCGTCGGGGTCCCGGAAGCAGTCCAGATGGATGTCATGCCCGTGCCAGGCCCACCATTCCTCCACGGGCTCCTGGCCCGCAGCCAGCCGGTACTCCTCGGGTAGAGATGCCTGGATCTCCCGCCAGGCGCGCTGTGTGGAGTACGACATGATCGAGACCGTCCTTCGCGATGGATTGCCGTGCGGCTGACCCTAGGCCCCCGGCCAAACCCGGGCCTGGGCGGTCCGCGAATCCAGTGGTCCGTTGCTGGACCGGCTGCCGACAGTGCGTACCGCCGTGGTGGTCAGGCTCGCACGACGACGGTTGAGGGCCCGTCCGGTCTGGCCCTGCGGACGGTCAACCGCTCGGCAATCCGCTCCTTGAGCTCTGGTACGTGGCTGACGATCCCGATGACCCGGCCGTTGCCGCGGAGCTCGTCGATCACGCCCATGACGTCATCGAGGGTGTCCGGGTCGAGGCTGCCGAACCCCTCGTCGATGAACAGGGTGTCCAGCTGCGCTCCGCCGGCCTGGGCCACGACGACATCGGCCAACCCGAGTGCGAGCGCGAGCGAGGTGTAGAAGGTCTCTCCCCCGGACAGGGTGGCCGGACTCCGTTCGCGGCCGGTGTGTCGGTCCAGGACGGCCAGGCCCAGCCCGACGCGCGCATCCTTGCGCGCCGCCTCATCGACCCGGAGCAGCTCGTACTTGCCAGCCGACATCGAAGCCAGGCGCAGGTTCGCGGCGGCCACAACCTGTTCGAACCAGTAACGAAGGACGAACGTGACCAGGCTCATCCGGGGGCTTCCGGCCATGCCCCGGGCGTACTGATCGAGGTCGAGAAGCTCCTTGCCCGTGGCGGCCAGCTCGGCCCGCTGCTCAGCGCACTGCACGACCTCCACCAACCGCTCAGCGAACCGCTCCAACGCCCTGGTCGCCACGCTGGCCTCGCGCTGAGCCTGGCGGGCCTGCTCCGTGGTTCGCTCGAGCTCGGCGGCGGCGCGCCGCGCGTCCGCGGCGGCCTGTGCCGGGTCGACGCCCGCAACCATCAGGTCGTCGGATCCGAGTCTGGCCTGGGCAGCCGAGACGGACGCCTCCCACTGCTCGACCGAACGCTCCAACTCCTCCAGACCTGTGGCGTCGAGCAGTGCTGCGCGCGCATCCGGCACATCAGCGAAGCCAGCGGAGATCGCTTCGGCACGGGCACGCTCGCAGGCCGAGGCGAGGTGCTGAAGACCCGTCGACAGGTCGCTGACAGCAGCGCCGAGCTCCTCATTGGCCTCGGCGGCGGCGACGAGCGCGGCCGCACGTTCCCGGACACTGCCGTACTGCTCGCGAGCAGTTGCAACCTTCGACTCGCGGTCCTCCAGCTCGCCGGACGCGTGGGCGACCTTCGTCTGAGCGCCCGCGAGCGACTCGGCGATGCGGAGCAGCTCCCCGGCCAGCTCGTCCTGCTCGGCGCCCAGCTGGTTCACGCGTTCAGCCAGCGCCGCCAACGCCTCCTGAGCCCGCTCCCCCGCGTCGACCTCGGAACGCAGCTGGGCGATCCGGGTCTCCCACTGCTCGGCCGAACGACCCCCGGCCGCGGTGACGGCGTGCTCCAGCTCCGCCTCAGCGCGCACCAGGGCTACCTCAGCACCGTCCAGTAACACCCGGGCGTCGTCCCGTTGCGCGGCTGCCTCCCGGACCTGCTCGTCGGACACCCTGGCCACCGCCTGCTGCGCGGGAGCTGGATGCTCCTGAGCCCCGCAGACCAGGCAGGGATCCCCGGCCACAAGGCGGGCAGCAAGCTCGCCGCGCACGTCGCCCAGACGTTGGTCGACGAGCAGCCCGTGCAGGTCGTGTGCCTCGTCGTGGGCCCTACGGGCCGATCGGCGAGCCACCCGGGCCTTCTCGAGGCCCAACGTCAGCTCAGCGACGCATCCGGCGGCGTGGGCCTGCCCGGAAACGGCGTCCAGGACCTCCCGAGCCTGACCGGCCGCGGCCACACGCTCCTGAGCACGTGAGAGTTCCGAACGGGCAGCAGCGACCTCGTCGGGAAGCTGGCTCGCCCGGGTGTGCGCGCCCTCCCAGGAAGCCTGAAGGTCCTGGACGTGGGCACGGTGCTGCGCGAGTTGATGCCGGTCATCAGCGAGATCGTCCTCGACGAGTACCAAGTGGGCGATCTCCCCGGCGGCGGTGCGTGCCGAGGAGGACCGGCGGGTCACCGCCTGCCAGCCATGACCCTCGAGGTGCTCCGGCTCGGCCACCCCGCCGGGACTTGCTGCGACCACAGCCAGGCGCAGGTGCTCGGCCTGCTCGGCAGCCCTGTCGAGGATGTCGACAAGCGGGCGCACTGGGATGGCTCGCCGCGCCCGGACAGCCCTGCTCCGCCGGGCCTCGTGCTCTGGCCGTTGCACCTCGGCCTCGTTGAGTTCGGCCTCCAGCTCGGCCCGCTGCGCCAGCCGATCAGTGACTTCCTGCGCCCGTACCAACGACTCACGCGCCCTGTGCTGGGCACGGTCGGCCTGTGTTGCGGCGACATCGGCGTCCCGGGCTCGCCGCGTCAACTGGGCGTCGAGGACAACCAGGGCGTCGAGGCCCTCGTCGATGGGAGCGCTGGCGAGGGCAACGTGCTCGGCACGCTCAAGGCCAGCGGCCTCCGAGGCTGCGGCCAGTCTCGCACGCAGCTCGGCGTCGGCTGCCTGCAATGCGCGAGTCGCCTCCTGAGCGCGGGCTTGGAGTCCCTCGGTGATCCGGCGGAAGAACTGGGTGCCGAACAGCTTGCCGAGCACTTCCCGGCGCTCGTCGTCGCCCGCCCGAAGGAAGGTGGCGAACTCCCCCTGGGGGAGCAGGACCACCTGGCTGAACTGCTCGCGGGTCAGGCCCAGAAGCTCACCGATGATCGTTCCGACCTCGTCCTTGGCGTGCGACCGGCTCTCCCACTGGTCACCGACGAGCCGTTGAAGGTGGACGCTGGACTTCTCCTTGGTCACGCCGGTGCCGCGCTTCTTGGGCCGCAGGTGCTCCGGTGACCGGGTGATCCGGTGCCGCCCACCCCGCACCGAGAACTCCAGCTGGACCTCGGGCCGGTCGTCCGGGCCAGCGAAGTCCGAGCGCATCCGGGCCGGATCCCCGGCCTCTGAAGCCAGGCCGCCGTAGAGCGCGAAGGCCAACGCGTCGAGAATCGTAGACTTGCCGACCCCCGTGGGGCCCTCGAACAGGAACAGGCCACCCGATCCGAGCCGATCGAAGTCGATGACCTGCTCGTCGGCGAAGGGTCCGACGGCGTGCATCCGCAATGAGTGCAGGCGCATCAGGACAGCACCTCGACCCGTTGTGCCGCCAGCACGACCTCGGTCAGGACATCCCGCTGGCTGCCGCTGGGCGGCGCGCCGGACACGGCGGCAACGAACTCCGCGCAGATCTCGCTGGGGTCGCTCGCCTCGGAGATGCGCGCAAGCCCGAGCTCCTGGTCTGCGCGCTCGGGCGCGAACTCCAGGACGAGCGTGTGCGGCCACGCGGTGCGCAGCTGCTCCATCGGGTTGGCCAGCCGACCCGGATCGGTCAGGACCACCTTCACCCACGCCTCAGCCAGGCCGGCGAGCTCCGCCTCTGCTTCGTCGAGCAGATCATCAAGGCGGCCACGCACCTGGACCAGCGGGCGCGGGACGGGCGTCGGAATGCGTCTCGTCCCAACGGTGCCAGCCGCATCGATGTCCACCACCGTGACCGACTTCGTGTGATCCCGCTCCGAGAAGGAGAAGGCGAGCGGTGATCCGCAGTACTCGACGACAGTCGATGAGCCGGCGAGGCGAACCTCCTGGGGCCCATGCAGGTGCCCCAACGCCACATAGCTCACGCCATCGAAGACATCGGCCGGGGTGTCGCCGACGCCGCCGACGCGGATCTCCCGCTCGGATTCGCAGGCCGAGCCACCGGTCACGAAGGCGTGCGCCATGACCACCACTCGCTCGAGGCCCCTGCGCGTGGCGTCGGACCGGATGCGTTGCACGAGCGCCGCGATCACTGCAGCGTGCGAGCGATCCACGTCCAGCTCCCCCACCACGGCATCGGGCAGCAGGTACGGGATCGCGTAGACACCCAGCCGAGCACCGGTCGGCTCGGACAGCACGATCGGGTCCGTGACCTGGTCCAGTGCTGTGCGCAGGTGGATCCCGGCGTCCGCCAGGACCTCGCCGGCGTACTGCAGGCGAACGGCGCTGTCGTGGTTGCCGCTGGAGATGATCAGTGGGATTTGGGCCCGGGCGAAGGCCGCAACCGTGCGGTCAAGCAGCCCGATGGCATCAGCGCCCGGCTGGGCACGGTCGTAGACGTCGCCGCTGACCAGCACGGCGTCGGCGTTCTCGGACTGGGCCACACCGAGCAACCACTCGAGGAAGAGCGCCTGGTCTGCCAGCAGGTCCGCGCCGTGCAGGCGGCGGCCCAAGTGCCAGTCGGAGGTGTGCAGCAATCGCATGTGACAACACTGGCATGGGGGTCTGACACAACTCGGGCGCACGCGCCGGGGGTGCGGTGTTGCGACCAGATCAGGACGGCCGCGCGCCTGGTGCTGGCGGGCGCCCCCTCCGGCTGGACCCACCCCCGCCAGGCAACTCGGGATCAGACCATCGCCGTACTGAGCAGCAGGCTCGTCTCGCTCGTGCGCAGACCCTCGATGCGCCGGATCACCCCGAGGGCGGCATCGAACGACGACAGGCTCTCGCAACTGAACTCCGCGACGAGGTCCCACCGCCCATTGGTCGTGTCGATGGCTGCGAGATCGGGGATGCCCCGCAACTCCTGGATCACCCGGTTGACGTTGCGCCCCTGGCCTCGGCCGGGTCACGGACCCGTACTGAGAAGCCCACGACCACGCGACAACACCTTCCAGCGCGCCTGGCCGGTCACCGACTCCGCCGGCCCCGCGTTCTCTGCGGCCACGACGCTGGCTGAGCGGCTGCGCGCCGCAGGGGTAGGTGTCCACCTCGTCGACGACACCGAGCACCACCGGCCCGACAGTGTGTTCCCCAACAACTGGATCTCCACCCACGCCGGGGGCCGGATCGCCCTCCACCCGATGTACGCGCAGAACCGGCGGACGGAGCGACGCAGCGACGTCCTGGAGTTCCTCACGAGCCGATACAGCGTCCACGAGGTCGTCGACTTCACCGCGGCCGAAGCCGAGGGCCGCTTCCTCGACGGCACCGGCGCCATGGTGCTCGATCACGTGGGCTCTGTGGCGTTCGCCGCCCGTTCACGCGTGCCGACGCGGAGCTCTTCACGCAGATCTGCGACCACTTCGGCTACGAGCCCGTCCTGTTCGACCCCATCGATCCCTCCGGCCGCCCGATCTATCACACGAACGTCATGATGTCGGTCGGGACCGACAACGCGATGGTGGGGCTGGACACTGTGCCCGATCCGGGCATGCGCGCGGAGATCACGGCACGCCTGGAGGCGGGCGGCCGGCATGTGATCCCGCTGAGCCATGCACAGGTGGCCGAGTTCGCCGGCAACACGATCGAGCTCGACGGGGCGGGCCAGCGCGTCCTTGCGCTGTCGTCGGCGCCCAGCCTGACCCTCGCCCAGCGCTCCGCACTCGAGGAACGCTGCACCCTGCTCCCCGTCGACGTCGCGCCCATCGAGCCGCCGGGGGCTTGGTGCGGTGCCTGATCGCCGGCATCCACCTTGAGCCTCGGTCCCAGGCTGGCGCCCTGGCCGGGGCCGACTTGGACGCGGCCTGAGAACCAGACAACAACGGGATCGTCGGGCAGATCGGCGGGCTCGGGCACCAGCCGCGCGGGGATGCTGCCTCGCCGATGCCCAGAGTCCGCGGCTGACCACGCGCTCGCCGGCGGCGAGCCCGCTACCCTCTCAGCGGAGGAGCCCATGGCCAAGCCACCGAGCGCAGGACGCACCCCCTGGATTCGTGCTGCCCGCATGCGCAGCCTTCTGCTCGACGACCCCGTGCTCGACGACCCCGACATCGGACTCCGCACGCCTGTGGACGTGGTTGAGTGGTTCGGCGCGATGCAGGGACAGGACCTCGGCAGCGTCCAGTGGTCCCTCGGGCTGCGGACCGGCCTGACCAGGGCAGACATCGCCGAGACTCTCGAGTCCGGCGAGATCCTGCGCACCTGGCCGATGCGCGGGACCCTGCACCTCGTGCCCGGGCGGGATGCCCGGTGGATGCTCGAGCACCTCGGCGCCCGGGCCCTCGCCGGCGCCGCGACCCGTCGGGCGCACCTGGAGCTGGCCGAGGCCGATTCCGACAGGGCGGCTGACGCCCTCGGCGCCGCGCTGACCGGCGGAACCGCGCTGTCCCGAGCCGAGTGCGTCGCGGTGATCGAGGCCGCCGGAGTGTCCGCGGCGGGCCAACGCGCGTACCACCTGCTCTGGTACGCCAGCCAGAAGGGCATCACGTGCGTGGGGCCGAACCGGGGCACCGAGCAGACGTTCGTCCTGCTCGAGGAGTTCGCCCCGGATGCGGTCACGCTGGATCGAGAGGCTGCCCTGGCCACGATCGCTGAGCGGTTCGTCCGCAGCCATGGTCCGGTCACGGCTCACGACCTGGCCCGCTGGGCCGATCTCACGGTGCGCGACGCCCGAGCTGGGCTGGCCGCCGCTGGCACGGTGACCGTCGTGCCACTCGATGGCCGCGACCTGTTCGTGCACAACGCACTCCTCGAGGCGATGCCGAACCCGGCCGAACGGCCGCCGATCCCCCCGGCCCGGGCCCTGCCTGGCTTCGATGAGCTGGTCCTCGGCTACCGGGACCGCACGGTGCAGCTGGATCCCGAGCACGAGCGCCGAATCGTGCCAGGAGGCAACGGGGTGTTCGCGCCGACGCTTGTCGTGGGGGGGCTGGTCGTGGGCACATGGCGGCGTCGTGAACTCAGCCGCACGGTCGACATCCTTGCCACGACCTTCGCACCGGTCCCCGCCCACCAGCGGGCCAAGCTGTCCAGCGCCCTTATCGACTTCGGCAGGTTCAGCAGTCGGACGAGTCGAATATCCTGGAGCGACGATCACGTGCCAGGCGTGCAACCCACCTGAGTGGAGACCTCCTGCGCGGTTGCCGCGTACTGGTCGACGGCCGCCGTCACTGCCATCTCTGCATCAGCTGCCGAAGAGGCTTGCGCCTCGATAGCGTCGATTGCCGCCTGCAACTCAAGCTGGGCGGCGTTCATCGAGTCACTGGCGAGCTGATCGTCGAGACGCTGAGTATCCGCCGAGAGGTTCTTCGCCGAGGCCGCGATCGCGACGGCCTGGATGTTCAACTCGTCGACGGACGCATCCGACTCCACCAACGCGTCGAACGTCGCGACATCCGATTCGAGTTCCGCGAGGGCAGCGCAGAACTGCTCATCTGCGGTCACCTCGTTGTCCTGCCCACAACCCGCAAGCCCACCGACGAGAAGAAGAGCCGCGACCACCCCTGCTGTCCGGCGCATGCGAACCTCCTTCGACCTGCCGGCAAGGATACCCCGACGTCTGGACCGGATGGGGGGACGTGGGCGTGGCGGATCGTCGAGGCGCGCCGAGCCCGCCCGGTGGGACGCAGGACGCCCGCACGCCGCCCGTCGACTCAGCGCGGCTCGGCCATCAGGTCGCCGAGGCGGACCAGTCGCTCCGGCATCGTGCGCACGTCCGCCGGCTCAGGATCGCCGGCCTGCACCTCGGCCCAGGTCAGCGGTGTCGCCACACTCGGGTGCGCGCGTCCGCGCGGGGAGTACGGCGTGATCGTGTTCCGGGCGGCGAGGTTCTGCCCGACATCGACGAACACCCGCCCCGGGCGGCGATCCCTGGCCATCTTGAGCTCGACCACATCGGGTAGCGCGGTCGCCAGGGCCTCGGCCACCGTGCGGGCCAGGTCGACTGCATCGGAACTGGTGACCGGTCGGGGCAGCGGCACGTAGACGTGCAGGCCCTTGGACCCGCTGGCCACCGGGATCGAGGCGAAACCCGCACCCGCGAGGATCTCGCGGGCCACAAGGGCCACCTCGGCGCACTCGGCAATGCCGGCGGGCGCGCCCGGGTCGAGGTCGAGGACCATCCGGTCTGCGGGGCCGGCGCTGCCCAGCAACCCGAACTTGCGGCCGATCCGCCACTGCGGCGTGTGGAACTCCAATGTCCCCTGTTGGACGAGCCAGACCAGTGCCGCAGACTCATCGGCGCGCCCCTCCAGCAGGGGATGGTCGATGTAGCCGGAGTAATCCTCGCCGGAGCGGCGCAACTGCACATGGCCGATCCACTTGGGGGTTCCCGGGCGCACTGCCTTCTCGTAGAAGTCGGGCTGGCCCACACCGTCAGGCCACCGCCGCCTGGTGATGGGTCGGTTGGCCAGCTGGGCGAGCAGCGGCTCACTGACAGCCAGGATGTAGCTGAAGAGCTCTGCCTTCGTCGTCGCCGACTCCGGGTAGAGCACCTTGTCGAGGTTCGTCAGGCGCAGCCGCCGGCCAGCCACGACTGTGCTGACCGGCTCCCGGCCCGGGGTCACCACAGGCTCCCCGGGAGGTCAGCCGGCGACAGGTCGGGGCGCATCCGCCGCAGTACGGGCTGGCGAAGGCTGCCGCCCTCCGTGTGACCGAGGTGGCGGACCTCGGCGACCAGCAGCGGGTCGACCCAGGACACGCGATCGCCATACGTCCGGCGCAGGAAGGCGCGCACATCGTCGGACAGATGCACGGGCGGGCCCGGCCGCGCCGTGGACTCGAGCACCGTGAGCAGGGCGTCGGACATCCGGGCGGTCATCCCGCTGCCGACGGTCCCGAGGAAGGCTCCCGCGGAATCGGCCATGGCGAGCGAGGCGACAGTGCGGCCGGACTCGGAGCGGACCCATCCGACGACCACTGCGTCCGTGACGCTGCGATGCGGCAGCTTGACCCACGCGGGCGAGCGCATCCCGGTCATGTACGTGCTGTCCAGCCGCTTGGCCATCACCCCCTCGAGCCCCTGCTCCCGAGTGGCGGCCAGCAGGGCCTGCCCGTCGTCGAACACGGCCGAGGGGTACCACGCACCCCCCGTGAGCGTCGGCAGGTCAAGTCCCGCCAGGAGTGAGCGGCGTTGCGTCAACGGGTCGCCGCGTACGTCCCGGCCCGCACAGGCCAGGACGTCGAAGACCATGAAGCGCACCCCGACCCCGCCGCGCATCGTCCGCGGGAAGGAGGGCCGGTTGGCCGCGTCGAAGGACACGCACTCGCCGTCGAGGATCGCCGGTGCGACCCGCCCGGCCAGCCCGGCGCCCACCGAGGGCGCCACGATCGCGGGGAACCGTTCGGAAAGGTCACTGGGCGTGCGGCTGCGCAGGGCGATCGACCCGTCGGAACGGACCAGTGCCAGTGCGCGGACACCGTCCCACTTGACCTCGAACGACCACCTCGGCCCCGCCGGGAGCACGAGCGGATCCGGCGGCCCACTGGCCAGCATCGGGGCCACATGCGCCCACAGCTGCTCGACAGCCTCGTCGTCCACCACGGCACCATGATGGCGGGGGCGACGCCCCATCGCCCTGCGTCAGCCGCTCGACTGGCACACAATGACCGGATGCGCGCCATGTGGAGTGGGAACGTCGCCTTCGGGCTGGTCCACATCCCCGTGAAGATGTACGCGGCCACCGAGGACCGGGACGTGCGGTTCCACCAGGTCCACGTGGCCGACGGCGGGCGGATCAAGTACCAGCGCAAATGCCAGACGTGCGACCAGGTCGTGGCGTTCGCTGAGATCGGCAAGGGCTACGAGGACGAGACTGCCCGGCGCGTCATCATCGCCGAGGACGAGCTCGAGGGTCTCCAGGTGCCGCACGGGCGCGACCTTGAGATCGTTCAGTTCGCGCCGGCTGAACAGATCGATCCTCTGTACTTCGACAAGGCGTACTACCTCGAGCCGGCCACTGGTGCGGCCAAGCCCTATGTCCTGCTGCGTCGCGCGCTCGAGCAGACCGATCGAACAGCGGTCATCCTGATGACGATGCGCAAGCGCACTCGGCTCGGGCTGCTGCGCGTGCGCGACGACGTGCTGGTGCTGCAGACCATGCTCTGGCCGGATGAGGTGCGCGTGCCGGAGTTCGAGGGTATCGGCGATGCGGACATCTCGGTGCGTCCCCAGGAGCTGGAGATGGCCGGCTCGCTGGTGGCCAGCCTGAGCGAGGACTTCGATCCGGCGGCGCACACCGACGAGTACCGCGAGGCTGTGCTGGAGCTGCTGGCGAAGAAGCTCGCCGGCGAGGATGTGATCCTGCCGAATCCCGACAACGCCGCCGACGACTCCGGGACCGTCATCGACCTGATGGCCGCGCTCCAGGAGTCGGTCCGTCGCACCCAGGCCGCGCGCGCGGCAACTGTCGAGGATCCCGACACCGCTGCCACCGGCGAACCCGCAGAGGGCGGCACCTGAGCAGCGGCTCGAGTCAGGCCAGTTTGACCGCTTGGAGGGTGTAGCTGGCGGCCAGCCGCTCGGGGCGATCGGCGAGGCGGTACTCGCCGCCCTCGATGAGCTCCATCTGGCCGGGGATCCCATCCCACGGGATGCTGTCGTGCTCGACGAGGCCGGTGATCTGCATCCCACGCGCCAGCAGGGCACTCACGATCTCCCCGAGCCCGTGGTTCCACTCGTAGCTGACGTTGTTGGTGAACTCGACGTCGGTCCGCACGTACGTCCCGCCCTCAACCCACTGCGTCGGGTTCGGTCGCTCGAAGTAGGGAAACTCCACGCGCAGTGCGCCGGACGCGTCAGGATCGTCAAGCGCCCACAGCATCGGATGCCCCTCGCGCAGGAACAACCTGCCTCCGGGGGCCAGCAGGGCTGCGACGACATCCGCCCAGCGCCCGATGTCGGGCAGCCAGCACAGTGCCCCGATCCCGGTGAACACCAGGTCATACCCGCCCTCCTCGAGGACGCCGAGCGCGGAGTACACGTCTGAGAGCACGAAGTCGGCAGGAGTCTGGCACCGCTGCGCAAGGGCGCGGGCCTCGGCGATGGAAGCCGGTGAGAAGTCCAGCCCGGTCATCTCGGCCCCCAGGCGCGCCAGCGAGAGGGTGTCCGTGCCCACATGGCACTGCAGGTGGACCCCGCGCAGGCCTGCGATCTCGCCCAGGAGGGGCAGGTCGAAACGCACGACGTCGGACAGGTAGGCGGGGTCGGACACGAAGTCCTCGAAGTGGTAGTCCGGTGACGCGGCGTGGGCTGGGGCCCGCTCGTCCCACTGCGCGAGGTTGACCTGCGCATGGACCGCCGGGTTCTGGGGCTGGGAGTTGTCGTCCATCGGGCCATTGAACCCCGTTGTCGGCCAGGTGGGCGACAATCGACCTTCACACCAGCACACGAACCTGAGGAGGGGATGATGGCGGGCAGCCGCGCAGCCGCACCCCGGTCAGGCTCGCGTGCGCCGCGACCCGGAGATCGCCCCCCTGGAGTACGCCCACCCGCAGCACGCCCATCGGCGGGCGTGCTCCGCCGCCGGCGACTGGGGTGCGCCGGGTCGTTCCTGCTCAGCCTGTTCGCGTTCCTGGCCGTGGGCTGGGCCGTGGTGACCGGTGCGAATCCCCTCGGCGGCCTGATCGACCCGCCGATCGAGTCCGGACCCGCCGACATCACCGGCATCGAGCAGCCGGAAGCCCCGCGATGGGCCGGCGAGCAGCCCGACTACGGCGTGGACATCTCCTTCCCCCAGTGCGGGCGAACGCTGCGCGACATGGGCGCTGGCTACGCCATCGTCGGCCTCGACGGCGGCATGCCCGACCGCCCCAACCCGTGCTTCCCCGCGCAGTGGGCATTCGCAGAGCGTCAGGCCGGCGTGGCCGTGTACGTGAACACCGCAGACAACAACCGCGGCGATCCGGTGAAGGTCGGGCGTCGGGCCGCGCGCGGCGACCTGGCGGCCCTGGAGGAGAACGGCGTCAGCCCCGGGACACCCATCTGGCTGGATGTCGAACTCCCCGAGGTCTGGCTGGGGTCCCAGGCCCGGCATCGGGCCGTGATCACCGAGCACCTTCGCGTCCTGGCCAGGAACGGCTACCCGGTGGGCGTGTACTCCGCACCTGCGCTCTGGGAGGAGATCACCGGCGGTGCCGACCTCGACGTCCCCACCTGGGTCGGGATCGGGCGGGCGTCCCGGGAACGCGCGGCAGCGACATGCCGGGACCTGTCCTTCGGTGACCGGAGGCCCGACATCGTGCAGCGGATCGGGACCGGCAGCGACGGCATGCCCCTGGACCGCAACCTCACCTGTCCGGGAACCGACCTGACCGGACTGATCCGACCTACGTGAGCGGCGGGCGTCGCCAGCGCCGCCACGCTCGACCGGTCGGCTCAGGCCGGAGGCTCAGCCCTGACCGGCGGACCGTGGCACGACGACCGGCGCGATCCGGCAGGCATCGCCGGACGTTGCGGGCGGCGGTCGGTACCCGGCCCGCAGGTGATCGTATCGGGGCGATGACCGCGCCATCAGGCCATCGACGTACCAGCAGCTCGGGATGACCTGCGCGCCTGCCTCTTCGGCCGCGTCCAGGACGGACCGTACAAGGGTGGAGGCGATCCCCCGGCCCTCGTACCCGGGAGCCGTCACGGTGCTGTAGACCTCCCACACCCCGTCGCTGACGGCGACTGCGGCCCTGGCCACCTCACGGTCGCCGAGGGTCGCCCGGAACAGCGACTCGTTGACCCGGCTGACGATCACCCCTGGACCACCCATGGGACAACGGTAGGCGAAGTGCGCATGTCGCGCAGTCGAGGATCCGGCCATATCCGGGCCAGGGACCGCCTGACCTGTTCGGCCGACCACGGCGCCGGACACACGAAAGGGGCGAACCACCTGAATCCGGCAGAAGCCCGGTGCTAGACTCGCAGCGTCACCGACCGGTTACGAGTACGCACGACATAGGAAAGGAGTCCTGATGGACTTCGGAGGCAATTTCTGGGACATCCTGCTGTGGACCCTGTGGATCTTCGCAGTTGTCTGCCTGATCTGGATATGGATCCGGATCATCTTCGACCTGTTCAGCGACCACGCGCTGGGGGGCTGGCCGAAGTTCTTCTGGACGGTCTTCCTGATCCTGATGCCATGGCTGGCGGTCTTCGTCTACCTGATCGCCCGCGGCAAGGGCATGCAGGAACGCACCATGGTCGCTGCTGAGCAGCAGAAGGCTTCCACCGACGCCTACATCCAGAGCGTCGCAGCAAAGACCAAGACACCGGCCGAGCAGATCGCCGATGCACAGGGCCTGCTGACCTCGGGTGCCATCACCCAGGCCGAGTTCGACTCGCTGAAGGCCAAGGCGCTCGCGTCCTGACCAGACACGCAACGCAAGGAGCCGGGACGGATTCGTCCCGGCTCCTTGCGTTGTGGACGGCAGCCGGAGCCGGTCCGTACGATTTCGCGTGGCGGCTATGCCAGCCCTGTCTACGACCCTAGACTGGACTCGTGACCACCTATACTGATGAGCATGACTCCCTGATCGATGCGGGCGAGGTCGCCGCCATCCTCGGCCTGGCGCATCGCAACAGCGTCTCCACGTACCGCAGCCGGTACCCGAACTTCCCGCCCGGTCGGCCCGCCCCCGGTGGTGGACGCAGCAGGCTCTGGACCCGCGAGGAGATCGTGCTCTGGCACCAGGCATTCCGCGCCCGTCAGTCCAAGTCAACCGACGAGCCCAGTGCACGGCTCGAGGCATTGGTCGACGCGACGACACGACTGCTGCTGGCCAGCCAGGGAACGGACATCAGCATCCGCCAGATTGCCGCCGAGGCAGGAGTGGCCCACTCCGATCTCTATCGGTACGCCGACTCGAAGGACCAGCTGATCGACCTTGCCCTGGCCAGGGTCGAGTCCAGGATGCGTACTGTGATCCCGGAGGACTATGACGTCTTCGTGGACGCGCTGCCCGAGATCCTGACCCGGTCTCGAGCCGCGCGCGCCAGCATGCTTGTGCTCACGGAGCGCGCCCTGCGCCGGGACTCTGGCTCGACGCCGGAGACCGAGTCCATCAACGCAATCGCGGATCTGATCGCCACGGAGAGGGACGCGTCGCAGGGCTCCTCCGCGGTGGATCCGCGGGTCCTCGCCGCCTGCGTGGGGGCCATGCACTGGGGCCTGCTCGTCATGGAGGACCGATGGCTCAGGGGACTGGGCCTCGAGGAGTTGCCCGAGGACCAGGTGGCCGCGGTCATCCGAGCGATGCTCACGGCCTGAGCTGGGTCCCGCCCGAGGTGAGTGCCGGTCCGTGGCCCGCAGCGGTCTCCCGACCCAGGGTCACGATCCCAGGTCCCGGACCCGGATGATCTCGACGGCGGCGTGCACGGGATCCTCGACCTCGGTGACCACCTCCAACCGGAGGGAAGCGCTGGGGCCAACATGTGCGAGGGCTCCCAGGTCGTGGCTGACGACAACACCGGCCACCGGGTAGCCCCCCATCGTCCCGGCATCGGGACCCAGCAGGACCCAGTCGCCGGCAGGCAGGACCTGGATGGTCCCCGGAAGGACCCCGAGCGACGGGAGGTCGGATCGCGCCGGCTCCTGGGCCCCGACCGACCCGAGCAGGCCCGCGGTGACCCGGACCCCGACCCGGGAGGTCTGCACGACTCGGACCGTGCAGGTGTCCAGATGCAGGTGCGGTCCGGCGATGACCCGGACATGAGGACGCCACTGTGGAGGCCGGACAAAATCTCCCACCGTGCCGGAACGGCTCGCCGGACCCAGTGGAAGGAGGTCGCCGGCACCGATGGGCGTCGGACCGATCGGCCCCAGCACGCAGGTCGACCGCGAGCCCAGCTCCGGGGACGGCTGGAAGCCGCCGGCCACGGCGACGTACGCCCGCCCCTGGGCCAGCACCTGGATGTGACTGCCGGCGCCGACATCAATGGCGGTCCACGCCGGTCCCCGCACCCCATCGATGGACACCGACCCCGCACCGGTCACAGCGCAGGTGACCGGGACGAGGGCCTCGAGCTCGATGCGTCCGAGCACCTCCACGCTGGCCTGGGCCAGGGTGCCGCCGACCAGGAGCGCACCCGCCTCGTGCGCATGCCGGTCGAAGGCCCCGGAGACCGGGACACCACTGCTGACCAGTCGTCGTCCGGCGTCCTCGTACAGGGCGGAGCCATGTAGCTCGGTGACGCGCAGGGCCTGCATCACGGCACCTGCGTGAAGCGCACCCGGTCCCCGACCCGGAGCAGGGCAGGCTGGGTGGTGCTCGGGTCGAACAGCACAACGTCCGAGCTGCCGATGAGCTGCCACCCCCCAGGCGTCGGCGACGGGTACACCGCACACATCCCCGCGGCCAGGGCCACGGCACCTCGCGGGACCCGCGGGCGGGGGTCAGCACGCCGGGCAACGGCGTCGAAGAGCGGGTCGCTGCCGGTCAGGTAGCCGAATCCGGGTGAGAAGCCGACCGCGGCAACAGTCCATCTGGCCTCGCTGTGCCGACGGACGAGCTCACCGGTGGTGACGCCCAGCTCAGCGGCCACCGCATCAAGATCCGGGCCGTCGTAGCGACTCCGGATCTCGTGCGTGCGCAGGGCCCGGGCTGCATCCCCGGGTACGCTGCCGCGGGCTCTCGTCGGCTGCGATCCATCCGGGACCGGGTGGACGAGCCCCGGTAGCTCCCCGCTCGCCGCGCGGCTCAGCAGGTCATCGGCCGCGCGGCGGTCCGGGCGATCCGCCGGCCTGTCGAAGACGATCAGGACGCTGGCCAACCCCGGCACGACCGTGGCCTCGGGCCACAGCATCCGCGCACGCCGGGCGATCCCGAGAACCCAGGCAGTGCCCGGGCCCCGCAGGGTGCCCCGAGCACCGGGCTCCACAAGGAGCGCGCGGTCGCCGAAGGCGACGGGGACGGCTGCCGCGCCGGGGACCCGCTCCGGGTGGTCGGGGATAACGGGGGCGCCGACGGCCACCCGCCAGCCTCCCTCCTCGAGGGCGATCCGGATCGCCCTGGCCGCTGACACGGCGTCGTGTGTGTCGCCATGCACGCACAGCGAATGGACCGTCATCGGGACGCGCGCACCACTGACGGCAACAACTCCACCGCGCGCGAGGTCCAGCGCCTGGGCAACCATTCCCTCGACCTGGTCGTGCAGGTCGCCGGGCTGCCCCCGGGTCACCAGCCGGCCGTCACCCAAGTAGCCGCGATCGGCGAACCCCTCGGCGATCACCCGGATGCCCATGCTCTCGGCAAGGTTCGCCAGCTCCCCACCCGGTTGGGTCATGACCGGCACCGAGTAGTCCAGGACCTGGGCGACCCGGCGCACCGAATCGGCGAGGATCCGCGCGGCCTCCACATCGCGCACCGCCTCGTTGTAGAGCGATCCATGCGCCTTGACGTGCGCCAAGCGCGCACCGTTGCGTTCGGCCTCCCTCGCCACGAGCAGCACCTGCTCGACCAGGTCGGCGACAAACCGCCTGCGCGCTGCCGGATCCCGGCGCGTCTGCCCGAGGCGCGACGCCCGACCGAACCCCGCCCGGTCGCGGTACGACGGGTGGGCACCGATCGCCACCCCGCGGTCGACGGCAGCCGCGACCGCCCGGACCAGGACCTGCCCCCCGCCGGCGTGCGCCCCGGTGGCGATGTTCGCCGAGCTGACGATGGCCAGCAGGGCGTCGTCATCCCCGACATCCTCACCGAGGTCAGCGTTCAGGTCGATCTGCACCCCGCCACCTTCTCAGGGGGCAGCCCGCGCCGCAGGTCCCCGGCCCGCGTGTCACAAGCGACTGTCAGCCCGGAGTCCTAGAGTGAACTCCGTGACCGCAACACCCGACGCCCGTGCCATCCACCGATCTTCCGGCCCCGGAGGGGTGCCCGAGTGGGTTGCCCTCGCCCACGGAGCAGCTGGGGTGGGTGCCGCAGTGCTCAGCGCGGGCGGGACGCTGCTCTGGGCCAACCCGGCCATGATCGAGCTGATCGGCCGGCCCGGGCAGGAACTCATCAACCGGCGCGTTTCCGATCTCGTGAACCCGTCAGATCGAGACCAGCTGTCCCTCGCGATGTCGACCCTCGGTCCGCAGCACGTGACCATTGCACGGGTGCAGGGGCCAACCCCCGGCAGCTGGCTGCACGTCTCGCTGAGCCAACTGCCCGACGAGATCGACGGTCAGCCGGCGATCCTCGCGCAGGCTGTCGACGTGACCGAGTCGATCCAGTCGCAGGTGTCGCTGGAGGTCATGAGCCAGAACGTCCTGGACGTCGTCACCGTGATCGACGCCTCAGGCATCATCACCTGGGCCTCCCCCTCGGTCCAGAGCGCGCTGGGCAGGGACCCGGACTCCCTGCCCGACCTGGCGATCACCGAGCTGATCGCCCCGGAGGACCTCCAGAGCTTCGACGACGCCCTGGCCGGGGCAGAGCCCGGCCAGGGGCCCACCTCCCGGACCGTACGTTTCCGGTCGGTGTCCGGGGCCTACCGGTACATGTCGGTCACTGCCCGCCCAGTCGCGGACACCGGCACCGGCCGCAGGACGGCCATCGCCATGCGTGACGTCACCGAGGAGCGCCGGGCCAAGCGTGAGCTCGCCCGCAGCGAGGAACAGTTCCGAATGGCCATGCTCGGGGCACCGGAGGGCATGGCAGTCACCGACTCGCAGGACCGGATCGTGCAGGTCAACCCAGCGCTGACTGAGCTGCTGGGTGCGTCCGCGGCAGCACTCATCGGCCACCGATTCCGCGAGTACATCCCCGAGGACGAGCGTCAACAGGTCGACCAGTGGCGGGTCCGCCTGCTTCGCGGCAACGCCCCCATCGAGCGGTGCCAGCACCGCCTGACCAGCGCCACCTCCGAGGTATGGGTCGATCACTCGGTGGGCATCATGCGCGACGAGCTCGGCAACCCGACCCTCTTCGTGCATCAGTTCGCCGACCGCACGGCAGCCCGTCGCCTCGAGGCGGACCTCGCCTACCGCGCCAGCCACGATCTGCAGACGGGCCTGGCGAACAAGGAGTCCCTGCGCACCCGACTCGCCCAACGTCTGGGCATGCCACCTGAGACCGCCACGACGGTGGGGGTCCTCTTCTGCGACGTCGACAACCTGAAGCCCATCAACGACCGCTACGGTCACCTCGTCGGTGATGCGGTGATCTCCGCAGTTGCCGGCCGCCTCGAACGCGCCGTCCGTCGCCACGACGAGGTCGCGCGGTACGGGGGCGATGAGTTCTTCATCGTGCTGGACAACTGCACCTCGGTGGAGGAGCTCGCTGTGGTGGCGGGCAACGTCCAGTCCGCGGCGAGCCATCCCGTCGAGACTGCCGAGGCCTCCATCGAGGTCAGCATCTCCGTGGGGGCGGTGCTCGCCGAGGCGACCACCGAGACCGACGAAGCCCTGCGTCGCGCTGACGAGGCGCTCTACCAGGCCAAGCGTTCCGGGGGCAATCGGATCAGCGTGGAAGGGCTTTCGGCCTCATTCTGAGGGGCGTGATCCCGCCGGATATCGTCGTGTCATTCAACATGAGAATCGCATGCCCAGAATGTCTGATTCTGCAGCCGTGATCCTAGGTCCGACCTGCGGCATTGGTCGGGAAATGCCCGTGCCACTTGTTGGGGGTACGCCCCAATGCGTGGTTGTATGCGATCGGTATTGTGCAGGAGGTCTTGATCCATTACCGTGCGAGACGGGTTGGTTACTCTCTGACAGGGGTGTTATGGGTGCGATGCTACTGAGCACGTCGCGCGCCAGGCATCCGCGCGCTCTGGTCACTGTCTGGAGCCTCACCGTCACCCTCGGCTTGGGCGTGGCGCTGGTGGCGCTGGTGCAGCTGCCGTTCGCCGACTTCAGTCACGCCAACGCCCTGCTGATGATCACCGGTCTGGTGTTCATCAGTGAGCTGATTCCCATCGTCACGACCCGCCTGCGCGATGACCCCGTCTCGATCTCGCAGGCGTTCGTCTTCGCCACCCTGTACGTCTGGGGCGTCTGGCCCGCAATCGCCCTCACCGCCGGTGCGCTCCTCGTGAGCGAGGTCCTGGCCCGCAAGCCCCTCTGGAAGCTGCTGTTCAACGTGGGCAACTACTCCATCTCGGTGGCCGCCGCCGGGGCCGTCCTGAGCCTCGGTGGATGGCAGCTCCTCGGCTCCGCGGGTGCAGGGTCATTCGACAGCTGGATCGCCCAGCTGCAGCTCAGCGACCTCGGACTCATCGCACTGTCATGGCTCGTGTACCACCTGGTCAACATCGCACTGGTCGCCGGCCTTGCACAGGGTGAGACCTGGTGGGAGTCCTTCACGCGGGACTTCTGGGCCTACACCGTCTCGACGGCTGCGGTCCTGGCGCTGTCCCCGCTCGTAGCCGTCGTGGCGGTCGCCGGGACCCGCTCGTGGGTGCTGTTGCCCCTGCTGCTTCCGCCCCTGCTGGCCGTTCAGCGCACAGCCCAGATGGCGCAGGATCGTGAACATCGGGCGATGCACGATCCACTCACCGGCCTGCCGAACCGGGAACTGCTCATGGAGCGGATCGACGCCGGCCTCGCACGCACCATGCGCCCGGGCGAACGGCTCGTGCTCCTGTTCCTGGATCTCGACTCGTTCAAGAACGTCAACGACGGCCTGGGCCACGGCGTCGGCGACCTGCTGCTTGTCGACCTGTCGAACCGGCTGTCGGAGGTCATGCGCCCCGGCGACACGCTGGCCAGGTTCAGCGGTGACGAGTTCGCCGTTGTCTGCGAGGCAATCCCGGACGCGGAGGTGGAGGTGCTGGTCGAGCGGATCCGGGCAGCCATCGCGCCGCCCTTCACGTTCGCCACGAATGAGGTGACCCTGACCGCAAGCGTCGGCGTGGCCCCGGCGACGCCGGGCGCGACCGCACAATCGCTGCTCCGCGAGGCGGACTCGGCGATGTACCGCGCGAAGAGTTCCGGTCGCGACCAGGCTGCCCTGTTCCACCATGCGATGCACGAACAGGCCGTGGGGCGCCTCGACGATCAGCTGGGCCTGCGCCGTGCGCTCGAGCGCGACGAGCTCCGGGCCCACTTCCAACCGGTGGTGGACCTGACCACGGGTGAAGCCGTCGGCATGGAGGCACTGGTCCGGTGGCAGCACCCAGGCCGGGGCCTGCTCGGGCCGGACGCCTTCATCCCGCTGGCCGAGGAGACCGGGCTGATCCTCCCGCTGGGCTCCTGGATGCTCGAGCAGGCACTGGCGCAGCTGCAGCAGTGGCGCTGCGACATCCCCGAGGCCAAGGACCTGTGGGTCGCGGTGAACCTCTCACCGCGACAGCTCACGGACCCGGATCTGATCCACAAGGTCTCCCGCGCCCTCAACGACACGGGCGTTCCGGCAGGGCAACTGCACCTGGAGATCACCGAGACGGCGGTCATGCGCTCCTTGGACATGGCGACCTCCGCGCTCGATGCGCTGCGCGCGTTGGGCGTGCACCTGATCATCGATGACTTCGGGACCGGCTACTCGTCCTTGGCACGTCTCAAGCGTCTGCCCGTGACCGCGCTGAAGATCGACCGTTCCTTCGTCGACGGCCTTGGCAAGGACTCCTCGGACCTGTCCATCGTGGACGCGATCGTGAACATGGCTGACTCCCTGGGGCTCGGTGTGATCGCTGAGGGGGTCGAGACCCCTGAGCAGTTCGAGATCCTCCAGTCCCTGGGCACCAGGATGGGCCAGGGCTACCTGTGGTCCCGTGCCATGCCTGCGTCCGGCCTCGGCCCCTGGTTGCGCGCCGTCCCCCTGCGCGAGGAGCTCGCGGAGATCCATCCGCTGATCGCCAACCGCCGCGCCTGACCCCCAGGTCCGCGGCCCGCACGGCGGCGCAGCACCCTGCCCGAGCGGCGTCAGATCCCTGGCCATCGGCCTGGCACGGCACCCCCGACCCGGCCGCCGGTGGCAGCCCGCGGAACCCACCGAATGCTCCGATCGGGGCACCCCGGACGACCGAATGAGACCCATTCCGGCCATTGAATGGCAGAAACCACCCGTTCGGCTCAACCCCTGACTTTCTGAATTGTCCGCATTGCCATCTACCCTGAACGGGTGAGGTTGCGATCCGAGGACGGCACCACCAGGCCGTCACAGCGAGGCGAGGCCGAGTTGTTCGAGCTCGCCACGATAGGGATGGCCGTCACCTCCACCGATGGCCGGTTCCTGGTGGTCAACCCCAAGCTGTGCTCCATGCTCGGGCACACCGCTGGAGACCTCGCCAGCTCCGGCCTGTTCGACATCACACACCCGGACGACTGGTCCAACGTCGCCCGGGCGATGACCGATCTCAACCGGGATGCAGCTGAGTCCTTCACACAGCGCCAGCGCTGCCTCGCCGCGGACGGCGCCCAGCTCTGGGTCGACCTCACGGTGATCCCGACGCCCGGGCGGACCGGCGCTCCGGCCCAGTACCTCGCCCAGTTCACGGACGTGACCGCTGAGGTCGAGAACCTGCAGACCCTGCACGCCTCTGCACGGCATTTCCAGGTCCTCAGCGAGAACTCCACCGATGTCGTCGCCCAGACCGACCCCCAGGGCATCATCACGTGGATCTCCCCGTCCGTGACCGCCCTGCTCGGATGGGAGACCGGTCTCCTGGCGGGCCGCGCCATCACTGCGTTCGTCGCACGGCCAGACCTCGAGCGCTTCTCCACCGCGCTGGCCGACATCCGCGAGGGTGCGGAGATCCACGACCAGGTCGTGCGCTTCCGCTCAACCACTGGCGCCTACCGGTTCATGTCGGTGACCGCCCGCTCCCTGACAGTTGAGGGTGGCTTCATCACGGGAATGGCCTTCGGGCTCCGCGACGTGACCGAGGAGCTGCGCGCCAAGCGCGAGCTGGCCCGTAGCGAGGAGCAGTTCCGGATGGCCATGCACGGTGCGCCCGAGGGCATGGCCGTGACCGACGCCCACGATCGGATCGTGCAGGCCAATCCGGCCCTGTGCGAACTGCTGGGGACCACTCCCGAGGGCTTGATCGGCCATCGCTTCCGGGAGTTCATCCCCGAGGACGAACGCGAGCGCGTCGAGGATCTCCGCCATGAGCTGGAGCTCGGTGAGCTGGAGACCGTCCGCCTCGAGCATCGCCTGCTCAGCTCCGCGGAGGAGGTCTGGGTCGACCATGCCGTGGGGACCCTGCGCGATGAGGGTGGACACCCGCAGCTCTACGTCCACCAGTTCGCCGATCGGACTGAGACACGTCGGATGCAGGCCGACCTCACATTCCGGGCGACCCATGACGTCCAGACCGGGCTGGCCAACCGCGACAACCTGCTCACCAGGCTGGAGGCCCGCCTCGGGATCACCCCCGCGGCGACCGAGCACGTCGGGGTCCTGTGGTGCGATATCGACAACCTCAAGCAGATCAACGACGAGCTCGGCCACAGGGCGGGTGACGTCGTGATCGCCGGTGTGGCTGACCGCCTCAAGGGTGCCGTCCGTCATCAGGACATCGTCGGGCGGATCGGCGGCGACGAGTTCGTGATCGTCCTGGACCAGTGCCCGAACGAGGCCGTCCTGCTGGCTGTGGCCGAGAATGTGCAGAAGGCCGCAAGCGGACCGATCAAGAGCGACATGGGCAAGGTGAAGGTCAGCGTCTCTGTGGGAGCCGTCCTGGCCAGGTCGACCACCGACACCGATGACGCGCTCTCGCGCGCCGACCACGCCCTGTACCGGGCCAAGCGCGCGGGTCGCAACCAGGTGGCCCTGGAGCCCGGCGGCGAGCAGGCCCCTGGCGAGCACCGCGGCCCGCTGTTGGCCGACGACGCCGCGCCATCGACGAATCCGGATGGGTCCTGAGCGAACTCGTACCGCCTGGCGAACGCCGAAGCGAGCCTGGCCGCGCGGATCGCGCCCGTGCATCTGCGCGGATCGCGCCCGTGGGGTTTGAGTCCCCTGCTCGATGGGTAACCAACTCACGCAAGCCCTGAACCGATGGGCTCACCCGCTGGGCCCACGCCGCAACGTCGGCAGTTCCAGAACAGGGAAGAGCCGGTCGCACCAGTTCCCCGTCATCCACAGGAAGGTCGCAGCCGATGAGTCGTCATGACTCCACAGACTGCCCCAAGACCCCCACAAATCGACGCTCCTCAAGTCCCGCCAAGCGCGCCGCGGGGATCACCGCTGCCATGTCGCTGGCCATGCTGACCGCTGCTGGGGCCGCCTTGGCCGTCCCGTCCACCTCGACCGAGGCCCCGGTCGCCCTCGCGGGCGCCCCCGCTGGCCAGGCCGAGGACTACGACGCCGCGCTCCTCGCGCTCAGCGGATCCGAGGCCGCCGAGGCCATCAGCGCCCGCGAGGCGGCGTTGGCCCTCACGTCATCCCGATCCGCCAACCGTGACGAGCTGCCGGACAAGACCGTGGAGCCGGAGCCGGAGCCCGAGCCCGAGGTCGTGGGCACCCGCTTCGCCACCGCCGGCGTGAACATCCGCAAGGCCCCGAACACGGACGCGAAGGTGGTCGACGTGCTTGACCACGGCGACAAGGTTCGCGTCACCGATCAGAAGGATGACGGCTGGCGCCAGGTCATGCGCAAGGGCGAGACCTACTGGGTCAATGCAGACTACCTGTCCAAGTCGAAGCCGAAGGTGCCGTCGAGCTCGAGCAGCTCATCCAGCTCGGGTGGGGTGTCCACCGCCGCCTGCACCAACGGGTCGTCAGCGAGCGGGGGGGCGAACGTTGTCGCCGTGCACCGGGCCGTCTGCGCCCAGTTCCCGCAGATCACGAACTACGGCACCTACCGCAGTGGCTCCGGGGCACACGCCTCCGGGCGGGCGATCGACATCATGGTCAGCGGATCGACCGGCCAGCAGGTGGCCGACTACGTCCGGGCCAACGCGTCCCAGCTGGGCGTCACCGAGGTCATCTACGCGCAGCGGATCTGGACCACCCAGCGCGCTGGCGATGGCTGGCGGGGCATGTCCAACCGTGGATCGGCCACAGCCAACCACTACGACCATGTGCACGTCACGGTGCGCTGACCTGGCGATAGCACGAACACTGATCGGGGCCGTGCGGGATCACCCGCCCGGCCCCGATCGCTGTCCGGCGCCGGCATGCCTCAATGGTCCAGTGCTACGTTCGCCGGCGTGAAGCTGCTGGTCACCGGCATGTCAGGGACGGTCGCGCCACGGTGTGCTGCCGTGGCCCGCGCCGCTGGCCACGAGGTCGTCGGCTGGCCACGGGACCGCGTATCCCCCAACGATGCGCATGCGAGCCGATCGTTCCTCGACGACCAGGCTCCTGACGCCATCATGCACATGGCGTTCGGTGCCGAGTCCTGGGCCGGCCAACTCGCCGGCCATGCTGCTCGAAGCAACCTGCCGTTCGTCTTCACCTCGACGACCATGGTCTTCGCACCACGACCGGATGGCCCCTACACGATCGACTCGCCCCGGACGGCGATCGATGACTACGGCGCCTACAAGATCCGGTGCGAGGACGCGATCTGGGCCGCGAACCCGGATGCGATGGTCGCAAGACTCGGCTACCAGATGGACCTCGACGGCGCCGGCAACAACATGGTCGCGCATGTCGATGCAGAGCAGTCGCGCACAGGGTCCGTGCGGGCAAGCAGCGCGTGGATCCCGGCATGTGCCTTCCTCGATGACACCGCACACGCTCTGCTGTCCCTGGTCACCACCCCCGAGGCAGGGCTGCATCATCTGGACTCGAACGCTGCTACGGCGTGGAGCTACGCCGACATCCTCCGCCGGCTGATGCGTGTGCGGCCCGCCCCGTGGCGCATCGCCGAGACGCACGACCCTCACCATGACCAGCGGCTGATCGACTCCCGGAGGATCGCCGGACTCGACACTCGGTTGGGCTGACCGGAGTGCGCCCCCAGCGGTGAACGTGACACACGGCAGGATGGTGTCGTGCTCGTGCTGCTGCCCCCCAGTGAAGGAAAGACCGCCCCGGTGGCTGGGCCACAGTTGGACCTCGACGCGCTTCACCTGCCCGAGCTCTCCGGCTCCCGGCGCTTGTGCATCGACTCCCTCGTGACCCTGTGCCGCACGCAGCCGGAGGCCGCCCTGGGCGTCCTCGGCCTCAGCTCCCGCCAGGTCGACGAGGTGCAGCGGAACGCCGGGCTGGAGACGGCGCCGACCGCACCCGCCTGGCAGGTGTACACGGGGGTGCTGTTCGAAGCGCTCGACGTGCCGGCCGCCGACCCACGCGCTCGGGATCGCCTTGGGCAGTGGGTGCTCGTGTGGTCGGGGCTATGGGGTGCTGTGGGCCTCGATGACCCGATCCCGGCCTATCGCCTGTCCGGCTCCGTGAACCTGCCCGGTCCGGGGAGACTGGCGTCCTTCTGGCGTGCGCCCCTCCGTCGTGCCATGGCCGAGGTGACGACCGATCAGGTGATCCTCGACCTGCGCTCAGGCACCTACGCCGCGAGCTGGACGGGTCCGGCTGAGCGGACAGCGGCCGTTCGCGTGATCCACGAGCAGGGCGCGCGTCGGACGGTGGCCAGTCACTTCAACAAGTCCACCAAGGGCCGGCTGCTTGCGGCGCTGGCCGCCGGCGACGCGGAGCCCAGCAGCGTTGGGGAGCTGGTGGACGCCATCGGGGAGGCCGGATTCCGCGTGGAGACCCGCCGACCCAGCGGTGCCGGGCGTGCGCCGAAACCCCGGATTCTCGACGTCGTCGTCGCCTCCCCGTAGGTCGCATCGCAACGAAGGAGACAGCTCCTCGACCGGTTGGCTCACCCAGTCGCGCTTCGCGATTGCCCAGCCAATAGGCTGAGGATGCACGACGCCGCCCGCCCGCTCCGAGGGGCCTCGGCCGCCCGGCAGCGTGGGCAGCGACAAAGGCACACCGCACACATGACCATCCACCGAGAGGACCGGCCCGACGTGGCAGACATCGACATCGACACCCTGGGACCCGTCGACTTCCTGATCGTCGAGTTCCCAGAGGGCACCACAACACTGACTGGCGAGGGACTCGACGAGCTGCGCCGGCTTGTGGAGTCCGGACAGATCAGGGTCCTCGACATGCTCTTCCTGGCCAAGAACGAGGACGGCAGCGTGGAGGCCTCTGAACTCAGCGACCTTGTCGACGTCGATGAACTCAGGTTCCTCGAGGCCGAGCTCGCCACCGTGCTGGCAGAGGAGGACGTCGAGAACCTCGCGGCAGCGATGCTGCCGGGTGCGTTCGCAGCCGTCCTCGTCTACGAGAACCTGTGGGCCGCGCCGTTCGCCTCCGCGGTGCGCCGCGCCGGCGGGCAGCTGGTCGCCAATGGACGCATCCCCATCCAGGCCATCATCGCCTCGATGGAAGCCGCAGTCGACGAGATCGAAGGAGAGTGACATGCCAGTAGGACCCGGACGTCGCGGCCGTCGCGGAGTCGTTGGTGGTCGGCCGGTCGCCCGCACTGCTGCCGTGGGAACTGCAGCAGTGGTCGCGACTCATGGGAACCGGGCAGATCGTCGCGATGACCGTCAGGACAACCGCCAGGACCGGCGCCGCCGACGCTGAGGACGGCGACGGCTACGCTGCCAGACCCGTAGCCTTGGTCTGTGGCTACCGACGAGCAGGCCCGCGAGCGAATCATCTCCGCAGCCTCCGAGTTGTTCGCCACCCAGGGCTACGGCGCGACGACCACGGCGATGGTCGCCAGGCGGGCTGGCGTGAGCGCGCGCACCGTTCGTCGGTTGGTCGGTGGTCCCCACGAGCTCCTGGTGGCGGCGCTCGCCGAACGCCGGGGGTCCGAGGCGGCTGATCTGGTCGGTGCCGCCGCAGAAGCACCTGAGCGCACTCCACCCCTGTCGGTGCTGATCGAGGCTGCCCACAGGCTCTTCGCGGACCCGGGGCGGAGCTGGGACAGCCTCGAGCTCGAGGTGCTGGCCCGGGCCGCCGAGGATCCTGAGCTGCGGTCACTCGCCGCCGACCGAATCGCCCAGCGCAGTGCCAACGCCAGGGCGGTGACCGAGCACTCGCGCGGGTCCGGCGGGCTCGACCCGGAGCTGTCGGATGATGCGGTCGTGCACCTGTCGATGGCCCTGTCCATCGGACTGGCCATGCTAGACCCAGTGGCGGCGGGCCGTCCCACGCCGCTGGAGTGGGACGCCATGATGGCCCGGCTGGGGGCGACGATGGCCCCTGCGGAGATGCTGCTCCAACCGGCCTACGAGGTCAGCTCGCACTGGTACCTGCGCGTGGACATCCCGGATCGGCCCGGCGGGCTGTCACGGCTGATCCGATCGCTGGGAACCCTGCACGTCTACACCGTCGCCCTGCAGGTCGTGGGACATGAGGGCAGCAATCGCACCATCGACATGGCGCTGATGGCACCACAGCACGTCTCGCGCGCGGTCATCCTGGCCGCTGCCGAGTCTGCGGGCGACAAGGCCTTCATCACTACGGGGTCCCCAGACGCGCGTCGGGACCTGTTCACGCGGATGCTCGACGCCGCCACGTTCCTGGTCAAGCATCCGGATGCCGCTCCCAGTGTCGCCGCCGAGCTGGTCGGGGCCGAGCATCTGGAGGTGATCGATGCCACCGACGGGGTCGACGACCGGACCGACGTCCTGCGCCTGCAATGGACCGCCGACCGACACGTGCTGCTCCAGCGCTCGTGGGCGCCCTTCGCCCACACTGAGCAGGCGCGTGCGTCCGCCCTGCTCCGGCTCTCAGCCGCCATCGCCCGCGTCGCCGGTGACGACGACGTGGCCGGGTGGATCGAGCAGGTCAAGGACGGCACGGTCTGGATCCGGCTGGCACGCCCGGAGGACTCCGACGCCGTGGCCGCGATGCATGACCGATGCTCCGAGCGCAGCCGCTACCAGCGGTACTTCTCGTTGACCGAGTGGCGCGATGTCCGACTTCGCCGGCTGGCCGGCGGGCACCGCGGGGCGGCCCTGGTGGCCATGGACCGAGGCGGACACATCGTGGCGCTGGGCAACGTGTTCCCCGAGGCGCCCGGTGACAGCAGGACAGCGGAGATCGCGGTCCTCGTCGAGGACGCCCACCAGGGGACCGGAGTCGGTACGGTGATGCTTCAGCGCATGCTCCAGGTCGCACACCGGATGGGGTTCAGCGAGGTCGTGGCCCACGTGCTGGCCGACAACACAGGGATGCGCCACCTTCTGGACAAGACCGGGCTGTCGTGGGACACCACCATCGAGCAGGGCGTCGCCCGGATGGCCGCGGTCCTGCCCACGCTGGACTCCGGGGACCTCCTCCTGTCGCCGGATCCAGCCTGACCGGGGCCTCGACCACCAACCTGGCCCGGGGGCCGATCAGCGCACCGTGACCTCAGGCATGCTCAGCTCCGCACCGACGGGCAGCCCCAGCTCGGCAGCCAGCTCCCGCCATCCCGGAAGCTCAACCACACCGAGCGCGGCGCGCGGATCCTCCGTGTTCCGGGGACGGCTGAGCCGGGCAGATGCGGGCACGTGCAGGGCCCTGAGGACCGCGGCGTCGGCGGGCAGGCCTCCGCGCGCGCGGGCGATCCCCGCGGCCTGGCGCAGCCCACCGAGCTCGTCGACCAGGCCGATGCCGACGGCGTCGGCGCCGGTCCAGACCCGGCCCCGGGCGATCGCCTCGATCTCAGCGACCGAGCGGCCGCGACCATCGGCAACCTTCGCCACGAACTCCTCGTAGATCGCATCGATTCCGGCAGCCAGCTGCTCCCGCTCACCGGCGTCGAAGCCACGGCGCGCGGAGTACATGAGGGACCGGTCGCCCTTGGAGATGCTGCCGGTCGTCAGGCCCAGCCGCTCGAGCAGCTCGCGGATCACCAGCTTGCCCCCGAACACGCCGATGGACCCCGTCAGCGTTGCGGGCAACGCGACGATCACGTCCGCCGGGCAGGCCACGTAGTAGCCCCCCGACGCGGCCGCCGCTCCCATCGACACGACGACGGGCTTGCCCGCTTCCCGAACGCGGCACACCTCGCGCCAGATCGTGTCCGACGCGACCGCGGAGCCACCCGGCGAGTCGACGTGCAGCAGGACGGCGCGGGCCCGGTCGTCGCTACCCGCCGCGCGCAATGCCGCCCCCACCGAATCACTGCCCACCTGGCGTCCCATCGGACCGCGGCGCGATCGTCCGGTGCCGATCGATCCCCTGATCTCAACCAGCGCCACATGCCCCTTGCGCCGAGCGGGCACCTTCGGGCGTCGAGGTGGTGCCCACCGCTCGGCGAACAGCAGCTCGGCGTCGGGTCCCACCCGTTCCCGCATCGCGGCATACGCCTGATCCCGGTAGCCCAAGGCGTCCACGAGCCCCGCTGCATGCGCCTGCATGGCCAGCCTCGGGCCGGTGTCGACCAAGTGGCGCACGTCAGCGCCGACCATCCCGCGGGCCTCGGCGATCGTATCGATCGCCTCGTCGTAGATGGACTGCGCCAGTCGATCGAGCGCCTCACGGTGGGCGTCGGAGAGCTCGGTGCGCATGACCTGGTCGGCGGCATTCTTGTACTCGTGTCGCTGTTCGATCTGGGGCTCGATGCCGAGACGATCCAGGGCGCCGCGCACGAAGGTGGCCTGCACGCCCACCCCGAGCAGGCCCAGCTCCCCGCCCGGCTGCAGCCAGATCTCGTCGAAGGCGGTCGCGAGCACGTAGTCGGTCATGCCCCCCGAGCCCTCACCGAAGGTCTCGGCCCAGGCCATCGTCGGCTTGCCGCTGGCGGCGAAGGCCCGTACGCCGAGCCGCAGCTCCTGCATGACCGCCCAGGGAAGGGTGCCGCCCACCTTGGCGATCAGGCCGGTGACCCGATCGTCAGTCCCGGCCTCGTGCAGGGTGCGCAGGATCGGGCGCAGCTGATGACGACCCCGGCTCCGCAGGCGAGCCAACGGGTCATCGGCGTCCGGCTCGACCGGAGGAACGGTGAGGTCGAGCTCCAGCAGGAGATCAGGGCGGTGACCGGGCAGCTCAGGCATCCACCCACTCTAGGAGAACGTGCCCGCAAGCGGAGTCCCCCAGCGTGACCCACGGCCGAGGACATCCCGGCCGTGTTCCCGGCCACACCGCGCGCCGCACGCCAGCGCGCGCGATGCTGTGCAGGTGACTGAGCTGAACGTCCTCGGCGGCACCCTCGATCCATGCAGCAACGACCCCGTGACTGGGTTCTACCGCGACGGGAGCTGCAACACCGGGCCCCAGGACCTCGGTAGCCACACCATCTGCGCCGTGGTCACGGCGGAGTTCCTCGACCATCAGCGCCGGATCGGCAACGACCTGTCCACGCCCCGGCCGGAGTACCGGTTCCCGGGGCTTGTCCCTGGCGACCGGTGGTGCGTGACCGCGGCCAACTGGCTGCGGGCCTACAACGAGGGCGTCGCTGCACCCGTCGTGCTGGCCGCAACGAATGCCGCGGCGCTCCGGGTCGTGCCGCTGGAGGCCCTTCAGGCGCATGCGGTCGACGTGCCGGGTGACGCCAGCTCGCTGGACGAGTAGCCGGCTCCCGGGATCGCCGGCGGGGACTGCGCTGTGGGCGGGGAACCGTCACACTGACGGGGAGCACAGGGAAGGGAGCCGGTCTTGGCCGACGCACGAGATCGCGATGGGACTGGTCGCCCACGCCAGGAGCGGCCCCGCGATGCCCTCGGCCGACCCCTGCCGTACGGCTCCCCCGGCGTCGAGCCGGTATCCGAGGAGCCGCTGCCACCCGACGAGACCCTGGTACTGGCTCACCAACTGGTCAGCGACGGCCGCCCGTTCTCTGCTCACGAGGTCCTGGAGGCCCGGTGGAAGGCTGGGCCGACCGAGGAGCGTGACCTGTGGCAGGGCCTTGCCCAGCTCTGCGTCGGGCTCACCCATGCCGCGCGTGGCAACGGCACGGGTGCCGCACGGCTCCTGGAGCGGGGCGCCGGACGGCTCCAGACCTACGGCGCCGCTGACGGTCCCAGCTACGGCCTGGATCTCACGGCCGTGGTCTCGTGCGCTCAGCAGCGGGCAGCGCAGGGACCAACGCGGTAGTCCCCGCGACCGGGCCCCGCCCGCCACGCGCTGGCCTTCCGCTCGGCCCCCGACTGTCAGTCCTTGTCCCACTCGCTCCTGGGGATGACGAACAGGTTCTTCTTCACCTTGCGCCGGTCGCACGCAACCAGGACGCTCAGGTCCGGCAGCACGACGATCCCCTCGGGCTTGGACCGGACACCGGACATGCGCCAGACCGCCGTCGCCCCGAACGAGCCCGCGAATGGGTCGGCTGCGGCTGCCGCAGGCGGCACGAGCGCGACCGAACTGCCCCGGTCGCTGAGCAGGATCAGGTTTCCACGGGGTCCCACCTCGGCATCGCTGAGGTCCGGGCAGGCCGACACCGTCTCGGCGGTGGGGGCCCAGGCCGCGAGCAGCACGAGGCGGACGTCCTGCCCGGACGCCGAGCCGGCGCCCGCCCACCAGGGCTCGCCGGGATCCAGCCACCGGTCCGGGCCGTAGCCGCGGGGCGAATCGCCGGCCGGGCCGAACTCGAGCAGCGCAGCCGGGTCCTTCTCCTTGACGATCAGCAGGTGGCCGTCCTTGAGCATGACCACGCCCTCGGCGTGTGAGCCGCCCGGGTCTCGCCACGACGCCCGCAGCTCCTCGGAACCCGCATCGTCGGGGATGTCCAGGGCGATGTGCGCCAGCACCTGCCGCCCCGGTCCGTCGATGTACTCAGCCCGGCAGGGGGTCTCCTGGACGAGCAGCAGGCCAAGCGCACCGTCGATCGCGATGGCCTCGAGCTGCGGATTGTCATGCGGGATCCGCGTTCCTTCGGCATGCCGCAGTGCCAGCGTCTGCCACTCGAGGTCGTCGATCCCGTCGGCCACACCAGCCCACGCGATGGTTGCCTTCCGGTCGCCGATTGCCGCGATGGTCATCCGCCCATCCAGGTTGCGACCGACGGCCAGGCCGGAGACCTCCGCCAGAGGAATCGTGCCGACCTTCTCGGCGTCCACGTCGATGATTCGCATGACCCCATACTGACGGGCGCGCCCGTGAAACGCGTGATCGGTGCGGCGACACCCGGTCCCGAGCCATCTGGCCCCGCGAACTCGGCACCGCCGGGGGTAGTCGGGCTCGGCCGTGCGCGACACACCGCAACCCGGCAAGCGCGGACCCACGCCTCCCGGGCTAACGTGGCGGCCATGAACCCACCAACGCATGCCAGCACACCGGATGCCGCCACCGATCTCGACGCCCCCGTCGAGCCGACTCGCCTGGCCGCGCTCCGCCGGTACAACATCGTCGTCGGCATCGTCCTGGTCGCTCAGGCCGTGGTCGTGTACCTGCTCGCCAACGACTTCTCGCTGCCGATCACCGCCAGCTACCTCGAGGGACCTCCCGGAACCACGCCCGGTGACCCGATCACGCTGATGAACACTCCCATCGGACTCGCCGTCGCGGGCTTCCTCGCCCTGTCCGGCATCGCCCTGCTGATCGTCGCGACAGCCTGGTCCAACGGGTATGCCGCCGACCTGGCCCACAAGCGAAACCGCGCCCGCTGGGTCGAGTACGCCCTCACCTCGTCGATGATGATCGTCCTGATCGCCCAGATCACCGGCATCTCCGACGTCGGGGCGCTGATGGCCATCTTCGGCGTGAACGCCGCCATGATCTTCTTCGGCTGGCTGCAGGAGGACTACGAGCAGCCGGGCGGCGGGTGGCTGCCATTCATCTTCGGGTGCATCGTGGGCATCGTTCCGTGGCTGATCATCGCGTTCTTCGTCGTCGCCCCCGGCTCCACATCCTCGGCTGAGCCTCCAGCGTTCGTGTACGGGATCATCCTCTCGTTGTTCCTGTTCTTCAACGTCTTCGCCCTCAACCAGTTCCTGCAGTACAAGCAGGCGGGCCGGTGGGCCGACTACCTGGTCGGCGAGCGCACCTACATCACCCTGAGCCTGGTGGCCAAGTCGCTGCTCGCCTGGCAGGTCTTCGCCGGGACGCTGGCGGGATAGGCGAAGTCGCGAGTCGGCGATCACCCGGTCTGATCCCCCGGAAGGCTATGTCGCTGTTGTGTCACGATGTCGGGACAAACCTGACAGCAGCCGGATCGTCGCCTAGGGTCGGGTCATCATGTCGATCCGCTCCGGACGACGAAATTGCCATGCCCACCTACGTGGGCGCCTGGAGGGCAGCTCATGGACGGACTCACGAGTTGGTACGACTACGTGGTCAAGAACTATGACGACATCCTCGAAGCATTCTGGCAGCACGTGCAGATCGTGCTGGTTGTCATCGGTCTCGCGACGGTGTTCTCCGTCACGCTCGGAATCATCGTGCAGCGCAACGCGTCGGCGCGCGCCCTAGCGCTGAGCATTGCCGGGATCTTCCTCACGATTCCGTCCCTGGCCCTGTTCGCGATCTTCATCCCGATTCTCGGGATCGGGAACGCGCCTGCCATGGCCGCACTGTTCCTGTACGCGATCCTGCCGATCCTGCGCAACACCGTCACCGGCCTGGACGAGGTCGACCCGGCGGTCGTGGAGTCCGCGCGCGGCATGGGCATGGGATCGACCCAGCAGTTGATGCGGGTCAAGCTGCCGCTTGCCTGGCCCGTCATCATGGCGGGCATCCGAGTATCCAGCCTCATGGTTGTCGGCATCGCTGCGATCGCCGTCCTCGTGGGCGGTGATGGGCTCGGTTCGTTCATCCAGGGCGGGCTCACCCGGCTCGGGCTTCCGGGGTCCTCGGAGTCAGTCTGGGTCGGGACCGTGTTCATCGTCCTGCTCGGCCTCGTGCTCGACCTCGTGTGGGCACTGATCCAGCGGCTCACAACGTCCCCCGGCCTCAGGAACTAGAAGGAGCACACATGACTGCCCAACCAATGATCCACCTGGACAAAGTGACGAAGGTCTATCCCGGCTCGTCGACGCCCGCCGTCGAGGAGCTCACCATGGACATCAACGAGGGCGAGATCCTGGTCCTCGTCGGACCTTCGGGGTGCGGCAAGAGCACGACCCTCAGGCTGATCAACCGCATGATCGAGCCGTCCGGCGGGAGCATCATCTTCGGCGGCGAGGACGTCACCGATGTCGACCCGGACAAGCTGCGCAGGCGGATCGGCTACGTGATCCAGCAGATCGGGTTGTTCCCGCACCAGACCATCGCGCAGAACATCGCGACGGTTCCCAAGATGGTGGGCTGGGACAAGGCGAGGATCGATGCGCGCGTCGACGAGCTGCTCGACACGGTGGGCCTGGACCCGGAGCAGTATCGCGACCGCTACCCCAAGGAGCTCTCCGGCGGCCAGGCGCAGCGCGTCGGCGTCGCCCGGGCGCTGGGTGCTGATCCCGACGTCATGCTGATGGACGAGCCGTTCGGTGCGATCGATCCGATCACCCGCGATCGACTGCAGAACGAGTTCCTGCGCCTGCAGAACGAGTTGCGCAAGACCATCGTCTTCGTCACCCATGACATCGACGAGGCAATCAAGATGGGCGACCGGATCGCAATCCTCGGCGAGCGCAGCGTGATTCGCCAGATCGACACCCCGGAGCGGATCCTGGCCCTGCCTGCCGACGAGTTCGTCGACGACTTCATCGGCGCGGGATCGACGCTCAAGGGCCTGCACTTCGAGCGGGTCCGGGACCTCGACCTTGCGCCGTACCCGACGATGACTGAACAGGACACACGTGAGATCGGCCACGCGACTCTGGCCGCGTCCGGACGGGAGTGGATCCTGCTCCTGGACGACAAGGGGCGCCCGGCGCGCTGGCTGCGCGACGCCGACCTGGACAAGGTGGACAAGCCCAGCGACCTGAAGCTTCGCGGCCAGCAGGTGCGCAGCGAGGTGGAGCAGAACGCCACACTGCACGACACCCTGGAGGAGATGCTCAAGTCGTCCACCGGGATGGCCTGCGTCATTGAACCGCACGGACGCTACGTGGGGGTTGTCGAGATCGGCCACCTCACCGCGGTCATCCGCAGGCTTCGTGCCGAGGCCCAGGCGCACTACGTCGAGCTGGAGGCGGCTGCCAATGAGTGAGCGCACAGGCGGCGTCCAGCTGGACCACACCATGTCCAGCGATGATGACGAGACCGATGTTGCCGTCGCAGCAGCCGAAGCCAGCCAGACGCGCAACTCCTGGCTCGGCCTTGCGGTGGCGCCACTCGGAATCATCGCCCTCGCGCTGTTGCTGTACCTCTACTACCGCAGCCTCGCCCTTGACTCCAGTGTCAACTTCCAACAGGCCAGCGCACTCGACTGGGACACCAAGCTCTGGCCGCAGACCGTGGACATGTTCAAGATTGCCTTCTCGTCCACCGTCCTCGTGATTGCCATCGCCGTCCCCTTTGGGATCCTGCTGACCCGACCGTCGATGCGCCGCTTCGCTCCCAGCGTGCTGGCCGTGGCCAACGCCGGGCAGGCGCTGCCTGCCTACGGATTGCTCGTGCTCTTCCTGCTCCTGCTCGGGCAGGGGCTGACGACGGTCATCTGGGCCCTCGTGCTGTACGCCCTGCTGCCCGTGCTGCGCAACACGATGGTCGGGCTCGACAACGTGGACCGGTCGGTCATCGAGGCCGGTCGTGGGATGGGTATGACCAAGCGAAACGCCCTGACCCGAATCGAACTGCCGCTGGCGGTCCCGGTCATCATCGCGGGTATCCGCACCGCGATGACGATCAACATCGGCATGGCGACCCTTGCCTTCCTGATCGGCGGGGGTGGCTTGGGGATCACCATCAGCTCCGGCCTGAAGCTGCAGCAGAACCCCGTGCTCCTCGTCGGCGCGGGCATGGTCGCCCTCCTCGCCCTGACGTTCGACTGGATCGGCGCGGTCATGGAACGAGTCCTCAAGCCCCGAGGGCTCTGAGCCAGCGCCAGCAGTGGCTGTGCCCCCCGTCCACACTCGGTCCGGGGGGCACAGTCACATCCAGGGTTCCTACGAGACGCGACTGCCTGGAGATGATTGGCGGGGTGGCCCGGGGATCACCATCAGTCTCGGCCTGAAGCTGCGGCAGGACCCCGTGCTTCTGGCCGGCGCGGGCATCGTCGCCCTGCTCCCCCTGCTGCTCGACTGAGTCGACTCGGTCATGAACGACTCCCCCAGGACCGGGGACTCTGACTCGAGGCCACACATGATTGTGCCCCCGACCACATCGGTCGGGGGCACAATCACATCCAGCTGAGGTCCTACGCGAGACCGATCTCCTGGAGGTAGGCGGCGGCGACGTCCTCCGCCGACTCATCCTCGATGTCGACCTGGAAGTTCAGCGACGCCATCTTGGCGTCATCGAGAGGAGCGTAGATCTGATCGACGAGAGCCTGGTAGGTCTCGGCGTTCTCGCCGAAGTGGTCCGCATCCCACGTGTAGGACGCGTTGTACAGGATGAACACGCCCGGATCCTCCACGAGGCTCAGGTCCAGCGCCTCGATGCGACCGTCCGTGGTGAAGACCTCGCCGAAGGTGCAGGCACCGTTGGCGGTCTCGGTGTAGATCAGGCCGGTGTCAAGGATCTGGATCTGGCTGTCCGGGACGGTGTAGCCGGTGGCGTCCTCGAACAGGATCAGCCCGTCCGGGCGGTCGGGGAACTCCGTCTCCATGCACACAGATGCGTCCGGCGTGGCGGCCAAGTAGTCAGCCATGCCCTGCAGGTCGAAAGCACCCTCGGCCGCGACGAGGTCGGGACCGGCCGTGAACCCGTAGGTGTCGTTGAACGGCGACAGCCCCGACCACTTGATGTTGTTCTCCGCGAGGTCCATCTCCGCGGTCTGGTCGAACAGCTCCTGTGGATCGAACGAGGGGTCCTGCTGACCCAGGTGCACGGTCCAGCCAGTTCCGTTGTAGTCGGGGTACACATCGATGTCGCCATTCAGCAGCGCGGTGCGGTTCACCGACGTGCCGCCGAGGTTGATCTGCTTCTTGACATCGGCGCCCTGGGCGGCCAGCGCCTGTGCGAGGATCTCGCCCAGCACGATGTTCTCGGTGAAGTCCTTCGACCCCACGGTGACGCTCACGCCCTCGAGGTCGGTTCCGCCGCCGCTGGCGGCCTCGTCACCATCGCTACCGCTGCTGCAACCGGCGGCGATGAGGCCGACGGACGCAAGCACGGCGGCTGATCGAAGAAGGTGGACCTTGGGATACCGCATACACAACTCCATTGTTCGGTTGAGAGGGGGTTGGATCCGGGCTGAGCCCAGAAAGAACCTCACCAACCTAACCTGAGAGACGCGCTCCCCCCCACCGAAAACGGCCGAACCCGCGGGATTGTCACGAAACTGTGACCTTCTGAGCACGACCCTGGGGACATGCACCGAGGGTCCACGGGACTCCAGCGGCGAGGGACTACCGTGGGCTGATGCGTGCTGCAGTGCTCACGGGTACCGGCGGTCCCGACGTCCTCAAGGTCCGTGCAGACGTTCCCGAACCGCATCCCGGTACCCACGAGGTGCTGATCCGGGTCAGTGCCTGCGGCGTGAACAACACCGACCTCAACACCCGCCGAGGATGGTACGGCGAGTCCGGATGGGGCGGCGGGTTCACACTGCCACGGATTCAGGGCGCCGACATCTGCGGGCGTGTGGCTTCCGTCGGCTCTGAGGTCTACCCGGGCCTCGTCGGCCGCCGTGTGCTGGTGGACCCGTGGATCCGCCGCAGCACCGGAACGGACTGGCGGGATCACACCGCCTACCTGGGCAGCGAGATAGACGGGGGCTTCGCGGAGCTGTGCGTCGTCCCGACGGACAACGTCTTCACCGTGGAGTCAACCCTCTCCGATGTCGAGCTGGCGACATTCGCCTGCTCCTGGTCCGCTGCCGAGAACATGCTGGCGCGCGCGGACCTCGCCGCTGGTCAGCGGATCGCGATCACCGGCGCCTCGGGTGGCGTGGGAAGCGCACTGGTCCAGCTGGCCAAGCTTCGTGGCGCGGCGGTGACCGCCATCGCAGCTGCGGCGAAGGCGCCAGCGGTGAGTGCCATGGGCGCTGACCACGTCGTCGCCCGGGAGACCAGCGACGTGCCGCAGGCCGCTGCTCAGGACTGCGGGCCCTTCGACGTCGTCGCCGATGTCGTGGGCGGCGCGGATGCCCCCGGGTGGTTGCGCTCGCTGCGCCGAGGTGGGCGCTACGTGTGCGCAGGTGCCATCGCCGGTCCCGTCGTGGACCTCGATCTGCGGGTCATGTACCTCAACGACCTCGAGCTGATCGGGGCGACCGCGTGTCCCCCCGGCGTGTTCGCGGATCTCGTGGAGCTCATCGAGAGCGACTCGGTGCGGCCGCTCGTGGGCGCAACCTACCCCCTGGAGCGCATCCACGATGCGCAGGAGGCGTTCGAGTCCAAGCAGCACGTGGGCAGCATCGTCATGACCCTCCAGTAGGACTCCAGCTGGCATCGCCCGGATCCCCGCCCCGCCGGACCCGCCCCTGGTCCCCGCCCGGGCCCCTGCCCGTCGGATCACGGGGCGGCCGGCTTACTCCTATGTGGGCTATTGACATTAGCCATATTGCTATGTACCTTAGTTTCTATGACAACCAACGATGCGAAGGCCGTACCCACCACCGAGTACCTGAACCGTCCCGGGGGGCGAGTCGCCTACGACGTCACCGGCACGGGCGGTCCCCTGGTGGTCCTCGTCCCGGGGATGGGTGACCTACGGGCCGCCTACCGCCTCCTGGGTCCCCACCTGATCGCGGCGGGGTACCGGGTGGCAACCACCGACCTGCGCGGTCACGGTGACAGCGACACCACGTTCGGGTCCTACGGCGACGCCGAGACCGCCAGCGATGTGATCGCCCTCATCGAGGAGCTCGGCGGTCCGGCCGTGGTCGTCGGCAACTCGATGGGCGCCGGCGCCGCAGCCCACGCAGCAGCGGAGCGCCCGGACCTCTTCACGGGCCTCGTACTCGTCGGGCCCTTCGTGCGCAACGGGGACATCAACGCCTTCACCCGGTTCATGATGCGCATCGCCATGGCCACCCCGTGGGTCGCGACGTCATGGAAGGCCTACGTCCCGCGCCTGTATGCCGGCCACACGCCCACCGACCTCGATGCCCACCTCCGTTCCGTGATCGCCAGCGTCCGACGCCGGGGGTATGCCAAGGCCTTCTCGTTGACGACTCGCGCGGACCACGCGCCCACCGCGGCCCGGCTCGGGCAGGTCCACGCCCCGACTCTGGTTGTCATGGGCGAGCTGGATCCCGACTTCCCCGACCCGAGGGCCGAGGCCGACTGGATCGCGGCTGCTGTGGAGGGCGAGGTCGTGATGGTCGCCGACGCGGGCCACTACCCGCAGTCGCAGCAGCCTGAGGTGGTCAGCGAAGCGATCCTGGGCTTCCTGTCGAGGACGGTCCAGCGTGGCTAGGGCCGGGCTCACCGCGGACCGCGTCGTCATCGAGGCCGAGCGCATCGCCGACGAGGTCGGGCTGCCCCAACTCACCCTGGCCGCGTTGGCAGGGAACCTGGGCGTCCGCCAACCGTCGCTGTACAAGCACATCGACGGCATGGCTGCCCTGCAGCGCAGCATCGCCGTGCGCGCCAAGCGTGAGCTGGCCGAGGTGCTTGGACGCGCAGCTGTAGGTCGGGCTCGCGGTGACGCGATCCGCGCCCTCGCCGATGCCTATCGGACGTGGGCAGTTGAGCACCCAGGACGCTATGCCGCCACCACCCGTGCACCGATCCCGGGTGACGCGGACGACAAGGCTGCCAGCGATTCCGTCGTCACCGTTGTGCTCGACGTCCTGTCCGGTTACCGCCTCACCGGTGACTCGGCGATTGACGCCACCCGGACCATGCGCTCAGCACTTCACGGATTCGTCAGCCTGGAGACCAACGACGGCTTCGGGCTCCCGGTGAGCATCGATCGCAGCTACGACTTCCTGGTCGACTCCCTCATCGCAGCCCTTGCTGCCGCCGACGCATCGGCGAACGAGGCTCAGGATCGATCATGACCGTCGTGACAGACGTCGGCCGATCCGGTTCAGGGCCCACGACGACGGACAGCACTCGCCCCGAACCGGCCCAGGGCCTCGGTGTCGTGCGCGGCGCGCCCCAGGTGTGGCTGCGCCTGGAAGGCGTGTCACTGCTGGTGGCAGCGGTCGCGGGCTACGCCTGGACCCAGGAGCCGTGGTGGCTGTTCGCCGGCCTCCTGCTGGCCCCTGACCTGTCCGCGCTGGGCTACCTGCACAGTCGGACAGCGGGCGCGCACGTCTACAACGTCGCCCACGCGATGCCCGTTCCTACGTCACTCGTGGCGCTCGGCCTCTGGCAGGGCAGCTCCCTGCTCCTGGCCGTGGCCCTGATCTGGCTGGCGCACATCGGGCTGGACCGCGCGATGAGATACGGGCTGAAGTACAGCAACGACCCCAGCCACACGCACCTGGGATGGCACGGGCCCACGCCTTGAGTTGGACCATCCTGACGTGCAGACCCGGCCGACCTCCTGCCTCGTGAAGCATCGCAGATGACGCGAGATGCCAGCTCGCGGAGGTCCCGTCGGCCGCGGCGCGGGATCACCGGTCAGTGGGGACCCAGGGCGATGAGCCCCAGCGCGGCCTCCTGGCGCCCATCCACCCCGACGATGTCGTTGACCATCCCGTCGAAGAACGCACCCACCATGCAGGCGCCCAGTCCGAGGGACTCAGCCGCAAGGTAGACGTTCTGGGTCACGTGACCTCCCTCCCAGCAGACGTACCGGTAGTGGCGCTCGCGGTACTTCCACCGCGAGCGCTGGAACCGGCCGGTCAGGACGAGCACGACCGGCGCTCGACGCAGGAAGTCCTGGCCGAGCCCGGCGACCATGAGATCGCCGGCGGCCGACCCGTCGCGGACCGGTTCCAGCGCCTGGGCCCGAACGTCGACGTGGTAGACGCCCGGGTCGATCCCGTCCACCCGGCGCACCGCCACGTACGTCTCGATGGGATACAGGGCGCCTGCTGAGGGAGCAGCCCGGCGACCCTGGCTCGAGGTGATCCCGGTGGCTGCGCGCACCACCCACGCCAGCTCCTCGGCGGTCATGGCCCGATCGGCGTACTCGCGCAGGGATCGTCTCTGCTCCAGGGCCTGGGACACGGTCATCACCGGCGGGACGGCCACGGTGGGCAGCACGACAGGCCGGCCCTCGCCGACCCGGAGGTACTGGGCCGGCCGGCGACCCCAGTCGACCAGGTCACTGATCAGCCCGCGCAGCCCGAGCGAGCTCTCGCGGTGGTAGAAGAGACCGACATCGCCGCTCTCGTAGGGCACGGGTGACACCTCGGACTTGGCCGACCAGCCGACGACGACACCCGCGGCGCCGGCACCGATCGCGGCGAGGGCCGTTCGACGCGACGGGCGACGAGGTTGCTGGTGGCGTGCGTCCGGCGCCGGATCCGGCGTGTCGCCTGCCTGGCTGGTCGCCCCATCCCGGGCGGAGCCATGCGTGAGCCCGCCCGTCGACGCCAGCGCAGTTCCGGCCGCCGCTGCCGCCGGGCGCGCGGGCGGGCCTTCCGAATCGGACGTATGCGTCGTCCCGACCCGCTGGCTGCCCGCCCACCTCGATGGCAGGAACCAGCGCCAGTGCAGTCCCACGTGGATGGCGATCAGCACCGCGACCGCGTAGCCCGCCCAGCGGTGTGGGGTGAACTGGTTCAGGTCAAGTCGATCGACGACGAAGCCTGTCAGGATCACCACAACCGCCGCGGCCAGGAGGAGTCCATTGAGGATGTACCTGACGCGTCTTCGAGACATGTCCTGCCTTCCCGATCCCGGCGGGCAACTGCGCGACGTCACCCGCGATCCGGCTCCCGGTGGACGCTCACGGAACCTCGCCTGAAGGCGCACAGACCGGAGCCGGGTCTGCTTCCATCATGGCTGGCCCATGCGCGAGTGGTCCACCGGGAGTTGGGGAGCAGCTGTTGGAGCGCCGCCACTGCGCGGCGTGTACGCGCCCGAATCGCGGGTCCAAGGTCCCTGCCGACCGCCGGTCGGCGGACCCTAGGCTGGGAATGCCCGTCGGGCGCTACCGATGGGCATGGGAGGTCGGAGCGGGAGGCGGACATGGGACCCGGCCAGCAGCCAACGGATCAGCGGATCGGTGTGATCGGCGCAGGGGCGTCAGGACTCTCGGCGGCCCACTACTTGCGGCGAGCCGGCCACGGGAACGTCACTGTGCTGGAGCGGGCGCAGCAGGTGGGCGGCAAGTGCTGCTCCGTCTCGGTGGGGCCGCATGTCTACGAGCTGGGTGCCGTGCTCGCCACCCGCAACTACGACACGACGCTGGAGCTGATGGAGTCGGTGGGTGTCGAGGCAGTGCCGACCGATGGCATGCACTGCTTCGACGCAGATGGCCATCCGATCGATCTGTTCCCCCGCTCCCAGATCCCACGCCTGCTCTGGCAGGTGCTGCTCCACTACGCATGGGCCACCCGGGTCAGGTACCGGCGCATCAACGAGCCGGGGCTGGTCGGGATCGATCCCGACCTCTACGAGCCGTTCGCCCGGTTCGCCGGGCAGCACGCCCTGCCCTCCCTGGGCGAAGCCCTGGCGCTTCCGTTCACCGGGTTCGGGTACGGCTACTTCGACGAGATCCCGACCGCCTACGTGATGAAGTACCTCGACCTGCACATGATCGAGTCCCTGATCTCCCCCCGTCGCCGCATGGTCTGGCCCGACGGGGTGCAGTCCCTCTGGGCCAGATTGGCCCAGGAGCTCGACGTCCGCACCGGGGTGACGATCCGCAGCATCACCCGCCAGGGAGTCGGTGCTGGTCGAGACCGACCAGGGGCCCGTGGGAGTTCGACAAGCTCATCATCACCAGCCCCCTGGATGAGGCGCTGGCCTTCCTCGACGCCTCGGCGACGGAGCGACGCCTGTTCAGCGCGATCCGCACCTACAACTACTGGGTCCTGCTGTGCAGCATCGACGACATGCCCGAGCAGTCCGGATACCTCCCGACGCACTTCGTCGCCGAGCGCAGTGGCCACGTCATGATGTGGTACCACCGGTGGCCCGGCCAGCCGCTGTACGCGCTGTACGTCCTCGACGACGGGACGCGCAGCCATGAGCAGATCGAGCGCACATGCGCCGAGGATGTGGCGCGGCTGGGCGGACGGCTCGAGCAGGTCGTGGACACCCGCTGCTGGAAGTACTTCCCGCACGTCGGCCCGGCAGGAGATGGCGGCGGGCTACTACGAGACCCTCGAGGCACTCCAGGGCACGCAGAACACCTACTACGCCGGCGAGATCATGTCGTTCTCCACGATCGAGCTCTGCGCCCAGTACTCCCGCTCGCTGGTGGAGCGCTTCTTCAGCGAGCAGTCGAGCCGGGCAAGACTCCCTGCGTGACACACCGGTGCCGGGCTATCCGTCGCGCAGGACCAGGCGGCGCATCGCACGCGCGTAGAGCCCCGGAGCCACGCGCGACACGGCGTAGGAGGCACGCGCGGTGCGCGAGGGGAGGACCAGCGACCGTCGGCGGGTCATCCCGTCAACGAGAGCCTCGGCCACCTCGCCCGGGGACAGCACCTCCCCGGTGGTCGACCAGTCCCCACCCCGACCAGCAGCCCGGTGCGCAGCGCGCTGCTCGATCCCGGTGGCCACGAACGACGGCGCCACGATGGTCACCGACACCCCGGCGTCGACGAGCTCGGCACGAAGGCTGTCGAAGTACCCGTGCAGGCCGTGCTTGGACGCCGAGTACGCAGTGCGGTGGACAAGCGGTGCGAACCCCGACACCGAGCTGAGCACCGCGATCCGACCCCGGCGGGCGATCAGCCCCGGCAGGGCTGCCTGGGTCACGGCGATGGCCCCGCGCAGGTTCACCGACAGCACCCGGTCGACGGCGGCCATGGGCGTGTCCACGGCAGCACCCAGCGAGGTCACACCATGGCTGAGCACCAGCCCGTCCAGGGGCTCGAGGCCCCCGACGACCTGCAGGACCTGATCGTCGTCGGTCACGTCGAGGGTCAGCCGCTCCTCGGCCGCCAGCGACACGGCGGCCACATCGAGGTCAGCGGCGATCACGTGGGCGCCGGCTCCCTGGAGTGCGGCGCAGGTCTCGCGGCCGATCCCGCCGGCGGCTCCGGTCACCAGCACGCGCGCACCGCCCAACGGGCTCTGCGCGGCAGGCACGCGCGTCACTCAGTCGCTCCGGCCACCTGCAGCTCGGGCACGGCGGCCGCCCTGCGCGACCAGTAGGTCCCGAGCGTGAGGCCGGAGATGAGGTGCCAGACCCCCCACCAGGCAGCGATGACGGCCATCCCGCCCAAGCCGTCGAAGAACGTGAAGATGATGACCAAGGCGAGCGCGGAGTTCTGGATGCCGACCTCCATCGTGATCGCCCGCCGATCGTACTCGGGCAGCCGGGCAGCGGTCGCCGAGAAGTAGCCGATCGCCAGTGCCATCGCGTTCTGGGCGGTGACGACGATCGCGAATACACCGACGAACTCCAGGAAGAGCGACCAGTTTCCGATCAACGCGAAGATGATGAACGCGAAGAACAGCGTGAGCGACAGGTAGCGCATCGGCCTGCGCAGCGTGTCGGCGAGCTCGGGTCGCTTGGCGCGGGTGAGCATCCCGAGCGCCATCGGCACCGCGAGGATCAGCACGATGGTGACCATGAGGTCCAGCGGGTCGAGGGAGACTGCGGTCAGGACCTCACTGGCGCCATCGGTCCGTGACCCCCAGAACTGCAGGTTGAATGGGGTCATCACGATTGCCAGGAGCGTCGACACGGCGGTCATGCTCACGCTCAGCGCCCCGTTGCCCCTGGCGTAGACGGTCAGGAAGTTCGAGAAGTTGCCCCCCGGGCAGGCCGCCACGAGGATCATCCCCAGCGCGATTGATGGTGACGGGTTGATCAGGCCCACCATCAGGAATGTCAGGGCCGGCAGGAGGAGGAACTGGGCGCCGAGGCCGATCAACGGTCCACGGGGGTCGCGCACGATCCGACGGAAGTCCTCGACCCGGATGTTCAGCGCGACGCCGAACATGATCAGGCCGATGAGAACGTTGAGGATCGTCAACGTCGTGGTGTTGAAGCTCAGATCTGCGGCATCAACCGGGTCCATCAGGGAATCCCTCCCGCAGCCGCCTCGTCCTGCGCCGCTCCCTTGGGATGCTAGCCAGCCTGGCCGTGCGGTTGCCTGATCTGGCTGCGGTCAGCCGGTCCGAAAACGGTGAATCGCCGGGGCGAGTGCGCTATGGCTGGAGCTCGACCTCCACGGTGGCCCCGCCCCAGCCGTTGACCTGGTCACGCCCCTCGACGGTGACGACGTCAGCACCTGCGGGAACCACGACTCCGCTCAGGGTGCGGGTGAAGGGCTGCTCCGAGGCATGGTCGTGGGCCAGCTCGCGAATCCCCAGCTCAGTGCCATCCGGTGCCAGCACCCGCCAGGCGTCGGCGTAACGTCCGGGGCTGTCGTAGGGCGAGCTCACGGTGGCGGAGAACAACCAGGTCCCCTCCCCGCTTGGCGTCGCCGTCGCGGCGATCACGTCGGGGAACAACGCGTCTGATACGTCGCTCGGTGCGTCTGTCGTCGGCGAGGGCTCGGAGGTGGCGCCGGTCGCCGCATCCGCGGTGACCGAACCAGTCGAATCAGTCGAGCAACCCGTCAGGACGAGGAGTCCAGCGAGTGCCAGGGAGGACGGGCGCATCGCCCCAGTGTGCCCCATCGCTGCATCGCGCGGATCCGGCCTGTCGACGTGAGAACGCATACTGGGAGAGTGACCCCCGCCGCTCAGGATCCGCGCAGCCGGCGGGTCCAGGTCGCAATCCCGATCGCGCTGGCCATGCTCTCGATGCTCGGTCCGTTCAGCATCGACACCCCGTTCCCGGCGTTCGCGCAGATGCAGCGCGACTTCGGCGTCGGGTCGACCGAGATGCAGCTGGTGGTGACCGCCTACCTGGCTGCCTTTGCCGTGATGAGCATCTTCCACGGACCGCTCTCGGACGCCATCGGCAGGCGGCCGGTCATCCTGGCCTCGGTCGCGGTGTACGTCGTTGCCTCAATCGGGGCGGCGTTCGCACCCGACCTGGGCGTTCTGCTGGCCTTCCGAGTGCTCCAGGGGCTCAGCGCCGGTGGGGCGGCGATCGTCAGCCGGACAGTGATCCGCGACCTCTTCGACGGGCAGCAGGCCCAGGTGCTCATGAGCCGGGTGGCCCTGATCTTCGCGCTCGGACCTGCGATCGCGCCGATCATCGGCGGCCTCGTGCTTCAGCTCGGACCGTGGCGGTGGATCTTCGCCTTCATGGCCATCTTCGGCGTGGTGCTCATCGCCGCAACCGTGCTCATCCTCCCGGAGAGCCATCCACCGGAGCGCCGGGTCCCGATGAGGCCGGGGGCCGTGCTCGAAGGCCTGGGCGCCGTGGTTCGGCGCGCCTCGTTCCACCGACTCGCCTGGGCGATGACGCTGACGTTCGCGGCCCAGTTCCTCTACATCGGTGGCGCCGCGATCTTCCTGGTCGACCTGCTCGGCAAGGGTGAGCTCGACTTCTGGGTGCTGTTCGTGCCGATGATCGGCTCGATGATGCTGGGATCGTGGATCTCGGGCAGGTCGGCCGGTCGACTCACGGCACGTCGACTGGTCAGCACGGGCTACACGATCTCCGTGCTGGGTGCAGTGGTCGGCCTGCTGCTCGCGCTGTCCCCCCTGGGTGATCAGTTGCCCTGGGCAGTGGTCGGCTGCAGCCTGATCGCCCTGGGCAACGGCATGACCTACCCCAACCTGCAGCTGCTGCTGCTCGACCTCTTCCCCGACCGCCGCGGCGCGGTCATATCCGGGGCCACCTTCATCACCCTGGCCTTCAACGCGGTCGTCGCGGTCGCGGTGACTCCCGTGGTCGGAGTCTCCATCCTCGGGTTCGCCGTGGCCGCAATGGTCCTGGTCGGCGCCGGTCAGCTGTGCTGGAGCTGGTACTGCGCGGTGGAGGACCGCGACACGGAAGTCGCTGAGCATCCCGAGGAGCTCGAGCCGACCGACCTGATGTGAGCTGGGCGACGGCCAGGTTCTGCGGCCAGGGCGGCGACCCCAGATGCGCTCCCCCGCCGAGCGGCGCTGCGCTGGCCGCAGGCGGCCGTCCGGAAAGGATGAGAAGGTGGCGCGATCCGATGGACGTGGCGGGTTGCGCAGGGGAGCCCCACCGACACCATCCACGACAGACCCCACGAAGAGGACGAGTAATGCCCACACAATGGAACGAAGAGTCCATCGGTGACCAGACCGACAAGGTGTTCCTGGTCACCGGTGCCAACAGCGGCCTGGGCTGGGAGACCGCCCGAGCGCTGGCCGAGCACGGAGCGCACGTCCTCGTCGGCGCCCGCAACGAGACGAGGGCCACTGGCGCCATCGATCGGATCGCCGCAACAAGTCCGGCCGGCACGCTGGAGCCGCTGGTCGTTGACCTCGCCGACCTCGAGTCGGTAGCCGCCGCAGCTGAGAAGGTGCTGGCCGAGCAGGCACGGTTGGACGGCCTGGTCAACAACGCCGGCGTCATGATGACGCCGTACGGGACCACAGCCCAGGGCTTTGAGCAGCAGCTCGGGGTCAACCACCTCGGGCACTTCGCGCTCACCGGACGACTGCTGCCGTTGCTGCTGGCAACGGATGGCTCGCGGGTGGTCAGCGTGAGCAGCAACGGCCACCGACCGGGTCGGATCAACTTCGACGATCTGCAGTCCGAGCAGTCCTACTCGCCGTACAGCGCGTACTTCCAGAGCAAACTGGCCAACCTGTTGTTCACGGCCGAGCTCCAGCGGCGCCTCGACGCTGCCGGTTCGGCCACGATCGCCGCGGCCGCTCACCCGGGAGCTTCGAACACGAACCTGGGCCACGAGAACCCTGGCGGCACCCTGGGGACACTGATGGGTCTGCTCGCACCGCTCTCCGGCGCGCTGGGCCAGTCCGCGGCCATGGGGGCCCTGCCCCAACTGCGCGCCGTCACCGACCCAGAGGTCCAGGGCGATGACTACTTCGGACCCGGCGGTTTCGCAGAGATGCGTGGCTACGCAGTGCCGGTCGACCGCAGCGACCGGGCCAAGGACGCAGCGACGGCCGCGCGGCTGTGGGATGTCTCGGCCGAGCTGACTGGCGTCCAGTACGACGCCCTGTTCAGCCCTGGAGACACGGCGCGATGAGCCTTCCCGCGCTGCACTCAGCCGAGCTCGGGCGAGTCAACTTCGCCGCTGGGTGACCGGGGCGGCGAGAGATGCCAAGGGGCGAAGGACCCACGACTGGGGCGCCGGTCGTGCCACGGGCCGTGACCACCGCCTTCAGAGGTCCGGTACGGACGCGCGATACGCTCGATGGTGCAAACGCTGGCGAGGAGACGTATGCGCGTCGACGTGCTCGGGTCCCTGCGCGTCACATCTGATGGCGCCGCGGTCGTACACCTGCGGACAAAGGAGCGGGCGCTGCTGAGCGCACTCGCGCTCGGCGTCGATCATGCGGTCCCGCTGGCCGCTCTCGAAGCTGCCCTCTGGGGTGACCACCCGCCCGCGACCGCCGACAGGACTCTGCAGGCGCACGTGGCCCACCTCCGGCATGACTTGGGTTTCGATGTCATCGCCCGGGAGCCGGCCGGATACCGGCTCGCGCTGCCCGCAGATGCCATCGACGCGGCCCGCCTCGAGGCCCTGGTCGCCTCTGGCCAAGAAGCTCTGACGAGCGCGGACATGGCCTCCGCACACAGATGCTTCCGCGAGGCGGAGGAACTCTGGCGCGGTGAGCCACTGGCTGACCTCGCCGACACACCGGAACGGGAGGCGAGCGTCGAGCGCCTGCGCGACCTGTGGCTCCGTGCGCGCGAGGGGCGGATCCGCACGGACCTCGCACAGGGCCACCATCGTGAGGTGCTCGGCGAGCTCCAACGCCTGGTCATCGAGCAACCGCTCCGAGAGCCCATCTGGGAGTTGCTCATCCTGGCGCTCTACAGGACCGGAAACCACTTGGATGCCCTGCGGGCCTACCGACGGGTGCACACGCTGCTGGACTTCGAACTTGGAGTCGAGCCATCGCCACAGCTACAGCGACTCCAGGCCCAGATCCTCCGCCAGGATCCGCAGCTTGCGCTGGCGCCTCCCCCGCCGCCGTTCGTTGTACCAGCACCGACGTCATCCTTCGTGGGGCGCACAGGGCAGGTCGAGTCCATCGCCGCCGCGTTGACCACGAGCCGGCTGGTCACCCTGCACGGCCCGGCCGGTGTCGGGAAGTCGCGGCTGGCCCAGCAGGCCGCCCATCATGTCCGGGGTCGGTTCGCCGACGGGGTCTGGTGGGTGGACCTGACTGTGTGCATGAACTCGCAGGACGTACTCGTTCGGATCGCCCGGACGCTCGGCGTCTCGAGCTCCCCGGGCCGTGCGCTGGTGGATTCGCTGTGCGCCCACGTGCGGACTAGGGACATCCTGCTCGTGCTGGACAACTGCGAGCATGTGGCGCAGCCCCTCGCGGGGCACCTGCTCACGCTGCTCGAGGCCGCAGCTCGGTTGCACGTGCTGGCGACGAGCCGGGTCCTGCTGCATCTCTCGGGAGAGACCCGCTGGGTGGTGCGTCCGCTCGCCGTGCCTGATCCGAGCTGTGCCGAGGAGGACCTCCCGGAGTACGACTCTGTCGCGCTCTTCCTCGAACGGCGCGGCAGGCGCGACGACGCCGACACCCCAAGGGAAGCGGCAGCTCTGTGTCGCGCGCTGGATGGGGTTCCGCTGGCTCTCGAACTGGTCGCCGTCGGCGCCCAGCACAAGACCCTCACCGAGGTCACCGGGCAGCTCGTGGTGGAGGTGGCGCAGGCGAGCCGACCAATGGCCAGCCCGGCGCATCACTCGGACGTGATGCTGGCGATCGATTGGGGCTACTCACAGCTCGATCCTGCGACCCAACGCGTCTTCGACTGGATCTCGGTCTTCCCGGGGGAGTTCGACCGAAGCGCCGTGGTGTCAGTCGCCTCGGCCATTCCCGATGCGAATCGCCCCATCGGCCAACGACTCGACCAGCTCCTGGACGCCTCCATGATCCAAGCTCGCACGGCCGGGGGCTCGACCCGCTACCGGTTGCTGTTCGTGATGCGCGAGTTCGCCTCTCAGCGACTGGACGCCCGCGGAGAACGTGTGGCGGCCTCGCGAGCGTTCGCCGACCACTACCGGCAGATGGCCGAAGACGCCGCGCGTGAGTTGAACGGCTCCCATGCAGGACTCTGGCTGCGCCGCCTCGACAGTGAGCTGGCGAATCTGCGGACGGCACTTGAATGGTCACGCGACCACGAGCCCCCGGACCGATCGCTGTCGTTCGTGCCCGCCCTGGGCCGCGTTCTCTGGCTCGCCTCCGTCGACCTGGCTGCAGACGCGGCACTTCTGTGCGCGATTGTCGGGGATGCGCAGGCCGCGCAACCCGACGAACTGGCATGGGGGTGGCAGGCGATCGTGACGACGACCTACCTGAGCGGAGACCTGCCGGGGGCGTTGCACGCATGCGAGCGATCGTCTGCCCTGTTCGCACAGGCCGGGGACCCGGCCGGCCTGGCCGTTGTCCATTGGCACTGGGGTGCGACCCTTCTGCTGGCCGCCGGGGATCTGCCAGCCGCCGACCGCATCCTTCGACGTGGTCGCGCCCTGGCCCAAGAGGCGAGGCTTCCGACCGCCGAAGCGTGGAATCTCGCACACCTGGTCCAACTGGCCTACTTCACCGGCAACCCCACCGCGGAGACCCAGCTCTTCGAGGCCAACGCCGAGTCACTCGCCGATCCCGAGGACCACGTGATCCAGGCGCACCTGGCGATGAACCGGGCCGGTCTGGAGATCGCAGGCGGGAACATGGACGCTGCCGCTGACGCGGCCGCGTACTGCCAGGAGCTCGCAATACGCGTCGGCATACCGACATACGAACAGGCCGGCCTGCTCCTTTTCGGCATCTCCATGCTGGCGCTCGGCCGAGCGGATGAGGCCTGGGCCACAGGGCTGCGCGCTGCCAAGATGGCCCTGGATGCCGGCAATCGCATGCAGTTCGGGCACGCCCTGCAGCAACTCGCACGACTCACGGAGGCCCGGGATCCTGCCACCACCGCCCGCCTGTGGGGTGCTGCAACCCTGCGCAGTCCGGTCATTCCGGCGTTCGAGCCCATCGTGTTCCCCGCCAGCGCGGCACACACTCTCGGAGTCCGATTTGACATCGAAGCCTCGGCCGGCCGCCTCCTCTCGGCTGATGCTGCTCTCGACCTGGCCATCGGCTGACATGGTCGACACTCCCAACCCCGCGGCATCAGGTTGCAGTCGCCCCCCGCCGTCGCCTGGGACCCTGGCCCGCTCAGCACGTGCCGATCCGGGGACCGTTGGGACCCAGCCGGTAGTTGTGGAACGTCTTGACGGTCCGGGCGTGGCCCCGTTGCTCCGGCGTGATCAGGCGGTAGGCCCGGGCTCCCGAGTTCCACCCGTCGTCGCGCATGAGCCTCCTGATGATCCTCATGCCGTCAGGGACGAACACCTCGCTCCTGCCCCTCGTCCTAGCTCGCTGGACCGGGACCCACGCCTTGTCCCGACCGCACTCCTTGACCTTCAGCACCACCTTCCAGTTCTCGCCGCGCGGGAGCTTCGGACGCACAATGAACCCGAACTGCATGGGTCCGGTTATCCGCGCCCTCATGCGGGTGCCGGGAAGCTCGTCTTCTGCGGAGACCAGGCCGGGTTGGACCTGTTCGACCGCTACGACGGTCAGGCTGGCATCGAGGCCCTGCGCCCCGAGCGCCGGAACTCCCGCCGCTCCCGCCACGGGGGCACCGAGGGCCACGGCCACCAGTACACTCGCCAATCGACTTCCAGTACGCATGGTCATCACTTCCTTCCCACCTCAACGGTAGGTCCGGGGCGTTGTCGTGCCGTTGCCGTTCGGAGTCCCCGGGCCGCGCCGCAAGAGGCTGACTTGCCCGGCCGAGATGTCGAAATCGCTGGACTTCGTCAACCCGCTGGTCGTTGTGCAGGCGGCACCAGGCCACAGCCTCGCGCAGCTTTGGCCTGGTGTGTCGAGCCCCGGCCACGCGCTCGAGAGCCGCATGGACGTCAGGAGTGGTTGCCGCTCTCGGTGGGAGTGGCGAAGACGTGCCCGCCAGTCACTAGAACGGGCGCGTACTCCCTGAACTGCCCGTTGCCGTCACCCAACTGTCCGTAGTTGCCCGCGCCCCAGCACCACCCGGCCCCAGAAGGGTCGATCCCGCAGGTGTGGTAGGAGCCGGCGGTGAGGGCGGCGAAGGCGTGCCGACCAGCGACCGGCACGGGAGCCGACTCGTCGCGCTGCCCGTCGTCGCCGTCGCCCACCTGCCCGGCGCTGTCCCGGCCCCAGCACCAGGCGGCCCCAGAGGTGTCCAGCCCGCAACTATGCTCGTAGCCCGCTGAAAGGGTGGTGTAGGAATGCCCGCCGGCGACCTGCACCGGCGCGAACTCGTCGCCCTGCCCGTCGTCGCCGTCGCCCACCTGGCCATAGTTGCCTGCGCCCCAGCACCAACCGGCCCCGGAAGGGTCGATCCCGCAGGTGTGCAATCCGCCGGCTGTGAGGTCGGCGAAGGTGTGCCCACCGGCAACCGGCACCGGCGCGAACTTGTCTCCCTGCCCGTCATCGCCGTCGCCCACCTGCCCGCGTCTGTCCCAGCCCCAGCACCAAGCCGCCCCAGCCGCATCGATCCCGCAGGTGTGCACGGAGCCGGCGGTGAGCGCGGCGAAGGTGTGCCCACCGGCAACCGGCACCGGCGCGTACTCGTCTCCCTGCCCGTCGTCGCCGTCGCCCAGTTGCCCCCAGTTGTCCCGGCCCCAGCACCAAGCAGCCCCAGAGGTGTCCAGCCCGCAGGTGTGCACGGAGCCGGCGGTGAGCGCGGCGAAGGTGTGCCCACCGGCAACCGGCACCGGCGCGTACTCGTCTCCCTGCCCGTCGTCGCCGTCGCCCACCTGGCCGTTGGAGTCCGCGCCCCAGCACCAGGCGGCCCCGGAGTCGTCCAGCCCGCAGGTCTGGGATTGGCCGGCCGCGAGGGTGGTGAAGATGTGACCGCCTGACACCTGCACCGGCGCGAACTCGCTGTCCTGACCCCCGTAGTCGCTGCCCAGCCGGTCGTCACCGTCGCCCACCTGCCCGTGGTCGTCCAGGCCCCAGCACCAAGCAGCCCCGGACGAGTCCAGCCCGCAGGTGTGGTTTCTGCCGCCAGAGATCGTCTGGGGGTTCAGCGCCGGGGATCCACCGCTCGGCGCGGGCTCGGTGGTGGCGGTCACACTGGCTGGTGTCGGGTTGGTGTTCCCGGACCTGTCTCGGGTGAACAACGCGTACGAGAACTGGGTGTCGCCGGCCAGGGCCTTGTCGGTGACCGACGTCGCCCGCGGATCTGACAGTGCCACCGCGGCACCGGCGCCCGGACCGGATGGTGCTGCGGGTCCCGCGGCACGGCGCACCACAACCTCAGCCAGGTCAGTGTCATCAGGGTTCGACCAGGACAGCGACACCGACGATTGGGTGACCGCATAGACAGCCAGAGCAGTCACCGCGCCCGGGGCCGTCACATCGACTTGAGATGGCGGGGTGACCGGCGCAACCTCAACCGGCCGAATCCGGATCCTGCGACTCTTGCGCAACCTCCAGGTGGCCCGGGTCTTGGCGGAGATCCTCTTCGACCCCGAGCGCAGGGTCTTCCTGCCACGTCCTTCGCGGATCACAATGACCCTGGTCCGCTTCTTGCCCTGCGCCGTGCGATAGGTCAACTTCACCTTCCTGGCATTGCTGGCCACCTTCACCCGCACCTTGCCAGAGGCTCGAACAACGTAGACCCCTCGCAACCACGCCCGCGGCCGGTGCCTCGCTACTGGCACCGATCCCGGCGCCGACACCGCCCCCGTCTGGGCAGCCACCCCCGACACCCCAGCAACCGGGGCTCCAGCAGCCGGGGGCCCGAACGACCCGGCAAGCAAGAGAGCGAGAACGACAACACCACGTGCAACCATCATGAACACCCCGTCCAGACACCGATCGGCGGCAAGGTCGCCACTTGTCACGCTAGACCTCACGCCCGCACTCACGCCACACAGCCGGAGTTGTCGACCCCACGAGCCGTTCGTGGTCCTGATGCGGATCGGCCGCGCGTGGTCGCGGTCGGCTGGCCCGTGGTACGCCCGCGGCATGGGATTGCCTATCGCGTGAGATGGACCGACCTCGACGTCACGCCCTGGTAGCCGTACTTCGGCTTCACCTTCACCCGGTAGGTGCCCTTCTTCAGGTTGATCGTCCGGGTCTCCTTCTTGCCCTTCGTGCGGTACGTCTTCAACGACTTCCACGACCCGCTGGCCCGCTGCTTCTGGACCTTGAACTTCCAGTACCTCTTGCCCTTGTTCGGGTTCACATTGACGTACAGCTTCGACTTCATCTTGACCGACTTGACCTTCACCACCGCCGCTGGGCCGGAAACAGGTGTCGGGGTCACTGAGCCTGCAGGGGCCGGGGTGACGACGGCAGGAACCGGAGTCGGGACAACCGGGGCCGGCGTCGGCGTGGGGATGACCGGTGTCGGGGTCGGCGTCGGGCCAACCGCGCCGACATCGTGAACGATCGAGTCGGTCGCCCCGTCGTTGTCAGTCACCGTCAGGGTCACCGTGTAGGTGCCGGGAACCATGTACGCGTGACTGGGATTCGCCCCGGTCGCCCTCCCGCCGTCGCCGAAGGTCCAGTCGTAGCCCACGACCGACCCATCCGGGTCGCCAGAGGATGAACCATTGAACGCGACCTGCAGCCCGCTACTCGTGTAGTTGAACGCCGCCTCGGGGGCCTGGTTCACCGGAGCAGCGACAGCGACCACATCGTGGGTCACCGAGTCGGTCGCCCCGTCGTTGTCAGTCACCGTCAGGGTCACCGTGTAGGTGCCGGGAACCATGTACGCGTGACTGGGAGTCGCCCCGGTCGCCCTCCCGCCGTCGCCGAAGGTCCAGTCGTAGCCCACGACCGACCCATCCGGGTCGCCAGAGGATGAACCATTGAACGCGACCTGCAGCCCGCTACTCGTGTAGTTGAACGCCGCCTCGGGGGCCTGGTTCACCGGAGCAGCGACAGCGACCACATCGTGGGTCACCGAGTCGGTCGCCCCGTCGTTGTCAGTCACCGTCAGGGTCACCGTGTAGGTGCCGGGAACCATGTACGCGTGACTGGGAGTCGCCCCGGTCGCCCTCCCGCCGTCGCCGAAGGTCCAGTCGTAGACCACGACCGACCCATCCGGGTCGCCAGAGGATGAACCGTCGACAGCGCACACCAGTTGCTCGCACGTGCTCGTGAACGACGCGCTTGGGGCCTGGTTGGTGTTCGGGGTGCCGAGGCCTGCGTCCAGGGCGCGCTTCACGACCGGGATCGTTTGGTTGGTTGTGTAGTCGACCACGGTCATCGGGCGGTACGGGTTGACGTAGGACCAGAACGTCCAACTGACTCCATGCTCCCTTGCCCAGTTCAGGAACAGCAGCGTCTGCTCCATGTCGGCGTCGGTCAGTTGGCGGGCATCAACACCGAGGGTGAAGCTGGTGAACTCGCCGATCAGCAGCGGGACACGCCACGACTGGGCGTTCGCCAGCACGACGTTGGCCAAGGTCAGGCCGAAGTCGTCGTGTCGGGGAACTCCATCGGAGAACGTTCCGAAGGCGAAGTTGTACAGGTGCACCGAGTACACCCAGTTCCCCGGCACGGATGGCTTGGCTGTGATGGTTGGGGTCTCACGACTCGATGGGCTGGCGGTGTTGTATCCGCCGGTGCAGTCCTGGAACAGCAGCAGCCAACTCGGGTTGTGGGCGGTGACCGCGGGGGCAATCGCGTTGTAGAAGTCCAGCAGCCTGGTCCCAGCCGCCTGCAGGACGGTCTGACCGGCCGGGGGGCTGCCACCCAAATAGCTGACGTACGGCTCGTTGAACAGGTCGGCGGCAACCACCGCCTGGTAGTCGGCGAATCCGGATGCCGCCGAGAACTGGTGGGCAAGGAAGTCCCAGCTCGCGTAGAACAACTGCCATGGCGTCGCGCGGGTCACCGTGGCCAGTGGATCGTGGATGTTGCGGAAGAACCAGTTCATCCCGTTGTAGAAGTCGACATTCTGGGTGGTGCTTGCCTTGGCATCCATCGTCGGGTAGAGCCAGCGGGGCATGCCCACACCTTCGCAGTACCCGCGCGAGCCATCCCAATTGGTGATGTTGTGCAGTGCCGGCGACCAGTAGTCCTGGTGCATGTCCAGGATCACCATGAGCCCAGCAGCCCGAGCTCGGCTCACCATCGACTTGAGGTCGTTGAGGTAGGTGTCATTCCAGGAGTGCTCGTATCCGCTTGAGGCGTCGTCCCAGACTGGGGCGCCCGGCTCAAGGTTGTTCCACGACACGGGTATCCGGATCACGTTGTATCCCGAGTCCCGGATGTCCTGGTACAGGTTGTCGTAGTTGAACGGCAGGTCACCGATCCGATCAGTCGGGACCCGCCACGAAACTCCGCACACGTCAGCCGTCTTCAGATGGTCGCTGCGCCCACCGCTCTCAGTCCCGGTCCAGTTGAACCCGACGAGCCGGACCGGCTCATTCGCGGAGTCGTAGATGACCCCATCAGTCCCCGTGTGAAGTGGGCCTGACGGCGGCGCTCTCCGCAGCAGCACTCCCACCCAGTGGGCCCACCGCGACCTGCCCCGCGCTCAAGATCGCGAAACCGACCAGCAGGACCATCAGTCGACGAACCACAGAACCCTCCCTTCGGGGAGTCACTCGCACCTCCATGGTCCTCGCCCGCGACAGGAGTCGCTCACCGAGAGTGCGTGTTGTTGCTCGGATCCGGCACCCAATGTCTCCTGCCCGCCGAATCACGCGTGTGCGTCGACGACTGCCCAATGCACATGCTGAGCCACATGCCGCTGCTCCCGGCGGGGATCATCGACCTACTGCCTGGAGCCTCCGGCACGAACGCCGACCGTCGCAGCCGACCGTGCGGGGTGAGTTCCGCTTCCCCCCGACCAGTGGAGCAGGGCGCTTGTTCCTGAGACTTCGACGACCCCGGGTACGCCGACTTTGTGGTCGGAGTTCCGTTCGAGAAGGCGGGATCCCTCACCCAGGCGGGCTGGGTGCTGGTGCTGCGCGGGTCGCCGGCCGGGCTGATCCCATCCGGCGCGCTGTCGTGGCGACAGGGAAAGGGTGGTGTCCCCAGCCAGCCAAGCATCAGGGGAGCGGTTCGGCAACGCGCTTGTCGCTGGGGACGTCACACAGGTGCGCCCGTCAGTATTGCCCGTGGACTCGAACTTGCCCCCGATCGACCCCTCGGGCCGGGGCCCTGCGATCGAACGGGGCAGGATGGGGTCATGAAGGTCGCCGCACGGGCCGAGGTGCCGCCGTTCGCCGTCATGGAGATCATCGCGGCCGCGAATGCGCGCCGGGCCGTGGGCCAGGAGGTGCTGAACCTCGCTGCGGGCGAACCGGCTGCGGGCGCCAGCGAGGTGGTGCGTCAGCGTGCGATCGACCTGCTCGGCGCCGGTGGAGGTGGCGGGTACACCGAGGCCGTCGGGCGTGCCCGCTCTGCGTGCGGCGATCGCCGCGCACTACGGGGACTGGTACGACGTCTCGGTCGAGCCGGGCAGCGTGGCGGTCACGACCGGCTCCTCCGGTGGTTTCACCCTGGCCTTCCTGGCCGCCTTCGACGCCGGTGACCGAGTCGCGCTGGCCCGCCCCGGGTACCCGGCCTACCGCAACACTCTGACTGCGCTGGGCTGCGAGGTCGTCGAGCTGCCCTGCGGGCCGCAGACCCGGTTCCAGCCGACCGTGGAGATGCTGGCTGCAGCGCACCAAAGGCAGTCGCTCGACGGCCTGGTTCTCGCCTCACCCGCCAACCCGACCGGCACGACCGTCGGTGCGGCCGAACTCGCGGGCATCGCCCAGTGGTGCCGCCGCGCACGGTGTGCGCCTGGTCAGCGACGAGGTCTATCACGGGATCACCTACACCGATGCGCAGGTCGCCACCGCTGCGCGCTTCCTCGACTCGGGGGCGATCGTGGTCAACTCCTTCTCCAAGTACTGGGCGATGACCGGGTGGCGACTGGGCTGGCTGATCCTCCCCGAGGACCTCGCGGCGCCCGTGGCCGCCCTGGCGGGCAACCTCTCGCTCTGCCCGCCGACCCTGGCCCAGCACGCCGGGATCGCGGCGTTGAGCCCGCCGGGAATGGCCGCGGCCCAGCAGAACGTGACGGGCTACGCCGCGGCGAGGGACCTGCTGCTGGCGCGGCTGCCCGAGTTGGGATGGGCCCGGGTCGCCCCGGCCGATGGCGCCTTCTACCTCTATGCGGACGTGTCGGCCAGCGGCATGGACTCAATCACCTGGTGCGCCCGGCTGCTCGACGAGGCGGGGGTGGCGCTGACTCCGGGCACAGACTTCGACCGGGTCGACGGGCACCGGTGCGTGCGCGTGTCCTTCGCCTCCCCCCTCGAGGTGGTCCGCGAGGCGGTCGACCGGATCATCGCCTGGCAGGACGCGCTCGCCACGGATTCGAGACCGATCGGCCATGGCACCTCCTCCAGTTGAAAGCGATGATGCCCCGGAGCGCGCGGCCGCGCTCCACTTTGGCGGTGCGCCCTTGGTGCTTGGTATGGCACGATCACATGTCAGGCTATGAACGGTGGGTCACCATGGGGAAGGACGATCGCACTCGGAGAAGGAGCATCGGCGGGCCGGGATTCGACGGAGGTGATCGGCATGCGGGCCCTGTCCCCGAGGGAAACGACCCGGACGCCAACCCCATGTCGACCACCGAGCGGCCAGCAAGCCTCCGCTACATCGATGGACATGAGCCGCCGAGGCTCGACAGACGCAGTCGGGACGCAGGAGGCTCGCCACCACCAGCGATTCCCGGGTGGCGGTTCGTCGACGGTGGCGCGGCCATCGCATTCTCTGATGGCCGCTCATGGAGGCGCACGATCGTGTTGCCCACCATTCTGGATGAGGACTCCGCTCACGGCTTCAAGCGGACTCTGAGTGCGCTCCGAGGACTTGGCCGGTCCAAGCGGCAGGCCGCGAATTCACTCGACGATTTGCGTCGACTCCTGCTCCTGCTGATCGCAACGACGGAGTACCGGGAAGCTGCTGCATCAAGCGGCCCTTGACAACTTCGGAGTGCCCTTGATTGTGGAACATGACGTGCGCCTCGAACTGCGCCGGAAGGCTGGTGGTCCCGTCCGGGATAGGTTGCGGGTGATGGACGAGGGCGACCTGCGGGTCGACTTGGACACGGTCACCTTCACCGGGACCCACCACATCCACCGGGTGGCAGTCGGACATGCCAGCAGTGTCCAAGACGACATCGGACTCGGGCATGTGTCCTTCAGCCTGACCGGTGCGGAACTGTGGCACCTCCAGGGCGTCAGCCCGGTCGGAGTGCACGCGGCCGCTTCGGCATGCCGGATGACCGCGGCGGATTCACGAGGCTACCGGGCCGACCCCGCCAAGCTCGCCGCTCGTCTCTTGGATCCGAATGGTCCAGGCCTCCTGGTCCCCGGCGATGATCCTGTCCTGGAGCTCGAGGGCCTCTGCCGGGAGCTAGTGCATACCTGACGCATGGCGGGTCCAGGCGATGACGACGTGGAGGTCGACTGCGGCTCGGTGGGTGAGGGCGGCCTGTCGTACCTTGTGGCCAGGCCTCACCTGTGCTGAGGTGACAGTCGCTGCGCTGGTTCCCACGAAGCCGTGCCACCCGCCGAGGGACCGGGCGGCGGTGGTCGAGCACCCGCCCGGCAAGTGGCGCGGCACTTGAGTCGCTCGAGGACCAGTCCACTTGGTCGACGCTTGAACGGACCGTGCGTGCCCTGAGGTTCCCCCGGAAAAGTAGACACGGGGTTATGCGGCCTGATCGGCCTGGGTTGATCGTAGCTCGAAGTTGATCGGGCTGACCTGACCGATCTTGGAGTACCTCCTGGTGGTGTTGTAGTAGACGATGAACTCGTCGATCCCGGCGCGTAGTTCGTCGAGGGTGGCGAAGGTGTGCCGGTAGTAGTACTCGTGCTTGAAGATCGACCAGAACGACTCCGCGGTGGCGTGGTCGTAGCACGATCCGGTGCGGCCCATGGACCGGCGGATGCCGTACTTGTCGCAGGTGGCGATCACGTCCCGGTCGTTGAACTGGCCCGCCGCGATCGGTGTGGAAGACCACCCCCGCGCAGTCGTGGTGGCGGGTGAACGCGGCCTGGTCGCAGCGACTGGTCGACCAGCTGCGGCGCGCATGTGATCTGGCGCTGGCGTGGCCCAGGACCCGCCCGGAGTGCTCGTCGCGGATCGCGCAGAGGAACGCGGGACCCTCCCCGGTGGTCATGTAGGTCAGGTCCGAGGTCCACACGGCATCCAGGTGGCCCTGGTCGAAGTGCCGGTCCACCAGGTCGGGTGGGAACACCCCGTCCCGCTCGGACACGGTGGTGACGACCTTGAACGTGCGTGGGCTGATTCCCTCCACGCCCAGGGCCCGCATCCGGGCGGCGACGGTGTTCACGCTGACGGTGACACCATCGTCGTGCAGGTCCGCGGTGATCCTCGGGGACCCGTAGGTCCCCTTCGACGCCCGGTGGTGGGTCAGGATCATCGCGTCGAGGTCGGCCCGGCGCTGCGCAGCTGACTCAGCCGGCGGGTCGCTGTCCTTCGCGTCGAGCCACCGGTAGTAGCCGGCCCGGGACACCTCCAGCAGGCGGGCCATCCGGGTGATCTCGAAGTTCGCGCACTCCGCGGCCATCAACGCAAACCGCTCTGCTTTGGTGGATTCGAGGCGAAGTACGCGGCTGCTTTTCCCAGGAACGAGGAGATCCTTCTCCTGCTCGGCGACCTGCTTGCGCAACCGCAGCAATTCCGCGCGTTCCGCGGCACTCAACGGCTCGGCGGGTGTCCCGGCCAGGGCGTCCAGGCGGCGGCGTTCCTCACGCACCCAGTTGCCCAACGTGACCTCGTTCAAGGACAAATCCCGGGCTACCTCTGCGATGCTGCGCCCGGAATCGATCACCCGATGAGCGGCCTCGATCTTGTACTCCGCAGTGAACCTGCGACGACTGCCTGACATGACGACATCCTTCCAGCAGGCCACAAGGACCTACATAGACGATGTCCACTTTGTCGGGGGAACCTCACCCCGTGCGTTGCGCTTCCGCCGGATGGCTACCGGGCAGGGCATCTCGGCCACGTTGCCTGGAATCGCTCCGCATTTCGGTCATGACGGTCGATGCGGCATGTCCGATCTCCCCCCAATTGACGGGAACCGCCGGTAGTTTCGGGACTGACAGCTTCGGCGGTTAGGGTCGCGCTGTCGATCCACCCGAGCAGGAGGACACGTGAACGCCACCAGGTCATCCCCACCCGCGCGGACCGTTCGACCGATCACCGACCAGGTCACTGTGCTTGCTTCCGCGGTCGGGTGGGCGCTGATCGTATTGGGCCTGGTGTTCTTGGTTCTGTCGCTGACAAACTGACGCACCAGGGTGTGCCCGGCTTGGCGCTGACACCACCGGCAGGCGCAGCACGACCGAGGTGGTCGTCACTGTCTTTGGGCCAGCCACCGGAACAAGGCCCGGGGCGCCCCGGCCGATGGCGCCTTCTACCTCTATGCGGACGTGTCGGCCAGCGGCATGGGCTCAATCACCTGGTGCGCCCGGCTGCTCGACGAGGCGGGGGTGGCGCTGACTCCGGGCACAGACTTCGACCGGGTCGACGGGCACCGGTGCGTGCGCGTGTCCTTCGCCTCCCCCCTCGAGGTGGTCCGCGAGGCGGTCGACCGGATCATCGCCTGGCAGGACGCGCTCGCCACGGATTCGAGACCGATCGGCGGTCAACTGCAGGCCTAGGGTGAGCCCCCGAGCCGAGACGGTAGGGCATGACTCAGGAACAGAAGGCAGGCGAAACCGAACACCGCGCTCCCTGCGATGACCACCAGGTCGCCTGAACGAGCTCCCGCGACTGCGAAGAGCGCAGCACTGACGAGAAAGAGCAACCATCCCAAGAAGTCCCGAATCGGCATTGCGCAATCCTGCCCCAGGCCACCAGTGGATGCGTCTGAATCGCGGGTCCGGCACGACCGACTGGGCGGAGGTGGCCGTGTGAGTGGCTCACGCGGGACCTTCGAATCTGGAAGGCTGGCCGCCTCCGCCATATCGTGGGAGTGAGCCCGGGAATGGGGATCCCGGCGTCGCGGAGTCAGTCGCATGAGCGCAGAACAGATCGTCGAGTACTACTGGTGGTATCTGGAGCACGTGCACCTGCTCCTCATCCCAGCAGCGATCTTCGACATCATCTGCTGGACAGCGATCGCGGTCTACCTCAGGAGGAGAGGGGTGACTGCAAGGTCCCTGAAGACATGGCTGCGTCACTCGCCCGCTGGAGCAGGAGCGCCAAGCGCAAATTCGCTCACTGAGCGTGCGCCGGACCCAACCCCGGTCAGCGCGGCCGAAGCGACGCTGATCCCGGTTCTGGACGACCGTCACAGACAAGAAGCGCGCGCAAGGTCCGCAGTTGCATCACGGTGAGGGGCTCGGACCACACCAGCGTCGGTGCCGCCGGGCCGGAGGACCCGAAGGTAGAGCGCTGTCGGCGGCAAGCCGAGCGGCGAGGGAGTCGCGGCGTTGCACGGCGGCGGGGAGCGCGGCATTCACCCGAGGTGTCGCTCGAGGAAGGCGACGCTGCGCTGCATCGATCGGGTGAAGGCAGCCTCGAAGGTGTGGCCCTCCCCCTCGTACCACCGCAGCGTGACGTCCACCCCGGCCCGGCGCATCTCCCGTGCGGTGTGGCGTGCCCACCGCGGCGGGCACGTCGAGTCGACGGTCCCGTGGTGCATCAGCACCGGCTCAGTGATCCGATCGAAGTGCTGGTCGGCCGAGATCCCCGACCAGAACTCCGGGTTGTCCGCAGGGCTGCCCCAGCGCCGGTCGATGTAGGCCCAGTACGGGGAGGGGCCGGAGAACTGCTCGTAGTTGTCGGCCTCATCCGAGGACACCGAGGCGAACACGATCGGCCGCGTCCACCAGGCCGGGGCGCCATCTCCAGCGCCCGCATCACGACTCCCCCGCCCATCGAGCGGCCCATCATGGCGATCCGATCGTCGTCGACGGGGATCTCGTCGGTGGCGCGCAGCGCGTTCACGGCGTTCAGGACGTCGACGGAGTAGCCGAGCCGGGCCGTGCGCTGCAGGGCCGGGTCGTCGTCGGACGTCGGCATGGTTGCGGTAGTCGACATGCATGGCGATGTAGCCGGCCGCAGCGAGGTAGCGCCGCTCGCGTGGCATCCCCTGGCCGCGCACGTAGATGGCGGGGTCGATGTAGCCGTGGGCCAGCACGACCGCGGGGAAGGGTCCTCGGCCGATGGGCACGTCGATGACTCCGGAGATTCGCAGGTCCTCGCTGCGGTAGGACACGTTGTACGAGCGGTAGCTGCTCGTCTGCTCGCGCAGCGCCCCGAGCCTGAGGCGGCCCCCAGTCAGGTCGCGGTCGAACCATCGATCAAGCCGCACAGGCCCCCGCGTCGGGGGTGGGTCGGCCGGGACTGCGCTCGGCGGGGGCTGGGATGAGGCGCCGCTCGGGGCGGACGTCGGCGCGGGGGGCGCGGTCGTCGTCGCTGCGCTCGGGGCCGCGGATGCCGAGGCCATGGCCGACGGCGCGGCAGCCTGCTGTCCCTGCGTCCCGCCCGCCGTGCAGCCCGTGAGCAGCAGGGCACCGCTGGCTGCAAGGGCAGCCAGCCTGCGACCGCGCAGCCGCTGGGCCAAGAACCTCATCCCCTGTGTGTACCGCATCCGGCCAGCGAGCGCTCGCGCCCGCACCCCCCGCCAAGCCTGGCCCCGAAGCGTCACGCTGATCCCGGCTCGTCCATCAGACCCGCGGCACAGCTGACGGTGTTGGGTGGACGGGGAAGCGGGCACCCGGGGACCTTGGGCACTGGTAGCGAGCGGCGTCCGAGCCGGACACTGCAGCTGAGGGAGCCTCGGCGGGGACTCCGCAGCTGCAGAAGGCCGCAACAGGCGGTCGGGTGGGTTTCAGCCGGGAAGGGGCCCAGCGATGACCACCAAGACAGTGCACGAGCGCAACGTGCACATCGAAGCTCCGGTGGAGAAGGTCTTCGACTACATGGAGGATCCGCATCACTTCTTCGAGGCGTTGCCGGAGAAGGAGACTGCGGCGATATGGCGATCACCGAAGTGAACCTCACACCCGACGGCGTCGGGTCAACCTGCACCCTGGTGGGCAGGATGTTCCTGTTCCATATGACGTGGGTCTTGACCCGGGAGGAGTACATCCCCAACCAGCGGATCGTGGACCACGCGAATCTCGGCGGGGTGTGGACCCACGGCTTCGAGCCCGACGAGACCGGCACGACGCTGTCCCTGGCCTTCGGGTGGTCCAGCAAGGTGCCACTCGTGGGCCAGGTCGCCGACCGAGTCGGTTGGGACGGCGACACTGACCTCCAGCTCATGCTGGCCAACGTCAAGACGGCGATCGAGACCTGACGGCGACGTGTACCCACAGACACGGGCGGTCGGGCGGGGAAGAGGAACTCCGGCTTCCGCACCGGAACACCAGCCGGGAACCCGCGGCCAGGGGAGGACTCTGGCCTCTGGTGCGATGACTGCCTCCGGTGGTTCGCAGGAATTGGGGGATGGGGAACTAGGTGGCGGGAATGTCGCGTCAGGAAGTCAGCGCCCGTGAATCGCAATCCACAGGCTCAAGTGCTGCGGCGTGGTTCGGGACCGTGGTCTGGGTGGTGGTCGCCGGCTTGGCGCTGTTGAGCGTGATCGTTGGGTACGGAGCGACCTCGGAAGCAGGCCGTCCGCCGGTTTCGGCATACGTGGATAGCGGTGCGGGACCCACCATGTTGGCGGGCCTGATCGTCGCGGTGCTGGTCACGTGGGCCGTCTGGCTGACGGTGCGCACCGCGACCGGCAGGTCCCTGAGCAAGACCGCCACCGTGGTGGTGCTCGCCGCGAGCTTCCTGCTGATCCAGGCCGCCATGGCGGGGGTGTCCGAGCTGGGCCGGCGTAATGCCGAGGCTGCTGTGCGCACCCAAGCTGAGGTCTGGGCTATCGCCCGGGCCGAGGCCTGCTCGGGGGCGGACATGGATCTGCTGGGCGACGTGTACAGCACCCTGGGCAGCAGGTGGGGCCCGTTCACCGCCTCCGGCCGCACGGACGGCAGTTGCCACGGGCCCAAGATCGTCAGCAATGATCGTGCTGACCGAGACAGCGACTGGGTCGTGGCCCTGATGACCGACGATGGATGGACACTCGCAGAATCCAGGCGCTTCCTCGCCTTCGAACGAGGCACCGACCGGATCCAGATGGGAATGGACTACTTCCGGGACACCCCCAATGAAGGCAGTGACCTCGTGGTCGTTGGGTCCTCGCAGAGGGGAGCAGAACCATGGCGGCACAGAAGCGAAGCGACGCGGGCGGCGAGCCCGGTGTCTCCGCACGTCCGTACGGAAAGTGACTCGAGATTGCCAGGGTGGCGAGTGGCACCCTCTGAGCAGATGCGTGCCGGCGCTCACGCCAATCCGGCGAGCCTGGTACGTGACCTCCACATACGCCTCATGGTCAGGGGCCCGAGAGTCAGGCAGCCGGCGATGAGGGCAGTCTCCATCGCCATCGCAGGCGAGTGTTCAGAGAACTTGCCCTGCTCGATGTCGTAGGCAAGGTCCATCAGCCCGAGGAAGGTGGCCCCGCTGCCAGCGGCGATGCCCGCGCCCACGGCGCCGGGCTGCCCGTTCCACAGCGCGCGAGCCGCGGCCAGGCTCGTCACTGCCACGTAGCCGTCGGCGAGCAGGAACGCCTTCTCGAAGTCGTCGTAGGCCCTCTCAGCAGAGGTGCGGACATCCCCTCTGCTGAAGTAGTCCACCCAGTAGGCCACGATGATCGCCGCGCCAACGCCCATCGTCGTTGCGTGCATACGATCCGCGGTGGTGGCGCGGGATGCAGGGTGGGGATCGCCGGTATCCGGCGCCCTTGTGACAAGACCGGCGTCGTGACCTGCCGCGTTGTTCATGCTGTCCTCCCTGCGCGGGACCGCCGGACGGCTGTGACTCGGGAGCGACCCCGGCCCTTCAACGCTACCCGCCATCCGCGCGGGGCAACAGGGCTACTGGGCCGGCGATCAGCCATGCGCGGCGCCTGGGGTGGTCGCTGGATGATGAGTGGGATTGGGCCTCTGCGGGTGAGTGATGACCAACGTGTCAGCTTCCGCAGCGGGGGTGAAGTCGGCCGGGAGCGGCCCGCGGTGCGCTGCGCCGGACCCCCGAACAGGGGCATGATCGAGGCACCCGTCCAGGAGTGATCGGAGCGCCCGATGCGAATGCCCAGTCTTGCCCGAGACGTTCCTTGGGCCAGGGGCCGGGCCGTCGCCCCGGGTTTCGACGCGGCGCAGGCCTACCGGTTGATGGTCCGGATGCGGCTGGCCGATGAGGTCCTGGTCCGGGCCTGGCGCGACGGACTTGTCCCGGGCGAGTATCACTCGGGGATCGGGGAGGAGGGCATCAACGCCGGCGTTCTGATGCACCTGTCCGGACACGACACGATGGCGCTGGACCATCGCAACACGGCGCCGCTGATCGGTCGCGGTGCCGACCCGAGGTTGTTGATGCTCGAGGTCCTGGGTTCACCCGAGGGGATCAACCGCGGTTGGGCGGGGCACATGCACGTGCTCGTGCCGGAACTGCGTTCGGGTTCCGATGGGATCGTGGGGTCTTCGGGGCCGCTGGCCGCCGGCCACGCCATCGCCAACGCACGGCTGAACCCGGGCCGGGTCTCGATCGCTTTCCACGGCGAGGGCGCGATGAATGCGGGGATGCTTCTGGAGTCCTACAACCTGGCGGTGGCGTGGAACCTCCCTGTGGTGTTCGTGTGCAAGGACAACAAGTGGTCGATCACCACGTACTCCACTCAGGTCACTGGTGGTGACGCGCTCGATCGGGCCCGCTCGTTCGGACTGGCGGTCGAGTCCGCGGCCGGTGATCGGGTCGACGACGTGCATGCCGCGGCGGGTCGGCTCATCACTCGGGCCCGGAACGGTGCCGGACCGGGCTTCCTGCATGTCAGTTGCCATCGTCCTGGCGGCCACTTCGAGGGCGACCCGATCGTTCGGATCCTGCGGGATCCCCAGGGCCAGGCGAAGGAACTTGCTCCCGGTCTGGCCTCCGGAGCGATGTCCCCGGACGGCGGGACCCGACGTGAGCGAGTCGGCGCGCTGTCCGAACTCACTGCCCGCGGGGCCAGGGCCGCACGTGACTGGACGGTTCGCAGGGGTATGGACCCAGTCCAGCGCGGCCGGCGGCTGATCGATGTCGCCGAGGCGGACCGGATCGAAGGTGTTCAAGCCCAGGCCATCCAGGAGGCGATCGACGCCGCTCGCGGCTCTCTTGGATCACGCTCATCCTTCGGGGTGCACCAGGGGGGATCGCAGTGACGGTCATGCGCTACGACGAGGCCGTGGACCACGCGCTCGGTCAGGCGATGGCCGCCGACGAGCGGATCGTCACCTGGGGTGAGGACGTCAAGCTGCTGCGGCGGGATCTCCTTGCCCGATTCGGCCCGGACCGGGTCCGGGATGCTCCGATCAGTGAGGCTGCGTTCATGTACGCCGGCTTGGGTGCGGCGATGGGCGGGCTCATCCCGGTCGTGGAGCTGTACATGATCGACTTCGCCGCCGTCGGCTGGTCGGCGATCGCCAATGGGGCCTCGAAGTTTCGCGACTTCTCCGCAGGCCAGTGGGACACCCCGCTGGTCATCCGCGCAGGGGTCGGTGGCTGGTACTCCGATGGAGGTCAGCACGAGCAGGCCCTATGGGGGAACCTGGCCTCCTTCCCGGGCACGACCGTGGTCTGTCCCTCGACCCCATCTGACGCAGCCGGCCTCATGCTCTCCGCGCTGCAGGCCAACAGCTTCGTCGTGTTCCTCACCCCCAAACTGCTCGACGGACAGTTGCTGGACTACCTGGGTGGGGAGAGCCGGAGCACGGTCGACCTGAGCCGACTCGTGCCAGCCGAGGGCGCACAGGGCGAGGTTGCCGACCCGGTGGAGCCCATCCCCATCGGAACGGCTGCCCTGCGCCGCGAGGGGTCCGACGTGGCACTGGTGAGCGTCGGGGTGGGGGTGCACCGCAGCCTCGAGGCCGCCGACGTGCTGGCGACCGAGGGCATCGGCGCCAGCGTTCTGGACCTGCGCAGCATTGCCCCGCTGGACCGCGAGGCAGTCATCGAGCAGGCGGATGCCGCAGGTCGGGTGGTCGTGGTCGACGAGGACTACATCCGCGGCGGACTGTCTGGCGAGATCGCCGCGATGCTCCTCGAGTCCGGCACCACGGCGAGGTACGCGCGAGTCGCGGTCGAGACCACCATCCCGTTCGCCCCACACCTCGAGTACGCCACCCTGCCCAACGCCGAGCGCATCGTCGCGGCCGTCCGCGCCCTCGAGTAGACCGCCGAGGCGACATCCGGAGCCACTGGTCGGCCACACCGGGAGCGCACCTCGATCGCAACTCCGCCAGCTGGCGGAGAGCACTGGCCTTGTACCGAGCCATCCGGCAACGCGATCAGGATCGTGCTTGGCAGGACCGTGCTGCCAGGGCGGCCGTCACCGCTTGGGCGGGAGTCCCCCGGAATGCGGGGCCGTGGCCGGGTACCACCACCTCAGCGCTGAGCCCAGCCAGCGCTTGGAGGGATTCACGAGCCTGGGCAGTGTCGTGGTTGAAGAACCCCGGCAGCAGCGGAGGGCCGGGCGAGCGTGCCATGGCGTGCTCGCTCATCGGGGCGTCACCGGCCAGCAACACCCCACGGTCTGGAAGGTGCATCGCGCAGTGCCCGGAGGTATGTCCTGGTGTGTGCACTGGGACAAGCCAACCGGGAACTCCCAAGCCCCTACTCCGAAGGCCCCCACCTCACCGAGCCGCTCGACCTTGGCTGCTTTGAGCCGGGTGACGTCCAAAGCCCATACGAAGACACCCGGTCGCCACACCATCGTCATCAGGGTTGGGATCGAGACCTGCTCGATGCGGGCGCCCGTGGCCTTGTCCACCTCCAACGCGTTGACCTTCACCGGCTTGCCGACCGTGCTCCGGAAGGACTCGGCGCTGCCCAGGTGATCGGGATGGGCATGGGTGAGGACCACCGCAGCGACGTCGGCTGGGGAGCGCCCGATCTGAGCCAGGGAGGCGATTACCCGATCGTGGTCACCCGGATACCCGGTATCGACCAGGGTCACCTCGTGCCCATCGACCACCAATACCCAGCCGACGTGCTTCGCCCTGGCCTGCCGACCCGGACGCGATCTCAACAACCTCGACATCCATGACGGCACCCCCCTCATCTCGAAGTCGCGAGCGCCTCGACGCGTCGGCGGACCTGCTCTAGTTGTGTGAGGCACGCCACACTACGGCGGGCCTGACGCGATCCGCGCATCGAGGCCGACACTCGAGCCCGGCCGGAAGCAGTCACTACCTGACAGCCGGCCAAACCCCCGGTGTGCGATGGCGTGCTTGACAGTCACGCGCGGCGAAAGGACGCGCCCGGCGGTGGACCGGATTGCGGCGGAGTTGTGCGTTGACCGCGCGGGAGGGCTGGCGTCCGGGGGCGCTGCCTCTGGGTCTTGCATCGACGCGTGGTGGCTGTGGTGAAGCACCACGTCGTAATGGGCAGCTACGCGGTATGACGCACCCGGTGCGGGTATGGGCGACCGGTTGGCTGATCCGCTCGTCGGGCATCGATCGGATCCCGCAGCCAGTCACGCTGATCCTGAACGCGACCGCGACACACGCGCACGCTGTGATGGCGGCCCCCGGACCCGGTGGCCCGGGCCTCAGGGGCGATGCTCGGGCAGGGCGGATGGCGGCGGCTGGCCGCAGGCAGCGAGGCCGGCCTGCGCCGTGGCCGAGGTCCGAGGAAGGTCAGCGGGCAGCGCCATCACGAGCAGGTTGAACGCATCGGCCACCAGGCTGATCGGCCTCGACCGGCCCGCAAGCACGGACTCGGCCCAGCCGACGTGTTCGGTCACGATCCGACCGTCTGCGACCAGGGTCGCAGCAAGGACCGTCCGCAACGTGAACGCCAGCATCCCGCGCGCCTCCGCCAACGAGGTCTCGCCACCCACAAGGTGAGCACCGCGCACGACAGCCAATTGCGTAGCCGCCCCCACCACGCGGGTGAACTCCCGGGTGGCCAGGGCCATCTCGGCGGCAACGTCCGCCCTGACGACGTCAGGACGAGGCACGCCAGCGGGCCCCGAGATCGCGTCGTCGAGCAGGGCGACGCCTGCGCCCACATCCGCGGCCCCCATGTCCGCCCCCAGCGCCACGCCCCACACCCCGTCAGGCCCGAAGCCCCGGCCCCCGCACACGATGATCTTCCCGGCCGCGCGCACCGCGGTGATCGTGCGCCAGGCACCGATCAACGAGCTCGGCATCGAGCACGACACCGCGACCACGCCAGGGGACTCCGGCCCCAGGAAATGGGCCAACTCGGCAGCCGGGACCGACGGTCCCACGAAGTCCACGTCGAAGCCCCGCAGCCGCAGGACCTCGCTGACCAGCCGGCTGGGAAGGACATGCCACTCCCCCTCCACGCACGCCACCGCGACCCGACCCCGCTCACCCTTCGCGGTGCGCAGCCCAATCGGCAGGGCATGCTGGGCCACGGCCTGAATCACAGCCTCGGCCACCGCAGAGGCTCGGTGCTCCTGAGCGGCGTCCCACCGGCCCTCCTGCCACGCCAAGCCGACCTCAACCTGCCCAGCTCCAACAAGCTCCGTGAGTACGGCGTCGGCGGGAATCCCGCGGTAGAGCAGGTCGAAGGCCACCTCAGTGGCCCTGCGCCGATCACCTCGACCAAGCGCGTCCAGGTAGTCCCTGCGCGGCCCGAGCAGGTCCACCTCCACGAGGTCGGATAGGGCCACGGTGTCCTCCCTGAGGCCGCATCCCAACAGTGCCGGCACTCACACTCAACGATAGCCACAACCCCGGACGAGTGGGCGGCAGAGGCGACTCGTAGAGCCGCGCCGTGACCCGCGCCGAGGTGCGCGGCACGCGCTTCGGTCTTCTGCATGGCCCGACTCGCGCCGGTAAGGGGCGCCTTGGCGCCGGGGCGGGGCTGGTCAGCGGGGCCGGTAGTTGTCTCGCAGGTGGCCGACCGCCACGACGGGGACCAGAGAGCACTTCGTCGTGGATCTCGCAGACGCTGCTGCTGGGGCGTGAGGATCAGGTCGTCGGTCCCCGGATAGGGGGTGTGCAGGTTGCGCGGGACCGTGCGCACAGTCGGCAGGCCCCGGGGCAGGTGCGGGCAGCACCTGCCAGACCGCCCAGCCAGACCGCAGCGGCAACCTGACGGCAACGCAGCGGGCCTACATTGAAGGTGAGAGAGGAGGTGGGAAATATGAGGGAGCACCTTTCGAGCACCCGTGAAGGCACGCTGGTGATGACGTTGCTTGTCGCCCTGTCGCTGGGGGCACTGTTGCTGAGTGGGCTGGTGGCCAGCCCCGCCGCAGCGCTCGGCCACCGCCTCGTGGGCGTGTCAGCTGCCACCCAGATGCAGTCGAGCGCCACCCGGGCTATGGACGTCGGAGCCGCGCTCGTCGCACGGCAACGCGAGCACCCCCGCGTCACCGCTCAGAGGCTCCGATACACGGGCTGGTTCGACTTGGTCTTCGTGACACTGAGGCCAAGACTGAACCACAAGTCGTACAAGGTCGTGCTGCAGGTCAAGCGCGACGGCAAGTGGATTCGCCAGACTGTGACTCGATCGTTCAACGCCAAGCACGAGGGCATGCGAGTGGAGCAGGCACGTCTCTGGAACGAACCGATGCAGGTTGGCAACCGGCGGCTGCGGGTCGTGATCCCGGCGCAGCACGGATTCGAACGGACCGTTGTGAAGGTCCACTGGCCGCGGTACTTCACCCGGAACGCCATCATGTGGTGAAAGCCCTCTGGCGGATGCGCGTTGGCAGGGACAATGGCGGTCTTCTTCCACGAGCCCGGCGAGCCCAAGGAAGGCGTCGCCGGTGAGATGGCGGGGACTGCGGCGTCTCCCTCACGGCGACGCCGCAGTGGCCTCGGCGGAGGTGTGGGTCCGGTCGGCGTGGCGCGCCCAGAAGGACACCGCCGCCAGCTGCACGGGCAACACCGTGGAACGCCTGGAACGGAAGCAGAGCCGGCGAAGCCGGACATGGCGTTCACCTCACGCAGCGACATCGCATCCGGCGCAGACCCGCCCGCCGCCAACGCGGCCAGACACCCTGACTGAAACCAAGTTGGACGCGAACCAGCATGACGCAACCGCGTCCACAGGCGGCGATGTGGGGCAGGTAGGAACTCGGGGATAGGCGTCGTGCAACGAGGTTGGCAGAGATCCGTCACCGGTGAGCGGCGGCGGCTCAGCCCGAGCAGTCCACGGCGATGGCGAGGGCAGCGCAGATCTGGCGCATTCGATGGTCGGCCACCCGGCCCAGGCGTTCGACGAGGATCGCGATTGAGACGCTCTCGACCGAGTCCAGGTTGACTGCCGAGCGAAGCGGCACCGGGTCCTCGCCGGGGTCGAGGAGGACCTCGCTGGGCAGGTGTCGGATGGGAAGCGCCAGGAGCTGGTGGGTCAGGACATCGTCGGCCTGTACGACAAGCTCCGACCCGAGACCAAGAGCTTCGTCACCACCTACATGCGCGGCGCCTGCCTGGCCAAGCCCGAACGCACCTCGGCCGGGATCGGCTCGGCGATGATGCTGGAAGTGTTCTTCCTGGGAGAGAACCCCTGGGTGACCGGCGGGTTCCAACAAGTCACCGACCGCATGGCATCCACGCTGGGCGACAAGGCCCGATGCGGCGCGTTGGGGGGTCATGCGGCAGGCGCGGCCTCCTTCACGCTCCGGGGGAGGCCGCCGGCGATCGCGGGATCCCAGGCGGTGCCGGTGGTGAGGACGGCGTGGAGTTGGCGCAGCAGGCTGCCGGCGACGGCGACCCTGGCCTGGGTGGGAGTGAGCTTCGTTGTCGGTGCGGCCGGTCAGGTGCGCGTACCGGGCGGCAAGCACGGGGTTGTTGCGCAACGCGGCGTGGACGGCTCGCCAGGCTGCCAGGCGGAGCTGGGGGCGGCCGCGGCCGCTGATGCCGGTCTTGCCCTGGTAGGTGCCTGAGGCGTTGTCGCGGGGGCAGAGCCCGGCGTGCTTGACCAGGGCCGGGGCGGAGGAGAACCGGGTGGGGTCGCCGGTCTCGGCGAGGATTGCGGCCGCCCCGACCGCGGAGAGCCCGGGAATGCTGGTCGCGAGCTGGGCCAGGCCGAGCTCGTCGAGGACCTGAACCATGCGGGTCTCGACGACGGCGGTCTCGGCGCGGGCGTGGGCCAGGTCAGCCAGCGCGAACCGGGCCCGCTCCAGGGCGCCGGCGCGCTGGTCGGCCACGCCGGCCGCAGCCAGGGCCGGGTCGGTCGCGGCGTCGAAGACGGCCCGGACGATCGTTGAGTACCAGCGGGTGGTGCCGTGGCGGGGCAGCTCGCGGCGGACCGCCGCGGCGAACCGGTTCTAGCCCCAGCGGCGGATCACACTCAGGTCGCCGCTGGTCCCGACTCGGTCCAGCAGCACTGTCATCGCGGCCTGCCAGCTCTTGGACTTCATCGGTTTGCCGGCGGCGTGCAGCGCGCGGCCGGCCAGGCGCACTCAAGCAGGTCCGTGCCCTGCTGGCGGGCGGCGATGGTGTCGGTGACCAGGCCGGCCCGGCGGGCGCCGAGGTGCCGCAGCCGGGCCCAGGCGGGTTCGGCACGTTCGGGCAGGTAGCAGCGCAGCTCGGTGACCAGTCGGGCGATGATGATCGCATCGGTCTCGTCGCTCTTGTTGCGCGTGAAGTCCTCGCTCTCCCGGGCGCGGTGCACCAGCAGCGGCTGGACGCAGACCAGCCGGACACCGGCCTGCTCGGCGATCTGGTCCAGCACCCGCCAGCGGTGCCCCGTCGGCTCGCAGGCGACCACGACCGAGGAGAACCCCGCCGCCGCGGCCTGGACCAGGCCCCACTGGACCGCCTCGGGCAGCTGCCACGCCTTGGCCTTGACGGTGCGGCGGGCCAAGACGCGTGAGTCCTGGTCGGCCAGCGCGCACACCTGCTTGTCAGCGGCGAGATCGAACGCCAGCACCGCAGTCTGACGGGTGACCACCGCCCGCAGCCGAACCAACCTGTCATTGCGACGGCGGTCGCCCCGAGATAGCCGACGGCTACGGTTGGACACGCATCCTCCTGATCAGTGGTCTGGGACACCAAGCCCGCCAAACCCCATCAGGGGGATGCGCTCGAGCCCCGGCCAACACGCTCAGGTAGTTACGACGCGACCCCGCTCGTCGGCATCTTGTGCTACCTCGATCCCGTTTCCGGTGAGGTGGTCCCGTGGCCGAGCTGCGCACTGGTGGCGCTCACCGTCGAGTGCGGTGTAGTGCCAGCCTCTGGGACGTAGGACCGTTGCGGTCCTGTCGCCCTGGGGGTAGACGGGAAGTGGGCTGTCGACCAGTCTTTGGCCTTGTAGGCCGAGCCGTTGTCGGACAGGACCCGTTCGACGGTGACGCCTCGGTCGGCGTACCAGGCCACGGCGCGGCGTAGGACGCCGATGGCGGTGTCGGCGGTCTCGTTGGCGCAGATCTCGGCGTAGGCAACCCGGGAGTGGTCATCGATCACGGTGTGCACGTAGCCGATGCCCAGTCGTGGTTCGTGGGTGGCCGAACGCTGCCCGGTCCGGTGCGCGGTGGCTGCCCGGTTCTTGTCGCCTTGCTGGCGGCCGACGAACCGGTGTCCGCCGCCGTCGGGGATGTTGCCGAACTTGGTCACGTCGACGTGGATCAGCGACCCCGGGTAGGGATGTTCGTAGCGGCGGATCGGTTCCCCGGTGACCCGGTCGATGTAGCTCAGCCGGTTGATCCGGCAGCGCACCAACACCGCGTGGGCGGTGCTGGCCGGGATGCCCAGCTCTCCGGCGATCTGGACCGGGCCGAGCCGGCGACGCCACCGCAGCCCACGATCCGGCGCTTGACCTGTTCGGGGGTCTTGGTCGGGCTCGAGTGCGGGCGGCTGGACCGGTCGAGCATGCCGGCCCGGCCCTCGGCCCGGTAGCGCTCCGCCCACTTGCGGGCCGTGCGCGGGGAAACCATGAACATCTTCGCCGCGGTCGACGGAGTCCACCGGTCATCGACGATCAACTTGGCCAGGCGCAATCTCGCGCGTGGGGTCAGAGCAGCGTTAGCATGGGACATGAAGGCCTCCTGTTCGTGAAGCGGTTCCCTAGACAGCTCCACTTCACAACCGGAGGCCTTCGTCATCCAGTCAATGCAGCCCGTGTCGAGAACAACCTCCGTGGACAGAACGTCTAGAGCCCGGGCTCGTCCGGGGCCGATGGCGATGCGTTGGGTTCCATGCGTCTGGCATTGACGGGCGCGCCGCCCCTAGTCTTCGTGGATGACTGCAGACGGGCCGATGGCCGAACTCGACGGCCCCATCGCGGCCCCTGACCACCACCGGGTCGTTTTCGAGAATGGGCATGTGCGCGTCCTGGAGACAGTCGTCCCCGCGGGTGACACGACCCCGCTGCACACGCATCTGCCCCGGCATCTCATGGTCGTGGTCTCCGGATCGCACTTCACCCGGCGTGGGGCCGACGACGAGGTCCTGCTCGACACCCGGGCGGAGCCCGCGTTCTCGATGCCGTCCTACCTCTGGAGCGACGGCACCCCCGCGCACACGTTGGAGAACACGGGACAGGACGAGATCCGCGTCATCTCGGTGGAACTCAAGGGCTGACCGCCGAGCCCCTCAGCCCCCCGAGTGGACCGAGAAGAACGCTGCCCAGCTTCGCAGACGCGGGGGCGTTGCGCGCCACAGCCGCACAACGCATCCTGGGCGTCGTGATGCCTTCCGCAAGATTCGGCAGACGCATTTGCGCGGATCCCGAGATCGGTCACGCCGCGATGGCCAGGGATGCGCGATAGGCGGCGAATAGACGCAACTTCGGCCGTATCGCCGTTGAAGCGGGGATCGCTCGTGCAGTGGGGCTCGGCGCGAAGATGCCATGCACGGCCCGGTCAGTGACGGGTTCCCTGTGGGCGCAGCGTGGACGGCTGGTTTCCGAACGCGGGCCGGCGGTAACGCTGGGCAGCTTGGACTCTGGTGTGTAGCGGAGGATGATTTGGCGTGGGTGGTGATCATGCGCGGCACGGGCAGGTCTGAAGGCCAGCGGGGGCTGGGGCTGGGGAGGCGCATGGGGGTGCTTATCGCGGCGGCCTTCGTGGTCGCGGGGTGCCTGGGTCAGGACTTCAAGTCGATCGAACTGTCCCTGAACGAGTGGGCCAGCGGCTGGCAGGCGACGGTCGAGCCGGACGAGGAGTTCTACGTCGGCCTCCGGCCGGTTCGGATGCACCCGGACGCGCGGTGGCGACTGGTCGCCGCGGATGCCTCGGTCGTGGAGTTGGCCGACCAGTCCGTGGTGGAGGCTGAGGTTGTTCCTGAGGAGCCGGGCGAGTGGGTCTTCAGGTTCCGGGCAGTTGCGCTGGGCGGATCCCCGCTGACTTTCGAGGCCCTCGCGGGCGGCGTGCGGGTGGCGATCGCCGAGTACTCGGTGAGTGTCGTGGAGGATGCGTGCGCGGCGGGTGTGGGCGTGACCGCGGCGCGGTGCAAGGCACCGATGTCGACGTCGAGGCGGCCCTGCGAGCGGTGCTGCCGGATGTGTGCGCGCCGGCCGTCGAGCGCTCACGCTCCGAGCACGGCAGGGCCGAGTACCAGCGGGCCGCGATGGGCATTCAGCGTCCAGGCTGGAAGTCAAGCGCCAGATAGGGCCGGCCCCCTGCTACCGGCGTCAGTACAAGCACTTCGCCTGCGGGTTGCCGACGTTCACCGCCATCGAGCCGCTGCCAGGGGTCGGTGGTTGCCGTTCGTGGTAGAGCCGGAGTCTCAGGACACCGCGGACGTCGATGACGACGTCGTCCGACTGGTCGTTGGTTAGGGTCCGCTGATACTTCGACACGCCATCGCCGAGGATGGTGACTAGCTCGTAGGTGCCGAACTTGGAGTCATCGTCCAACCCGACGACCGCTCTGAATTCGACGCACTTCCGTTGCAGGCTGTAGTCCGACCAGCCAGCCGCGCCAAGCGTGCTTGATCCTGTCCGGCCCTCGGCCTGGATCGTGCGAGCAGTGTACGTGCCGTTCGTGTACTGCGGCCCTGCGTCGTCGAACTTGCCGGCGTAGCTCGAGAAAATGCCTCCAGCGCTGCTGTAGTCGGTACGGTCCTCGTTGCTGATGTCTCGCCACTTGTAGATCCGAACCTTCTGCTTCAGCGTTGCGCGCTTGCCGACGACCTTGACCCTAAGAACCTTCTCACCGGGAGCAGCGAAGCGGACCTTCTTCTTGTACTTCTTTCCCGCTCGGACACGAGTCTTGGCGATCTTGGTCCACGATCCGCCAGACTTCATCTGGATCCAAACACGCTTCCCCTTCCTCGCCCGGGCCTTGCCGGACAGGACAATCGTGTCTCCAACCAGCGCCTCAGTCGGCGAAACCGTAATCGTCGGCCTTGCTGCAGCGTAGGTCGGTGGTGCAACTAGAACGGTCCCGCCAAATACCAGAGCGAAGACCAACGCGAAGACACCGGCGTTCCCCACCGTCGCGTGATTGCGCATGAGCACTTCCCCCGTTCAAGTGGTCGCGGATGACTCCGCCGAGCATTCCACGCCGACAGCAGGCGTTTCAACCCCTGCGGACGCTTGGAAGACTTCTCGCGGGCTGGTTTGGACGACGGTCTGGATGGACATGCAGAGAGGCCGGCCTCCCCACAGGGAAACCGGACTCTGACCTGCGGTGATACTGGTCGGGCTGGCGGGATTCGAACCCACGACCCCTTGACCCCCAGTCAAGTGCGCTACCAAACTGCGCTACAGCCCGAACACCCCTCGCGGGGCTGGGACAGGATATCCCAGCCGACGGGTGGACCCGAAATCGCCGAGCCTCGCGAAGTCGGGACCATGGACCATGCCCTCGGCTCCGGAGGCGTCCTACCGTGGAACAGGCGCCGAGGGCCGGCGCCGAGACCCAGGGGGCATGACGAATGAAGCAAACGAAGGACGCCGCCACCGAGTTCCTCGAGCTCACACGGGTGGCTGTGACCGGGGTATCTGCCAACCCGAGCGGACATGGCAGCAACGCGGTCTACACCCGCATGCGCGACCGAGGCTACGAGGTGTTCGCGGTCAACCCGAACTCCCCTACCGCGGAGGGGGACAGGACCTATCCCGACCTCCGCTCGATCCCCGACGGCGTCGAGGCAGTGGTCATCGGTACCCGACCTGACCGGGCGGAAGCGAGCATGCAGGAGGCGATCGATCTGGGGATCACACACGTGTGGATGCATCGCGCCTTCGGCTCCGGCAGCGTCTCCGACCCTGCGACCGCGCTGGGCCGGGCGAACGGGGTCACGGTCATCGACGGTGGCTGCCCGTTGATGTTCGGCCCCACCTCCGACGGCGGGCACCGCTTCATGTGCAAGCTCCTGACGATGACCGGGAAGGTCCCGAAGCGGGTCTGAACGCCCGAACGCCCGACCCAGCCGGATCGCCGGCGGCGTGCGGCAGACCTGCTGCACTACCGGTTCGCGCCGCGCTTCTCCCGGATCCGCAGGTTGATCCGGATGGGCGTGCCGACGAAGCCGAACTCCTCGCGCAGCCGCCGCTCGACGAACCGCCGGTAGCCGGCCTCGAGGAAGCCGGTGGTGAACAGCACGAAGGTCGGCGGCCGCGTGGTCGCCTGGGTGCCGAAGAGGATCCGCGGCTGCTTGCCCCCACGAAGGGGGTGCGGGTGCGCGGCGACGAGCTCCTTGAGGAACTGGTTGAGCCGCCCCGTGGACACGCGCGTCTCCCAGCCCGCGAGGGCCGCGTCGATCGCCGGCACGAGCTTGTCCACGGAACGCCCGGTCATCGCTGAGATGTTGACCCGTGGCGCCCACGCGACCGGAGCCAGGTCACGCTCGATCTCGCGCTCCAGGTACCGCCGCCGCTCCTCGTCGACCGTGTCCCACTTGTTCATCGCCAGGACCAGCGAGCGGCCCGCCTCAACCACCATCGACGTGATCCGCAGGTCCTGCTCGCTCATCGGCTCCCCGCCGTCGATGAGGACGACGGCCACCTCTGCCTTCTCCAGCGCAGCGTGGGTGCGCAGCGAGGCGTAGTACTCGTGCCCGCTCGCGACCCGGACCCGGCGGCGGATCCCGGCCGTATCGACGAAGAGCCACTCGCGGTCGCGGATCACGACGATCTCGTCCACCGGATCAACTGTCGTGCCCGCCACATCGGACACGACAGCCCGCTCCTGCCCGGCCAGCTTGTTCAGCAGCGACGACTTGCCCACGTTCGGCTTGCCGATCAGGGCAACGCGACGCGGGCCAGCCTCGACGGCTCGACCGCTGCCCTCCGCAGGCAGCACCTCGAGGACCGCATCCAGCAGGTCCCCACTGCCTCGGCCGTGGAGGGCGGACACGGCATACGGCTCGCCCAGCCCGAGCGACCACAGCATTGCCGCATCAGCCTCGGCTCGCTCGTCGTCGACCTTGTTGGCCGCCAGCACCACGGGCTTGCCCGCGCGCCGGAGCACCTTGATGACCGCTTCCTCCGCATCCGTGGCGCCGACCATCGTGTCGACGACCAGGATCACGACGTCGGCGATGGCCACGGCCCTCTCAGCCTGGTCCGAGATCTGGGCCGCGAGCCCGCGTGCATCCGGATCCCACCCGCCGGTATCCATCAGCACGAACGGATGCCCGGACCACTCGGCCTCGTACGCCACCCGGTCCCGCGTCACCCCGGGCACGTCCTGGACGACCGCCTCGCGCCGGCCGAGGATCCGGTTCACCAGCGTGGACTTCCCGACGTTCGGCCGGCCGATGATGGCCACGACCGGCAGCGCATGGCCGCCGGCCTCAGCGAGGTCGTCCTCGTCCAACTCGACGCCGAACTCCGCCGCAGCGGCCGCAAGCGCGGCGCGTTCGGCCTCCTCGTCGAACTCCCAGGCGGTGTCGTCCCCCTCGAAGGACGAGTCCGGGGCCGTCTCATCGACGTCGCCGGCAGCTACCCATCCCGAGGATTCCGGTGCAGATGGGTCCGTGCTCGGCGTGTCGCTCATAGCGCAAGGGTAGTTGAGCGCCAGCCGCGCAGCTGCCGCCCAGACATGACCGACCGTGCTCAGGTGGCTGCAGCAGCCTCGTTCACGATCTCGACGATCGTGGCGATGACCTCGTCCAGCGTCTGGAACGTACCGTCCACCTGCACGGCACCATCGGCCCGACGCAGCGGCGCGACGGCCCGCCCGGAGTCGATGGCGTCACGCTGGGCCAGAGAGGCCGCCGTCGCCGCGATGTCGCCGTGCCCCGGAGCGTCGGCCCCCGACCGGCCTGCGTCCTCCAGCGCCCGACGGGCCGCCCGGGCCTCGGCGTCCGCGGTGAGGAAGATCTTGGCAGTCGCGTCCGGGAGCACGACGGTGCCGATGTCACGGCCCTCGACCACGATCCCGCGCCCGTTGGCCAGGCTCACGCGCACGACCTCACGCTGCAGCTCCACCAACCGTTCGCGCACCTTCGGGACCGCTGCTACGGCACTCACAGCACCTGTGACTGCAGCCCCGCGGATCGGCCCGCTGACGTCTCGGCCGTCGACCGAGATCGCCGGAGCGCTCGGATCGGTGTCCGAACTCAGGCGCGGCTCCCCGGCCAGGGCGGCGATGCCCACCGGGTCATCGAGGTCCGCACCCCTGTCGAGCATGTACCAGGCCATCGCCCGATACATGGCGCCCGTGTCGAGATAGTCCAGCCCGAGCTCCTGGGCCACCCCGCGGCTCGTGCTGGACTTGCCACTGCCCGAGGGACCATCGATGGCAACAACTGCGCGGCTGGAGTTCACGACGACACACCCTAGCGGCCGGACCGGTCAGGCCCGCACGTCCCAGCCGTCGGCCACCAGGGCATCAGCCAGGGGGTCAGCCGCCGACTGGCCGACGGTGATCTCCACGACGCCGGTCGGGCGCCCCAGCACATGCTCGATCCGCACGTCCTCCACCGAGAAGCCGGCCTCGGCCACCGCGGCGAACAACCGGCCGAGCTCGCCGGGCTGGTCGGGAACCGCGACCGGGACGACGGCCATCGGGGACCGGCGCGCCCCGTGCTTGCCGGGCACCCGGTCGCGACCGGCATTGCCGCGACGCAGCGCCTCGGTGAGGACGTCCTCCCCGCCCTGGTCGATGCTGCCCAGCGCGTGCAGGAGCGAGTCCAGGTCTGCGCGTACAGCCCCGAGGACGGCGGCCACGGGCGTTGCGTTGGCCGACAGGATCTCGACCCACAGGCGCGGGTCCGACTGGGCAATCCGGGTCATGTCCCGCAAGCCCTGCCCGGCGACCGACACGACCGTGTCCGAGGAGTCCAGCAGCTGGGCCGCGAGGAGCGAGGACAGCACCTGGGGGGTGTGCGAGACCACGGCGACAGCGCGGTCATGCTCGGCGGCGGGCATCAGGATCGGCAGGGCACGTGCGGCCAGGGCCAACTCCTGGACCGCGAGGACTGCCGCCTCATCGCCGCCGTCGTGGGGGGTGATCACCCATGGCCGGTCGTCGATCAGGTCGGCGCGGGCTCCGGCCGGACCCGAGACCTCCCGGCCGGCCATGGGATGGCCACCGACGTACCGGGAGAGGTCCACCCCGGCGGCGACGAGCGCGCGCTGGATCGGGACCTTGACCGACGCGACATCCGTGACGACAGCCTGCGGGTGCGCGCGCAGGTGCTCGGCCACCAGGCCCGCCGTGGCTGCCGGTGGCACGGCCACAACCACCAGCCCGGGGCCCGGCGTCGCCGATCCGCCGAGGTCCGCCCCAGCGACTGCACGTCCAGCGCCCAGGGACTCAGCCATCGCGACCGACTCCGGGTCCCGGTCCGTGAGCCAGACCTCCACGCCCTGCCGGCGCAACGAGAGCGCGAGTGACGTGCCGATGAGCCCGGTGCCCACGATCAGGACCGGCTCGGGGAGCCCGCTCACTGGGCCAGGTCCGTGCGCAGCGCCTCTGCACCGCGCAGGTAGACGTGGGTCACCTGCGCGCGCGGCAGGTCGCACTCGACGTGCGCCATCACCCGGACAACGCGGGGCATCGCCCCGGCCACGTCGATCTCCTGGGCGCAGATCAGCGGGACGTCTCCGATGTCCAGTGCCCGAGCAGCACCCGCGGGGAACGCGCACACCAGGTCAGGGGTCGCGGTGAACAGCACGGAGATCAGGTCGTCGGTACCCAAGCGGTTGCGCTCGAGCATCGCCAGGACGAGCTCGACCACCGCGGCCCGCATCTCGTCGGCATCATCGGCAACCAAGCACGTCGCTCCACGCACTGCCCGCACCGGCATGGTGACCTCCCCACCTCATTCGCGGACCAGCCTACTGGCCCGGTAGGCGCCCCCGACCCAGTTGCCCCTGCGCATCGTCCGCCAGCATCTCAGAGTTCGGTGCGGTTCCACTTCCAGAACGCGACCACGATGAACACCACACATGCCACGCTGGTGAACACCAGGGCGCCCGGTGCCTCGATCGGCTGGCCGGTGATGACCGAGCTCGTCACCGAGGTATCCGAATCGCTGCTGCCCACCACCAGCGCCCAGGGCAGGACCGAGCCCAGCCCCGGAATCCCGGTGATGAGCTGCTGCCCGAAGGCGAATGCCAACGGGATGGCGATCACCGGTCCGGCCGAATCGAACAGCGTGCCCAGCATCAGCGTGAGGGTCAGGAAGAACATCAGGTTCAGGGCAGCGACCATCGCGCCCAGCGCGAACCTCGGAACCGAGACGTCGATCCCGGCCAGAGAGACCTGCAGGAGCAGGAACGCCGAGGGGATGACGATCATGGTTGCGATCACGCCGACGGCGTTGGGCACGAGCTTCGAGAACATGAACGCTTCCCGCGACGCGGGCTTGGACAGCACCCACGCCGCCGTCCCACTCTGCTTCTCCCCCACGATTGCTTCCTGCATGATGATGGCCACCGCGATGGCGGCGAACATCGTCATGACCCCGTAGAGGGCGAACACGTCGACCCCGTCGGGCGCGTCGCCCCAGACCGCCACGGCCACCGACCCGTTGAGGATGAACGTCCACAGCAGGGCCTGGGTCCACCAATCCTTTGTCCGCCACCATGAGGCGAACCCGGCTCCCATCAGGGTCGACAGGCCGGCCCGCCAACCGTGGTCGTCGCGGGCATCAAGTACGGCGGTGCTGTCGCTAGGCATCGGTCGGTCCGTCCTCGACCAGGTCCACGAAGATGTCCTCAAGGCTTGCTGAGGGCTTGCTGAACTCCTTCACGACAAGCATCTCGTCCTCCAGAAGCACCCGCTGGAGCCTCGCCTCGGCGGTTCCCACGTCATTGACCGTGATCCGCAGGCGGGCGGACTCAGCGCCACCGTCGACGTCGACCCCATCCACCCACGGCATGTCGAGGAGGGCTGCCCTCGCCCGACCGATGTCACCCTCGATCACGACCGTGAACACCGAAGCGCTTCCCGAGGACAAGACGTCGCGGATCGGCCCCTGCTCGACGATCCGGCCGCCCTTGAGGATGCAGATCATGTCGCTGACCCGCTGGACGTCGTCGAGGATGTGCGTTGAGTACAGGACCGTCGACGTGGTCCTGAAGCGCTCGAGGATCGCCAGGACATCACGCCGGCCCAAGGGATCGAGAGCTGCAGCCGGCTCGTCCAGGATCAACAGGTCGGGTTCATGGATCTGGGCCTGGGCGATCCCCAGCCGCTGCGTCTCGCCGCCTGAGAGGGTCTTGACCGGGCGGTCGGCCTTGTCCTGGATCCCGACCAGCTCCAGCATGTCGCCGACCCGGGCCTCGATTCGGTCAGCCGGCCCGGAGAAGAAGAACCCCGCGGCGAAGCGCAGTGTCTCCCGCGCGGTCATGTGCGGGTAGAAGCGGGGTTCCTGAGGCAGGTACCCAACTCGGCGCCGGACCGACGGGCTGTCCTTCTCGATGTCCAGGCCGAAGATGGTCCCCGACCCTGACGTGGGCCGGATCAGACCGAGCAGCATCTTCATGGTCGTGGTCTTGCCGGCGCCGTTCGGACCGAGGAACCCGTACACCGAATGGCGCGGCACCTGAAGGTCGAGGGAGTCAACAGCATTGCTGCCCTCGTAGGTCTTGGACAGCGCCGTCGTCTGCACGGCCAGATCGATCGCATCCACCGGGGCCGTCCTCCTTCCGCGCCAGGCGCACGACAACACCCGGCACGATATCGGCTGCCCCACCTTGAAACCGGGACACGACGCACGGTACGACCGAACCGGTTCAGCGCTCGCCACCGCCAAGGCAGCATGCGACTCAGCCGCCGTCGAACCACCTCGACCAGCGGAGCTCAGGCTTCTCGCGCTACAACCCAACCTCGGTGTACAGCGCCCGCGCCTCGGCGCCGCCCACAACTCGTACGGTGCCCGGACGCTGCTGGCCCAGCACGATCGGACCGATGCGGGTGCGCACGAGGGACAGCACCGGATGTCCCACGGCCTCGAACATCCGCCGGACGATGTGGTTGCGCCCCTCGTGGAGCACGATCTCCACAAGCACCTGCCCGGGGAGGCTCTGGACGACCCGGAACGAGTCGGCGCGCGCCGGGCCGTCCTCCAGCTCGACCCCTTCAGTCAGGGCCTTGCCGACCCCGCGCGGCAGCGCCCCGGCGAGGGTGGCCAGGTAGGTCTTGGCCACTCCGTAGGACGGATGGGCCAGCCGGTTGGACAGCTCACCATCGTTGGTCAGCAGGATCAGCCCCTCGGTGTCGGCGTCCAGGCGACCGACGTGGAACAGCCGCTCGGTCCGATCGGCCACCAGGTCTCCCAAGCACGGCCGGCCCCGGTCGTCGGACATCGTCGACAGCACCCCGCGTGGCTTGTTCACCGCGACGACGACGGTCCCCGCGGCCGTGGGCACACGCTGGCCGTCCACCCGTACCACCGCTGTCTGCGGGTCGATCCGCACGCCCTGCTCCATCACGATCCGGCCGTCGACCTCGACCCGTCCCTGGTCGATCAGCACCTCGCACGCCCGCCGGCTCCCGAGCCCTGCCGCAGCGAGCACCTTCTGCAGCCGGACCCCCTGGGCGGAATCATCGCGGGGGCTCATGGGAGGTCCACCAGGTCGCCGATCTCGGCGTACGTGGGTACGTGATCAGCCAGCGGCGGCAGCTCGGAGATGCTCGCGATGCCAAGCCTCTCGAGGAAGTGCGGGGTGGTCTGCAGCAGGGTGGCATGCCCACCGTGCTCCACCCCGGCCTCCTCGATGAGCCCGCGGGTGAGCAGGGTCCGGACGACTCCGTCGACGTTGACCCCGCGCACGGCGCTGATGCGCCCGCGCGAGATCGGCTGCCGATAGGCGATGATCGCCAGGGTCTCGAGCGCGGCCTGGGTCAGACGTGCCTGCTGGCCGTCCACGACGTACCTGCTGACGACCTCCGCACAGTCGGCACGGGTGTAGAAGCGCCATCCGCCGGCCACCTCGCGCAGGTCGAAGCCACGGCCGTCCAACTCGTACTGTTCGGACAGCCCGCGGACGACCGCCTCAACCTGGTCGGGCGGGCGGCGCACGATGGTCGCCAGGCCCAGGACGTCCATCGGCTGATCGGCCAGCAGCAGCACGGCCTCGCACGCAGCCTCGAGACTCGGGGCGCCCAGGGCGTCGTCGAGCAGGGCGTCGTCCACCGCCTGCTCTCCGGGGGTTCGCCCGGCGGTGACGTAGTCGCCAACGCCGTCGTTCGACGTGCGGTCGTCCATGTCGAACTCGGACTCATCGACCTGGGTCACTGCTCCTCCTCGGATCGGGCATCCGCAGGATCAGCGGCACCTCTGAACTCATCGGTGACCGCGCGCTCGGCGATCGCTGCTGCATCGGACTCGTCGTCGGGGCCCACCCAGCGCACGCTCAGGTCACCCAGGGCCGCAGCCTGCTCGAAGGCCACGACACCATCGCGGTAGAGCTCCAGCAGGGCCAGGAAGCGGCCGACCACGACGAGGGTGCTCGGCGCATCCTCGGTCAGTGCACGGAACGAGCTGACGCCTCGTCGGCGCAGCCGCTCGACGATGATGGCCGCCTGCTCACGCACGCTGACAGCGGGGGCATGCACGTGCGCCACCGAGACCCCGGGATCCGGGGGGCGAGGCTCGAAGGCTGCCTCGGCGATCGCGCCGAACTCCACCGGCCCCAGCCCCAGCAGGACCTCGGGGAGCATCTCGGCCAGCCACGGCTCGAGCCCCACATCACGGGGGCGCCGGGTGGCGGCATCGGCGATCATCCCGTCGAGCAGGCCAGACACCTCCTTGAAGGCCCGGTACTGCAGGAGTCGGGCGAACAGGAGGTCGCGGGCCTCCAGCAGGGCCAGGTCCTCCTCGTCCTCCACAGACCCGTCTGGCAGCAGCCGGGCTGCCTTGAGGTCAAGCAGGGTCGCGGCGATCACCAGGAACGAGGTGGCCTCGTCGAGGTCCCATTCGGGTCCCTGGGCACGTACATGCGCGATGAAGTCGTCTGTGACCACGTGCAGGGCCAACTCGGTGACCTCGATGCGATGCCTGGCAATCAGGCTCAGCAACAGGTCGAACGGCCCCTCGAACCCACCCACCCGGACAGCGAACGAACCGGCCCCGGATTCCGACCCCGGTCCGGCGTCCACGTCAAGGGCGGCGTCGGGCCCCGCTGGAGGCTCGCTGGGGTCAACGTCGGATGCCTCGGTGGGCGGCCCGACGACCTGTGCGTCCTGGATCATCGGGCCATCGTCCGAGTCACCCGAGCGCCAGCTGCTCGGTGTCCGGGTCGTCGCCGATCGGATCGTCGGATCCCGGCACCGCCACGGTGATGCTGCCCGGATCGATGCGGGCCAGCACCTCACGCGCGAGCTGCCGATAGGCATGGGCAGGCGCGCTGCTGGGTGCGTAGACCGTGATCGGGACGCCGGCGACCGACGTCTCGGGGAACTTCACCGTGCGGCTGATGACGGTGTGGAACACCCGGTCGCCGAAGGCCTCAACGACCCGCTCGAGCACCTCGCGGGCGTGCAGGGTCCGGTCGAACATCGTCGGCAGCACGCCCAACAGCTCGAGGTCGGGGTTGGTCCGCTCCTGGATCTTGCGCACCGTGTCCTGGAGCAGAGCGACCCCGCGCAGGGAGAAGTACTCGCACTCCAGCGGGATCATGACCCACTGGGCAGCGGTCAGGGCGTTCACGGTGAGCAGGCCCAGCGACGGCTGGCAGTCGATCAGGATCACGTCGTAGTCGTTGCGGACCGGCCGCAGTGCGCGCATCAGCGACTGCTCGCGGCCCACCTCGGAGACCAGCAGCAGCTCAGCGCCGGACAGGTCGATGTTGGCCGGCAGCAGGTCCATCCCGGGCACAGCAGTGGGGCGGATCACCTCCTGCGTGGTGGCCTCGCCGGTGATCATCACGTCATAGATGGTGTGCTCGAGGGTGTGCGGGTGGATCCCGACGCCGGCTCCGAGCGCACCCTGCGGGTCGAAGTCCACGAGCAGGACCCGGCGACCGTACTCAGCCAGCGCCGCCCCGAGGTTGATCGTCGTGGTGGTCTTGCCGACGCCGCCCTTCTGGTTGCACAGGGCGATGACGGACGCGGGCCCGGTGCTGGCGCGCGGACCGGGCACGCCAAACTCGGGCAGCGGCCTGCCGGTCGGGCCGAGGCCGTCGCGATCCTTGCGTGAAGCCGCCATGCACACCTCCTGAGGTCGGGGAGCCGGGGCCCAGCCTAGTGGACCCCGCCGGGCTGCTGACCCGGCTGCCTCAGTCGCGTGCCCGGGGGTGGGCCAGGGCATAGACCTCGCGCAGGTGCTCGACGGTCACCTTCGTGTAGACCTGAGTGGTCGTCACCGAGGCGTGACCCAGCAACTCCTGGACCACCCGCACGTCTGCCCCACCGTCGAGAAGGTGGGTCGCGAACGAGTGCCGAAGCGTGTGCGGCGACACGTCGGCCCGGACCCCGGCACGGTCTGCCGCGACCCGCAGGATCGTCCAGGCGCTCTGTCGCGACAGCCGCCCGCCGCGGGCGTTGAGGAACACCGCGGGCTGTGCGCCGGCGAGCAGTGCGGGCCGGGCGCGCACCATGTAGGCCGACAGCGCCTCACCGGCCTTGCTGCCGATCGGGACCAGGCGCTGCTTGCCCCCCTTGCCGTGCAGGAGGGCCACGGCGTCGTCCACATCGAGGTCGTCGGCGTCCAGGCCGATCGCCTCGCTGATCCGGGCCCCGGTCCCGTACAGGAACTCCAGCAGCGCCCGGTCGCGCAGGCCGAGGGGCTCTGCTGCCACTCCCCCGGTGCTGGTCAGGATCGCCTCGACCTCCTCGACGGTCAGCGCCTTGGGCAGCCGCTTGGCCGCCGACGGCGGCTTGACCTCACGGCCGGGGTCGGTGGCGCTGACCCCCTCCTCGACGGCGAATCGATGGAACCCGCGCACCGCGACCAGGGTCCGGGCCGCACTGGCGGCGGCCAGCGGTGGGTGCTCCGCGCTGCCCTGCCGCAGCCACGCCAGGAAGTCCCCGAGGTCAGCCTCCGTCACCTGGTCAGCGGCGGTGATCCCGCGCCCCGCACAGAACTCCAGGTACCGACGCAGGTCCCGACCGTAGGCAGACAGGGAGTTCGGCGCCAGACCGCGCTCCACCGTGAGGTGGTCGCGGTAGGCCTGGGCCGTTCGCGCCAGCGAGGTGGTGGGCAATTCAGCCGCCGATCGGAGAGGGGTGCTCGGGGACTAGGACAGGACCGACTCCAGGGTCCGGTGCGCCAGGCCGAACTCCTCGGCGACCGCACCGTAGACGACTCCACCGTCATGGACGTTCACGCCCAGGGCCAGCGCATGGTCGTCGAGGCAGGCGGCCTGCCAGCCCTTGTTCGCAAGAGCGACGACATACGGGAGCGTGACGTTGGTCAGGGCGTAGGTCGAGGTGTGCGGCACGGCACCGGGCATGTTCGCCACGCAGTAGAAGATCGAGTCGTGGACCTTGTAGGTCGGATCGGCGTGCGTGGTCGGCCGGGAGTCCTCGAAGCAGCCCCCCTGGTCGATGGCGATGTCGACCAGCACCGACCCGGGCTTCATCCGCGACACCAGCTCGTTGCTGATCAGCTTCGGCGCCTTCGCGCCGGGCACGAGGACGGCACCGATGACGAGGTCGGCATCGAGCACCGCGCGCTCGACCTCGTAGGCGTTCGAGGCGATCGTCTGCATGTGGCCCTGGTAGATCGCGTCCATCTGGCGCAGACGGGAGATGTTCAGGTCGAGCAGGAGCACCTCGGCCTGCATGCCCAGGGCGATCGTGGCGGCGTTCTGCCCGGCGACGCCGGCTCCCAGCACCACGACCTTGGCCGCGTACACCCCCGGGGCGCCACCCATCAGCGTGCCGCGGCCTCCGTAGGCACGCATCAGCGCATGCGAGCCGACCTGCGGCGCCAGCCGACCGGCCACCTCGGACATGGGGGCCAGCAGCGGCAGCGAGCGGTCCGGGAGCTCGACGGTCTCATAGGCGATGGCAGTGATCCCCGAGTCGACCAGCGCGTCAGTGCACGCCCGCGAGGCAGCCAGGTGCAGGTAGGTGAACAGCGTCTGCCCGCGGCGCATCCGGTGGTACTCCTCGGCGATCGGCTCCTTGACCTTGAGGATCAGCTCGCCGGTGGCCCACACCTCGTCGGCGGTCTCGAGGATCGTGGCACCGGCCTCCTCGTACTCCGCGTCGGTGATCGATGAGCCGAGACCTGCCACCCGCTCCACGTAGACCTCGTGGCCGTTCAGGCGAAGCTCATTGGCACCGGCCGGAGTGATCGCGACCCGGAACTCGTTGTTCTTGACCTCGCTGGGGATGCCGACCTTCATCTGTGCCGTCCTCTCGTGACAACCGGATGCGAGCATGCCGCAGCGGCCCGCCCATGACAATCAGCGCCACCCTAGAGGCGGAACGACGCAATCCTCACCTTCACAGGGCTGCAAGTGCCAATATCGCAGCGACTGCCGTCGCATTGGTGATGGATTCGTCGAGGCAGCGCTCGACCGCTTCGGAAATCGGAACCCAGCTCTGGGGCAGTTCGCGCTCCTCGGCCTCACCCGTGTGCGGGCGGGACGCAGGGTCCACGGTCAAGCCGGTCGCGAGGTACACGGTGATCCGCTCGCTGGTCCCGCCGGGGCTCAGTGCCAGGTGCAGCAGCCTGCTCCAGTTCCGGGCCGTCACGCCGGCCTCCTCGACCAGTTCGCGGCGGGCGCAGTCGAGCGGGTCCTCATCGAGGTGGTCCAGCAGTCCGGCCGGGATCTCCCACATGTACGCGCCGACCGGGTGGCGGTACTGGCGGATCAGCAACAGCCGACCCTCGTCATCGAGCGCCGCCACGGCCACGGCGCCCGGGTGGCGCAGGACGTCGCGGACCACGACATCGCCGCCGATGTCCACCGTCTCGGACCATACCGACCACTTGGCCCCTTCGAAGCGGTGCTCCTCGGCCAGCACGGGGTGCGTGCAGGCCTCGTCGACCAGCGGCAGCTCGTGCTCGGCGTCAGTCATCAGGTGATGCGCCGGGCCAGCGCGGCTGCGATCAGCCCGACGAACAACGGGTGCCCGCGGGTCGGCCGCGACCGGAACTCCGGGTGCGCCTGGGTGCCCACGTAGTACGGGTGCACCTCCCGCGGCAGCTCGACGAACTCCACGAGGTGACCGTCCGGCGAGACCCCGGAGAAGACCAGACCCGCCTTGGCGAGCTGCGGGCGGTAGGCGTTGTTGACCTCGTACCGGTGTCGGTGCCGCTCGTCGACGTGTGTGGTGCCGTACGCCTCGGCCACCAGACTGCCCTCGGCCAGGGTGGCCGGGTACAGGCCCAGGCGCATGGTTCCACCCATGTCACGCTCACCGCTGACCACGTCGACCTGGTCGGCCATCGTCGCCACTACCGGGTCAGGGGTCTCGGGGTCGAACTCCAGGGAGTTGGCCTCCTTGAGACCGTCCAGGCTGCGAGCCGCCTCGATGACCATGCACTGCAGGCCGAGGCACAACCCCAGTGTTGGGGTGCCCGACTCCCGCGCCCAGGTCAGCGCCCCGAGCTTCCCGTCGATGCCGCGCACGCCGAAGCCGCCGGGCACGCAGACGCCGTGCACTCCACCGAGAGCCTTCTCGGCGCCCTCCGAGGTGGCGCAGTCATCGGAGGCGACCCACCTGATGTTGACCCGGCAGTCGTTCGCGAACCCACCGGCCCGCAGGGCCTCGGTCACCGAGAGGTAGGCATCCGGGAGGTCGACGTACTTGCCGACCAGGGCGACCGTGACCTCATGGGCGGGGGCGTGCACCCGACGCAGCAGCTCGCCCCACTTGGTCCAGTCGACGTCGCGGAAGGGCAGCCCGAGGCGACGCACCACGTAGGCGTCCAGGCCCTCGGTGTGCAGCACCTTGGGGATGTCGTAGATCGAGGGTGCGTCCACGGCGGCCACGACCGCTTCATCGTCGACGTCGCACATCAGCGAGACCTTGCGCTTGATGCCCTCGGGTACGTCGCGATCGGCACGCAGCACGATCGCGTCGGGCTGGATGCCGATCGAGCGCAGCGCAGCCACGGAGTGCTGGGTCGGCTTGGTCTTGAGCTCCCCGGACGGCCCGATGTAGGGCAGCAGCGACACGTGCACCACGAACGTGTTGTCCCGACCGACCTCATGCCTGATCTGACGCACCGACTCGAGGAATGGCAGTCCCTCGATGTCGCCGACCGTGCCCCCCACCTCGGTGATGACCACATCGACGTCGGAGTCGTCCATGTCCAGGATGCGTTGCTTGATCTCGTTGGTGATGTGCGGAATCACCTGCACGGTGTCGCCGAGGTACTCCCCGCGCCGCTCCTTGGCGATGACCGTGGAGTACACCTGCCCGGTCGTGACGTTCGCGGACCCGTGCAGGTCGGTGTCGAGGAACCGCTCGTAGTGCCCGACGTCGAGGTCGGTCTCGGCCCCGTCGTCGGTGACGAACACCTCGCCGTGCTGGAACGGGTTCATCGTCCCGGGGTCGACGTTGAGGTAGGGATCGAGCTTCTGCATCGTCACACGCAGCCCACGCGCCTTCAGCAGGCTACCCAGAGAGGAGGCGGTGAGGCCCTTGCCCAAGGAGGAGGCAACGCCTCCGGTCACGAACACATGCTTCGTCGTCTGCGGCGCACCCATGGGCCACCAGACTATCGCGCGCGGAGGGCCGCTCCGGCCGATCAGGCCCGCGACGCGCGGTGCGCGAGTTCGAGCAGCTCGTCAGCGTGCGCCCCCGCAGCCTCGGAGTCAGCCAACCCGGCGAGCATTCGGGACAGCTCGCGCGTGCGGTCCTCGCCGGCGACGACACGGACCGACGACTCCGTCACCGCGCCCTCGGAGTCCTTCGTCACCACCAGGTGTCGGTCGGCGAACGCCGCGACCTGGGCCAGGTGGGTCACGACGATGACCTGCGTGCGGGCGCTCAGCCCCTGCAGCCGACGACCCACCTCGATCGCGGCAGCGCCGCCCACGCCCGCGTCGACCTCGTCGAACACCATCGTGGGCACGGGGTCCGCGCCGGCCAGCACGACCTGGACGGCGAGCATCACCCGAGAGAGCTCCCCTCCGGAGGCTGCCTGGGCGATCGGACGTAGCGGGGCACCGGGGTTGGCCGCCAGCATCAGCGCCACGTCATCGACGCCCGTGGCCCGGAAGGCCACTGGACCCGTGGGCCAGTCGGCGTTCCGCGCGATGCCCGGCGGATCGTCAGACGGGTCCGGTGGCACTGCCGGCGGCGGTGCGGGCGGCTGTGCGGGTCGGGCAGCGGGCAGGACGATCCCGTCGGGGGCCGCGGTTGTCGTGACCGTGAAGGCCACCCGTGCCCGCGGCATCGCCAGCGCCCCCAGCTCGGCGGCGATCTCCTCGGCGAATCGGTCCGCGGCAGCCAGCCGCTGGGCCCGGAGTCGGGCGCAGAGCTGTCCAGCGCGATCCCGCAGGTCGGCGACCTCGGCCTCGAGGGACTCGATCCGGTCGTCGGCGCCGGCCAGCTGGACCACCCGGGTGGCGGCAGTGGCAGACCACTGGCGCACCTCGGCAACACTCGACCCGTACTTGCGGGTCAGCCGAGCAAGGTCAGCGCGGCGGTCCTGGACGGCGGCCAACCGGCGGGGATCGGCATCGATGTCCTGCACATACTGGGAGAGGTCCGCGGCGACGTCGCCCAGTTGGGCCATTGCTGATCGGATCGCCGCGGCCGGTTCCGCGAGCGCCTGGTCATGCTCGGCCGCGGATTCCAGCGCCCTGCGCGCCTGGGACAGCAGGCCCATCGCGTCGGCGGACCCGTCGAGGTCAGCCTCGGACGTGAGCGCCTCCCGTGCGGTGTGCGCGGCCCCCACCAGGCTGTCGGCGTTCGCCAGTCGCTCGGACTCCACAGCCAGGGTGATGTCCTCATCGGGCTGCGGGTCGATCATGGCGATCTCCGCCAACGAGAACTCCAGGAGGTCGAGTTCGCGGGCACGCTCGCGCTCTGTGGTCCGCAGCTCATCCAGCTCACGCTCGAGACCCCGCAGCTGACCGTGCGCGTGGGCCACCTCCGCGACCAGCGCCTGCGTGTCCTCCCCGGCGAAGGCGTCGAGCAGAGCCAGTGAACGACCGCCGATCCGGGTCTGGTCGTGCTGGCCGTGGATCACGAGCATCTGGCTCATCACCTCTGAGAGCAGCGCGGTGGGCACGCCCCGCCCGCCGAGCACGCTGCGACCGCGGGCGGCAATGATCCGCGCGGCGGTGAGCCCATCGTGATCGATGACGCCCCCGGCCTCGGTCACGACCTCCGCGGCCGCCGCGCCCGGTGCGTCGAGCAGGCCTTCGACAACGGCCTGATCGACTCCCACGCGCACCAGCCCCGGGTCGGCCTTGCCGCCGGCAAGCAGCCCGAGTCCACTGACGACCATCGTCTTGCCGGCTCCGGTCTCGCCGGTGACCGCAGTGAACCCAGGTGCGAACCGGCAGGTGGCCTCGGCAATGACACCCAGCCCGGAGATCCGCAGCTCGTGGATCACCCGCGGTCCCCCGCCGCGGCCCGCCATCCGTCGATCGGGAGCGCGAACTTGGCCACCAACCGGTCAGTGAACGGGGCATCACGAAGGCGCGCGAACGAGACCGGCTCAGGGTGGCGGTTGACCTCGATGCGGGCGTTGTGCGGCAGCGTGAACGCCCTGCGCCCATCGGCCCACAGGACCCCCTGCTTCTCCGGTGCCACACTCTCGATGACCATCCTGGTGGTCGGCGCAGTGACCAGCGCGCGGGCGAACAGCGCATGGGCGCTCAGCGGCACGAGCAGCAACGCCTCGACCTCTGGCCACACGACCGGACCGCCCGCCGAGAACGAGTAGGCCGTGGATCCGGTCGGGGTCGCACACACGACCCCGTCACACAGCCAGCGCGACAGCGGCCGGCCATCGACCTCGACCATGAGGTCGAGCATCCGGTCCTCCGGGGCCTTCTCGATCGACACCTCGTTCAGCGCCCACGTGTGGGCGACCTCCACGTCTGCGTCGAAGATCCTGGCCTCGACAGTCATCCGCTGCTCGACCCGATAGTCACGGTGCACCACTGCCTGGACCACCTCCTGGAGGTCCTCACGCTCGAGCTCGGCGAGGAAGCCGACGTGCCCCAGGTTCACACCGAGCAGCGGCACGCCCGTGCCACGCGCCCGCTCGGCTCCACGCAGCACGGTGCCGTCACCACCCAGCACCACCGTGAGTTCGCAGCCGAAGGCCGCAGCGCCGTCCGGGGTCATCTCCACCGGGAGCACGCCGGGGGCGTCGAGGACCTCCCACTCGTCCCGCGTCGCCACGACTCCCATGCCCTGCTCCAGCAGTGCCTGGGCAGTCGCCCGGGCAACGGTCACCGCCTCCTGCCGGCGCGTGTTGGTGACCAGCAGGATCCGTCGATCGGTCATCGCCGCACCCTCCTCCTGCTCCTGGCCGTCTGCAGTCACTGCGGGCCCTCCTCGATGGCGCGACGCACGATCTGCGGATCGACCGGCCCTGCATCGGCCCGCAGATGAAGAAAGTACTCGACATTGCCGCTGGGCCCCGGCAGCGGGCTGGCCACCGCATCGACAGTTCCGAGCCCGACCTCCCACGCGGCCCCGGCGACACCGAGGACGGCCGACTCGCGCAGCGCCGGCTCCCGAACCACTCCGCCACTGCCCAGCGCCTCCCGTCCGACCTCGAACTGGGGCTTGACCATCACCAGGAGGTCGGCCGCCTCAGCCACCACCTGGGCGAAGACCCCGAGCACCAGCCGAAGGGAGATGAAGGACAGGTCTGCGACCAGGACCTCGGGCCGACGCGGCAGGTCCGCCACGGACAGGGCGCGAACGTTGGTCCGGTCCATGACCGTGACGCGGTCATCGCTGCGCAGCGACCACGCCAACTGCCCGTACCCGACGTCGACGGCGACGACGTGCGCCGCACCCTGGCGCAGCAGCACATCGGTGAACCCTCCGGTGGAGGCCCCTGCGTCCAGTGCCCACCTGCCCGCGACCATCTGCCCCTCCGGATCGAACCGCCGCAGCGCGCCGACCAGCTTGTGCGCCCCACGCGACACGTAGTCGGGCCCGGTCGCGGCCTCGACGACAACCACGGGTGCGGCCATGTCCACCTGGGTCGACACCTTGGTGGCCGTGCCACCGGAGACGCGGACTCGACCGGCGGCCACCAGCTGCTGGGCGTGCTCCCTGGAGCGGGCCAGCCCGCGCCGGACCAGCTCGGCGTCGAGCCGGCGTCGAGCCATCGTCGCTATGCCTGGCTGTCGGGATCCGAGAGGACGGCGGCAAGCCGGCGATGGATGTCGGCGTAGACCTCCACCTGCTCGGCCACCGGCAGTGCGTTCACGTCGGTCAACCGGGCGACTGCGTCATCGACCCGGGGGTCGGCGCTGCTGGCCGCAACCTCGGTCTGGCCGGCCGACTCGGTCTGCTCCGGAGTCAGCGGGGGCGCAGCGGGCGCAGGGGGCGCACCCATGGAGGTTGGCGTGGGGTCGCTGACCGGGGTCGATGCGGGCCCGCCCAGCGACGCTGGCGTCGGGTCCTGGTCTGGGGACGACCTCGTGTCGTTTGCGGGTGCCGACGTCGCGTCGCTCGCCGGACCCGACGTGGGCTCACCCATCGATGCCGGCGTCGGGTTGCTCACCGCTCACCACGGAGGTCACCGACGCGCCGCTCCAGCCCCGCGACGTGCTGCCGGAGGGCACGCACCTCCGCGTTGGACGCCAGGCCCAGCCGCTCCACGGCCCTGCCCAGTTCGCCGTGGGCCCGGTTCACCATCAGAGTGGGCACCCGTGTGATCGTCCCGAAGAGCTGCGCACCAGACGCTTCGGGAGCGTCGTCGTCAGCCAGGCCCCACCCCGACACGCGTGACATGCCATCTCGGCCCGCACCCACCACCCTGTCCGTGGTCGCCTGCGCGGTGCCCAGTCCGATTGCTGTGTAGTCCCTGATGATGTCGATCACTGCGGCCCCTTCCCTGCTCGCAGGATACCCCCCGGGCACCGACTCACCCGGCCGCGGCATGCACGACTGCTGGACCGACGATCGTGAACCCGGCATCGGAGATCGCCCACGAGGCCGCAACGACGGCCCGGACCAGGTCCAGGTCGCGGTCCGGGCCGGCGCCGGGGAGCTGGGCAGCGTCGCGGTCCAGGTCGGGGTCGGCATGGTCACTGCTCAGGCCGATGTCGAGCACGCCAGCGGGGATCCACCAGGTGGGTCCCGCGCCTGCACCTGCCGGCGGCAAGTCGCCGGTGGCGGCAGCCGCCGGGTCGCGGTCCGGGTCGCGGTCCGGGTCGCGGTCCGGGTCGCGGTCCGGGTCGCGGTCCGGGTCGCGGCGCTCCACCGGCACCCGGACGCTCGCCTCACCGCACCGGACCATCACGTGGTCGGGTTGCACGGTCACCTCGACCACCGGCGAGCCGTCCAGCAGCGCCCGAAGGTCGCGGCCCAGGAACGTCGGGCGGTGCATCGGCTCGACCTCGAGCAGATCCTGCCAATCGGTGACGCCGGTGAAGACGAGCAGCGAGGGGATCTGTGAACGGGCCGCACCTTCGATGTCGGTGTCCAGTCGATCCCCCACCACGATCGGGCGGCGCGCCCCGGAGCGCTGCACGGATTCGACCATCAGCGGAGGCTCGGGCTTGCCGGCGACCATCGGGGTGACCCCGGTCGCGTGCCTGAGGGCGGCCACCATCGAGCCGTTGCCGAGCACCCGGCCACGTGGGGTCGGGATGGTCCGGTCGAGATTCGTGGCCACCCAGGGCAGGCCCCGATCGATGGCCAGCGATCCCTCAGCCAACTGCCGCCAACCGACCTCCGGGCCGTACCCCTGCATGACGGCGGCGGCACCATCATCGACGGAGGCGACCGGGGTGAGACCGCGCTCGAGGAGCGCCTTGGCAACCCCGGGGCCACCGATTGCCAGGACTCGAGCACCGTGCGCAAGCCGCTCGGCGAGCATCCGGGCACCGGCCTGGGCGGAGGTCACCACATCGCCAGGCTCAGCCCGGACCCCCAGCTCGACCAGGTGCTCGGCGACAGCTGTGGGGGGTCGAGCGGCGTTGTTGGTCACGAAGACGGAGCGGAGGCCGTGCTCGCGCAGCGCCGAGTCCAGGGACTCCGCGGCGTGCGGCACCGCACGGGGACCGACGTAGACAACTCCGTCGAGGTCAAGCAGGGCCACATCGTGGGCTGCCGCGAGCGGCTGAGCGCAGGACCCCAGGCCGTGGGCTGGCGCGGCTGCTGAGAACCCGTCACCCACCGGCCCCTCCAGGCTTGGCCTCGGCATCGCCGGATCCACCTGAACCCGCACGGCCATCCCCATCCTCGAAGCGGACACGCGTGTCGCCCGGCTGGCTCCCGTCGATCGGCCCGTGCGTGTCCGCAGCCTCGGTGAGATCCCTCACCTGCGGTCCGTCGGCTACCCCAGCGCCATCACCGGCGGGGGGCCCGGCCGCGGTGTCGGCCTGGTCGAGGCCTCCTTGCTCGTCAGGGATCTCGGAGTCCTCGAAGGTCACCCCGTCCAGCTCGTCAACCCGCTCGGCAGCGTCCGTCATCCCCTCCGGATCGACGTCAGCTGCCCGGACGAACCATGTGCGGGCCTCGGCACGCCTCCCCACCTCGACCAAGGCATCGGCGTAGGCGTAGCGCAACCGGGCAAGCCACTCACCCTGCGCGCGGGCCTTCAGCGCCGGAACCTGGAGGGTGAGCACCGCAGCCTCAGCCTGCCCGAGGTCACGGCGAGCACCGGCCGCAACGATGAGCATCTCGACCTTCCCCGCACGGTCCAGCGTGCTGGCCTCCGGCGAGGACGCGAGCGCCAGGGCCCGCTCCGGGCGGTCGAGGCCTCGTTCGCAGTCAGCGATCATCGGCAGGTACTCCGATGACCCGGAGATCCGGGCTGCCGCCTTCAGCTCTGTCAATGCCGTGGCGAAGTCGCCGGCCGTGTACGCGGCGACACCGACCGCCTCGCGAACGATCGCAACACGGCCCGCACGCCGCGAGGCCGCCTTGGCATGCGCCAGCGCCAGCGCCGGATCCTCGGGCAGCAGAATCGCGGCCGAGGCCAGGTGCAGCGCCACAATCTCTGCCAGGCCGTCCGGCAGCGTGCGCAGCGTGTTCAGGGTCACTCGATCAAGATCGGTCGTGGCCACCCCTTCTGGGATCTGCGGGTCCGCCGGCCGGTCACGGTCCCTGAGCCGGGCGTCACCGGTCCCGCGCGCATCCCGGCCGCCGGACCCACGATCCGAGCTCGGGCGACCACTTCGGCCCCGAGATCCGCCGCTGCCGCCGTCCCCCGCCGGCCGAGAACTCGAGCGCGGGCTTGACCCACCCCGCTGCCCTGAGGACGACCCCGAACCCGAGGACGACCTCTGGTAGCGCGACTGGGGCTTCCCCTCGCCAGGCTGGCCGGACCCTGCGGGCTTCCCGGAACCGCCAGGCTTCCCAGGCCCAGCAGGCTTCCCGGACCCGGAGGAGTGCCCGCGCGAACCCGAAGGCTTCGACGACGACCCTCCCGACCCAGTTGGACGGCCGCTGCCGCGCGACGAGCCAGACTTCTCGGGCGTCCGAGACGTGCCCGACCCGACCGACCTGCCCTTGGATCCCCCGGAACTGGAGTTGCTGTCATCCATCTCTGACCCTCTCGACCGGCTCAGCCTACCTAGGTCTGACCGCACTGCATTGAACTCTGAATTCCGCACAGCCAAGCGCACCCGAACTGCCCAGAAGGGCCCGTCGTGTAGCCGGGGCCCCCGACTCTGCGCAGGCCCCGCCTGTGGAGGCGCGAGGTGAACGGCGCGGCCACCCTTCGGGGGGCCTTCCCTCGCCCGCCGAGCCGCCCGACTCGAAGGCTCTCACACCGGAAATGACTAAAAATGCAAAAAGGGCCACCCCAGAGGGGCGGCCCTTTTTGAAAGAATGTCCGGCAGCGTCCTACTCTCCCACAAGGTCCCCCTTGCAGTACCATCGGCGCTGAGAGGCTTAGCTTCCGGGTTCGGAATGGGACCGGGCGTTTCCCTCTCGCTATGACTGCCGAAACTCTATTGAGATATGATCCCCGACCGTATCTCGGGAACCGCACAGTGGACGCAAACAAATGACATGAATGTGAGTGGACAAGTCCTCGGCCTATTAGTACCGGTCAGCTGCACACGTTACCGTGCTTCCACCTCCGGCCTATCAACCCAGTAGTCTACTGGGGGCCTTACCAGGTTAACCCTGTGGGAGTCCTTATCTTGGAGCGTGCTTCCCGCTTAGATGCTTTCAGCGGTTATCACTTCCGAACGTAGCCAACCAGCCGTGCTCTTGGCAGAACAACTGGCACACCAGAGGTTCGTCCATCCCGGTCCTCTCGTACTAGGGATAGCCCTCCTCAAGACTCCTGCGCGCGTGGCGGATAGGGACCGAACTGTCTCACGACGTTCTAAACCCAGCTCGCGTACCGCTTTAATGGGCGAACAGCCCAACCCTTGGGACCTACTCCAGCCCCAGGATGCGACGAGCCGACATCGAGGTGCCAAACCATGCCGTCGATATGGACTCTTGGGCAAGATCAGCCTGTTATCCCCGGGGTACCTTTTATCCGTTGAGCGACACCGCTTCCACATGCCGGTGCCGGATCACTAATCCCGACTTTCGTCCCTGCTCGACCCGTCGGTCTCACAGTCAAGCTCCCTTGTGCATTTACACTCGACACCTGATTGCCAACCAGGCTGAGGGAACCTTTGGGCGCCTCCGTTACATTTTTGGAGGCAACCGCCCCAGTTAAACTACCCACCAGGCACTGTCCCTGATCCAGATCATGGATCGAGGTTAGACATCCAATACGATCAGAGTGGTATTTCAACGTTGACTCCACCCAAACTGGCGTCTGAGCTTCAAAGTCTCCCACCTATCCTACACAAACCGAATCGAACACCAATACCAAGCTATAGTAAAGGTCCCGGGGTCTTTCCGTCCTGCCACGCGTAACGAGCATCTTTACTCGTAGTGCAATTTCGCCGAGTTCATGGTTGAGACAGCGCGGAAGTCGTTACGCCATTCGTGCAGGTCGGAACTTACCCGACAAGGAATTTCGCTACCTTAGGATGGTTATAGTTACCACCGCCGTTTACTGGCGCTTAAGTTCTCAGCGTCGACCCGAAGGCCTAACCGGTCCCCTTAACGTTCCAGCACCGGGCAGGCGTCAGTCCATATACGTCGTCTTGCGACTTTGCATGGACCTGTGTTTTTAGTAAACAGTCGCTTCCGCCTGGTCTCTGCGACCACTGCCAGCTTCGGGAGTCAATCCCTACACCAGCCTTGGTCCCCCTTCTCCCTAAGTTACGGGGGTATTTTGCCGAGTTCCTTAACCATGATTCTCTCGATCGCCTTAGTATTCTCTACCTGACCACCTGTGTTGGTTTGGGGTACGGGCCGCTTTAACACTCGCTAGAGGCTTTTCTTGACAGCATGGGATAACTGACTTCGCCTAATCGGCTCCCTGTCCCGTCTCAGGCTCATGAGGTGCGGATTTGCCTACACCTCGCCCTACACGGTTAGCCCGGGACTACCATCGCCCGGGATCAGCTGCCCTCCTGTGTCACCCCATCGCTTGCCTACTGCCACTCTGGTTCGCGCGCTCCACATCGCAGTCCGAAGACCGCTCCGCTTCAGGCACTTAGCATCGGTGGGTTCAGCATGGGCGTGTTAACGCGGGTACGGGAATATCAACCCGTTGTCCATCGACTACGCCTGTCGGCCTCGTCTTAGGTCCCGACTTACCCAGGGCGGATTAGCCTGGCCCTGGAACCCTTGGTCATTCGGCGGACGGGTTTCTCACCCGTCTTTCGCTACTCATGCCTGCATTCTCACTCGTGTGGCGTCCACGGCTAGGTCACCCTGCCGCTTCGCTCGCCACACGACGCTCCCCTACCCATCCGTACAGCTGGACCCGAAGGCCGGCCTTATACGAATGTCACAACTTCGGCGGTATGCTTGAGCCCCGCTACATTGTCGGCGCGGAATCACTTGACCAGTGAGCTATTACGCACTCTTTCAAGGGTGGCTGCTTCTAAGCCAACCTCCTGGTTGTCTCTGCGACTCCACATCCTTTCCCACTTAGCATACGCTTGGGGGCCTTAGTTGGTGATCTGGGCTGTTTCCCTCTCGACTACGGAGCTTATCCCCCGCAGTCTCACTGCCGTGCTCTCACTTATCGGCATTCGGAGTTTGGTTGATTTCGGTAAGCTTGTGGGCCCCCTAGATCATCCAGTGCTCTACCTCCGATAAGAAACGCACGACGCTGCACCTAAATGCATTTCGGGGAGAACCAGCTATAACGGAGTTTGATTGGCCTTTCACCCCTATCCACAGGTCATCCCCCCAGTTTTCAACCTAGGTGGGTTCGGGCCTCCACGCCGTCTTACCGGCGCTTCACCCTGCCCATGGATAGATCACTCCGCTTCGGGTCTAGAGTGTGCGACTGATTCGCCCTATTCGGACTCGCTTTCGCTACGGCTTCCCCACACGGGTTAACCTCGCCACACACCA
>CAVWAR010000017.1:1120000-1463663 GCA_963753075.1 uncultured Actinomycetes bacterium
TAAAGCACGCCGCCAGCGTTCGTCCTGAGCCAGGATCAAACTCTCCGTTAAGTTTGCTACCAGGGCAAGCCCTGGAAACTTGTTAACCTCATTTGATCTCTGGCAAGACTTCAAGCTGTCTATGCTTGATGTCATTACCAAAGGAATTTCCGTCGTGTTCGACTGGCGTCGACCACAGACGGGGTATTGATAATTTGGCATTGACTTTCGGCACGCTGTTGAGTTCTCAAGGAGCGATTGCGCACCTTCGCGTCAGCTTGGCTTTCGCTTGGGGGCAACTCCACTAACTTAGCCGTTCGTGGTGCCGGAGTCAAATCCCGGTCCTGCGCTGCTTGGCCGCGCCGCGACCTGGCTAGTCAGTACTTCTGTTGTCCCTGGGAACAGCGCACGGCGGACCGTTTGCTGTCTGATCCAGGGCCCTCTGCTTGGGACCGACCGGCCTGCCCATCCGGGACTTACTGGCCGTTCGTTCCTCCCTCGCGGTTGGTGACACGAACTCTACGGCAGGTCTCTCGGATCGGTCAAATCTCGCCCCACGGAGCACGAGATCGCCCATGTGGTGGGCGTTTTCACGATTCCGGACCCCCGTCGACAGCCTCCGGGACCGGCAGGAGTCGCACCCCGGAGACGGCGCGCCGCCCGCGTCGCACGACAAGCCAGCCATCCCCCAGCGTGTCGGCCAGCGAGTAGCTCTGGTTGTCATCGGCGATGCGCGCGTTGTTGACCGACGCGCCACCCTCGGAGATCGTCCGTCGGCCAGCGCCCTTGGAAGGCGCCAAGCCGGCTGCGACAAGCAGGTCGATGCCGCTGACGGATCCACCGACCGGCAGCTCGACCTCGCCGAACTCCGTCTCGCGCAGGGCGGCATCGAGTGCTCCGGCGGGGACCTCGTGCAGGTCCCCCGAGCCGAAGAGTGCACGAGATGCAGCCTCGACAGCAGCCAACGCCTCGGCCCCGTGGACCATCTCGGTCAGCTCCTGGGCCAGCGCTCGCTGTGCGGCGCGGGCGGCCGGGCGCTCAGCGACCTCGACGTCCAGCGCTTCGATCTCGTCCCTGGTGCGGAAGGAGAACATGCGCAGGAAGCCGCAGACATCGCGATCGTCGGTGTTCAGCCAGAACTGGTAGAAGGCGTACGGACTGGTGAGCTGCGGATCCAGCCACACCGCCCCGCCCTCGGTCTTGCCGAACTTCGTCCCGTCGGCCTTCATCATCAACGGGGTGGTCAGCCCATGCACGGACTCACCCTCGACCCGGCGCACGAGATCGACACCGGCGACGATGTTGCCGAACTGGTCGGAGCCGCCGGTCTGGAGTCGGCATCCGTAGCGTCGGAAGAGCTCGAGGTAATCCATCGACTGCAGCAGCACGTAGCTGAACTCGGTGTAGGAGATCCCCTGATCGGCCAGCCGACGGGAGACCGCCTCGCGGTCGAGCATGCGGTTGACGCTGAAGTGCTTGCCGATGTCACGGAGGAACTCGATGACGGTCATCGGCGCGGTCCAGTCGTGGTTGTTGACCATCTGTGCAGCCGAGGGGCCGTCGAAGTCGAAGAAGCGCTCGAGTTGCTCGCGGATCCGGTCGGACCACGCAGCGACGACATCCGCCTCGTTCAGTGCGCGTTCCGACGAGGGCTTGGGATCACCGATCATCCCGGTCGCGCCACCCACGAGGGCCAACGGCAGGTGCCCGGCGAGCTGGAACCGACGCGCCGTCAGCGTCTGCGCCAGGTGCCCGACATGCAGGCTCGGCGCGGTCGGGTCGAAGCCGCAGTACAGGGTGATGGGTCCGGCGGCCAACTCCTCACGCAGCGCGTCGATGTCGGTGGACGAGGCGATCAGCCCACGCCACGCCAACTCATCGATCACTGCGGCACCGTCGAAGGTGGCGGGCTCCTGGCCCACGTGGTCTGAGGTCATGGGCGGCATTGTCCCGCATCAGTGACGCGCCCGGTGCAAGCATGGCCCCGTGACTGCCTCCACCACCGGCGCCGGGCACAGCGCCATCCCTGCCGTCATCCCTGCCGCCACCGTCGACCTGGCGTGGGAGCCCGTCGATCCCGCTCAGGTCGTCTCGGGGAATCCACAGGTCGGCGTGGCCGAGATCGCTGCACCGGCCGGGTTCGACGTCGGCGTCTGGGCGCACACCGCGGGAGTGAGCACCGACGTGGAGGCCGATGAGGTGTTCATCGTGCTGTTCGGCCGCGCCACCATCGAGTTCGCCGACGGAACGGTCCTGGAGGTCGGTCCGGGTGACGTCGGCATCCTGCCAGCGGGGGCACGCAGCCGGTGGACAGTCCACGAGGACCTGCGCAAGGTCTACGTCCTGAGAGCAGAGGGCTGACACGCTCGGCCGCGTCGGCCGCACCGCCATCGGGCAGGCCCTGCCCCTTGTCCGCAGTCGGCTCAGGCCAAGGGAACGGGGTTGTCCGCGGCCCACCGTGCCCATCCCGACGTCCGGGACCGCAGGTCCGACAGCTGCTCGCGCACCCGCTCCGGGGCCGTGCCGCCGAATCGGGACCTCGCCTCCACGGCGGCCTGGGCGGTAAGCCGGTCGCGGACCTCCGGTCGCAGGGCAGGCGAGATGGCGCCCAGCTCCTCGTCGGTGAGATCCCAGAGCTCGACGTCGCGGGTCTCTGCGGCGCGCACACACGCCCCGGAGATCTCGTGCGCCTCACGGAAGGGCATGCCGTTGCCGACCAGCCACTCGGCCACCTCCGTGGCCAGGGCGAAGCCCTCAGGGGCGCTGGCAGCCATCCGCTCGGTGTCGAAGCGCAGGGTCGCCACGCTCCCCGCCATAGCAGGCAGGACCAGCAGCAGGGTGTCGACCGCGTCGAAGGCCGGCTCCTTGTCCTCCTGCAGATCGCGGTTGTAGGCGAACGGCAGCCCCTTGAGGGTGGCCAGCATCCCGGTCAGGTTGCCGATGAGTCGGCCGGACTTGCCGCGCGCCAGTTCAGCGATGTCCGGGTTCTTCTTCTGCGGCATGATCGACGACCCCGTCGACCAGGCGTCGTCAAGGGTCGCCCAGGCGAACTCCCGGGACGCCCACAGGCAGATCTCCTCGCCCAGCCGGGACAGGTGCACCCCGACCATGGCCGCTACGAACAGGAACTCCGCCACGAAGTCACGGTCGCTGACGGCGTCGATCGAGTTGGCGATCGGCTCGGTGAAGCCCAGCTCGAGCGCGACCGCATGTGGATCGAGCTCGAGCGCCGATCCGGCCAGCGCCCCGGCACCGAGCGGGGACAGCGCCGCGCGCCGGTCCCAGTCAGCCAACCGGTCGAGATCCCGGCCGAAGCCATGTGCGTGCTTGGCCAACTCGTGGCCGAAGGACACCGGCTGGGCATGCTGGAGGTGTGTGAAGCCCGGCGCGATCGTCTCGATGTTGGCCAGCGACTGGTCGGCGATGGCCTCGACGAGCAGCACCAGCGCAGCAGCGACTGCGCGCGCCTGGTCGCGCAGGTAGAGCCGGAAGTCGGTGGCCACCTGGTCGTTGCGGCTCCGCCCCGCTCGCAGCTTGCCGCCGACCGTTCCCAGCAGCTCGAGCAACCCACGTTCGATCGCGGTGTGCACGTCCTCGTCGTCGGGCGTCGGCAGGAAGGATCCGTCGGCGACCCGCGTTGCCAGCGTCGCGAGTGCGGCGAGCACCTGGTCGTACTCGGCGTCATCCAACAGGCCCGCGCGACGCAGCACGCCGGCATGAGCCCGCGTCTGCAGCAGGTCGTAGGGGGCCAGCCGCCAGTCGAAGTGGATCGACAGGCTCAGGGCGGCCATCTCCGGCGAGGGGCCGCCGGCGAATCGCCCACCCCACAGCCGGGTCGTCGAGGCTGCCGGCTCATCAGGGGCCGTTGAGCCGGCGGGTGGGCTGGACGATGGGTCGGTCACTCCACGCTCCGGCCCAGGCGGAGGTCACGGGCCGCCGCCATCTTCGAGGGCAGCCCCCACAGCTCGATGAAGCCCTTGGCCAGCGACTGGTCGAACGTGTCACCGGTGTCGTAGGTCGCCATGCCGAAATCGTAGAGGGACTCCGGTGACCTCCGGCCGGTGACGATGGCCCGGCCACCCTGCAGCGTCATTCGGACGTCTCCGGTGACAGACTCGTTCAGGTCGTCGAGGAAGCCGCTGAGCGCACGGCGCAGCGGGGAGAACCAGAGGCCGTCGTAGACCAGCTCGGTCCAGCGCTGCGAGACGCCGCGGCCGAAGCGGGCCAGATCGCGCTCAACGGTCACCGCAGCCAGCTCCTGGTGCGCGGCGATCAGGGCCATCGCGCCGGGTGCCTCGTAGACCTCGCGGCTCTTGATGCCCACGAGCCGGTCCTCGACCATGTCGAGACGCCCCACGCCCTGCGCCCCGGCCCGGGTGTTCAACTGCTCGATGGCCTCCAGCATCGTGACCGACTTGCCGTCGATCGCGACCGGCACGCCGGACGCGAAGGTGATGACGACCTCGTCCGGCTCGCGCGGCGTGTTGGGGTCGGAGGTGTAGGAGTAGATGTCCTCGATCGGGCCGTTCCAGACGTCCTCGAGGAAGCCGGTCTCGACCGCACGGCCCCACACGTTCTGGTCGATCGAGTACGGCGACTTCTTCGTCACGTCGATCGGAAGGTTGTGGGCCTCGGCGTACTCGATGGCCTTGTCCCGGGTGAGGGCGAGGTCGCGGACGGGGGCGATGCAGGTGAGGTCCGGGGCGAGGTTGGTGATCCCCACCTCGAAGCGGACCTGATCGTTGCCCTTCCCGGTCGAGCCGTGGCTCACCACGGTGGCCCCGTGCTTGCGCGCCGTCGCGACCAGGTGCTTGACGATCGTGGGCCGGGAGAGCGCGGAGACCAGCGGGTACCGGTCCATGTACAGCGCGTCGGCCTTCAGCGCCGGTAGGCAGTAGTCGTCGGCGAACTCGGCACGTGCGTCGGCCACCTCGGACTCAACCGCCCCACAGGCCATCGCGCGCTCGCGGATGACCTCGAGGTCCTCGCCGTCCTGCCCGACGTCGACCGCGCATGCGATCACCTCGGCACCGGTCTGCTCGGCGATCCATCCGATCGCCACGGAGGTGTCCAGCCCACCGGAGTAGGCCAGTACGACGCGGTCAGTCATTTGTGTCTCCATCGTTGTGTGCGCGAGCTTCGTGGCACGCGGAGGCGCGCCTGCGCTACTGGGATGAAGTATACGCATATACACATGTCGCTGCCCAACCGGCCACGGATCCAACTGCCCCGCCCGTCGTGGTGGTCGATTCGGCCCATCAGATGCGGCGCATCGACTACCACGGGCGAGAGGTCGCGGGGGCGAGGGCGAGGGATCAGCGCCGTGGGCCGATGAGACCGAGGATGGCGCCGGCCACGTCCGCTCCCCCGCTGGGCTCGCGCGTGATCAGGATGACCGTGTCGTCGCCTGCGACGGTTCCGATCACGTCGGGCCAGTCGGAGCGGTCAATCGCAGACGCGAGGTACTGGGCCCCACCCGGTGGTGTTCGCAGCACGACGATGTTGGCGGAGCTGTCCACGGCGACCAGTACGTCCTGGGCAACCTTCGCCAGCCGGGCCATGGTGTCGGTGTCGGGTGCGTGCGGACGCGGGTCGCCACCCTCGGCAGGCACTGCGTAGACGTGTTCGCCGGCGGCGCTGGCGACCTTGACCGCACCAAGCTCGTCGAGGTCGCGGGAGAGGGTGGCCTGGGTGACGGCGAATCCGTCGGCGGCGAGGAGGTCCGCGAGCGCGGCCTGCGACGTGACGGGGACCCTGTCGAGCACCTCGACGATGCGCCGATGTCGAGCCGCCTTGGTGTTCGGGATGGTCATCTCGGCGCCTCCGGTGGGGCGTGGCCGGCGGCGCCCTGCCCGGGGCCGTGCGGGCCCACGTGGGCGTGTGCATGGGCGCCGGTTGCGGACTCCCCGCCGGAGGACCGGATGCTGACCGCCTCGATCGCCAGGGCAATCACGCCGACCCCGTGGGCGACCTCGTCGGCGGTTATGTTCAGCGCAGGAGCGAGCCGGATGACATCGGGGGCTGGCGCGTTGACCAGGACCCCGGCCTCGCGTGCTGCGAGCTCGACGTCCTTGGCGACAGGGGCGTCCAGAACCACTCCCAGCAGCAGCCCGGCTCCACGCACCGCCCGCACGCCAGCAACACCGGTCAGCCCCGCGCGGAACTGCTCGCCCCGCTGGGCGACGTTGTCGAGCAGGTGCTCGGACTTGATCGTGTCCAGCACGGCCAAGGCCGCGGCCGCGCTGATCGGGTTCCCGCCGAACGTGGACCCGTGCGAGCCAGGCGTGAACACTGGGGCGTCGTCGCCGAGTCGGATCATCGCCCCGATGGGCAGACCGCCGCCGAGGCCCTTGGCCAGGGTGATGATGTCCGGGTGCGCACCGGCGGCCTCGGAGTCCAGATGCGCCAGCCAGCGACCGGTCCGTCCGACTCCCGTCTGGACCTCATCGAGGATGAGCAGCGCGCCGACTGCCTCGGTGATCCGACGCGCGGCAGCCAGGTACCCGGGCGGGGGCACAACCACCCCGGCCTCCCCCTGGATCGGCTCGAGGATGACCGCCGCGGTGCGCTCGTCGACCGCTGCCTCCAGCTCCTCGACGTCCCCGAACGGGACGAAGTCGAGCTCGCCGGGCAGCGGACGGAACGGGTCGGCCTTGGCCGGCTGCCCGGTCAGCGCCAGCGCTCCCATGGTGCGGCCGTGGAACCCACCGGTCGCCGCAACCATCCGCGTGCGCCCGGTCAACCGCGCCAGCTTGAAGGCAGCCTCGTTGGCCTCGGCCCCGGAGTTGCACAGGAACACGCGCGCACTGCCGCCCGGTGGCTCGGCCATGGCGGCCAAGCGCTCGGACAGGCGCAGCGCGGGGATGTTGATCGCCAGGTTCGACGTGTGCCCGAGGCGGGCCACCTGATCCGAGACAGCGGCCACGATTGCCGGGTGCGCGTGGCCGAGGGCGTTCACGGCGATGCCCCCGACGAGGTCCAGATAGCGGCGGTCGGAGTCGTCGGTCACCCACGATCCGGTGCCGTGCATCAGTGCGATCGGCGGTGTGCCGTAGTTGTCCTGCATCGTGTCGCGCCACTGGGCCACCAGCGGCTTGGGCGCGCTGGTCACGACGCACCGCCCGCGGCGGGGTCCACGTCGGCCAGGACCATGGTGCCGATCCCCTCGGTGGTGAAGATCTCCAGCAGGAGGCTATGGGCCACCCGCCCATCAATCACGTGCGCACGTTCCACTCCCCCCTCGACCGCACGCAGGCAGGCCTCCATCTTCGGGGCCATCCCCGAGTCCAGATCGGGCAGCAGCTCCTCGAGCTCACCGGCGCGGATGTCGGCGATCAAGCTCGTGCGGTCCGGCCAATCCGCGAAGAGGCCCTCCACATCGGTGAGCACGATGAGCTTGTCGGCGCCGAGGGCGACGGCCAGTGCGGATGCTGCGGTGTCGGCGTTCACGTTGAGCACCTGGCCGTCGGCAGCGACTCCGATGGTCGAGATGACGGGGATGAACCCATCGTCGAGCAGGCTCGTCACGAACTCGGGTCGGACCCCCGTGACGTCGCCGACCAGCCCCAGGTCGATCGGCTCCCCATCGGAACCGACGGTGCGCTGCTCCGCGGCGAACAGCGCGGCGTCCTCGCCGGAGATGCCGACCGCGAGCGGGCTGTGGGCATTGACCAGCCCGACGAGATCGCGCTGCACCTGCCCGGTGAGCACCATCCGGACGACCTCCATGACCTCCGGGGTGGTCACCCGCAGCCCGCTTCGGAACTCGCTGTCCACGCCGAGCCGGCTCAGCATCGCGTTGATCTGCGGGCCGCCGCCATGCACCACGACCGGTCGCAGCCCAGCCAGCCGGAGGAACACGACGTCCCCGGCGAACGCCTGCTGCAGCTCATGCGAGGTCATCGCGTTGCCGCCGTACTTGATCACCACGGTGGCTCCACGGAACTGCTCGAGCCAGGGCAGGGCCTCGGCCAGGACCTCGGCCTTGGCCAGGGCCTCACCGGTCGGGACGGGCCGGGACCTGCTCATTGGGACACCTCTCCGGGGGCGTTCATCAGACTGGCGTGCATTGGGGGACCTTCATCGGACTGGGACGATCAGGGGCACCGATCAGGTGGAGTACGCGGAGTTCTCGTGGACGTACATGGCGGTCAGGTCATTGGTCCACAACGTGGCAGCCGCGTCACCGGCGCGCAGGTCGATGCTGATCGTGACCTCGCGGCCCGACATGTCGACGTCATTGCGGTCGCCGTACGCCGCACCGTCGCGGCAGATCGCTATACCGTTGATGGCCACGTCGATCGCGTCGGGCTCGAACACGGCGTCAGTGGTGCCGACTGCCGAGATGATCCGGCCCCAGTTCGGGTCCTCGCCGTGGATCGCACACTTGAGCAGGTTGCTGCGGGACACGGCCCGGGCAGCGGTGACGGCATCGTCCTCGTTGTCCGCATTCACCACGTCGATGCGGATGTCCTTCGAGGCGCCCTCGGCGTCACCGATCAGCTGACGGGCGAGATCCGCGCAGACTGCAGTGACCGCGGCGGCGAGCTCGTCGGGGGCCGGACGGATGCCACTGGCCCCAGAGGAGAGCAGGAGGACCGTGTCGTTGGTGGACATGGCCCCGTCGGAGTCGATCCGGTCGAACGTGACACGGGTGGACGTGCGGAGGACCACATCCAGGGTGGCCGCGTCGGCAACGGCATCGGTGGTCAGTACCACGAGCATCGTGGCCAACCCGGGGGCGAGCATGCCCGCGCCCTTGGCCATGCCACCCACGGTCCAGCCCTCGCGGTGGGGCACCGCGGCCAGCTTCGGCACGGAGTCGGTGGTCATGATCGCCTCGGCCGCGGCGTTGCCCCCCTCGGCGGAAAGCGAGTGGCACGCAGCATCGGCGCCCGCCAGCAGTGCCGGCATCGGGAGGCGCTCCCCGATCAGGCCCGTCGAGCAGACCGCGACCTCGATCGGGGCCACCCCGAGCAGCCCTGCGACGTGCTCGGCCGTCCGGTGGGTGTCGGCGAACCCGGCTGGTCCGGTGCAGGCGTTCGCCCCGCCCGAGTTGAGGATGACCGCCTGGAACCGACCATCGAGGGTGCATTGGGCGGTCCAGAGCACGGGAGCGGCCTTGATCCGGTTGGACGTGAAGACCGCGGCGGCGTCGTGCCGTGGCCCGTCGTTGACCACAAGGGCGACGTCGAGGCTGCCCGAGGACTTGATCCCGGCAGCGACGCCCGCTGCGCGGAAGCCGGCAGCGGCCGTCACGCCGCGGCTGTGCAGCCCGCGCGTGACTGATGGGTCGGTGCTCATGGTGCAACTCCGTTCACGGGAAGTCCGAACTCCTCGGGGAGCCCCAGGATCCGGTTGGCGTTCTGCAGGGCCTGGCCGGCGGCACCCTTGACCAGGTTGTCCTCGGCCGCGATGACCGTGGTCCGCCCGGAGTGCGGGTCGACTGCCACCTGCAGGTGGATGCTGTTCGAGCCGAGGGTGTCCGCGGTCCGCGGCATCCGGCCGGCTGGGAGGACGTGGACGAAGGGCTCCGCGTCGTACGCGGCGTGCAGCGCATCGCGGGCCGTGGCCTCGTCCACTCCAGCAACCGTGCGAGCGGTGCACGTTGCGAGGATCCCACGTGGCATGGGGGCCAGCGTCGGGCTGAACAGCATCGTGACCTGCTCGCCTCCGGCCGCAGACAGCGCCTGCTCCATCTCCGGGGTGTGCTGGTGGGCCCCGCCCACCTTGTAGGGGCTCATCGAGCCCATGACCTCGCTGGCCTGCAGCGACTCGCTCGCCTTCCGCCCTGCCCCGGACGTGCCCGATGCTGCCACCACCACAACGTCATCGGGCTCCACCAGGCCTGCGGCCAACAGGGGCGCCAGCGACACAGCGACGGCCGTGGCGTAGCAACCGGGGTTCGCGACGCGGGTGGCGTCGGCCAGTGCTGAGCGCTGGCCCGGCAGCTCCGGCAGGCCGTACGGCCACGCGCCGGCATGCGGGGTGCTGCCGTAGTAGCGGTCCCAGGCACCCCCATCGGAGAGGCGGTAGTCCGCGCCCAGATCCACAACGGGGAGGCCGTCGGCGAGCCCGGCGACGATGGCGGCGGATTCACCGTGCGGCAGCGCCATCAGGAGCAGGTCGGCACCCATGAGCGCGTCGGCATCGGTGGGGACGAACCGCAGCCCGGACAAGGACGCGAGCTGGGGGTGCGTGTCGGTCACGAGGTGCCCGGCACGGTTGCCCGCCGCCAGCGGACCGAGCCGCAGCTCGGGGTGCTCGGCGACCAGGCGCAGCAACTCGCCGCCGGCGTATCCCGAGGCCCCGGCGATGGAGACGGTGTGAGACATTCCCCGAGTATACGCATATACGGATAGCAGCGAGAGGCCGCGGATCAGCTGGTGGACCCTGCCGCGGCGAGCAACGCCTCCCGATCGTCGCGGACGTGGATGAACCTGCCGCTGAGCGCGTCGAACCGACCGCCCGCCAGCTCGGCGACGAGTCGAGTGGCCTCAGACACGGGCAGGAAGGCCGAATCCGGGAGTGTCGCGAGCTCCGGCCTGTGCGCCAGGAGCGCGTCCGGCCACTGCGTCATCTCGGTGCGGACCATCCCGGGGCTGATCGCAAACGCGCAGACCCCGGTGCCGGCCAGCTCGGCGGCCACAGAGGAGGCGAGGTGCGTGGCGGCCGCCTTGCTCGCGCCGTAGGCCGAGGTCCACGGCGAGGGGAACCGACCCATCCCCGAGGACATGATGATCACCCTGCCGCTGCCGCGCTGGACCATGCTCGGCACGACGTCACGAAGGGTCGTGAACACCCCGCGAACATTGACCTCCATGTCGTGCCACCACTGATCGGGGTCGGCCTCCCACGTGGGGCCGACCGCCGTCAGTGCACCCGCATTGGCCACGACGAGGTCAGGGGTGCGCCAGATTGCGGTCAGGGCCGCCATCGCCTGGGCCATCGCCGTGCTGTCGGTCACGTCGGCGACCAACGGCAGGACGCTCTCGGGCGAGGTCGCAGCCAGTGCGGCCAGCTCGTCAACGTCGCGAGCGAGGGCGGCGACCATCCAGCCACGGCCGATCAGGTCCTCGGCGATGGCTCGGCCGATCCCACGGGATGCCCCCGTCACCAGCGCAATGGGCCGGTCAGTCACGTCGATCCTCCATCTGCCGGGAAGCCTCGGCACATCGTGGCACGGCCCGGTGCGGACCGCGCCCCACGCAGCTCCAGGCGTCGGATTTGACAACATTAGGTGTGGCTTAGTTAGGGTTCCCTTGCCTGACCCCCAATCGGGACATACGTCCGACCCATACCACTTCGGAATCCCTCTACCCAAGGAGCGCACAACGTGCTTGCCACCTACTTGATCGGTCTGCGAGAGGGCTTGGAGGCCGCGCTGATCATCAGCATCCTCGTGGCCTACCTGGTGCGGACCGACCGCCGATCCGCGCTCCCGTGGGTGTGGACCGGAGTCGCCATCGCCGTGGCCATGAGCGTCGGCGTCGCGCTGATCCTCAACCTGACCAGCTCGGTGCTGTCCGACACCGCGGAGAAGCTCTTCGCCGGAGTCATGTCCTTCGTGGCGGTGGCCATGGTGACGTGGATGGTCTTCTGGATGAAGTCAGCCGGCCGGACCATCGCCAACGACCTGCGGGGCACACTCGACCAGGCCTTCGCGATGGGTGTGGGTGCGGTCGCGACGATGGCGTTCGTCTCGGTGGCTCGCGAGGGGCTCGAGACCGCGGTGTTCTTCTTCTCACTGACCAACAGCACCGAGGGTGGGTTCCGAGCGATCGCCGGACTGGCCCTGGGGCTGGCGACGTCGGCCGCCATCGGATGGCTGCTCTACCGCGGCGCGATCCGGATCAACCTGTCGACCTTCTTCCGGTTCACCGGCCTGCTGCTCATCCTCGTGGCGGCGGGCGTGCTCACCTACGGCGTCCATGAGCTCCAGGAGGTCGGCATGCTCCCCGGCGAGGAGAACGTGGCCTTCGACGTCTCGGCGACGATCCCGGCGGACTCCTGGTACGGGTCGGTGCTGCGCGGGGTCCTTGGATTCCGACCCGTGATGACCGTCCTCGAGGTGGCCGTGTGGGCCAGCTATGTGGGGATCACCACGTGGCTGTTCCTGCGCCCAGCCCGCCGGACGGCCGCGAAGGCCGCCGAGCGGGAGGCGGAGGTCACCGCCTGATCGGCGGTTTCATCAGCATTGAGCCGCGCCGCGTGGCGCGGTGCGCGCGGGGTCACTGGGCCCGCAGCACCGCGCCACACTGCTGTTCGGCGGTGGCGAGTGCGTCCTGGCGCACCTGGCCCACCTCGGCGGCGGACAGGGTCCGATCGGGTGCGCGCATCCGCAGGGCGAAGGCCAGCGACGTGCGGCCGGCTCCGACCTGCTCCCCCGAGTAGGTGTCGAAGAGGCGCACGCTCTCGAGCAGCTGGCCACCGCCGGCGATGAGGGCTCGACGCACGTCCTCAGCGGGCACTCCAGCCTCGACGACCACGGCGAGGTCCTCCTTGGCCACCGGCATGGTGGAGAAGCCCGGCGCCTGGACAGCATCCGGGGCCTGCGCGAGCAGCGCATCGAGGTTGATCTCGAACGCGACGGTCCGGGCCGGGAGACCGAGGTCACCGATGACGCGCGGATGCAGCTCGCCGGCGTGCCCGATCACCTGTCCGCGAATCATGATGCTCGCGCACCGGCCCGGGTGCCACGGGGCGCTCGCTCCGGATCCGACGTCGACCTGCACGCCCAGCTCCTCGGCCAGGTCGCGCACGATCCCGATGGCGTCGGACCAATCCGCGGCACGCCCGGGCGCCCACCAGCCGGCCCGGTCACGATCCCCGGCCAGGATCCCGGCCGCATGCCGCGGTTGGTCGGGCAGCAGCGCCTCGAGCCCGGCCACCTCCGCCGCACTCGGCCGACCGGCCACGGAGGGCCGCGGCGGCGAGTCGGACGTACCCGTACCCGTACCCCGGAAGACAAGCCCGACCTCGAAGAGCCCCACATCAGCCGCACCTCGGCTGAGGTTCCGGCGGGCTGCGATGACAAGGCCCGGCAGCAACGTGGTACGCAGGAGCGGCGCCTCGTCGGACATCGGGTTGGCCAGCTCGACCAGCTCGACGCGGACGTCGTCGCCCTCGATGCCGAGTGCGTCGAGCTCACCGCGGCCCACGAACGGGTAGGTCAGCACCTCGACGAGGCCGCAGGCGGCCAGGGTCCGGCCGACGCGACGGCGCAGCCGCTGCTCACTCGTGAGCCCATACCCGGCGGGCACCAGTGGGAGGGTCGAGGGGAGGTTCCGGTACCCCTCCAGGCGCACCACCTCCTCGACGAGGTCCGCAGGGTCCGTCAGGTCGGGCCGCCAGCTCGGCGGCGTCACGATCAGGGACGGGCCCTCGGCGGTGAGGGTCGCGCCGATCGACTCGAGCCGCGTGATCGTGCGGTCGGCGGAGATGGGCATCCCGGAGATGCGCTGCGGAAGGTCTGCCGCGATGGTGACCGGCTCGGTCGCTCCGACCTCGTCGACCCGCGAGGTGCCGACGTAGGTGGCTCCGCCGAGCTCGATCAGCAGGCTGGCGGCTCGCGCAGACGCGATCGCCGGCAGCTCCGGGTCCACACCACGCTCGAACCGGCGCGAGGCCTCGCTCGAGAGCTTGTGGCGGCGGGACATGCGGGCGACCTCGTGGGCCGAGAAGTGCACAGCCTCGATCGCGACGGAGTGGGACGCGTCGTCGATCTCCGACTCCAGGCCGCCCATGGTGCCGGCCAGAGCCAGCGGGCCACGCTCGTCGGCGATGACCATGTCGGCCGCATCCAGGGTTCGTGACACGTGGTCGAGGGTCTCGAACCGCTCGCCTCCGGTGGCGCGGCGCACCGTCAGCGGGCCGGAGAGCTTCGCACGGTCGAACGCGTGCAGCGGCTGGCCGAGCTCGAGCATCACGTAGTTGGTGACGTCCACAGCCAGGGACAGCGGGCGCATCCCGCACGCAACGAGCGACCGACGCATCCACTGCGGGCTCGGCGCCTGCGGGTCCAGTCCGGCGATGGAACGCAGGACGAACCGGTCGGCGGTGCTCGGATCGCTGATCGAGCAGCCGTGCGGCGACTCCCCTGCTGGGGCCGGCAGCAACGACTCGGGATCGACCAGCGCTGGGTCGGCGAACGGCAAGCCGTAGGCCGTGGCCACCTCCCGGGCGATCCCGCGGACGCTCAGCGCATAGCCGCGATCGGGGGTCACGGCGATGTCGAGCACCTCGTCGCCAAGTCCGAGCACGTCGTAGCCGGAGTCACCGGCGGAGGCCGAGCCCGGCGGCAGCACGATGATCCCGTTGTGGTCGTCGCCGAGCGAGAGCTCGCGCTCGGAGGCGATCATCCCGTCCGAGACGCGACCGTAGGTGGATCGCGACGCAATCTCGAAGCCCCCGGGAAGCACTGCCCCGGGCAGGGCGACGATGACCAGATCACCCTCGACGAAGTTGCGCGCGCCGCAGATGATGCCGCGCTCGGCGGTCACGACCCCGTCGATCGACTCGCCGTTGCCGGCACCCACCTCCACCCGGGCGAACCTGATGGGCTTCTTGAACTCGGTCAGCTCCTCGATGGACAGGACCCTGCCAACGACCAGGGGGCCGGTGACATCGGCGCCCAGAACATCGACGGTCTCCACCTCGAGCCCGGCCGCGATCAGGCGATCGGAGACGTCGCGACCACTGTGGTCGGCGGGCACGTCGACATACTGGCGGATCCAGCGCATGGGTGCGCGCATGGCCTCAGACCTCCGATCCGAAGCCGGCGGTGAAGCGGACATCACCCTCGACCATGTCGCGCATGTCGGTGACCCCGTGCCGGAACATCAGCGTCCGCTCGACGCCCATCCCGAACGCGAAGCCGGTGTAGCGGTCGGTGTCGATCCCACAGGAGGTCAGGACCCGCGGGTTGACCATGCCGCAGCCACCCCACTCGATCCAGCCCTCCGACGAGCAGGTCCGGCACGGGTTGGCCGGCTCGCCCACGGACGCGCCACGACACACGAAGCACTGCAGGTCGACCTCTGCGCTGGGCTCGGTGAACGGGAAGTAGCTGGGTCGCAGCCGGGTGACCAGGCCGGCGCCGAACATCGCGGACGCGAAGTGGTCCAGCGTGCCCTTGAGGTCGGCCATCGTGATGCCCTCGTCGACGACGAGGCCCTCGACCTGGTGGAAGACGGGCGTATGTGTCGCGTCGAGCTCGTCGGTTCGGTACACCCGGCCCGGGCAGATGACGTAGATCGGCGGCTCACGATCGAGCATGGAGCGGACCTGGACCGGCGAGGTGTGCGTGCGCAGGACCACGCCGCCCTCGGGGGATCCGACGAAGAACGTGTCCTGCATCGACCGGGCCGGATGGTCCGGGGCGATGTTCAGGGCGTCGAAGTTGAACCACTCGGCCTCGACCTCGGGGCCCTCCGCGACCTCGTAGCCCATGGCCACGAACACGTCCTCGATCCGCTCCATCAAGGTGGTCAGCGGGTGCCGGGCGCCGCGCGGGCGGCGATCGGAGGGAAGGGTGACGTCCACCGACTCCTCGACGAGGACCCGTTCGTCCCGCTCGACGGCCAGGACCACCTCACGCTCCTCGAGGACCTTCCTGACTGCAGCGCGCGCCATGCCGACCCGCTTGCCGGCCTCGGCCTTGGCGGCCGGCGGCAGTGCGCCGATCTCTCGGTTGGCCAGGGCCAGTGGGGACCGATCCCCCGCATGCTCGAGGCGGACGGCCTTCAACGCATCCAGGTCGGGGGCGGCCGCGATGGCGGCCAGGGCGGCCTCACGGGCCGCGCTCACCGACTCGTCGGACAGAGCACTGACCTCGACCGGGTCATAGGTCTTGTTGGGCGCGGACATGGCCTGCCTCTTCTGGGATTCACTCGATGGTCATGCGGGCAACAGGCGGCGAGTCTACCGGCGCCGGGCGCTGCCCCGACCCGGTCGTCGGAGTCGGCCCGGCCAGCACGACGGGAGGTTCAGGATGGTCGGCCCGGTCAGGCTGACCGGCGCGCCACTGCGTAGAGGCAGACAGCTGCAGCCGTCGCCAGGTTCAGGCTCTCTGCCCGCCCGAGGATGGGAATTCGCACCACGTGATCGACAGCAGCGAGGACCTCGACGGGAAGGCCATGGGCCTCATTGCCGAAGACCCATGCCACCCGGCCTCCGAGCAGCCCCCGACGCTCGGCGGCGAACAGGTCGATCGCATCCGGGGCAACGTCCGCAGCCAGCGTCAGGTAGCCGGCCCCCCTCAGGTCGTCAAGGGCTCCGAGGGTCTCCCCTGCGTCCACAACCGGGAGATGGAAGATCGAGCCCGCCGTGGCGCGCACGCATTTGGGGTTCGTCGGATCGACCGAGCGGCTCGACAGCCCCACGGCAACCGCGCCTGCAGCGTCGGCCACGCGGATCAATGCGCCCGCATTGCCGGGGTCGGACATCTCGTGGGCCAGGGCCACCTGCCCCGGCCCGGGCTTGCCGAGCACGTCTGCCAGCCGCGGTGGGGTCCACTGGCAGCGCGCGACCACTCCCTGCGGGGTCTGCGCGGTCACCAGGCTGGCGAGCGCTCCGCGGTCGACGAGGTGCACCGGCAGCCCCTGCGAGCCGGCGGCAGCCACCTCGGCGTGGAACCGGTCGGAGGTTCCCTGCTCGACGAACAGGTCGATCACGGCCCCCGCGGCGATCGCTTCCCGCACCGCCTGCGGTCCCTCGGCGAGGAACTCCCCACGCTCGCGGCGGTGCTTGCCCACAGTCAGGGCCCGGGCGTCCTTCACACGAGCCGAACGTGCGGTCAGGAGGTCCACGGCCGCCAGTCTGCCAGCGATGCGCCAAGCATCAGGCCCCGCCGCTCCCCTGGGGGAGGACGGGGCCTGATGCGAGACGCCCGAGAGACAGACGTCGTGCGGTGTTCTGTCGTGCCGGGTTCTGTCGTGCGGTGCTGTGTTGTGTTGTGCGGGTCAGGCAGCCGAGTTCGAGGCCGGCAGCGCAGCGCGCGCCGTCTCGACGAGCGAGGCGAATGCAGCCTCGTCATTGACAGCCAGCTCAGCCAGCATGCGGCGATCGACCTCGATCCCCGCAGCCTTCAGGCCCTGGATGAACCGGTTGTAGGTCATGCCGTTCGCGCGGGACGCGGCATTGATCCGCTGGATCCAGAGGCGACGGAAGTCACCCTTGCGATCCTTGCGGTGGTCGTAGGCGTACACACCCGAGTGGGTGAGCTGCTCCTTGGCCTTGCGGTAGAGCCGTGAGCGCTGACCGCGGTAGCCGGAGGCCTTCTCCAAGGTCTCGCGACGCTTCTTGTGGGCGTTGACTGCCCTCTTCACGCGTGCCACGTGTCACTCCTTCGTTCGAGTTCGGGGAAGTCAGCGCAGGCCGAGCAGGCGCTTGACGTTGGGGGTGTCGGCGGCGGATACCGCAGAGTCCTGGCGCAGCTTGCGCGAGCGCTTGCTGGTCTTCACCTCAAGGCGGTGGCGCTTGTTGACCTGCTCGTGCATGAGCTTGCCCGAGCCGGTCCTCTTGACCCGCTTCTTGGTGCCGCTGTGCGTCTTCATCTTCGGCATCGTTGCTTCTCCTAGGTTCACCGCGTGCGGGTCGCACCGCTGCGGGCTGGTCCGCGATGGTCACCCATCACGAGGTTCGTGGTCAGGCTCCGGACGAGTCCGCAGCCGTGGCGGCGTTCTCCGCCGGGGCCTGGCGGGCTGCCTCGCGCTCGGCGCGCGCATCCGCCTTCTTCTTGGTCGGGGCGACCACCATGATCATGTTTCGGCCGTCCTGCTTCGGCGAGCTCTCGACGATCCCGTACTCGGCGATGTCCTCCGCCAGCTGCTTGAGCAGGCGATATCCGAGCTCGGGCCGGGACTGCTCGCGGCCGCGGAACATGATGGTGATCTTGACCTTGTCGCCCTGCTTGAGGAACCGAACGACGTGACCCTTCTTGGTCTCGTAGTCATGCGGATCGATCTTCGGGCGGAGCTTCATCTCCTTGATGACCGTGTTGACCTGCTTCTTGCGGTCCTCACGGGCCTTCACAGCCGACTCGTACTTGAACTTCCCGTAGTCCATGAGCTTGCAGACCGGCGGCTTGCCGTTCGGGGCCACCTCGACCAGGTCGAGGTCAGCCTCGACAGCCAGTCGCAGGGCATCCTCGATACGGACGATGCCGACCTGTTCGCCGTTGGGGCCGACGAGTCGTACTTCAGGAACGCGGATCCGATCGTTGATCCGGGGCTCGACGCTGATGGCGCCTCCTTGGGTCGCGTGGCGTGTGCGCAACCGCCGCCCAGTCACGGTGACTGGGCCAGACCCCCCAATACGAGAAGGCCCGCTCACGAGCAGATGAGCAGGCCTCGAACACCGGTGCAACACCGGACCGAACGGCTGGGCCGCCCGGATAACTACCCGACTGCCCTGGGGCTGTCCGGGTGGGAGTTCGAGACTCCACTTCTCCGCCATCCACCCGGTCGACATGTTCATCAACTTTGGGCAGATCGGTCGTCCGTGACAGGGTAACAGGATGACCGACCAACCCACGAATCCCGACCAGATCGACCAGGCGCTGCGCGACATCGGCGAGGTGCCCGCCATCGAGGTGATCACGACTGTTGCGCTGCACCTGATGAGCGCGGCCGCGGTCAAGTGCGGGCTCGGGGAGGAGGGGGACGCAGCCACCGACCTGGACGAGGCCCGCAAGCTCATCAACGCCCTGGCCGGGCTCGTGGTCACGTCGGCCCCGGATCTCGGCACCTTCCACGCTGCCCCGCTGCGAGACGCGCTGCGCTCGCTCCAGCTGGCATTCCGGGAGGCCTCGCCCTACCCCGATGCGCCCGGCCAAGGGCCCGGCGAGGCCCTGACCGGCCCGGTCAGCTGACGTTCACTCCGCGACCCGAACCGCCAGCACCCCGTCGAAGACCTCCTGGAGTGCTGCCGACCGTGACATCCGCCGCGCGATGACGGTGCTGCGCTGCTTGGCCGTGTCGGGCGCGAGCCCCGGCGGGAACCTCAGCTCGAGGACGAGGCCGGGTGCCTCAGCCGCCATCTCGCCGGATGCCTCAGTGCCGATCGAGTCCGGCCCCGAGAGACGGACCTGGACCTGGCCGCTGGCAAGCACCGGACCGAGCTCGTCGACCACCGCTCCCCGGACGACTGGGTCCGCCCACGGTTCCGGCCACGGGTCGCCCGAGGCCAGGCGTGCAAGGGCCTCGCCCTCGATTCGACAGGCGTGCGCCGATCCGGCATCGACCAGCAGCGCCCGGCCCCCGTGGGCCAGGACGGCTCCCGCCGCACGCGTTGCCTCGACCGGCATGGGTCGCGCGGACGCGTCCCACTCCTCCAGCGGGGTGGTTCCGGTGAAGGCGAGCCCCAGCACGGTGCCGTCGGGCTCGCGCACCGAGACCGCCGCAACAGCCCGATCCGAGCCCGCACAGGGGTCCGAGTCATCCCCCTCAAGCTGGTCCCCGGCCACCTCCAGCAGCGGCACGAGCACACGATGCGGGATCAGGCACGTCACGACCTCGCGGATCCCGACCTCGCCCGATGCCCGGCGCGCAAGCACCTCGGCAACCTCGGGCGGGACCGATCCGTCGTCGGACGTGAAGCTGCCGGCACCGGTCAGGTCGCCCATGCGTCATACCTCTCGAACCTGCGTCTCGGGTCCTGCCCATCGAGCACCTCGGTGAGGGAGGCGACCACTGTTCGGGCGGCCTCGGCGACCCAGTCGGGGCCGGACTCGCGGACCACGTGATCGAGGAATCCCAGCTCGGCCAGGGCATGCGCCCCGATCCGCTGGTCCCAGGCGATCTGCGCAGGATCGTGGGTCCCGGAGTGGCGGATCGCCGCCGCGCCCTCCGGAGCGAGGGGCGCGACCCAGGTGTGCGAGCCCGCGACGATTCGATCCGTCGCGAGCAAGGCCAATGCTGCCCCGCCGGTGCCGGCCCCCAGCAGCAGCGAGGCGGTGGGGGTCGATGCGGAGACCAGGTCGAGCATCACCCGCGAGATCTCCCCGGCGATCCCCGACTGCTCCCCCTCGACGGACAGCTGGGCGCCCAGGGTGTCGACGACCGTGACCATCGGTAGGCCCCAGCGCTCAGCGAGCGCGATGCCCCGCCGAACAGTCCGCAGGCCGCCGACGGTCAGCGGCCCGCCGGACCGCCGGTCAGTGGTGGCCGCGATCACGACCGACATCCCGTCGAGGCGGCCCAGGCCGACCACGGCTCCCTGAGCGATCTCGCCCGCGCCGGTCCCGGGCAGCCGGACCATGCCGGTGACGTGTTCAGCCAGGAACTCCTCGGAGTCGACCCGGTCGGGAAGCCGGGATCGCTGGACGTAGGCCCAGAGCTCCGCCGGCGATTCCGGGGCCCCGGGGAGGTCGACGCGCGCCCGAGCGGCAACTCCGGTGGATTCGGCGGCCGGCCGGCGACGATCCACCCACAGCCCGAGTACGCCTGCCAGCCACGATCCGAGCTCGGCCCATGGGACGACCGCGTCGATGATGCCCCTCGACACCAGGTTCTCGCCTGTCTGGATGCCGTCCGGGAACGCCTGCCCGGTGATGGCGGTGAACGCACGGGGGCCGAGGAAGCCGACCATCGCCCCCGGCTCGGCCGATGTGATGTCCCCCGCGGAGCCCAACGTGGCGAGCACCCCACCCGCGGTGGGGCCGCACAGGTGCACCACATAGGGCAACCCAGCCGCCCGATGGTCACTGAGAGCAGCCGCGATCGCCACCATCTGGATGAAGGCGGGGGCGCCCTCCTGCATTCGCGTGCCGCCCGAGCGGGGCACGACGATCAGAGGCAGGCCGTTCTCCGTCGCCCGGCGGATCGCGGCGACCACTCGAGAGGCCGTTGCCACCCCGACCGAACCACCCAGGAAGGCGAACTCCCAGGCGATGACGGCAGCCGGGATCCCGCCCACGCTGGCCTGTCCGGCCAGAACGGCCTCAGTCAGGCCAGATATTCTTTGCGCAGCGTGCAGATCCTCCGCATAGTCATCCGGAATGGGCTCAAAAGCAGCAAATCGCCCATCCCATCGTTGGAATGAACCTCCATCAGCGATGGCCTCGACGGCCTCAGGGGCACTCAGCCTGTCCACGACCCGACGGTACCCCGCGAGACAATTCGGCAGAAATGCGGGTTCACCTTGCATCATTAGGCCAAATGGGTGAATTGTTATCACCCGTCAGGCCGAACATTAGCCTCGAGGTGTCGCTACGGCTTCATCAAAGACCCCGTTCGGTCCGACATGGGGCGTGGATAACCCAAGGAGGACTTGTCATGAGCGCAACAGCGAACCGGACGCGGGGAGCGGTACCAACGAAGATGGCGGCCGCTATCGCGGCACTCGCCCTGCTCGCGGTGCCCGCACCGGGTAGTGCCGATGGTTCCAGCCGGACCGTGCTCCTGACCTTGACGGATGAGGTGAGCCTAACTCAGCTGTCGGACTCCGTCCATACCTTGGGCGGGCGCGTGCTGCAGACGCTGGAGATCGCCGACTCGCTGCTGGTCGAGCTCCCTGTGGGCGTTGCGGTGCCCGTGGGCGCGGCCCTCGTGCCGGACACGCCGATGAAGGTCAACGGAACGCAGACCTACTACGAGACGACGGAGCCCACGTATCGCGAGACCATCGGGCTCACCGAGGACTCCTCCCTCGGCGCGGGCGTCAAGGTTGCCCTCGTGGATACCGGAGTCGCTGACGTCCCGGATCTTGAGAGGGTTGTGCACATCAACACCTCGGGTGACCGCGACGGCGACCGCCTCGGCCACGGCACCTTCCTGGCGGGCCTCATCGCTGGCGACGGCCGCTTCCGAGGAGTCGCCCCAGAGGCCACCATCGTTGACATCCAGGTGGCCGACCGCAAGGGCAATACGTCGCTCCACAGGGTTCTCGCCGGACTGGACGCCGCGGCTGAGAACGACGTGGACGTCGTCAACCTGAGCCTGTCGTCTCAGAGTCCGCTCCCGCCGTCCTTCGATCCATTGTCGCGGGCCCTGGACAACCTGTGGGATGAGGGCGTGACCGTCGTCGTGGCGGCCGGCAACGACGGCCCGGAATGGGGAACCGTCGGATCCCCGGGCAACACGCCGAGCCTGATCACGGTGGGGGCGCTCGATGAGCGAAACACTGTCGACGTCAGCGACGACGGCGTCGCCGAGTTCAGCTCCCGCGGGAGCGTGGTGGACCGGACGAAGCCCGACCTGATCGCTCCCGGAGTCTCCTTGGTCTCGACGGCAGCCCCGCGCAGCCTGGCCGTCAAGAAGAACCCTGAGTCGCTGGTGGACGGCGGCTACATGCGCGGATCCGGAACCTCGATGGCGGCGGCTGTTGTCAGCGGCGCAGCGGCGGCACTCCTGGGGGAGCGGGAGGCTCTTGAGCCGAACGGCGTGAAGGCGCTCCTGCTCGGGACCACCCGAGATGGCGGCCCCACGCTCGACGACGGTGCAGGCAACGGTGCTCTTGATCTGAGCGCTGCCCTGAACGGTGTCGACTCCGCTGACCTGAACCCCGAGCAGGCGGATCCTGAGATCGTCAGTGACGAGTCCGGACCTGCCGAGGCCGACGCTGACGCCTGGGCGGCCTTCGCAGAAGCGTGGACAGCCAAGGACAAGGCGGCTGCACGTGCGGCGTGGTCGGAACTGGCCCCGCGGACGCGCATCTGGGCTGCCCGCGCCTGGTCGACGGCAGTTGTCGCCAACGGCTTGGGTCTCGACGCCAAGGACTTCAAGGCTCGCGCATGGTCCGCCCGCGCATGGTCCGCAGAGAAGTGGCTGGCCCGGGCATGGTCGGCACGAGCCTGGTCGGCGCGAGCATGGAGCGACGAGGAGTGGCTGGCCCGGGCATGGTCGGCACGAGCCTGGAGCGACGAGGAGTGGCTGGCCCGGGCATGGTCGGCACGAGCCTGGAGCGACGAGGACTGGGCCGCCAGGGCATGGTCAGCCCGGGCATGGAGCGCGATGGACTGGAATGCCCGGGCATGGTCAGCACCGCGCATGGTCAGCCCGCGCATGGTCAGCCCGCGCATGGTCAGCCCGCGCATGGTCAGCCCGCGCATGGTCAGCCCGCGCATGGTCAGCCCGCGCATGGTCAGCCCGCGCATGGTCAGCACGCGCATGGTCAGCCCGCGCATGGTCTGACTACGCGTGGTCGGCACGTGCGTGGTCAGCGAGGGCGTGGTCAAACGACACCTGGTTGATGGATCCGCAGTAGATTCTCCTCGTGCCAGGGCGAGGACAGGTCGGCAAGGAGGCCCCGCGGGGCCTCCTTCCGCGTAGTGTTCATCAAGTCGTCTCACTGGTTCTGATCCTGGGCGCTCTGTCCGTTGTCGTGGTCTGGGTCGCCAGCCCACTGCTGACAGCACCTGCCGGGGTGCCCACCAGCACGACCCTTCGCGCAGTGGCCGTATTCGTACTCCTGGCCGCTGCGGGCGAACTCGTGTCTGTGCGCATCTGGCGCGGCAGCACCTCGGAGGACCTGACCTACCTTGAGGCGGTCCTGGTGGCGGCGGTCCTCACGATGCCTCCGCTGCCAACCATTGCGGCCACGCTGGCCGGGCTGCTCATCGCGAGCATCGTGCAGCGCAGGGACTGGCCGAAGACCCTGTTCAACATCGGCTCGTATACAACGTCAACGGCCGCCATGATCCTCATCTACTACGGTCTGGCAGACGGTGCCACAAGGTTCGGCATTCGAGCAGTCCTTGCTCTCCTCGCCGCGACGTTCGCCTTCTCGCTGATCAACACCGGCCTCCTGTCCTTGATCTTCCACGTGGTCGGAGGTTCGAGTCCCGCGGAGTACATTGCCGACGAATGGCGGCTGTCCGGCACGATGGCGGTTGGCGGTGTGGGCGTCGGCGCGACCGCAGTGTTCCTTGCCGACAACGAGGCATGGGCACTTCTGCCGTTCATCGCACTGCCGGCGCTGGCCCTGTGGCTCGCCTACGGGGCGGCAGCGCAGCATGTGAATGCCCTGGAGAGAAACCGCTGGCTGGTCCTGCTCGGTGGCCTGTTGGCCCAACAGGGGCAGGGCTTGCGGACCTTGGAGGAGTCCGCCGAAGCTATCCGGCAGATCGTCGGTGCCCCTGAGTTGGCCATCCTGCATTCGGACTCCAGCTCCGAGTCACCCGATCCGGCCAGCGAGCGAATCCTGGCATCCACGTGGACCGAGGCCGGGCCCCGCGCACTGGAAGCCGAGGAGCTACCCAAGGGGTGGCAGACCGGTGTCGTGACACAACTGGACGTCGGTTCCATCCACCCTGGCGCGCTCCTGCTGGGTTCGACCGCGCCGTACCGGCGCAGTCGGATCGCCGGCCGCACTCGGGGCTGGCAGCTGGACGACGCAGACGCTCCTGTGCTCGGAGCGCTCGTGGCAGCGGTCGGAAGTGCCATGCGGGCAGGAGCGGCGTTCAGCGCGCTGACCGAGGAGACCGCGAAGATGACCGCGGTCGTGGACAACACCTCCGATGGCATCGCGATGGTGGATGACTCGGGACACGTACGGCTGTGGAGCCAGACGATGGCCCGGATGTCGGGTATCGACGCGGATGCGCTCGCCGACGATGCCGAGCAGCCCGAAATCGTCCGTACTGTCATCCAGGCCTCCCGCGATGGCCAGGCGGCTATCGACCGGGCACCCGTCCAGGTGCACCTCGAGCGCGAGGACGGTGAGCATCTCGACGTGTCGATCAGCACCGTCCGGGTCCGCGAGTCGGTCACCTCCGCCAGCGGCGACGAGGCTGGCTGGGTGAGCATCCTCACCGTCCACGATGAAACACGTGAGCGCCGCGTTGAGCGCATGAAGACCGACTTCGTCGCGACCATCTCCCACGAGCTCCGCACGCCGATCACGCCGATCAAGGGGTACGCGCACCTGTTGGTCACCCGGGGCGACCGGATGACCACCGAGAAGCGCAACAACGCACTGCAACTGATCTCCGATCGCGCCGATCACCTCGCACGGCTCGTCGACGACCTGCTGATGGCCTCCCGGGTGTCCGACGGCACCCGCCTGGCGATCGAGATGGGCGTGGAGGACCTCGACGTGGTTGTCCGGCAGGCCGTGGCGAGCTTCCCGCAGATGGCCAAGCGGATCTCCGTTGAACTGCCTGACGAGCCGGTTGAACTCCAGTGCGACCGCGTCCGGGCGATCCAGTGCCTGTCGAACCTGCTGCACAACGCTGAGAAGTACACAGCGGCCGACTCCCCCATCGAGGTCCGGACCGAGTTGAACGGCCTCCAGGTCCGCATCCACGTCCGGGACCACGGAGCCGGGATCCCACTCTCCGAGCAGGATCGGGTGTTCGAGCGGTTCTACCGACGGGAGGACCCGTTCACCATGCGCACCGGAGGGGCGGGTCTCGGACTGCACATCGCCCGGGAGCTGGCGGTTGCGATGGGCGGTGGCCTGACCCTGGAGACGCCGGCCGAGGGGACGGGCGCGGAGTTCGTCCTGAGCCTGCCCACGAGTGAGGCTCCCCCCGTCACGGTCGCCCAGGCTGCCGGCGCCCAGGGCCACGGCGTCTCCGGGGACGCGAGGAACTACGCGGGTGGGGATGCGTCCGCGCCCCCCGCCCGTCCGGGTGGGACCATGGACCTGCCGCAGGAACCACGCCTTGCGAACAAGTGACGAGTGCACGAAGGAGCCACGATGCCGCTGATCCTGGTCGTTGACGATGAGGAGTCCGTCCGCATGCTGCTGCGCGACACCCTCGAGCTCGACGCCTATGAGGTCCGGGACGCGATTGACGGACCCGAGGCCCTGGAGTCCTTCGACGAACGACTGCCCGACGGGGTCATCCTGGACGTCATGATGCCGCGCATGTCCGGCATCGACGTGCTCAAGGAGATCCGCAACCGTCCGGGCGGCTCAGAGGTCCCCGTGATCCTGCTGACCGCCGCGGGCGACGACCAGACCACGTGGGACGGCTGGTCGGCCGGCGCCACGTGCTACCTCACCAAGCCCTTTGACCCTGACAACCTGCTGTCGTGGGTCGAGCGGTTGCTGGGCTGAGCGGTCGCAGCCAGGTCGAGCGGTCGCCCTACAACCGGCAGGCGTGAATGTCGGTGACGATGATCCCGCGCGCACCCAGCTCGTAGAGCTCGTCCATCACGCGGTGCACCTTCTCGCGCGCCACCATCGCGCGCACCGCCGACCACCGGGCATCGGCCAACGGTGAGACTGTGGGCGACTCGATCCCGGGAGTGATCTGGCAGGCCGCCGCGACGAGCTCGGCCGGGATGTCGTAGTCGACGATCACATAGGTCCGCGCGGCGATGACGCCCTGGACTCGGCGAACGAAGGTCGCCACCTCGCCCTCCTGACCGACGCTGGCGCGCCGGATGAGAAGGGCCTCGCTGACGAGCAGCGGGTCACCGATGCTCTCCAGCCCGGCCTGGCGCAGCGTGCCCCCGGTGGCCACGACATCGGCCACGGCGTCGGCGACACCGAGTCGCACGGCGTTCTCAACCGCGCCATCGAGGCGGACGACTGTCGCCTCCACCTGGGAACGGGCCAGGTAGTCGTCGAGCAGCCCCGGGTACGAGGTGGCGATCCGCCGGCCGGACAGGTCAGCGACCTCGTGGGCTTCGCCAGCGGGGACGGCCAGCCGGAACGTCGACGGGGCGAATCCCAGGCGCATGACCTCCTTGGCCGATGCGCGGCTGTCGAGCAGCATGTCGAGCCCGGTGATCCCGAGGTCCAGGGTCCCCGAGCCGACGTAGATCGCGATGTCGCGGGGCCGCAGGAAGAAGAACTCGACACCGTTGGCCTCGTCAGTGACGACGAGGTCGCGCACGTTGGCCCCCGCGAGGTAGCCGGCCTCGCGCAGGATCCCGCGCGCGGGTTCGGCAAGAGCGCCCTTGTTGGGCACGGCGATGCGGAGCATGACTGTCCTCACTGAAGAGCGGTGGATCACAGGTGGTCGTAGACGTCCTCGAGGCTCAGTCCCGAGGCGATCATCAGGACCTGTGCGTGGTAGAGCAGCTGGGAGATCTCCTCCGCGGTGCGAGCGGGCCCCTCATGCTCGGCAGCCATCCAGGCCTCGGCGGCCTCCTCGACGACCTTCTTGCCGACGGCGTGCACACCGCCGGAGAGCAGCGCAACGGTCCCCGACCCGGCATCCCCGGCAACAGCCTTTGCAGAGAGCTCGGCGAACAGCTCGTCGAAGGTCTTCACGGCGCCAAGACTACCGGCCGTTCAGAAGCCCGTTGTGCTGCCCGATCCCGGGCGCCGGAACGTGGGAAGGGCCAGCGCTAGTGACAGAGCCGCCTCGGCGGCCTCGCGGCCCTTGTCCTCGTTCGAGCCGGGCAGGCCGGCCCGGTCGAGGGCCTGGGCCTCGTCATCACAGGTCAGCAGGCCGAAGCCAACCGGAACGCCGGTGTCGAGGGCAACGCGGGACAACCCCGACGTGGCAGCGTCGCAGACGTACTCGAAGTGGGGGGTGCCCCCGCGGATGATCACTCCGAGGGCGATCACCGCATCGAAGCCCGCCCGTGCGGCCACCTGAGCGGCCAGTGGAAGCTCGAAGGAGCCGGGGACCCGGTAGAGCACGCTGACCGCCCCGGACCGGGTGCAGGTGGACGTCGCACCCTCGATCAGCCCGTCCATCACGGTGTCGTGCCACGAGGAGGCCACGATCGCGACCCGCTTGCCCTCTGCGTCGATCTGCATGCCCGGAGCTCCGGAACCACTCATCGATGTCCTCCCATGTGCCCCATCCGATCCCGCTTCGTGGCCAGGTAGACCTCGTTGAAGGGGTTGGGCGCGATCTCGAGCGGAACGCGATCCACAATCCGCAGGCCGTAGCCGGACAGGCCCGCGAGCTTGGCCGGGTTGTTGGTCAGCAGGCGCATGGTCCGCACACCGAGGTCCGCGAGGATCTGGGCGCCGGTGCCGTAGTCGCGCGCGTCAGCGGGCAGCCCCAGGTCGAGGTTGGCATCGACCGTGTCCCGGCCGCCGTCCTGCAGGGCGTAGGCGGCCAGCTTGGAGACCAGGCCGATCCCACGTCCCTCGTGCCCGCGCATGTAGAGCACGACTCCGCGCCCCGCGTCGGACACCGCCCGCAGCGCCGACTGCAGCTGCGGTCCGCAGTCGCAGCGCAACGATCCGAACGCGTCGCCCGTGAGGCACTCGGAGTGCACGCGGACGAGGATGTCCTCACCTTCGCCGATCTCCCCGACGACCAGCGCCACGTGCTCGATGTCGTCCAGCGACGAGCGGTAGCCGACTGCCGTGAAATCGCCGAACAGCGTTGGCAGCGTCGTCGCTGCCACCCGTTCGACCTGACGTTCGTGACCTCGTCGGTAGCGGATGAGGTCCGCGATCGAGATCATCACCAGGCGGTGCTCATCGGCGAATGCACGGCACTGTGGCGCGCGCATCATGGTGCCGTCCTCGTTCATCAGCTCGCACAGCGCACCCGAGGGCGTCAGCCCCGCGAGCGTGGCGAGGTCCACCGCCGCCTCGGTGTGCCCCGGGCGGCGCAGCACACCACCGGGCACTGCGCGCAGGGGCATCACGTGCCCGGGCCGGGTCAGGTCGTGTGCCTCGGTGGCCGAGTCCGAGAGCACCTTGATCGTGTGCGCCCGGTCGGCGGCTGAGATGCCCGTGGATGCCACGTCGCGGGCATCAACCGACACGGCGTAGGCCGTCTGCTTCCTATCCTCGTTCACGGCGGTCATCGGCGGCAGGCCGAGCCGGTCGAGGTCCTCGCCGACCAGGCTCACGCAGATGTACCCGGAGGTGTGCCGGATCATGAAGGCCGTCAGCTCCGGGGTGGCCCGCTGGCCGGCGAAGATGAGGTCGCCCTCGTTCTCCCGGTCCTCGTCATCCACCACGACGACGGCCTCGCCACGTGCGACAGCCGCGATCGCAGCCGGGATGCTGTCGAGTGGGACCCCACCCGCGGCCGAGGTCGGTTCGGCGGACGCAGATTCGTCCGCCTCGGTCGGGGACGTCGATGCCGCCTCGGTCGTCGTGGTGCTCGGTGCCGTCGATGCCGTGCTGGCCATGGTCGGTGGGTCCACGACAACCTCGGTGGCCGCCACCGGCTGCGTCACCCCGCGCTCAGGGGGCTCGTCATCGTGTCCGGTGGGGATGCCCGCATGGCCGAAGTCGGAATCCCGGGGCGTCATTGGCGCACTCCGACCATGCGTTCGACGTACTTGGCGATGACATCCACCTCGAGGTTGACCGGGTCGCCAACGTGCCGACTGCCGAGCGTGGTGTCCGAGAGCGTGGTCGGGATCAGGGAGACGGAGAACCAGGACTGATCTCCGGCCGCCTCGGTGCCGTCAACCACCTCCACAACGGTCAGTGACACGCCGTCAACGGTGATCGAGCCCTTCTCGACGAGGAAGCGGGCGAGCTCGAGGGGAACCTCGACCTCCACGACCTCCCAGTTCTCGCTGGGGTGCCGGGCTCGGATCCGGCCAAGGCCGTCGACGTGGCCCTGGACGATGTGGCCCCCGAAGCGGCCGTCGGCTGCCATCGGCCGCTCGAGGTTGACCGGGTCGCCAGGCCGCAGGGCACCAAGGGCGCTGCGCTGCAGGGTCTCGGCCATCACGTCGGCGCTGAACCGGTCACCGTCGAGGGAGACCGCGGTGAGGCACACGCCGTTCACCGCGATGCTGTCTCCGTGGGAGGCCCCGGAGGTCACGCGCGGCCCGGAGACGACCAGACGCGCTGAGTCGTCGGCCAACGGGGTGACCTCGACGACCTGACCGAGCTCCTCGACAATGCCGGTGAACACCTACGTGACCTCCTTGATGCGGGCGGACCCGGTGCGCAGGGGTGATTACACCCCTCGTGGGGGATCCGTGGGGGCCATTCTCCCGTCCAGACGCACATCCTGGCCAACTCGGGTCAATCCAGTGATCTCCAGGGGCATGGCCGAGCCGATCCCCGGGATGCCGAGATCGCCCACGGCGGCCGGTCCCGCGCCGAGCAGCATGGGTGCGACGTACCAGATCACCCGGTCGACGAGCCCGTCGGCGAGGAAGGCCGCGGCGAGAGTCGGCCCGCCTTCGAGCAGCACGTGCTGCACGTCATCCTCAGCCAGGGACGTCAGGACGCGTGCGGGCGACTCATCCGGGAAGACGCGCAGTGCGGCCCGGCCATCGCGCAGGGCCGCGTCCGCGGGGACCTCGGAGCGCCCCATGACGACCCGGAGCGGCTGCCGACCGGTCGCATTGCCCTCCGCGTCGCGGACCGTCAGCGAGGGGTCGTCGGCCAGGGCGGTGCCGGTGCCGATCAGGACCGCATCGACCTCTGCGCGCAGCCTGTGGACCTCGGCGCGGGCGGCCTCCCCGGTGATCCACCGGCTGGATCCGTCCGCGGCGGCGATCCGACCGTCAAGCGAGCTTGCGACCTTCCATGTGACCATCGGGCGGCCGAGAGTGACCGCGAAGGTCCACGCCTCGTTGACCTGCTCCGCCTCGTCGGCGAGCAACCCCGGAACGACGTCGATGCCCGCCGCCATGAGGCGCTCCGCTCCCCCGGCCGCCAGCGCGTTGGGATCAGCCTGGGCGTAGACGACGCGGGCAACGCCGGCATCGATCAGTGCTTGGGCGCACGGACCTGTCCGCCCGGTGTGGTTGCACGGCTCGAGCGTGACCACGGCGGTCGCGCCACGGGCGGCTCCCCCGGCGGCCTCCAGTGCCGCGGCCTCGGCGTGGGCCGTACCAGCGCCGCGGTGGAAGCCCTCCGCGACAGTGGCTCCGGACGGGTCGAGCAGGACACATCCCACCCGTGGGTTCGGGCTGCGCGGGACGTCGGCCGTGGTCGCCAGCTCGACGGCACGCATCATCGCCGCCCGCTCGGCTGTGGTCGGCAGGCTGGGCTCGCTCACAGGGGCGACGCAGCCGACGCTGCCGCGCGCAGGGCCGTGCATGCTGCCGCCGGGTCCGCGGCTCCGAAGACCGCGGAGCCGGCGACGAACACGTCGGCTCCGGCCTCGGCACATCGCTCGATCGTGGATTCGGCCACGCCGCCGTCGACCTGAAGCCAGATGTCTGCGTCGCCGATGAGCCGGCGGGCCTGCTGGATCTTGGGCACCGCGAGCTCGAGGAACGGCTGCCCGCCGAACCCCGGCTCGACGCTCATGATCAGGACCATGTCGATCTCGTGGACGAGGTCGATGAGGGAATCGACGGGGGTCGCCGGCTTGATGCCGACCCCGGCACGCGCACCCTGCCTGCGGATGTCGCGGGCCAACCGGACCGGAGCCCGCGCTGCCTCAAGGTGGAAGGTGACACTGCCCGCGCCCGCCTCGGCGTACCCCGGCGCCCACCGGTCCGGGTCGTCGATCATCAGGTGGCAGTCCACCGGCGTGCGCACGCGCGACAGCAGCGCCTCCACGATGGGCAGACCCAGGGTGAGGTTGGGAACGAAGTGGTTGTCCATGACATCGACGTGCAACCAGTCGGCCGTCGCGGCGACCCGGTCGCACTCACTGGCCAGGTCGGCGAAGTCAGCCGCGAGGATGCTCGGTGAGATCTGGATGCCCATGGCCCCAGCCTAACTTCGGATCAGGCACGGGAGGGAGTGGGACGAGCCCTGGGCCGCCCACACGATGCCGGGTCGCAGACCGTCCGTGCGGCAGTCCGACGACAGGGCCATCATGATCCCAGGTCCTCGCCAGGCTGGCGTCGGACACCTGACTCCCAGGAAGGGGCGGACCGTGCTCATCCCGGCATCCGGGGCGCCGATCCAGGTGGAGGTTGATCTCCGGGAACCCGAGGTCGTCGACGGTTCGCCGCTGCACGTCCGGATCCTCGCCACCGCGGACGAGGATGCCACTGTCACCAGGTGTGAAGTGGTACTGGTCCAGAAGGTGGCCTATCAGTACAACCAGTCGGGCATGTTCACAGTCATCTCCCGGAGCTCTGACGTGGTCGCGCAGACTGAACTGCCGGGATGGGGGCCGATGATCGCCGGGGAGGTCGTGGGTGCGCCGGTCGCGCTGGCCGTACCGGCGAACAGCCTGGGCACGACGACGTCCAAGCTCATCGAGATCACGTGGGAGGTGCGCGTCACGGTTCATCTCGACTCCACGGCGACGGCGGGCGCCTCAACTCCGCTGGTGGTCCTGGCCAGGGCGCTGGACTGTGCCCGGGCCGCGGTGACGCCACCGCGTGCCGTCGACCGCCGGTTGGCTCGTCTCAGCATCGAGCGGCTGGCGTCGCGTCGATTGGTCCCCGGCGTGGCCGTGTCGGGGGTTCTGGGGATTGCACCGTCGCGACCATGGACGGCTCGATCGGCTCAGGTCGCGCTGATCAGACGTGAGCATGTCGAACGGGGCCCCTGGGTCGGGACGGACCCAACCCGGAACCCCGCCCACGAGCAGAAGGATGCCGAGACCGTCGTCGCACAGCAGACCCTGGCCGAGGGGATGGCGCTGGATCCGAGCAGACCGCAGCAGTTGTCGTTCCTCCTCACGGCGCCTCGCGACCTCGGGGCGGCCTCGATGGGCAAACCGGAGTTCCGTGTGGACTGGGTGCTTCGGGCCTCCCTCGGCAGGGCTCTGCGCGCCAACCCCTTCATCGAGGTCGACCTGCACGCGGCGACCACGCCGGCGGCCGGGTAGCCGGAGGGTCGCGAGGGGTCGCGAGGGGGTCGCGGGGGGTCGCGAGGGGTCGCGGGGGGCCGCTGGGCTGGCTCGGTTGGGCGGGCGCGCGGGCCTTGCTCGGCTGGCTCACCTTCTGGGTCCGGCTCGTCTCGTCGGGCTCGAGATCCTGCCTCGCCGCCAAGGCTCGTAGGTACCCGGGCACGGCTCACAGGGAAGATCCAGGGCTTCGTGTGGCCTGTGGGCTGGTTGGTGTGGGTGGGGTGGTGGTGTCGGAGGGTGGGGGTAGTGTTCGAACATCAGTACGAATCGGGTGGACGGGGGGTCCAGTGACCAGCAGCACCCTTGACCAGGCCGGCGTGCTGGATCCACGCACCGCCGCAGCGCTGCCCGACGCCTCGCCGGAGGTTGCTGATCTGTGGGCCCGGGCCGGGTCCGTGGCCGGCGGGGACCTGCCGGTGATGGGACTCGTGGCCGGGGATCGTCCGACCGCGGACGTGGAGGTGCTGGCCGGGGCGTTCGCGGCCGTGGAGTACGAACTGGCCCGCCGGATGCACGCGGCCACCACCGCCGGGGCAGTGCCCCTCGCGGGGCCCGGGGCGGTGCTGACCGCCCGCGGCTGGGCCGCCCCGCAGGCCCGCCGGTTGGCCCGCGCCGGGGCGCTGGCCGCCGACCACCCCACGATCGCCACCGCGTGGGCCGCCGGGCTGATCACCGCCGAGCACGTCGACGCCGTCGCCCGGCACGCCGACACGTTCACCACCGAGGAGCTGGCGGCGGTACTCCGGGAACTCACCGACCACTGGGGCCGCTGGTCCCCGGCCGCGATCGCCCGGTTCGTGGCCGCCGCCGCCCGGATGCTGCACCCCCCGCCCGGGGACCCCGGCCGCGACGAGGCCGACGCGCACGCCTGCCGAGACCTGTCCTTCGCCGTCCTCGGCGACACCGTGGTCCTGTCCGGTGCGCTACCCCGCCTCGAGGGCGAAGCCGTCATCGCCGCGATCGACGCCCTGGCCGAGGAACTGCGCAGCACCGCCGACCACATCCCCGCCGGCGCCCGACGCGCCGACGCCCTCGTCGAACTGGTCAACACCGCCGCGGCCACCGACACCCTGCCCACCCGCGGCGGACTGCCCATCGCACTGACCGTCACCCTCGAGCACACCACCACCGGCGACCCGATCTGGACCACCAGCCGCGGACACCACCTCACCCCCGCCGAAACCCAATTCGTCGCCTGCGACCCCACCCTCACCCCCATCCTGCTCACCACCACCACCACCGCGGGGCCCAATGCGGCCGACCCAGCCACGCCCCCACACCCAGGGCCGCCCACACCCCAGCCACCCCCGGCCCAGCCCACACCCGCGGACCGGATCACCGCCCTGGCCGCGCTGCTGCTCGGCGGACCGCGCCACCCCCTGGCCGTGGGACGGACCTCCCGGACCGCCACCCCCGCCCAACGCAAAGCCCTGGCCACCCGCGACCACGGCTGCATCATCCCCGGCTGCCCGATCCCCGCCGAGCACTGCCAAGCCCACCACCTCACCGACTGGGCCAACACCGGCAACACCGACATCGACAATTTGGCGCTGCTGTGCTGGACCCACCACCGCCAAGTCGACCTCAGGATGTGGAGCATCGAACCCGCTCACCCTACGGATCCACCACCCGACCGACCCCATCCCACAGCACCTCCCGACACCGCATGGCCCGCCAACAACGGAGCCCCGTGGGTCATCCGAGGCACACCCCGACAGCGCTGGCGAACCTGAGGGTCAGAGCGCCCCTCACCGAGCCGCTGGTCTGACACCCCACCCGGAAGGTCGTTCGGCCCTTCCGGGTGCCGAGTCGCCCCGGCTAGCGTGGAACGGAGTCAACTGGATATGGGACGGGGTGGCGGGTCATGCGGCGTGGGCTGTTGGTTGGGTTGGGTCTGGTTCTGGTCGGTGGTGTGGCCACGCCAGCAGTGACACCGGTGGGCGTGGACTCCGCTGCTGCGGTCCCGCGTGCAGCGATGCCGTTCGACTTCGACGGGGACGGGTACGCCGACCTGGCGGTCGGGGTGCCGGGTGAGGATCTTCGGGGCAAACGCGACGCTGGGGCGGTGCAGGTGTTGTACGGGTCTGCGTCGGGCGTGACGGCCCACGATCAGATCTGGCATCAGGGCCGCAAGGGGGTCAAGGGCGCGCTGGAGAAGGGCGACCGATTCGGCAGCACCCTGGCCTCGGCCGACTTCGATTCTGACGGGTATGCCGACCTGGCGATCGGGATCCTCGACGAGGACATCGGGAAGAAGCGGAATACTGGCGCGGTGCAGGTGCTCTACGGCAGCCCCACCGGGCTGACCGCGGCCGGCGACCAGGTGTGGCACCAGGGCAAGAAGGGGGTGCCCGGCACCAACGAGTTGGGCGATCGGTTTGGGCGCTCGCTTGCGGTCGGGGACTTCGACGGTGACCGGTTCGCGGACTTGGCCATCGGTATCCCGGACGAGGACGTGGGCAGGAAGAACGACGCAGGTGCCGTCGTGGCGCTTCGCGGGTCCAGGTCCGGGTTGACCCCGGCCGGTGCAGTCAAGCTGCGGCAGGGTCTCAATGGGCTCCCAAGCCAGCCCGACACTATCGAGGCGTTCGGGGCAAGCCTGTCCGCCGGGGACATCAACGGCGACGACCGCGACGACCTGGTCGTTGTTGGCGACTTGGATGCCGACTTCCGACTTCCCAAGGGAGATCTCGACGAGGCCAGTTCACCGGTGCACGTGATCTTCGGCACCCCGGCAGGTCTGTCTCCAAGCGGGAGCCAGTTCTTCAGCCCCGAGGCTTTGGGGTTCAAGCGGTGGGCGGCCATGGGGGCGACGCTCGCTGACCTGAACGGCGATGGCCTGGATGACCTGGCGGGGAAGGTCTTCCAGTATTCGCCTCGCATCACGCGGGTCGTGGTGCTCCATGGTCACCCCGATGGGCTGCACCTCGCCCCCTTGGCTGTCGCCAAGGCGCCCGGCATGGACGGCATCGTGGCCGCACCGGAGGGATACGGGGGCTTGGTCGCAACCGACTTCAACGGAGACGGGCCGGTTGATCTGGTGGTCTCGGCCGGGACCACGGCGCCCATGACTATGTCTGTTGCGGTCATCCTCGGTACCGGGTCCGGCCTGGGGTCATCGTTTGTCGAGTCGCCGATCGGCATCGCCAAGAGGTTCACCATCCAGGCGCTGACGCTCAGTGGGGGCACCCACCCGTGGCTGGTCCTGGGCAATCCGGAAGCGGAGGTCGGATCCGGCTACGGCACGGGCCTTGTTGGCGTGCTGCGCGGTACCCCCGCAGGAACCGCTGGTCCGGTCACGGTCTGGACTCAAGACAGCCCCGGGATCAAGGGGAAGGCCGAATCCGGCGACAGTTTCGGGATCCTCGGCTGACTCACAAGTGACGCCCGGACGGGGATGCTCAATCGCCGGCACCAGAGGATCGGAGGGGGAACTTGGAGGTTCTCTGGGAGACGGACGTGATCATTGCTGACACTCGATCCGATGCCGGGAACCTCGCCCTCCTCTGCTGGACCCACCACCGCCAGGTCGACCTCACCATGTGGACCATCGAGCCCATCCCCGACGGCGACGAACAGCCACCCCAACCCCAGCCCGGAGCCCCCCGGCACCACCTGGCCCGCCAACCACAACGCGCCCTTCACCATCGCCCGCACACCACGCCCCCACTGGCGCCCGTGAACCCGTCAGTACGGCCCGTCGACCAGGCGAAGCGCAGTCGCCCGTGCAGCACGTCCGACGTGCTCGAGCGCCAGCTCAGTGGTTGTCGCCGATCGAGCTGGCACCTTGAACGAATGGTCTGCGTCGATGACTGGAACCACTCGTGCGGTCACGTTGTCCTCGGCCAGCCCGAGGGCGATCTCCTCCGGGGCACCCAGGCGATCACGCAGGCCCTGCACCACGACCGTTGGTACGTGGCGTGCCGCCCCAACGAGCTCGGGAAGCCGGCTGGGAGGCGGTCCTGTGACCGTCGTCCGCCTGGCCGGGTGCAGCGGGAAGGCCAGGAGCAGCAGTGCGTCCGGATCAACCTCCTCGGCAGTTCGGCACGCGACGCGCGCTCCTGCGCTGCGACCGCCCACGACCAGCCGTCTGGTCCCGATCCCCCGGGAGCGCACATCCTTGATACCCGCCACCCACGCCGGGTCCAATGTGGACGGTGCTCCACCGAGCTTGCGGCCCGCGACCCGCCAGGGCTGCTCGAACAGGATCACCTCGATGCCGTGGGCAGGCAGCTGGTCGGCCACGGCAACAAGGTCAGGGGCGTCGACACCCCCACCGAAGCCATGGCCGAGAACCAGCGAGGCACGCGGCCGACCATTGGCGACCGGGTGAAGGTGGGCCCGCGCCATACCGGTCGGGGTGTCGATGTCCCAGACAGTGATCACGAGGGGGGATCCCCTGCGGTCTCGGCCGGGATCGGTTCGACAAGGTCCGCGGAGTTGTTGCGCACGGAGTTCACGGCCGTGCTGACGGGGTAGGCGGTCAAGAGATCCACGGGGAGCCGCGCGTCGAAGTTGATGTCCACCCGTGCGGCGGGGTCTAGCCACTCGGTGTAGCCGGAGGGCTCGATCAGGACCGGCATCCGGTCGTGAATGGTCGCCAAGGGTCCCACTGAATCTGTCGTGAGCACCGAGACAGTCACGAGCCAGTCCTCCTCGGGCCCCGCCCGCCAGAACTCGTAGAGCCCAGCCAGCGCGAGACCCGACCCGTCCTCCCGGTGGATGAAGTAGGGCTGCTTCTTCGGCTTGGGCGCACCGGCGGTCTGCGCCGGCGTGTACCACTCGAAGTAGCCGTCGGCTGGGATCAGGCAGCGACGCTTCGCGAACGCGGACCGAAACGCAGGCTTCTGTGCCGCGTTCTCCCAGCGCGCGTTGATCATCCGCGACCCGATCTTGGGGTCCTTGGCCCATGAGGGCACCAGCCCCCATCGTGCGACGCGGAGCTGGCGCTGGAGCTGTTCGGTCTCCTGGCCGGGCCGGTCGACCACGAACGCCACCGGAGTGGTCGGTGCCACGTTGTAGTTCGGTTCCGGCGCAGCGTCGATCACGGCCTCGACGTCGAACTCGTCGACGAGGGTGGCTGTGTCCTTGGCCGCGGCGTACCGTCCACACACGCGGATCAGCCTCCCACAGTCCGGTAGGCTGCCGCGCGTGCCTGCTGAGGATCCGTGGCCCGCACCCGTAGCGGATGGGCCCGTGCGGGCGAACGTCGTCGTGCCCGGCAGCAAGTCGCAGACGAACCGTGCAGTCCTGCTCGCGGCCCTCGCTGATGGCCCCAGCACGATCACCGGAGCGTTGAAGGCCCGCGACACCAAGCTGATGATCGCTGGACTGCGCGCAATGGGTTCCGCCATCTCGGCCAAGGGCGACCTCTGGCGGGTCGATCCGGGCCCCCTGAGCGGACCCACCCACGTGGACTGCGGCTTGGCCGGCACCGTGATGCGCTTCCTGCCACCCGTGGCCGGGCTCGCCGCTGGTGATATCCGGTTCGACGGCGACCCCCGGGCCAGGATGCGCCCGATGGGATCGATCCTCACGGCGCTCGAGACGCTGGGCGTGCGGATCTCCGACGACGGGCGCAACAACCTGCCATTCACCGTCCACGGAACCGGCTCAGTCCGCGGGGGCGAGGTGCTGATGGACGCCAGCGCCTCGAGCCAGTACGTCAGCGGCCTGCTCCTGGGGGCCGCACGCTTCGAGAATGGCGTGGACGTACGCCACCGGGGCCAACCGCTGCCCTCGCTGCCCCACATCGAGATGTCGGTGCAGATGCTCCGGGAGTCGGGTGTGGAGGTATCGGTCACCTCTGAGGACCCGACCGACGCCCGCTGGATCGTCGCACCGGGCTCGATCCGGCCTGTTGACCGCAGGATCGAGCCGGACCTCTCCAACGCGGCACCATTCCTGGCCGCCGCGATGGTGACGGCCGGCAGGGTGACCATCCCCGGCTGGCCGGCCACCACGACGCAGGCCGGCGCCGCGCTGCCCGGGATCCTCACCCAGATGGGTGCCACGACAGAACTCACCGACAAGGGCCTGACGCTCACCGGCCCGGATCTGATCAGCGGGATCGACATCAACCTCCGCGATGTCGGGGAGCTCACCCCTGTGGTAGCTGCGGTCGCCGCACTGGCGGGCTCCCCCAGCCGGCTGCGTGGGATCGGCCACCTGCGTGGCCATGAGACAGACCGGCTCGATGCGCTCTCGACGCAGCTCAACCAGCTCGGGGGGTCCGTGCGGGCCAAGCAGAACTCCCTGCGCATCACCCCCTCACCCCTGCACGGTGGCCTCTTCGAGACCTACGACGACCACCGGATGGCAATGGCCGGCGCCGTGATCGCCCTGCGAACGCGCGGCGTGCGCATCATCAACGTGGACACGACACGCAAGACCCTGCCCGGGTTCACGACCCTGTGGCGGGAGATGCTCGGCGGGGAGCAATGAGGCAGTGGGACGAGGACGATGTCCGAGTCAGGCCGCGCAGGGGCAAGTCCCGGCCGCGGAGCAAGGACCGCCCCACCCACTCGGCCGGCGCACCGGGCCGGATCATCGCCGTTGACCGCGGGAGGTTCACGGCCGTCCTGGAGGATGCGGACCGGAGCATCTACGCAGTGAAGGCCCGCGAGTTGGGCCGCAAGTCCGTCGTGGTCGGCGATGCGGTCTGGCTCACCGGCGACCTGCGCGGCGGCCCCGACCGGCTGGCCCGAGTCGTGCGCATCGAGCCGCGCACGACCGTCCTGCGCCGGTCCGCTGATGACGCTGACGCAGACGAGCGCGTGATTGTCGCCAACGCCGAGCAGCTGGCCGTCGTCACTTCGCTGGCTGACCCGGAGCCTAGCCCGGGCCTGATCGACCGATGCCTGGTCGCCGCCTACGACGCCGGGCTGAGTCCCCTGCTGATCCTCACGAAGTCCGATCTTGCCGACCCCGCAACCCTGCTCGACCTGTACGACGCCCTCGACGTGCCCGCGGTGGTCTGCGGGATGGACTCGGAGGACAACGTCGACCCGGAAGGCCTGGATGAGCTCACAGGCCACCTGGTGGACCGCGTGACATGCCTCGTCGGCCATTCCGGCGTGGGCAAGTCAACCCTGGTGAATGCCCTGATCCCCAGCGCCGACCGACTGACCGGCGTTGTGAACGTCGTGACCGGACGCGGCCGACACACCTCGAGCCAGGCAGTGGCGATCCCCCTGGCGGAGGGCGGCTGGCTCATCGACACACCCGGGGTGCGCTCCTTCGGGCTGGCCCACGTGGAGCCAGATCGGGTGATGCATGCGTTCACGGAGTTCGACGAGGCGATCGAGGACTGCCCGCGCGGTTGTCCGCACACCACGGGAGCCCAGGATTGTGCCCTCGATGCGTTCGCCGCGTCCGGAGGGGCTGGCGAGTCCGGCGTCGCTCGGCTCGAGTCGCTGCGCCGGCTCCTGGCAACACGTCCACCCGAGCCCGGGGCTCGAGGGCGAGAGCGCGAGGCGAACACCGGGCAGGCCGCCGGGGCCGAGCAGAACGCGGGACCTGAGCAGCACGCGGGACCAGAGCAGCACGCGGGACCTGGTCCGGACTAAGCTCGCCCGTACTCGTCGTACTTGCCGTCCATCGGGCCCGGGGTTCGCTGGTAGAGCCCGGCCACGATCTTCAGCTTCGATGCGCACACCCACGGCTGCCATCCGCGTGAGCCCCAGATCGCTCGGGCCATCTGGACGTTCAACTTGGCGTTGAGCGCCTTCTTGCGGGCATCGCTGATGCTGTCGGCCTTGACCCCGATGCCGCGGAGGGCCGCCTGGAGAGTCCCGCCGTCGTTGATCTGGAACACGCCGAAGTCGCGGGAGCCGTTCGCGTTGGGCTTGCTGACCCGGTTGGCGTGACCCGACTCGCAGCGGGCCACGGCCATCGCGTTGCCGACCTCGCTCGCAGGGAAGTACTGGCGCACCAGCTTGAGCACGGCTGCCGAGTTCGTGGCAGCGCCATCTGAGGGGATGGAGCCCACACCGCCGCCGCCGAGCGGCACCGTGTACGCCTCCTGGGCCCGCGCTGCGAGGATGGCCGCCTCGATAGCGGCATCGATCTGCCGTGCAGCAGCTGCCTCTTCGGAGGCCAGGTCCTTGGCTGCCTTGGCTCGGTCCTTCTCAGCCCGGGCCAGCTCCTCCTCCGTGGTCGCCAGGTTCTCCGCGGCTGCGGCCTCGGCCTCATCGAGCTCCGCCAGCGTGTCTGTGTAGTCCCCGCCCGCTGCCTCGGCACCGCCCACTGTCGGCGCCTCGGATTCGAGTGGGTTGATCACCTGGCCCGGGAGCTCAGCTGCCAACGACTCCATCGACCGGCCCGCTGCCACCGACAACCGGTCAGTGACCTCCTGCGCGTCAGCGCCCAATGCGGTGACCGGGGGTGCGGGCTCCGCGGGGACGGGCTGCAGGGCGACCGCTGCGGGGGTCTGGGCATTGACCCACGCCCCAGCACCGATCAGAACCCCGACGAGGACGAGCGTGAGCACGACGAAGACGCGCCGACCCGTTCTCAGGCGGCGCTCCACCTCGTAGTCCTCGTCCCCCACGCTGTCAGTATGCCTCCGAGTGGGCCGGGTAGCCTAGCCAGCATGGGACCAATCGGGCTACGTGACCTTTCCCTGGCCCATGAGCTCGCCGATGCTGCCGACCAGATCTCGATGGCGCGCTACCGGGCCGCCGACCTCGTGGTGGACACCAAACCCGATCTGACCCCGGTGACGGAGGCTGATCGGGCCGTCGAGACCGAGCTGCGGGGCCGGCTGGCCCACGATCGATCTCAGGACGTGGTGCTCGGCGAGGAGTTCGGCGGACAGCCGGACCCGACCGGTCGGCAGTGGGTCATCGACCCCATCGACGGCACAAAGAACTACGTGCGCGGGGTACCGGTATGGGCCACGCTGATCGCCCTGGTCGTCGATGGCAGCGCGGTGCTCGGAGTGGCCAGCGCACCTGCCCTGGGCCGCCGCTGGTGGGCGGTGCGGGGCCACGGCAGCCACACCCGGGGTCCAGAGGGTGGGCGGACGTTGCGCGTCTCGGCCGTCGAGTCTCTGGCTGATGCCAGCTTCTCGTTCAGCGACCACATCGGCTGGAGGCCGGGCGCGCTCGACACACTGCGGGACGCAGCATGGCGGACCCGCGGCTACGGGGACTTCTGGTCGCACCTGCTGGTCGCTGAAGGAGCCGTCGATGTGGCGGCCGAACCTGAGCTGAACATGTGGGACATCGCCGCGCTCATCCCCATCATCGAGGAGGCCGGCGGGACAGTGACCGGCTACGAGGGCTCCCCCGCGCTGCTGGCCGGCAGCGCGGTGACCACCAACGGCGTGCTGCACGCGCAGGCACTCGCGGCCCTGTCCGCGGGATCCCCAGCCTGACCGCCCCAGCCTCACCGCCCCAGCCTGATCGTCTCCGGACTCAGCCAGTGTCGGCGAGGATCTCGCGGAGAGCCCGTGTCCCGATGTCCCGATTGACCGGCGAGTCCCGGCTGTGCGCGAGGAACATGACACCGAGGAACAACGCCCAGCCCCGCCCGCGTGCCCAGGCCGACTCGTCGGGGGCCAGGGCGCGCCGAAGGTGCGCCCTGGCGGGGCTGTCCAGCACCAGCCAGCCGACGGCGAGATCAGTGGCCGGGTCCCCGGCGCACAGGTCCCCGAAGTCGATGATGCCTGTCAGGCGATCCCCGGCCGCCAGCACGTTCAACCCGTGCAGATCACCATGCAGCCAGACGCCCGCGCCCCGATGTGCCGGGGTCGCCACTGCCGCCGACCAGACCCGCTGCAGCGGTGCTCGCAGGTCCTGCGGGACGTCTGGTGGGAGGCCTGGTGGGAGGCCTGCCAGTGCAGCCCGAAAGGAGTCATCCCGCTCGCCCAGAGGCACGCCCCGGAAGGGGTTCCGGGGAGCATCTGCGGGCGCAGGCACGTTCAGCGCGGTCAGGAACCCGGCCAGCTGCTCGGCAGCCTGCAGCCCGGCGGGTCCCGCCAGGGCGCGAGATCCGAGCACCTGCCCGGGGACGAACCGGCAGACCGCCCAGCGCCACGGATACCCCTCCCCCGGCTCGCCCACCCGGACCGGCGCCGGAACCGGCAGGGGTAGGCGGGTGGCCAGTTCAGGCAGCCAGGTCAGCTCCGATTCGATCAGCCGCGCGCCGAGAGCCCGACGCGGAACCCGGACAGTCAGGTCGGCTCCCAGCCGGAACACGACATTGTCCCAACCGGCGCCGACCGGGCGCAGGGGCAGCTCTGACAGGTCCGGATGCTGAGAGCGCAGCAGGCGCCTGACGAGCCACCCGTCCACCGCGGCCTCGGCCGCAGGCGTTGCCTCTGCCACCGGCCCAGCGTATGCCGGTGGGCGTCTGGCCACTCACGACAACCGGTCGGCGACAGGACTGCGACGCCACCAACAGGTGTTCATCCTTCTCAGGAGGGGCAGCGGTCGACTACGGTGGCCCCATCAACTGGACAGACGCCCGGGAGGTACCGATGACGATCCAACAAGTTCTCAAGACGAAGGGTTCGCACGTCTCGACGATCGCACCCGAGGCGACGCTGACCGAACTTGTCGATGCCCTGGCCGAGCACCGGATCGGCGCGATGATCGTCTCCAGCGATGGCGAGCACATCGACGGGATCGTCTCCGAGCGCGACATCGTCCGCGCGCTGCGCAGCGATGGCGGCCTGCCCTCGTTCCGGGAGTCCCGTCTGGTGCACCTGGACCGAGTCAAGGTCGCCGAGATAATGACCAGCGAGGTCACCACCTGCACACCGCAGACCTCGATCGATGAGGTGATGGCGACCATGACCGCGGGGCGCATCCGGCACATCCCCGTGCTCGATGAGGACTCCTTGGTCGGGATCGTGAGCATCGGTGACATCGTCGCCGCCCGGATCTCCCACCTGGAGTGGGAGCGCTCCGCGCTGGTCGACTACGTGACGACGGGGCGCTGACCTGGCCGAGAGCCCACGCAAGCACGGACGGACCCCGGCCACTGCCCCGGGGCCCACCGGTGGGGACATGCTGCGCGCGATGCGGCGCATCGGCACCGACCCCCTCGCGTTCCTGGCCTCGCAGTGGCGCATCCACGGCGACGTCGTCCAGTTCCCGATCCCGTCCCCGCCGACGTATCTGGTCTGTCACCCCGATGACGTGCGAACGGTTCTGGTGGGTCGAGCCCGGGATGTGGGCAAGGACACGATCCAGTACCGCGCGCTGTCCCGGGTCACCGGCAATGGGCTGCTGACCAGCGACAACCCGATCTGGCGCGAGCACCGGCGCATCCTCCAACCTGCCTTCCACGCCGACACGCTGCCGCAGGTCGCCGAGCACACAGCGCGAGCCGCGGACGTGCTCGTGGACCGACTCCGCGCGGTCGGCGAGGGCGGCGTGGTGGACATCGACTCCGAGGTGATGACCCTGGCCCTCGAGGTGGTCGGCGACTCGCTGTTCGGCCACCGTCTGGGGCCAGTCGCGGATCGACTGGCCGCCGCGACCCTGACAGCCCTCGAGGAGGTCGTCTCGATGGCCCGGATGCCCCTGCGGGCGCCCGGCTGGATCCCCACTCCCGGCAACCGTCGGATGGCACACTCCCTGGCCGAGCTCGATGCAGCCGTCACTGCGATCCTCGCCCAGCGACGAGCCCAGGGCCCGAGCGATCCCCCGGACATGCTCGACCTGCTCCTCGCATCCAGCCTGGAACCCACGGAGGTCCGCGATGAGATCGTCACCTTCCTGGTCGCGGGTCACGAGACGGTCGCCTCAGCCCTGACGTGGGCCCTCGTGCTCCTCAGCACCCATCCTGACGTCGCCGACCGAGTCGCGGAGGAGGCCGAGTCGGTGCTGGGTGGGCTGGCCCCCGGCGCGGCCGTCGACCTCTCGACGTTGGCCGAGCTAGAGGTCTCCCGTGCCGTTGTTGATGAGGCGATGCGCCTGAACCCACCTGCATGGTTGATCACCCGGAGCACATCGGCTGCCATGGAGCTCGGCGGCTCGCACGTCCCGGCCGGTTCACTGGTGATCCTCAGCCCGTGGATCGTGCACCGGCACGAGTCGGTCTGGAGCGACCCGGAGGTGTTCGACCCGCACCGGTTCCTTCCCCCGGCTTCGGGCTCGACTCCCGGGATGCGAACCGCCTACATCCCGTTCGGCGCCGGACCGCGCATGTGCATCGGGCGTGACTTCGCCTACGCCGAGGCGGTGCTGTCCCTGGCGATGATCTGCAGGGCCGTTCGACTACAGCCCTCAGGACCACCCGTGCGCCCCCTGCCGCTGGTCACGATCCGCCCTGACCGACCGGCGCTCATGCGGGTCATCCGCCGCTGACGGCTGATCCCGCGGGCGGATCAGAGCACGTGCGGATCAGGACTCGGGGGGGATCAGAACACGCGTGGATCAGGGTTCGGGCGATGCGCTGCCCGAGGCGTCGGGCGAGCCGGTCACCAGGATGGCGTAGTCCGCAGGAGTGGCCGGGCCCTCGAGGACCCGGCCATCGGGCAGCACAAGCGGAATCGGCTGGCCGGTCTCGTCGGTGATCACCACCGAGGAGATGCCGACCTCGGCCAGGCTGCTCACCACCTGGCCCACGAGCAGGACCTGGTCGTTGGCCGGCAACAGGGTGAAGGGCTCGGTCCGGGACAGGACAACCTGACCCGACGCCGTCGAGTCCACGACCGTCAGGACCGGTGCTCCCGTGAGCGGATCGACCAGGAGGGTGCGCAGGTCCGAGGCCCGGTCCACCGGCGGCCCGGCCGCAAGGGCCGCCATCACGCCTGCGACGCTCCGCTCGTTCACCGCCTCCCGGACACCCTCGAGCCCTCGACCCGAGACGAAGTAGACCGTGGTCTCGTTGCTGATCGGGCTCGGGGTGGGGGTCGGGGTCGGGGTGACCCCGGGGAGGGCGCCGCTGGGCAGGGACTGGGCCTGGTCCTGCGTGGAAACACCACATCCCGACACACCCACGAGCACCAGGAGCACCAGAAGCACCGGAACCGTGGCTGCACGACGGTGCCAGCCGGCCGCCATCATGGCGTCCTCTCGATCGGCAGGTCCAAGGTGAACCGGGCACCACCGAACGGCGAGTTCTCAACCGTCACCTGGGCGCCGATCGCAGCAGCCTGGTCACGGACGATCGCCAGACCCAGCCCGGCCCCCTCGACCCGTCGCTCGTTGACGTCGACACCCCGTGCGAAGGGCTCGAAGAGACGCTCGGCCTCCTCTGGTCGCACCCCGGGCCCAGCGTCATCGACATGGATGCGGACGCGACCACCACCGGCGATCACGAGGACCTGACGGACTCCGTCGCCGTGCCTGGTGGCGTTGTCCACCAGGTTGGCCACGACCCGCTCAACACGACGTGCATCGGTCAGGATCTGGGGACGATCCCCTGCCAGGATCCCCGCCTCGAGGTTGCGCGCGGCCAGGACCCCCTCGACGAGCCCAGCGATGTCGGTCACGTCCCGCTGCACCGGGGCGGTCGCGGTCACGCTGGAGATCTCCAGGAGGTCGAGGAGGATCTGTGACAGCCGCCGGGTCTGCGTGGCCAGGCTGGTGACCAGCCGGGCCTCGCGGGGCCGGAACGTGTCCCGATGCTGGTCGAGCAGCTCAGCTGTGGCCACAACAGTGGTCAGTGGTGAACGCAGTTCGTGGCTCACGTTCGCCACGAACCGTCGTTCGCGCTCGATGCGCGACGCGACTGCCAGCGCCATGTCGTTGAAGGAGTCGGAGATCGGGTCCAGGTCCGGGTCCCCGGTATCGGGCAGCCGCACGTCCAGGTTCCCGTCGGCCAGGTCACGGGCACCATCGGCCAGTTGGCGCAGGGGGTGCATGAGCACGCCACCGATGTAGCGGCCCACCGCCCCGCCGAGCAGGAACGCCCCGACCGCCAGCAGGACCAGCAGCAGCGCTCCGTTGCGAAGGGTCTCGAGCAGGTCGGCCAGCGGGAACAGCTCTACGTACAGCCCAGACCTCGTGTACACCCCGACCGCGTAGTAGTACTCGTCATCGATCGCGAAGGTCTGCTGGGCGCCACCCTCAGTGAGCATCAGGTCGATCAGGGACTCGGGGATCTCCGACGGGGCCACAGTGCTGCCGCGCGAGTACCAGACCGTGCCGACCCGCATCAGCGCCTGCGACTGCCCGATCACGGGCTGCTGGCTGAGCACCTCGCCGGGCTGAGATCCGCCGGCGATCGCCGTATCGACAGACCGCGCGTCCAGAAGGGCACGCGTGAGGCCGATCGACTGCCGCTCGTTGGTCAGGTAGGTGCGGCTGACGAGGTAGATACCGCTGGCCACCAGGACGGCGACGAAGGCGGACAGCACTGCGAACACGAGCGCCACCCGCGTACGCAGGCCGAATTGCATCGGTCAGGCCTTGAGGCGATAGCCGAATCCGCGCACGGTCATCAGGTGCACCGGCTCGGCGGGGTCGGTCTCCATCTTGGCCCGCAGCCGGTAGACGAGGTTGTCCACGACGCGCCCGTCGCCGGGGTTGCGGTACCCCCACACGTTGCGCAGGAGGTCATCGCGACTGACCACCCGCTCGCGAGCGCCGATCAGCTCGGCCAGGAGCTTGTACTCCGTCGGTGACAGCGGCAGGATCCGCTCACCCACCTGGACCTCGGCGGTGTCTGGTCGCAGCACGACCTCACCGCACTCGAGCAGTCCGTGGTCGACCTCGACATCCCCGGAGCGGCGGATCTGGGCACGGATCCGCGCGAGCAGCTCCTTGGTGACGAACGGCTTGGTGACATAGTCATCGGCGCCGGCTTCGAGCCCGGAGACGACATCGTGGCTGTCGGCCTGAGCGGTGACGATGATGATCGGCACCCGGCTGGTCGCCCGGACGCTGCGAACCACGTCAAGGCCATGAATGCCCGGCAGCCGGAGGTCGACGAGCAGCACATCGGGATCCTCGTCCTGCCCGATGACCAGCGCCTCCTCCCCGTTCGCAGCCTCGAGGACGCGGTACCCGTCATCCTCGAGGGCATAACGGATCACCAAACGGATCTCTTCGTCGTCCTCGACGACCATCACTGTCTTCCCCACGTGCCCTATTCAACCCCGACTTGGCCGTGATGACGCCATGCACCCACCGAATCGCCCCATTTCGATGCAACTGCGACCCGCCAGGCCTGTGCCCGAGACCGGCTCACTCGGGGCGCCGGAGCTCCAGGACAGGCAGGCCGTCGGGGTTGTCCGCGTCCATGCGGATCTCCTCGTCGGCGACGAACTGCCGAATCAGGTGGGACAGCTCACGCGGGTGGGCGAAGTTGATGGAATGCGCTGCTCCCTGCAGGAGCACGATCCTGACCTGGGGGGGGATATCGGCCATGGCCCGGCTGATGTTCTTCCACGGGGGCCGGACGGGGTCCTCGCTGCCGATCACGATCATGACCGGCATCGGCATGGCCATGACCCGGTCATACGCCGGGAACTTGGCCATGGCGATGAAGAGTCGCATCGCTCGGATCATGCCGAAGCGCAGGTAGTCGGGCACCGCCACGGGCAGCAGCGAGGGAGGCTCCACAAGACCATCCCGGGCCATCTGGGCGATGGCCTTGCCCAGCGGCTGGTTGTGCGGGCCGCCGGCCAAGGAGACGAGGATCCCCTTCGACACCTTCTCAGGAGCCTCAGCGATGAGTTCCGCGGTGATCGCGCAGCCCAACGAGTTGCCGACCAGGATCGCCCGCTCGATCCCGACCGCATCCATGAAGTGGTTCAGGGCGGTGCCAAGCTCCTCGATGGTCAGCGGAACCGCTGGCTTGGGGCTCCTGCCGAAGCCGGGCAGGTCGGGGATGTACACCCGGAACGCGTCCGTGAGCATCTCGGCCGTGGGCAGCAAGTAGGTCCCCGAGATCGCGAACCCGTGCTGATGGATCATCACGGGCGCATCGACCGGCCCACCAACGCGGTACCGGATCCAGTTGCCGTCGACAAGAACGCTGTTCCAGGTGAATCCGTTGTCAGCCACGGTGGCATCCTGCCACCCCGGGACGCCGCGGGCTGCGGCCAGCGGTGTCGCCGGGGTCAGGACTGTCTCAGGCCCGGCGAGTCCGCAGGGTCAGCTGACCAGGGCGTGCAGGGCCTCATCACCGGGACGCACGCGAAGCACTGCGGGGGTCACCCCGGCCTTGGACGTGATGGCCGTGACCGATCTCTGCTGACGCAGGGTCGCCAGGGAGATCACGGTGCCCGACGCGCCGGCACGCGCGGTGCGCCCCGAGCGGTGCAGGTACTCCTTGGGCCCGTGTGGGGGGTCGACGTGCAGCACGAGGTCGATGTCATCGACGTGCAGCCCTCGTGCAGCCACGTCGGTGGCCACCAGGACGTCGATCCGGCCGCGCCGGAAGTCATCCAGCGTGCGGGTCCGCATGCCCTGCTTCATCCCACCGTGAAGAGCTGCCGTGCGGACACCCTGGACCTCGAGCTGACCGGCCAGACGGTCCGCACCGAGCTGGGTGCGCACGAACGCAACGGTGCGACCGCGGCGCATCGCGATGTCCGCGGTGACAGCGTCCTTGTCCTTGGGGTGGACCAGCACGACGTGGTGCTCCATCGTGCCCACGGTTGCGGTGGCCGGGTCGGCGTTGTGGACGACGGGGTCGTGCAGGTACTTGCGCACCAGCCGGTCGACGTCGTGGTCCAGAGTGGCCGAGAAGAGCAGGCCCTGCGCGTCGTCGGGCAGGCGGCTCATGATCGCCTCGATCTCAGGCATGAAGCCCAGGTCGGCCATGTGATCTGCCTCGTCGAGGACGACGACCTTGATCGCGCCCAGGTCGACCGAACCGCGCTCGGCCAGGTCGACAAGTCGGCCGGGAGTGGCCACGACGATGTCGGCACGCTCCAGGCCGCGGATCTGCCGGTCGTAGGAGCTGCCCCCGATGATCAGCTGGGTGCGCATGCCCAGAGTTGCAGCCAGGGGCGCCAGCGCGTCGACGACCTGCATCGCGAGCTCACGGGTGGGGGCCAGGATCAGCCCGCGGGGCTGGCGCCGCTTCTCCCGAGGTCCACCCAGGATCGTGAGCATGGGAAGTCCGAAGGACAGGGTCTTGCCGGAGCCTGTGCGGCCCCGACCCAGGACGTCGCGGCCGGTCAGGGCGGCCGGAACCGTCATCGCCTGGATCGGCGTGGGATCCGTGATGGCCTGGCTGGCCAGCACGGCGGCAAGCGCCGTCGGGACGCCGAGGTCGACGAACGCATTGGGTCCGGTCAGCGCCGGGACCTGCGGCGCGCGCATGGGGCGGTCGCTGCGATCACGGCGATCGTTGCGGCCACGACGCTCGTACCGGTCGGAGCGGCCCGGGTGCGGCGGGCGCCCGGAGCGGGCCGGCCGATCCGGTCGACCGGTCCGGTCTGCACGCGCGGGGGTGCCGCTGCGGTCTGCGCGGGACGCTCCGGCGGGGCGGTCGTCACGGTCGCGCCAGTCGACATGCGGTCCGCGGGGGGCGCGGTCCGTGCGCGGGGCGCCTCTGCGATCCATGGTCCCGGTGGCCTCGCCGGGCTGGGATTTGGCACCCTTCCAGGAGCCCGACTGCTGGGCGCCGTTCTTCCAGGAGCCCGACTTCTTGGCCCCCTTCCAGGAGCCCGACTGCTTCGCGCCCTTCCAGGAGATTGACTCCTTTGCACCGTTCTTCCAGGAGCCCGACTTGTTGGCCCCCTTCGATGGGGCCGTCGTGGTCGTGCGCGGGCCCGATCGGGGCGCGCGGGATTGCGGGGCGTGCTCAGCCACGGTGTTCCTTCTCATTTCAGGGCGTGTCGTCTTCAACGCGTCTGAAATGACCGCCACAGGGCCAACTGAGGAAACGTTGCTCAACGAAATCGGCAAGATGCCGGGTGCCCAGCCTACCTACCCCTGGGTCCAACCACCCAAACGCGATGTCGGCGGGGATCTGGGCGGCGAGCTCGGTCGCGGTCTCGGGCGCGTTCTGCACACCCGTGGCAGGTCGGTCTACCCTCGCCAGATGCGTGCTGCCGTCATCGGGACCGGATGGGGCGCGGTCCATGTCGCGGCACTGCGCGAGGCTGGGGTCGAGGTGGTTGCCCTCGTGGGGCGGGACCCGCACCGAACCGGCGATGCAGCCCGCCGGATGGGGGTCGGGCAGGCCCTCGGCGATGTCGCCTCGCTCGAGGACCTCAACCTGGACCTCATCACCGTCGCGACCCCGGCCGACACCCACGCAGATGTGATCCGCCAACTGCCGGACATCCCCGTGCTGTGTGAGAAGCCGGCGGTCGGGTTGGCCACCCTGACCGGGCAACCCGCCGACCGCTCGGCGCCGGTCTGGGTGAACTACGCCTTCGCCTTCCTGGAGGTGGCCACGCAGGCAGCGACGCATCTGGCTGGGATCGGGGCAATCACGTCCGTCGACATCGTCTCGGGACACGACCTGCCTGACGCTGGCTTCCCCGAGGAGCAGATGTTCCTGGAGGTGGCCGCGCACCCGTGGTCCTGGGTGGTCGCCCTGCTCGGAGCGCCGGATCCACAGGCTCGGCGACTCACCGCACCCGAGGGGGAAGTCGCGCTTCGGACGGTCTGCGCAGCGGTGCCGGTCACGGTGGCCAGCGTCCATCGACCGGGGCTGACCGGGCTGAGCCACTCGGTGGATATCCGCGGCTCGGATGGTGCGATCTCGCTGGCCGGCACCTATCGCGTCGGCCACGAGTGGCAGTTCGACCCCCCACTGATCATCCGGCCCGACGGATCGCGCGTGCGCCTCGGTGCGCCACAGGCCGGCTCCGGCGATCCCTGGTACCGCGCCAACGCCCGGGCCATCGCGACCGTCGTCGCGGCCGTAGGCGGAAAGCCCGCCTGTCCGATGCTGTTCGACTGGGATCGCGCGCTGGCGATGGATAGAGCAGCCCAGGCCGGACTCGTGCCGCCTGGCGGGTGAACCAGAGCCGGCGGCACCGGGGGGGTACCTGGCGATAGCCGAGCTCAGCCGACGTCCACGTGGACGTGGTCGAGGTGCCGGTTGACCGGGTTGTCCGGATCCGACCCGGAGAACCGGTACTCCCGCCAGCCCTGGAAGGACCGGCGCGCGGTCCAGATCCGGTCGCTGTAGATGACCGTGCGGATGCCCAGGCGTGCAGCGTTGGCCACTGACCAGTTCGCCAGCCGCCAGCCGGCCTCCTGCTGGTCGGCGTCGCGGTAGGGCCGGAAGAAGAAGTCGATCGCCCGACCCATCGAGTGCTCGCCCCGTGCGCTGCGACCGGGCAGCACAGGGGCCACACCGAATCCACCATCGGGCACGTCGCCGAACTCCTCGCGAACCTCGTCGCGCACCTGCGAAGCTCGCGGGGTCAGCCCCAGCGGAGCCTCCTTGGGAGTGTCCGAGACTCCGACTGCGCCGACCCGGCAGGACACCGCGGGCCCGGCGCCGAGCGCACGAGTCAGGCGGCGGCCAGCCGAGTCGACCCGGGCAGCGGCTTCCTCCGGAGTTCCCTCGAACAGCACCTCACCGGAGGGGCCTGCGATCGTGCAGGCGGGCTGCCAGGGCAGCGCGGATCCTCGACCCAGGGTGAGGGCGAGGAGGGCTCCGACCACGAGGGCGGTAGCGACGAGAAAGCGCACATGACAAGGCTAGGCGAACTCCCGGAAGCCTGCTGGCAGCCCTGAAGGACCGTCACGATGCCGAGTGCCTGCGGGTCACGCCTCAGACAGTTCGATCCGCACGGCCAGGATCCGGTCGGGCATGCCGGCCAGGACGGCTGCGTCCGGTGCTCCGACCGCGACGTGGCCTCCGACCGGAAGCCCGGACACGCGCGGACCGAAGCGGCCGACCGCAGCGGCCAGGAGCTCCCGGTCGCCACCGGTGGCCAGGAACTGCAGCCCGCGGCGGGAACCAAGGATCCGATCCGCACTCGCTGCCGCCGCTGCCACGATCTCGTCGGCCTGGTTCGCGCGCCGGCGGGCGTAGCGCTGCTGTGACCAGCCACCCGCGGCCGTCCTGCCGTGGATGTGCCGGGTGCTCACCTTGCGCTCGACCAGCGTGGGACCCTCGAACGCCCCCACCGCGTAGCCGGCCCGTCGTAGCAGCACCACTCCGTAGGAGGGCTGCGCGCCGGCCAGCTCGGCGGCATCGAACGCGGCGCCAGGCTTGGCGTCGAGCCACGGCGGTGGGACCACGTGCGCGTGTGAGCCGTCCTCGGCCACCACGTCCCAGCCCCCGGTGCCCCCTGAGGGACCTTCCGGTGGACCCTCCGCTTGGCTCGCCGCCGCGCCCTCGGATGGACCCTCGGATGTGCCCCCGAATGGCTGCGCCTCCCACGGCCCGTGCCGGGTCGCGAAGCCCACCAGCCAGCGTGGGAGCCGACGCATCGGGACGTCGATGGAGCGTCCGGCCTCAGCCACGGGTCGACAGGACTCCGGGCACGGAAGCGAACCGGGTGGCGCGCTCGAGATCGGCCAGCAGGCCCTCGACCAGCAGCTCTACGACTGTCTCGCGGGCGACCGGCGAGGTTGTCGCGGCCAGCGCCACCTCCTCGAGGGAGCCCAGCCAGCCACGCACGGCCAGTTGGGTGACCTCGTCTCGCACCGGCCAGTCGGCGGCGTCGAGCCACCGGATGACGTGGCTGGCGCGCACCTCGTCGAGGACGGCCAGCACCTTGGGATCGCCACCGGACGCACCCCGCACGAGCGCGACATATGCCCCGCGCTTTCGCTGGACGAACTTCAGGAAGGCCGTCACCATCATGCGCAGCCGCGTGTGGACATCGGTGTCCGGATCTCGGGGCACCGCGTCCATGAGCCGGGCACCGGCGCTGGAGACGACTGCTGCGAAGTAGTCACCCTTGGACGGGAAGTAGTGGAAGACCAGGGTCCGGGAGACCCCAGCTTCAGCCGCCACCTCGTCCATGGCCAACTCGTGGATGGAGCGCGTGGCCAGCAGGTCCAGCCCGATGTCGACCAGCTGCTGGCGACGATCCTGGGCAGACATGCGCGGTGGCCCCGGAACGGGCCTCATATGAGGCGCTCCGGGGCCACCGCGGGCATTCACTTGTAGGTGCCGCCGGAATCGGCCATCGCCACCACTGACGCCGGCGGGGTGAACCGCTCGCCGTACTGTTCGGCCAGCTCGTTGGCGCGGGCGACGAAGGCCTTGGGGCCCTCACCGGCGTAGGTGTTCACGAACTGCAGCACGCCACCGGTCCACGCCGGGAAGCCGATGCCGAAGATCGAGCCGATGTTCGCGTCCGGCACGGTGCGCAGGACGTTCTCGTCGAGGCACTTGATGCTCTCGATCACCTCGATGAAGAGCATGCGCTCCTGGAGATCCGTGAAGGGGACGTCCAGGTTGTCGCCACCGAAGGAATCGCCCAGCCCGGCCCACAGGCCCTGCTTCTTACCGCCGACGTAGTCGTAGAAGCCAGCGCCGGCGGCGCGGCCACCACGATCGTGCTCGGTGACCATCTTCTCGATGACCGCGTAGCCCGGGTGCGCCGCGAAGGAGGTGCCCTCGGCCTCGGCGGCCGCGCGGGCCTCCTTGGCGATCTTGGCACCGAGCGTCAGGCTGACCTCGTCGGTCAGCGCGAGCGGACCGACCGGATAGCCGGCCTGCAGCGCCGCCTGCTCGACGCTGTTGGCCGGCACGCCCTCGCCGACCAGCGCTGCAGCCTCGGCCACGACCGTGCCGATCACCCGGCTGGTGAAGAAGCCGCGGCTGTCGTTGACCACGATCGGCAGCTTGCGGATCTGGACGGCGACGTCGATGGCCTTGGCCAGCGCCTCGTCCGAGGTCTTCTTGCCGACCACGATCTCGAGCAGCTTCATCTTGTCCACGGGCGAGAAGAAGTGCAGCCCGATGAAGTCCTCGGGCCGGTCCACTCCCTCAGCCAGGCCGGTGACCGGCAGGGAGGAGGTGTTGGAGCCCAGCAGCGCATCCGGCGGCCAGCAGCGGCACGACCTCGGAGTAGACCGACTTCTTCAGTGCCGGGTCCTCGAACACGGCCTCGATCATGAGGTCAGCGCCCTTGGCATCGGCCATGTCCTGCGTCGGCAGGATCCGGGCCAGGATCTCGTCGCGCGCCTCGGCGGTCATCTTGCCCCGGGTGACGGCCTTGTCCAGGATGCCCTGCGAGTAGGCCTTGCCCTTCTCCGCGGCAGCGAGGTTCATGTCCTTGAGCACGACCTCCATGCCGGCCCGGGCGCACTCGTAGGCGATGCCCGCGCCCATCATGCCGGCACCGAGCACGACCACCTTCTGGGCGGTGTACTTCGGGATGTCCTTCGGCCGGTCGCCGCCCTTGCTGATGTGCTGCATGTCGAAGAAGAAGGCTTGGATCATGTTCTTGCTGACCGGGCCGGTGGCGAGGTTCACGAAGTACTGCGTCTCGATCTTCTCGGCGGAGCCGAAGTCGACCTGAGCACCCTCCACGGCCGCGGCCATGATGTGGTGCGGGGCCGGCATCGGGGCGCCCTTGAGCTGCTTGCGCAGGTTCGCCGGGAAGGCCGGCAGGTTCGCCGCGAACGCCGGGGTCATCGGGGTGCCACCGGGGATCTTGTACCCCTTGACGTCCCAGGGCTGCACGGCCTCGAGGTTTGACAGCGCCCACGTCTTGGCCGAGTGCAACAGCTCCTCGGGGGTGCTGACGAGCTCATCGACCACGCCGTTGGCCAGCGCGTCCTTGGGCTTGCGCAGCTGCCCCTGGAGCAAGTGGTTCATCAGCGCGGTCTGGATGCCGAACATCCGCACCGTGCGCACGACACCTCCGCCACCGGGCAGCAGGCCGAGGGTGACCTCGGGCAGGCCGATCTGCGAGCCCTTGACGTCCAGGGCCACGCGGTGGTGGCAGGCCAGGGCGATCTCGAGTCCGCCGCCGAGAGCGGCTCCGTTGATCGCCGCGACGACCGGGCGACCCAGGGTTTCCAGGCGCCGCAACAGCGACTTCATGACGTTGACCATGCTCGGTCCACTGCTCGGCGTCTGCCGGGGTGGCCTGGCTCAGGTCGTCCAGGTCGCCGCCGGCGAAGAAGGTCTTCTTCGCCGAGGTGATCACGACGCCGTTGATCTTGTCCTTCTCGGCCTCGAGTCGGTCGACCGTGGTCGCGAAGCGAGCCGAGGAACAGCTCGTTCATAGTGTTGGCGCCCTGGGTCGGGTCGTCCATCGTCAAGGTGACGATTCCGGCCTCGTCCATCTCCCAGCCGAACATGTTGATGTCAGTCATGTGTGATGCCTTCCTAGTCCGGTTGGGGTCTCAGAGCCGCTCGATGATGGTGGCCACGCCCATGCCGCCGCCGATGCACAGGGTGATCAGGCCGTAGCGGCCGCCCGTGCGCTCGAGCTCGTCGAGGCAGGTGCCCAGGATCATGGCTCCGGTCGCACCCAGCGGGTGGCCCAGCGCGATGGCGCCACCGTTGACGTTGACCTTCGCCGGGTCCACATCGAGATCCTTGATCCACTTGAGGACCACGGCCGCGAAGGCCTCGTTGACCTCGAAGACGTCGATGTCGTCAATGGTCAGGCCAGCGGTCTTGAGGACCTTCTCCGTGGCCGGCACCGGGCCGGTCAGCATGATCGTGGGCTCGGTGCCGACGACCGCCGAGGCAACCACACGACCCTTCGGGGTCATGCCGGCCTCGCGCCCGATCCGCTCAGAGGCGATCAGGACCATGGCAGCGCCGTCGACGATGCCCGAGGAGTTGCCCCCGGTGTGGACGTGGTTGATGTTCTCGACCCAGTGGTACTTCTGCAGGGCCACGGCGTCGAAGCCGCCCATCTCGCCCATCCCGGCGAAGGAGGGCTTCAGCTTGCCGAGCCCCTCCACGGTCGTGCCGGGCCGCATGTGCTCGTCGTGGTCGAGCAGCACCACACCGTTGCGGTCCTTCATGGGGACGATGGACCTGGCGAACCGACCGTCGGCCCACGCTGCCTCAGCGCGATCCTGGGACTGCACCGCATACGCGTCGACATCGTCGCGCGAGAAGCCCTCGACCGTGGCAATGAGGTCGGCGCTGATGCCCTGGGGCACGAAGTACGTGTCGTACGCGGTCTCCGGGTCCATCGCCCAGGCTCCGCCGTCCATGCCCATGGGCACGCGGCTCATGGCCTCCACGCCACCGGCGATCGCGAGGGACTCCCAGCCCGAGCGGATCTTGGCCGCAGTGAGGTTGACCGCCTCCAGTGCGGACGCGCAGAACCTGTTGATGGTGACGCCGGCGCCGGCGGCATCCGGCAGGCCCGATGCGATCGCGGCGGTGCGGGCGATGTTCGCGCCCTGATCACCGACAGGGGTGACGCAGCCGACGACGATGTCCTCGACCAGCAGGGGGTCCAGCCCCGGGTTCCGATCCAGGATCTCGTGGATCAGGTCGGTCAGCATCGTGACCGGCTTGGTCCCGTGCAGGGCGCCGTTCTTGGCCTTGCCGCGCGGGGTGCGAATCGCCTCGTAGATGTATGCCTCGGAAATCACGCCTGCATCGTCTCCTCGTTGCTGTCGTGGTGATGCCCAACGGATCACCCATCACGTGGCCGATCCGGCCTATTGAGCAAGTGTCAACAGACTACTACCCGCCAGTAACTTGTTGTCAAGGGGGGCCCCTTGATCGCCTGGCACCCGCGCGGGTCGCTGTCCCCCACGCGCTGGGCTCCCCCTCCGACTAGCCTGATGGGCACACCTTCGGAAGGGATGGACATGGGTCGGCTCAGCGTGATCTCGGACATGGATGGGGTCATCTACCGGGGCAAGGAGCTCATCCCCGGCGCCCAGGACTTCGTCGCCCACATGCGCGCCAACGACATCCCCTTCCTGTTCCTCACCAACAACTCCGAGCAGACCCCCCTGGACCTCAAGCGCAAGCTCGAGGGGATGGGAATCCACGGGCTGACCGAGGCCAACTTCATCACCGCGGCGATCGCCACGGCACAGTTCCTGCACGCACAGCGACCGCACTCGACGGCCTATGTCGTCGGCGGCAGCGGCCTGACCGCCGAGCTCTACAAGGTCGGCTACTCGATCACCGAGAGCCATCCGGAGTACGTCGTCGTCGGCAAGACCGCGAACTTCACGTTCGCCACGATGCGCAAGGCCGCGCAGCTCATCGACGGTGGCGCCCGGTTCATCGGCACCAACCCCGACCTGATCGACCCGGTGGAGGGCGGGACCGAGCCGGCTGCGGGGGCGATCCTGGCCTCGATCGAGGCGGCCACCGGCAGGAAGGCCTACATCGTCGGCAAGCCGAACTCCCTGATGATGATCTACGCCCGGCAGATGCTCGGTGCGCACGCGGAGGACTGCGTGATGATCGGCGACCGGATGGACACCGACATCGTGGGTGGGCTCGAGGCCGGGATGAGCACCGCGCTGGTGCTTTCCGGGGTGTCGGACCGGGAGACGGTCGAGCACTTCCCCTACCGACCGGACCACGTGTTCGACTCGGTCGCCTCGATCGACTGGGACGCACTGGCCGGCGGCCTGGATCCGGATCCCGAGCCGGAGAGTGCGACCAGCTCGGACCCGAGGGCTGCCGAGTGACGACCTCCACCGCGATCCAGATCCCCACGCTGCTGCGGGTCAAGCCCAACACCCTGTACAAGCTGGGCAAGTACCTGCGGCGCAACGGCTTCCACCGGATCGCCCTGTTCTACGGCGAGGGCATCGCCGACATGCTGGGGCAGACCGTCGAGATCTCGTTGGACAGCTCGGAGATCAAGACCCGCTACACCGAGACCGTCACGACCAACGACATCGAGTCGGTCGTGACCAGCGCGTTCGCCCTGCCCCGGACCACCGACGCCATCGTGGCGGTCGGCGGCGGGATGGCCATCGACTACGCCAAGTACGCGGGCTTCCTGACCAAGAAGCCGGTCATCGCCGTGCCCACTGCGCTGAGCAACGACGGCTTCTCCTCCCCCGGCGCAAGCCTCAAGGTCGCCGGCAAGCGCGTCAGCTGCCCGGCCAACATCCCGTTCGGGGTCGTGCTCGACACGTCGGTGATCGCCAACAGCCCGCCCCGGTTCACCCACTCGGGCGTGGGTGACCTGCTCAGCAAGTACTCCGCCGTGCACGACTGGAAGCTGGCCTACTGGGAGACCGGCGAGCAGGTCAACGACTTCGCCGTGCTGATCGCCCTGCAGAGCGTGGAGAACTTCGTCAACCATCCGAACAAGTCGATCGGCGACCTGGACTTCATCAAGCTCATGGCCGGGGGCCTCGTGATGAGCGGGGTGGCGATGGAGGTCTCCGGCTCGTCGCGACCGGCGTCGGGCAGTGAGCACCTGATCTCGCACGCCTACGAGAAGGTGGCTGACCGGCCGAGCATGCACGGCCTGCAGGTCGGGCTGGCGTGCATCGGCACGATGTGGCTGCAGGAGCATCCCCGCCTGGAGGACGTGGTGGCCGTGCTGGCCGAGACCGGGTTCCTGCGCTTCGTCAAGGAGAACCCGCTCGAGCGTGCGGCCTTCATCGAGGCGATCAAGCTGGCCCCCACGATCAAGGACCAGTACTTCACGATCCTGACCCCGAAGGGCAACGTGGACAAGCTTGTGGAGTTCGTCTCCGACAGCCCGGTCTGGGACGGGCTGCTGGCCTGACCGAGCCCATGCGGTGGGACTGGCTGGGGTGTCCCTGGCGCGGTGCACCGGCGGCGCCGGCCGGTTCTCACTACGATTCCCGCTATGCCCTCACTCGCCCCGGCCGCCGTTCGACTGGCCGAGTCCTCCGGCTCCGGCCCGACCCTCGACATCCCGATCCAAGTCTGGGCGCTGACGCTCGGGGTCATCGTCGCGCTGTTCACCTTCGACCTGGTCATCAGCGGCCGCAACCCGCACGCCGTGGGCTTCAAGGAGGCCGCCGGCTGGTCGGTGTTCTACATCTCAGTGGCCATCGTCTTCGGGCTGGTCTTCGCTCAGTGGGCCGGGTCGCCCTACGGCGCCGAGTACTTCGCGGGCTACATCGTCGAGAAGACCCTGTCGATCGACAACCTGTTCGTCTTCGTGATCATCATGTCGGCGTTCGCGGTCCCCGCCGAGCACCGGCACAAGCTGCTCACCCTCGGCATCGCGCTGGCGCTGGTGCTGCGTGCCATCTTCATCGCGATCGGCGCGACCCTGCTGGCCTACTTCTCGTTCATGTTCCTTGTCTTCGGCGTGATCCTGATCTTCACCGGGATCAAGCTCTACCAGCATCGCGACCAGGACCCCGACGTCCAGGACAACGCGCTGGTCCGGGCCACCAAGCGCCGGATCCCCGTGACCGAGGACTACCGCGAGGGGCACTTCTTCGTCCGCGAGAACGGCGTCCGGATGGCCACGCCGCTGTTCATCGCGTTCGTCGCGATCGCCTCCACGGACATCCTGTTCGCCCTTGACTCGATCCCCGCCGTGTACGGCGTCACCAACGAGCCCTACATCGTGTTCGTGGCCAATGCCTTCGCGCTGCTGGGCCTGCGTGCCCTGTTCTTCCTCGTCGATGGCCTGCTCGACCGGTTGATCTACCTGTCCACCGGGCTCGCGCTGATCCTGGTGTTCATCGGCATCAAGCTCTCGCTGCACTGGGCGCACGGGATCTGGCCGTCGGTGCCGGAGATCTCGATCGTGTTCTCCCTGGTGTTCATCGCAGTGGTGCTGACCGTGACCACGGTCGCGAGCATCGTGGCGGTGCGCCGGGATCCGTCCAAGCGGGCGCACGCGGGTTCGTTCACGGACAACGTGGAGGGTCGCGCGGGCACGGGCCACGGCGACAGCGCCGGGCACTGACCTGAGGGGGCGCCGACCGCACCACTCATCGCGCACCGGCGGCGACGGCCTCAGTTGGTCACGGGGCCATACGACGGGCTGGTTCCGGTGTTTCCGGCGGCATCGGTCTGGATCGCCCTGGCGTAGTAGGTCCCCGAGTCCACCTGGAAGCTCGTGGGGGTCTCCCACGCCCCGGCTGCCGAGACAGCCACGTCGGTGAAGGTCGCGGTCGCGTTCCCTGCGTTGCACGGGGGTCCGGCGTCCCTGCACAGGTACACGGTCACCGGACCGCTGCCAGGCTCTGCCGTACCCGTGACCGACACGAAGTAGAGGATCCAGAACGTGGTGCTCGGGATGCCGGTCACAGTCACGACGGGTGCGGTCGTGTCGATGACCAGTGCCTTGCTCGAGCCCAGCGAGCCGGGGGCTCCCAGGCCGGGGAGGGTCCGCGTCGCGCCGTTGGCCGCGACGTCCCGGATCGTGCCGCCGTTGAGCGCAAGGGACGTGGTCGCCGCGTAGTTCAGGTCCGCCGATGTGTCGCCCGCCGCTACCGTGTAGGTGAAGGTCAGGGTGTCGGTGCCTGAGCCGGACGTGTAGTCGACCGCGGTGTTGCCCGGCGACCCGGTCGCCAACGTGAGTTGCGGGGTGCCGGTGACCGTCACCGGCTCGGTGAACGTCACCGTGACCGGCACCTGCTGGTCGACCGTGTACGCGCCGTTGGCCAGGGTCGAGGACACGCCCGTCACCGTCGGCGCCGTCGTGTCGATGACGAGGTTCTTGTTCCTGGCGAGCGAGCCGTTCGCTCCTGGCGCGGCGAGCGTCAGCGTGGCGCTGTTGGTGACGGCATCCCTGATCGACCCGCTGTTGAGCGTCAGCGAGGTCGTCGCCGCGTAGTCCAGATCGGCGGACGTGTTGCCCGACGCCACCAGGTAGTCGAAGGTCAGCGTTGCCGTGCCCGAACCGGAGACGTAGTTCACCGGCGTCGTGGCGGGCGATCCCGTCGACAACGTGAGTCTCGGAGTGCCTGACACGGTGACGGGCTCGCTGAAGGACACGGTCACGGGGATCGTCTGACCGGCCCTGTAGCTGCCGTTGGCCAGCGGGGACGACACGCCGGTCACGGTGGGTGCGGTCTTGTCGATGGTGGCGCTCTGGTCGGGTGCGGTGCCGGTGTTCCCTGCTGCGTCGGCCTGGGTGGCTGAGAGGACCAGGATTGCGTCTGTGGTCAAGGCTGTGGTCAGGGTCCACGCGCCCGACGCGCAGGCGACGGTGGCCGGTGTCGTGGCAGCCCCGTTGATCAGGGGACGGACGATGGACTGATCGCCCGCGACGGCTGTGCACGTGCCACCGATCGAGGTGATGTTGCCCTTCGTCGCGTAGGGGAAGGTCTGGGCGGCGCCGTTGATCCTCGTCACGGTCACGACGGGCGCTGTGGTATCGATGACCAGATCCTTGTTCGAACCCAGCGAACCGGGAGCAGCCAGCCCCGGAAGGGCCAAGTTCGCGTTGTTGGTGGCTTCGTCGGTGATGCCGCCCGTCAGCGCCGTCGTCGCCGCGTAGTTCAGGTCCAGAGACGCATTGCCGGCAGCAACCGTGTAGGCGAACGTCAGCGTGTTCGTCCCCGAACCAGAGGAGGCCGTCACCGGGGTGGTCGCCGGGGAGCCGGTCGCCAGCCCCAGGGTCGCCGCCGCCCCGGACACGATCACCGGCTCGGTGAACGTCACCGTCACGGGCACGACCTGGCCCGCCCGGTAGCTGCCATCGGCCAACGGTGAGGTCACATTGGTCACCGCAGGAGCTGTCGTGTCGTAGACGTAGGCCGGCCCGGTGAACGACGCGGTGCCCAGGGCGTTGGTCGCAGCGTCTGTGATCGCCCCGACCCCGGTCAGATCCAACCCGACCGTGGCCCCGTTGGTCCCGGATGCCCCGGCCATGCTTGTCGTCACGGTCCACGTCGCACTCGGCGACCCACCCGACGCCGTGGCGCTCGTGACCGTCGGCGTGCCCGTGACCCCACTGGTGACCAGGCCGAAGTCCGTCGTCGCCACACCCGTCACCGGCTCCGAGAAGGTCACTGACCAGGACAACGGCCCGTTCGCTGGGGATGCCCCCGCCCGGACGATCGACGTCACTGTCGGGCTGGTGGTGTCGTAGGTGTAGGCCTCACCAGTGAAGGACGTGGTGCTCAGACCGAGGTCGGCGACGTCGACGACTGCCCCGGCCCGCCGGAGGTCCAGGCGGATGGACCCGGTGTCGGTCCCGCTCAGGCCGTCCTCACTGGTGGACACGGTCCACGTGGCGCTGGGCGAGCCGCCGACCGGGGTCACGACTGTGAGCTTCGGCCGCCCGCCCGAGATATCGCTGCGGACCAGCCGGAAGTTCCGCTTGGCCACCCCGGAGACGGGCTCACTGAACGTCACGGTCCACAACAACGGGCCGGTGTTCACCGACTCCGACGCCCCCGCGCGCTCGATGGCCAGCACGGTGGGTGCGGTCTTGTCGATCGTGGCGCTCTGGGTGGGTGCGGTGCCGATGTTCCCTGCGGCGTCGGCCTGGGTGGCTGAGAGGGCCAGGGACGCGTCGGTGGTCAGGGCAGGTGCCAGGGTGAGGTTCCAAGCACCCGAGGAGCAAGTGGTCGTGGCAGGCGTCGTGGCAACCCCGTCGATCAGCGGGGTCACCGTGGCCTGGTCACCGCTGGCTGTCCCGCACGTGCCCCCGATCGAGGTGATGTTGCCGGTCGTGATGTAGGGGAAGGTCTGGGCGGCGCCGTTGATCCTCGTCACGGTCACGACGGGCGCGGTGGTATCGATGACCAGATCCTTGTTCGTGCCCAGCGAACCGGGAGCAGCCAGCCCCGGAAGGGCCAAGTTCGCGTTGTTGGTGGCTTCGTCGGTGATGCCGCCCGTCAGCGCCGTCGTCGCCGCGTAGTTCAGGTCCAGAGACGCATTGCCGGCAGCAACCGTGTAGGCGAACGTCAGCGTGTTCGTCCCCGAACCAGAGGAGGCCGTCACCGGGGTGGTCGCCGGGGAGCCGGTCGCCAGCCCCAGGGTCGCCGCCGCCCCGGACACGATCACCGGCTCGGTGAACGTCACCGTCACGGGCACGACCTGGCCCGCCCGGTAGCTGCCATCGGCCAACGGTGAGGTCACATTGGTCACCGCAGGAGCTGTCGTGTCGTAGACGTAGGCCGGCCCGGTGAACGACGCGGTGCCCAGGGCGTTGGTCGCAGCGTCTGTGATCGCCCCGACCCCGGTCAGATCCAACCCGACCGTGGCCCCGTTGGTCCCGGATGCCCCGGCCATGCTTGTCGTCACGGTCCACGTCGCACTCGGCGACCCACCCGGCGCCGTGGCGCTCGTGACCGTCGGCGTGCCCGTGACCCCACTGGTGACCAGGCCGAAGTCCGTCGTCGCCACACCCGTCACCGGCTCCGAGAAGGTCACGATCCACGACAACGGACCCGTCCTCGTCGGGGACGCGCCCGCCAGGACGAATGAGCTCACCGTGGGCGCTGTCGTGTCGATGACCAGGTCCTTGTTGGCGCCGAGGGAGCCGGGCGCACCCGGGGCGGGCAGCGTCAGCGTCGCATCGTTGCCGGCCCCGTCCTTGATCGACCCACCGGCGGCCGACAGGGCCGCCGACCCGGAGTAGTCCAGGTCAGGCGAGCTGTCGCCCGCTGTGACGTTGTAGCTGCAGGTCAGGGTGTCCGCCCCGGCCCCGGGCGCGCAGGAGGCCAGGCTGGTGGCGGACGGACCCGTCGCCAGAGTCAGCGTCGGACTGCCGCTCACCGTGATCGACTCGCTGAACGTCACGACAATCGGCACCGCCACACCGGCCTTGTAGCTGCCATCGGGCAACGTCGAGGACACACCCGTGACCGTCGGGGCAGTCGCGTCATTGTCAACTGTCACGGAGCCGCTGGCGTCGCTCGTGGCCGTCCACGTCCGGTAGACGGCGGTCACGACGTAGTGGTGGGTGCCGTTCGGCACCGAGGTGTCCTGGCACGGGCTGGAGACCAGCGACCCTGCGGAGCTCGCGCACGCCGGGGTTGTCGCGCCGCCGGGCTCAGCCACACGCGTGACGAAGTACCCCTCAGGTGCCAGGGGCACGAGGGGGCTCGTCCACGTCACCCCGACGGTGCTGGTGCCCGGCGCGTAGCTCGCCACCACGTTGGTTGGCGGGTTGAGCGTCGACGTGGCAGCGGTCCCGGTGCCGGCACCCGTGGTCGTCCAATAGGCCCACGCCCCATTGGCGACCGTGGTCAGGGCGGCCAGAAGGAGCAGGATCGGGCCGAGCATTCGTCCACCACGCACAGCAGCGCCCCGGCCGCCGTGCGGCAGGGGCTGGGGCGGCCGGCGACTCATGTGGTCACCACCCGGCATCGGGATATCGAGTCTCGGTAGTAGCGCTTGGCCTTGCCGACCCAGGGGCTCGGCGGCGCGGGCAGGTAGCAGGTGGCCTTCCCCCTACCACCGCGGTACGAGTTCTCCGTTCCGCCGCCGAGGTGGATCCGCTTCCTTCCCGCTCCCGCGGAGACCACGTTGCGGCTGCCCGGAGTGGCGATCCGGACTCGGTCGGACCCCGACTTGAGCTTGATCCGGTTGCGGGTGCCCACGCCGACGGTGATGCGGTTCCGCTTTCCCTTGCCCATGGTCAGGCGGTTCCTGCTGCCATCCCCGACCACGACGCGACCCTTGTTGCCCCGCCGGACGTAGACGCGGTTCCGGTCGCCGTCACCGACCGTGATGCGGCTCTTGCTGCCCCTGCGGACGATGACCTTGTTCTTGTACCCGTCGCCGACCGTGATCTGGCTCTTCCTGCCCTTGCGGATGAAGACCCGGTTGCGGTCGCCGGCGCCCACCTCGACGCGGGACTTGTTGCCCCTGCGCACCTTGACGCGGCTCTTGTCGCCGTCGCCGATCGAGATCCAGTTCCTGTTGCCCTTGCGCACGAAGGCCCGGTTCCGGTTGCCACTGCCCATCGTGACCCGGTTGTCCTTGCCCTTGCGCACCCTGACGCGGGCCCTGTCGCCGTTGCCGACCGTGATCTGGTTCCCGTTGCCCTTGCGGATCTTCACCCGGGCCTTGTAGCCGTCGCCGACCGTGATCAGGTTCCCGTTGCCCTTGCGGATCTTGACGCGGTTCCGGGCACCGTCGCCGACGATGACCGTGTTCCTCCCGCCGCGGACGTAGACCTTGTTCCGCCCGTCGCCGGCGATGACGACGTCGGCGCCCTTGCCGTCGGCGATCCTGTTGGTTCCGTCGCCGGCCACGAGGCAGTCGTTGCCCTGGCGGCCCTTTATCCGGTAGTTGCCACCGACCGCGTAGATGAAGTCGGTGCCAGGGGTGCCCCTGACCACAGGTGTGTCCGGCGTGGCGATGATCCAGGTCGTGTACGTCCCGGCGCACTCAGGGGGTGGCGCGATGATGGCGTGTCGGATGACCTCCGAGGTCGAGCGGGCGAACGGCGTGGAGCCCTGGTAGACCGCGTACAGCCCCCCGGACCCAGCCGGCATGGATGAGACCGTCAGGCTGGCCTGCCCACCCTGATCAAGGAGACGCGTCCCCAGCAGCGTGTGGGCCCCGCTGGTCGGGATCAGGAAGAAGGCGACGGAACCGCTCGGCGCGGCCGACCGCCCCCTGCTGGTCACAGTGGCGGTGAGCAGCACCGGCTGGCCGAGGGTCGAGGACTTCAGCGAGGTCGCCAGCACGACCTGCGTCTCGATCGTGGGTGTCACGACCTGGCTGACCACGTTGGAGGAGCTACCCGCGAAGTCGGTGCCCGAGCCGGCATGCACGGCCCGGACCCGGGTGGTCCCGCCCGGCAGGGCTGAGGTCGTCCAGGTGGCCTGGCTGCCAGCACCGATCGTCGCGGTGCCGAGCACGGTCGTCGGGTCACAGCCGTCGCTGGCGCACGTGTAGAACGTGACCGTCCCGGTGGGCCGGCCGCCGTGGCGATCGGCGTTGCCCGCGGCAACCGTGGCCGTGAACGTGACCGGTGTGCCCTGGGCCGTCGGACTTGCCGAGGAGGTCAGGACGGTGGACGTGGTGTCGGTGTACTGCGCGGTGCCGGAGAACGTGAACCGGAAGGTCGCGTTCTTGCAGCCGTCCTGGTTGACGTTCGGCTTGTTGATCAGGGAGATCGGAGCTGGCGCGGGAACCACGTTCGTACTCCGCGGGGGCACCACATGTGCCCCGGTGAATTCGGGATCGCCCAGATCCAGGTTGGTCACGGAACAGGTCGCGGGTGCGTCGACGCTCTCGATGTCCAGTGCTGTGATCGTGATCGGGACCGAGAGCGGGTTGCCCACTCGGTACCAGAGGTAGCGCTGGGCGCCCAGGGAGAGCTGCGCGGGCGGGTCGGCCGAGATGGCGGAGCTACTGATGGTGCTGGAGATCGTGAAGGCCGGGCCCGAGTCGGGCCCGGCAGCTGCGGCTGGCGTGGGGCGACCCAGCAGGTCCACCGTCGAGACGAGGAGCATGACCGCGGCGAGCGCCAGAGCGCCGCCCCACCCAACTCCACTCGTCCGGCTCGCCATGACGACACCTCTCAAGATCCACAGAGGGCCCATCCGACGCCTATCGGGCCCAAACGGACTGCCCATCTGGTCGAGCGGTGGGGGCTGGGCCACGTAGGGAGTTCCTCACGTGGGCCAGCCCCGACCAGCGCAACCGACATTGACAGAATCCGACCGGGACTAGCTCGCGTAGGCGTACAGCGGAACCGTGACGCCCTTGCAGTCCTCTTGGTCGAGACCTGTGTCGACCATCTGGATCGTCACAGGCAGGGCGGCAGTCTCGTCGCCCGCCGAACCAGCGGGGGCCAGCGTCACCAGGGCGCCAAGCGCCTCCGCAGGATCCCCAGCAGCTTCGCTGTTGACACTGAAGTCGTCTGCCGAGCAAGCACCGGCCGTCCAGGTACCGCCGGTGTCTGTCGCCACGCTGACCAGCACGCTGCTGATCTGCTGCGCACCAGTGCCTTCGTTCGCCACCGTCACGCTCGTGCTGTTGGTCGGACCGCCGGGCGACAAGTCGCCCCCCGTCGTGGCGCCGAAGGTGACGGTGTACCCGGCGCTGGTACCGGCGGTCACAGTGGTGTCGCCCTCGCCGGAGTCGGTCCAGTAGCCGTAGGCCATGCCGCCTCCGACCAGGGTGACGGCCGTCAGGGCGCCGATTGCCGCGACTCGCTTCTTGGATGAGAAGAGCTTCATTCCTGTTCCCCTTCGTTCTGTGGTGTCTGTGTGCTGATGTGCTGTGCCCTCGGGGCCCAGTTGCCGGTCTTCGGCCCTTCGTGTCCGTTCGGTCACACAACGCAACCGGCGGTCGATATCCCACATCGACGGCCTCCGCGGCCGACTTGAGTCGATTCGGCAGGAATCGGCGAGCGCTGGGGGACGTCACACACAGCAGCCCAGCTCCCCCAGCCCTCGCGAATCAGGAGCGCGCGAGCAGGGGGTGGCGGTGCTGGGTGGCCAGCCCAGATGGGGCGCCAACTGAACGGGGGGCCTCAGCCCAGCAGGGCTTGGCCTATGTACTCGCCCTCTTGGACACCGCGGGGGACGGCGAACAGGGCGGAGCCGATCGGGGTGGTCCACACGTTGAGCACGTCCGCGGCGGCCAGGCGCTTCTGGATGGGCACGTACTGCGCCATCGGATCGGCCATGTAGGCCGCGAAGATCAGGCCGGCGTCCGCTGATCCGTCCTTGGCGATGCCGTCGTCGTAGTTGTAGGGCCGGCGCAGGATCCGCTCGGTGGGGGCCGTGGCGTGCGCCCGGCGCATGTGCGCCGTGGGCGGGATGACCAGGAAACCGTTCTCGTCGACGGCCTCGTAGTCAGGGGCCGAGAACTCATCACCACCGGTCAGGGGCGCCCCGTCGGACAGGCGCCGGCCGATCGACTCCTCCTTGCCGACGAGGTCCATGGCACCCCAGGTCTTGAGGTCCATCGCGATCCGCCGCACGAGCATCGCGGTGCCGCCCACGAGCCACGACGGGCCGTCCGGCACCCACAGGACGTCGTCGAAGTCCTCGGTGCCCGGCGTCGGGTTCACCGTTCCGTCGATCTGACCCATGAGGTTGCGGCCGGTGCCGCCGGGGGTCGTGTTGGCGGGCCGGTGGAAGCCCGACTGAACCCAGCGCACGGTGGCGAACGGGTGGGCGTCGGTCAGGAGCACGCGCAGGGTGTGGGACACGGTGACCGGGTCCTCGGCCGCGACCTGCAGGATCACGTCACCGTCGCTCCAGCGCTTCTGGAGCTTGTCGATGCTGAACTCCGGCAGGCCGGCGGCCAACCAGGCGGGCGCCTGATCCTCCAGACCTGCCGCCACAAGGGCACCACGGCCGTAACCGACAGTGACCGTGAGCCTGGCCGGGACGGTCGCCAGCTCCGGCTGTGGATCGGCCAGGGCGGGAGTGCCCTGCGAGAGCCGGTCGATGTCGTCGGTCAGCAGGACCATCATGCGGATCAGGGCATCGCGGTCCACGTCATCGCGCAGGTCGAGCGCGACGAAGGTGGCCGTGGCCTGCATCGGGGTGGCGATCCCGGCCTGGTGCGGACCGCGGAACGGCTCCACAACGTCGCCGAGGGCCGGCACCTGCCCATCACTCCCGGACGGCGCTGGGTCAGCGGCCGGGGCGACAGCGACCGCCGGCGCCGCTGCAGTCGAGGCGATCGCAGCACCCACGCCGCCGAGCGCAAGCCTGCCCAGGAGGGCACGCCGACTCACCCCACGGGGAGCGGCGTGCTCACCCTCGGGGGTCGTCGGCGTGCTGCTCACGGGTCTCCGATCAGCTCTCGGGGCTGGCGGAGGCGTCCATGTCCCCGCCCTCCATGCCTCCATGTCCTCCATGTCCTCGCCCTCCATGCCGGGCTCGTAGGACTCCTCACCACCGTCGAAGGGCTTCGCCACACCACTGTACGGCGCCGTGCCACCGTCAGCACACGTCATGGTGATCTCGACGGTCTCCCCCGCCTCGATCGGCGCGGGCAGCATCATGAGCATCAGGTGGTTCTGCCCGGGGGCGAGCTCGGCAGTCCCGCCGGCGGCGACGACCAGCCCACCGTCGATCGGCTGCATCACCATCTCGCCATCCTTGTCGACGACCTCGTGGATCTCCATCTTGCCCGCCGACGGGCTGGTCGCCGAGACGATCGTCATCTCGCTGTCCCCGGTGTTGGTCAGGACGCCGAATGCACCGGTCATCTCGGTGTCAGTGGCCTTGACCCAGGGATCGGCGACGGTGATCGGGCACGCAGCGGCCTCGCCACCGGCGGCCTCGGTGGCGGCGTCAGTGCCATCGGAGTCGGAGGCACAGGCGGACAGCATGCCGACCAGGAGGACGGCAGCGGCGATGGCAGGACGGCGATGGTTGACGGACATGGAACGTTCTCCTGATTCACGTGGGATACCCCCGGGGGCTTGTGGAACAGCCTACTCCGTCGGGGAACGCGACTGATCGCGCAGGTCAGCCTTAGTCGCCGGTCACGGTCGCCGCGGGAACGGGATGTCCAGCTCTCACATCGCCCGTACCCTTGTCAGCATGGCCGAGCAGCAACCGACGCAGGACCTCGCGGAGGTCTCGCTGATGGAAGCCTTCGGCGGGCGCCGCGGCGTCGTCGACTCGGGCCTGCCACCGCTGGTCTTCGTGGGCGCCTATGTGGCCTCCGGCTCCAACCTGACCACCGCGCTCTTGGCCGCGCTCGCCGCTGGCGTGGTCGTCACCACGCTCCGGCTGGCCCACCGCGACACCCTTCGCCATGCGCTGGCCGGCTTCGGCGCCGTGGCCCTCGCCGCGTTCGTCGCCTCCCGGACGGGTCGACCAGAGGACTACTTCCTGCCCAGCCTGCTGGCCAATGCCGGGGCAGCGCTGGCCTGGGCTGTGTCCATCTGGATCAAGCGCCCGTTCCTCGGACTCACAGTCGGCGCACTGACCCGCTCATCCGCCTGGCACACCGATCCGGTGATGCTCGCCGCCTACTGCCGTGCGAGTTGGATCTGGGTGGTGTCGTTCCTCGTGCGGGTCGCGGTGATGACGCCCCTGTGGCTGTCCGGGATGACCGTGGCCCTCGGCCTGGCGAAGGTCGCCCTGGGCTGGCCCATGGTGCTGGTCGTGATCTGGCTGTCGTGGCTGGTCGTCGAGCCCGCACATCGCGCTCGCCGCACGGCGCTCGCCGACGGGGCCGCTATCGACCTGACCACTCGCTGAGCAGCTCCTGCTCCCTCGCGGGATCCAGGTGCCCGCCGCGGCCAGCCCACCCCGATGACGGTTCAGCCGACCACCTCAGGGTGTCGGCCGCCGTCTCGCCCAGCGGACGGGAACGCAGCCCGGCCGCGACCGCGCGGGCCGGGTCCATGGCCAGCCCGAACTCCGGATCATCGGTCCCGCCCCACATCGGCAGCATGGCCGGAGTCACGCCCCGCTCGACCAACCACCTCGACGGGATCCACTCCAGCCGGGTGCCGGGGGGCGCGACCGCAGCGCGCACCTCCTCGAGCATCTCGGCGAAGGAGTACGGCGGTGCCGGGTTCATCGCGTGGAAGGTGCCCTCATCCCCGGTCTCGAGCAGCCCCACGGTGAACGTCGCCAGGTCACGGGCGTCCACGCTCTGGAAGGGCGCCTCGGGGTTCCCCGGGCACAGGACGGTTCCGCCGCGGGCGAGCCGGTCGACCCAGTGGGGGAATCGGGCAGTCGGGTCGTGCGGGCCGATGATGTACGTCGGGCGGACGACGAGCAGCTCGCCGGCGTAGCGCTGGTGGGCCACGTGCTCGCAGCCGACCTTCAGGGCGCCGTAGGTGGCTGCGTCGATGGGCGGGGTGTCGCCGTCGAGGCCCAGCGGCGCCTGCAGCGCCGCGTCCTCGTCGAGCTCCGGTTCCGGAGGGTCGGCGTAGGCCGAGACCGTGGAGACGAGCAGGTGCCGCCCACCCCGGTCGCCGAGTGCGTCAGCGAGTCGACCGACCTGCTTCGGCCAGTAGGCACACACATCCACCGTGGCATCCCAATGACGATCCGCGAGGACCCCCAGGTCGCCGTTGCGGTCCGCGTGCAGGTGCTCGACTCCGGGGGCCCCGGCGCAGCCGACGCCCCGGTGCAGGACCGTGACCGTGTGCCCGCGAGTGATCGCTTCGGCCACCAGGTGCCGCCCGACGAACGTGGTCCCGCCGATGATGAGGATGCGCATGCCCCGATCCTCTCAGCGAAGCACCCGGCTGTCGCCGGCGGCAAGGGTTGCCCCGCTGCCGGGGACCGCGAGACACTGGTGGTGAGGACCGGGAGGGAGGACGACCATGGGACTGCTGTTCGCCATGACCCTCCCCGCCCTCGTGCTGCTGCTGACGGTGCTCGGCGTGCTGGAGATGATCAGTGCCAAGCGCCGCGGCCGGCGCGGCTCGGCGATGTCGTCAACCGGCTTCGACGTCCTCCAGGAGGCGCTCTACCCCTCCAAGAAGCACGAGGTCGAGCAGCGCGATCACGAGGCGCTCGTGACCGAGGAGGACGCCGAGGGCGCGCCGCCGCGCAGCCGGATCGACCTCGACAGGGGCACGGCGACCATCCGGCTGCCCTGAGCGACTCCGGCGGGGTCGGGCGCGGGCGGACGAGGTCGCCGGGCCTGCGCCGCAGGGCCGGGCCTACTCGACGATCGCTGCCGCGAACTGGCTCTGGTAGAGCCGGGCGTAGGCCCCTCCGGCGTCCATCAGTGTCTGGTGGTTGCCCTGCTCGACGATCGCCCCGGACTCCATCACCAGGATCGTGTCGGCGTCGCGGATGGTGCTCAGCCGGTGGGCGATGATGAACGACGTGCGGCCGTGGCGCAGCCGGGCCATCGCCTTCTGGACCAGCACCTCCGTTCGGGTGTCCACCGACGAGGTCGCCTCATCGAGGATCAGGATCGCCGGGTCGCTCAGGAACGCCCGCGCGATCGTGATCAGCTGCTTCTCGCCGGCCGACACGTTGGACGCCTCGTCGTCGAGCACCGTGTCGTACCCATCGGGAAGCGTGCGCACGAAGTGGTCGACGTAGGCAGCCTGCGCCGCCGCCAGGACATCCGCATCGCTGGCGTCCGCCGCTCCGTAGGCGATGTTCTCCCGGATGGTGCCACCGAACAGCCAGGTGTCCTGAAGGACCATCCCGAAGCTTCCCCGCAGGTCGTCGCGGGACATGGCCATGATGTCGACCCCGTCGAGGGAGATCCGTCCTGAGTCCACGTCGTAGAACCGCATGAGCAGGTTGACCAACGTGGTCTTGCCCGCCCCGGTTGGCCCCACGATCGCGCACGACTCACCCGGCAGGACGATCAGGTTCATGTCCTGGATCAACGGCGTGTCCGGGAGGTACTGGAACGACACGTCATCGAAGACCACCTGGCCCCTCAGCGGGTCCGGGAACTGCGAATCGGCCGGGTCCGGAGTCTCGTCCTCGGCGTCGAGGAAGTCGAACACCCGCTCTGCGGAGGCCACCCCGGACTGCATCAGGTTGACCACGGCGGCGATCTGAGTGATCGGCATCTGGAACTGCCGGGCGTACTGGATGAACGCCTGCACGTCACCGAGCGGCATCGCTCCCGCGGCCACCTGCAGGCCGCCGATCACCGAGATCAGCACGTAGTTCAGGTTGGAGATGAACATCATCGCCGGCTGGATGATGCCCGAGATGAACTGGGCCCTGAAGCTCGCGGAGTACATCCGCTGGTTGAGCTCGTCGAACTCCTCCACCGCCTTGCCGGAGTGGCCGAACACCTTGACCAGCTCGTGGCCGGTGTACATCTGCTCGACGTGCCCGTTGAGGGCACCGGTCCACTCCCACTGGGAGGCGAACTGCTTCTGCGACCGCTTGGCGATGGCCATCGTGACGACGAACGAGAGCGGGACCGTCAGCAGCGAGACCAGCGCCAGCAGCGGTGACATCCAGAACATGATCGCCAGGACGCCGATCACGGTCAGGACGGAGGTGATCAGCTGGGTCAGCACCTGTTGCAGGGTGTTGGAGATGTTGTCGATGTCGTTGGTCACGCGGGAGAGGAGGTCACCGCGCGGGTGGGTGTCGAAGTAGTTCAGCGGCAGCCGGCCGATCTTGCCGTCGACCTCCTCGCGCAGGCGGTAGATCGTGGACTGGGTGACGCCGGCCATGATGTAGGCGCTGGCCCAGCCCAACAGCGAGGAGACCAGGTACAGCAGCGCGACGAAGGTGAGCAGGCGGGCCAGCCCGGTGAAGTCCACGCCCTGTCCGGGGACCACATCCATGGCGGCGAGCATGTTCGCCTGGTCGGTGTTCCCTTCAGCGTTCAGCTCCGCGACCAGCACGTCCACCGGGACGCCCGCGGGCAGCTCGGAGGAGACGTAGCCCTCGAAGATCATGGTCGTCGCGTTGCCCAGCAGCTTCGGGCCCATCACCGCGAGGATGACGCTGCCGACGCTCATCAGGATGACGGCGCCGATGAGCACCGCGTGCGGACGCAACCGGTGCGCCAGTCGGCGGACCGTCCCGGTGAAGTCGCTCGACTTCTGCGCCTGGACGAACAGCCCGCCCATCGGACCGCCACCGCCGGGTGCGCCCGGACCCCCGGGGCGTGGCGCGGCCGTGGCGCCCCGGGCGCTCACGCGGCCTCCTCGGCCGAGAGCTGGGACAGCACGATCTCGGAGTAGGTCGGGCAGGTGGCCATCAGCACGTCGTGGGTGCCGACCCCGACCAGTGCGCCCTCGTCGAGGACGAGGATCTGGTCGGCGTGCCGGATCGTGGCCACCCGCTGGGCAACGACCAGCACACAGGCGTCCCTGGTCGGCTCCCGCAGGGCCGCCCGCAGGCGGGCATCCGTGGCGTAGTCCAGGGCGGAGAAGGAGTCATCGAAGACGTAGACGGACGGCTCGCGGATCAGGGCCCGGGCGATCGCCAGCCGCTGGCGCTGGCCGCCGGAGACATTGACGCCACCCTGCTCGATGGGGGCGTCGAGACCCTCGGGCAGGTCCCGCACGAAGTCCGCGCCCTGGGCGATCTCCAGGGCCCGCCACATCTGATCCTCGGTGGCGTCCGGGGCACCGAAGCGCAGGTTGTCGGCGATCGTCCCGGAGAACAGGAACGCCTTCTGCGGGATCAGCCCCATCGTGGCCCAGAGGTCCGAGCGGTCCCACTCGCGCACATCCACGCCGTCGACGAGGACGGTCCCACCGGTAACGTCGTAGAGCCGGGGGATCAGGTTGATCAGCGTCGACTTGCCCGAGCCGGTGGAGCCGATGATCGCGGTCATCTGCCCCGGGCGGGCCGTGAACGAGACCGCGCACAGGACCGGCTCCGCCGCCCCGGGGTAACCGAAGTCGACATCGCGGAACTCGACCGTCCCGCGCATCATGGGCTGGCCGGGCTCGGCCACCTCGGGATCCAGGATGACGGCCTCGACATCGAGCACCTCGTTGATCCGCTCCGACGAGGCGGCCGCGCGTGGCCACATGACCAGCACCATCGTGGCCATCATCACCGACATCAGGATCTGCATGAGGTAGGCCAGGAACGCCATCAGGTTGCCGATCGGCATGTCCCCGGAGGCGATCCGCTGCCCCCCGAACCACACGACCGCCACGCTCGACAGGTTCATGATCAGCATCAGCACCGGCATCATCAGCGCGAAGAGCCTGTTGACGCTCAGGGTGGTCTGGGTCAGGTCGGCGTTGGCCTCGGCGAAGCGGACCTCCTCGTGCTTCGTGCGCACGAACGCGCGGATCACCCGGATGCCGGCCAGGTTCTCGCGCAGGATCAGGTTGATCCGGTCGATCTTGACCTGCATCGCCCGGAACAGGGGGACCGCCCGCACCATGACCGCACCGATCACGACCATCATGATCGGCACGATGACCAGCAGCAGCAACGACAGCGGGCCATCCTGGCGGTAGGCCATGATCACCCCACCCACCGCCATGAGCGGCGCGGTCACCATCACCGTCAGCGCCATCTGCAGGAACATCTGCACCTGCTGGACGTCGTTGGTGTTGCGGGTGATCAGCGTCGGGGCTCCGAAGGTGTTCATCTCGCGCAGGGAGAACCGCTGCACGGAGCGGAACAGGCGCCCACGGATGTCCCGGCCGACCGACATGGAGGTCCGGGACGCGAAGTAGACCCCCACGATGGCGGTGACGCCCACGAGCAGTGCGACGAAGAGCATCCAGGCGCCCACACGCAGGATGTAGTCGGTGTTGCCCTGGGCCACACCGTTGTTGATGATGTCGGCGTTTAGCGCCGGGAGGTACAGGGTGCCGAGGACCTGCAGGACCAGCAGGCCGACGACGATCGCCAGGTCGCGCCGGTAGGGTTGGAGCTGCTGGCGCAGGAGGTCGATCACTGGCTGACCCTACGCCCGGTCCGCACCGATGCGCTCGTGAGGCGCGGCGTGGATGGGGACACCGCACCGCGTGAGGCGGCGCGAATCGGTGCCCTTCGTGCGCGGATGAGCGCGGATGACGCTGACCGGCCGGTCACCAGCGGTTGCGCGCCTCCTCTGCCCAGCCGACGAGCCCGTCGACCGGGATGCGCTGCCCGGAGTCGTCGGCGACCCACCCGGTGAACACCCCGAAGCACTGGTGGATCTCCGAGGCGACCACCAGGGCATTCGTGCGCTCGTCGCGCTCGTGGAAGGGCGCGAAGGACACATCCACGCGAGCACCGCGGATCCGCCAGGGAGCCATCCAGTCGCCCCGGTCGTAGGACCAGGAGAGGTCCTCCCCGATCTTGTGCATCCGGCCGTCGACGAACAGTGCGTTCTCGGTACTGCCGGTGCCGTCGGTCCACTTGCCGCCGAGCTGCAGCCCGATGCGACGACCCGCCACCTGTCCGGAGCCGGCAGCCCAGTTCCACGTCATCGAGTACGGCCAGCGACCACGGCCATGATCGAGGACGGCGAAGGAGCCATCGTCACCGCCGAACGTGATCACCTGCTCGTCGAGTCGAAGCGACCCCTCGACCGGTCGGCCCACGTCCTTGACCGTGTACTGGAAGAGCCGGTCAGACCACGGGACCACCACCCCGAGGCTCTCCCGCCCTGGTCCGGCGTGTGCGTCCAGGCGCACGCCCGGTCCGGTGGCCGCCAGGCGGGTCCCGGCGGCCGAGCTGGCGAAGGTCAGCGCCAGCCCACCTGAGCTGCCCCGGGCCACGCCGACACCGCTGCGGTCGCCCAGCTCGACGCCCCGCGCCAGCGGGTCCAGGGACGTGCGCATCACCTCGGTACCGCTGCGCCGGTCGAACACATAGATGGACAGCAGCCCGAGGTAGTCCAGCGACGAGACGGTGAGCCCGACGATCGCGGTGGGTGTCACGATGCCCCAGTACTCCCACCGCTTGGTCCGGCCCCAGCCACGCAGGTTGGCGGTGTGCAGCGGTCGCCGGCTCCAGCCGACAGCGGCGGGGTTGAGCCGACCCGCCGGCGTGCACAGCGGGACGGGCGACACGATCTCAGCCACGACCACAGACTAGCCACTGCGAGGTCCACTGGCCCCGAGCCACAGGCCGGGCGCACACTGGGCGCCATGTGCCGGAGCATCCAGACCCTGCGCCCCCCGTTCCACGACGACCCCTCGGACGAGGAGGTCCGCGCGGCGGCGCTGCAGTACGTGCGCAAGGTCAGCGGCTTCCGAACGCCCGCACCACACAACGCCGAGGCCTTCGAGGCTGCCGTGGACGCGATTGCCGCTGCCACCGAGTTGATGCTGGAACGCCTCGTGGTGCGCGGCGTTGTACGCGGCGCGGGGGCCCCCGAGGAGCGCTGATCGGCTCCCGTTGCGGGGGTCGCGCCCGTGGCGCATGCTGGCACTGGGATCGATCTCAGGAGTGGTCATGCCAGTGGCGCAACGGCTTCGGCGGGCTCGCCCGACCGGACTGCTCGCCGCGCTGCTCGCACCGCTCGTGGCCATCGGCATGCTGCTCGGGTTCGCGGCCCCCGCCCGCGCGTCCCTGATCGGGGAGTTGTCCGGCACCGTGACCGGGGGCGGCGCTGCGCTGCCGAACGTATGGGTCACCCTGACCCCCGTCACTGAGGGCGGCACCGAGACCGGAGCGCCCAAGCTGGCGCTGACCGACCAGTCGGGCGAGTACGAGTTCCCCGAGGTCTATGACCAGCACGTGAAGATCCACGTCAGGGCACCGGGGCTGAGCCGGTTCGTCGACACGTACTACCCGGAGGCCCACACCTTCGCACAGGCGGAGGTCGTCAGGATCTCCTCATGGCCGATCACCGCGGACATCGACCTGCCGGAGGGGGGCTCAGTCACCGGGCAGGTCATCGACCTGGACACCGGAGACCCGGTGGAGGGGGCCCGCGTGAGCGCCCTGGTCGCGGACGCACACGCAGCCGGGCCACTGGGCACCCAGCAGGCAGTCGATGCTCCCGGGGAGTTCGCCATCACAGGCCTGCCGCCGGTGGAGATGAAGCTGCGCGTGCGCCTGCCACCGGGCAGCCCCTACCTGTTCACAGTCCAGTCCCCCGGCGCAGCCACCCCTGGTGTGCTGATCGATGGCGGCCGGGACACGGACGGGACGGTTGTCGGCCTGCACCGCGGCGCTGAGATCCGCGGCACCGTGCGAGATCGTTCCGGCGATCCGGTCCCCGGGGCCAGCGTCAAGGTGATCGGCTGCCACCTCAGCTGCCCGCTCTGGGCCACCAGTGACGAGACCGGCGCCTACCGGATCGTCGCAGTCCCCCCGGGGTCCCGGCTGGGCGTCCTCGCGTGGCGGGGCGAGGAGTTGCTGCGCCAGTGGTTCCCCAATCGGGACGATGCGTCAGAGGCGAGCGACATCTCACTTGGGCACGGCGACGTGCTGGAGTCGGTGGACTTCTCCCTGGTCCGAGCGGGCTTCGTCAGCGTGCGCGTACTGGCCGCGGACTCGGGCGAGCCGCTGACCGGGATGATCGTGATGCTGACGTCCGAGGGTGGGCCGATGTCGCGGCACGTCAGAGCGAAGCTGCCAGGCGCTGCCCTGCGCCAACGCCTGGGCCCGATCACGCCTGGCCGCTACACGCTGCGCGTCATTCCTGGGGCGGCGAACCCGCACTACCAACCCCTTGATCGACTGATCGACGAGGTGTCCGCCCCGGACGGGGTGATCGTCGTCGATCCCGGAGCGGAGATCGACCTGGTTGCCCGCCTGGCGCCCGCCACCGACGACACGTCGCAGGTGGGTTCGGGCGAGCCGGTGGGAGCCGATCCGGCGTCGGGCCGTGCAACGACCCGGGGGTGCGACCCGGCCGAGCCCAGCTGGCCCGGGCTGGCTGCTGGCTTCCTGGACGGGTCCGGGTGGCCGGCCGTCGACGGGTCCGACGCGGGGGCACCGGACCTGGTTCCTGGCTGGGGCCTCGGTAGCCCAACGGCGGCGACGTGACCGCGCCGATGAGCCGCCCACGTCGGGCCCCGCGACTGCTGATCGTGGGCGCCCTGCTGACCGTCCTCGTCAGCCTGCTGCCGGTCACGCCCGCCTCGGCAGAACCGGTCGGCAGCGTGTCGGGCACCGTCACCGGTGCCGGCGAGGCGTTGGCCAACGTGTGGGTGACCCTCACGCCCGTGACCGGCACAGGGACGCAGGAGGGGGCACCCCTCGTGACCATCACCGATGGGGCGGGACGCTACGAGTTCACGGCAGTGGCCGCCCCCTCCGTGAAGATCCACGTGATGAGCCCGCTGTCCGGCCAGTACGTCACGACCTACTGGCCGGCGGCCTACACATCTGCCAGTGCCGGGACCATCGAGCTCACCGGCCAGCCGGTATCAGCTGACCTGCAGCTGCCCCGGGGCGGCTCAACGGCCGGACAGGTCCAGGACGCCATGACCGGCGCACCGATTGACGGGGCACGGATCACCGCGACCCTCGCGGATGATCCCTCCGCGCAGGACCTGGGGGCCGACGTGACCACTGACGTGACCGGCGCCTTCTCGATCTCCGGGCTCCCACCTGTGCCCATCGACCTGACCGTCGAACCTCCGCCCGGGAGTTCCTACGTCTCGCCGGGCGGCGGGTCGGCCGGCGATGACCTGCGCGTCGACGGCTCGTTGGACACCGTGGGCACGGTCATCCGCCTGCACCAGGGCGCCGAGATCCGTGGACGGGTGCTCGACGACTCCGGTGCGCCGGTCGCCCGGGCCTCAGTCCGGGCCGTCGGCTGCGCGCCCAGCTGCCCGCCGGAGGCCATCACCGACAGCTCTGGCGCCTACCGGCTCGTGGGCGTGACTCCCGGCGCAGGACTCAGGGTGAAGGCGGTGCCCGGTCAGGGGCTGCTCAGTCGCTGGTTCCTCGGCGGGGACCCTGCGGCGCCGGCGACCACCCTGAGCGCCGAGGCGGGCGACGTGATCGATGACGTGGACATCGTCCTGGTCAGGTCAGCGCACGTCACAGTCCGAGTTCGGGGGACCAGCCGCACGGAACCCCTCCGGGCGATTGTGTGGCTCAGGACGGCGGGCAGGATCTACGGCCAGTACTTCGCGCACCAGCCGGGCGACGACCTCGGGCTTCCGGGCGAACCGATCCGCGTGCGCGTCGGACCGATCCCGCCGGGCGAGTACGCCGTGAGCGTCAGCCCCGGCGCGCAGAACCCCGGGCATCTGCCAGTACGTTGGAGCACCGTCGCCGCCGGCGCTCCGACCGGCAGCACGATCCAGATCGCGGCCGGGCAGGAGGCCGAGGCTGTCGTGCAGTTCAAGAACGGGAGCGGCGCCCCCGATCCGGCCCCCTCCGAGGCGACGCTCGCGGGCACCGACGGCTGGCCAGGACTCAACGAGGGCTTCCTCACACAGGCGCAGTGGCCCGATCCACAGGCCCCAGGTGCTGCACCGGTGGCTCCGACCTCGCTCCCCTGAGCAGGGTCGCCTTGCCCACCATACCCCATAGGGGTATCCTAGGGGGATGGTTGAGCATACCCCCCCTGGGTACACAGCGGACAAGGACGACGTACTCAAGCGCCTGCGTCGCATCGAGGGCCAGGTCCGCGGGCTGCACCGAATGGTCGAGCAGGACACATACTGCATCGACGTCCTGACCCAGGTGTCGGCCACCACCAAGGCGCTGGAGTCGGTCGCGCTCCTGCTACTCGACGACCACCTGTCGCACTGCGTCGCCCACGCGGTGGCCGAGGGTGGCGAGGTCGGCGACGCGAAGCTCAAGGAGGCCTCGACCGCGATCGCACGGCTGGTTCGCTCATGACCGCCGACGCCGCACCGGACAGTGTGTCGACCTCGATCGCCGACGCGCCGACCGTCCTCGAGCTGGACATCGGTGGGATGACGTGCGCCTCGTGCGCCGCGCGGGTCGAGAAGAAGCTCAACCGGATGCCGGGCGTCGAGGCGTCGGTGAACTACGCGACCGAGCGGGCCCGGGTGAGCCTGCCGGAGGGCACCGACGTGGCCGCGGCGATCGCCACCGTGGAGGCCACCGGCTACACCGCAGCCCTGCCGGAGCCGCCGGCGGAGCGTGCTGCCGCGGACTCCGACGAGGCCGAGGCCCCGGACCCCGAGCTCGTCTCGCTGCGCCAGCGGCTGCAGATCAGCGCCGCGCTGACCATCCCGGTGGTCCTGCTGTCCATGGTCCCGGCACTGCAGTTCACCTACTGGCAGTGGGCGGCCCTGGCCCTGGCCTCGCCGGTCGTCGTCTGGGGCGCCTGGCCCTTCCACCGAGCGGCGTTCGTCAACGCCAGGCATGGCGCGACCACGATGGACACGCTCATCAGCATCGGCGTCACCGCGGCCTACGTCTACTCGCTGTGGGCCCTGTTCCTCGGAGGCGCGGGGATCACCGGGATGACGATGACCGGGTCCATCCTGACCCACCCGGACGATGCCATCCCACACATCTACCTGGAGACCGCCGCAGCCGTCACCACCTTCGTGCTCCTGGGGCGCTACCTCGAGGCTCGGGCGAAGCGCAGCTCCGGCGAGGCCCTGCGCGCCCTGCTCGACATGGGGGCCAAGGACGTGGCGGTGCTTCGCGGTGGGGTCGAGCAGCGGATTCCCGTTGCCGACCTGCAGGTGGGTGACGAGTTCCTGGTCCGTCCCGGGGAGAAGGTCGCCACGGACGGCACCGTCGTCTCGGGCACGTCGGCCATCGACGCCTCGATGCTGACCGGCGAGCCGGTCCCGGTCGAGGTCGGACCCGGCGATCCGGTGGTCGGCGCGACCATGAACGCCGGCGGGCGACTCGTGGTGGTCGCAACCCGGGTCGGCGCCGATACGCAGCTGGCCCAGATGGCCCGGCTGGTCTCCGCCGCGCAGGCCGGCAAGGCACCCGTCCAACGACTGGCTGACCGCGTCTCGGCCGTGTTCGTGCCCGTGGTCATCGGCCTGAGCCTGCTCACGCTGGTGGCCTGGCTCGCCCTGGAGAACTCGCCCCAGGCGGCCTTCAGCGCCGCGGTGGCCGTGCTGATCATCGCCTGCCCGTGCGCACTCGGGCTGGCCACACCCACTGCACTGCTCGTGGGAACCGGTCGGGGCGCCCAGCTGGGGATCCTGATCCGCGGGCCGGAGGTGCTGGAGTCAACCCGCCGCGTCGACACGATCGTGCTGGACAAGACCGGCACGCTGACCTCGGGCCAGATGCAGGTGGCGGGGGTGCACGCGACAGGCGACGTCGAGCCCGGCATGGTCCTGGCCCTGGCCGGCGCGGTGGAGGATGCCTCCGAGCATCCGGTCGGGGAGGCGATCGCCGCAGCGGCCCGGCTGGCCGGGTCGAGCGCGGAGTCACCGCTGCAGAGCGTCGGGACCGAGGGTGGTCCCGGGGGCCGTGGAGCCGGGACCGGCGTCGGCGTCGGGTCCGGACCCGGCACCCCAGGCGTGGAGGGATTCCGGGCGACCCCGGGGCTGGGAGTGCAGGCGATGGTCGGCGGGCTGCATGTCGTGGCGGGCCGGCCGGAGTGGTTGGCCGATGAGTGGGCGATGGTGCTGCCCGCCGACCTCGCCGAGCAGGTGCGCGTCGGCCAGGGCCTGGGCCAGACCGTGGTGGCGGTCGGGTGGGACGGCGCCGCGCGGGGCGTGATCGAGGTCGCGGACACGGTGAAGCCGACCTCGGCGCAGGCTGTGGAGGAGCTTCGCGGGCTCGGGCTCTCGCCGGTCCTGCTCACCGGGGACAACGAGCGTGCAGCCCGAGCCATCGCCGACGAGGTCGGCATAACCGAAGCCATCGCGCAGGTGCTTCCCGAGGGCAAGGTGGACGCCGTTCGTGCCCTGCAGAGCGAAGGGCGTGTGGTCGCCATGGTCGGCGACGGGGTCAACGATGCTGCCGCTCTGGCGACCGCTGACCTCGGCATCGCGATGGGCACCGGGACCGACGTGGCGATCGCCGCCGCGGACCTGACGCTCGTGCGTGGCGATCCGCGGGCAGCCGTGGACGCCATCCGGCTGTCACGACGAACCCTGCGGATCATCAAGGGCAACCTGTTCTGGGCGTTCGCCTACAACGTGGCCGCGATCCCGATGGCGATGCTGGGCCTGCTCAATCCGTTCATCGCTGGAGCTGCCATGGCGTTCTCGTCGGTGTTCGTCGTCACCAACAGCCTCCGGCTGCGCAGGTTCCGCAGCGTCACCGGCTCCTGACGCTCTGTGGCTGGGCTGACCGTCAGTCGGGCGCTGGTCCGTCCGGGATCAGCCGTAGTCCGAGGTTGACCACGACCGGACCGGGGAACGGCGCATATCCGCGCTGGGCTGCCGGGCTGCCGGGCTGCTGGCAGGATGCGGCGCATGGATGACGCGCTGGAGTGGACCCCCGTGGAGTCCGCGGAGGCCTACCGCGGCTTCCTCCGGGTCGAGTCGCGTCAGTACCGGCTCCCCGACGGTCGCGACACCCGCTGGGACATCCTGCTCGGCGGTCGAACGGTCGCCGTGGTCGCCCTCACCGAGAGCGGCCGAGTCGTGCTCGCCCGCCAGTTCCGGCCCGGGCCCGGCACGGTCATCGACGAGCTCCCGGGCGGCATGGTCGACCCCGGCGAGGAGATCGCTGCAGCGGCGGCGCGTGAGCTGCTCGAGGAGACCGGGTACGCGGCGGCATCAGTCGAGGTTGTGGGCAGCTCATGGCTGGCCGGCTTCTCGACGATCCGCAGGTACGCCGCAGTGGCCCGGGGGTGCCGGCGGGTCGCAGATCCGATCCAGGCTGGTGACGAGTTCAGCTGGGCTGTGGAGCTCGACATCGCCGGCTTCGTCGCCCACGTGCGCGGCGGGGAGCTCACGGACGCCGATTCTGCGTACCGCTGCCTTGACTCGCTGGACCTCCTCGGCGGGTGATCGGGATCGACTCGGGGAGACAGGGTGCGTCCGGCAGCCCCGAGCCGCGCGCGCCGTCCGCACGCGCCGGGTCGAGGAGCCGACCCATCAGGATCGCGTCCCACACCTCACCGGAGTCGCGCCGGTAGTGGGACCGGATCCGACCCTCGACCGTGAACCCACGCGACAGGTACAGCCGGATCGCGGGTTCGTTGTGCGGCCAGACCTGCAGCTCCACCTTGTGCGCACCGAGCTCCCCGGCGCCGGCCATGAGCTCGTCGAGCAGCCGTCCGCCGAGCCCACGGCCACGGGCGTCGGCCGCGAGGCTCATCCCCAGCTCAGCAACCCCATAGCGGGCGACCCGCACGATCCCCTGACCGACGAGCCGGGTCGGGCCGACCTCCTCGACGACGAGGCTGCGCACCGCGGGATCGGCCAGCCCGTCGAGCCACGCCTGACGTCGTATGTGTCGGTCGAAGCCGGCCTGCGTCCCGAGCCAGATCCCCTCGGCGGCCACCTCGGCGAACATCTCGATCGTCTCGGCAACGTCCGAGGCACGCAGTGCACGGATCCGGACGCGCTGCATGCGGCCATCCTGCCTGAGCGGCGGGACCGGCAGCCCTACCGGGCCGCCTCCTCGGCGACGTAGGACTGCCACGGGCGGTCCAGCCGGGCGCGCCCCGTCAGCACGTAGTCGTCGGACCACTCCTGGATGAGCCGGGCCATGACCTGATCACGAAGGCCGGGGTCGGCAGCGGCCGCCGGCAGCGCAGCGAGGTCGCTCTTCACGTCGTAGAGCCCGCCGGTGACTGGGTAGCCGCAGGAGTCGCCGTCCAACAGCCCGGCCGCGTCCATCCATGACCCACCGGCCGGATCGGCCAGGACGGTGGCGAGCCGGGCCCGGGCGCGATCATCCAGCTCGGCGCCCACCTCCGGGTGGCGCACCGCAAGTGCGGCCGCCGCTGCGTCCACGATGTCGTCGGGGGCTGACTGGTCAGACATGATCGATGGCCTCCTGGCAAGATGGCTGTACCGGTCTCCCGATCGTAGGCCGAGCCATCTGCGCCCGCACACCGCAGCCGGGCGATCAACAGCGTTCCTCCCGAGTTGCACATCGAACGGATCACGGCCTCTCTCCTGGCCAGAGCGACGCCGCGGCCACGCGGTGCGGCGCTGCGTCCGACCACCGGACTCGACCTGCGACCAGACCCACCGCACCACTAGCCTCGGGTCATCTGTGCACGCGTCGATCGGAGCCGCAATGAACGAAGTCCTGGACTCCCCCGAGTTCATCGCGACCCTGCAGGAGCTGGCAGACGAATCGGGCAGGCCTCTGGCCGAGGTGCGTGAGGAGGCCGAGGCCGACCTGGAGGAGATGGCAGTTCGCCTCGGCAACCGAAGCAAGTCCGTCTGGGACCGCTTCTCCCGGTGGCTCAGCCGGGCCTACCTCGTGGACTACAAGCGCGAGGAGGTTGAGCGCCTGCGCAAGCTCAACGAGTCCGCGTCCCTGATCTTCCTCCCGAACCACCGCTCGTACCTGGACCCGATGGTCCTTCGCTCGGCTCTGATCCAGCACGGCTTCCCACCCAACAACGTTCTCGGGGGAGCGAACCTCGCGATCTGGCCGTTCTCCGAGATCGGTCAACGCAACGGCATCGTGTTCATCCGCCGCGAGTTCCGCGACGACCACGTCTACCGCGCGACGCTCAAGGCCTACCTGTCCCACCTCATGGTCAAGCGCCAGAACCTCGAGTGGTACATCGAGGGGGGCCGGACCCGTACGGGCAAGCTGCGCCCACCCCGCTTGGGCATCCTCAGCTACGTCATGGACGCCTACGGCGAGCATCCCGAGCGCGACGTGCTGGTGATCCCCACGTCGATCATCTACGACCAGCAGCACGAGGTGGGCGCCATCTCCGCCGAGGAGATGGGCGGGAAGAAGAACCCCGAGAGTCTCAAGTGGATGTACCAGTTCGCCTCCTCGCAGTCCCGCCGGCTGGGTCGCGCATACCTGAGGTTCGGCGAACCGCTGTCCCTGGGTGATGCCGTGGCACTGACGGCCGATGACGAGGGGAACCTGCGTCCGCGGTTGGCTGTGTCGAAGGTGGCCATCGAGAACGCCAACAGGATCAACACCGCAACGCCCATCACGCCGGGGGCGCTGATCACCTTCGCCCTGCTGGACAACGGCGGCCGGTCGATCACCGCCCTGGAGGGCCGCGAGATCCTGCTGCCGTTGGTCGACTACATCCAGCGCCGGGGGCTGCCGATGACCGCCTGGCCGGACCTCAACGAGTTCGGCAGGATGCGCGAGGCGCTCGACTTGCTGGTCAGCGAGGGAGTCGTGAGCGTCTACGACGGAGGAACCGAGCCCGTCTACACGATCGCCGCGGGCAAGCAGCACGAGGCAGCGTTCTATCGGAACACGATCATCCACTTCTTCCTCACCCGGTCCATCGCCGAGCTCGCCGCCCTGCAAGCAGCTGAGGATCTCGCCGCCGACATCCCGGAGGCGACGTGGCAGAACGCCCGCCGGCTCAAGGACCTGCTCCGGTTCGAGTTCTTCTTCCCGTCAACGCGCGAGTTCTCCGACCAGGTGGCCGCCGAGACCACGATCATGAACCCGGGATGGCAGGACCACACCTACAGCCCTGCGCAGGTCCTCGAGGAGATGGCCGACCAGGACATGCTCGTCGCACACCGTGTGATCGGGCCGTTCCTCGAGGCCTACAGCGTCCTGGCCGATGAGCTGGCTCTTCTCGGCAACGACCCGGCCGAATCCATCGCGCTGGTTCAGCGGAGCATCGGCGTGGCACAGCAGCGATGGCTGCAGCGCCAGCTCACCACCCCGGAGTCGGTGTCGGCCGACTACTTCCGCAACGCAATCCAACTGGCCGACAAGATGGGGCTCATGGCCTCGGACGACCCGGATCTCGCGGCGCAGCGCCGGGCGTTCGCCGACGAGCTGAATGAGATCACCCGCCGGCTGGACGCTCTGCGCCGCATCGCCCAGGCGGCCGGCCAGCCCCTGCTGGCCGAGCGCTCCCCCAGGACTCAGAGAGGGTCACATGGCTGACATCGAATGGCTCGTGGAGGAGATCGACAACTCCCCCGAGGGACCCCACGTCGGCGCGTTCTTCGACTTCGACGGGACCCTGATCGCCGGCTACTCAGCGGCTGCGTTCTTCACCTACCGGCTCAAGCGCCGCGAGATCTCCACCCGGGAGCTCATGCGCACGGTCGCCGAGGGCGTGAACGTCGAGCGCCGCGGTCACGACGTCACGGAGCTGATGAACGTCGGAGCGCAGGGCCAGGCCGGCCGATCGGCCGAGGAGGTCGAGCGCTGGGCCCGGACCGTCTTCGCGGCCAACATCGCCGAGATGATCTACCCGGACGCCCGCACGCTCATCGACGCCCACCTGCGCAAGCACCACACCGTCGTCGTCGCCTCATCGGCGACTCGCCCCCAGATCCAGGCGACCGCCGACGATCTGGGCATCGATCACATCCTGTGCACTGAGCTGGAGGTGGACGACGAGGGTCTGTACACCGGAGCACTCGCGAGCCCGATCCGGTGGGGCGAAGGCAAGTCCGATGCCGTCGTGGAGTTCGCCGAGGAGTACGAGGTCGACCTCGACGAGTCGTTCGGCTACTCCAACGGGGGCGAGGACGTGCCCTTCCTGGAGACTGTCGGTCGGCCGTGCGCCCTGAATCCCGACGAGAGCCTGGAGGAGATCGCCACCGACCGATCATGGCCGGTGGCCAGGCTGGTCGAGGCCCGATCGACGGGTCCGGTCGATCTGGTCCGCAGCGTGGCCGCCATCAGCGTCTTCGCGGGCAGCGTGGGAGCCGCGGGCGCGTTGGCGGTCTTGAACCGCAGCCGCAGCCTCGGGGCGAACGTCGCGGCCAGCGTGGGCTGTGACCTGGGCCTGGCGACCGCCGGTGTTCGGCTGCGTGTGGTCGGCGAGGACAACGTGTGGGCAGCCCGCCCGGCGGTGTTCCTGTTCAACCACCAGAGCCAGCTCGACGCGTTCGTGCTCGGCGCGCTGCTGCGCAAGGACTTCACCGGCGTGGCCAAGAAGTCCCTCGAACGCGACCCGATGTTCGCGCCTGTCGGCTTCCTCGCCGACGTGGCCTACATCGACCGCACGGACAGCGCCAAGGCCCGCCAGGGCCTCGAACCGGCCGTCGACGCCCTGCGCAACGGGAAGTCGATCGCCATCGCCCCCGAGGGAACCCGGGCGCCGACCCCGCGGCTGCTGCCCTTCAAGAAGGGTCCGTTCCACATGGCGATGCAGGCGGGGGTGCCGATCGTCCCGATCGTGATGCGCAACTGCGGGGAGATCATGGCCGCGCACTCGATGGCCATCCATCCGGGAACGGTCGATGTCGCGGTCCTGCCGCCGATTCCCACCGAGGACTGGACGACCGAGGACCTCAACGAGCACGTCGCCGAGGTGCGCCAGATGTACCTCGACACGTTGGCCGACTGGCCGACGACGCAGGACTGAGCCCACCCGCTCTCGCAGGCCAGCCCCCTGGTGCGGCGCCGGGCCGGGCCCGGTGCCCGGGCGGTTCAGGCGCGGGGCAGGCGGTGGATCGCCTTGAGCGAATGGGTCATGACGGCCGAGAACAGCTCGTGGGTCATGGACCCGGGCGGGTGCACGCCGTGGAGTCGCTGGATCACGATCGACTGCGGCTCGGTGAAGCGGAGGATCCCGTACTTGCCGTTCCGCCTACCCATCCCCGAGGACTTCATCCCGCCCTGCAGGACGTCGGCGCTGCCCCACGTGGCGGCGATCCCATCGTTGATCTCGATGGTGCCGGCCTTGATCCGCGCCGCCATCGCCTCGGCCGCGCGCACATCCCGGCTCCAGATGACCGCGTGCAGCCCGTACTCGGTGTCGTTGGCCATCTCGACGGCCTCATCCGTGGACTCGAACTCGTAGAGCGCGACGACGGGGCCGAACGTCTCCTCGGTGCACAGGGTCATGTCCGTGGACACGCCCGCCAGGACCGTCGGGGCGAAGAAGAAGGGTCCGATGTCGGGGCGTGGGACACCGCCGACGAGGACCTCGGCGCCCTTGGCCACGGCGTCATCCACGTGCCGCTGGACGCTGTCGAGCTGGGCCTGGTCGATCAACGATCCCATCTCGAAGCCGAACTCCATGCCCACGCCGATGCGCATCGCGCGCACCCGCGCGACCAGAGCCGTCTGGAAGGTGTCGCGGATCGAGGAGTGCACCAGGATCCGCTCCGGCCCCACGCAGGTCTGCCCGGCGCCGATGAAGCACGCCCGGATCACCGCGTCGACGGCGCGTTCGATGTCGGCGTCCGCCATCACGACGAACGGGTTCTTCCCGCCCAGCTCGAAGGACGTGTAGACCAGCCGGGGTGCGACCTGGATGGCGATCGCGCGCCCGGCCTCCGTCGAGCCCGTGAAGGCCACGGCGTCGGCCCGGTCGACGACCGCCTTGCCGACCGACCGCCCGGGACCGAGGACGATCTGCCACACGTCGGCGGGCACGCCGGCCTCGACAGCCAGGCTGCGCACCCAGATGGCCGACAGGCTCGCCTGCACGTCCGGACGGTGCACGACCGCGTTTCCGCCGACGACGGCGGCGAAGCCATCAGCCGAGGCGAAGACGGCGGGGTAGTTCCAGGCGGTGACCAGGCCGACGACTCCCCTGGGGTGGCGCAGCTCGTAGGCCTTGGTGACCAACGGGATGATGCCCCGGCGCCGGTGTTGGCCCAGCAGCTCAGGTGCTGTCCTGGAGATGTAGCGGGCATACACGGCGACCGCCGCGGTCTCGGCGAACGCGTCGTAGCGGGTCTTCCCGGCCTCGAGCTGGAGCAGGTCCAGCAGCTCGTCCTGGCGCTGCAGTGCCATGTGGTGGACCTTGCCGATGATGGCGGCCCGCTCGCTGACCGGCCGCGCGGCCCACTCTGCCTGGGCCACCCGCGCGCTGATGAAGGCCTGCTCGACGTCGGCCTCGGTCGAGATCGGGTACGTGAAGAGGTGCTCGCCCGTGAACGGGGCCACCGTCTCCTCGGTCAGCCCGCCCGTGGCTCGAACCGAGCCGAGCAGCGCCTCGACGAGGGCGGCGGGCACATGCTCACGCAGGCCGCTGACGGCCTCGCGGACATCGGGATCGACCGCGGGGTGGGGGTTCGCGGGATCTGCGGAATCGGTTCCTGGGACTGCAGTTGTGGCCATTCCCTCACGCTACGCGCCCCCGGATCACCGACGCCCATCCGCCCGGGGATGTGCGCCGCCCGGTCGGCGTATCCTGTCAAGCAGCTGCCCACCGCAGGAGGTCCAATGGCACAGCCACCCGGGGGCTCGATCCGCCTCGGGCATGTGTCGGACATCCACGTCGGGGCGAGCGACGACGTCACCCTCGATGGGCTGGCTGACGACCTGCACGCCGCCGGCGTGGTGGCGACTATCGTCACCGGCGACCTGACGATGCGCGCCCGCACCCACGAGCTGGTCCGCGCGCGGGCAGTGGTCGACGCCTTCCCTGCGCCGACCATGGTCGTCATGGGCAATCACGATGTCCCCCTGACGAACCCCTTCCGCCGGCTGGCCTCCCCCTACGACAAGTTCCGGTCCCAGTTCAGCGGGAGCCTCGACCCAGTGCTGGACCTCGGCATCGTCCGGATCCAGGGCCTGGACTCCATGCCCCGGTGGAGGTGGAAGTCCGGACGGATCTCCGATCGCCAGTCGGAACTGGTGGTCAGCACCTTCGCGGACAGCCCGGCCGGCACGGTCCGGATCGTCGCGCTGCACCACCCGCCGAGCTCGGACCACCTTGAGTCAATCGCCGGCGGGGGTGACTTCGAGGAGGCGCTGGTCGACGCCGAGGTCGACATCGTGCTGGCGGGCCACACGCACGTGCCCTCGGTACGGGTGCTCGAGGTCGGCGCCGGGGACCGCACCCGGCCGCTTGTCGAGAACATCGCCGGCACCGCCACCAGCCATCGGACCCGTGGGTCCCTGAGGTCCTGGTCGCAGCTGGACATCACCGGGAGCAGCGTGACGGTGACACAGCACCTGGCGGACGGGGGCGGATGGCGTCCGGGGTCCGTGCAGGAGTTCGCGCTCCCGCCCGGGACCCACCTGTCGGGGCCTGCCGCAGGCTGAACGCGCGCCGAGCCGGCTCGATCAGGAACGGCCGAGGGCGATGTCCCACACCTGCGTGGTGGAGGTCGACGTCCTGCGTGCGGCCGGGGACCGACCGGGGGCCTGCGGAGGCAGCAGCACCGTGAGCGCGGCCGGCAGGATCCGGAACGCGACCGGGGGATCCATCGTCAGCGCCTCTCCGTCGACGCCGAGCGCGACCGGGCCACTGGAGTTCATCTGGAAGCGGGGCGTGGACCACTCCTGCCAGCCGGAGAACTTGCGCACCTGTCCGGCCGTCTCCATGGCCAGGAAGCGGCGCGCGTCGGTCGCGCTGGTCACGGTCAGCGACATGACCCCCAGCTCACCGGTGTCCATGCGGGACCGGGTGCCCACTCCCCCGAGGCTGTCGAGGACGTAGGGGTTGTTCGACACCAGCACCACGTCGGCCGTGTCGTGCTGGGTACCCTCGCCATCCACGAAATGCAGGTCGAGGGAGTCGGCGCTCGGGCCGAGCAGGTCGGGTAGCGTGTCCAGGGCGGTGCGCAGCTTGGCGTCGCGGTAGGCATCGGACGCGACGATGTCGGCGTACAGGCCCATGGAGACGTTGTTCACGAAGACTCGACCGTTGACCGTCGCCAGGTCGATTGTCCGCGGGATCCCCGCGACGTAGGCCTCGAGCGCGCCGACCACGTCATCGCGATCGAGGCCGAGATCGAGTGCGAGGTGGTTGCGCGTCCCGGCCGGGATCACGACATGGGGCAACCCGTGCTTCATGGCCACCGTGGCCACGAGGGCCTGCGACCCGTCGCCGCCGGCCATGCCGATGACGTCCGCGCCCCGGGCGATCGCGTCCTCGGCGAGCTGCACGAGGTCGTCGCCCTTGGCCAGCACCACCGGCTCGATGCCCCGGGCCGCACACTCGTCGACGAGGTTGAACTTGGCGACCTTCCCGCCGCCGGACCAGGGATTCATGATCAACACCGGATGGTGGGCGGCGGGATGGGAGGTCCCCAGCTCGGCAGCCGTGACCGAGTCGACGCGAGTCCTGGTCGCGACCTGGGCGCCGTAGACGGAGACGGCCACCAGGATCCCGGCGATCAGCAGGGCCCAGAGCGCGGAACCAGCTGCCAGTAGGGCCAGGAGCGCCATCCCGGCGCCCAGCAGAGCGATGACGGCCGCAACCACGCGCGCCGACCCCCGGTGCGCGACGAAGAACCAGCCACCGGTCACCGCGATCGCCGCACCCACCAGTGACAGGAGCAGGTTGCCGAGGCTCCCGAGGGTGAAGGCCATGACAGCCACCAGGGCCAGGGCTCCGGCCACCAGTGCCACCACCGCGGCAAGACGCTGCCTGCCGTCAGGTTGCGAGCCCTCGCCCATCCCGGTCTCCCATCATCGAGCCACCATCCGGTCCCAACCAGTCTACGGACGAGCTGAGTGGGTTCGTGCCGACGGGGCCGGCCCGGATCGAATCATTGGGCCTGGATCAGGCGAAGGCGGCAGCGGCCGCGGATTCCGCCGCCGTGGCGGCCTCCGGCTGGCCTGGGTCGGCCGGCCAGAGCCTCGTCCTGCGCTGCAGCAGATCCGCGGAGTCCAGTGCACCCTCTGCCTCGACCCCAAAGGCGAGCTCGACCCCGAGAACAGCCACACCATCGGCGATCGGTGCCCGCAGCTGCGGGTGCAGATCCCCCAGCGCCCAGACCACGCCGGCTTCGGCGCCATATCGCCGGACCAGCCGCTGCGGGATCGGCGCCCCGCTCGATGCCGGGTCGTCCGCCGGCCCGGCTCCGACCAGGGCGATGTGGGTGGTTCGGCACGGCACGTCGGTGATGAGGTCCACGACGTCCTGGGCCATCCGCCGATAGGTCGTGAGCTTTCCACCGGTCACGGTTATCCTGCCGTCGCCGTGGTCACGCACCACGTGCCGCCTGGACAGGTCAGCGCCGGTGGTGCTCGGCGCGTCGTCGGCCGGCGCCGCCAGCGGACGGACGCCCGCGAAGGAGCTGATCACGTCGTCGCGGGTCAGCCCGTCGGTCAACCAGGGGGAGATCGTGGCCAGGATCCAGTCGATCTCCTCCTGCGTTGCCGTGGGCACGCGGGGAACCGGGCCGGTCATGGCCACGTCGGTGAGGCCGATGAACGTCAGCCCCTCGGACTGCGGGAGCGCGAAGACGTAGCGACCGGTGGTGCCCGGAACCGGGACCGTCAGCGCGGCCCGGGGATCCCCCAGACGCTCCGAGCGGACGACAACGTGACTGCCCCGGGAGGGGACCAGCTGAACCGAGTCGTCGAGCTCGTCGGCCCAGGCACCCGTGGCGTTGACGATGTGCGTCGCCCGGACGCTGTAGGTCGACCCGTCGATGGCATCACGCAGCACCGCCTCGCCGGGAGCGACGGAAACCACCTCGGTGCGGGTCAGGATCGCTGCTCCGTACCCGGCGGCGGTGCGCGCGACCGACACAACGAGGCGGGCGTCGTCCTCGAGCTGGCAGTCCCACAGGACCATGGCGCCCCGGACCCGGTCCGCCGACAGCGACGGCACCAGGGCAATCGCCTCCGCGGGGTCGAGGGGGCGAGCCCGCGGAAGCATCCCCCGTGGTGTGCGGGCCGCTGCTCGAAGCACATCCGCGGCCGTCAGCCCGCCGCGGACCAGGCGGTGATCCGGCTCATCGGGGGCATCGGAGAAGGGAATGACCTGCGGCAGTGCGCGGATCAGGTGCGGTGCCACCACGCCGGAGAGCACCGCCCGCTCCCGGGCGCTCTCCCACGCGACCCCGACCTGCCCGGAGGCGAGGTAGCGCAGGCCGCCGTGGACCAGCTTGCTGGACCAGCGTGAGGTCCCGGACGCGAGGTCGTCGCGCTCGACGAGGGCCACCCGCAGGCCACGGGAGGCCGCGTCAAGGGCAACACCTGCCCCCGTGATGCCGCCGCCCACCACCAGCACATCCAGGAGGCGGCCCTGCTCCAGGCTGTCGCGCCAGCGCTCCCGTCGGTCCCTGGTCAGCAGCGTGGTCGGGTCGCCCGGAGGCAGGTACCCGATCGGGCTGCCATCCGCCACCGGACGCCGCGGCAGCGCGGCCGGCCGGGACATCAGCTCCGCCGTCCGGGTGCGGTCGACTCGTCGTGCGGCCGCAGGTACCCGTCCAGGGCATGCTCAAGCTCGGCCCAGCGACGCCCACGCGGGTCGACACTGTCGTAGGCACGCGCCGAGAACACGTGGATCGCGGCCATGCTCATGACCTGCAGCGCCATCGGCTCGACATCCCCGACGGCCACCGATCCGTCAGCCTGACCACCGGCCAGCAGACCCCGGAGCCGCTCAAGGGCGATCCGGTGCGAGCTGCCCAGCCGATCCACGACCAGCGGCATGAGCATCTGCGGGTCGAGCTCGAGGATGCGGCGCATCAGGGGGTGGTCGGCGGTGCTGCGGGTCACGTACAGGACCTCGCGCACCAGCTGGGCCCGGCCGCTGGACTCCCTGCGGGCGCGCTCGGCCGCTTCGGCGATGACCGCTCCGAACTCAACGACGAGCAGGGCGCTGACCAGCCGATCGAGGTCGTCATAACGGCGGTAGACGGTCATCCGGCTGACGCCGGCACGACGGGCGACCTCGGCGAGGGTCAGCCGCCCCAGGCCGATCTCGAGGATTGCCTCATGGGCAGCGCCCAGCACCGGGTCATCTGAAGCCGACACCCCCCTGCGTCGCTTCGGCATCTGTGACAGAGAGCCCATGACTGTCACTGTACAACGATCGAAAGCATCACCGGGGAGCCCCTCACTGTGACATACAGCGGCTGTCTGTAACATCGGTGGCATGATCGGAGCATTGGCAGACAGGTACGCCCGCTGGGGTCCGGCCGGCCCCTCGCATGCGCTTGACCCGCGGGCGGCGGACTACATCGTCGAGGTGCTCGGGCCCGCCAGCCCGAAGGCACCTGTCGCCCTGTCGGAAGTCCAGCCCCGGCCCTCCCGGCTGGACGCCGCGGCTGCGGCAGCGCTGGCCGGCGCGGTCGGTGAGCAGCACGTCCACACCGATCGGGAGGGTCGGCTGGCGCACGCCGGCGGGCTGTCCTACACCGACCTGCTGGATCGGCGCACCCAGCTTCGCCCGGAGGTCCCCGACGCCGTCGTCAGTCCCGGCTCGCACGACGAGGTGGTCGCACTGCTGGCTGCGGCGGCCAGCTGCGGGGTCACGCTGGTGCCCTTCGGCGGTGGTACGAGCGTCGTCGGAGGGGTTCGCCCCGACGGGGGCACGCGCTCGGCGGTGGTCGCGATCAGCTTCGACCGCATGGCTGAACTCCTGGACGTCGACCACGTCTCGGGCACAGCGCGGGTCCAACCCGGGATGACCGGGCCTGCCCTCGAGCGGCTGCTGGGGGCGCGTGGGCTGACCTGGGGCCACGTGCCGCAGTCGTGGGAACGAGCCACCATCGGCGGGTACGCCGCAACCCGGTCGGCCGGGCAGTCCTCAACCGGGTACGGCCGAAGCGACGCGACTGTGCAGGCAATCGTGGTGGCCACCCCGCGCGGGACGCTGCGCCTGGGCCGGGCACCCTCGTCGGCCGCGGGGCCGGACCTGCGCGCCCTGTTCCTGGGCAGCGAGGGCGCCCTGGGTGTCATCACAGAGGTCACGCTGCGCGTGCGCCGGCTTCCGTCCACCCGCTGGTTCGAAGCGGTCATGTTCCCCGACCTCGACGCCGGGGTGGCTGCGTTCCGCGAGCTGGCCCAAGCCCGCGCCAGCGCCGATGTGATGCGCCTGTCTGACCTGGCCGAGACCCGCGCGACGCTTCGGATGGGCGGTCCGGCCGGCCGCACCGCCCAGGCGATGGACGGCTACCTCAAGGTGCGCCGGGTTACCGACGGCTGCTTGGCGATCCTCGGGTGGGACGGGTCCTCCGCGGGCCAGGTGCGGGCCCGTCGCTCGACGGCCTTCGGCATCCTGCGCCGCCACGGTGGCGCAACTCTGGGCAGGGGTGCCGGGAAGTCGTGGTTGCGCCATCGGTTCGAGGGGCCGTACCTGCGCGACACCCTGATGGACCAGGGCTACCTCGTGGAGACCCTGGAGACCGCGACCAGCTGGAGCGAGCTGGCCGCCCTGCGGGAGTCGGTGGCCGGGGCGTTGTCGGACTCCCTGGGCCGCAGCTACGTGATGTCGCACGTGTCACATGTGTACGAGACGGGGGCGAGCCTCTACCTGACCGCGCTGGCGTCGGCAGGCCCCGACCAGGCCGATCGGTGGCGGGCCGCCAAGGCTGCTGCCTCCGAGGCGATCGTCGCTGGCGGGGCGACGATCACCCACCACCACGGCGTCGGGTCGTACCACTCCCCGTGGCTGGATGCAGAGGTCGGCCCGGCGGGCGTGGGTCTGTTGCGCGCAGTCAAGGCGCACCTCGATCCGGACGGCATCCTCAACCCCGGGGTCCTGCTCCCGGCGCAGCAGTAGCACAGAGGTCACCGTCGGCCGGAATGCGCCTCCTTGGTGCGGGCGACGAAGTCCTCCACGGGAACAGCGCCGATCACCTCGGCCAGCAGGTCCTGGTGCAGGTCGTCCATACGCCGGAAGCGCAGGCAGCTCTTGCCCATGTCCAGCGTGGTGCCGCGGGCCTCCCACCGGGCACGCAGGTGCGCCTCCTCCTCGGAGTCCGCGTAGACGCCCATCAGGTACAACGAGGTGTAGTTCTTCTGCGCCGCCAGGGCCAGGTAGGCCAGCGGCTTGCGGTTGTACGTGTCCGGGTAGACCTCCAGCGGAACCACCCACGTGATCATCCCGAAGCCCATCTGCTCGACGTAGCCGGGCGGGACACTCGCGTTGACCAGGTCCCTGACCTCAGCGACCAGCGCTGCCCGGTCGGGGGGCAGCTCGTTGAGGTACGCGCCGACGGTTGCTGCCGAGCTGGAGGCCATGGCGACACGGTAGTCGCCGATCGACGCACGGGCCGGCTCACGCCCGGTGCTCCGCGGCCCTCTCCATCAGCTCATCAGCGGCCCGAGCGATCCCCCGGGCGAGGACGTCGACGTCACCGGCCTGGTCAGCGTCACCGGTCACCCCGATGTTGAGGGTCCCGTCGTAGCTGAAGATGCCGGTCGTGATGCACGTGTGACCGGCGACCGGGATGAGCGGGTACATGGCCGCGACCCGCCGACCGCACAGGTACACAGGGAACTGCGGTCCGGGCACGTTGGTCGTCACCGTGTCGATGAACCACGCCGGGGCGAACCGACCGGCGCTGGCCACTGCGACGCCCTGGACCCCCGCGGGCACGGTCCGGTCGACCAGGTCCAGCAGGAGGGATCCGAGCAGCGGGGTCCCCGCCTCACGGCCGTGCGCCACCTCATGCCGGGCAGCGTGCAGCCGCTCGACCGGGTCAACGACCCCGACGGGGAGGTTCCCCAGCATCGCGCTGACCTTGTTGTGGGCGCTGCCGTCCCCGGGTGGTCGCATGGACACCGGGACCAGATTGCGCACGATCCGCCCGCGGACGGGTTCGCCGCGCGCGACCAGCAGGTCGCGGAACCCGGTGCTCACGAGCGCCAGGACCACCTCGTTCACCGTCGCACCGAAGGCCCTGCCCACAACCTTGACGTCGGCCAGCGGCACGTCGACCGAGCTCCACATCCGCCCGTCACCGACCCGGCCCGCCAGCGGGCTGGGCGGGTGCGGCATGAGCGCACCGGCTGCCGGAACGAGGTGCGGGGCAGCATCGCGCAGGGCACCCAGGGCGTGTCCGAGCCCCGCCGCCAGTCCGCCGCGCAACCCTGGCTCGTGACCGGGAGTCGTCGGGCTCGGCGACTGCGCGGGCGATCTGGTGCGGGCAGTGAGCACGGCCTCGGCCAACGACTGGCCACCCGAGGGCGCGACGTCGAACCCGTGGCCGAGCAGGGCCAGTGCCCCCACGCCGTCGACGACCGTGTGGTGAACCCGCCAGACCAGGGCCCACCGGCCGGCCAGCCCTCCCTCCAGCCCATCGACGACCCACATGTCCCACAACGGCCGGTCCACGAGCAGGGGCTGGGCCATGATGTGGCTGACTGCCGAATCCAGGCCCGGATGCGCCCCACTCGGTGCCGCATCGAGATGGTGCACGTGATCGGCAAGCTCCCACCCCGGCGCCTCAACCCAGACCGGGCGGCGCAGCCCGGAGCCCTGGTCGGAGAGACCCTGGTGCAGCCGTGGCATGCGCTCGATCCGGTCGGCGAGCATCCGGTGCAACTCGTCGTCGCCGGGAACAGGACCCGCGCACACCGCGACCGTCCCGATCGCTATCGGCGGGCCGTCCCCCTCCATCTCCAGCCAGAGGGTATCGATGGCATGCAGACGGTCCGCAGCCTCAGCCATGGGGGCCATGCTGCCGGTGTGACGAGTTGCGCGCCAGAGACCTACGACCCCTGCTGGCCGCTCAGGGCTCCCTGGCAGCGCTCCGGCTTCCGGCCGCCTCCGTGGAGGTTGGCCGCCCCATCCGCCACCTCCCAATTCAACTCCGGGCCGCCGACGGCTGACAGGCCGGACACCAGTACGTGCGACGGTCCATCGGCGGGGTCCCGACCCGCCCCGCGCGGATGGGCGCCCCGCACAGCCGGCACGGGCGACCTGTCCGCTCGAACACGCGCAGCTCGCGCCTGCTCACCCCGGAGGGCTCATCGACGGCGCGGATCATCCGTGCCCGGATGGCCATCAGCGCCTCGGGCAGCCCGGCCACCTCGGGGCTGGGCGAGTGCGGGTGGGCTCGCGCGGCCGCGGCCAGCTCCGAGGCCCAGATGGTCCCCATCCCGCACACGAGTCGTTGGTCGAGCAGGGACTCCACGAACGGCCGGTCCGCGGCGGCCAGGCGCTGGGCCGCCCCGTGAGCGTCGAACCCGTCAGCCATGATGTCCGGCCCCAGGTGGCCCACCCAGGCCTGCTCGTCGGTGGTCGGTCGGACCTCGACCATGTGCACCCGGACCCCGACAGCCTGCGCATCCCGGGTGCCGAGCCAGACCCGGATCTGGTGTCCCGGGGCACCGGGCCGCCCAGGTGGCCCGATGCGCCAGCTGCCGTCCATGCGCAGGTGGTGGTGCAGGGTCCACGCCCGCTGCTCGCCGGCCAGACGCGTGAGCATGTGCTTGCCGACGACATGCGTGCCGAGCACCGCCATGCCCCGCAGGTCGACGGTGGCGAACCGGGGTACCCGCAGCTCAGCGCGGAGCAGCGTTCCCCCGGCCAGTGCGGCATCCAGCCGCCGTGCGGTGCGACGAACCGCGTCACCCTCGGGCATGGCCCCATCGTCACCCACCGCCGCGATCGCCGCCAGGGTGGGCGGCGATCGAAGCCTGCCTGGGATGCCCGCACAGCCGCCACGACCCCAGTGACTGTGTGTGGCCAGTGGCGGTGCTCGCCCAGGCGATTGAGACTTGACGCATGATCCCCTGGCGACGGCCCCGTCGCGATCCTGTCGGCCCCGGTCAGGAGTCGGTCTGGGACTACCCGCGGCCACCGGCACTCCAGCGCTCAGATGAGCACGTGACCGTCACCCACGGTGACGTCCCTTTGGCCGACACCCGTCGCGCGTGGCGGGTCCTGGAGACCGCACACGCCCCGGCCTACTACATCCCCCGTGCGGACGTTGCCACCGAGTACCTGGTTGCCTCCGGCACCCGGACGGGCTGCGAGTTCAAGGGCCTGGCGGCGTACGGCAGCCTGGCGGTCCCGGGACGACCCACAGTTGAGGACGCCTGCTGGTGGTACCCCGCCCCGACGCCCGCGTATGCCGACATGGCAGACGCCGTCTGCTTCTACCCCCAGCGCGTCGACCAGTGCGTGGTGGCCGGAGAGGTGGTCGTGCCGCTGGCCAGCCCGTTCTACGGAGACTGGCCGACGAGCCGAATCGCAGGCCCCTGGAAGGGCGCCCCGGGAACCGAGGGATGGTGACCGACAGGTCAGCCCGCTGAGTCCCAGCCGAGGGCCAGCGCGGCCGCGTGAATGCCCTCAGCCACGGCGAGGTCCTTGGTGGTCAGACCACCTGAGTCATGGGTGGTGAGCAGGAATGTGACCCGGCGCCACCGGATGTTGATGTCGGGGTGATGGTTGGCCGCCTCGGCCAGCTCAGCGGCGCGGTCCACCAACAGGATCCCGGCCGGGAAGGTGGGCATGGCATACGTGGCGGTGATCACACCATCGGAGCGCTCCCACCCGGTCAGCGGGACAAGGGCCGCGTCCACGGCGGCATCGTCGAGTCGATCGGTCATGGGCTCAGGTTGGCACGGGTGCCGGGCACGCGCAGGACTCAGCGGAGGTTGGCCGTCATCCAGCCGGCGCCGAACTCCACGATGCCGGCTGCGTCGATCAGCTCTGCACGGGCTGCGCCGACCGTCCCGACGATGGCCGCACCGGTCGCGAGGAACTCGCGCAGGATGATCGCGAAGTAGTCCTCCGATGGCTGCCGCTCGACAGGGACGATCCCGTCCTCGTCGTCGAGGCACTCGATGACCACGACCTCGGGGCCGCTGGGTCGCTGGACCTTGCGGTGGCGCCGGACGCGCTGGGTGCCGGGGACGTCCGCGCGGTACTCGGCGAAGTGCAGGACCGAGACCGTGTCCGGGTCGGCGCCCAGCCGCAGGACCCGGCCGCCGGCGCGCGTGAAGCGGTCCAGGGCCGAGTCGGGTCCGTAGTAGTCGTTCCACGGCAGCCCGTCGAGCAGCTCGTGGGCCAGCCGACCCCGGCTCGCGAAGCGCCCCTCGGGGTGGTCGTTGACCAGCGTCCCGGGCATCGTCCGCATGACGTCGGCCAGGACGCCGACGTCCTTGAGAGCAGGAGCGGTCAGGGTGTCGAACGGGGGCGCATCAGCCAGGAGCCCGGCGCGCTCGGACTCCGGATGCGCGTTCACCCACTCATGCGGATTCTCGGCACCGAGGATCATCAGGAGCGTCCCGTCGGGGCCCACCGCCGCGTCGAGCGCCTCGATCACGCCCTGGGCCCCTGACTCAACCGGCCCGAGCCGGCGCAGGGAGGCGTGCACCATGAGGAGGTCGCCGCGATGGACTCCGAGTGCTTCGACCTGGGCGGCCACCTCTGGGGCTGTGAGCACCGATCCAGTGTGCCCGACGTCGGTCCCAGCAGCACGTGCGCACCCGAGGGCCCCGCAACAACTCGCCGGCCCGAGCGGCCCGTCATCGTTCCCTCGGTGCCAGATCTCTGGCAGTGTCGGTACTCATGAGCGGCGATGCAATCCGGGTGAGCGACCTGACCAAGACGTACGGGGACCTGCACGCTGTCGATGGCATCGACCTGATCGTCGAGCGCGGCCAGTGCGTCGCCCTGCTGGGACCCAACGGCGCGGGCAAGACCACCACCACCGAGATCCTTGAGGGGTACCGCCAGCGGGATTCGGGCTTCGTCGAGGTCCTCGGAGTTGACCCGGCCAAGGCGGGCCGACGGTGGCGGAGCCTGATCGGGATCGTGCTGCAGTCCGACGGTGACCTCGGGGAGCTCACCGTCCGGGAGTCGCTGCGTCAGTTCGCCGGCTACTACCCGAACTCGCGGCCGGTGGACGAGGTGCTCGACCAGGTCGGCCTGGTGGAGAAGGCCGGCTCCCGGGGCCGCAACCTGTCCGGCGGCCAGCGCCGGCGTCTCGACGTGGGCCTGGGCATCATCGGACGCCCCGAGCTGCTGTTCCTCGACGAGCCGACGACCGGGTTCGACCCGGAGGCCCGCCGTGACTTCTGGGCGCTGATCGAGTCGCTGAAGGCCGAGGGCACCACGATCCTGCTCACCACCCACTACCTGGAGGAGGCCGAAGCGCTGGCAGACATGGTGGGCGTGATCACCCGGGGGCGGATGGTGGCCTTCGACCCACCCGATGTGCTCGGGGGCCGGCACACCGGGGTCGCCCGGGTCTCGTGGACCGAGGACAGCGCCACGCGCACCCAGGAGACCGAGTCGCCGACCTCCCTGATCGGAGAGCTCGCCGCCCGGCTCGGCGGCGAGGTGCCGAACCTGACCGTGACCCGCCCGACGCTGGAGGACACCTACCTCAGCCTCGTTGACGATTCCAAGGACGAGGAGCAGGCATGAGCACCACGCAGCCCGCCCTGCCGGGAATGCTGTCAGTCGGCCTGTCGCGCGTCGGGATCGAGCTCAAGCAGCTGTTCCGCGACCGCGAGGCAGCGGTCTTCACCCTCGCGCTGCCGATGATCCTGATGATCGTCTTCGGCTCGGTCTTCGGCAACCAGGAGCTCGACGGCTCCGACATCACGTTCGCCCAGTACTTCGTGGCGGGCATGATCGCCTCGGGGATCGTCTACACGAGCTTCCAGAACCTCGCCATCGGCATCCCGCAGGAGCGTGACGAGGGGGCGCTCAAGCGGCTTGAGGGCACTCCGATGCCGAAGGGGTCCTACTTCATCGGCAAGGTCGGGCAGGTCTGTGTCATCTACGTGATCCAGCTCGTCCTGCTCATGGCCATCGGGGTGATCCTGTTCGATGTCGAGCTGCCGAGCAGCGCCGAGAAGTGGGCGGCGCTGGTGTGGCTCAGCGTCCTCGGACTCACCACGTGGACCCTGTTGGGCCTGGCGTTCTCGTCGGTACCGAAGTCGGGCAAGGGCGCATCAGCGATCGTGACGCCGGTCATCCTGGTGCTGCAGTTCACCTCCGGGGTGTTCTTCCTCTACAACCAGCTGCCGACATGGATGCAGCAGTTCGCCGCCCTGTTCCCGCTGAAGTGGCTCACCCAGGGCATGCGCTACGTGTTCCTGCCCGAGGGGGCCGCGGCGATCGAGGTCGCGGGAACCTTCGAGATGGGGCGCGTCGCCATGGTCCTGCTGGCATGGACGGTGCTCAGCGCCCTGCTGGCATGGGGCTTCTTCCGCTGGCGTCGCCGCGGCGACGGCTAGCTGCCCCCAACCAGGCCCGCGGACGCTGTGTGCGCCGGCTGGAGGCAGGATTGGCCCATGCATTCACAAGCCGAGGACCTCGTGGTGCTGCTCGACGCCGACGGTGCCCCCTGCGGAACAACAGACCGCAGCACGGTCCACAACGAGCAGACGCCCCTTCACCTGGCGTTCTCGGTCTACGTGATCGACGCCGACGAGCAGGTGCTGATGACCCGCCGCGCCCTCACCAAGCGAACCTGGCCCGGGGTGTGGACCAACGCCTGCTGTGGCCACCCGAAGCCCGGGGAGAGCTTCGAGGACGCGATCCAGCGCCGCCTCGGGCAGGAGCTCGGGGCGCGCGCCACGCAGATCGTCCCGGTGCTGCCGGACTTCCGCTACGAGGCCGTGGACGCCTCGGGCGTGCGGGAGAACGAGGTGTGCCCGGTGTTCGTGGCCACACTGGCCGGCGACCTCGATCCGCACCCCGACGAGGTCATGGAGTTCCGGTGGGTCGACCCCGTGGCGCTGACCGATGTCGCGGGCCGCAGTCCGTGGCTGCTCAGCCCCTGGAGCGTTGAGCAGATCCGGGCCCTGGACCCGGCCGGGCTCGGCGGTGCCCTGCGCCTGGGCACGGGAGCGGGGTCGCCCATGGCGGCCACGGCACTCCCTTCGTCGGGCTGAGCCTCCGATCAGGCACGGCCAGCCGTGCCGCCCACCGCCGCCGGGCCACCCGCCCCTGCCACCGGGAGCGAGTCATGCCAAGATCTTCCCGACCGGTAACCACAGCGAAGGGATCCACAATGGCCAAGTACGACCTCACCATGACCACCCTCGGCGAGATGCTCGAGGACCCGGCAGTCGTCGAGATCATGGAGAAGCACGCGCCGGGCATCACCAGCAACCCGATGCTGGGCATGGCCAAGGGCATGCCGGCCGCGCAGGCCGTGGGCATGGCGGGCGGCATGGTCGGCCAGGAGGCCGTGGACGCGATCACCGCGGACATCGAGGCCCTCTGAGCCCCACCTGATCAGGCTCTACCAGGCCCTGGCCGGCTCGCGGAACGCGGACCGGCCAGGGCCTGCGCAGTTCAGTAGCAATCCACCGCCTGCACCCGCACGACCGCCGACCCCTCCGCATCGCTTGCTGCCAGGTCCACCTCGGCGCTGATCCCCCAGTCGTGGTCCCCCGCCGGGTCGTCGAAGACCTGGCGGACCCTCCAGAGGCCCGGCTGCTCCTCGATCTGCAGCAGCTTGGGTCCCACGCGCCCCGGGGCCGGTCCCGAGGTCGACGTGCTCGGCGTAGTAGTCCTCCATCGCCGCCTGCCAGCGCGGCGAGTCCCAGCCGGAGTCGGCGTCCATGTCGCCCAGGTCGTCCCACCGGCGCAGCGCCGCGAGCTCCACGCGACGGAACAGGGCATTGCGCACCAGCACCCGGAACGCCCGCGTGTTGGCCGTGACCGGCGGGGGTCCGGCGTCCACACTCGCCCGGTTGGATGTGGCCTCGTCCTCGGGGTTCAGCAGCTTCTCCCACTCGTCGAGCAGGCTCGAGTCGACCTGGCGCACGAGTTCGCCCAGCCACTCGGTGATGTCGGCGAGCTCCTCGGTGCGCGCCTCCTCCGGCACCGTGCGGCGCAGCGCCTTGTAGGCATCGGCCAGGTAGCGCAGCACCAGGCCCTCGGAGGACGCCAGCCGGTGGTAGCCGACGAACTCGACGAACGTCATCGCCAGGTCGTGGAGCTCGCGCGCCACCGCCTTGGGTCGCAGCGGGTACTCGGTGACCCACGGATGGCCCTCGGCGTAGATGTCGTAGGCCGCCTCCAGGAGCTCCTCGAGCGGCTTGGCCCAGGTCACCTCCTCGAGCAGCTCCATCCGCTCGTCGTACTCGATGCCCTCCGCCTTCATCGCGGCCACGGCCTCCCCGCGGGCCCGGAACTGCTGGGCGAAGAGCACCTGCCGCGGGTCCTCGAGGGTCGACTCGATCACAGACAGGACATCCAGCGCGTAGGTCTCGGACTCCCGGTCGAGCAGCTCGATGGCGGCCAGTGCGAACGTGGACAGGGGCTGGTTCAGCGCGAAGTCCACCTGCAGCTCGTCGACGACGCGCAGCGTCCGACCCTGTTCGTCCGGTGGGTCCAGCACCTCCAGGACGTCGGCGGCGACCAGCGACTCGCGGATCGCGGCCGCTCGCTCGACGAGGGCCTCGCGGGCAGCCGGCTCCTCGTCGTTGTCGGTCAACAGGTGCTCCAGGGCCGCATGGGAGTCCCCCGGCCGGTGCGCGACGTTGAGCAGCATCGCGTGGGTGACGTCGAAGCGCGAGCGCAGCGGCTCCGGCTCCGCGGCCACGAGGCGGTCGAACGTGGACCTGCTCCAGGTCGGGCCCTCGGGCGGCTTCTTGCGCACCACCCGCCGGCGCTTCTTCGGGTCGTCGCCCGCCTTGGCCAGCAACCGCTCGTTCTCGATCTCGTGCTCCGGCGCCTGGACCACGACCAGCCCCGAGGTGTCGAACCCGGGCCGCCCGGCCCGCCCGGCGATCTGGTGGAACTCCCGCGCCCGCAGCACGCGCAGCCGACGGCCGTCGTACTTGACCAGCGAGGTGATCAGCACCGTCCTGATCGGCACGTTGATGCCCACCCCGAGCGTGTCGGTGCCGCAGACGACCTTGAGCAGCCCCGCACGGGTCAGCTGCTCGACGAGCCGGCGGTAGCGCGGCAGCATGCCGGCGTGGTGCACGCCGATGCCGTGCCGGACCAGTCGGGTCAGCGTCCGGCCGAAACCCGCTGTGAACCGGAAGTCGCCGATGGCGTCGGCGATTGCGTCCTTCTCCTGGCGCGTGCAGACATTGAGGCTCATCAGGGCCTGTGCCCGTTCCAGCGCGGCGGCCTGGGTGGGATGCACGATGTAGATCGGCGCCCGGTCGGCCGCCAGGAGCACCTCGACGGTCTGGTGGATGGGGGTCATCGCGTACTGGAAGGTCAACGGGACCGGCCGCTCGCCGCCCCCGACGATGGTCGACGCACGACCGGTCCTGCGAGTCAGGTCGTCGCGGATCCTGCGGACGTCGCCCAACGTGGCCGACATCAGCAGGAACTGGGCGTTGGTCAGCTCAATCAGCGGGACCTGCCAGGCCCAGCCGCGGTCCCGGTCGCCGTAGTAGTGGAACTCGTCCATGCAGACCAGGTCCACGTCAGTCGGCGCCCCCTGACGCAGCGCCATGTTGGCCAGGATCTCGGCGGTCGCGCAGATGACCGGGGCGTCGGGGTTCACCGCGGCGTCGCCGGTGACCATGCCGACCCGCTCCGGTCCGAGCAGGTCGCACAGGTCGAAGAACTTCTCCGAGACCAGGGCCTTGATCGGCGCGGTGTAGTACGTCCGCCGGCCCTGCGCGATCGCGAAGAACATCGCCCCGACCGCAACCAGGCTCTTGCCCGAGCCGGTGGGCGTGGACAGGATCACGTTCGAGCCGGAGGCCAGCTCGAGCAGCGCGTCCTCCTGTGCGGGATAGAGGGTCAGCCCGTTGTCCGCTGCCCACGCAGCGAACTCCTCGAGCAGGTCCTCGGGGCTGGGTTCGGTCCATCCGGTTGTGTTCGGGGTGCCGTGGCCGGCCACCAGGTCGACGAGCGTCGGCTGAATGGCACCCTCAGTACTGGGCGTGGTCTCGGCGTCGTCGCTGGTCGTCACCCCCTGACCCTCCCATGGCCGGAGCCCCCTGGGCTGCGTCGGACGGGCTCAGTGCCGATCGGCCCGGGCCGCTGCCGACCGCAGCGCGTCCACCATCGCCTGGACCGTGGGCTGGTTGCGCAGCGCTGGCCGGGTGGCCAGCCAGATGTGCCGAGGTTCCGGGGCGGGAGAGACCCGGCGGACGACCACTCCCTGGCGCACAGCCACCAGGGCCAGCAGCGGCACGAGCGACACGCCCATCCCCGCTGCGACGTACCCCTGCGTCACGGGGAACTCGTCGCTCTCGGCCACGACCCGCGGCGTGAAGCCGGCACGTCGGCAGAGGTCGAACGTCGTCCGCCGCACGTAGTCCTCCGGACCTGCGTCGACGATCCAGTCCTCGTCGGCGAGGTCCTCCAGCGTGACGGGTCGGCGGCGGGCCAGAGGATGCTTCTGCGGCAGCAGGATCCGGTACTCGTCGTCGTGCAGGTGCCACCGGTGCAGGCCGTCCTCGGGGTCCTCGCCCGCGCCGAAGGGTTCCACCAGCACGACAAGATCGACCTCACCGGAACGCAGGCGCCGCAGGGCCCCAGCCGCCTCATCCACCGATGGCCGGACATGCACGCCGGGCAGGACGTCGCGGACCGTGGCGATCGCCTCGGGGAGCAGCGCCTCACCAGCCGACGGGAAGGCCACGACCCGGATCCGACCTGCCCGACCGTCACGCAGGTCAGCCAGGGCGTTCTCGGCCTCGGATATCTCATGGAGCACGCGGCCGGCGTACTCGGCAAGGACCAGCCCGGCCGCCGTCGGCCGGACCCCCCGCCCGTCCTTCTCGAAGAGCACCGATCCGGCCTGCGCCTCGAGCTGCGACAGCTGCTGGCTGACTGCGGACACGGTGTGCCCGAGGAGCGCGGCGGCCTGGGTCAGGGAACCCTGTTCAACCACGGTCCGATGCACGTTCAGGAGACGACTGCTCAGCATGGGACTACTCTACAGATAACCTGAATGATTAGTAAGCAATTGTCGCTGGACTGGACACATTAAGAGCCGTATCGTGGTCGCTGCAAGCACAACACCCCCTATGTCGAAGGTCGAAGGCTCGCCCGTGATGCTGGTCCTGTTCCTGCTCCTGCTGCTGTTCCTGCTGCTGCTGCTCAGCACCGCCAGGCCGGTCCGTGGCATTGACTCCCAGGACAGCGCCACCGAGCATGAGCACCCGTATCACGGGCTGTACCCAGGCATGATCGCGCGCTGACCCCGGGTCAGTCCCCCGAGCTCTCCCCCGCCCGGCGCTTGATCGCCGCCCCCTCCTTGGCCATGCGGGAGAAACGCTTGCCGTACTTGCGCAAAGCCTGGGGCGAGGACCTGACGGCCGCGCTCTCGACCTCGCGCTGAAGGCGAAGCCAGGAGTCATAGCGGCCCTGCGACAGCAGGCCCGAGCCAAGGGCCTCGAGGACCGCACAGCCGGGCTCCGTGCGATGGCCGCAGTCGGAGAAGCGGCAGCTTGCGGAGAGCTCGTGGATCTCGGCGAAGGCCGCATCCACCGACTCGGCATCGGCGGCCAGGCCGAGCGAGCGGATCCCCGGCGTGTCGATGATGACCCCGCCGGCGGGCCCGGGCACGAGGTGCAGCTGCCTCGAGGTGGTCGTGTGCCGACCCTTGGAGTCCTTGGCACGCACGGCGCCGGTGGCAGCCTCGGCACGGCCGAGCAGGGCGTTGGTGACCGTGGACTTGCCCGCCCCGGACTCCCCCACCAGCACCGCCGTACGTCCGGCGACCACCTCGCGCAGCTCGTCGAGTCCGACATCCTCCAGCGCAGAGCTCAGCAGCACCCGCATGCCTGGGTGCTCGAGCTCCAGGCGAGGAAGGTCAACGTCGGCGGCGTCGGCACTGCCCACCTTTGTCAGCAGGAGCACCGGGTGGGCACCGGCGTCCCAGGCCTGGGCAGCGACCCTGTCGATGAGTCCGGCGCGCACCGGTCGGTCGAGCCCGCAGGTGATCAGCACGACATCCACATTGGCCGCCAGGGCCTGCGCTCCCCCGCCGGCCGCGGCCTGTCGGCGCAGCAGCGATGTGCGTGGCAGGACCCCGTCGAGGCGCGCGTCGTGCGCACCGTCGCCGTCCTGCTCGTGGACGGCCAGCCAGTCGCCGACCGTGGGTTGTGGGTCAAGCTGGGGGGTCACCCGCAGCTGCATCAGCCCGTGCGGGCCGACGACCAGCACCGCGGTGCCGTCATGGCGGACCACGCGAGCTGGATAGGTGTGATCTGGAAGCTGTTCGGCGCGGGTCGACGAGTAGCCGTAGGGCGCCAGCGATGGGTATGACATGGGTGACAACGTGAGGTCCTCATCGAGATCCGCCACAGGTGGCGGCGCGACCGCCCCGCTCGGCGGGCAGGCGCTGGGGTCAGGAGGTGCTCAGGGCAGGGTCATGTATCGGCACGTTCATGGCCCTCCCCTCCCGTGCTCTCGAATCGGTCGATCGCTCGATCCGCCTGCTGGCTCGATGTCTGTACCACCGTAGCGCCACCGCGCTCTGGCGGGAAGCCCCCGCCGGCCCTGACTAGGGTGGAACTGTGCTCCAGGTTCGCGGCATCTCCCATGCGTTCGGAGATCGACAGGTCCTCGACGGCGTCACGTTCGACGTGCCGGCAGGAGTGCTGACCGGCCTGCTGGGGCCCAACGGGGCCGGCAAGACCACCCTCATGCGGATCATGTTCGGGGTGCTCGACCCCCAGGCCGGGCAGACCCGGTGGCAGGGGCAACCGGTCAACTCGGCCGCCCTGCGTCGCTGGGGGTACATGCCCCAGGAGCGCGGCCTGTATCCGGCCATGCCGGCGGGAGAGCAGTTGGTCTACCTGGCCCGGCTGCACGGCGTGGACAAGGCTGCCGCGACGAGGTCCGCGCGTGACCTCATGGACGAGCTCGGCCTGGCCGACCGCTGGTCCGAGCGACCCGACAAACTCTCGGGGGGCATGGCACAGCGGCTGCAGCTTGCCGCCGCCCTCGTGCATGGTCCGGAGGTGATCGTCCTGGACGAGCCGTTCGCCGGCCTGGACCCTGTGGCCGTCGACGAGCTGTCGCGCACCCTGGCGGATCGGGTGAGCTCCGGGATGACGGTGCTCTTCTCAAGCCATCAGCTCGACCTCGTCCAGGACCTCTGCGAGTCGATCGTCATGCTCAACGAGGGCCGGACGGTGCTGGAGGGCCGAGTTTCGGACCTGCGGGCCTCCTCGGGGCGCCGTCAGCTGCGCCTCACGGTGCCCGGGACGGACCGCGGCTGGCTGACGTCGTTCCCGACAGTCACGATCGTCGAGGACCGGGCCGACGACCTGCGCCTGGACATCCCGGCCGGCACCGACCCGCTGGCAGTGCTCGACACTGCCCGTGGCGCAGGACGGGTCTCGGACTTCGGGCTCGACCAGCCGACGCTGTCGCAGCTGTTCATGGGCGCGGTCGGCGACTTGGCGGGGGTGTCCTGATGGTCACGACGTCATGGTGGGAGGGAACCCGCCTGGTTGCCGGGCGCAGTCTCTCCGACGGCGCCCGGTCCAAGACCGTTCGCATCACCACCCTGATCCTGCTCCTGATCGGCATGGGCGTCGTGTTCGTGCCTCGGATGCTCGGCGGCGACCAGCCGACCTACACGCTGGCCACCGTGGGCCCCGCGTCGCCGGCGGTCGAGACCCAGCTGGATGCCGCTGGGCAGGCCGCCGCTTTCGGCGTCGAGTACCTCGCGGCCGCCGATGCGCCGGCCGTCGAGGACGCGGTCCGTGACGGAGCCGCAACCGTCGGACTGGCCGATGCCATCATGTACGTCCGCTCAGACGCCCCCGGGGCATTCCCCGTGCTGGTCGCACAGGCGATCGTCGCCGAGGAGACCGCGGGGCTGATGCTCGAGGCCGGCCTGACCGAGGAGCAGATCGGCCGGCTGGCATCGATCCCGCCGCCCGAGCAGGTCGAGGTCGGACCGGTCGAGGACGAGGGCCGGGCGGCGGTGGGCTTCGTCGTCGGGATCATCCTCTACATGGGCATCATGTTCAGCGGCCAGACGATCGCCATGAACGTCGGGATGGAGAAGTCCACGCGGATCGCCGAGGTGCTGCTCGCCGTGCTGCGCCCGAGCCAGATCCTCGTCGGGAACGTCATCGGGATCGGCATCCAGACACTGGTCCAGCTGCTCGTCCTGGCCGTGCCGATAGTCGCGGCGCTGACGGTCGCCGACGGGGGGCTCGACCTGCCCTCGGTGGCCGCCGGGGACATCGGCCTGGGCGTGGCGTGGTTCATCATCGGCTACGTCCTGTACGCGTTCCTCTTCGCCTCGACAGCAGCCCTGGTGGACAAGATCACCGAGGTGGGCTCGGCGATCATGCCCGTGACCATCATGCTCGTGCTGTCCTACGTCGGAGCGGTCGTCCTGGTCCCGATGGGCCCCAACTCGCCGCTGAGCATCACGATGTCGATGTTCCCGCTCACCTCGCCAATGGCGATGCCCATCCGATGGGCGTCCGGCGTCGCCCCGGTCTGGCAGCTGGCCCTGAGCATGGGGCTGGCGATCGCGACGGCGGCGCTGCTGGCATCGTTCAGCTCCCGCGTGTACCAGCGCGCGTTGGTGGTCACCGGGCGTCGGCTGAAGCTGCGCGAAGTGCTGCACGAGCGGGCCTGATCACGTGCCCGCCCCGCGGATCGGACTTGTCCTCGGCGGCGGTGGCCTGACCGGCACTGCCTTCCATGCCGGGGTGCTCGCCGCCCTGGACGAACTCACCGGATGGGACCCGCGGACGGCCGAGGTGGTCGTCGGGACCTCTGCCGGGGCCACGTCCGCAGCCCTGCTGCGCGCCGGCTTCCCACCGGCGGACTTCGTCGCCCGGATGACCGGATCGCCGCTCTCCGCGGCGGGCACGGCCATCCTCGGAGGCCTCGGGCCGCTTCGCCAGCCCGATCGGGCCGGGCGCCGGGCGCGCCGCCCCGCTGCCCCCGCGCTGGTCCCGTCCATCCTCCGGCAGCCGTGGAGGTACCGCCCCGGCGTCGCCGCCGCCGCCCTGCTCCCCGAGGGGACCCTGGCCGTGGACGCCGGGGTCAGCTGGCTCGGTGACCTGTTCGGCAGCTGGCCGACGCAGCCGACCTGGATCACCGCCGTGAACCTCGAGGACGGCGCCCGCGTCGTGTTCGGTCGCGACGCGGCGACGTCGGTCCGAGACGCTGTCATGGCCTCGTGCGCGATCCCGGGCTACTTCGCCCCGGTGGTCATCGACGGCCAGCGGCACGTGGACGGCGGGATGTGGTCGATCCACAACCTGGATCTCGTGGCCGGGATCGGACTCGATCTCGTGGTCGTGTCCGCGCCGATGTCGAGCACGGATCGACGCGCGATCGAGCGCAGCACCGTGGCGCGGGCTCCCGTGCGACTGCGCCTGGACCGGGAGATCGCGCAGGTGCGCGAATCGGGAACAACCGTCGTGGTCGTCCAGCCCGATGCGGCCCTGCGCGAGGTGATGGGGTCGAGCACGATGAAGCTGTCCCGGCGAGCACCGGTGGCACTGGCCACGCGTGCGTACGTCCACCGGCTGGCCGACAGCGGGCAGCTCGACCCGTTGATCAGCGCCGGGCCCCACGGTTGAGCAGGGCCATCCCCTCGGTGAGGCCGTCGACGGTCAGCGGGAACATCGGCACGGCCTCGCTGATCGCCTCGATGGTCGTGCCGCCCCATGCCGGGCTGGGCTCCGGGTTCAGCCACACCGCATCGGTGAAGTGGTCGCGCAGGATGTGCAGCCAGCCCAGCCCCGAGATGCTGTCCGGGCCCTCCGGCGACCAATGGCCGCCCATGGTCAGCTCGTAGGGGGCCATCAGCGCATCGCCGACCATGATCAGCTTGTAGTGCGCGCCGCACTGGCGCATCAGGTCGGGCACGCTGACCGGCTCGGCGAACGACGTGGTCCCGTACACCTCCCCGTACACGCAGTTGTGGAAGTAGTACGTGCGCAGCTCCTTGAAGTGCGTGGCCTTCTTGGTCGCGCTGAACAGCTGCGACATCAGGTCCCGGTAGGGGTGCATCGAGCCGCCCACGTCGATCATCAGGATCACGTGGGTGTTGGGTCGGCTCGGCGGCCGGGTGACCACCTCGATCTCGCCTGCGTTGCGCGCCGTGGCGTCGATGGTGGCGCCGATGTCGAGCTCATCGGCCGCGCCGTCGCGGACGAACGCCCGCAGCCTGCGCAGGGCCACCTCCAGCTGCCGGATGTCCAGCGTGACATCGGATCGGTAGCCGCGGTACCGGCGCGCATCGGCAGTGTGGATGGCCGCCCGGCCGCCTCCGGAGGAACTGGTGCTCAGCCCACCGGCGGCCGACCCGCCCTGCCCAAAGGGTGAGGTGCCCCCGGTCCCGATCCAGTAGGGCCCGCCATCGTGGCGCTCGGTCTGCTCGCGCAGGCGCTTCTGGTACTCGGCCAACAGCTCGTCGAGGTCGGGCAGGGACTCGTCGTCCTGACGCTGCGCCGCACGCTGCTCCACCTCGTCGAGCCACTCGCGCATCTCGTCGGACAGGCTCAGGACCCCGCGGTACTCCGCGGCGAAGGCGCGGTCGAACGCGTCGAGGTGGCCCTCGTGGTGGATCAGGATCGCCCGGGCCACGTGGTAGTAGCCGGTGACACTGTTGGCGTGCACGCCCTCGGCGAGCGCCCGTCCCAGGGCCAGGGCCTCGGTGGTGCCCACCGGGACCCGCTCGGCCCGCAGCCGGTAGAGCAGTGGCAGGAACATCAGTACCGACGCCGGTGCCGACCGGTGATCTGGTCGTTGAACGCCGTCAGATCCTGCTCCTTCTTCAGCAGCGTGCCCAGGAAGGGTGTGCTCTCGTCCAGCGCGACGGCGTCCGGCTGGGCCAGGCGCAGCATGGCGATCCAGTCGATCAGCTCACTGGTCGAGGGCTTCTTGCGGATCCGGTCCATCTCGCGCACGGCGTAGAACGCCGCCAACGCCTGGTTCAGCAGCACGTCGTCGAGGTCAGGATGGTGCACGTCCACGATCCGCGCCATCAGGTCCGTGGTGGGGAAGTCGATGAAGTGGAACACGCACCGGCGCAGGAAGGCGTCGGGCAGCTCCTTCTCGGCGTTGCTGGTGATGATCACCACCGGACGGTGCCGTGCTGCGATCGTCTCGCCGGTCTCGGTGATCGTGAACCGCATCCGGTCCAGCTCGTGGAGCAGGTCGTTGGGGAACTCGAGGTCGGCCTTGTCGACCTCATCGATCAGCAGCACAACGCGCTCCGGCGCGCTGAACGCCCGGCCCATCGGACCGAGGTTGATGTACTCACCGATGTCCTGGACGTCGTGGTCACCGAATCGGCTGTCGTAGAGCCGCTGCACCGTGTCGTAGGTGTAGAGCCCCTCCTGGGCCCGGGTCGTGCTCTTGACGTTCCACGTCACGAGCTCCATGCCCAGCGCCTCCGCGACGGCCTCGGCCAGCAGGGTCTTGCCGGTGCCCGGCTCGCCGCGGACCAGCAGGGGCTTCTCGAGGACCAGCGCACAGCGCACGGCGGTCTCCAGAGCCGGATCGGTCAGGTAGGACGGCGTCCCGGTGAACTCCATGCACTCTCCTTCGCCCGAGGTAGGCCAACCCTACGCGCGCGTCCGGCCACCCACACCGTCTAGCGTGACCATGGAAAGGCCGAGGAGGCACGGATGTCGATCAGGGCGACGATCCAGTGGCCGGGTGACGACTACCCCTTGGGCGCGAGCTACAACGGGGTCGGCACGAACTTCGCGCTCCACGCGGAACGGTCGCACCGGGTGGAGCTCTGCCTGATCGACGAGGTTGACGTGGAGCACCGGCTGCCGCTCGAGGAGAAGAACTCCGGCGTCTGGCACACGTACCTGCCGATGGTCGGCCCCGGGCAGCGGTACGGCTACCGCGTGCACGGCCCGTGGAACCCGGCCCACGGGCTGCGGTTCAACCCGCACAAGCTGTTGCTCGACCCCTACGCGACGGCCATCACCGGGATGCAGGACAACACCCAGGCCGTCCTCGGACACCGCCGCCACGACCCGGATGTGATGGACCCCTCCGACAGCTTCGGGCACACGATGCTCAGCGTCGTCACAAGCCCGTTCTTCGACTGGACCGGCGACCGGCGACTGCGGCGGCCCTACAACGAGACCGTGATCTACGAGGCGCACGTCAAGGGGATGACGATGCGTCACCCCGACATCCCGCGGGTCCTGCGCGGCACGTATGCCGGGCTGGCGCACCCGGCGATGATCGAGTACCTGCTCGAGCTGGGTATCAACGCGATCGAGCTCATGCCGATCCACCAGTTCGTCCAGGACGGCTTCCTGCAGGCCACAGGCAGGCGCAACTACTGGGGCTACAACACCATCGGCTTCTTCGCACCGCACAACGAGTACGCCGCGACCGGGACCCTCGGCGAGCAGGTCACCGAGTTCAAGGGGATGGTCAAGCAGCTGCACATAGCCGGGATCGAGGTGATCCTCGACGTCGTCTACAACCACACGGCCGAGGGCAACGACCACGGACCCACGCTGTCGTTCCGGGGGATCGACAACCCCGGCTACTACCGCCTCGTCCCCAACGACCCGCGTCACTACTTCGACACCACGGGCACCGGGAACTCCATGAACGTGCGCAGCCCGCACTCGCTGCAGATGATCATGGACTCCCTGCGGTACTGGGTGACGGAGATGCACGTGGACGGCTTCCGGTTCGACCTCGCGTCGAGCCTGGCACGGGAGTTCCACAGCGTCGACAAGCTCTCGACCTTCTTCGACCTCGTCCACCAGGACCCGGTCGTGTCCCAGGCGAAGCTGATCGCCGAGCCGTGGGACCTGGGCGAGGGCGGCTACCAGGTGGGCAACTTCCCCTCCCTGTGGACCGAGTGGAACGGCAAGTACCGCGACACGACCCGCGACTACTGGCGGGGCGAGCACGCGACCCTCCCGGAGTTCGCCTCACGATTCACGGGGTCGTCGGACCTGTACCTGAACAACGGCCGCAGCCCGCACGCGTCGATCAACTTCGTCACCGCCCACGACGGCTTCACCCTGGCCGACCTGGTGTCCTACAACCGCAAGCACAACGCAGCCAACGGGGAGGACAACCGCGACGGGGAGTCGCACAACCGCTCCTGGAACTGCGGAGTGGAGGGACCCACCGACGACCCGGCGATCCTGGCCCTGCGGGCACGGCAGCGGCGCAACATCATGGCCACCCTGCTGCTGAGCCAGGGGGTGCCGATGATCTCCCATGGCGACGAGATCGGTCGCACCCAGCATGGGAACAACAACGGCTACTGCCAGGACAACGAGCTGTCGTGGATGGACTGGGATGCCGTCGACGAGGACATGCTCAGTTTCACCCGCCTGCTGATCACGCTACGGATGAAGCACCCCATCTTCCGGCGCCGACGCTTCTTCGAGGGCCGACGCATCGCGAAGTGGGACAATGTTCCCGACATCTCCTGGCTGCAGCCGGACGCCGAGCCGATGACGACCCGCGACTGGGAGGTCGGTTACGCGCGAACCCTCACTGTGGTCCTGAACGGATCGGCCCTGAACGAGAAGGACCGGTTCGGGCGACCCCAGGAGGACCGGTCGTTCGCGCTGTTCTTCAACTCCGCCGCCCAGCCGACCCGCTGCCTGATCCCCGGCCGGGCTGCGGGCACCGTGTGGTCCGAGGTCCTGGACACGGCGAACTGGCCGACGACCCCCACGCTGGCTCCGGTCACCCTCAAGGCGGGGGAGTACCGAGATGTGCACGCCCGTTCAGTGGTGGTCCTCAGCGAGGTCACCCGAGCGTGACCTGGACCCGCACCTCACGTCCCGCCGGCTGCGCGGCGACCGGTGCCGAGGGGTCCTGTGCCACCCCGTCCACGACGAGCGAAGCGACCCCCTTGGACACATGGTCGGGGTTGGTGACCTCAATCAGGTAGACGGCGTCACGCCACTGCCGCCGGACCTCGAAGCCGTCCCAGTCGTGCGGGATGCACGGATCGACGATCATCCCGTCCAGGGTCAGGCGCACCCCGAGCACCCACTTGGTGATCGCGGTGTACATCCACCCGGCGGTACCGGTCAACCACGGGTTCTGAGCCTTGCCGAACCACTCGTGGTCGCGGCCGTAGACGAACTGGACGTACACGTACGGCTCGGCCCCGCGGATCTCGATCTGGTCGTTCTGGTGGTAGGGCAGGATCGAGTCATAGAGGGCCACCGCCTCGTCACCGCGGCCGAGGATCGCCTCGGCCATGATCGGCCAGGCGTTCGGGTGCGAGAAGATCGCGGCGTTCTCCTTGATGCCCGGATAGACCCGGGTGACGAATCCGACCGAGTCGTCGACCTTCGTGAACGCCGGCCAGTTCAGGTGGGTCCCGTACTCGGACCCGAGCAGCTCACGCACCGAGTCCATGGACTCCACCCCGCGGTCGGGGGTGGTGATCCCGGCGATCACCGGCCAGGGCTGGTGCTCGAGGAAGATCCGGCCCTCCTCGTTCTCGTGGGAGCCGATCTTCACGCCGTCGCGGGTGAAGCCGCGGATCCACCAGGAGCCGTCCCAGAGCTGTTCGTCGGCCACAGCGGCGATCCGGTCGAGTTCGGCGGTACAGGCCGCGACATCGTCGAACCGACCCAGCGGCTCGGCGACCTCGAGGAAGGCACGAATCGCCCACGCGTGCAGGAACGTGACGAGTGCGGACTCACCACCTCCCAGGTTCAGGCAGTCGTTCCAGTCGGCGCGCAGGCCCAGAGCGACGCCGTTGGCCCCGACCTGCTCGGCCGAGAAGTCCAGCGCCGCCTTCATGTGGTCGTAGACGGTGCCGGGCGTTCCCTCGGCGAACGGGACCTCGAGGTCGAGGAACGCGAGGTCGCCGGTCTCCTTGACGTACTCCACGATCGAGGGGATCAGCCACAGGTGCGAGTCCGAGGACGTGTCCTCGAGCCCGTGGATCAGCGAGGCGCCGGACGGTCGGGGCGCAACGGTCGGCGACGGGATGTCCGGCAGCTGCTCGGCATCGGGATCGAACACCTTCGGGTCGAACAGGTGCAGCCCGTAGCCCGCCAGGGTCTGGGCCCGCAGCAGCTCCATGATCCGCGACCTGACCTTGATCGGGTTGGAGTGCACCACGCTCATCACGTCCTGTGCGGTGTCGCGGTAGCCCAGTCCGGTGCGCCCACCGACCTCCACGAAGGACGCGAACCTGGACCACTGCACGCAGGTCTCGGCCTGCAGCAGCGTCCAGGTGTTGATCATCGTGTTCATGCCCTCGTGTGGGGTGCGGATGCGCAGCGCATCCTGCTTGGACCGCCAATGGGCACGCAGCTTGGCGAATTCGGAGTCCGTCGTGGCCAGGTCGGCATACTTCGCCTGCATCGCACGCCCAGCGCCATCGCGGGTTCCGAAGCCGAGCACGTACACCAGCCGGGCGCTCTCTCCCGGCGCGAGCCGGACCGTGTGGAACAGCGATCCGCAGTGGTTCTGGGTGGTGGCTGACCGGTTGCTGCCCATCCCCCGCTCCACCGCGATCGGGTTGGTCTCCGAGCGGTACGGGCCGATGAAGCTGTCGCGCAGTGAGTCGTAGGAGTCCGGTGCGCGGCTCGACGCGAAGAAGTGCGTCGTCCACGGCTCGTAGTGGAAGTCGTACTCGATGATCCCGTCGGCGTAGGAGGTCCCGGATGCATAGAGCGACATCTGGAGGTTCTGGTTGTCGAACTCGATGGTGTGGAAGCTGAACTCCACGTAGGAGGCCAGCGTGATGGTGCGCTCGGTGTCCTCGGTGTTGGTGACCCGCACATCCCAGACCTCGGCTGGGTCGTCGAGCGGGACGAAGATGGTCTGGCTGGCCTCGATACCGCGGTAGGACGACTCGAACCGCGTGTACCCCATGCCGTGGGCGCTGGTGTGGATCGCCCCGCCCTGGACACCATCAACCGCCAGCGGCTTGCCGACCGGCTGCCACGAGATCGACCAGAAGTCGCCGTCGCTGTCGTCGCGCAGATAGACGTAGTGGCCGGGACGGTCGAGCGGCACACCGTTGGGACGGAACCGGGTCACCCGCCCGGTCTGCGGTGTCCGGTAGTAGGAGTAGCCACCGCCGTTGTGGGACAGCACCACGCAGTAGTCCCCACTGCCCAGGTAGTTGGTGAACGAGCCGGGCACGTCGGGCCGGTCGATGACGTACTCGTCATTGCGGGTGTCGAAGTGTCCATAGCGCATGGGACCTGGTCCTTGTTCGGGGTCAACGGTGGACGATCGGGGTCAACGGTGGACGATCGCGATCAGCCGGCGGTGACGAAGCGGCGCAGCCACTCCAGCAGCTCGGCAGCCTTCTCGGGCGAATCGCCCTCGACGAACAGTCGCAGGGCTGGCTCCGTGCCGGAGAACCGCAGGAGTGCCCAGTTGTCGTTGTCGAGCAGGATCTTCGTGCCGTCCAGGTGCGAGATGCCGACCACCGGGTACGCCCCGATATGCGTCAACGGCTCGGCCTCGAGGCGCCGCGGCACGGCCACGCGCATCTCGGGAGTGGCCGCCACGCTCTGGTCGAGCGAGTACAGACGGCCGGTGATCCCGTAGATCAGCTCGCGCAGCTCACTGATGCGCTTGCCCGTGCGGGCCAGCATCTCCACGACCAGGGCGCAGGCGAAGATGCCGTCCTTGCCCTTGATCCAGCCCCGGACCGTCAGGCCCCCCGACGACTCGCCGCCGAGCACTGCGTCGATCTCATCCATGCCGGCCGTGACGTACTTGAAGCCCACCCTGCACTCGCGCGACTCCTCACCGAAGTGCTCCGCGAGCCGGTCGAGCAGGTGGGTGGTGGCCAGGTTGCGAACTACACCACCGCGCTCGCCCCGGACCTCGTGCAGGTACCAGTACAGCAGCAGCAGCAGGTCGTTGGCGGTGACGTACTCCCCCCGCTCATCGACGATCCCGATGCGGTCCGAGTCGCCGTCGGTGGCCAGGCCAAGGTCATAGCGGCCCCTGCCCTGGGCGATCATCGAGATCAGCGCGGAAAGTCGCTCGAGGTCCGGCGCGGGGGCGACCCCGCCGAACAACGGGTTGTGCGCGGCGTGGATGAACTCCGTGCGCACCCGCATGTCGTTGAGGATCATCCCGAGGGTCAGCTCACTGGTGCCGTACATGGGGTCGACGATCACGTGCAGGTCAGCCTCACGGGCGGCCTCGATGTCGATGATCTCCTCGATCGCGTCGACGTACGGGTTGGTCAGGACCCGCTCGACGACCATGCCCGAGCGCAGCGCGAGGGCGATGTCCAGGGTGATGACGTCATCGACGGTCATGGCGTTCGCCTCGTCCTGGAAGCGGTCGGTCTCCTCGTCGAGCGGCAGCGAGCCGTCAGCGCGGAAGACCTTCATCCCGTTCCACTCCGGCGGGTTGTGGCTGGAGGTGATGATCACCCCGTACGCGGCACCTAGGTGGGGCGCGGCGAACGTCACCAACGGGGTCGGGACGTCGTCGGGAAGGAGCACCACAGGGATGTTGTTCCCGGCGAACACCTCGGCTGCGGCGACGGCAGAGTCGCGCGACAGGAAGCGGCGATCGCCGCCGATGACGATGGGTTGGGAGTCCAGGCCCGCCCGGATCGTCTCGTTCGCGATCGCCTGGCACAGCCGGCGCACATTGGCCAGCGTGTACCCCTCGCCGATGACCGCCCGCCACCCCCCGGTGCCGAACACGATCTTGGTGTCGGTGTTCTTCCGAGGCACGAACAGCCTCTTGAGGACGATGTCCTCGGCGATCGTCAGCTCGGCCGGGGCGTTGATGCCCTGGACCTCGTCGGGGTCGTGGATCTGGTAGCTGTGGACGCGCCCCCCGGAGTCGATCACGCGCCGCGCCATGTCCGTGAGCCGGTGCTCGCCCGCACGGCTCATCTCGGCAAGGCTCCTGAGGAAGACTCCCGGGGCGGCCACATAGCCGCCGACGTTCACCTCCCGGATCGCCATGTCGGTGGCCGTCTGGTCGGTGTCCTCCACGATCGCCGCGATCCGGCCGTCCACACGAACAACCCGGCCGTGGGACGGATCCGGATCCTCGACGACAGCCGTGAGGATCGACAGGTCCGCGCGCTTGAGCTGGTGCCGGGTGAACAGGCCCAGCAGCGACTCGGGACGCAGCAGCGGGGTGTCCGCGTAGGCGATCAGCGCCTGGTCGACATCTGAGAGCAGGAAGCCCAGGCCCAGCAGGGCCGCATCCCCGGTTCCGAGGGCCTCGTCCTGGACGACGTAGCTCACGTCGGCTCCCACGAGGTCCCGGATGCTGTCATCGTCACGGGAGACGACAACGACGATCCGGTCGGCGTCGACCACGGTGCGCACGTTGTCGACGGACTGCTGCACCACGGTGGAGTCGCCCAGCGGCTGGGTGAGCAGCGCGCGGGACTCGGCATCCGCGCCAGCGGCCAGCACCACCGCGGCCCGCTTGTGCGTCGAGGAGCTGGGGCGACGGGTGATCATGGGTTCCTCTTCATGTCGACGCAGGTCCCGGACATCGACGCAGACTACCGACGTCACAACGTCGATGGGGCCAGACGGCTGCCGCGCCCGACCCGGTCGGGGTAGTCAAGCCGTTGCCTCGGCCGACCGGGCCTCGTCGGTCGAGGTCCACGTGTAGCTCAGCGCCCGACTCGGGCACGTGTCGATCATCGCGGCGAGCTGCGGCGCCGATGCAGCATCAGGATCAATCCAGGGGCGCTCGCTCGGGCGGAACACCCGGGGCAGGGTCCCGGCGCAGACTCCGGAGTGCTGGCAGACGTTTGCGTTCCAGTGAACCGTCAAGCCCTCGGTCGGATAGTCGCGGATGACCATCCGCTGAGTCTCCCCCGGCGTCTGCCCACAGGCAACAGATCGCCGCAGACCGACCGGAGACCAGCACCAGCCGGGTCCCGCGCGCCCCCACGCACCACCCGCGGTGCCGTGGCAGGGTTGGTGCGTGGGGGTACCCGGGACCCGATGCCTGCCAGGAGCGCTATGACCGCACCGCTCACCAGCCAGCGGCCATGGCTCGAACGCCTGCCGGACGGGACCATCCGCCAGCGGTCCCCGCTCACCGGCACCGTGGTGTGGACTGTTCCGGGCAGGGCGAACCGACCGTTCGCCTCGCCCCAGCCCACGGCCAGCCCGCTGACTCAGCACGCCTTCGCCAACGCGTGCGCGTTCTGCAGCTCCCGATATCTCGAGACTCCTCCGGAGAAGTCCCGTCTGATCCTCGAGCCCGAGAGCGAGGACGATGGCAGCAGCAGCGGCATGCAGCCGTGGGCGATCGAGCACCACGTCCCGGCCGTGAAGGTCAGGGACACCGTCGCAGACTTCCGGCGCTTCCCGAACCTGTTCGAGATCCTGCCCTTCGACTACTGGCACACGAATCTCGGCTTCGAGGTCCCTGACGCGGCAGCTGCCTGGGCCCGGGACTACATGGCGTCGCCGACCGGGCGGGCCCATGTGCTCGACATCGTGCGGACCCGAGCACGGGCCAGCGGTGCCGACGCGGAGCTGTCGGCGGCCGACCGAGCATCCGCCGATCACGAGGAGGCCCTGCTGGCCGGGTCTGCCAGCCTGTTCGCAGGCTCGCATGACGTCATCGCCGCGCGACGGCACTTCGTGGACGGCGCGGCGATGGACGACGAGCTGGCGTCGTCGGGGGACCTGAGCCCCGTGGAGCACCACGCGTTCCTGGCGCTGACCGCCTCGGGGCTCACGGACCTCGGCCGATCCAACCCGTTCGCCCGCCACGTGGTGGCCTTCCAGAACTGGCTGCGACCCGCGGGCGCCTCCTTCGACCACCTGCACAAGCAGCTCGTGGCCATCGACGACTACGGCCCGCTGCTGACCCGGGTCCTCGCGATGCTCAGCGACGACCCGGACCTGTTCAACACGGTGATCGCCGACCCGGCGGCACGCGACCGGCTGGTGATCGCCGAGAACGACCACGGGATCGCGCTGGCGGGGGTCGGGCACCGGTACCCGACCGTCGAGGTGTTCTCCACGGGCGCGGCGAACCGGCCCTGGGAGCATTCAGAGCCGCAGATGCGCGCGGTGTCGGACCTGCTGCGCGCATGTCACGCAGCCACGGGCCGGCTGGTCCCGACGAACGAGGAGTGGCACTACCGCCCCGTTGGCGTCGAACGGGCGATGCCGTGGCGGATCAACCTGAAGTGGCGGGTCTCGACCCTGGCCGGCTTCGAGGGCGGGACGAAGATCCACGTCAACACGATCAGCCCGTTCACGTTGCGCCAGCGGATGGTCGCCGGCCTGGAGCGGCTGCGGGCAGCCGGCACCATCGCACCGCTGCGGATCGGCGACGAGTGCTCGCACCGCCTCGGAGCCCTGCGCTACACCGAGGGCTGACGCCAGCGGCAGCTCGCCGGTATCGTCCATTCAGCCCGCGGGCAGCAGATCCAGGACCTCGCCGGGGGTCTCCAGCCACGCGTCGACATGCGCGCGGTCGATGCCCGGTGCCTGATGGCCCCAGCCGGCGGCAACCGCGAGGACCCCGGCCGCACGGGCAGCGAGCATGTCCGCGTTGCTGTCGCCGACGAATGCCACCTCCGTGGGGTCGCAGCCCAGGTTGGCCACGGCCAGCTCGATCGACTCAGGCGAGGGTTTGGGGCCGCTGACCTGGTCGACCGTGACGATGGTGTCCAGCACTGCGTCGAACCCGTGGGCGCCGAGCACCACAGTCGCCGACCGGGCGTCGGAGTTGGTGGCCAGGCCGGTGGCGATGCCGCGCTCGCGCAGCGCCTCGAGCAGGTCCATGATCCCGTCGTACGGGTCGATCGCCGACACCTCCCTGGCAAGGGCGTCGTGGAAGACGTCGTCATCGGCGTCGGTCGCCTCCCGGCCCAGCAGCGCGCTGACCAGGTTCCGCGCGGCTCCGAGGTGCGCAACCGGCTCGAGCTCGGCGAGGGTGATCTCGCGGCCGGTCACGACCGAGTAGGCGTGCAGAGCCGGGATGAAGGTGTTGATCAGGGTGCCGTCCTGGTCGAAGATGACCGTGCGCACGGCTCGTTCGGGGTTCATCAGCGCGACTCCTCCTGCGGCTTGGCTCGGGAAGGCTCTCAGTGTGCCTCGGCGGCGACCCGGATGGTCGGCGGACGTGAGGCCAGCACACCCCCCAGCCCCACCACCACCACGACCGGCACGAGCAGCAGCGCGGAGCTGACTGACATGACCGATCCCAGTGCGCCCAGGGCGAAGGGTGCGCTGCCGACCGCCAGGCCGAGGACGAGTGAGGCCCGCGACATCGCCAGATCAGGGTTCCCAGCCGACAGGACGATTCCGCGGTCGAGGATGAGCGGGAACAGCGTGGCGATACCCAACCCAGCGACGAACAGGCCCACGACAGCCACACTCAGGGTGGTGGCGGTCCAGAGGATCCCGAAGCCGACCAGGGCCACCAAGAACCCGCCGATCAGCATCCGGTGGGACCCCAGCCGGACGGTCAGTCCGGATCCGATCGTTCGCCCGACGGCCACGCCGGCCACGCTTGCCGCCATCGCCGCGGTGGCGGCCGAGGCAGTGGACCCGGTCTGCTGCGCGATCAGGGTCGATCCCCAGTAGTTGATCGAGAACTCGGTGGCCACGGCCGAGAACAGGGCCAGCATGGCCCACCAGAACACCCGGGGCAGCTTCGTGCCCGCGGCCGGTGTCACTTGGTCCGGCTCGTAGACCGGTTCGAGGGCCTGCTGAACCGGGAGCTCGGCCGAGTCCTCCGCTGGACTCCCCGCGGGCTCCGGGCGGGGCTCGATCCGATCGGCCACGACCAGCCCAACCAGCGCCGCTGCTGCGGCGATCAGGCAGACGCCGATGCCTGCCTGCCAGCCGAGGCCCGCACCGAGCGCGACTCCCAGCAGCAGCGGCGAGAGGAGCCCCACCCACGCAGCCGCCGCGTTCGCCTCGGTGATGGCCCGCGCGCTCTGGAGTGGGTGCAGGTCCGACAGCCGGGCCGTCGAGGCGTTCAGCACGGTGCCGCCACCGGTCGCGCCGATCCAGATCAGCCCCAGGATGGACGCGAACGCCACGGATCCGCTGGCGACCAGGGGCACCAGCACCATCGCGGCCAACGCGGCGACGACCACGACCAGGCCAGCCCTCGTCGTGCCGTCCCGGCCGAGTCTGCGCACCGCCCGGGGCGCGGTCACCGAGGCTGTCGTGATGCCAGCGGCCAGGGCGGTCCCGGTCAGGCCTGCTGAGGCCAGCGACATCCCGAGGTCCTCAGCCAGGACGGGGCTGACCGGCCCGCTGAGGTAGATGAAGGATGCCCACGCACCGTTCACACCGTAGATCGCCCAGGTGACTGGGGTCCGGTGCAGGCCCATGACGTCACTGTGCTGCATCGACTCCCGGTTGGCTCGCCGGGTGTGGTCGTTGTCAGGGAGCGATGTTGAACCGGGCGACCGCGCGCGCGCCGAGCTCCTCGTCTCCAGCGACATCGACGTCGGCCGGTCCCCGGCCGCAGGCAAGCGCCACGAAGCCGGGGAACGTCATGGTCAGCGCGACAGTCGGGTCAGGGATCGTCCCGATCGGTCGGCCCTTGCCGTCCTCGGCACGCAGGACTGTGTCGGTGAACGTCAGCCCGGGCCCGGTCACGGTCACCTGCAGCGTCGCCCCGAGGGGGGCGTCGACCTTCTTCGCCCAGATGAAGCCCAGCGCCCCGCGCATCCGCTGGGCAGCCATACGCGCCGCAGCGGTGCCCAGATGGCCGGGATCCCCCACCGCGACCCGGATGTCCTGCTCGTGGACCCAGGTGTCGAACACCCGCATGGCGAGCATGTCGTCCAGCGGCATCATCGTGCCCAGCGGGCTCATGACCAGGCCGGAGTTGGACGCGCGCAACTCGCGCAGGACGGCCTCGCGGGCGGTCATGGTCTCGTCGAACTCGGCCAGCACCTCGGCGCGGGTCCGCGATCGCCGCAGGTCGACCGGGACCTCGGTGATCCGGCCGAACGGACTCGCGACGTGCGGCAACGATCCCCAATCCGGTTCATGCGCGGGGTCGCCCTGACCTGACAGCGCGCGTTCGATCGATGTGCAGTGCGCCAGGACATCCCCGACCGACCACCCCGGCAGGACCGACGGGTGGTCCCACGGGGCGCGGGCTGCGGCATCGCGCAGGTCAGCCATCGCCTCGCGCCACACGTCGATCGGGTCGGGGGCAGTCGCGTCATCGGCGAGGTTGGGCATGCCGGCAGGCTAGCGATGCGCAACCAGACGCCCGGAGCCAGCCCGGATCTCGCTCCCCCCAGACCATCCACCTGCCCCGCGGTGCTGGCGCGCACCGGTCCGCATGGTTGGGTTCGGCTATGAGCACTCCAGCCGAGCCCCGTCGAACCGCGATGCCGGAGGACGACCGAACCGGGGCCAGCATGATGGCCGACGAGCGCGAGTCGCTGCACGACTGGCTGGAGATGTACCGGCACACCCTGCCCATCAAGTTGGGGGGCCTGACCGCGGAGCAGCTGTGCACGGCGTCCGTCCCGCCGTCCAACCTCACGCTGCTGGGGCTCGTCCGCCACCTGACCGAGGTCGAGCGCTACTGGTTCGGCGCGGTCGTTGCCGGGGAGGCGTTGCCGTCCGTGTACTGCGCATACGACCGCGACGGCGACTTCACCGAAGTCGACCCGGCGCAAGCCTTCGATGACCTCGCGCGCTACGACGCGGAGGTCGTCGCCTCCCGTGAACGAGCCGCGGAGGCCACCGACCTCGATACCGCCCTGCCGGGTCAGCGCAACGGCGAACCGGTCAACCTTCGGTGGGTCTACACGCACCTGATCGAGGAGTACGCCCGGCACATGGGCCACGCGGACCTGGTGCGCGAGAGCCTCGACGGCGCCACCGGCTACTGACCGGGTGCCCGCGGCAGCGGCGAGCCGACGAGAGCACGGCCCCACCGCGGCCTACCCGACCACCGACCGCGTCACCGATGGCGTCCTCCGGGGGACCAGGCGGCGTGCCGTGGGCTCGTCGATGACGAGATCCGTGACAACCCCGGCACGGATGGCTGCCAGGAGCGGTCGCATCTTCGCCTCGCCCGCGACGACGCACAGCCTGCGCGGCACGCGGGCAAGCTCTTCAGGGGTCGGGCCGGTCGCCCGCCTGTTGATCGCGATGTCCTGGTGGCTGCCGTCCTCCCGCAGGAAGACGGTGCACACGTCCCCGACCACCCCTGCCGTGTAGAGCGCCCCGAGGTCCCTCTCGTCGAGGTAGCCGGCCGAGTACACGTGCGAGGGAACCTGACCTCCCAGAGCGCCGACACCGAACAGTGCGATGTCGGTTCGGCGCTGGACGGCCAGGACGCGCTGGACGCTGCGTTCACGCCACATTGCCTCCCGGGTCCGTGCGAAGTCGAAGAACGCTGGTACTGGGAAGTGGCGTACCTCCGCATCGAAGGCCGCAGCGAAGGCGGTGATGATCGTGCTCGCGTAGTCGACGCCGCTCGTGACGGTGTTTGCAGCACCATTCAGCTGGACGACTGTGCCACCCCGGGTGGGCTTGCGACCCAGAGCGCGAGCGACAGCACCGACGGTGGTGCCCCAGGCAACACCAAGCACCATCTCGTCGTCGAACAGGTCCATCAGGAGCCCTGCGGCCACCTTGGCCACCTGGTCGAGGCGCTCGACCTCCCCGGCGCCCACTCGGACCGGGACGACGTGGGCGCGGACGCCGTGGGACGCCCTGATCTGCTCGGCAAGGCCAGTGGTGAGGTCGGGCTCGGATCGCACGGCGATCTGGACCAGCCCGCTCTCCCTGGCAGCCTTGAGCAGCCTCGATACCGTCGATCGCGAGGTCCCGAGACGCCGCGCGATGGTGTCCATCTGCTCGTCCTGCAGGTAGTACATGGTGGCGGCCAGACGCATGGATTCCTCACGTTCAACCACGTCTCACCCTCCCACCTGCACGTTCGTGCATGAGTGTTGCACATGCGCGCATCGCCGGTCGATGATGGACGTGCAGCCCGGCCCCGGTCGGCGCCAGCGACCTCGGCACCGACCATCCCACTGGGCGCCCGTTCCACCGAGCAAGGAGTCCCGACCATGTTGACCTCCATCATGACCCCCGCATCCCGGACCGAGGCCCTGTCCCAGATGGGCGACGGGGACGGGCTCGACATCCTCGTCATCGGCGGTGGGGTGACCGGGGCTGGTGTGGCGCTCGAAGCTGCAACCCGAGGGTTGCGCGTGGGTGTCGTGGAGGCCCAGGACTGGTCGAGTGGCACATCGAGCCGCTCCTCGAGGCTGGTCCACGGCGGCCTGCGCTACCTGCAGATGCTCGACTTCCACCTGGTCCACGAGGCGCTGACGGAGCGCGACCTGCTGATCAACCGCCTGGCACCACACCTGGTCAAGCCCGTCGCATTCCTGTACCCCCTGGAGCACCGGGTTTGGGAGCGCGCCTACGTCGGAGCCGGCGTGGCCCTCTACGACACCCTCGCGACCGCCTCCGGGCGACGGCGGGCCCTCCCCTTCCACCGGCACCTGTCACGCAAGCGCATGCTCGCTCGATTCCCCGACCTGCGCCACGACGCGGCCATCGGCGCCCTGCAGTACTGGGACGCCTCCGTCGATGACGCCCGCCTCGTACTCACCCTGGTCCGCACGGCGGCGGCCTATGGCGCGCTCGCCGCCTCGCGCACACAGGTCGTGGAGCTCACCAAGGACGGGACAGGGGCTGTCGACGGTGCGGTCGTCGCAGACCTCGAGACTGGCCGGGAGATCCGGATCCGCGCCCGTGCGGTGATCAACTCGACCGGAGTGTGGACCGAGCAGACCGAGTCGCTGTCCGGCGCCGAGGGCGGGCTGCGGGTGCTGGCCTCCAAGGGCATCCACATCGTCGTTCCCCGCGATCGGATTCGCGGCGATGTCGGCCTCATCCTGCAGACCGACAAGTCGGTCCTGTTCATCATCCCCTGGTCGAGGTACTGGCTGATCGGGACCACCGACACACCCTGGACTCAGGAGCTCGCGCACCCGGTCGCGACCTCGGCCGACATCGACTACGTCCTCGAGCACGCGAACACTGTCCTCGCCCGGCCCCTGACCCGCGACGACATCATCGGCACCTGGGCCGGCCTGCGACCGTTGCTGCAGCCCGGGACGAAGGCCGGCACCTCGTCGGCCAAGATCTCCCGGGAGCACACGACGGCCTCACCCACTCCGGGCCTCACCGTGATCGCGGGTGGCAAGCTCACCACCTATCGGGTGATGGCCACGGACGCGGTCGACTTCGCGCTCGGCGACCGGGCCGGGGACCTGCCCTCGATCACCGACCGGATCCCCCTCGTGGGCGCGGTCGGCCTTGAGGCCCTCGGGAGGCGGGCCACCGTGGTGGCGCGCACGTACGGATGGAGTGGCCAGACGGTCGACCACCTCCTGCACCGGTACGGGTCCCTGCTCGGCGACCTGGTGGATGCGATCGCGGACCGCCCGGACCTGGCCCGCCCGCTCGAGCACGCACCCGCCTACCTCCGCGCCGAGATCGCCTACGCCGCCACCCACGAGGGCGTCCTGCACCTGGAGGACGTCATGCTGCACCGGACCCGCCTGAACTACGAGATGCGCGACCGCGGCCTGGCTGCCCTGCCCGAGATCGCCACCCTCACCGGCGAGATCCTGCAGTGGAGTCCCGAGCGCGTTGCCGCAGAGATGGCGAGCTACACCGAGCGGGCCCGGGCGGAGGCGGACGCCGAGCGTCAGCCGGACGACTCCACCGCGGAGACCGTGCGCCTGCGGGCTGCTGACATCGCACCGCTGCGGACCCTCACCGCCTGACCGAGATGGAAGGTGCCCCGCTGACATGGCATGCCACCCGGGCATCCGGACACCACGTAGGTCACCGTTGAGCTCGCAGACCCAGGCGGCCGGAACCGGACGGGCCCACCCACGCCGGTGTGCCGGCAGACTCCCCCGGTGCGATGGGCTGGATGATGGCCCTGGACAAGATGGATGCCCTTGCCGGCTCGATGAGCTGAGCCCCGAGGAGGACCGGAGACGAGGCCGTCCGACCTACCCGATGTCGCGACGGAACGTGGTGAACCGGCCGATCAGGACCAGGACGACCGCGTAGCCGAGCAGCGTCAGGGCCCCCTGCCACGACGGCAGCAGATCCGCCAGACCGGTGCTCACGTACAGGCTCGACCCAGCGATCGCCTCGCCGGCAGCGCCGGGCAGGAACTTGCTCAGGCTCTCGGTCACGTCGAACTGCGCCAGCAGGATGCGCAGCAGCGGCTCGACGAACTGCGTGAACGCCAGCAGCACGACGATCGCGGCCACCTGGTTGGTCAGCACCGATCCGAAGCCAACGCCGACCAGCGCCCACAGGACGAGCGCCACCACGGACAGCGCCACAGTGCGCTGGACGGCACTGTCGCCCAGCAGCGTCGGCTCACCCATCGCCAGGAGTGTGCCGGCCCCACCCAGGACAGTGCCAGCCACGCCTGCCAGTGCCACCACGATCGCGAACGGAACGACAGCCACGAGCTTCGCGCCCAGCACCAGGCTGCGGCGCGGCTCGGCCAGCAGGGTGGGGGTGATCGTCTGGTGCCGGAACTCACCGGTGACACTCAGCGCCCCGAGAATCGCGGGGAAGATGTACCCGAGGGCCACGGCGAGCGTGTAGACCGAGGTGGCGATCGCCATCTGGTCCAGGACGGCCTCGCCGAAACCGCCGGCCCCCGAGCTCACGCCTCCGGACTCCTCAACCTCGCGCATCCCCATCACCAGGGAGAACGCCATGATCACGCCCATCACGATCATGTAGCCGAAGAAGATCAGGGCCGTGAGCCACCAGGTGCGGGTGCTGGAGATCTTGCGCAGCTCGGTGCGCAGGGCGGCGGTCACTGGGTCACCCCCGGCATCGTGGGGGCCGATGGACCGCTCGCAGTTGGACCGCTGGCAGATGAGCCTCCGGCTGGTGGGCCACCCGGCGCTCCCGGCGCTCCCGGCGCTCCCGGCGCTCCCGGGACGCCGGGGTCAGCGGTCAGCTGCAGGAACAGCGCCTCGAGGCTGGTCCCGGCCGGGGCCAGCTCGTGCAGCGGTAGCCCACGTGCGAACGCCGCCTCGCCGACTGCCGGGCACTCCCGGTCGAAGATGACGGCCGTCGCGGGGGTGTCGAAACGGGTGATCGGCGCCCAGCCCTGCTCGGTCACCAGCGCCGCGAGACCTGGACCGTCCGGGGAGCTGATCCGGACTGCCGGCCTGGCCAGTGCCTCCAGCTGCGCGAGCGAGGACTTGTGCACCAACCGGCCCCGGGCGATGATCACGACGTCCTCCACGGTCTGCTCGACCTCGGAGAGCATGTGGCTGGAGATCAGCACCGTCCGGCCCTGGGCTGCGAGGTAGCGCAGGAAGCTCCGGAGCCAGGCGATCCCCTCCGGATCGAGGCCATTGGCCGGCTCGTCGAGCAGCAGGACCTGCGGGTCCCCCAGAAGTGTTGTGGCCAGCGCCAGCCGTTGACGCATCCCCAGCGAGAACCCGCCGGTGCGCCGGTTCGCGGCCTCCGACAGGCCAACTGTGGCCAGGACCTCGTCGCATCGGGCGTCCCCGACCCCGATCTGCGGGGCGTAGACCCGCAGGTGGTCCCGGGCCGTGCGCCCCGGGTGGAACGAGGAGGCCTCCAGGGCGGCCCCGATGTGCCGTGCTGGCTGTGAGCGGTCCGCGTACGGGCGACCGCCGATCGTGGCAGTCCCGGCATCGGGGGTGGCCAGGCCGAGCAGCATCCGCAATGTAGTGGTCTTCCCGGCGCCGTTCGGCCCGAGGAAGCCCGTGACCCGGCCCGGCTCAACCGTGAAGGTCAGGTCCGAGACCGCATGCACGGGTCCGAAGCTCTTGGACAGGCCGACGACCTCGACGACACCGTCAGCGTGGTCGAACGCGACGGGAGCAGCGGGAGGAGGACTCATGGCTCCACCTTGCCACTGGGCCCACCGGAAGCCCTGCAGGACCCGTCAGATCAGACGAGTCCCGGCCCGGGGCAGGCACGTGGCTCAGGCGGCCAGCCAGTCGTCCCCCTCATGGGCCGGCGTCTCACCGTCGACCGCTGTCGGGGCGGGTGCCGCAGCGCTGGACTGCTTGACCCACGCCGGCGCCCGGTTGAAGCGTCCGAACGCGTTGTTGGGCAGTGCGAGCCTGACCACCTTGCGCCACGCCGAGGCGACCTGCTTGGGCAGTGGCCCGGTCACGTAGGGGAGGTCGTGGCGCTCGAACAGGTCCTTGATCCGCGGGGAGATCTCGCGGTAGCGCTTGCTGGGCATGTCCGGGTACAGGTGGTGCTCGATCTGGAACGACAGGTTGCCGGTCATCATGTGCATGGCCGGACTGCCTGAGATGTTGGCCGAGCCGACCATCTGCCGGACGTACCACTCGCCCTTCGTCTCACCCTCGATCGAGGTCTTCGAGAAGGTCGCGACCCCCTCGGGGAAGTGCCCGCACATGATCACCGAGTGCGTCCACACATTGCGCGCCAGGTTGGCCACGACGTTCGCGGCCAGGGTGGCGGCGAAGGCCGGCACGGCCGAGAACGGGTTCACGAGCGCAGCCAGGGCCGGGTTGAGCAGGAAGTCCTTGCGCACCTGGCGACCGATCTTGCCCAGGACTCTGCGCCCATCGCGCCTGAAGTCCTCGTCGACTGTCTTCTTGCGCTTGTAGTACGCACCGAGCTCGAGGTCGTAGGCGGCGATCGCGTACTCGAACAGGATCATGTTGACGACGTTGTAGACCGGCTGGCCCAGCGTGAGCTTCGTCCAGCGCTGGTCCTCGTCGACACGCATGATGCCGTAGCCGAGGTCGTTGTCCCGCCCGACCACATTCGTGTAGCGGTGGTGGATCTCGTTGTGCGAGTGCTTCCACATGTCCGCCGGTGCGGCGTTGTCCCACTCCCAGGTCGTGGAGTGGATGTCCGGATCGCGCATCCAGTCCCACTGCCCATGGAGGATGTTGTGCCCGATCTCCATGTTCTCCAGGATCTTGGCCACCGACAGCCCAACCGTGCCCACGATCCACGCCGGCGGGAACAACGAGAACAGCAGCACGCCGCGCGAGCCCATCTCGAGCAGCCGCTGGGCCTTGATGACCCGCCGGATGTAGGCGGCATCCTCCTCCCCGAGGCTGGCGAAGACCTCGGCCCGAAGGGCGTCGAGCTCGCGGCCGATGGCCTCAATGTCAGCGTCGGTCAGGTGCTCGACCGGGTTGTCGGTGCGCCTCTGGATGACTGTCATGGGAATCGCCTTCGTCTGTGGTCGTGTGGTGTTCAGATGTCGAGCTCGCACGGCCCGGCGGCCGCGCTGATGCAGGTCTGGATCTTCACGCCGTCCCCGGGGACGGCCGTGGTCACGGTTCCGGAGCGCAGGTCGCGCACAGCTCCGGACTCCAGCGGCAGGATGCAGCCCATGCAGATGCCCATGCGGCATCCGGACGGCATCAGGACACCTGCGGCCTCACCGGCATCGAGAAGTGGCGTCGATCCATCGGCCGAAACGACCATGCCGGTGCGGCCGAACGAGACCTCGCCGCCCTCGCCTGTCACGAGCACGTGCGGCCGGAACCGCTCGGTGTGCAGCTGGTCGGCGACGCCCTTCTCGATCCACCGCTCCTCAAGGGCATCGAGCAGGCCGGTGGGCCCGCAGCCCCAGGTCTGTCGGTCCGTCCAGTCGGGCACGAGCTGGTCCAGCTCGGCCGGGTCGAGGATCCCGTCGGTGCTCGTGTGCCGCTCGATGAGTCGGATCCGGCCGGACCCGGCCATGTCGGCGAGCTGGGCGCGGAAGATGACGTCGGCCGGACTCGGCGCACAGTGCACGACCACGACGTCGGCAAGCTCGACGAGTCGGTGGCGCAGCATGCCCATCACCGGGGTGATCCCGCTGCCGGCCGTGATGAACAGGGCCCTGCGTGGCGCCACGGCGGGCAGGTGGAAGTCGCCGGTGGCCTGGTCGAGCTGGATGATCGTGCCGGGCCGCGCTCGGCGCACGATGTGGTTGCTGACCACTCCGTCCGGGATCGCCTTCACGGTGATCGAGATCCGGCCGTCGATGCGTGGGCCCGACGTCAACGAGTAGGCCCGCCACAGCCGCACCCCATCGACATCGATCCCGATCCGGACGTACTGGCCCGGCACGTGGCCGAGCCAGCCGCGGCCGGGGCGGATCACCACAGTGGCCGCGTCGGCGGTCTCCGGCGTGATGGATTCGATGCGCCCGCGCAGGGCCGCGCCGCTGCGCAGCGGATCGATCACATCGAGGTAGTCCGACGGCAGCAACGGCGTGGTCACCGCCGCGAGGGCGCGCTCCACGCCACCACGCACTCGAGTGCCCAAGCGGGGCACACCAGCCTCGATCATCGTCATGACACCAGTCTCCCCGCCGCTTGGAATAGTCTCGTATTCCGAATGGGTGAATCGTGCCGCCTGTACTGTGCGCACCGAACAAAGGAACGCCATGACCGAGGGAATCCGTCCCACCCACCACAGCGCTGTCATGGACGTGCCGGAATCTGTCCTGCGGGCGATGCGGGCCGCCCTGCACGGGGTCGCCGAGCAGACGATCGAGGCGGTGGCCAGTGAGGTCCCCGGCTATCGGGGGTCGCTGGATGCCCAGGCGCGCGCCACCCTGGCCCAGGCGGTGGAGCTCGCGCTCAGCGGGTTCCTCGCCCTCGCCGCCGAGGAGCAGGACCCGAGCGCCCCCCTGACCCCGGTGCTCCAGGGCGCGTACGCACTCGGTCGCGGCGAGGCCCGCAGTGGTCGCTCGATGGATGCCCTGCTGACCGCCTACCGGGTCGGAGCCCGGGTCGCGTGGCGCGGCATGGCTGGCAAGGCAGCGGCCGCGGGCCTGCCGGCTGACAGTCTGGTCTCGTTCGCCGAGCTCGTGTTCGCCTACATCGACCAGCTCTCCGCGGCCAGCGTCTCCGGGCACGCCGACGAACTGGCCGTGGAGGGCCGGGCCCGCCAGCGGCACCTCGAGCGGCTCGCCCATGGGCTGGTGACCGGTGCCACAGAGGAGGCGCTGACCGCCGCTGCGCAGCGCGCCGGTTGGACGCCGCCAGCCACATTGGTCGCGGTCGTGCTCTTCGATGAGCACGTCGACGATGTCCTGGCCCGCATCGATCCGCGGACGCTGCAGCCGCTGGAGGATGTCCCCGGGCTCGCAGCCGGCGAGGCGGTGCTGCTGGTCCCACAGCCGGGCGATCGGTTCGGGTCCGGCCTGGCCCGCGGGCTGGCCGGGGCACCCGCCGTGGTGGGCCCTGCCCGCCCCTGGTTGGAGGCGCACCGTTCGTTCGCCCGCGGCCTGCGCGCGTGGCGCCTGGGCGTGGCGGGACCGCGGGCCGCCACCGCGCTGTCGGCGGGTCCGGGAGAGACCGATCAGGGGGTGCCGGAGCTCATCGTGCAGGCCGACGACGTCCTGGCCGAGCTGGTCATCTCCGCCGATCCCGACGCCCTTGCCGACCTGCGCGCACGCGCGCTCGAGCCCCTCTCCGGGCTGCGCCCCGCGCAGGCCGATCGGCTGACCGAGACCCTGCGCTCATGGCTGCTGCACCGCGGCCGCCGCGACGAGGTGGCCGCACACCTGTTCGTGCACCCTCAGACAGTCCGCTACCGGATGGGCCAGATCCGTGAGCTGTTCGGCGATCGCCTCGACGACCCGCGGGCGGTCCTCGAGCTCACGATTGCCCTGGGAATGCCCTCGGGGGGCGCCATCAGGCCCGCGCACCACTGACCCCGCACGCGCGACGAACGTGCCGCCGCATGCTCCACAGCCGACACTCATGCGGCTCACAGGTTCCTCCAAGGTCCGACCGGTGTCATGGACTCATCCCAGTTCACCGAACCCGACCTGCAGAGGAACCCCATGTCAGTCTTCGCCTTCATCGCAGCCGACCTGATCGCCATCTCCATCATGGTCTTCGTCCTGTACTTCCCACGACACCGCCGCCGCGACCTCATCGTCGCCTTCCTGTCCATCAACGTGGGCGTCATGGGCGTCACCTACGCGATGGCCACCACGGACCTGTCGCTCGGCTTCGGCCTCGGGATCTTCGCCGTGCTGTCGATCATTCGCCTGCGGTCCACTGAGATGGACCACGCCGAGATCGCGTACTACTTCACGGCGATCGCACTGGGCCTGCTGGGTGGGTTCCCCTCGATCTCGCCGTATGTGAGCTTCACCCTGATGACGGTCCTGCTGGTCGTCATCGCAGTGGGCGACAGCCCGGCGTTGTTCCCCCGCGCCCGTCAGCAGACCATGGTGCTGGATCGGGCCATCACCAACGAAGGTGCGGCTCAGGACCTGCTGGGGACCATCCTGGGAGCCCGCATCGACCGGGTGACCGTGCGCAAGGTGGACCTGGTGTCCGAGACCACCGTGTGCGACGTGCGGTTCACCCTGCCCCCGACGACTGCCGGGATCGATGGCTCCCTGGCCCGCGGCATCGACCCCACAGCGCGCGAGGTCGTCGTGGGCAGCACCGTGGCGGGTGTGCGATGACCGCCTGGCTGGATGCGGTGAACACGTTCCGCGCACTCACCCTCGACGAGGTGAACCGGACAGCGGCCCTGCAGACGAGGGTCGACCGCAAGTACATCGTGGCACCGCACACATGGGAGGCCGTGCTGGCGTCCCTCGACCCGGCGCCCGGCGTGCTCGAGATCGACGGTCTGCGCAGCTTCCACTACTCCTCCACCTACTACGACACACCCGAGCTGGACAGCTACAGGGACGCAGCTCGCAGGCGTCCTCGTCGCTTCAAAGTGCGGACCAGGCACTACCTGGACACCGGCGCATGTGCGATCGAGGTGAAGCTGCGGTCACTGTCGGGGACCACGTCCAAGAGTCGGCGCTGGCTGAACGTCGACGCCCGTGTGAGGTCGGGCTCGCTACCAGGCGAGGCTGCTGCGTTCGTCGGCGGATTCGCGCTGATCGGCGACAAGGTCCACGAACTCACCGAGGTCCTGACCACGTCCTACGAACGGGTGACGCTCGTGACGCCCGACGCGCGGGTCACCGTGGACCGGGACGTCACGGCAGCAGACGCCAACGGCCGCCACATGGACTACGGCGACCTTCTCGTCGTCGAGACGAAGTCGCCCGGCCAGGCCGGGGCCGTTGACCGCGCCCTGTGGGCGAACGGCACGCGCCCGGCCCGCATCAGCAAATACTGCACGTCGCTCGCGGCGCTGCGTCCCGAACTCCCCGCAAACCGGTGGTCGCGCACTTTGCGCCGCCACGTCTCCACGCCCGCCGTGCACTGCACGGCCGCCCAGAAAGGCCTGACATGAAGAACCCCTCCACCATCGTCGCTGGTCTGACCATCTCCGCGGCGCTGGTCCTCGGCGGCTGCAGCGCCGGAATCGGTGCGACCACGGTCGCGGTCGAGGCCGCGGCCGTCGGCACGACATCGTCTCTGACTGGAGCCGTTGCCGAGCTGGGCTACGCGGAACTCGGCATCGACGAGGCGAACCTGTCCATCGACACCGCCGACGCGGTGGCCGTCACCCTCGCCGACGGAGCGTCCGAGGGCGGGGGCGGCGTGAACGTCGACGGCGACTCGGTCACCATCGCCGAGGCCGGCACCTATCGTGTGAGCGGCTCGCTGTCCTCTGGTTCGCTCGTCGTCGACGCACCCGATGGGGTGGTCAATCTCGTGCTCGACGGCGTGGACATCACGGCCGCGAGCGTGGCCGCGATCAACGTGGTTGAGGCCGATCAGGTGGTCATCTGGCTCTCGACGGGCTCGGACAACGTGCTGGCTGACGCGGTCGGATCTGTGCTGGACGAGACGGTCGAGGACTCTCCCAACGCGACGCTGTACTCGACCTCCGACCTGTGGATCGCCGGAGACGGCGCACTTTCCGTCACGGCCCACGCCGCCGATGCGATCACGTCGAAGGACAGCCTGGTCATTACAGGAGGAGATGTGACGGTCGACGCCGCCGACGACGGGGTGCGCGGCAAGGATCACCTGGTGATCACGGGCGGCACCCTCGAGGCTGACGTGTCGGGTGACGCCCTTCGATCGGACAACGAGTCGGTCACCGACGAGCCGGACGCAGCGGTGGGTGTCATCTGGATCGACGGGGGAACGCTCGACCTCACGGCCGGAGCCGACGCCGTCGACGCAGCACGCCAGGTCACAGTCATGAGCGGAGACCTGACCATCGCTGCGGGGGACGACGGCATCCACTCGGACGGGGTCCTGCGCATCGCGGGCGGAACCGTGAACATCACCGAGAGCATCGAGGGCATCGAAGGTGCCTACATGTACTTGTCCGGCGGGGACGTCTCCGTGGTTGCAGCCGACGACGGCATCAACGTCGCGGGCGGCGTGGAGGAGGCCACGGCTGACACTCCGGCGGGCGATCGAATGACCACCGGCACGGACCCCGGGATGGCCGGGGACCCAGGCACTGGGGCGGAACCGGGTGCGGGCGCCGACGAAGGCATGGCCGCGGCTGGCCCACCGCCTGGACCTGCGGCCGGCGGTCCGCCCATGGGTGGGCCTCCGATGGACGGGCCTCCGATGGACGACATGGCGGCCGGCGGTCAGGCGAATCCTGGCGGCGCAGGTCCCGGCGACCTGTTCACGACGACCGGGGCCATCGAGGACCTCGCGTCACTCTCGGTGTCCACGATGCAGGGCAGCGGCTTCGGCGGCCCCGCAGAGGCCGACAACGGCACAAGGTTCCTGGAGTTCAGTGGCGGGACCTACGTGCTCGACACGATGAGCGATGGCGTGGACGTCAACGGGGCCATGACCATGACCGGTGGCACCCTCGTGGTCTCGAGCACCGACGATGCCCGCAACGGCGCCATCGACGTGGACGACGTGTTCACCATCTCCGGCGGCACCCTCGCGGCGAACGGCACGTCAGCGATGGCGGTCGCGCCTGGGGACGGCTCGACGCAGGCCACTCTCGCCCTCACCTTCGGCGGCACCGTGCCAGCTGCCACTCTGATCACCATCACGGACGCCGACGGCCAGCAGCTCGCCTCCTTCACGACCCAGAGGGACTCGCAGTCCTTCATCTACTCATCTGATGCCCTGGTCGCGGGCAGCGAGTACACCATCTCGGTGGGCGGGGAGGTCTCAGGTACGGAGGTCGGCGGCCTCGTCCTCGACGGCACGGCCACCGGTGGCGACACGATCGGCACGGTGCAACCGGCATAGGTGCGATGTCCCGGCCGGCGAGCGTCGGGCCGGGCCTGCCCTACTGGGTCCGGCGCGGAAGGTGGTCCCATTCCGCCAGGGAGTCGTCCTGCGAACGGGTCGGGCCGAGGTCCTCCCGGGCGAACCAGGCCGCCAGCCCGAGCGCCCCGAGGAATGCCACCACCGAGCCGAACCGCACCAGGCCGGTGATCGTGTCCGTGTGCTCAAGCCACCCGAGGCCACCGAGGATGTTGCGCCAGTCGTGGCCAGCGCCGGACCCATCGTCGCCGAACAGCGCCAGCTGCATGCGGGTTGCGTCGTGGATGTAGACCGACACGTTGTTCAGCGACATGCCCACCCACGCGACCATCAGGACAACGGCGAGCCGGTCGCGCCGCCACCAGAAGTACCCCGCCAGGGCGGCCGGAGCCGCGACCTGGACGAGGCTGCCGGCGAAGGACATCCACAGCGCGGGCGCCCACATGAAGATCATGTGCCCGAACTCGTGGACGCCGAGGTCCACCCCCGACAGGAACGGCACCCAGCCGGCACGCGTGAAGCTCAGCCAGGCAACGAGCAGGACGACAACCGCTGCCGCTGCCCACTTCAGGGCAATCGCGCCCGGCACCACCGCCCGCTCCGACGACAGCTCGAACGACTCGGGATCCATCTCCGGCACCACGCAACGCCCCCTCACTGGGTCCTGTCCCCTTCGCTATCGGACAGTTGATCCGGCCGCTGAACGACTGCATCCCCCTGAGAGACTGGGCATGTGGTGAACGCTGCCCCTGCCCCCGAGACACACACCGACGAAATCCCCCATGGCCTGCTGGCCCGGCACGGGGCTGCGATGGCCCGGCACGCCAAGGTCGTGGTCATCATCGGGGCGCTCCTGGCGGTCGGCGCCTACCTTGTCGCGGCGCTCGGTGTGGGCGGACAGTCCCTGTTCGACCGGCTGGAGCTCGGTGAGCCGGTGGTCGCCGGTGAGGCGCTCGAGGGCCGCGAGCTGCTGCGGGCGAACGACCCGACCGGGTCCAGCGTGCAGGCGCTCTGGGAGGACGTCGACCCACAGTCCGCGGAGTTCCTGGCCGGTGCCGCTGCCGCCAACGCAGATCTCGCGGCGATCCCGGGCGTGACCGAGGTGCTCGATCCCACGACCATCGGACCGGCCGCGGTCTCCACCAACGGCGATTCTGCACTCGTCACGGTGGTACTCGATCCGGCCCTCCCCGAGGCCGAGCTCGATCAGGCCCATCAGGCCGTGGAGGAGCGCCTCGAGCAGCTGCCCCTGGATGTTGCGGGCTCGACGGTGGAGGTCACCAGCCTGGAGCAGCTCGTCGAGACGATCACCAAGCAGGTCGAGGCCGACCTGAAGAAGGGTGAGGGGCTCTCGCTGCCCATGACCCTGCTGGTGATGGTCCTGATCTTCGGTGGGTTCGCCGCCGCGGGAGTCCCCCTGGCCGGCGCCATCGCGTCCATCGCCGGGGGCCTGATCTCCCTGATGCTCTTCACCTACGTGATCGACCTGGACATCACGGTCGTCAATGTCGTGACGGTCCTCGGGCTCGGGCTGTGCATCGACTACTCCCTGCTGGTCGTCTCCCGCTACCGCGAGCAGCTGCACGACCTGCATGACCTGCGCGAACCAGACGAACACCTCAACGTGCCTGCCTCCGCACGCCAACAGGCCATGGCCATCACGATGGAGACCGCGGGCCGCACCGTGCTGTTCAGCGGCGTCACAGTCGCCATCGCCGTTGCTGGGCTGCTGTTCATCGACATGACCATCATCCAGTCGGTCGGTGCCGGGGCGGTCAGCGTCGTCCTGATCGCCGTGGTTGTGGCGACCACGTTCGTCCCCGCTCTGGTGGTCCTGTCCACCAAGCACGTGGCCGGCAGGGGGACGTTGTCCCGGGCGCCTGGCTTCCGACGGTTCGCCAAGGCGTTCGACCACACACCGTCGGACGAGGGCTGGTTCGCGCGCTGGGCCACGAAGGTGCAGCGGCACGCGTGGCCAGCGTTCCTGGGCGTCACCACCCTGCTGGTCCTGCTGTCCATCCCCGCCTGGCGGATGACACTGGTCAGCTCCGGGGTCGAGCTGCTTCCGGCCGACTCCCCGCAACGGGTCGTGTACGAGCAGATCCAGGCCGACTTCCCCGCCCTGGCCGCACCCACGATCACCGTGGTTGCCGACGCCGCGGACACCGCCGCGATCGCCGACCTTGCCGGGCCCGTGGCCGATCTGGCGGCTGTCGAGCGGGTCGGCGAGGTGGAGACGACCGGACAGATCGCCCAGCTGGCCGTCTACACGGCCGACGACGACGCCACCGCCGTGGTGAACCTGATCCGCGACGTCCGGCCTGGGGAGCCCCCGACCTGGGTCACCGGGCAGGCGGCGATCCTCGTGGACTTCACCGAGCAGCTGCGTGCCGACGTCCCGATCGCCCTGCTGTTCATCGTGGCGGCGACGTTGGTGCTGCTGTTCCTGCTCACCGGGTCTGTCCTGATCCCCATCAAGGCCCTGCTGATGAACCTGCTCAGCCTCGGGGCGACGTTCGGGATCCTCGTGATGATCTTCCAGGACGGCCGGTTCGAGTCGATTCTCGGCTTCCAGTCCACGGGAGGCATCGAGGCAACGTTGCCGGTGATCATCTTCGCGTTCGCGTTCGGCCTGTCCATGGACTACGAGGTGTTCCTGCTCGCGCGGATCAAGGAGTTCCACGACCAGGGCTACGGCAACAACGACTCGGTGCGCCTCGGGCTGCAGCGCACGGGTCGGATCATCACCTCAGCGGCCCTGCTGATCATCATCGTGTTCCTCGGGTTCGCGCTCGGTGACCTGCTGGCCATCAAGCAGAACGGGATTGCCCTGGCCACTGCCGTGTTCATCGACGCGACGCTGGTCCGGATCATCCTGGTGCCGGCCACCATGACCCTGCTCGGCGAGTGGAACTGGTGGGCCCCCCGGCCCCTGCGCCGCCTCTACGACCGGCTCGGCATCACGCACTGATTCCGCCGCCGGGCGCGCGTCACGCGCTGCCAGCTCACCCGGCCAGCTCGGGCGTCAGCACCCAGGCGACGGCGAACTCACCGCCCAGCGACGACGGTACGAGCTTGACCAGGCCCCCGTTGCGGAACGCCACGACCTGCGCGTCGGGCTCCTGCGCCACGAGCAGGGAGGCGAACCGGTCGAGGAACGGCAGGTGCCCGACGACTGCCAGCGACCCCTCGGCCATCGGATCCACCAGGGTGTGCGCCGCACGCCGGACGTCACCGTTCGGGTTCAGGCCGTCCACCTGGTCGACCACAGGGCAGCCCAGTGTCTCGGCCAGGATCTCGGCGGTCTGCCCCGCGCGCAGCTTGCCGCTGTGCACGATCCCGTCGACGCGCACCCCGCGCGCGGCGGCGTGGGCAGCCACTGACGAGACCGCGCTCCGGCCGGCATCCGTGAGCGGCCGCTCGGGGTCGACCTCAGCCGCTGCGGCCAACCCGTGCTGCATCAGGTAGACGTCCATGCGCTCAGCCGAGGGTCGCGGTGAGGTAGTTGAAGAGCACGTCCCCGGAGCGCTCGCTGAACGAGTCCAGCTCGTCGTGCGACGCAGTCACCTGGTCGCCCTCGAGTCGGTTGAGCAGGGTCGTGCAGATCATCGCGAAGCGCGGGAAGCCCCAGTGGTTGAGGTAGCCGGCGAGCATGGCCCCCTCCATCTCGATGTTGCGCACGCCCTCGGCGTTGATCCACTCCAGCCACGCCATCTTCGACTCGGGCGTCTCCATGCAGATCGCACCGTCGAGTCGGAACTGCTCGAGGAAGAACTCGTTGCCCGCGACCGTCCGACCGAACTCGATCGGGATCCCGCTGCCCCGGCTGGCCGCCTCGATCGCGTCGGCAACCGAACGCGGGAACGTGCCGTCGAACCAGTACTCGCCCGACCCCCCCTGGAGCAGCCGATACGGCTTGAGGTCGGCCATGACCCCCTCAGTGCTCACCACAACGGTCCCGCCGGGAAGCCCCACACCGCCGCTGGTGCCGACGCGCGCCCAGAACACCTCGGACATCGCGGCCGGGTCACCCCCCTTGAGGAAGAAGACCATCCGCATCAACTCCTGCACGGCGATCGACGCGCTCGGCATCCCCATCCCGTGCGAGGCGAACAGCACCCCGTTGCAGTACCGCGTGACGAACCGCTCCTCCTTGGGCAGCGCGACGATGGGAGCCCCGTCGTGCTGCGCGCTCCACCGGCGCGCGAAGTCGTCGATCCGGTCACCGGAGCCGGCCAGGATGATCGCGCGCACGTCCCGGAACTCCTCGAGCACGGGATCGTCGCTGGCCACTCCGAAGTGGTAGTAGACATCGGCGTGCTCGCCGGTCAGCACGCCGTCGAGGAACGCGTGGTTGATGTTCTCGTCGTGCATGCGTGGCCCGCCCTCCGACTGACCCGGGCGACTGCCCACGGCCGGGACAGTCAGGCTAGGCCCGGGCCACAGGACGTGGCAACGCAGCCGGTCCGCGGCGCATCACAGCTTGAGCATCAGGCGTGAACTCATCTCGACCATCCGGTCGATCCCGTGCACGTAGCGCTGCCGTGCCCAGGAGTCGCGAAGCGCCCAGAGGGCCTGCGCCGATCGCCACGCCATCTCGCGCGCACCCTCGATGGCCCACATCCCCAGTTGATCGTCCACCTCCCCCATCGCGTCGTCGAGCTCCGCGAGCGGCCCGGTGAGCAGGAGGTCCTTGACGATCGGCTGGGTGTGGGCAAGCACGTCGTTCACTGTGAGGTAGTCCTCACGGACGGTCGGCTGCTCGAGGTCGAAACCGAACTCCTCGACAGTGGTGACCAGCGCCTGCGGCAGATCGTAGGAGATGTGCGCGTTCATGCCCGCGAGTGCGAACTGCAGCGGAGCGACGTCAGGCGCACCCCGCACGTCGAACAGGGCCGCCCAGCAGCGCGGCGAGTCGGCCCGACCCTCGTCGTGTGCCGTGAGCGCGTGGAAGTACAGCTGCGCGAACCGGACGTCGAGCCGGTCGAGGAACGCCGAGTCCACGAAGTGCAGGTCGGTCACGGCCCGACCCACCTGTCGGGTCGTCTCGAGGTACATGTCGTTGAACGCCCGGACCCCGTCCCCGACAGCCAGCGCCGAGGAGATGGCATCCATCCGGTCGATGACGTCCGGGATGGTCAGCATGACGGCGTCGTCAGCCATGGGCGGCCGAAGGTTCCGGGACGACTGCGGGTCCGTGCACGGCGAGCCACTGGGTGCCTGCCTGCGTGCTGCGGACCCGGTGGGTGGTACCAGCGGGGATCACGACCCAGTCACGACGCCTCAACGGCACCAGCACGCCAGCGACCTCGAGCTCTGCGGCACCAGCCAGGAGCAGGACCCATTCGTGCCAGTCCTGGACCTGTTCACCGGGGTCCGGCGTCTCGGAGCTGACGATGTGCTCGATCCTGACCGCGCCGAGCTCAGCGAGGAGGTGGAACGCCTCGCCCGTCTCGGGAACGGCAGCGGTGAGGCATCCGCTCCGAGCACCTGGCGCGGAGCTGAGGGTGTGCCTGGGATCCGCTGCCACACTCCACCTCCAGTTCGGCCGGGCCCTGGGCGGGTCGGGCCCGCCTCGACCCTGGCCGGGCCATCCGAGGACGACCGCATGCGCTGTGTGCGACGACGATACCGGCGCCCGCGCGATCGTCAACCGCCCATGGGCGACACTGGCACCATGGATGCAGCCGGATGGAATGAGCGCTACTTGGCCAGCACGGTCTGGTCGGGGGAACCCAATGCCGCCTTGGTGGGTGTCATCAGCGATCTCGGCGAGCCAGCAACCGGCGGCCGCGACCAGACAGCCCGCACGGCCCTGGATGTCGGCTGCGGCGAGGGTGCCGACGCGCTCTGGTTGGCCAGCCATGGCTGGGACGTGACCGGCGTGGACTGGTCCGATGTTGCCCTGGAGCGGGCCGCATCGGCCATCAGGGCCGCTGGTCTGGATGCCCGATTCGCCCAGGGCGACGCCACCGACGCGGAGTTCCTCGCCGGACTGGCCGCGACTGGCACCTTCGACCTGATCACCGTGGGCTACATCCACCCCGAACCTGACGAGCGCGACCGCGCCTACGCCCACCTGCCGGCGTTGATGAGCCCCGGCGGACACCTGCTCGTGGTCACACACGACCCCGAGCACGGTCTGCTCGGCTTCGGCGGCCCGCCAGCGGCCCGCCTGCTCTCCCCCGACGACATCCTCGCGGCGCTGCACCTCCTGAACGGCTATGAGGTGCTCATCCGCGAGGTGCGGGCACGCGAGCAGGACGGGCAGGTCACGGCGATGGACTCGGTGGTCCTGGTGCACCGGCTGGCCTGACGGGCTCCGGCAGCAGTCGGCGACGCAGTCATGGGCCAGGCGTGCCGTCCCAGATGAGTGGGACGAACACCACGTCGAGCAGCGTGCGACGGTCGAGGCCGTCGGCCTGACGTTCGAGAACGACAAGCTCCTGTCCGCCGAACCGTGCCGCCGGGTCCCCGATCGGGATCACCAGGCGTCCGCCGCGCCGCCCCTGCTCGGCTGGGCGCAGCTGAGCCACGAGGTCCGGCGGGACGGTGGGCGTGGCAGCCGCGACCACGATCGCGTCATAGGGCGCACGCTCCGCGCGACCCGCAGACCCGTCGCCGCAGGTCACCTCCACGTCCAGCCCCAAGCCTGCCAACCGGGCCCGCGCGTCGTCTGCCAGCGCCGGTATCCGCTCGATGGAGTGCACCGTCGCGCCGCACGCTGCCAGGACGGCCGCCTGGTAGCCACTGCCCGTGCCCACGTCGAGGACCCGGTCACCCGGCCCCACCGCCGCGGCCTCGGTCATCACCGCCACCACCGTCGGTTGCGAGATCGTCTGGCCGTGCCCGATCGACATGGCGTGGTCCTCCCACGCGCGGAACCGCTGGTGCCATGGCACGAACCGGTCCCGCGGCACGCTGATCACGGCATCGACGACCCGCCGGCTGAGCCCCTCGCCCAGCAGGACGTCGCGCAGGTCGAGCGCATCCATGATCAGGTCTCCGCTGACTCCTCAGGGGACTCGTCAGGCGAGTCCTCAGGCGCGTTGCCACCGGCCGGTTCCGAGGTTGTCGCGACCGACTCCCCGGGCGCCCCCACCACGGCTGGTTGCCGAGTCGGCTCAAGGTCCTCAAGCGCGACCTCGGAGTCGCTGATCCCGGCGGCCAGGCAGGCGCTCCCGTACAGCACCAGCGACAGGAGCTGGAGGATGAACAGCACGGCGATGGGTGCCGCGAAGGCACCGTACTGCGGCTTGTCCAGCGCCCAGGACATGATCGCGTCGAGAAGCTGCTTGATCAGCCCGATCGCCACCGCGCCGGTGAGGCTGGCGATGAGGTGCGGTCGGGTGTGCGGCCGGATCCCACCCAGGTTGCCCAGCAGGATCCACAGGATCAGGACGTCGACGGCGAACCCGATCGCCAGCCCGAGGGCGCCGATACCTACGCGGGCTGCCCCGCCATCCATCCCCAATGCTTCGAGCACGGGGTCGGCCAACTGGCTCGCGACGCCGGACGACGCGAAGGAGATCAGGATCAGCGGCGCGACCACCAGGAGGATGCCCAGCGCCCGGGCCTTGGCCTTGGGGAAGCTTCGCGGGTCCGGTGGTGCCCCGAAGATCAGGTGCAGCGACTTGGTGGCCCCGCTCACTGCGCCCAGCGCCGAGTACAACAGGATGAGCAGACCGATGACCCCTGCGGTGCGACCAGCGGTCCTCAGCGTGTCCGGGTCGATCCCCTCGTCGCCGACCACTCCGGGGAAGGCGTTGTCCAGCGCCTCGGTCAGTTGCTGCGACAGGTCGTCGGCGCCGACAAGGGCGATGATCCCGTAGGCGAGGGCGAGCAGTGCGAACAGGGACAGGAACAGGTAGTAGGCCGTCCCGTTGGCCAACAGGCCGACCTTGCCGTAGGAGTACCGGCGCAGCGCCCGGTAGCCGATCCCGCCGACAGTGGACTGGTCGAGCTTCTCGGCGAACGCTGGCACTTCCTTCGGCGGCGGATCGACGGGGATCCCGGTGATCGGTGGCGGAGCGGCTGCGGGAGGCATGACAGGCAGGGTACGGTCGAATCCGCTCCGAGTTCAGCCCCACGTCGTCGCCACGCCGCGGACACCCCGGTCACAGGGGCGCTGGCGGCGCACCACGCATCGCCGTCACCGACTCGATGTAGGCGCCACGTCCGGCCTGGGCCCATGCCTCCAACGCGGGTGGGGGGAACGCTGAGGACATCAGCGCCCGCTCTTGCGGGTTCGCGTCCTCGAGGATGGCTCCCATCACATGGAGCAGCTGCTCCTGCGGGTGTGCTGGACGGCGTACTCGCCGAGCTGACCCCACTCCTGCGCGGTGACCGTCACCTGGGCCAGGGGCAGGATGTCGCTCTCCTCCTGGTCGAGGTGGGCGACAAGGGAATCGTGGAAGGCAGTGAGCACGTCGGCATAGGGCTGCGCTGTCGCAGCGGTCGGATCGGCGGCCCATGCGGCCCCGAGCGCCTCCGCCTGCTCGATCAAGGGGTCGATCTGGGCATGTTGGGCCTCCATCTCGTCGAGAAGCGCAGCCTGCGCAGGGGCGCGCTCGCGCAACAGCGGCCAGAGGAACAGGTCCTCCCCGGTGTGATGGTGGTGGAGAACGCCAAGCATCAGGGTGACACCGTCGACCACCCGCTGGGCCTGGGCCGAGTCCCCCGGGGCCACACCCAGCACAAGCGTGGGGGCCAGTCCGAACTCCCGACGGAACATCTTGTGGACGACCACCATCTCGCGGGTGAAGGGCAACTCGACGCTGGGCTCGCTCATCAGGGTCCTCTCCAGTGTGCGCCCCGGGCGGGCGTGGGAGTCCGCAAGGTAGCGGCCGACTCGGATCGATCACCGGACGTGAGCGACACGCCGCGAGCGTGACGCCCTCGGCTCCCAGCGGAACAGGCGCCACGCCGCCAGCAGCCCGGTCGCGGTCCACAGCAGCAGGACGCCCAGGTTGAGCCAGAAGGCGCCGTCCAGGGCACCGCCGCTCGTGGCCGTGACCGCGGCGTGGACCGCATGCCGCAGTGGGAACGTCCACCCCACGGCGTTGAGCACGGTGGGCAGGGACGGGGTGGAGATGAAGATGTCGGAGATGAAGGACAACGGCAGCAGCACGCACAGGCCAACCGCGATCACGGCCTGCGGACCGTCGACAATGGCCACCAGCGCCAGCCCGCACGCGGCGAAGCAGACGGTCGCCAGCGTGAAGGTGAGCAGGGTCGCGGGCCAGGTCGTGGGCGGCAGGGTCACGCCGAGGAAGGCGACGGCCACGGCGAAGACCAGCACGACGGTGGTCAAGCCGAGGACCAGCGCGGCGAGGAGCCGAGCGGCGAGGTAGCACCACGACGGCAGGGGCGTGCCGCGGATCCGCTTCAGCACGCGGTTGCCACGTTGCTCGGAGATGGCCCCGGGCAGGTTCACGAAGGCCATCGTCGCGACGCCGTACACGGCGAACGCTGCCGCGAGGAACTGCGGAAGCGGGAGACCACCCCATTGCACCTCCGGCCCGTAGATCAGCGTGAAGAACGTGACCAGCAGGACCGGGAAGACGATGGCGAAGAACAGCGAGGCCGGATCACGGACCGTCTGCTGAGCGGCGTACCGGGTCTGCGCACCGATCATCGTGGGCAGGCTCGGGCTCCCCGTGCTGATCACCGCGGGAGTCGTGGCCGCCGAGGAAGGGCCGGAAGGGGCGGTGGCCAGGACCGGGACGAGGTTGAGGCTTCCGGCCTGCATCGCGCGCCGACCCCCGACCCGGGGAGCGCTGACGGGCGCGGACTCCGCCCCGGGCGCGGGCGCGGCGCCGAGCTTGATCCCGCGACCCAGCATCGGGTCCCAGCCGAACGTCGACCGGACCACCAGCGCGGCCGCGATCCCCCACGCAGCCATCATCCCCAGGTCACCCCACGCGGGGGTGGAGGCATCCACATACGGGTTGAACCCGGCCGCGACCGGGTCCACGAAGTGCTTGAGCGGGAAGAACAGGGCCACCCGCTCCATCCACGTCGGCAACTCCGCGAAGCCGAAGATCCCGGAGATGAACGACAGGAGGATCAGCCCACCGTTGCTGATCGCCTGGGCAGCACTCGGGGTCGGGGCCAGCGCAGCGATCGCCAGGCCCACAGCGCAGAAGCAGGCGATGCCGACCCCGAAGGTCAGCACGAGTGCCGGCACGTTGGCCCAGATGATCTGCACGCCGTAGAACGCCACGCCCACACCCACCAGCACAACGGTGGTGATCATCGAGATCCACAGGGCCGAGCCGACCCTCCCGGCGACGTACACAGACGGCGGCAGCGGCGTACCCCGCAGGCGCTTGAGCACGCCGGCTGCCCGGGCGTAGGAGACGGCCAGTGCCAGGGAGACCATGCAGGCCATGCAGACACCGAAGACCGCGAACACCGGCGTCGTGTACTGCGCCAGCCGCAGGCCGCTGTCCTGGTCGATCACCTCGTTGCCGTAGATGGAGCACAGGATGACCAGGAAGGCCAACGGGAACGCGATGGTGAAGAACGCTGCAATCGGTGTCCGCCAGAACCCGCGGTTCGCGTAGTGGACCTGGCCGACCAGCATCGACCCCCACGATGCGCTCACGGCCTCAGACACGGCGTTCCCCCTGTGTGAGGTCCAGGTAGACGTCCTCGAGCGTTGGCCTGGCCATTGTGAGCCCGTCGAGGCCGACCCCCTCGGACATCGCCCACTGCGTCAACGCGTGCAGGTCGCGGATGGGGTCCGATGACCGGATGTCGACCTGCTGGCCGTGCGTGCGCGCCGGCCCGAGCCCGATGGGCGGCAGGTCCTCGGGCCGCACCCCCTCCGGGAGCACGAAGGCGATGACCGCGTCGGAGCCCTCCGTCCGGACCAGGTTCGCCGGGGTGTCGAGGGCAACGAGGCGCCCCGCCTGCATGACAGCGACCCGGTCAGCCAGGTGCTCGGCCTCCTCCATGTAGTGGGTGGTGAGCAGGATCGTGGTGCCCAGCCCGCGCAGCGAGGCGATCAGGTCCCACGCCCGCCTCCGGGCGGACGGATCGAACCCCGTCGTCGGCTCGTCGAGGAACAGCAGCTCCGGGTCGCCGACCAGGCCGAGGGCGAGATCGAGCCGCCGACGCTGGCCACCGGACAGCGTCTTGGTCCGGGCCCCTGCCTTGTCCGCGAGCCCCACGCGCTCGATGACCTCGTCGACATCGCGGTGCCGCGGGTACAGCCCAGCGTAGAGCACCACCAGCTCGCGGACACTGAACTCCTCATCGAACCCGGCGTCCTGGAGCACGATCCCGATCCGTCCGCGGTAGGCCGTCCCACCAGTCGCGGGATCCACCCCGAGAACGCTGACCGTCCCCGACGTCCGCTTCCGATGGCCCTCGAGGATCTCCACCGTCGTGGTCTTGCCGGCGCCGTTCGGCCCGAGGAGGGCGAACACCTCGCCGGGCTCGATCGTGAAGCTCACGTCATCGACCGCCCGCTCCTCGCCGTAGTCCTTGCACAGGCCCTTCACCACCACGATCGACCCGGCTCCGTTCCCACCGTTCATACTTCCTTCACTACGCCGGAACGGCGCCGTCCGCTAGGGCCGAAGGACCACGCCCGCCGTGCATGCTCACGGCCACGCGTCCGGTCCGGTTTGCTCCCCTGCGGATTCGGGTATGAAGCGGGGATGCTGCGGACAATCGGCAACATCATCTGGCTCGTCATCGCTGGCTGGGCAATCGCCCTGGGTTTCGCGATCGCCGGCGTCATCATGTTCATCTTCATCATCACGATCCCTTGGGGGATCGCCTCGTTCCGCCTGGCCAACTACGCGCTGTGGCCCTTCGGCCGCACCTCGGTCCCGAACCCGGACGCCGGGGTCGCGAGCCTGATCGGCAACATCCTCTGGATGATCTTCGGCGGCATCTGGATCGCGCTCGGGCTCATCGCCTACGGCGTCGGCCTGTGCCTGACCATCATCGGCATCCCCTGGGGGATCGCCGCCTTCAAGATGGTTCCGCTCGCCCTGACCCCACTCGGCCAGACGATCGTGCGCAGCTCGGACGTCCACCCGCCCACCTCGACGCCCGCGTACCCAGCAGGCTGAGCCAGCAGGCTGAGCCAGCGCGCTGAACCACCGCCGACGGCGGTGCACCGAATCACGAATGCTCCGGTCGATCGCCCGGGGCATTCGTCGTCCCGGCGTTCTCAGGAGCACGCGAGGACGGCACCCGTCCCACTCGCAGCCCGGTCACGCTACTTTGGCCCCATGACTGATCGTGATTTCGATGTTGTGCTCTTCGGGGCGACCGGCTTCACCGGGAAGCTGGTCGCCGAGCGGCTCGCCGAACGTGCCCCTGAGGGGACGCGGATCGCCCTGGCCGGAAGGTCGCTGGCCAAGCTCGGGTCCGTGCGCGATGAGCTCGGCGACCGGGCCTCCGGCTGGCCCCTGCTGCTGGCCGACTCCGCCAACCAGTCGACCCTGACCAAGCTGGCCCGCTCGACGGTTGCGCTCGCCTCGACCGTGGGGCCGTATGCGAAGTACGGACTGCCGCTGGTCGAGGCCTGCGCCAAGGCGGGCACGCACTACGTCGACCTGACCGGCGAGGTGCTGTTCATGCGCGAGTCGATCGATGCCTACGACGAGATCGCCCGCGGGACTGGTGCCCGGATCGTGCATGCCTGCGGCTTCGACTCGATCCCGTCTGACCTCGGGGTGCTGGTGCTCCATGAGGTTGCGGGCCCGCTTGCCGAGACCACCCTGCTCGTCAAGGACACCCGCGGCGGATTCTCGGGAGGGACGCTGGCCTCAGGACGGGAACAGGCCATTGCGGTGGCGGCTGATCCTGCCGCCCGTGAGATCGTCGCGGACCCCTACTCGCTGAGCCCCGACCGCGAGGCTGAGCCGGACGGCGGCAACCGGGACGACTCGGATGCCGAGTCCGACCTGAACAGCGCCGTGCATCACCCCGAGCTCGGCTGGCTGGCCCCGTTCGTGATGGGTCCGACGAACACGCGGGTGGTCCGGCGCTCCAACGCGCTGGCCGGATACCCCTACTCGCGGACGTTCCGGTACCAGGAGGCGATGGCCTTCGGTGAGGGCATCTCCGCACGGGCCAAGGCAACTGGCGTGACCGCCGGGATGGGCGCGGTTGGGGCAGCGCTGGGCTTCGGGCCGATCCGCTCGGGGGTGGGGATGGTGCTGCCCAAGCCCGGCGAGGGGCCGAGCGCCGAGGACCGCGCAGCTGGGTACTTCCGGATGGAGATCCACGGCTGGGACCCGGACGGCGAGCACTACGTCGCAACCGTCGCCGCAGACGGTGACCCCGGCTACGCCGCGACGTCGTTGATGCTTGCGGAGGCCGTCCTGCTGGCCGCCTCTGGTGATCCGAACCTGCCCGATCGCGCGGGTGTGCTGACCCCGGCGACCGGGCTGGGCATGCCGCTGGTCGAGCGACTGCGCGCGGCCGGGATGACGTTCGAGGCCGGGCTCGCACCCGAGCCGTCGGAGGACCTCGCGGCCGATGACGAGGGAACGGCTGAGCACGCCGCCGAGGCCGAGTCCGAAGAGGTGGGCGAGGTCGAAGCCGACTCCCCATCCGACCCGCAGGAGTAGCCGCCGATCGTCAGAACGTCGCCGTCACCGTTCCCATCAGCCGCGGCATCCAGGGCTGAGCCTGCTCAACCTGGCGAGCAAGGCTGAACATCTGCTCCTCGGCGCCGAACGCACCAGCGATCTGCACTCCGACGGGCAGGCCCTCGGGGGTCCAGTGCAGCGGCAGGCTCATGGCCGGTTGCCCGGTCATGTTCCACACCTGGGTATTCGCAACCTTGTCGAGGGAGTTGGCCGCGAGCTGGGAGAGTGCAGCGCGCAGGGCTGGTCCGACGTTGACCGGGAGCGTGCGCAGCACTCGCAGGGCCTGGTTCTGCACAGACGTCAGCGCCAGCTCGCCGACACGAACGGGCGGGTAGGGCATCGTCGCGGACACGTGCATGTCCATCTGGTCGGCGAAGAGCGCGCCGAGCCGCCGGGTCGTCTGGGCGATCAGCGCCAGGGCGTTCTCGAGGTCCCGGGCCGAGAGCGCATCGCTGACCTGTCGAAGGAACCACGTCACGGCCTCGAAGTCCTCGGACCTGGGCGTGCGGCCCGTCATCCGCTCGGTGTCCTCGACCGCCCTCCCGACGCAGGCGGCCACGATCGTCAGGTAGGCGTGGGTCAAACCCTCCCGGTCGATGGGCAGGTCCAACGGGATCACCTCGTGGCCGAGGTCAGACAGCAGGTCAGCAGCCCCGGTGACCGCCGCGTCACACTCCGGATCCGTGCCCCGGCCGAGCTGGGACTCAGTCGAGAACCCGATCCGCAGCCGACCCGGGGCGCGCTCCAGCGCCTCGAGGAAGGCCCCGTCCGGCGGCGCGGCATACGGAGCGCCGGTATCACCTCCCTGGGTGGCATCCAGGAATGCAGCGGAGTCACGAACCGTGCGGGTGACGACGTGCCGCGCGACGAGGCCGTTCCACGACTCCCCCTCATCGGGGCCCAGGGGCGTTCGCCCACGCGAGGGCTTGAGGCCGAAGAGGCCGCAGGCGGAGGCCGGGATGCGGATGCTGCCACCACCGTCACCGGCGTGCGCCACTGGCACGATCCCCGCCGCGACGGCTGCCCCGGAGCCACCGCTGGACCCTCCCGGTGAGTGGTCCACGTTCCACGGGTTGCGTGTCGGGCCACGCAACTCGGGCTCGGTGACGCCCAGGATCCCGAACTCGGGGCAGTTGGTCTTGCCGGTGAACACCACCCCAGCGCGCCGGAAGCGGGCGAACAGCTCGGAGTCGTGGTTGGGCACGTAATCGACCAGCGAGCGGCTGGAGAACGTGCACGGCTCGTCGGCGAGGAAGCCGTCCATGTCCTTGACCAGGAACGGGACGCCACGGAACGGGCCGCCGGGCAGCTCGCCGGCAGCCGCCGCGCAGGCGGTGTCGTCCATGCGGTGCACGATCGCGTTGATCGTCGGGTTGACTGCGTCGATCCGGGCGATGGCGGCATCGACCAGTTCGGTGGCCGATACCTCCCCGGAGCGGACCAGCTCGGCGAGGCCGAGGGCATCGTGGGCGGCGTACTCATCGTGGCGCATGCGCTCATCCTCGCCCTGCACGGGTCCGGAGGCATGCCGGGTGCGGATCACTGACCGCGGGGAAGGAGAATGCGACCATGACCGACGCTCTCTACCTGATCCCCGGGGTATTCGCCGCGGGGCTGGGCGGTGAGCTGTTCGTCCGCGGCACGGTCGGTGGTGCTGCCCGGGCCCGGGTGGCGCCCGGGATCATCGCCGCGACCGTGGCGGCCTTCGCGACATCGAGCCCCGAGATGTCGGTGGCCGTCAACGCGGCCACTGCAGGGGAACCCGAGATCGCCCTGGGCGACCTGCTGGGCAGCAACGTCATCAACATCGCGCTGGTGCTGGCCATCGCCATCATGCTCGGCGGCCTGACCGCGCGGCGCAGCGACCTGCGACGGGACATCCCGCCGGCGCTGGCAGCCCCACTGCTGATCCTGGCGCTCGGCCTCGATGGTTCGCTCAGCCGGGGGGACGGCATCATCCTGCTGCTGTGCTTCGTGGGCTGGCTGGGGTTCACGATCGCTCAAGCCGCGCGAGAACGCTCCGACATCGCCGAGGTCCTCTCCGACCGGAGCACGGGCAGGATCCTCCGGGACGGGATCCTCGGCCTGGTCCTGCTGATCTTGGCTGGGCGGCTGATCGTCCTTGCCGCCGCCGACTTCGGTCGCATCCTCGGCTGGGACACGTTCACCGTCGGCGCCGTGCTCGTGGCGGTGGCCACATCCGTGCCGGAGCTGGCCACCGTGGTGGCCGCACGGGTGCGCCGTCACGACGACGTGAGCGTCGGGACGGTCCTGGGCAGCAACATCTTCAACGGCCTGCTGATCGTCGGCGTCGCTGCAAGCATCCACCCGATCCGGATCACGTGGAACGAGTTCATCATCGCCATCGTGTTCGGCGTGATCACGATGCTGATGATCATCCCCGGGTCGTCCAACCGGCTCGCGCCCTGGCGAGGCGTCATGCTGCTGGCGACCTACGGGATCTACCTCATCACGCTGCTGCGCGTCCACTCGGGAGCGTAGCGCCGGTAGGGGCCGGCGCCCGGAGGTGCCGGAACGGGGAGGTGCCGGGGCGCGGGGCGCCGCTGCGCAGGGGTGTCGACGCGCGAGGGCAGGCGCACTACCCGCCGGTCCTGGCCACGATCGCCTCAAGCAGCTCCGACTCGCACTCGGTCCGCAGCCCTCGCAGCGCAGCGTCGCGGGCGGCTGCCCGCCGGCCGGCGCGCTCGTGGCGCAGCGCCAGTTCATGGGCGACGTCGGTGATCTGGCAGATCATCTCGTTGATGTGGAAGTCCGCCCACGGGAGCTCGCGGCTGGCGAGGGAGCCGAAGGGCCGCCCGCGCACCAGCGCCAGGGCCGCCGCGAGGTGCTCCGTGTCGTCCGGGTCGGACAGGCCGACCTCGGCCAGCCGCTGGAAGTCCACCCAGTCAGACGTGACCTCCTCCCGAAGGCGCAGCCGACCCTCGGACTCGGCGAGCATCATGAGGTACGGCTCCCCCGCATCGGCGCGCCCCAGCCACGTCCGCGCCCGGGAGATCATCTGCCTGCAGGTCTGCGGGTTGGAGCGGCGGCCGGGCCAGAGGGCGCCCTGCAACTCGCTGGGCCGAGCGCCGGGATTCAGAAGGATGAAGGCCACGGTCTCGGCGAGCCGACCGATCCGCGTGGATTCGGCCTTGCCATGGGCCTCGTCAACGATCACCTCCCCGAGCACCAGGACCCTGGGCGCGCCGCTCGACTGAGGCGCCGGGCGCGGCGGAACAGTGGGCATCTCGCGCAGGTCGATGACCTCCGGTTCGGGCGCTGACGGCCTCAGGGCACGCTGATCGTGCCCCTGCGGATCCGGCAGGTCGGTGCCGGTGAGCATGCCGACAAGGTCAGCTGTCGCGCGGCCACTCACACTCTGTGGAACAAGGGGTGTCCGTTCGGGCAGCAGCAGGGCGGCCCCCGGCCCCTGGACCGCGAGTGTCGCCCCGGCCCCGACGACAGCCGCGTCAGTGATGAGTGCGCAGCCTGATCGCGGCGACACCTGGACCGCGAGAGGGCGGTCCGAGAGGGTGATGAGCAGCGGGTCGCCCACCAGGGGCGCCCCCGACCTGGCGGCTGCCTCGAGGGCAGCGGAAGCCCGCGCAGGATCGGCATCAACACCGATGGCACCAGCCTCCGCCGCGTCGGCGATAGCGGGGTCAGCTACACAGAGCGTGCGCTCGGTGCACATGCTCGCCTGCCCGAACGCGAGCTCCACAGCCAGCCCCCGAAGCACATCGGCAACATCGTCCGGGGCTCCGGAGACGGCCAATGTGCCCACCGACTCGAGGTTGAGCAGCACAGCCTCCTGGCCGGACACGCCCAGTGTGATCAGCCCGGGCAGTGCCCTGGGCACCTCGGGGTGTGCGTCCTGCAAGAGGTGCTCGTCAAGTTCCCAGCGTGTCGAGTCCGCGGCCCTGAACGGGGCGATGGCCGGTCCACCGGGTGCAGCAAGATCGAGAGTCACCGACTCAGAGCCGGCGCGCACCATTCGGACGTCCGGAAGCTCGTGGCTGCCAGATGCTGCCTCACCGGCCAGCTGCGCCAGGGCCCGGTCCAGGAGCTCGGAACCCGGATCATGGAGCGCTTCGCGGGAGGCGCGCTCGATCTCCTGAGCTCCCGGTACCAGCGGGGCCATCCGCTCTCCGGGTCCCCTCAGCCGCTGGAACTGGCGCCGGCGTCGGAGCAGCTCCACGCCGACGCCGGTCAGGAGCAGCATGGCCACGGTGCCGCCAGCCGGCAGATCCACCGCGACACCGCTGGTGGCAGTCGGCATCAACGGGCTCGGATCGCCAGCCGCAAGGTCGGCTGGACCCGGCGTTGACGCCGACGGCTCAGCGATTCCCCGATCGATGAGCGGGAGGCGATCGGAATCGGCGTCGGGGGCGGCGGACGCACGGTCGATCGGCGGTGACAACAGCCGACCCTCCTCCTCGGCATCCGCGTCGGCACTGGAGTCGGCACCCGCGGCACCCGCGCCGACACGGTCACCGGCGGGCGCGGGGTCCGCAGATCCACCTCCCGAGGCCGGGATCTCCAGGATCCAGCCAGGCAGGATCAGGTCCGGCTCGGCGAGTCGCCGGCCATCGGGTTGGAGGTCGCCGAGGTTGGCCTCGGCAATCTCCGGGTAGCGGCTGGGATCGCCCAACTCGTCGTCCGCGATATCCCAGAGGGTGTCGCCGCGAACCACACGATGCCGCTCGGGACGCTCCACGTCCACATTCGCGTCGGCGGGCAGGAGGAGCCGCCAACCCGGGTAGACGCGGCCCTCCGCACCGAGCGCCCGTCCGTCAGCCTGGGGGACACCCCGGTTCAGGGCTTCGATCTCCACGTACCGCTCGCCGGACCCGAGGTGCTGCTCAGCCAGCATCCAGAGGGTGTCATGGCGCTTGGAGGTGACAGCGGGCAGGTCGGACTGGTCGCTCGACCGGCTGGAAGCTGCGCGACCGGATCCACGATCCTGGGCGACGGTCTCGCGGATCGCGGTCGCGCGCACGTCAGTGCTGTGGCTGGTCGCGATCGTGACGGCGGCCGCCAGACTCCCCTCGGCTGGTCCGGCGGCGGCCGCTCGGGCCACGGCCGGTCGGACCGATGGGCCCTGCCCACGCAGCTCCGAATCGCTCGCGTGGGCGGCGCCGGACGCGTGCTCGCCGGCTGGTTGACGCGAACCCGCCCTCCACGGCGAACCCGCAGTGGCAGATGCGCCCGGTGGGCCGTCCGCCGCTGTCGCCGGTGCCGCACTACCGACCCCGGGGCTCAGGCCGACCACGATCACCGCGACCAGCGACGCGGCCATCCGCTGGGGCATGCCCAGGCCGGGTATCGATGGGGTCGGGACACGACGGATTGCCGACACGGCCTCAACCGCGACACTGAGTACCGTCCCGCCCCACGCGGCCCAGGCGATTCCGAGTATCGCGAGCAGGAGCAGCCGGCCGTCGTCGGCGCTGCCCCACGCGGCTGGAGCCAGTGACCCCAGGTCCACGGGGAGGGCGCCCCCGAGGGCGACCAGCAGGAGTGGAACCCCCACCACGAGGGCTACGAGGGCACTGACCGCGACCAATGCCCGCGCGACTGTCCCGGGCGGGGCCGTGGGGTTCGGGTTGTGCGACGTCATGGACGAGCTCCTCCCATGGAATGGACCAGACTCACGTGTGCGGCGCCGTCAACGGTCAGGCGCGGCACGCCGATCAGGCCGAGGAAGACCGTGGGTGCCGAGGTCCTGGTGGACACCGCGATGCCCGCCCCCCGGTCGATGACTCGAGCCGAGCCGTCCACCCCGGCGGATGCCAGATAGGCCTCCGCTGCCTGCATTGCAGCTCTGCGGTCCACCCGCACGGCACTGCCCTCGAGGACAGCGCCGAGGTCGACCGCCTGCCCGGCAGCCCGTGCTGCCTCGGCTGCGACCCGGTCGGCCCGTTGGGCGGCCCGCACCTTGGCGCCGCCGTCCACGACGAGTCCGGCCAGGACCATCAGGCCCACCATCGCGATCGCCACGAAGAGCGTCACCGCGCCGCGATCCCCCGACGGCCCCGTGCCCCACGACCGGAGCCGAACCAGCACCTCGGGTTCCCCCACACTCTGCCCGGGCGCGGCGGGCCGTTGCCCGGGCATCACGATCGCCCCCGGAAGCTGTCGATCGGACTGGTCATCGCGGCGGTCACGGTGCGCTCCCCGGGCATACCGGGAACGGCCACGTCGGCCAGGGGAACGGCACATCGCACAGTGACAGTCACGCTGGCGGGGGATCCCACGGCCACCGCGAACCCGCTCGTGTCCATCGTGGTCGTCAACTTGCGGCACGTGAGGCCCTGGTCGCGCAACGAGTCCTGGGCCACCGACCGTGCGCCGGCTTGCGCCGCACGCGCGTCGCGCGCGATCGAGGCGGCTCGCGCTGCGGATGCGGCCGCTTGTTCCACAGCGCCGCCCGCCGCGGACACCCGGCCGGCAACGATCACCAGACCGAGGACAGCCAACAGCGCGGGCGCCAGGACCACCAGCTCGACGGTCGCCGACCCCCGGTCGGATGCGTGGTGGAGTCCGGTCCTCATGGGGTGGTGAACCGCTCCACGGGGCCCTCGGCATGCTGCCGGACGGGAAGTCCGGGCACACCCGGAAGGACGCTCAGTGCTCGGCCGGTCACCTCGACCCGCACACCTCCCGGCGTGGCACGCGAGGTCACCGAACTGGCCAGGAGCGAGTCCCCGGCAGTTGCCTCCAGGAAGGCCTGCGCCCGGATGCGGCCGGCTTCGGCCGGGGCGCGGTAGGCCCGCCCGGCGGCAACCCCCTCCTGGGCGGCGCCCAGAGCAAGGCTCCGGGCGTACGACCACAGACCCACCTGGATGATCGTGAACACCACGAGCAGCAGCACGGGGGCGAGGATCGAGACCTCGAGCGTCACCGATCCGCGGTCCCGCACGGACATCAGCTGATCTGGTCCGTGCGCGACTTCACCGCCGCGGTGAGTGTCGCGACCAGCAGAGTCGCGACCGTGATCAGGCCGAGGACCAGGATCACCAGTTCCAGCGTGCTGGCCCCGGTGTCGGTGCCGCGATTCGCAACTGCCAAGCGGATCCGCCCGGTCAGCGCCCGCAGGACGGTCAACGTGGTGGTCAGTAGTTCGTTCATCGCTGTGCTCCATTCATCGCCGTGCTCCGTTGTTGCTGTTGTCAGCCGAACAGGATCCGCCAGAAGGCGGGGAAACCGAGAAGTGCCATGAAGGCCACACCGAGCAGCGCGACCGGGATCGACATGCGTTCGCTTGCCTCGTTGGCTGCGGTGACCTCCGCCTGCAGCAGCCACGTCCGCAGGGAAGCCGCCCGAGCCCTCAGCGTGGGCAGCACCGCCGCGCCGTCCTCCCCGGAGAGACGCATGATGTCCGCGACGTCACCCAGCTCGGGGACCGCCAGCTCGTCGGCCAGCTCGGACAGCTGCTGCCAGGGTGTGCGTCCCTCAAGCCGGGCCCGCAGGAGCGCGTCGCGGATGTGGCTGAAGCCGGGACCGGCCCCGATTGCAGCAGCCCGTTCGAGCGCCTCAACGGCCCCGGCGTCTGCTGCCCGCTCCAGCGCCACCAACTCGAGGTAGACGCACACGGTGCGGCGCATCTGCACGCGGGCGGCGGCTGCTCGCCGGCTCAGCTCGACCTCGGGAAGGAAGGACATGCCGATCGCAAGTGCGAGGGACACGATGACGGGGATCACCACCGGCAGGGCCATCCCTGCGATCGACAGGATCGAGGTCAGCAGCGCGGGGAACGCCAGGCCCACGAACGCGTAGCCCATCTTCTCCAGGGCCATCCGGGTGGGCGTCATGCCGATGATGGCCAGGTCTGCGCGATGACGGTCGAGGTGCAGCGACTCGGCGACCCGCGCAGCCGCCTGCATGGCGGCACTCGTGACGGCACGCGGAAGCGTCGCGTCGTCCGGGCCAGCAGCCGACGTGGTCACAGACCCGGAGAGCCTGGCCACACCCGCAGCGAGGTCGGGCGCCGGCTGGTGCCAGCCGGCCACGATCAGGGTCACCCCGAAGCCCACGAGCGCCCCCGCAACGAGCATCGCTGTCATGTCTGGTCCTCCTGAGCAGCGAGGAGCCGGGCCGGGCGGGTGCTGCGGGTCATCGAGTGCATCCACCACAGGGCAGCACCGAAGAACCCGAGGGTCGCGCTCAGGACCACCTGGCCGAGGTATGTTCCGTACGGGCCGGTGTAGCTGCGGTTCAACAACCCGGCGGCGATGATCGCCAGGGTGATCACCGTGACCGCCCGAGCAGTCGTGCGCGGCTTCGCCCGATCGGCCTCGACGCGGCGGCGGGCCGCCACCTCTTCGCCCACTGAATCGGCGATGGCAGTCAGGGCGCCAGCGACACCCGGGCCCCGGCGCCGCGAGGCCAGGATCAGTGACGCGACGACAAGATCCGCAGTCGGGTCATCGAGATCGTCAGCGAACCTCCGGAGTGCGGTCTCGGTCGGGGTGCGGGCCGCAAGCCGCGCGGACAGCGTGGCGACTTCGTCGGCAATGGGCGGGGGTGCGGTGCGGGCGGCGGTCTGGATCGCCTGCTCGAGCCCAACGCCGATCGCCAGGACGTCGGCGAGCCTACGAGTCCACTCCTCGACAGCCTCCACACGGTCGATCTGAACCTCAGCGTTCCTTCCGGCCCGGGCCATCGCGGGCAGCCCGATGGTCGCGGTCGCCGCGCCGAGACCCAGCGCCGGCCACCCGGTCAGCGCCCACGCGACCACGCCAACCCCAGCTGCGACCGGGAGACGAAACGCGGTCCAGGACCGTGAGGGAGTCGGGGCGCGCCGCACCAACCCACGGGGTTGCCAGCCTCCAGCCGCGGCCATCATCAGCGCGATGCCACCGGCAGCAACCAGTGCGGCAACTCCGGCAACGACCTGCGCGGCGGTCACAGGGCCACCCGGCGAGCGGCCCGGACCGGGTCGAGGTGCCGATGATCGAGCTGCGCCGCATCAAAGCCTGCAGCAACGAGGTCAGACAGGCAGTGCGGGTGATGGGCGGGCACGGCATGGCCGTCCGGACCCGGTGTGAAGACCGTCGTGACCACAGGTCGGCCCGCCTCCCCCACCCCGTCGACCTCGATCACCTCCGCGACGAACCGGTGACGCGCACCGGCGTTGTCCGCATCGTGACGCAACGACAGGTGGACGATGAAGTCGATCCCGTCTGCAGCCGCCCGATAGGCGAAGGAGTCGGTCATCCCGCCGCCCTGCTCGAGGCACAGGTTCACGATCCGGTCCAGGGCCTTGGCTGCGGTACGGGCGTGCAGGGTGCACATCGATCCGTCGCCGACGCTCATGGCATTGAGCATCGGGACCACCTCCGGACCGCGAACCTCACCCACGATGACCCGACGGACGTTCAGCCGCAGCGCATCCACAACAAGGTCTGACAGCGACACCTCGCCGGATGCCCGGCCGGTCGCGTCCCGCTCCGAGGATCCGACCCGGGCCTCCATCGCCACGACCCGGGGATGCCGCCCGGTGAGCTCATGCAGGTGCAGCTCGTACTCGCGCTCGATCGTTGCGAACCGCTCCATGGGGGAGAACTCCGCGGCGAGAGCGCGCAGCATCGTCGTCTTTCCGGCGTTCTGCGGGCCGGTCACGATGACGTTCTTGCCCGCCCGGATCGCTGCCCCGAGGAAGTCAGCGACGGCTCGGGTCATGGACCCCCAGGTCACCATCTGGTCCAGGGACACGTCTCGGATCCGATGCCGACGGATGACGACGATCGGCCGTGGTGTCACCCACGCCATCGCGGTCAGCCGGGATCCGTCGTCCAGTCGCAGGTGCAGAGTGGGGCTGGCCGTGGAGAAGGACCGCTCAGCCTGGCCGGTGCGGGTAGCCAGGGCCTGGATCAGCTCGACCAGTTCGGCATCGGAGCCCGCGACCGGTCCGCCGCGCTCCTCGCGGCCGTCTGCGTAGGCAATCCAGACCTGGTCGAATCCGTTCACCTCGATGTTCTCGATGGACGGGTCGTCGATCAGCGGCTGGAGCCGCCCCATGCCGAAGATGGCGTTCATGACGCTGTCGGCGATCGCGAACTCATCATCGACAGACCACGGAGCGAGCCCGGCGTGAACCCGATCCCGCGATCGGGCGACAAGGACCCCGGTCAACAGGCTCCGGGCCAGCTCGCGGCGGGCCCGCGGATCCGTCACAGGGGCCTCACGAAGGCGCACGGCAAGTGCGTCGGAGACCTGGCGGCGGACCTCATCGACCAGGGCGTGGTCGACTACAGCCGCCGGGACGTGGTCGAGACCCGGCGTCGGCGGGATCATCGGTGCCCACCGAATCGGTGCCCAGCGAATCCACGCACCCCGAGCCCGGGCCCCCTGAGGCTCGCCTGCGAGGAGGCGGCGGGCCCGCACTCCTGCCCGGCAGTCCTGGCGGGCTCTCCCCGCACCTCCGCGATCGGCATCAGCCGGTCCACGCGGGCGCTGGCTGCCGCGCCGAGCCCAGCAGCGAGGTGGCGCACGCACCGGGCGTACTCGCTGCGCTCGAAGCCCCGTCCGGGCGTGGCACCCTCGGAGTGGACCCTGGCGCTCGCCGGGTCGAACGGTACGACCCCCAGGAGCGGGACTCCCACGGCAGCTGCGACCTCGTTGGTCGTGTACGGGGAGCCGCCGTCGACGACGACCAGGTGGAGCGGAGCACGCTGTGCCGGCCATTGGGCGGACAGGCGATGGGCGGCGATGACCGCAGGAAGAGTGGGCCGGACGATCAGCACAGCGAGGTCAGCGTCCACGAGCCAGGAGGCCTCCAGCCCCGACCGATCGACCCGGCCCACGTCGACCAGCACATCCGTGCCCGCCTGATGCAGATCCGCGCGCACCTCGGAGATGACGTCCCACGCCAGCGGCAGGGCGGCGGCACGAGCCTCGTCGGGGACCCCGGGAACCAGGCGTGCCGACCCGTCGGCGCGCAAGTGCACGGACGCCGATTCGAGCGCGTCATGTGGGTCCACGCCACGGGCAGTGGCCAGGGGCAGAATCCCGGCCGACGCCGAGACAGCGCCGCGCAGGACGCCGCCGGCAGTGTCCCCACCGATCGGGTCGAGGTCCAGCGCGAGGGCGCAGCGGTCGGGGTGCGCCCCGCGCCAGGCCATTGTCAGCCCGACTGTCGCCGTGGTGACGCCCGGGGAGCCCTTGGCGCTCAGCAGGCTGATGAGCGCCATGTCAGTTCCCGCTCGGCTGGACGACCAGGGCGACGTGGCCGTTCGCGGCCGCCACCGCCAGGTCGGGCCCCGCCTGGGTCGCGGTGGTCACGTCGACCACGGTGATGCCATTGATGTCGGCCGGACCCACACGGACCACGGTCGCCGGGGTGGGCGCCATGGCACCGGCCCCCTCGGCGTCAACAGCGAGCAGCCGATCATCGGCACGCAGTCCGCCAGCAGGCATCCGGTCTGCTGGCACAGCGATCGGTACGAGCACCCGCCCCGCCCCCGGCTCGCCGGCAGGCTCGACCATGTCCGTGGTCAGCAGCATCCCCGCGGACAGCCGAGTGCTGGCAACGAGGCCGATGACGGCATCAGCTTCCTGCGTCGACAGGACCGCAACCCCCGGGTCGACCGACACCCGCGCCGTTGTGACGTCATCGGCGGTCAGCACCTGCCCGTAGGCAACTTCGCTGCGCACAGCGAGCACCTCCTGGCGGTCACCGGCCGCTCCGACCAGCCAGACCACGGTCAGGGCGCCGAGCGCGGCCAGCAGGGCTCCGAGCCCCAGGAGCCAGGGACGCCGACGACCGCGCACCGGCGACAGGCCTGCGATGCTGCCGGCCGACGATGATTCGACCACAGTTGCGCGGTCCCGGCTTCGAGATCCGTCGGTCGAGGATGGCGAGGTGGGCATGATCACTCCCCAGGTGTCCATGTCAAGGTCGGGCGGCGCGATGTGGTGTCGCTCCAGATACAGAACGCGGGAGAGCCCGGACCGTGCATGACCCCGTGCGCCTCCCCCGTCACGCTTGCTGGCGCATCCGATGAGCACATCGACACGCCGTGAAGGGCGCAATACGGCTCGCTCGGACTTCCAGATGGTAGAGGCGGCCTGCGTGGATCCAAAATCGGCGTTTCCGCCCACTCTGCACCGGTTCTCGATGACTGGCTCTCGGCAGTCGTCACGCGATCCTCATCTCGGACGCCCCACAACCCCACGAGGCCAGCCACGTGCGGGGGCCTGCCGAGGCGCGTCTCGCGGTCGAGCCAACAGCTGAGCGAACGTCCGGGTCGTCGACCACTCCGGGACCATGGGCGACGCAGAGCTCCAGCACGCCCGACCAATCGCTTCCTCCGAGCAGCAGCGCCGCCAGGCGTCGGACCTGCCACTCCGGGATGCCGATGCGCAGGGAAGCCCACCGCCATCGCGTAGCCGGTGACCCGGTGCGCGCCCGGGCGGCGGTGTCGGCCATGATCGCGATCGCATCCACCGCGTCCCCGTGCTCCCAGCCGGCCTCGACCAGGGCAGCCACGACGGCGCACACCGCCGGGCCCAGCTCCTCGTCATCCTCCGGCTGCGCACAGTCGGGCTGCCAGCCGGACTCCATGAGGTGGTCGAGGGACACCGACGGAGCAGGCCCGAGCACACCGCCCATTTCCGGGCCACGGACGAGCTGTCTCTCGACCGCCACCGCGCGGCGGACGGCGACCCAGACCATGCCCCCCGGATTCACCGCGGTCCGGGCCGACGGTCGCCGCAGGGCATCCCAGGCAGCCTCCCACCCGGACGCCTCGGCCTGATCCGCCGCCGGGCCGCGCAACCCGGATCGACGGACGGCCGGAACCACAACAGCTCGGCGGACGCGGTCCAGCAGCGCCCGCCCATCGGCACCATCCCAACCGTGCAGGTCCACCAGGTGAAGCGCATCGCGGATGGATTCGGGGGTGAGGTCCATGTCGGGCAACTCCTCTCGGGTCCGGACGAAGCCGCCCGTGTCTGATGCAGCGCACGGTGCCGCACCCGCGTTGCCGGATCTGTTGCCGGGCCCGGGGCTTCCGCCTGCACAGACCCCGGGCGGGGCAGTGGCAACGAGTGGTCAACTGCGCGTTGACCTGCGATGTCAATGGAGCACAGGGGTACGGCAACACGTGGCTGCCGCCCGACCTGGACGGCGCGCGGCGGCAGAGCCGGCCGACATGCGCAGCGGGGAATGGGCCGAGGAAGAGGCCCGATGAGTTGCCGCATTGCCCGGCAACAGTCGGACGCCGGCCCACATCCCCCGGCAACTCGGATGGTCCACCGACGATCGCACTGGGATAGATGACGGCCGCGAACCCGGACGGCCGCCCGACCCGGAGGCTCCTCATGACCCCGCACACACCGACCGCCGACGCAACGACCCAACGCCCTGCCCTGTTCGCAGACCTGCCGCCGACCATGGCTGGTCTGTGGACAGCAGTGACGATGACTCAGAACATCGCTGCTCACCTCGCCGGGAGTCCTCCGGCTCGGGGTGGCGCGACCGCGGATGCCGGGGCCGACGCGGCCGTGACCGCAGTCGGGGCGACGACAGGGGGCGCAAGGGTCATGGACCCCGCGACCGTGGCGCTCCAGTGCGGGCAGGCCTCGGACGTGCTTTCGTCGTCGAGGGCGGGCCTCCTGGGCGAGGGCGACAGCCGTTCGGAGCCCTTGGGCGGGGAGCCCCGCCATCCCGACTTCGACCTGGGCGCCCTGACCGACGGCTGCATCGAGTTGGCGGTCGAGGTGTTGGGCAATGAGCACGAGCCGCTGAACTCCGCCGACATCCTGGCCATCACCTGCGCGGTCAGCGCCCTGTGCACTGCGCGGGCTGCGGCCACCGGGGACCGTTCATGAGCGGGCGCGTGGGACCGACCCAGACCCCACAACCGGCCACTACCTACGCCCAACTGACAGAGCGAGCCGGTCGGAGCATTGCCCTTGCCCATGCCGTCCAATCAGCGCGACGCTGCACGGCGGGGGGCAACCGCTGTGCCGGAGGCGTCGATCTCGATGCTCACCGGGACCTCGCCGCCGCCCTGGCGCACCTGGGCAGGGCGCTGACCCGACCTCCTGCCGGCGTGACGGCACGCGGCTCGACGCGTCGTCGCGGCGGAACCGAGGGGAGGCTGCTGCGATGCCTGGAGGTCGTGGCCGCGCCACGCGACTGGGAGACGCCAATGCCGGCGACCGGGCCCCGCGGGGCTCTGGCCGATGCCTCAGTGCTCATCCGGGCCGCTGCTGACCTCTGGGCCACCCACCACACGGCCGACGGTCAACCACGCAGCCCCGATGCGGCCAGGATGCGCCATCCATCCACCCTGGGTGCCGCGTCCAGGCAATGGCGACTGCTGGTTCGTCTTCTCGCTGGTGCCCTCACGTCCCACCCCGACGTCGCGGCTGGTCTCACTGCGCCCGAGCGCGACGCGGTTGACACCCTCAGCCGAACCACGAGAACGGCCAAGCCCTCTGAGGCATCCCTGAAGCTCCTCGAGTTGACCGTTGCCCACCCTGTCCCCCGCCGCGGGCAGCCTGCTCTTGATGCGCTCGGCGACCGGGTCGGCCGGCTGCGCCGCCTGGTGTGGGCCCTGGCAGAAACGGGCGGATCGCCCGCCGTGGTGCAGAGCAACATCGCGGCGATCGGCATCGCTCTCAACCGAGCCGCTGCGACTGTCCACCGCCACGAAGCCCACCGCGCTCGGCACGTCGGCGCACGCAGCCGACACCTTGATGCCGCTGCGCGGGCGGAGAGCGCGGGATCGGCGTGGCGGTTCGTCGCCGAACAGCTGCGGGACCTGCGCACGCCCCACCCGGGCAGTCATCCAATCCAGATCGAGCGCCTCGAGATCGATCGGCTCCTCGCCGGGGTGGCGACTGACGCCGGCGCGGGGACCCGTCCCGAGATCGCGTGGACGCTCGGCCGATTGGCCGCATCCTTCGCGGAGATCGCAGACCTGAGCCGTCGGGCCCTTCAGGGTGGGTACGAGCGCGGTGACCTGCTGCTCCTGGGAAGGGCGATCCCCACCGAGGCACTGTCACGGCGGCCCGACCTGCTGCAGGCGCGGCTCACCGACCAAGTCGTCCAGGCCCCCACGGCGGTATTCACCCAACTGGAGTGTGCCTACCGCGCCGCAGCTGGGGACGCCCCGATCACACAGGCGCCAGACATCTCGCCACCTGCCGCATGAAGCGTGCTCGGCAGGCGGAGCGCACGGAGACTCCGGTCGCTATGACCGCCCCGCCGCTTCATCGAACGAACGCCAAGCGTGGGCGAACGGTCCGCGACCGACCCTCGACGGGGCTACGTCCCGCACGGTGTCCAGCCAGCGCCCGCGCGCCTCCGTGACCTGTTCGACGGCCCAGCGGCTGCACTCAACCCGGTCGGCAACGGTACCCACAACAGCAGCTCCAGCTGCCGCATCGACGCTCGCCTGCAGTGCATTCCTGTCGTCCTCGATCAACCGACGCAGGCGGGGGTAGTCCACCAGGATCGTCCGGTGCAGGTCCTCGTAGTCCCACCACAGGGACCCGGGTGCGTAGGTCGCCCCGGGAGCCGGCCCGAGGTCGGGAACTCCGGCCTCTTCGAGCGCGTCGAACCAGAAGGGCACTCGGACCGACAGGCAGGGGGCAGCCGTACCCGTGACCCAGTGCGTTGCCGGCACTGGGTCCGCTGGTAGTTCCGACACCCAGGATCCCGTGGTCTGCGACACCCGGACGGGCCCGAAGCCTGCGTGCGCGCAGACGGTCTGACCGAGCAGGCCACCCACCGGCTGGTCCGCGGGGCCCCAGTCGTGGCTGCCATCCGAGCGCTCGCCATGATCAGCGAGCAGGGCCCATGCGTGTGCCACATCCCACTCGCCGCGTGCCGCAGCAAGGGCATCGGTGGTCCGGCACTGGCGGACGCGCGCATCGCTGAAGCGGGTGTAGATCCGGTCGCTGTAGTCAGCACCGAAGTCGAAGTCGTCCGGACCCGTGCACCACTTCTTCGCCACAGCCAGGTCGACCAGGCCCGGGGAGCTGCGGTCGAACTGACCACCGATGGTGATGGCGTTCGAGATCGAGGCGAAGCCGTCCACCCGACAGGGCTGCCCACTCCCGGCCGGCCGTCTCCAGGATCCAGGCCTCGGATCGATCGGTGACCAAGGAAGCTGTTGTGGTAGCGGAACTCATGCGTATGCCCGCAGTCGCCGCCCTGGCCGTACTCGGCCAGCAGATCCGTCATCACCGTGATCGCGCCGTCGGCGGTGTCCGCGCGCTCCAGGCCGAGGCGCAGCAGATCCATCCCGATCAGCCCGGGGTCCTTCTCGTGGGGGACCTTGGTGAAGACCGCTTCGTTGCCGATGACGACCCCGTGGGCGTTGGCGCCCATCTCCGCGCCCCAGATCCAGTACGGCTTGCCGAGCAGCACTGCGTTCGTCCGCCGCGCCTGCGGGATCACGAGGTACGTGCACGTGACCACCGACCCCGGAGCGTGCTCGCCGCCCGGCACGTACACGATCTCGTGGGCCTCGTTCGGCTCCCGGTCGCTGTTCTTGGCCAGGATCACCGACCCGTTCGCCGTCGCGTCGGCCAGGGCCACGAACGTGTCGCACATGCGTCCATCATGCTCCGCGGGCACGACCGGATGCCGAGTACCGACCGGATGGACCCAGACCCCCGTCGGCTCGATCTCCTGCACACGACCGGATCCCTCCGCAGCCCCCGCACGGGCATGCCTCCCCACGTGGCGGAGGTCAATACTGCGGACATGACCGCCACCCCCACCCGGGACGAGGCGCTCGCGCTGGCCGAGCGCTACGTCTGCCCTGATCGCGTCCGCACCTTCACCGCCCTCGGCGCCGGCATCGTGATGGGCCGGCGCGAGGGCTACCGGATCTGGGACGTGGACGGCCGAAGCTGGCTGGACCTGCATCTCAACGGCGGCGTGTTCAACCTCGGGCACCGCAACCCGGAGCTGATCGCCGCGCTGGTCGGGGGGCTCGATGAGCTGGACATCGGCAACCACCACTTCCCCAGCCCGGAACGCGCGCTGCTGGCCCGCGAACTCGTGGACCTCACGCCGGGGATGGCCTACGCAGTGTTCGCCAGCAGCGGCGGTGAGGCGATCGACCTGGCGATCAAGTCCGCACGGCGGGCGACCGGCCGCCGCCGGGTCGTGTCGATCGTCGGCTCGTACCACGGCCACACCGGGCTGGCGATCGCCGCCGGTGACCGTGACGCGGCCGAGTCCTTCCTGGCGACCGGGCCGGAGGACGACTTCCCCCAGATCCCGTTCAACGACCTCGAGGCGCTCGAGGCCGCCCTGGCTGCTGCGCCGACCGCCGCGGTCATCCTCGAGACGATCCCCGCCACGATCGGATTCCCCGTTCCCGCGCCCGAGTACCTGAGCGGAGTCCGCGAACTCTGCGACCGGTTCGGCGCGCTCTACATCGCCGACGAGGTGCAGACCGGGCTGGGCCGCTCCGGTTCGATGTGGGCGGTCGAGCGGTTCGGCGTCACGCCCGACGTCCTCGTGACCGGCAAGGGCCTGTCCGGTGGGCTGTACCCGATCGCCGCGACGCTGCTGTCATCGCAGGCCGGCGCGTGGCTGGAGGACGACGGGTGGTCGAACGTCTCCACCTTCGGCGGGGCGGAGCTCGGCTGCCGGGTGGCCCGCGCGGTGCTCGAGGTGACCACCCGCACCGAGACAGCGGCCGGGGTCGACGCTCTGGTTCACATGTTCTCCGATGGGCTCGCGCGCCCTTGCCGCCAAGTACCCCGACTGGCTGGTCGAGGTACGCCAGACGGGCCTGATCATCGGCCTGCGGTTCGCGCACCCGATGGGTGGGATGCTGATGACCCGCGCCTGCCACGACGCGGGCATCTGGGCGATGTTCGCCGGTTTCGACCGCACGGTGCTGCAGTTCAAGCCCGGGCTGCTGATGACCGAGGCCGAGGCCGGCGAGGTGCTTCGACCCGCCTCGACGCGGCCATCGCCGGCCTCATGGCCAGTGGGATCCTCGGTGGGGGTACGACCGAGGCCGGAGGCGCCCTGTGACCCACAGCGGCCCGCCCATCGCGCGCCGGCCCGACGACGGCCAACTCCTTGCCGCCCTCGACGACACGGAGCGTCACCTGGACCCTGCCGATCCCGAAGCCGACGGCCGGGTGCAGGTCCTCGGGTACGGCGAGGTGTCAGTCGCGCTGACGGTCTCCGCGCTGCCCGGGCTGGTGTGCAAGCGGATGTCCGGCTTCGCCGACGCGGCGGCTGTGAGTGCCTACCGGGACCTCCTGGACACCTACATCACCGAGATGCGGCGCGCAGGCATCCGGGTCATCGAGACCTGGGCAGTCCCCGTCATGCGCCCCGATCTCGCCCCGGTGGTCTACCTCGTGCAGCCACGAGTCGCGGCTGACTCGCTCGGCAACGCCCTGGTCACTGCCGCTGATGACGACGTGGTCACGGCAGCGATCAGCTCCGTCCTCGGGGCCGTGACTCAACTCGCCGAGCACACCGCGAGTCGCACCGACGGGCTCGAGGTCGCGCTCGACGGGCAGCTGTCCAACTGGTCCTTCGGATCCGCGAGCCAGGAGCTCGACCCGGGGATCGGCACCGGGCCGGCCACCACAGGGCCCCTCCTGATCGACGTGGGTACCCCGTTCATGCGCCACCGGGGCCAGCACGCGATCGACCGGGAGTTCCTCCTGGCCCCTGTCCCGGCCGGCATCCGCGCCTACTACCGACGCCGCCGACTGGTGGAGGCCTACCTCGACGACTACTTCACACCCCGACTGGTCGCCCTCGACATGCTGGGCAACTTCCACAAGGAGGGCGCCCCGGACCGGATCGACCTGGCGACGGATGTGGTCAACGAGTGGCTGGCGAACACCGACCTCCCCGGGCCGCGCGAGCCCATCACGCGGGCCGACGTGGACGCCTACTACCGCAAGGACGCCGACCTGCTCGCCCTGTACCTGCGGCTGCGCCGTCTGGACCGCCTCGTCCAGACCCGGGCGCTGCGCCGCACGTACGACTACGTCCTGCCGGGCAACGTCGCCCGCTGACTCGCATCCACCGGTGGTCCCTGGACGATCGACAGCACGTTGCCGTCGGGGTCTGGGAACCATGCCACCCGCGTCCCGTCGTGAGCGGTCCAAACGCCAGCGTTGTCCTGGTCCAGCCCCGGGTAGCGGGTCAATTCAACGCCCGCCCTGGCCAGCGAGCCTGCAGCCAGCTCGATCTCAGGCACTCGCCAGCCGAGCTGTGAGTACGGGTGGGGAGCTACTGCGTCAACCAGCGTCAGCCGCAGCTCCGCCTCACCCGCCTCCAGCGAGGCGCCGTAGCTGTCACGGCTCACGACCGGAAGACCCAGGACTGCGGAGTAGAAGTCGACCGACGTGTCCAGGTCGGATACCCCGAGAATCGCCATGAGCGGGAGCCCCTGCAGACCAGCCATGTCTCGTTCCTTCCCCTCGATCTGTGCCCCGTTTGTGGAGTGCCCCGTTTGTGGAGTGCCCCGCCGTTGGACTTCGCAACCGCTCCTGCTCCGTTCCTGCCAACGATTGACCGGGGCTAGCCGACCCTGCGCAGCAGGAACGGGGTCCCCCCTGGGAGTGAGCCGGGGATGCCGAACGTCATCCCCAACAACGCATCGTCGCCGAACGGGCGCAGTTCGTCGGTGACCCGCGGCCAGGGGAATGGCGCATCGATGGGGTAGCCGATCATGAGCGACGCACGGCCGTCGATCCGGGAGGGACCGACGTCGGCGACCATCGGCAGCGAGTCGCTGACCACTCCCCCGGAGCTCACCAGGTTCACTCCGGTCAGGGGTGAGTTGCCCTGCTCGGAGCGGGCGAAGCGCTTGCCCCACCACCCCGGCATCCCGCCGAGCCGCATGGGCACGGGCCCCACTGCCCGCAACCACCCCGGTCCGATGAACTCGCCGCAGAACTCACCGACGAGGTCGCCCACCGTCGGCTCCGGTGCCGATCGGTACGCCGCGCGCAGCGCCTTCGCCGAGTGCATGTCGACCACGCTGGGGTCGATGCTCGTGCCACCACTCACGTCGCCGCCGCTCATTCGGCCGCCGCCGACTGCTTCGACGGGAGCAGGACCTGGCCGAGGACCTCGACCAGCAGCCTCTCCACCAAGGACCCGGGTGCAGCGTCGATGATCGCGTTCAGGGTCGCGCGACGGTCGGGCAGGTCGTTGCCGTCCAGCGAGATCCCGGCCACCGAGAGCATCATCCCGACAGCTTCCGGCGGCAGGTCCGCCGGGTCGATGGACTGTGCCAGCGCCAGCAGGTTCGGGTCGATCTGGACCCGACCGAGGGCCCGTGCCGACTCCACCGAGGCGGCGAGGTCAGCCAGGAACGTCTCGATCTGCGGCTCGTGCACGGCCATCACGCACATGTGCGCGGTGGGCGGCCCGCCGTGCCCGGGCTGCGCGCCGAGGATCCAGCCGCGCTGCACCATCTCATCGACGATCACCCGCACGTCGGGGTCCTCCGGACCGCCGTCATCGGTGAACGCATACATCGTGGACTCGGTGGTACCCACCGCATGGATCCCAGGGATCGCCTCGATCCCGGCCAGGATCGCCTGCGTGGAGCGCCACGCCGACAGCGCCAGCTCGCGATAGCCCTCGCGACCGATCTTGTGCACGTAGGCCCACGCGATGGCCGGCGAGCCACCGCCGCGGGTGCTCAGCAGCGTCGGGTTCACGACTGGGTACCCGGCCCAGTCGGCGGTGGCGAACCACGTGAACTTCCGAAGCTCGATGGTCGCGAAGAGCAGCACTGACACGCCCTTGGGCGTGTAGGCGTACTTGTGCAGGTCGACCGAGACGCTGGTCACGCCGGGGATCATCAGCCCGATCGGTGGCTGGCCCTGCGCCTCGCGGATGAACGGCACCGTCCAGCCACCGATGCACGCGTCGACGTGGCACAGCACGTCGTTCTCGGCGGCGATCGCCGCGACCTCCTCAAGCGGGTCGATAACGCCATGGGCGTACGAGGGCGCCGAGACGACGACCAGTGCGGTCCGCTCGTCGATGGCGGCACGAACTGCCTCGACATCCACCTTGAAGGTGCCCGGGTCGACCGGCACCCGCACGGGCTCCACGTCGAACAGGTGCGCCGCCTTGAGGAAGGCGGGGTGCACGGTGTCGGGCAGGATCACTGTGGGGTGCCCCTGCGGATCGTCGTTCCTGGCCCGCCACCGCTCGCGCGCACACAGCACCGCCAGGCTGCACGACTCAGTGCCGCCGCTGGTCATCGTTCCAACCTCGTCCGGGCTGCCGCTGCCCAGCAGGCTCAGGGCGGCGGCCACCAGGTCGTTCTCGACCGCGGCGTAGCTCGGGAAGGCGGTCGGGTCCAGGCCGTTGACATGCTGGGAGATGGCGAACGCCTTCACGCCGAAGTCCTCGAGCTCATCGATGCCGGAGTCGTAGACGTAGGACGTGGTCCGCCCACCCTTCGTCGGGACGTCGAGCTCGCGCAGCCCCGCCAGGGTGCCGAGGATCACCTCGTCGGGCAGGCCCTGGTCGGGGAACGCCGGGGGCAGCGACTCGGTCATGGGCGATCTCCTCGGGTGGGTTCGGCGACGACGGGCTTGACGGACTCCACGCCGTAGCGGTGGATGAACGGGATGCTGATCAGGATCAGGATGGCCGGCACGGCGCTGAACGCCAGCAGGACGCCGGTGATGGCCGAATCGGGCTGGGTCACCTGCTCGTCAGCCTTGCTGGACACGAAGCCGGTGATCGCCAGGACCACCAGGACCAGGGCGGGACCGAGCGCGAATCCCAGCGTCTCCCCCGCAGTCCACATCCCGGTGAACACGCCGCCACGCGCCTCCCCGGTGCGCTCCCGGTCCTTGGCCACCGAGTCCGGCAGCATCGCCAGTGGGAACATCTGGCACCCGCCGTAGGCGACGCCGCAGATCGCGATGGCCAGCGCTGCAGTCGCGAGACCCAGGTCCCTCCCACCGAGGAACAGGATCACCGCCCCGACCAGGAAGACCCCACTGGCTGCCAGGAAGCCCTTCGTCTTGCCGAACCGGTGGGCGATCCAGTTCCACAGCGGCATCACGACGATGGCCGGCGCGACCAGGCAGACGAACAGGATCGTGATGGCCGTGGGATCGCCCACGATGTAGGTCGCGTAGTACTGGGCCGCTCCGAGCATCGCGGCGAATCCCAGCGCCTGGATCACGAAGCCGATCAGGAGTGCGACGAACCCCGTGTTGTGCCGGACCACCTTGATCTGGTCCATCAGGCTGCCCTCAGCCGCAGGGGCCACCCGGGCCGGCGCCCTGGACAGCCCGATGATGCACAACCAGATGCCGGCGAGGATCAGCCCGGCCATGAACAGGCCCATCACGAAGTGGCCGAGGTACGCCCCGCCGAGCGCATCCCGGATGACCGGCGCGAGCGCACCACCCAGCAGGATCGCGACGGTCAGGAACGCGACGCGCCAGGCCATCAACGTGGAGCGTTCCTCCGGATCGTCGGTGAGCTCCGCGGACAGCGCGATGTAGGGCACCTGGAACAGCGCGAAGGCTGTCGAGGCCACGATGAACGCCAGGAACACCCATGCCGCCGCGCCCCACACGCCAAGGGCCGGGGGCACGGCGAAGATCAGCACGAATGAGAGCGGCAGCAGGATCCCAGCGAGCTTGAGGAACGGCAGCCGGCTGCCCACATTCGCAGCGGCTCGGTCGGAGAACCGGCCCACGATCGGCAGGACGATGACGTCCCACGCCTTGGGCACGGCGACGACGAAGGCCGCGACCCCGGCGGCCACCCCCAGGGTGTTGGTCAGGTAGTACGCCAGGACCAGCCCGGGCACGGTGGCGAAGACGCCGGTGCCCACGGAGCCGAAGGCGTAGGCCACGGTCGTGCGCCGGGTGAGATGGATCTCGGCGGTTCCGGCGCCGTTGGGACCGCCGGCTCCCTCGTGCGGCACCGCGGACGAGGACATGCTCGGACGCTACAACCGCACGTGCGCCGGAAGCATCGTCAGACCGAACCCATCGATGAGGCGCCGAGCAACTCAGCTGCCTGCCGGCCACTGGCCAGGGCCCCGTTGATGCTGGGTCCCTGCCGATGGTCGCCGGCCAGCACGACCCCGGAGCTGACCACGGGACCGGACTCCGCCGACACAGCGGGCAGTGCCTCAGCGATCGGGTAGTGGGCGATCAGCTCCAGGTCGGCTTCGTCGACACCGAGCATCGACGCAGCGTCCCGGCGGGCCCAGTGCTCGGCCCCGACCGAGTCGTGGAACCCGACCGCCGACGCGGCGATGAGCCGCCGGCCAGGAGGTGCGTAGGAGGGGGCGATGTCGCTCACGACCGCCACATTGGCAAGCTGCGCGTCTGCCGAGACCAGCAGCGCGCTGTGCCGGCGCGGCAGGTCATCGGCCGCGAAGTACCACGTGGTCAGGGCCCGCCACCGGGTCGCGGGTGCCGTGCGGACCAGGCGGGACGCGTCGCCGATGGCCACGATCACGTCACCAGCGAGCCACTCGTGATCGGCCGTGCTCACCCGAGCTGGGGATACGGCGCCGACGTAGGCCCCAGTGACGACCGACAGCCCAGGGGAGAGCAGCCGTGGCAGCGCCTCCATCCCCTCGGGGGGCACTCCGGGTGTCCCGGAGAGGAACGTCCGCAGGATCTGGTCGACGACCCCGCGCGCGGTCTGCAGCTCGTCGTCGGCCAGCACACCGGAAAGGAACGGGCGGATCACGCTGTCCAGGGCCACGCCCTCGACCCCGGCATCGCGCAGGGTGTCGACGAACGCATCGTCGAAGCGGTCCGCCGGCGTCCGTCGTGGATGGTTCACGGTCCCGAGCTGCGCGACATAGGCGCCGAAGGCCGCCACCCCGCGAGTGAGCCCGAGCGCCTGCACCGAGCGAAGGGTCGCGGGCAGGGAGCGCGGATCGCGCCGCGGGTCGACCAGGGCATGGGCCACCCCGGCACGGACGACGTCGACGCCGGGTGCGAACTGCCGCAGCTCAAGATCGGGCCACGCCGCACGACCCTCGGGGTAGGCCGGGTTGTAGAGCTGGAACCCACGATCGAGCGTGAACCCGTCGACCCGATCGGTGCGGACGCGCCCACCTATCCCGTCCGACGCTTCCAGCAGGACCACCTCTCGCCCCGCAGCCGTGAGCAGCTGGGCCGCTCGCAGCCCGGCCAGCCCTGCCCCGACAACGACAACGTCCGCCCGGTCTGCCACCCCCCGAGCGTGCCGCGATTGGGCACGCTGTGGCAAGTCCTCCGGCGGCGGAAGTGCCGGTCGGCAGGTGGATCACAGGCGCTTGGGTCCGCGTCAGAGGCCGACCAGGAACGCGCTGGAGACGGCGAGCATCACGATACAGGCGCCGGTGGCAACGACCAGTGATGCCGCTGGCGTCAGGGTTCCGTCAGCGACATGCTCGGGCTCGGTGCGCTGCCGGCGCAGCGAGACCACCAGGACCACCAGGCCCAGGGCCATCGCCACGATGGCAGCGACGAAGGCGAGCAGGCTACGCCCCGCCGCGTAGGCGAGGACTGCCGCCGGGATGCCCAGCAGCGTCAGGCCCAGCCGGGTCCACGCCAACGTCGTGCGCTCGCCGGCGAGCCCCGCGTCCGAGGGCCGAGATGGCCCGGCGCCGCTCATGCTGCCAGCAGGACTGCGATGCCGGTCGCGACAGCCAGGACCGCCAGCGAGACCCCGACGATCGGGATCGAGGCGGACAGCGGCAACGCTTCAGTGAGGCGCATCGCCCGTTCGAGCTTGAACCACCGGACGACAGCCCGGATCGCCAGGACCGCCGCCAGCAGGATCCACAGGACGGCCAGCACGTTGATCGAGAAGTGCTCCCCAGGGATGATCGTCCCCACCGCCAGACCGATGCCGAGCAGACCCAGCGAGGTCGTCACCCACGCCAGGAAGGTCCGCTCGTTGGCAAGCGTGAAGCGCGGGTCGGGGTTCGTACCCACTGATCGCACCCATGCGTCGAACCGAGTCACCGCTGGCCTCCCCTACGGTCGGCGATCACACTAGTCCGCGGCACCTCCGGTCACCCTGCCACAGGGGCCGATCAGGTACCCGTTGCCGAATCTGCCACCGACTCCATGTCGCGCATGGCCCGCAACAGGTTCCCGTGGGCCACGGCGGCCAGGTCGCGTTCGGACCAACCACGGGCGCGCAGCACCTCGAACAGGCGCGGGTACCCGGACACGTCAGGCATGTCGGTCGGGAAGCTCGGGGCGCCGTCGTAGTCGCTGCCGAGTCCCACGTGGTCCACGCCGGCGACCTCGCGGATGTGCTCGATGTGGTCGGCCACGTCCTCTGCCGTGCAGGACGGGGGCGGGGCCACCTCGGTGCGCTCGGCGATGACAGCCATGACGGTCGGGTAGTCGCGCGGATCGCCGCCCCGTTCGCGCACGACGTCGAGCACGCTGCGGTACCAAACGGCGATCTCCTGCTTCACGAACGGCCCCACGAAGGCCACCATGACGACCCCGCCGTTCGTGGGGAGCCGCGCCAGCACGTCATCGGCCACATTCCGCTCGATGTCGCAGACGGCGCGTGCCGAGCTGTGGCTGAAGATCACCGGCGCGGACGTCACATCGAGGGCTTGTTGCATCACCTGGTGGCTGACGTGGCTGAGGTCGACGAACATGCCCAGGCGGTTCATCTCCCGCACGACCTCGCGGCCGAAGTCCGTCAGACCCCCGTGCACGGGGTCGTCCGTGGCGGAGTCCGCCCAGGAGACGTTCTCATTGTGGGTCAGCGTCATGTAGCGGGCACCGAGCGCATGCATCATCCGCAGCGCCCCCATGGAGTCGTTGATGCTGTGCCCTCCCTCCATGCCGATCAGGCTGGCGACCCTGCCGGAGGCGACGGCTGCCTCGACCTGGTCGGCCGTGGTGCACAGGGCAAGGTCCTGCGGGAATCTGCGGACCAGCCGGTGCACGAGGTCGATCTGCTCGAGCGTCGCCGTGACCGCCTGCTCGCCGGTGAAGGACGCGGGGACGAAGACCGACCAGAACTGGCCGCCGACCCCGCCCTGACGCAGGCGGGGGAAGTCGGTCTGCAGGTCGGGCAAGCCCGCGCGCAGGTCAATGCCGGCCAGGTCCACGCCGTAGGCCTCCCGCAGCGCGATCGGGAGGTCGTTGTGGCCGTCGATGACGTACGGGTGGGGAGTCCCCTTCGGGAGCCGCATCGTCAGGAGGTGGAGCCCGAGGACCCGGCGGGCCGGGTGGCGCGCCGCGGCCCGCCGCGGGCGGCGGAGGGCGCTGCGCTGCTGCCGCTGCTGGACCAGACCTGGGTGGAGCCCGACGATGCCGGACGGCCGCCCGACGAGGAGCTCGTGCGGGTGGAGCGGGGCTGGCTGCCGCGGGGCTGCTGCCCGGAGCGGGAACCGGAGGATCCCGCCGACGAGCTACCGGAGCGGGTTGCCCCGCCGGAGCCGGACGAGCCCGACCGACCTCCCGACGACCGGCCGCGGCCGCTGCCCGACCCACCGCTCGAACCTCGGCCGGCACCACGGCCTGAACCGCTGCCCGACCCCCGGCCGGTGCGCTCAGCCGGAACCGGCTGGGCGTTGGCCACCACGACGCGCGGGGCACTGGGCCCGGCGATGTCGCTGATCAGCTGATCGCCGACGCGGACGTGGCTCTGGGTGGGCCTGATGGCGGCACGACGCATGAGGTCGGCAACGTCGCGGCGCTGGTCGTGCGTCGCGACGGTGACCACAACTCCGGCAGCACCCGCGCGAGCGGTCCGCCCGGACCGGTGCAGGTAGGCCTTGTGCTCGGCCGGCGGATCGATGTGCACGACGAGCGAGATGTCGTCGACGTGGATCCCGCGAGCCGCAATGTCCGTGGCAACCAGCACGCGGACGTCGCCGTCTGAGAAGGCGGCGAGGTTGCGCTGGCGGGCCGACTGGCTGAGATTGCCGTGCAGGTCAACAGCGTGGATGCCCGATGCGGTCAGGATGCGGGCCCAACGCTTGGCCTGGTGCTTGGTCCGGGCGAAGGCCAGGGTGCGCCCGTGCCCACCCACGAGCTGGGTGACGATCTCGCCACGCTCAGCCGCGTCGACGTTGAAGACGTGGTGGTCCATCGCGGGGACCGGCGACGCGGCCGAATCGACCTCGTGGGTGACGGGGTCGTGCAGGTAGCGACGCGCGAGGACGTCCACTCCGGAGTCCAGCGTCGCGGAGAAGAGCAGCCGTTGGCCGTCGCCGGGAGTCTGGTCGAGCAGGCGACGGACCTCGGGCAGGAATCCGAGGTCGGCCATGTGGTCGGCCTCGTCGATGACGGTGACCTCGATGGCGCCCAGGTTGGCGTGCCCCTGCTTGATCAGGTCGGCCAGCCGCCCAGGGGTGGCCACGATGATGTCCACGCCCTTGGCCAGCGCCTGGACCTGCGGGTTCTGGCCGACCCCGCCGAAGATCGTGCGGGTGCGCAGGCCCATGGCCGCGGCCAGCGGAGCGATGGTCTCGTCGACCTGGACGGCGAGCTCACGCGTCGGGACAAGCACGAGTCCACGGGGACGACGAGCCGATGAGCGACGCCCGGACAGCGCCGAGACGAGCGGGAGCGCGAACGCGACGGTCTTGCCGCTGCCGGTGCGTCCGCGGCCGAGCAGGTCGCGTCCGGCCAGGGAGTCCGGAAGGGTCGCGGCCTGGATCGGGAACGGTGCGGTGATGCCACCGGAGGCCAGCGAGGTGACCAGCTCGGGGGCGACCCCGAGGCTGGCGAAGGAAGAGGAGGAGCCGGCAGCACGGTTTGAGGTGCCGGGCGTGCGCGCGGAGGCAGCACGGGCGGGAGAGGTCACAAGGGTCCTGAACGTCGAGAGGGATGGCCGCAGGTGCTGGGCCCAACTCGCGAAGGGGACGCCGGTTGGCGTCGAAGCAGACGACCTCGCCAGCAGCGGGATGCCGCGGGCAACACGCACCGTTGATGCGGTGCATACGCACAGTACCCCGGGATGAGGCCACACAAACACCACTCGCCGCAGACACCACTCGCTCGGGTGCCAGAATCACCACTGTGCCCGACGATCCGCGGCTGACCCGCTCGGTGTTCCGCGTCCCTGGCATGGACTGCCCCACCGAGGAGCAGCTGATCCGGATGGCGCTGGGGGCCACCGACGGCGTCCATTCGCTGGACTTCGATCTCACGGACCGCCATCTCGAGGCCATCCACGTCGGACCAGCCGAGTCGTTGCTGGCCGCGCTGACGCCCCTGCGCCTGGGCGCTCGCCTTGAATCCAGTACCCCCCTCGACCCTGCAGCCGCCCCGCCCGCGTCTGCTGGCGTGGGCCCGTCGGCCGGCGTGGGCCCGTCGACTGGCGCTGGCCCGCAGCGTCGCGCCCTGTGGTGGGTCCTGGGGATCAACGCCACGATGTTCATCGTCGAACTGATCGCCGGCCTCATGGCTGGGTCCGCCGGCCTGGTCGCTGACTCCCTGGACATGCTCGCCGACGCCACGATCTACGCCGTCGCGCTGCTGGCGGGAGCGGACCTGGCCAGCCAGAGGCGGGCTGCCCGGGCCAGCGGGTGGCTGCAGCTGGCCCTGGCCGGGCTCGTGCTGGTCGAGGTGATCCGCCGGGCCGGCACCGGAATCGAGCCCACATCCTCGGTGATGATGCTGGTCGGGCTCCTGGCCCTGGTCGCCAACCTCGCGTGCGTCGCGGTCCTCGCCAGGCACCGGGGCGGCGGGGCCCACCTGCGCGCCAGTTGGATCTTCACCACGAACGACGCCCTGGCCAACATCGGCGTCATCGTCGCCGGGCTGCTGGTCGCCGTCACGGGATCCGCCATCCCGGACCTCGCAATCGGCGCGGCCATCGCCGCGCTGGTGGCGTCCGGAGCCTGGCGGATACTCCGGATGGATTGAGCCGGCCGAGCCATCTCTGGGAGCATCACGGCCCATGGAGTTGATCCGCCCACGCACCGAGCACCTGGACAGCTACCTGGACGCCCTGCGCTGCGGGTGGTCCCCGAACACCGAGCATGTCGGGTTCGACCAGGCCGAGATCGATCGCGTGCTGGGTGATCCGGATCGGTTCCTGGAGCTGTTCGACGATCAGGCGGCCGCTGGCGACCCCATCGAGTTGCCCGACGGCACGATGGTCCCCCGCCTGCCCGGCCTGACCCGCTGGATGTGGGACGGGGAGTTCGCCGGCTCGATCAACGTCCGGTGGCGGCCCGGGACCACCGACCTGCCACCCACCTGTCTCGGGCACATCGGCTACGCGGTCGTGCCGTGGAAGCGCCGGCGCGGGTACGCGTCCGCCGCGCTGGCGGCCATCCTCCCGCTCGCTGCGGCGCAGGGGCTGCCCTTCGTGGAGATCACGACCGATGAGGCCAATGTGGCCTCCCAGCGGGTGATCCAGGCTGCCGGCGGGGTCCCGATCGAGCGGTTCACGAAGCTCGAGTCGAGCGGCGGTGGCCCGGCTGTGCGGTTCCGCGTGGACCTGGGTGACCGGCAGGCTGAACCACCTGCCTGACCCGGCTCAGCGCATCAGGTCGGGGTCGTGCAGGTAGGCCTCCACGAGCGCATGGGCCAGGTCGCGAGCCTCAGCATCCTCGGGATGCGACTCGAGGCGGATCAGCAGGCGGGCGGCTTCAGCTGACTGCGCCCGTCCGCCCCGGTCGACGATCTCACGCAGTTTGGCGTCCATGCCCACGAGCGTGCCAGCCGTGTGCGGGCGGCGCCACCCAACGCGCCGGGTTCGCGCATCCCACGGGGCCGGGATCGCGGCCGGGATCGCGCCGGGATCGCATCGGGATCGGGCCGCACTCGCGAATCGGCCGATAGCGGGCAGGCACCGTAGACTCGCCCCCACCGCCACAGGGAGGTGCACACGATGCCCGTCAAGATCCGGGAGGGCCTGCCGGCCGCCGACGTCCTCGCCTCCGAGAACGTGTTCGTGATGACCGACCGGCGCGCAGCCAGCCAGGACATCCGGCCGCTGAGCATCCTCGTGCTGAACCTGATGCCGGCCAAGCAGACCACCGAGGCCCAGATCCTGCGCCTGCTCAGCAACTCACCGCTGCAGGTCGAGGTCACCTTCCTGCACACCGCCTCCTACTCCCCCAAGCACACCGACCACACCCACCTCGAGGTCTTCTACGAGACGTTCGAGCGCGTCCGCACCGAGCGCTTCGACGGGCTCATCATCACGGGCGCCCCAGTCGAGCTGATGGAGTTCGAGGACGTCGACTACTGGGACGAGCTCGTCGGGATCATGCAGTGGGCTGACGAGCACGTCTTCTCCACGCTCGCGATCTGCTGGGGCGCCCAGGCTGAGCTCTACCACCACTACGGCATCGGCAAGCACACCGTGGACGAGAAGGTCTTCGGGGTCTTCACCCACGTGGTGACCGACCCCAAGAACAAGATCACGCGCGGCTTCGACGAGGTGTTCCTCGCCCCGCACTCCCGGCACACCACAGTCAGCGTCGAGGACGTCGAGGCCGAGCCCGACCTCGAGCTGCTCGCAGTCTCACCGGAAGCCGGGGTGTACCTGGCTGCGTCCCGCGATGGCCGACGCGTGTTCGTCACCGGGCACGCGGAGTACGACGCCGACACCTTGGACAACGAGTACCGCCGCGACCTCGCCGCCGGGCTTCCGATCAAGATGCCGGCGAACTACTACCGCAACGACGACCCGGATCAGCTGCCGGTGGTCGGCTGGCGCGCCCACGGCGACCTGCTGTTCACCAACTGGCTGAACTACTGCGTCTACCAGGAGACCCCGTACGACCTGCACGAGCTCGGCGCCCGGGATCACTGACCCGGTCGTTCGACCTGGTAGCGCGACCCAGCACGCGAGCCGGCAGTTCGACCCGGCCCGGCGCCTCCCCCACGGGCGAAACCCCTGCCACCCTGACTACCGTCGTTGTCCCGGGGACGGACGAGGACGGGAGTGGTCATGAAGCTGGTCGTGGTCGGAGGAGTGGCAGCAGGAGCATCGGTTGCGGCAAGGACCCGGCGCCTCGACGAGTTCGCCGAGATCATCGTGTTCGAGAAGTCGGGCAACGTCTCGTTCGCGAACTGCGGCCTGCCGTACCACATCGGCGAGATCATCAAGGACCGATCGAGGCTGCTGCTGCAGACCCCGGAGAGCCTGCGCGAGTCGCTGGACATCGACGTCCGGGTCTCCACCGAGGTGACCTCCATCGACCCCGAGGCGCACACCGTCACAGTCCGGAACCTGGTCACGGGCGAGGAGTACACCGAGACGTGGGACAAGCTCGCGCTCTGCCCCGGATCCTCGCCGGTCCGTCCCCCACTGCCGGGTATCGACAACCCGGACGTGATGGTCCTGCGCAACATCGAGGACATGGACCAGATCAAGGCGAAGGTCGATGCCATCGTGGCCGACCCGAGTGCCGTCAAGCACGCCGTGGTGATCGGGGCGGGCTACATCGGCCTGGAGATGGCCGAGAACCTGCACGACCGCGGGCTGGCCGTCGAGATCGTGGAGATGGCCGACCAGATCATGCCGCCATTGGACAGGGAGCTCTCCATCCCGATGGAGAACTACCTGCGCGCGCACGGCATCGCACTGCACCTGTCGACCGCCGCCGCCGCCTTCACGAACTCCAGGGACGGTCAGCTCACCGTCGAGTTGACCAGTGGCCGGTTCCTCAAGACCTCCCTGGTGATCATGTCGGCGGGCGTGCGACCCAACACGCAGCTGGCCGTCGATGCCGGGATCGAGCTCGGGCCCGGGGGTGGCATCAAGGTCGACAACCGCATGCTGACCTCGCACCCCGAGATCTGGGCCGCGGGCGACGTCGTCGAGGTCGAGAACACCGTGCTCGGCGGACCGGCGATCATCCCCTTGGCCGGCCCGGCGAACCGTGAGGCCCGGGTCGCCGCGGAGTCCATATGTGGGCGGGACACCGTCTACGAGTCCACGCAGGGCACATCCATAGTCAAGGTGTTCGACATGGTTGCCGGGGGGACCGGCGCCACCGAGAAGCAGCTCAGGGCCGCCGGGATCCCCTTCCTGCGCGCCCACGTCCATCCGTCCGGACATGCCGGGTACTACCCCGGTACGGCCCAGATGGACATCAAGTGCCTGTTCTCGCCGGACGATGGGAAGATCCTCGGTGCACAGATCACCGGTTTCGACGGTGTGGACAAGCGCCTGGACGTGCTGGCCACCGCGATCCGGCTCGGCGCCACGGTGGAGGACCTCGAGAAGCTCGAGCTGGCCTACGCGCCACCGTTCGGCTCGGCCAAGGACCCGGTCAACATGGTCGGCTTCGTGGCCTCGAACATCCTCAGCGGGGACCTCGATCCGTGGTACTCGACCGACTACCCGGAGAACTGCGCCGGTGCCCGGATCATCGACGTGCGCGGCCCCAGCGAGTACGACATCTGGCACATCCCGAGTGCGGAGAACGTGCCCCTGGGCACGCTGCGGGCAGCCCAGGCCGACTGGGACCGGGACACACCGATCCGGTTGTACTGCGCCGTCGGGTTCCGCAGCTACCTGGCCCACCGGATCCTGGTGCAGCGGGGGTTCACCGATGTGAAGATGCTTGTCGGCGGCAGCCAGACGTTCCGCGCGTGGCACGCGGTGGCCCCCGACGACGTACCCGACCCTCTGATCCCGATGACGTCCTACGCCGAGGAGGAGTCACTGCGCGGGGCCGGAGCACTCCCGGAGGCCGAGGTGATCGGCACCGGGATCGAGATCGATCTGGACTGCACGGGCTTGGCCTGCCCCGGTCCGATCATGGCGCTGCAGTCCAAGATGGCCGAGCTCAACCCGGGCGACGACGTCATCGCCCACGTCTCAGACATCGGGTTCCGCCTCGACGCCCCTGCGTGGGCTGCCAAGAACGGCCACGACGTGCTTGACCTGAAGCCCGAGGGCCCGGGGATCGTCGCGCGCATCCGCAAGGGCGGTGCGGTCGCCACCGGGGGCGGCGCGACGCTCAACCCCGTTGCCGCACGATTGAAGGACAAGAAGTCCTTCGTGGTGTTCTCCGGGGACTTCGACAAGGTCCTGGCCGGGTTCATCATCGCCAACGGCGCTGTTGCCATGGGAGACGAGGTCTCGATGTTCTTCACGTTCTGGGGGCTGAACGCCCTGCGGCGCCCGGACGCCCCACAGGCGGACAAGCCGTTCATGGATCAGGCGTTCGCGCGGATGATGCCGGCCGGCCCGGACCAGATGAAGCTGTCGCAGCTGAACATGCTGGGCGGCGGAACAGCGATGATCAAGAAGATCATGCGCGACAACAAGGTGCCGAGCCTTCCGGAGCTGATCAAGTCAGCTCAGGACGGCGGAGTGCGTCTCGTTGCCTGCACCATGACGATGGAACTGCTCGGCCTGACCGAGGAGGAGCTCATCGACGGTGTGGAGCTGGGCGGCGTCGCGATGTTCCTGGGTGAGGCCAACGAGTCGAACACCAACCTGTTCATCTGACGCGGGCGCAGCCCGCTCAGTGCGCCCAGATCGAGCCGGACCGGATGCCGAGGAGCGTCCGGGTCGCGACGTAGGTCCACAGCACGACCAGCACCCCCGTTGCTGCCCAGCCGATGCCGGTCAGCAACCCCGAGTCCCAGGCCCGGGCGATCACGATGGTGGCGATCGTCCACGCGGCCAGCGGGAAGGTGAAGCCCCACCAGGACAGGGAGAAGGGCAACGTCGCGTAGCCACGCTGGAGCACCACCAGGGCGCTGACCATCCACCAGAGGCCGAAGCCCCACATCATGGTGGCCACCGGCAGCATGCTCGTCACGAGCGAGGCTTCGGCGACGCCCGCAGCCACCGAGGCCTGCGACAGGCGAACGATGTCCAATCCAATGAGGCCTGCCGGGCCCATGCCGATGAACAGTGTGGGGGCCAACCCCACCGGAGGCAGCGGGTGGCTGACGCTGCGCACGAACAGTGTCGCGGTGACCACCAGGTACAGCACGGCGCCAATGCCCAGGAAGGCCCAGGCAACAGCGAGCAGGTCGGCAGCCGCACTCGGGTGGGCGGCGATGATCGGCAGGAGCGCCAACGGGACGATGATCGTCACGACCGGCGGTACGAACCACGCGCCGGACATCTGCGCCAGGGCTGGATCGTTGGAGGTGAAGACCTCCCCGAGGAACTCCCACCCGATCAGCAGCGCCAGCAGCGCGCCGAGGACCGTCAGGACGACAACAGCGGGCTCGATCAGCGCCTCCGGGAGGAACCCCGGCCCCACCTTGCCGATCGCCACCGCCACCGTGAGCAGGGCGCCGGCCGCCGTCGCCGTCATCCCACCCTTGATCGGGTGGCGCAGGTCGGCTCGTGCCTGGGTCGGGTACCGAATCCATCGCGCGGCGGTCGCGCCGAGAACCAGGGCCCCCATGATCACCGCGACGACAAGGAGGATCCGGGCGGCTGCCTGCGTCACATGCGCTGCTGACGTCCCCTCGCCAGCCGCGAGCAGGGCCACCGACAGGGCGGACGTGCCCATCACCGAGGCACCCCAACTCGGCGCGAACGTGCTCAGGTCGAACGCACCCCGGGTTGCGAGCTGCGCGGCGGGTGCGGAATCGCTGGTGGTCATGGTGCTCCTTCGGACCGGGCTTCTGCCAGAACGGCAGTATACCCCCCCGGGTATTCACCACGAATATCGGCACCCGGCGTGAGCCCTCGAATCAGGGGGCCCGGACGCCCTTCGGGGTGATGACCCACCAGAGCCCGCCGTGCGTGGCGACGTTGTGGCAGCGCACCTCACCGGGCAGTTCGTCGGCGTAGTAGTAGAGGGGGTGGCCGTTGTAGGTGACCTGTGTCGTGCCATCCGAGCGCTGCGTGGTCCCGAGCTTCTTCGCAGAGACCCTGCCGGCAGCCACTGGGCCGCCGTCCGTGAGCACGGGGGGCCAGTCTTCCGCGCAGTCGCCGTAGCAGCGGGGCTTCGCCGACTTCTCGCGCTCCCAGATGTAGATCGCCTGACCGTCGTCGTTGAAGAGCATCTGCCCGTAGTTGCTGCCGGCACTGCTGATCACGATGCCTGTGTCCGGGGACTCCTCCTGTTCCGGATCGGGCGAGCCGCTGGCCGGCTGGGACGACGGGTCCGAAGGCTGGGTCTCAACCGCAGCCGGCGGCTGTGCGGGGGCCGACGCCGTCGAGGCCGTGGCGACCGAGGACTCGCTGCCCGCACAACCGGACAGGCATACCGCAAGTACGACCCCGACCCCAGCGACGGCCGCATACCCGCGGTTCGCAGCCATCATCATGCGGCAATCAGGCCACGAGACTGGAGCGCCGTCAAGCACCCGCCAGGAAGCATGGGACCAGTTCGGGTTGCCGCCCGACTGACTCCTGCGGCGATGAGGCGTAGCGTCCCGATATGGATATTCGCGGATTCGATGCCGTCCTGTTCGACCTCGACGGCGTGCTCACTCCAACGGCCGATGTCCACATGCGCGCGTGGAACCGGATGTTCACAGGCTACTTCGTCGAGAACGGTGTCGAGCCTCCGTACACGGACGAGGACTACTTCGCGTACGTCGACGGCAAGCCCCGCTACGACGGCGTCCGCTCCGCGCTCGCCTCCCGGGGCGTCGTGCTCCCCGAGGGCGACCCCACCGATGCGCCTGGAGCCGAGACGGTGTGCGGCCTCGGCAACATGAAGAACACGGCGTTCAACGAGGTGCTCCTGGAGGAGGGCGTCGAGCCGTACCCGGGCAGCGTCGCCCTCCTGGACCAGCTCGTGGCACACGGCACCGCCGTCGCCATCGTCTCGAGCTCGCGCAACGCGGTCCCGGTGCTGGAAGCCGCACGGCTCGCGGATCGGTTCGCGGTCATCGTCGACGGCGTGGTTGCGATCGATCAGGGGCTGGCCGGCAAGCCGTCCGCCGAGATGTTCCAGTACGCCGCGCGTGAGCTTGGTGTCCCGGCGGATCGAGCGGTCGTGGTCGAGGATGCTGTCTCCGGGGTCGCGGCGGGCCGGGCCGGCGACTTCGGCCTCGTCGTGGGCGTGGATCGGGGCGCCGGTGCACAGACGCTTCTCGACGCCGGTGCCGACCTGGTGGTGAGCGATCTCGCAGAGTTGCTGTCGCCATGAGTGGGCCAAAGCTGAGGATGGGTGGCAGCGGCTTCCCCCCGGGGCAGGGGCCTGAGTACCTCGATCGAACGCGCTTCCCGGCCGACCCGTGGCGTCTGACGGAAACGGTCTACAGCGACGAGGACCTTGGGAAGACCGAGACCCTCTTCGCCGTCGGCAACGGCTACCTGGGCCTGCGCGGGAACGTCGAGGAGGGCCGCGACAGCCACAGCCACGGGACCTTCCTCAACGGCTTTCACGAGACCTGGCCGATCCACCACGCCGAGGAGGCCTTCGGTTTCGCGCGGGTGGGTCAGACGATCGTCAACGCCCCCGACGCCAAGGTCATGCGGCTCTATGTCGACGGGGAACCGCTGCTCCTGTCGGTGGCTGACCTCATCTCCTACGAGCGAACCCTTGACTTCGCCGGAGGCGTGCTCACCCGGGACGTTCTGTGGCGAACCCCGGCGGGCAATCGGGTGCACGTGCGCTCGCGGCGGATGGTGTCCTTCCTCGACCGCCACCTCGCGGTCATGACGTTCGAGGTGACCGTCCTCGACAGCCCGGCACCCGTGGCCATCTCCTCCCAGATCATCAACCGCCAGGACGGCCTCGACGAGTACCGCACGAAGGCCTCACGCGACGGCGGCATCGCGGACCCGCGCAAGGCGGAGGCGTTCAACCGGCGCGTGCTGCAGCCCGACATCTCATCGCAGAGCGGGGACCGGACGGTCCTGGGCTACACATGTACGAACTCGGGGATGAGCATCGCCGTCGCAGCCGACGACACGATCAGCACCGAGTGCGAGGTGGAGCACCTGGGCGAGGTCAAGCCCGACTTCGCCAAGCAGGAGTTCCGGATCGAGGCGGAACCCGGCAAGAAGATCACCCTGACCAAGGCGGTCAGCTACCACACCTCGCGCAATGTGCCGCCCCGCGAGCTCGCGAGCCGCTGCCGGCGCACCCTGGATCGGGTGCTGTCCGACGGGGTCGACGAGCAGTTCGTGGAGCAGCGCGACTGGCTCACGAACTTCTGGGCCCGCTCCGACGTCGAGGTGGAGGGCCAGCCGGAGTTGCAGCAGGCCATCCGGTGGAACCTGTTCCAGCTCGCCCAAGCCGTGGCGCGCGCGGAGGGCTACGGCATCCCGGCCAAGGGCGTGACTGCCCAGGGATACGGCGGCCACTACTTCTGGGACACGGAGATCTACGTCGTCCCCTTCTTCGTCTACACCTCACCGCTCTACGCCCGCAACGCGTTGCGGTTCAGGTACACGATGCTCCCCGCCGCCCGGCGTCGGGCTCAGGACCTCACGCAGGACGGGGCCCTGTTCCCCTGGCGGACCATCAACGGTGAGGAGGCGTCGGCCTACTACGCGGCGGGCACTGCGCAGTACCACATCGATGCGGACATCGCCTTCGCCGTGAGCAAGTACGTCAACACCACCGGCGACGAGGAGTTCATGGCTCGGGAGGGCATCGACATCCTCGTCGAGACGGCGCGGATGTGGGCCGACCTGGGGTTCTGGCGGGGGAACGGCACGGAGGAGTCGTTCCAGATCCACGGGGTCACCGGCCCGGATGAGTACACGACCGTCGTGAACGACAACCTGTACACGAACGTCATGGCGCGCTTCAACCTGCGCACGGCAGCCCGCGCGGTCCGCGAGCTCGAGGTGAGCAGCCCGCAGGACTACGTGCGCATGGTGACCCGGCTCGCCCTGACGGCCGACGAGGTGGCGGAGTGGGTCCACGCCGCCGACGCGATGACGATCCCGTGGGACGAGACTCTGGGCATCCACCCGCAGGATGCGCAGTTCTGCGAGCGGGAGGTGTGGGACCTCCCGCGCACGCCGCCGGAGCTGCGGCCACTCCTCCTGCACTTCCACCCCCTGGTCATCTACCGATTCCAGGTGCTCAAGCAGGCGGACGTGGTCCTGGCACTGTTCCTCGAGGGTCACCACTTCACCCCTGAGGAGAAGCGGGCCGACTTCGAGTACTACGACGGGATCACCACGGGTGACTCGACCCTGTCCGGCGTCGTCCAGTCGATCATCGCAGCAGAGGTTGGCTACCACGAGCTCGCGCTGCGCTACTTCTACGGCGGTCTGTTCGTGGACCTTGCCGACCTGCACAACAACACATCGGACGGCGTGCACGTGGCCTCGGCCGGTGGGGTGTGGAGTGCCCTTGTCCACGGCTTCGGCGGGATGCGGGACCACTTCGGCGAGGTCACCTTCGACCCGCGGCTGCCCGCCGACTGGAGGTCCCTGACCTTCCGCCTGACCGTGAAGGACACGCGCCTGCGCGTCAGCCTGCGCCCGGACTCGATCGACTTCGAGGTCGAGGCTGGGCCGGGTGCGACCGTGAAGGTGCGGGGCGAGCCGGTCGAGATCACGAGCGCCGCCCCGGTGAGCGTGGCACTCGCGGACCAGGGACCCCGGATCGACGGTGCGCCGGAGCCGAGGGCGCTCCGGGACACGGCGCGGGCCGACGGCACGGTCATCTCGGCATCGGTGCCGCACATCACCGGTCGGAACAGGTAGCGCCAACGGATGGGGCACCCTATGAGCAGCTCGACCAACGACGAGCCATCCCCCGAGACTGGCCCGGCACCGGAACCTCACGTCCCGCTCTCGAGGTACGTGGCCCCTCCCCCACTGCCGACCGGCAGGTCAATGGCCTCGATGGTCTTGGGCATCCTGGGACTGGTGCTCTACATCGTGCTCTTCTTCGGCGTGCTCCTCGCCATCCCCGCTCTGGTCCTTGGATTCATGGCCCTGCGCGACTGCAAGAGAGGTGTGGCCGGCGGTCGGGACATGGCGATCGTCGGGCTGGCGACAAGCCAGATCACCATCGCGCTGGCCGTTCTCACCGGGCTTGCCGCGGTCGCCGGGGGCAGCTCCTGAAGCGTCGGCAGGGAGCCTTCGCGGCACCCACCACCCTCAGCGGGCTGCGCGAGCCAGCGACTCGGGGTCCGCGATGCTGATGTGACGTCGACCGAGCCGGACGCTGCCCTGGTCCTCGAGATGGCGAAGCACTCGGTTGGCGGTGGGGCGCGAGACACCCGCCATCGCCGCCAGGTCGTCCTGGGCCAGCGGGAGGGGCTCATCCGGAGTGAGCCCGAATGAGCACTGGCAGTCGAGAAGGCGTCTCGCGACGCGGTGCTCTGCGTCGAGGAACAATGCGTCGGCGAGCAGCGCAGACGTCCGCTCCAACCTCCTGGTGAGCGTCACGAGCAGCCACTCGGTCAGGTCGGGATGATCCGCTCGGAGGTCGTGGAACCGCGAGGCCAGGACGGCCAGGACATGGACGTGATCGAGGGCCACCACCGTCGCGGTGTGATGGTGATCTGCACGGATGAGCCCGACCTCCCCGAACGCGTCAGGGGCCGCGATCAGGCCGACCGTGGCATCGTCGCCATCCGGGGTGAGGACGTGGACGGCCACCCGGCCGAGGCGCAGCAGGAACAACGAGTCACAGGGATCGCCCTGGTGGAAGACCACTTCACCGGGACTGAACTCACGTGGCCGTCCAATCCGCGCCAACGCATCCTGCGTCTCGGCGGAGAGCGCTGGGAACACCTCTTCGTTCACAACTCCATGGAATCACCAGCCTGCGGCCCGGACCAGTGCCAAGGGTCACCAGACGAGGCACCCACTCGCGGCGTTGCACCAGAGCCGAGAGTCACATGTCCGGGAACGGCGGGATCGAGATCGCCGGGAACGGCGAGATCGAGATCGCCGGTAACGGCGGGATCGACGGGAACGACGGGAACGCGATCGGCGAGATTGGCGAGATCGCCGGGGTCGTCCGGGTCGACGGGGTCGCCCGGGTCGACGGGATCGAGATCGACGGGATCGACGGGATCGACATGTCCATCGACGGGATCGACATGTCCATCGACGGGATCGACATTGCCGGCATCGACGGGACCGACATCGACGGGATCGGCGCGATCGAGATATCAGCGATCGACGGGATCGACGGGATCGACATGTCCGGGATGTACGGCAGCGCCGGACCTTCCAGCAGCCCCGAGTAGACCGACTCGGACACCGGCTCACCCACGTCGGACCCCACCGAGGGAACGACGGTCAGATCCGATTCACCGGTCGATGAGTTCTGCGTGAAAGCGAAGATCCCCGCCACCACCAGCATCAGCCCCAGCGCGCCGGCCAAGGCCCACGCCAACATCCGACGCCGTCCCTCCCGAACCGCCGGGGGTGCCTCCCCCTGGCCAGGAGGTGCCAACTCGATGTGCTCCCGCGGCGGAATACCCTCGGTCACGACATCCAGCGGGGGCATGTCCACCAGGTGCGTCATTTCCGAAGCCCTGTTCGGCTCCTCGAACTTGGTAGCCATCTCAGCCTCCCCTCAACTGATCCCCCAACCCTTGGGGTCACTTCCATCGTCTGGCGACCGACCTCACCTCGCAATGCCCGCGCCTACACCCAGAATGTGCCCGGCACGACACTGCCGGGGCTGAGCACAGCGATCAGATGGCGACGACGTGGGCGGGCAGAATCCGGCACCTGGCGACCCGGTCGTGAGCCGGGTCCAGGACCATCGACCCTTCCGCCGCTGGGTGCGGTCTGGAGAAGGTTTTCAGTGGAATCGAACGGAGGAAATGTGGCTGAGCAGAAGCACGTCGACGCCGGTCTTGTGGATCCGACGGTGAGTATCCGGGTGCTGCTTGCAGTCTTCTGGCTGTGTCACTTCATGCTGTGGACGTTCGGGGACATGCTCTCCCTGCTGCAGGAGATGGGCGAGCCTGTCACCGATTCATTGATCCTCATCGTTGCACCCACGACCGCGATCGTGCAGGCCCTGACAGCGGTCTACTGCTTGGTCGGGCGGCCCGCCCACGTTCGGCTGGCGAACTTGATCCTTGCGCCCATGTACCTGCTTGCGAACATTGGCTTCTTCGTTGATGCCACCCAGGGCTGGGAGTACTACCTGGGGGTCTTCTACGTGCTTTTCAACGTGCTGACCATCTGGTACGCGTACAGGTGGCCCAAGAGCGAGTAGGTCTGCACCGGCAGCGGGCCGAAGGGAACCTCAGGGGTCGCGGCGGGGGTGGGGTCGATCGCGTGTGCTGGATCGCTCCGCGCGATCGCGGACGCCTCGCAGCATCCGCTCGGTCATGACGAAGCTGACGACTGCGACCATCTCGACCATCGGACGTGCCGCGACGGTGTGGTAGCAGTAGCGCTCACGCACGATCAGCCGAGTGCGGTCCCAGGTCTGCGGGACGAGCACGAATGCCCAGGTGAAGTCGTAGGGAGCCCCCTGGTCATCGGTCGTGACCCGGCCCGTGGCTGAGATGCCTCCCTGAACGACCAGCGCCCGTGGCGGTTCGGCCACCACGACTGTCAGTGCCACGTCGGGGTGCAGCCGGAACTGGTCCCCGATCCTCACGTCCTGCCACTGGTCGATGACCTCATCGGAGCTGTCCATCTGGCAGCCCGCGAGGTTCTCCAACCAGTCGTAGCTGTACAGCCCACCGCGGCCCTGGCCCATCTGGGCCAGCCACGGCCACACGTCCTCGATCCCCGCCCGGATCGTGATGGCACGAGTCGCCGTCAGGTCGGTCTGTGCGAGCAACTCGTCCCCTGGCAACCTCGTCGTGACCTCCTGCGGAGTGGCGCCCCATCGCAGCTGCCGGCCCCGCAGCACCAACGAGTAGGCAACGCCAACTGCCAGAGCACCACGCGCGGCACGAAGCACGACTCCTCGCACACGTCCAGCCTGCCACAACCCGGTCGCCGCCGGACACCGGCCGGGGCGGCCCGGGCGGCGCTGATCGTGGACCGCTCAGTTCCCGCCCCGGCTCACGGCTCGGTCCCGGGCCGGTGCGCTTGTTGACTGCGCGCCGTCGCTGGTCCGTAGGCGGATCAGTCGCTATCGTTCCCACCCCCCCCGGTGACGGGCTGTGGAAGCGAACGACACCGGGCGTCCCTGCTACGCTCCGCCGGTGAGGCAGGGGCCCGTGCAGCCGTTGGGCAGGGACCAGATCGACGTTGTGGCGGGAATGCTCTCCCGGGCCTTCGACGACGACCCGATCTGGTCGGCCCTCTGGCCGGACGCCGAAAGGCGTGCCCCGCAACTGCAACGGATGTTCGCCGCGCTCGCCCGGACCTCGATGGCTGCTGGTGGGTACGCCACCACCCTCGATGGGGAACGTGGCGCATCGTTGTGGCTGCCTCCCGGCCGGGGTATGGGGATCAGCGCCGTGGTCCGTTCCCGGTTCGCGATGCCGCGGATGATCCTGCGCATGTCGCGGGGCGAGGCCCGGTCACTTCGGGCCATGGTCACGCTGTTGGACAAGCGCCATGCTGCCCTCGTGCCCGAGCCCCACTGGTACCTGTGGGTCGTCGGCGTCGAGCCGCACCTGCACGGGCAGGGGCTCGGCACGCTCCTCGTCCGGGACGGGTTGGCGCAGGCCGACCGGGACGGCACTCCCGTCTATCTCGAGACGGAGACCGCTGGCAACGTGAGCTACTACGAGGGGCACGGCTTCAGGGTTGTGGAGGAACTCATGGCGCCCGGGGTCGGCGTGCCGCTCTGGCTCATGGTGCACCGACCCGCCTGAGTCCCAAAGGCCGACGACTGTTGTTCCGCCCGGCCGTTGAGCATCCAGTCTGTGAGGCCGGACCTGCCCACCACTGGTCGACTGGCCCAAGGACGCCCGTCCGCCGGGAGGCGGAGTCGAGCGTCAGCCCCTGGACCAGCACCGACACGACGATGATCACGAACACCACCGAGCAGATCCCCCACGCGGCCCCGAGCCCGTAGGTGGATGCTCAGCCGTATATCTCGCCTCCGAGGTACTTGAGCCCGCTGTCACAGGACAGGGTCACGACTCGATGCCCAGGCCCGAGTTCGACCGCGAGCTCGATCGCGGCGGCGACATTCAGACCGGTTGACCCTCCTGCGAAGATCCCCTCCGTGCGAGCAAGCCGGCGACACATCGCGAAGGCGCGTTCCTGCTCGACGACTCGAACCTCCGCCAGCGCCGAGCGGTCGACAAACGGCGGATCAGGGAACACCGCAACACCCTCCACGCGGTGGGCACCCGGGGCTCCCGTGGTGAGCAGCTGCGACTCCGCCGGCTCAACGGCAACCGCCCTCGGGGTGACGCCGGAGGCTCGCAGCCCATCCAGCGTGCCCATGATTGCCCCGCCCGTGCCGACAGCCACGCAGAGCACGTCGACGTCGCCGTCGAGTCCGACCGCGATCTCGGTCCCCAGCGTGGCGTAGCCCCGGCGCACATCGGGCGAGCCGAACTGGTCGGCGTAGTAGTGCCCCGGCTCTTCGGCCAGGGCATGCGCCCGAGCCCGCATCCGCCCGGCGAGCTCAGGGGTGATGCCGGCACCGTGGCTGGGCTCGGTCAGGACAGTGGCGCCAAACGCCTCCATGGCCTGCTTCTTGCTGTTCGAGAACGCGTCAGAGAACACCGCCGTGAAGTTCAGGCCCAGGACGGCGCAGACGAAGGCCAAGGAGGTGCCGGTGCTGCCGCCGGTGTACTCGACGATGGTGTCGCCGGGCGCGACATCCCCACGTTCGAGAGCGCCGGTGACAACGGACACCGCCATCCGGTCCTTGTACGATCCGGTCGGATTGGCGCCCTCGACCTTGACCCAGACCTCGGCCGCACCGTTGGGCACCGATGCGCCCAGACGTACCAAGGGCGTACCCCCGATCGCCTCCAGCACGCCGCCGACGTGGCTGCTCATGCGGGCACCATCCGGCGCACGATACTCCCCGCTGGGTGCGATCGACGGTGCGCCGCGGGTTCGCCGGGCCACGGGCTTGTCGTGGCTCGCTACCGTCCCTGACAGTGCCGGCGAGCTCGGCGAGGATCACTGACCGGGGCGCTCCAATGCCTCCGGATTGCTGAACTCATGTGCCCGTGGCCGAAGTGGCGCGCAGGTTCGCGATGGTACCCCGGTGCCCAGGGTACGTGACCGCCATCGTCACCCTCGCGAGGCCGACCTGGCCGAACAGGTGGGCAGCTGCCCTACAGCGTGATCGGAGGTCGACGGCGATCAAGGCAGCGCGCAGGCTCAGCACTCGTTCTCGACGGCGTCCAACAGGGCCTGGGTCGAGGTCCTCAGGCCCTCCAGGGCGGGACCTGCCTGCTGGGCGGCCGCGCCCAGGTTGAGGTTGGCGGCCTCGTCCACCACGGCGCCCACCTGCTGCAGCGATTCCTCAACGGCAGCGGTCTGGTCGGAGAACTCGGCGCGCGCCGAGTCGAGAAGGGTACCGACCTGCGTCGAGAAGTCCTCGTAGCGCTGGGTCAGGACATCAGTGCCCTCGGCCAGGATGTCTGTGCTCACCAGCACATCGAAGGATGTCTGGGTCGCACTGACCTCGTCGCAGTAGCTGGGCTCACTCGAGCATCCGGCCAGCCCCAGCGACGACACACTGAGCAGGGCAGCAGCAACGGGCAGCGTGCACTTCCTCAAGATTCCCATCCTTGCACGCTAGCAGGGTGGCCGGACCGATCCGATTTGGCCCTACAGCGGCTGACCGCGTCGAGCACCCGGCGTGAGCCCCCGACGAGGGGGCCAGGCGGCTGATGGCGTCTGCTGACCGTCACGGGAACGGGAATGTCGTACGCAAGTCCCACGCGTGCGGCCACACCGGGTAGACCGACGGTGCCAGGGTCATGGCCGGGGGTCGAGCGCTACTGGTCCGCCGGGATCGCGGTCAGAACGAGGGCATCAGCGGGCGCCCACTCGTGGTTGGGGGTAGCTTCCTCGACTCTGCCGACCGCCACCAGACCGGGTCCGCCTGCGGTCAGACTGTCCAGGTACCCGATCTCCCCGGTGTCGAACAATGGGCCGAGGTCCGCCCGGGCCAGCAGCCACGACATCAACCATGCCCTGGGCACCGTCACCGCCCAGGGCCGCGCCCATCGATCGCGACCATGTCACGTCCGGGCCTGTGACGGTCGACGTAGCAGCGGTGGGCTCGGGCGTCGCGCTGGCCTCAGATCCGCCATCACTGCCCGACGAGCACGCCGCGAGCACCAGCGACGCTGCCGACACGGCGATGACTCCCAACCTCCCCAGATTCCCCGACATGACCAACCTCCTCCACCGGCCGATCCTCCCCCGATACCGATTCCTACTATCAGCATCTACCCGACCCACAGCCCGGACAGGAGCCGAAAGGCACCACCCTCCGAGAGTTCACCGACCTCATCAGGCCACCGGGACGCCTTGGACCGGCCGAGCGCACATGACCCGCAGCCGCCCGTCTCGGGACCCTCAGCGATCGCCGACGTGGTGAATCGGACCAAGATGATCGCGTCGGCGCCGAGGGACTCGGCAGAGGCAGACATCCGCTTCATGGACTCCTCGCGGGCCTCAGTGCGCGCTGGTCGTCACCGTCGATGAGGTGGACGAGGCGGTGTTCCCCCCTCGAGGGCGTCGAGGTCAGCGCGGGACATCACGACCGCATCGCTACGGCCTCTGACTTCGTGGGCCTCCGTCCCCATCCCCGTCGTCGTCAGCGTCGTAGGCAACTCTGGCCTGCTGGAACACCGACCGAGCCCACTCCAACTTGGCATCGTCGGACATCGTGGACCAGTCGCTCGGGGGTTGGATGTCAGTGCGCCCCATGTGCCCATCGTGCCACGGCGGCTGTCAGCAGCGCCACGAGCACCCCGATCCGGTGGCGCGGCTGGGTCGGAGGCGCCGCGACTCTCGCGTCGATCTGTAGCCCTCGCTCCGTTGTCACTCCTCGGGTTCTGACGCCCTGGGCTCGACGCCCTGGCCACCGAGCCCAAGACTGTCCCGATTCGCCTCGGCAGCGGCCCACAAGGTCTGCTGGCTGGTCTCGGCGGCGGCCCGCAGGGACTGCCGGCTGATCTCAGCAGCCGCGTACAACCGATCCTTGGCTCGGATGTCCTTCACCCGCGTCGAGTTCTCCTGCCACCAATCACGCGCAGCCTCCTTGCGGCGGCGGGCACCCTCCTCGCTGGATGCGTCCTCGTCGCCCGGCAGCGGTGGGATCTCGACCCGGATCTCGCGTCGGAGCTGCGCGTCTCCATTGAGTTCAAGGCCGTCGCCGCTCCAGAAGCTCCCCGGGTCGTACCAGTTCTCCGGGCGCTCCGATGTGTCGATCAGCCCCATCTGGGCGTATGTCCTTGCCACGACCTGGGCGCAGAACATCGTCTCGAGCGAGGCCCGGCTGCGGGTGCGCCCCTTCACCCAACTACCGGCCAGTTTCGGGGCAGTGGGGAAGGGCGTCCCGTCAAGACGCGCGATGGTCTTCAACACCGCGTCCTCCACCTGTGGGGTGATCTCCGCCTCGAGCTGACGCATCCAGGCCAACTGGTTGTACTTGTCGTGCCACGTCCGCACAGCCTCGTGCAGGCTGTGCAGCTGCACGCCGCGTTGGTGCGCACCTGTCCACACGTCCTCCAGCGAACGACCAAGCTCCGCGTGCCACATCAAGGGCGGCAGGTCCTCAAGCACCACTGCCATCCCGACATGGTTCACCGGCGCGTTGGTGGCCACCCGGATCGCCGCGTCCGCGACACTGCGCCCCCGGAAGAGCCAGACGTCTCCGGTGCGCGTGTGGGCCAGGGCCTCGTCCAGTGTGATGGTTGTCTCGTCCATGAAGCGCTAGGGTACGGCCATGGACTGGTGGAAGGTGATCGGGCTCGCTGGCATGGCTGGAGTTGCGGCGACGGGAGTGAAAGTCTCCCGCGACGAGCGACAGCGCAAGGCCTACACCCCGGACGAGGTGCGCTCGCGTCTGCATGAGCGTGCCGAAGAGCCCCTGGACAACGCCCAGGAACCCGCCACGCAGGAACCCGCCACGCAGGACCCAGTCGAGCAGGAGTCAGTCGAGCAGGAGTCAGTCGAGCAGGAGTCATAGGGCATACGTACTGCCCAACCGGCTGGCTCCTGACGGCACCACTGGCATGTGGGCCGCATTCCCCGGCGTTTGCACGCCCGCAGGCGCGAAGGGTCCTCACGAGGCTGACGACATCTCGGCGAACCCGGCCTGGACGAGCTCCTCGAGCCGGTCGGGGGTCGGGAAGGGCGTCGAGTTCTTGGTCGATCGGCGCCCTCGACCATGAGCAGGGCTCGACCCGGTCGCCACCGCAGCGGGTACAGACCGGGCACGGGCAGACGCTCAGCGACAGCGCCGGCGTCGGCGTCGGCGTCGGCGGTGAGCATCCCCCCGACCCAATGGTGGAAGTGCCACGTCATGGCCCCCCGGGGTGGTCCTCGCCGTCCACACGAACTCCGTGAAACGGGCCAGCAGATCGCTGATGAGCATCAGGACGGCGCAACAGCCTGGGCAGGAGCACCGTCCCCCTCGGATGGCCGCGCAGCGCCTGCTTCTCGTCTTCTCGGTCCCGTCTCATGACCTTCACCCCTTGGCGCTACACCGCCACTTTCGGAGTACCACTCGGACATGTGACCTGTGAAGAGGCGCCAGCCCCAACACCACCAGGTGCGTGCAGCCCGGGAAGGGGAGGGGGAGGACGGGCAACTGCACTCCCCCTCCCGACGACTTCGACGATCTCGAGGCCAGGAGGCTAGGGCACGGTGATCGGCGCACGCGCCAACCACCCGTCGCCCTCGACCCACACGGCACCGTCAGCGGCCACGGCCACGTTCCCGGCAACGCCCACCGGGGTGCGCGAGATCCGCAGGGAGGTGTCCACGCAGATCAGCGTTGGCCCCTCGCCGTCGATCCTGCAGACCGAACCGGCTGGCGTCACCGCGTAGGCGTCGGGGTCGTAGTAGTCGTCTTGGGCGTGTGTGAACTCCGGGAAGGTTGTCCAGCTTCCCTCGCGGTAGTGGGCGAGGATGCCTTTCTCGAACTGCCCGGTCTCTTCGGCGAGAATCCCCCAGATGCCGCCGTCAGGGGCCGCGCCGAGTCCTGTGACGTCGGCACCCGGGTACGCCACGGGCGTCCACCCCGCCTCCCAGCGCATCAGCTGCCGCCCCGCGGAACACATGGGCTCACCCCATCCACCGGGCTGTGTCCCGGCCTCGCAGACCGTCGCCCAGAGGTTGCCGCCTGGGCCCCCCACCAGCGACATGATGTCCCGAGTCGGAGCGGGGAGTTCCGCCGTCGTGCACTCACCCTCAGGCGTCAGGAGGCAGAGTCCCTCCCAATCGGCTTGCTCGTTCCGCCCGCCTTCCTCGGGATCGGCGAACCACCAGGGCAAGCGCGCCGTGGGCAGCAACCACACAGCGCCGTCGTCGCCGGCGAGGAGCCGCGCCCCCGCGTCGGGAGGTCGTGACGCATGCGTCAGCGTCAATGAGCCGGCCCCATCCCGGTCGGTGGTCAAGCCGACGAAGTGGTTCCCCTCCCTAGGATCGGCAGATCCACCGGCCAGGCAGAACTGGTCGGTGTTGACCTCGACGTAGTAGTCGGTGTCGGGCCACGCCCGGTCAAGGGTGACGGTGATCTCGACGGCCTGCGGGGTCGGGGTGTACTGCACCCGCCCGACCGGCAGGGACAGGTCGTGCGCCCAGTGGTCCGGGCAAGTGATGTCACCGTCGCCGTAGAGGGTCTGCTCGACCACCTCGCCAGTGACGGTGAGTTCAGCGAACCCGTCCGGACCGATCTCGCGGGGCCTCGGGTCGGCCCGTTCCGGGCCACCCTCGTCCATGGCCACGACGTTGACGTTCAACCGGTGCCCACCCACCAGGTAATCACCGAGCCCACTGGCCACCACGGACTCCGTGCCGTCGGCGATGCGCACGACCGCCTCATCGGTGACGTACCAGATCGCCCCATCCGAAGCCGCCACCGCTGCTGTTCCCAGGGCCGACGGCAGCCATCCCCAGTACGCACTCACCGCCGATGCGGGCAGGCTGCCGACCAGGATCGGATCGGGGCGACCGACCTGCACCCTCTGCAGGTACAGCGTGGGTGCATCGCGCTCCTCCGACCATTCTTCGACCACGATCCAGGCCTCGTCGCCAGAGACGGTGACGACATCCATGAGGTCGGGCACGACCGCCCACCTCTCCTGCGATGACCACACCAGTTCGAGCTGGTCTCCGACGACGCGATGCACTCCCACATCGGAACTGACCACGACCTCGTCGCCGGACACGGCCAACCCTGTGAGCGGAGTCCCGTCCGACGACGCGACGGGGTACCAGTCCCCATCGTCATCGGACCGCAGCAACGCCCCACCGGTGAGGGCCCACACCGTCCCGTCCCGGGACGCTGCGACCGTCTCCACCTCGTCGCCCTCGGCTTCGTCCTCGTCGAGCCGGAGCATTGTCTGCCACGTCGATCCGTCGTAGCGCACCACCTCGAGCCCGGAGGCTGCCACGATCCCTCCCGTCGGATCCCACGCGATGGTGTGAACGACAGAGCCGTGCGGTGTGTCGATCAGCCTCCACCCGATGCCGTCGTACCGCATCCACTGCATCCGCCCCCAGTTCGGCAGCGAGCCAGCCCACACCTCCCCCCATGGAGTGAGCTGCAGGCTCTCGACGCCGTTGAGTTCGCCTTCGCCGACCTGCGACCAGGTGCGGCCGTCGCATCGGGCCACCTCATCTTCGCTGGCGATCCAGAGCTCGGAACCGACCTCGACGAGATCACGAATCCCCTCATCGCCCTCCCGGGCCCCCCCGAGATACTCGGAGGGCACCTGGATGTCGCGCACGAAACGGTCGCCATCGAACAGGCGAACCCGGTCCTCCTCGACCAGCCATACCCCCGAGGCGGCCGAGGCCCGCACGGACCAGTTGCTCACGAACGCCGCGTCGTGGCCCACGTCCCAGGCTGAGGCCGACCACGAGGCTGGGTCCAGGCGCACGAGACCCCACGGTATGTCGATCCAGACGACACCCGCTCCATCGACCACCATCTCCCCGACACCGTGGGAAGAGGCCACGACATCGATCCCGGTCGGGGACAGGTCCCGCGCTGACGCAACCGGCCACCACCTCGATGACTGGCCCGCGAGCTCCACACCGGGCGTGCCCGGCCACGCCGCAGCGCTGTCCTCTGGCTGTGGACCGTACGGACGGTCCTGCCCAGCGGGATCCACGGCATCGGACGTGCACCCCACCACGAGACTGAGCCCGCACACGGCCCGCGCCAGCCCGGCCAGTCGGCGTCGTTGTCGGCGTCGCATCGCCCACCTCCGGGGGCAACCTCCACCGCCCCGTACCCCCAGCACACCACCCTCGACCAGTCAGGCACCAGAGCGAAAGGTCCCAAGGACGCGCGGGTACCACCGCGCACGCGGGGCCCCACGCTGGCGGACGTCATCCGCCTCAGCAGCTCTGATGGCGCGTGGCTGCCCGGGCCCGTACCCTCAACGTTGTGTGCTTCAACCTGACGTTCGAGTCCGAGGAAGATCTGGCCGCCATCGCTGCGGGCATGTCCGTGGATGCTGACGGGGACGCCTACGCCCCCGACGGCTCATCCGGCGGACCGGTCGGGGCACCTGCTCGCTGACACGAACCCGCGTCACGCCCGAAAGGGTTATGCCGTCGGTGAAGGCGGTGGGGCTACTCCGGAAGCGGTCCCGGCCGGAACCCTCCGCTTCGGTTCGTGGCCGGCAGGCACGGACCCGGTCCGATCAAGCGCCCGGACGCGTGGTTGCCGGGCATAGAGTGGAGGTGTGCAAGAGGGTCCTGCGGCCTCTGTGCCGCCAGTCGGGTCCGAGCCGGGGAGCGCATCGCCGGGGGGACCGTTCTATCCGCCTCCTGAGCGCAGCCAGGCCCCCCCGCCCACCGGGCCGGCGGACCCTCAGGTCCTGGACCTGGCCGATCCCGAGTGCTGCGACGCGGGCCTGTCTGGAGCCAAGGCGGCGAATCTGGCCATAGCGAGGGCTGCCGGGCTTCCCGTCATCCCGGGCTTCGTCCTGACCACGGCGTCCTTCGACCCGAGTGCGCCCGGCTGGCCCGGAGCGCCGCTCCCCGCGGGGGTCGATGCAGCACTGCGCCAGGCCTGGCAGGGGCTCGGTGCGGATGGGGGCGCCCTTGTTGTGCGGTCTTCGTCCACTGTCGAGGACATCGGTGCGTCCTCGATGGCCGGGCAATTCCACTCGCGCCTGGGGGTGGTCGGATGGGATGCGTTCGGGGCTGCGGTCCGCGAGGTCCTGAGGTCCTCGCGCCGCACCGGCACGGGAGCCCCGGACCCGATGGCCGTCCTGGTGCAGCGGCAGGTCCAGGCCACCGTTGGAGGTGTGCTCTTCGGACTCGATCCGGTGACCGGAGATCGCAGCCACATCCTTGTCGAGGTGGTGCCCAGCGGGCCCGATGCGCTGGTCAGCGGGACGGTCTCGGCGCAGCGCTACCTGTTGGGACGTCGGGGACGCATCATCGAGGGCCCCGACGACGAGCGTGGGTTGCTGGATCGTCGCGCGCGCACCCGCCTGGCGCGCCTGGCAGCGCGAACAGCGCAGCAGTTCGGCCGCGTCCAGGACGTCGAGTGGGCCATCGACGCCGATGACACCCTCTGGTTGCTGCAGAGCCGCCCGGTCACGGCCGTGGGAAGCGCGGACAGCCTCACCGGTCCACTGATGGGACCCGGCCCCGTGGCTGAGACGTTTCCGGATCCGCTGCGTGCGCTTGAGGAGGACCTGTGGATCGATCCCCTGCGTGCCGGCATCAGATCCGCCCTCCTGGTGGTCGGGGCCTGGCCCCGCAGGACTGTGGACACATCGCCGCTGGTGGTGACCGTCGGCGGTCGAGTCGCCTGCGACCTGGAGCTGCTGGGCGCCTCGCCGGTGCCACAGTCTCGGTGGCGGTGGCTTGACCTTCGGGTACCGGTCCGCAAGACGGCCAGCGCCTGGCGGGTCGGCCGGTTGCGCGCCGTGCTCCCAGGGCTCGCGGAGGAGATCTGCAGGCGCGTGGACGGCGAGCTGGGTGAGCTGGGCCCGCTCAGCGACTTCGGCGACGCCGAGCTGCTGGAGGTCATGTACCGAGCTCGGATGCACCTGACCGCCGTGCACGGGCATGAGGTGCTGGCCGGGACGCTGTTGGATTCCGGGGGCGGACTCACCGTCGCCGGGGTGGCCATGTCGGTCGTGCGTCGCGGGCGTGCGCTCGGGCTGTCGGACGAGGAGATCGTGCAGCGCTGGCCCGTCAGTCTTGCCCTGACCGTGCCCCGCATCGGAGTGCCCGCCCCACTGCCGCCGACCCCGCAGGAGCGGGCAGGGGATGGGGCCGCCCAAGGGGCCACCACCTCGCTGGTGGCCGCCCTGCCGCCCCGGGAGGCGCTGAGGCTCCGGTCGAGGTGGCTCCAGGAGCTGTCGGCCCGCTCGGCCACGTTGCTGGCCGGCCGCCTGGCGAGCAGCCACCGCATCCCCGATCCCGCCAGCCTGGTCCACCTGCGGCTGACGGATCTCGAGGAGGTCGTGTCCGGCTGGCCGGCGCCTGACGACCTTGCGACAAGGACGTTGGATGCCACCGCCCCGCTGCCGTCCTGCTTCCGGTTCTCCGCTTCCGGCCAACCGATCCGGGTGGCCAGGTCCGGCGCACACCGGCCGGGGGGCAGGGGGGCAGCCGAGGGGCGCGCGCTGGGTCCCGTCGTCCACGATCCGGCCACAGCGGTGCCGGGTGCCGTCCTGGTCACGCGCACGCTGGACCCGCGGCTCGCTGGGTGGTTGCCCCAGCTGGGCGCAGTCGTCTCCGAGACGGGGAGCGTGCTGAGCCACCTGGCGATCCTGGCCAGGGAGTTCCACCTCCCGGTGGTCGTGGCTGTGCACGAGGCGGTTGAGCGCTTCGAGGTCGGCGCGTTCCTCGTGGTGGACGGCACGACCGGCGAGGTGCGGGTCGCAGACGAAACGGATCGGGACGGTGATGCCCTGTGAACGAGGTGTCGCTCGCCCGCCGCCTCGGCCGTCTGCTGTCGGCCGTCGTCCTGGTCGCTGCGGGGAGCTACGTGTTCATCTACCTGATCCGCTGGGAGTGGAACCGGGCGCTCATCGCGGGCCTCTTCTTCCTGGCCGCCGAGGCTGTGCTCATCGCCGACGTGGTGCTCGGGCGCATCGACAAGTTGGGCAAGCAGCTCGAGGAGGACCGGGCCAGGGAGCGAACGATGGCGATGGCTGCCCGCCTGCGCGCGAACCGGCCGGAGTCCGCTGGCCCATTCGCATGGCTGGCGCCCGACCCTGACCGGCTCAACGTCTTCCTGCCCATCCTCATCGGTGCGGGGGTGATCCTGTCCGCTGTGGCATACCTGGTCGAGCAACTGTCGCGGGTCACGGCCGTCCCCGTCGCGGAGAACGAGCTGGCCAGGGGGCTGACGACGATGGCGCTGCCGGTCGAGGGGCTCACCCCCTTGGGCAACCTGCCGGACCGACCGGTGGGGTCAGCAGCGCCAACCCCTCGCCCGCACCACATATGGCGTGGGATCGCGGCCGGCGGGCTTGTCGTCATGCTCGCTGCGCTGGTACTCGCCGCGGCACAGGTGCTGCAGAGCTCGGCGATGCCGCCCGATCCCACCCGGGCGGTGACGATCGACCTGGTCGTGATGAAGCGGAACCTCCAGCAGCCCGACAGCGCCGTGGGCCAGGCACTGTGGAGTTCCTGCCGGGTGCACCTTCCCGAGGAGGTGGAGCTCGAATCCCTCCGGCCGGTCGGTGCGACCGCGCCGGACCACCTGCGGATGACCCTGAGGCCGGCGCCGGGCGATTCCGATATCAAGGAGTTCCTCGGGTGTCTCCAGGACACCATGATCGACCGGGTCAGGGCGGACGCGGCACTCGTTGCCGACGGCCGAGTTGCCTGACGGCAACGCCTACTCCGGCGGAGCCAGAGCCTGTTCGGGCACGGTGAAGCCGTAGTCGACCAGGTGCGCGCCGGTGTGGTCGCGCCCGCTCAGTGCGATCGAGACCCCAGCGCCCGAGTCCTTGACGGTCACGAGCCCGAACTGGCCCGAGCCCGGGTACTCGCCCTGGCTGTACGGGCCGCCCTTGACGCTCCCGGGTCGATCCAGCGCGGCCGCATGCATCAGCGGGAAACCGCCGGACTGTGTCGTGGCGAAGTCGGTGTTCGTGCCATCGTCGATGGCCACCATGTGTGCGTCCCCGGCCAGCATGAGCAACTGGTCGACGAGTCCGGCCTCGGCGATGAGGTCCGCAACACGCTGGCGCTCCGTGCTGTAGCCGCTCCAGTCGTCAGCGCCGGCCGTGGCCTGCCCGGTCCAGGGCACGGAGGTCACCAGGACGACGACCTGCCCAGCTGCGGACGCCGCCGCGAACTCCTGGGTGAGCCACCGGAGCTGACGGGTGCCCAGCATGGTCTTGTCGACGGTGTCGGGATCCGATCTGGGGCTCCGGTTCGAGCGGGAGTCCATCAGGATGAATCGCACCCGACCAAGGGTGAACGACTGGTAGATGGGTTCGGGGCCCGTGCCCGCGGGCAGGTCGGGGTGAGGCACGGACTGCCGGTAGACGACCTGTGCTGCCGGTGCCGAGTTCGACGTGGAGTCCGCATCGTTGGGCCCGTAGTCGTGATCGTCCCACGTGTAGGCCACGGGGACCGATCGGACCAGGGCGTCCATGGCCGGGGTCGTCAGCTGTGTCTGGTACATCTGCCGGAAGGCAGCCCGGTCATTGGTCCAGAAGTCCTCGTAGGCGAAGTCGCCGGTGATCAGGAACAGATCGGGCTGCTCCGCCCGGATGGTGTCGAACACGACGCCGTTGCTTCCACGTCTCGTGCATGATCCGACCGCGAACGAGAAGTCGACCGGACCTGCGGGGATGGTGCCGAAGGTGCCGGCACGATCATCGACCATGACCCCGTCCGCCTCGACGACGTACTCGTAGCGGACGCCTGGAGTCAGCCCGGCGACGTCGAATCGGACCGTCGCGGGGTCGTCGGCTGGCCGTGGACCCGGCTCGATCCACACCAGATCATCCGGCTCGGCGGCCTCAGCCACCGCCAGCCGCACCTGAGCCCGAGCGTCGCTCAGCCGGGCGACCACGGCCGCCGAGGTATCGGTGACCGCACCGGACCACACCCACACCACCGGGGTCAGCGGTGGTGCGGGCAGGGAACTCTGCGGGTGGAACGGACCGTACGCCAACTCCTGGGCCAGCAGTCCCAGAGCCAGAACGCCCGCGGTCAGGGCGGCGAGCACTGCGGCCAAGGACCACACCTGAGCCCGTGAGCGGCCCCGGCGCCAGATCCACCAGTAGATGACAGCAGGCCCGGTGAAGGCGATCAGGACGATGGCGGTCTCGCGCACTCCCGGGAATCGGAATGCTGTGACCAGTGCCAGCAGCGCCCCGCCGACGGCCATGATCGTGGCCCCCTGGATCTCCCAGCGCCAACTGAGCAGGTGCCCGATGACGATGATCGCCACCACCCCCAGGGCTACCAGCCGCTCCCAGTAGTCACCCTCACCCTCGACCGGCGCAGGTGTCGTCGCCTGCCACAGCAGGTACCCGACGATCGCGAACTCCGCCCAGACGCGGGCCACCCACTGCAGCCATGTCGCACTCCGACCACGCGTGGTGCCACCCGCGAGGCCAGCATCCTGAACGGGCCCTGTCCTGCTCACCCACCCTCCTAGCAGTCGCCTCCACTCACGCCCATCGTGCCTCCGGTGCCTCACAGCCGGGTAGGGCCAATGGTCGCAACACCGGCGCCCACCCATGCTCCCCCTCAGGGGTGAAGAACCCCGCGGCCTGGGGCTTTCGGCACTATTGCCGCGGCCCGGCACGTGACTAGCGTCATGCGTGACGAAGGGGGTTCGTCCTGAAGTTCCGCGGTGCATGCTCGGTGGCGTCGACGTCCCAGTGCTCGACGCCACGGCCGCACGACCCTGGTTGCAGGCGTTGATCCGGGTGGCGGGCGCTCAGCGGAATCCACCGAGGTTCACCAGGCGAGAGATCGTGAAGCTGGCGGGCGGCACCGTCGCGCTCGTCGTTTCGGCTGGGCGGTCCTGTTCCTCGGGGCATGGGAGTACGTCCGCTGGACCGAGGACTTCCTCCCCGGGACACCACCCACCGACGTTCTCGAAGCCGACGCATGGGAGGTCACCGACGAATCGGTGACGTTCGCCGCGGTCGGTGATACCGGCACCGGGGGACGCAACCAGATGGACGTCGCGCAGGCGATGGTTGACACCTACCAGGAGACTCCGTACGGGTTCGTTGCCCACGTGGGGGACGTCTCCTACTACGGGAGCATCGTGGACCGCTGGCCCGACGTGTGGGAGGAGCCGTACAAGCCCTTGCTGGACGCCAACGTGCTGTTCCAGGTCGCGATCGGCAACCACGAGCTGGAGGAGGAGGCGAGCGACGACGTCGAGCGGTGGATCGCCGAGAGACTGGCGCAGTTCGGGTATGACACCACCTATCGCGTGGTTCCCTACGGCCCCATCGACTTCTTCTTCCTCGACACTGCCACCCCGCTCATGACCGGCGAGCGCAGCGGGGAGCAGCGGGCGTGGCTGGAGCAGGCGCTGGCTGATTCCGAGGCACGCTGGAAGGTGGCGGTGATGCACCACGCCCCCTACTCCTCCAGCCCGAAGCGCGGCTCGTACACCGAGATCCGCGACATCGTGCATCCGCTGTTCGTCGAGCACGGCGTGCAGCTGGTCCTCACCGGTCACGACCACATGTACGAGCGGACCCATCCGCAGGATGGCGTGACCTACGTGGTGACCGGTGCCGGCGCCAAGCTGAGCGACATCGGCACCAGCGAGTTCACCGCGGTGTCGGAGAAGGTGCTGCAGTTCATGCTCGTGCAGATCGAAGCAGGCCTGATGACGGTGCAGGCCATCGACGTCACGGGGACAGCCTTCGACGAGGTGACCCTTGACATGCAGGGGAGGCAACCATGAGCGTCGACACCAGGTCCGCCCGGCGTCAGGGCATCCTCGCCGGCATCGTCACCTTCGTCGTCGGGATTCTCCCGACAGCAGGCATTCTCTGGTCGGCGTCGACCGGCAGCATCGGCTCGGTCAGCACCCCGGGGCTCGGCGGTGTCGCCGTCGTGGTGATCGGGGCGATCTCGGTCGGGTCCGGATACCTCGTCTCCCACGCGTACGTGCGCGAGCCTGACCGCCGTCCCGGAGACGTCTGGAGCTGTTGGTACGGCGGCTTCGTCGGTTTCGTCCTCGGGACCTGGCTGTCGCCGTTCCTGGTCCTGATGGTCTTCGTGAACAGTGACGCGGCCCTCAACGACCGGCTCCCACAGGTGCTGGCGGTCTGGTCACTGCTGCACCTGGGATTCGCCGCGCTCGCGCTCCTCCTCGCGCGGGGCTTGTTGAGGCGCCGGCAGGCTGCACCTGATCCGCGGGTCACGGCTTCGACGTGACGATGACGATGGCGCCATCCACGATCTTCAACAGAAGCGCCGGGCCTCCGGGGTCGCAGCTGTGGGGCGTCAGGCTCCGGCCCAACTCCACGACCTCGCCGGGCGGGATAGAATCCGCCACCCCCTGAACACGTATCAGCCCAAGGACGAGACTCTGTGCTGCGATTCCTCGCTGTCCTGGCAATTGGCCTCAGCGCCGTTGTGCCTGCAAGCGTTCCTGACGGATCGATCGAAGACGTCATCGATGAGCAGATGCCTGCTTCGGGCGTGCCGGGCCTGGCCTACGCCGTCGTGACCGAGGGCGAGATCACGTCGGTCGGCGCGCGCGGGGTCGTCCGAAGTGGGGGCGACACGGCGGTCACGCCGGACACGCCTTTCGTGGCCGGCTCGATCTCCAAGAGCTTCACAGCGCTGGCCGTGATGCAGCTGGTCGAGGCCGGCAGGATCGACCTGGACGCCGAGGTTTCGCAGTATCTGGACGGTTTCGCGGGCAAACCCGCTGGCGCCGTCACGATCCGGCAGCTGCTCAGCCACACGAGCGGCTTCTCCACCCTGCAGGGGAACACCTCGCACACGGCCACCCCCAGCGGCGAGGATGCGCTTGCGGGCTCGGTCGACGGGCTTGCCGACGTGACCCCGGCCTACGCGCCCGACGAACGGTGGGAGTACTCGAACACCAACTACCAGATCCTCGGTCGGCTGATCGAAGTCGTCAGCGCACAGGACTACCAGACCTACGTGACCACCAACATCCTGGACCCGGTCGGCATGGAGCACAGCTTCGTCGCCGACGGCGAGATCCACGAGGACATGGCCACCGGGCACCGGCCGTGGTTCGGCACCAAACGACCGCTGTCCGAGAACACGACGGACCTCGCCACAGCTCCGCAAGGCGGGATCATCGCCAGCGCCAGCGACCTGGCGCTGTACCTGCAGATGATGATGAATGGCGAGGATGACGTGCTCAGCGCCGGGGCGAAGGCGCAGATGATGCGCCCGGCCAGCGCAGCATCGCCCTTCTACGGCCTTGGCTGGTTCATCGATTCGGGCAACCGAACTGTGTGGCATTCCGGATCGACTCCCGGTGTCGAGACTCTCGCGACGATGCTTCCCGCCGATCAGGACGGGGTTGTGGTCCTGGTCAACGGCGGTAGCGGAATCGGCTTCGGAGAAACGGCCCAGCTGCGCAACGGCGTCACTGCCCGGGCGCTGGGCCTGGACTACGCCGGCGAGGGCTCGCGAATCTGGCAGAAGGTCCTGTTCATCGGCCTCGTCGCCCTGCCGATCGTCTACCTGCTCAGCATGATCTGGGCGTGGCGTCACCGCGTCGGAATTCGCGCCAAGGTGAAGTCGGGCGCTTCCGGCCTGTTCAGCCTGTGGTTCCCACTGCTCACCACGCTTGTCGCGGCGTGGGCCATCTTCAGCCTCGTGCCGAGCCTGGGGGGCGCGCCGATCGCCACGATCAGGCTGTTCCAGCCCGATTTCGGGTGGGCATTGATCGCCACCGCAGTAACCGGAGTGCTGTGGGCCGTGTTCAGGCTTGGAGTGGCCTACACCGGCAGATCCAGCCCTGCCTGAGTCTCACAGCCGCCAGCGGGTTCGTGGAGTGCGTGTGACGATCCAGGGAGATCCGTTGTTGCCCGGCCAGGGCGTGCCCGGCGGCGCTCCGGGCTGGGGATCGGCAACCGCTTCACCCGTGGTGGGAGCGATGGTCCACATCCGCAGGTCGACCTGGCGATGATGAGCCCAACACAACAGGACCAAGTTGGGCACATCCGTGTTGCCGTCGGCTGCCCACTCAACCACGTGGTGGGTCTGGCAGGCCTCGGCAGGGATTCCGCAGCCGGGAATGATGCAGCCGCGGTCGCGCGCCGCCAGCGCGCGGCGTTGGGCCGGGGTGGCGATCCGGGCAGTGCGCCCGACCGCCAAGGGCAGACGGGTCCCGAGCAGAGCAGCCGCCAGCGCCGTGATGCGTGTCGATGCGGCCGTCGTGGGCACCAGCACAGACGACCGGGCAGCGTGGAGCAACTCCTCCACCGTGTCCGGGCATTCACCGGACTCGACCAGGATCGGAGTGAGCTGCGCATCGCACCCCGCGAACCGCTCCTCTGCGGCGGTCAGGGTGTGGCCACGGGAGGTCGTCCACGTCTGGTCTCCCAAGGCCGTCGTGTCCACGGCGACCGAGACTGACACAGGCAGCCCACCGCGCGTGGGGACCGACCCGGACGCATGCGCCGCACTGACCAGGGCCACCAGGCCGTCGGCCCGCCGCGCTGACGGCGGAACGTGGTCTGCCTCACTGCGCAGCCGCTCGGCACACGCATCGATGGCGGCAATCACCGCCTCACCCTCAACTCGGGGCAAGCAGCCGGAGAGCAGCACTGAATCCGAGGAGAGGGCGAACGACAGGGACCTTGACTCGTAGGCTGCCGATTCGTCCGGGTCAGGATCGGCAGGTGGGTGCAGCACGCGGATCACCCGAGCAACGAAGGCCCCGACCGCCTGTGGCGACAACTGCCCCCACAGCGGGGTCAGCTCCGCGATGACGGCAGCCATCTCCGCCTCGGAGAGCGCGTCGGCCCGGCGGGCGAGGGCGTGCACGTGCTCGCTGGTGATCACACCTGCTGCCCAAGCGTCGCCCAGGGCAGGTTGCACGCTGGAGAAGGCTCCCGCTCGAGCCAGGCGCCGCGCCCACCCCGACGACCAGCCGCGGGCCAACAGCATCGCGCCGTCACCGACCAGCGGCAGGCTGCCGGATCGGGCCGCCGCGGCCATCCGCCGCGCCAACTCGTACTCCGCGACAGCCACCGCGGAGCACATCACCTCCACGTCCGCCTCTGGCCGCTCGCCAGCTGCCAGACCCATCGCGGGTGCCGCACCCACGGAGATCGCGGACAGATCGGCCCAGACCGCGGCCACCTCGGATGACGCCACGGGCGCTGCCGCCCTCGCCCGCACGTCGACGACCGCCGGCGGGCCGTCCACCCCCAAGACCCCCATCTCGACTCCCCCCATACTCGTACATCTGTTCGAAGCCTATCTCGGCCCACTGACAATGGAACGTGCCAAGGCCAATCTGTGGACAGCCGGGCACCAGAGCCCACCCGTTCCGGGGTCGACTACACCGCCAGACCGAGCGCACGGCTGATTGGCTCGACACTCTGGCCGCGGGACCAGCCGACGTCCCTATCGGAATCCGTGGAAGCGTGCCTCCCCCAGCCCGCCTCGCTGAAGCGCGCCGCCCGCGACCGGCGCCACCGCCGGGGGGCCTGGCCCAATGGCTCAGACCCCGTGGCTCAGACCCCGTGGCTCCGACCCCGTGGCTCAGACCCCGAAATGGCTCAGCCCCCGAACCACTCGTGCACACGTGCCACGATCGCGCGGTCGAACTGGTCATCGTCGTGCCGCGTACCCAGCCACTGGACGAAGTCGCCATCTGCGCACTCGTCCAGCTCCTGCCTGCAGGCGTCGGTGTCCGTGACGGCCCGGTAGAGCATCTCCTCGGCCTCGTCCGGGGTTGAGTAGAAGAACGGGTACTTCTCGGGCAGGATCGCCCGCGCCCACGGCCGGTCCGGGAACACACCCACCGCGCCGGCGACGAGCGCCTCGACGTACTCCAGCCCATAGGACTCGTCGCGGGCGGTGGCCAGGAATGCCGTGGTCCGGGCCAGCGCGTGCCAGTAGTCCTCTCGGGTGGCGGTCAGCGGACCGACCCATGCCCAGTCCTTGCGCGACAGGCGCATCGCACGCTCGCTGATCAGGTGCGACTCGTGCAACCGGGCCTCCACAGTGATGGGGGTGCGCTTCTGGACCCTCTCGACCGTGTCGAGGAACATCTGCGGCTGCTTGCGCTCCGAGAGGTAGATCGCGGGGTAGAGCACCACAGGGACGGCGGCCTCCTTGCGCGGCTGGACGTGCTCGAGCCTGATACCGAGGTTGACCCAGCCGATCTGGGCGTCCTCCCAGATGGACTTGATCGTCCAGCCCGAGACGATCTCGCGGACCTCGGATGCGGTGCGCTCGGAGTTGGCGAACGTCGGGAACAATCCGCAGGACAGGCCCAGGGCGGCGCGCTGGACGCGGCTGCTGAACTTGGCCGTGTTGAACCAGACGAAGTTCATCAACTGCGGCTCGTCGCAGTTCTCCTCGAGCGCCTGCCAGATGGCCACGGAGTCCAGGACGTCCATGTTGATCACCAGGGTGTTGGCGCCGTCGATGAACTGCAGGGGGATGACGTCGAACCCTGCGCCCTGCTTGGGGCCGGGCCCGATGAGGCGCGCACCGGGGAATACCCGGAGCAGGCGCCGGACCAGCGTGGCACCGGCATCGTGACCCGCGACGTGGCCCTCGGCATCAACGATCGCTGCGGCGTACTTGATGGCGATGTTCACTTGACCCCACCTGCTCCCTCGTATGCGAACTCATCCTCGGGGCGGGATCCGCCGCCGCCGAAGTTGGCGGGGCCATCGGGCTCCTCCGGGTACTCCTCGTCGTCCACCAGCGGAACCTCGATGCGCATCCCGTAGAAGGAGCGCAGCACGAAGAACACCGAGACCGCGAAGAACACTGCCGCCAGGGCAAGGACGAGCGACCCGCGCCCCTGAGCCTCGAGGCTGACCGCGAGCTCGACGGCCAGCAGGCCGAACAGCGTCGTGAACTTGATCACCGGGTTCAGCGCCACCGACGAGGTGTCCTTGTACGGGTCACCAACGGTGTCGCCGACGATCGTGGCGTCGTGCAGCGCGGTGCCCTTGGCGTGCAGGTCGATCTCCACGATCTTCTTCGCGTTGTCCCAGGCGCCACCCGCATTGGCCATGAACAGCGCCTGGTAGAGCCCGAAGGCCGCGATCGAGATCAGGTACCCGATGAACAGGTACGGCTCGAGGAAGGCGAAGGCCAACGTGACGAAGAAGACCCCGAGGAACATGTTGATCATGCCCTGCTGCGCGTACTGCGTGCAGATCTCGACCACGCGGCGGGAGTCCGCCTCGCTGGCCCTCGTGACGCCTTCCAGGCGGATCGAGCCCTTGATGAACTCCACGGCCCGGTAGGCCCCGGTCGTGACCGCCTGGATCGATGCACCGGTGAACCAGTAGATGATTGCGCCCCCGGCGATCAGGCCGAGCAGGAACGGCGGGTAGAGCAGGGACAGGTTCTCCATGCCCTCGGTCAGGCCGTCGGTCAGGGTCATGATGATGGAGAAGATCATCGTGGTGGCGCCGACAACCGCGGTGCCGATCAGGACAGGCTTCGCGGTGGCCTTGAAGGTGTTCCCAGCGCCGTCGTTCTCCTCGAGCATCTGCTTGGCCGTGTCCCAGTGCGGCTCGAATCCGTAGTCCGCGCGGAGCTCGTTGTCGATGCTCGGGATGTCCTCGATCATCGACAGCTCGAAGACGCTCTGCGCGTTGTCGGTGACCGGACCGTAGGAGTCAACCGCGATCGTGACCGGGCCCATTCCCAGGAAGCCGAACGCGAGCAGTCCGAAGGCGAAGACCGCCGGGGCGATCATGATGGCGTCCAGGCCCAGGTCGCTGATCAGGTACGCCCCGCCCATCAGGGCGACGATCGTCATGCCCAGCCAGTAGGCCGAGAAGTTTCCTGCTACCAGCCCGGAGAGGATGTTCAGCGAGGCACCTCCCTCGCGCGAGCTCTTCACGACCTCCTTGACGTGCTTGCTGTTCGTGGAGGTGAAGATCTTGACCACCTCGGGGATCACGGCTCCGGCCAGGGTCCCCAGCGAGACGATGGAGGCCAACTTCCACCACAGGTCGCCGGTCGCGCCGACGCCCAGGACGAAGTAGGTCGTGACGTAGGTGGCACCGATGCTGATCAGGGAGGTGACCCAGACCAGCGAGCTCAGCGGCGTCTCGAAGTTCATCCGATCAACATCTGCGTATCGGCTGCGGACCCACGCATCGTTGAGCAGGTAGGACACGGCCGAGGCGATGACCAGCACCGCGCGGACCACGAACAGCCACACCAGCAGGGTCGCCTGGACGCCCGGGTCGGGAACCGCGAGCAGGATGAAGGTGATCAGGGCGACGCCGGTGACGCCATAGGTCTCGAAGCCGTCTGCGCTCGGTCCGACCGAGTCGCCCGCGTTGTCACCGGTGCAGTCGGCGATCACGCCCGGGTTGCGCGCGTCGTCCTCCTTGATCTTGAAGGCGATCTTCATCAGGTCCGCGCCGATGTCGGCGATCTTCGTGAAGATGCCACCGGCGATCCGCAGTGCGGCCGCACCCAGCGACTCCCCGATCGCGAACCCGATGAAGCAGGCACCGGCGATCTCAGCGGGCAGGAAGATCAGGATGACCAGCATCATCAGCAGCTCGAGGCTGATCAGCACCATGCCGATCGACATGCCGGACATCAGCGGGATGCGGTGCACCGGCAGCGGCTTGCCGCGCAGCGCGGCGAAGGCGGTGCGTGAGTTCGCGTAGGTGTTGACCCGGATGCCGAACCACGCCACCGCGTAGGAGCCACCCATGCCGAGCAGGCTGAAGCCGAGGATGATCGCCACCCGCTGCCACGTGAACCCGACGAGCACCCCGTAGTACACGACGATGACAGCGGCGATGAATGCCCACAGCATCAGCAGGAATCGTCCCTGCTTGAGCAGGTAGGCCTGGCAGGTGGAGTAGATCAGCTCGGAGATCTCGCGCATCGAGGGATGGACCTCCATGACGCGCAGCCTCTGGAAGATGACAGCCCCGAAGCCGAGCCCGAGGGCGCAGACCAGCAGCCCGAACAGAAGCAGCGTGCGGCCGGATCCACCTCCCACGACCGTCACAGTGGACAGATCCGGCAGGACCAGGCTCGCTTCACCACCCCCGGTTCCGGCCTCCCCCTCGGCTCCGGACGTGGCACAACCAGCCAGTGCCAGGGCGGCGACCAGTGCGCCCACCCCACGAGCCGCAAGGCCCTTGGACTTCACCATCGGGGACTACCCCTTCGATCGAGGTGCCGGTCGGACAGGCACCGACGCCCGCCAAAGTAGTCCCGGCGACGCGCCGTCCAGTTGGGCAAAGGTCCCGGATCGAGGGGCATGCGTCCCGAGCATCACGCCGGTCGCACCCGTCGTTGGACCCTACCGACGACACCCGCGCGGGTCAGGACGGCTCCCGGACCTGCAGCACGGGCGAACGGACGCCCGCGCAGGTGCCGAGAGTGGCCCCACATTGCCCAGGGCCCGTACGAGCCCACATCAGGAGCGCGTGGGAGGTTCCTCGCCCAGCGGGTGCTCCAGGGGGGCCGCATCGACGTGGCTCAGGTGGGACGGGTCCTCCTCGACGACGTGCACCTGGTGAGCAGCGTCGAGGTCTCCCTCGAGGAGGTACGGATCGACGGCCGGCTCGCCCTCGGCCCGTCCGTCGGGCACGCCATCGGGGAGCACCGAGGTGCCGCCAGCCTTCCACGCGACGGCCTCGGCCTGCGCCGGCAGCCAGATCAGGATGATGAGCAGCGCGATCAGCAGCAGTCCCAGACCCAGGTAGGCGGCGGTGTGGAAGGCGGGCAGGAACGCGGCATCGCCGGCCGAGCGCAGCACCTCCGCCTGGTCAGCGGTGACCTGCCCGGAGGCCTGCAGCTGGGCGGCGACCTCGTAGGTGGCACCCACGCTGTCGGAGGCCACCGCCTGCAGGTCCGCCGGCAGCGGGCTGCCCTCCAGTGCGTCGGACATGGAGCCGGAGTACGAGGTGGCCACGACCGAGGAGATGACCGCGACCCCGAGGGTCGCGCCCACCTGGCGAACAGTGTTCTGCACCGCCGACCCGGAGCCGGAGCGCTGGGGTGGGGTGGCCAGCGTCATCCGCGTCGTCGACGGGGCGATCACATTGCCCATCCCGAAGCCGAACACGAACGGGATGAGCACAAGTGCCCACACGGGCGTGCTCAACGTCAGCTGGGTGAAGCCGAACATGCCGAGCGAGGCCATGACCAGGCCGAACGGGATGACTCGCCGGGCACCGAAGCGGGCCACCATCTTCCCACTGCGGGGAGCGGCCAGGAGCTGGCCGATGGCGAATGGGACGGTCAGCGCCCCGGACTGCAGCGGCGACCACCCGCGCACGACCTGGTAGTAGAACGCCAGAAAGATCAGGGACCCGCTGAGCGCGGCGAAGGTCAGCGATGTGGCGGCCAGAGGCACGGAGAAGGACCGGATGCGGAACAGGCTCAGGTCCATCGAGGGATTCGCGGTCCGCGACTCCCAGACGAGGAACGCCGCCAGAACCGCGACACCCAGGCCGATCCACGCGTACGTGGACGACTCGCTCCACCCGGCCTCCTGGATGCCGTAGACAAGGGCCAGCAGGCCGACGACGGACAGCACCAGCCCGACCGGGTCGAGCTTGCCCGGATGCGGGTTGCGCGACTCCGGGACGTTGCGCAGGATGCCGACGATCCCCACCGCGACGATCGGCACGTTGATCAGGAACACCGAGCCCCACCAGAAGTGCTCCAGCAGGAAGCCCCCGAGCAGCGGGCCGAGGGCCACCGCCCCACCCACGGCGGCAGCCCAGATCCCGATGGCTCGCCCACGCTCCTCGGGCGGGAAGATCACGGTGATGATCGACAGGGTCACCGGCAGCACCGACGCCCCGCCGATGCCCATGAGGGCCCGGGCGATGATCAACTGCTCCGGAGAGCTGGCGAACGCGCTGAGCAGTGAGGCGGCGGCGAACAGCACCAGACCGATGATCAGCACCTTGCGACGTCCGTACCGGTCGCCGAGGACGCCCCAGGTGAACAGCAGCGCTGCGAACACCAGCGAGTAGGAGTTGATCGCCCAGATCAACTGGCTCTGGGTGGCACCGAGGTCCTGCTGGATCGTCTTCAGCGCAACGTTCAGCACCGTGTTGTCCAGCACGACGACCAGCAGGCTCACGACCAACGCGGCGAGCGCCTGCCACCGGTGTGGGGCCACGACGGCAGGAACTGGCGCGGCACTCGGGCTCGGGGAGGTCATGGCTGCTCAACCTACTCCGATCACAGCGCATTCCCTCCCGCTCGGCTGCGCCGGTCACCTGCGCACCCGGGGGTGGGCGAGCAGGAGTGCAACTACCCGGCGGCACTGGAGAACGACACGCAGTTCACGCTCGACCGCGATCGGCTGGAGCTGCGCGACGACGAGGGCGCTCTGCAGGTCGGATGCACCAGACAGTGAGTTGGCTCGCCCACGCGGGCTGTCGGCCCCGCTGGATGACAGCGGCTGATTGCCACTCCGTGCCGTTGCCACAGGCACACCGCAGGCGGGACAATCGGGTGTGCCGACCAGACAGAACGCTGCCATCAACCTTCGCCTCGCCCAGCTCGGGCTGCCCCTGCCCGAGGGCTTCGAGCAGACCGAGTCCGCCCAGCTCGCCGGGCCGATCATCGCCCGCCAGCGCGAGCTGAGCCGACGGCTCGCTGACCGGCTGTGCGCTGCGGACGGGCGGATCCAGGACTTCCTCGACGACTACCTGGCCGATGTGGGCGAGGTGCCCCAGCTGCCGAAACGGACGTTTGTGCTCGATGAGGCGGGCTTCGCGCGCGACCTGTCCCTCCCGTTCGACGGTGACCACTTCAGCTCACCGCTGCTGGCCAGCTACCGGCTCGTCAACGGCGTGCTGCACAACCCGGCCAACGACCGCCGAACCACTGCCGGTGTGTTCCACATCGCCGAGGGCGGTCTGCCCATCCCAGATGACAAGATCGCGGTCCCGAAGGTGGCGTTCGCCAGGCTGATGTCGCTGGCGTTCGAGCCGCCCGAGGTGGACATGGTGCTGCCCTACACGGCCAACCAGCAGGAACCGGCAGCGTGCTTCGTATCGCTGCTGATGCGCCCGCTCGTGGCTCCCGAGGTGCCCGGGAAGGTGCGCGAGAAGCGGATGGAGACCCGGTTCATCGTGCCCGGCGGGCTGGTTGCCAACCTCGACTTCGTGGAGGGGATCTTCGGCAACGGGGGCGACCCCTACTTGCCGGAGAACGACGCCTCGCTTGCCCCGGGGACCTGGACCGGCCATACGGGCTGCGTCGTGCTCGCCCCGCACCTGACCCGCGTGACCAAGAAGGAGCTCGGCCTGCCCCACATCTCCGAGGCCACCGACCGGCAGCGCCGTGATGGGGTCTGCTGGGAGCACGAGGACGACCTCTACAACAACGGGCAGGCCTTCAAGATCTGTGCTCGCGACACCCGTGGCGTGATCGTGACCGTCATCGCCGACAACTACTTCGGCTACTGCAAGAAGGAGGTCAAGACCCAGATCTCCTACTCGGCGAACCTCTTCGGAAACGCCGAGGAGGAGCACGCCGGTGGCGCGCTGGTCTTCGCCAGCTACAACCTGGGCCAGGAGCACACCGAGACCTCAGCCGGTGGGGACTACTCCCTTGCCGACGTCCTGGCCCGGGATCCGGAGCGCTTCGCGCCCCAGCCGGAGGGGCACGCCCTGGACCTCGACCAGCCGCACATCGTGCTCGTCCCAGCCAACCCGACCTACTCACTGCGCACGATGACGGTGTCCTGGCCCACTGGGGACGGGCCGCGCCGCACCATCCCGCTACGTGCGGACAAGACGTACCTGGGCCCCAACGGCTACCGGGTCGCATTGGCCCAGCAGGCCTATGACCGGACGGCCTGGAACCTCGTGGGAACAGTGCCCAGCTCGACGTCCTGCCACAAGCCAGCCACCGTCTCGGGCGGCGGCAAGTCGGAGATCTCCAAGGCCATCACCGATGCGTTCATCTACGGCTCCGCCTTCGTCGCCGACTTCGAGGACGACATGGACAAGGTCGCAGCGATCCTCGACCGCGACTACTCCAGGCGGTACGGGGACCCCGCCCGGAACAACGTGGACCACCGACCGATCCTGTCCGAGGACCGGTCGATCGGATCCGTCATCAAGCTGCTGACCCCGCAGGCCGGCTACAGCACGGAGTACAACGCGTGGCTCGACCGGATCCCGCCGCACATCACCGAGCTGGTCTTCATGGTCAAGCGCTCCTACCGGCCCGAGTGGGGCGACGACTGGCGCAACCATTTCAGTGTGGTGATCATCAACGGCCGTCAGGGCAATGCCCTGCGGCTCGACGGGGCCAAGCTCACGGTCAACATGCTGCGCGTGGGCTTCAACACCGATGGCTCCTGGCGGCTCTTCGGGCTTCGCCACGACTTCTCGCCAGCGGTCAAGGTGCAGACCCAGGACGACATCACCGCCTCGACGGTGGTGTCCGGCGAGGACCTCGACCTGGACCCGAACCGCTCCTACAAGCTGGTCGAGAACTGCGAGAACCTTCTTTTCCAGCGCCCCGACGACGCCATCCACCGGGGCTACGACAAGCAGGCCGAGCTGGACATCTCCACGCCCGGGACGTTCCTGTCCAACTTCGCGCCGCTGACCCGCGACGATGCCATTGCCATGTGCGACGACGCCGTGGCGTTCAGCGCATTCAGCGCCCCGATGGCCGAGATGATCAGCGGCATCGCCGATACCCCCGACGGCGAGGGCCCCGAGTTCTTCGTGAGCTCGGCCAACCCGCGGATCGTCGACGGCAAGCCGTCGAAGAACCCCCGCTACCTGCAGCAGCGCCCGGACCGGACCAACGCAGCAGCCACTGCGGTCGCGGACCTCTCCTCCCGGCTCGTCCGCCGGATCAGCACTCGCGATCCGCTGGTCCTCCCGGTAGACGTCGTGGCCGCCGGCCGGCGCAACAACCCGCCGGAGGGTGCCATCCCCCCGCTGTGCCCGTACAACCCGCTGCACTACATGGAGCTCCCGGAGCTGTTCATGGAGTTCATCTCGTCGATGACCGGCAAGTCGCCCTCGACCACGGGGGCCGGTTCCGAGGGGGCCCTGACCAAGGGCCCGTTCAACGCGATGCCCGCCATCGTCGACCTGAATGCTTCGCTGCTGTCCTACGCCCTGACCGGCTACGACGGCTGGCTGTCAGCCGCCGGCTACGTCGGGCCGCAGGTGCGGGTGAACCACGACATCTCGATGCTCATCCCGGAGCTGTTCTCCCGGATGTCACCTGAGGAGCGCGCCGCCGAGGCGCTCATCGCCGAGGGCTCCCTCGAGAAGCTGTCCGACTTCGAGCACGACGGCGCGCTGGTCGCGGCCAGCAGGCTCGGCTACCGGATCACCCAGACATTCGCCACGAAGTACCTCGGGCGAATCTTCCTGCATCCACACGCGGTCCTGACCCCGGAGATGCTTCGCCCCGAACTGCAGGATCCTGCAGTGTTCGCCGAGTCCATGGCCACCATCGTCACGACGCACGAGCGGGTGGCGCGCGCCTACTTCGACGACGAGACGGTCTCGATGGCGATCCCGCCGCTGCGGGCGTTGCTGGAGGTCATGGCCTACGGCGCCACCGAGGAGGGTTGGACCCTGCATTCGCCGGAGTTCCGGGAGATGTTCACCCGAGCGGCGGTGCTGGCCTCCGACTGGTACGCAGAGCGGCTTGACACCAAGCAGGCAGCGGCCAGCGCCCGCGCGGACTCGGGGCTGGCGGCGATCGAGCGGTTCGTGTCCACGCCCGGGAACGAGGAGCCCACGGAACGCCTGGACATGCCGTCACGGGTGGCCGCCGCCCGGGCCGAGGCTCAGCGCCTGGCCGGCCCGGAGTTCCGTGAGTGGTTGGTGGGCTCGACCGGCGGCACGCCGATCTGAGCCCTGAGCCGCCCGGAACGCCACTCGGGGGGCATGGCACCACCCTGCACAAGGCTCCGATTCTGCGCTATAGTGACTCCAGAAGTGGAGTTGCAGTTGGTTCGGCTGAGTTCAGTCAGCCGCGGTTCAGTCAGCCGCGGTTCAGTCAGCTGCAGAGTTGTAGTTCCAGTTGGTGGGACCAGCGTCAGGCGAGGGAGGCAACCATGACGGCAGTGGCAGCATCGGTGCGGTACCCGGCGAGCCGGTTCGAGACGCAGCCGTGGGTCGACCTGCGCGACCCCTCCGAGCAGGCCCGGCTCACTCCAGCCGCAGCACGGGGCATGGCGCGGCTGGCCGAGGCCTGGGACCTGACCGTGCCGCAGGTCTGCTCGCTGCTCGGCGAGGTCTCCCCCAGCACGTGGCACGCATGGGCCAAGTCGCCGCCGAGGACCTTGGGCGTCGATCGGCTGACCCGCGCGTCCTACCTGCTGGGGATCTACACCGCGCTGCACGTGCTCTACGGTGACGAGCTCGCCGACGACTGGGTGCACCTGCCCAACACCAACACGCTGTTCAACGGTGCGACCCCCCTGGACGTGATGCTGCGCGGGGGCATCCCGGCCCTGGAACGCATCCGGGCACTCGTCGACTCCCGGCGCGGCGGAGCGTGAGCGCGGCGCGTCGGGAGTGGCCGCCGGTCAGCGACGTGCGCTGGGACGACACCCACCGCCTCATCCCCGCCGTGTACGCCGACACCGACGAGCCGATCCTGGCTTCGCTCGCCGATGCGGAGGGCGACATCCCCGATCTGGTTGCCCTCATGGCCGCGACGAACGCACGGCTCCAGGCCCAGGCTGACGCGCTGCCCGGCGGGATCCACCAGGACGAGCTGGTCTTCGCGGTCCCGCACTGGCGGATCATCAATGCGGCGTTCTGCCACCCGCACCCGCAGGGGTCGCGGTTCAGCGGTCCGGACCGCGGGGCGTGGTACGCCGGCCGGTATGTGGAGACCGCACTGGCCGAGGTTGCATTCCACAAGCGCGTCGAGCTGGCCGAGATCGACCGGTGGGATCTGCGGACCGAGTACCAGGACTACATGGCCGACATCCACGCGCCGATGCACGACCTGCGCAGGCCCCGCGACCGCCGGGCCCGGGCGTGCCTGTCTCCGGACTCCTACGCGACCAGCCAGGCCCTCGCCGGCGACCTGCTCGCCGCCGGGTCGGTCGGCATCGTCTACCCCGCGGTGCGCGACCAGGGCCGTGCGGCGGTCGCGTGCTTCCGCCCGGCCGCCGTCGGGAACGTGCGCACGGCAGGCCGCTACACGCTCACGTGGTCCGGCGGCCCGGAGCCGGAGGTCTCCGAGGCGCGCTGAGCCCGCGGCCCGGGCCGCGCCGTGCTGGACGGCACGTCGGCTCAGTCGTAGTGCTGGAGGTCCGGCCAGAGCTCGGCCCAGGTCCGGTTGGGATCCCGGCAGACCAGGATCGGGCGTCCCTGCTCCTCATTGGGGATGCCGACGCCGTTGTCGAGCTGCGCCGCCACGTCACACGAGCCGAAGGCGGTGTCGAGCCACTCAGGCGAGTACCCGACCGCCACGACCACATCGGACCCTTCAGGTGGCCGGCCGCGGAACCAGAGCTCGTTGTGCCCGCTGAACACCTCAGGCAGGTCGTACGGATCCCCGAACCGGTCCAGCGCGCCGGCCTCCCCGTAGTTGGCGGTCAGGATCACCGCGCGTGCGGCCTCATCCGGTGGCAGCGAACGATGGACGTCGGCGATCTGGGCAACGTAGGTGGGCCAGCCGATCTGGTCGCTGGTCGCCTGGTTGATGTCCGCGATGGGGGTGCGCGCGAGTACGTCGACGGGCAGCAGGGGCAGGGCGAACAACCCCGAGATGACCAGGCTGGTTCCGTACGCCGCGGCGACGGCGACACGTCGGCCGGTGTGACCTGACATCCAACTCACGACGGACGTGGCGCCGGCTGCGAACAGCGCCAGCACCAGTCCCGCCGTGTAGTACGGCTGGCCGCCGGTCACGAGGACCAGGACGCACAGGACGGGGTAGGCGACGGCCAGCGCGCGCACGGGCCTCAGGTCCGGCACACGGAGCAGGCGCACGATCCCCGCGACCCATACCGGCGTCAGGAAGATGCCGACGAGCGCGAGCTGCAGGGGAACGAACAGGACGCGTGACTCGTCGCCCTTGTTGCGCTCGATCGCCTCGGCCATCTCCAGCTGCGGCCACCCGTTGGCCACCTGGTAGACGATGTTCGGCGCCCCGACGACAAGTGCGATGCCGACTCCGGCGAGCAGCCACCTCGACACGAGTTCGCGCCGCGGCCCCACGATCAGCATCCCGACGCCGATCGCGACGAGGGTGAGCACGATGAGGTGCTTGTTGTAGAGGGTGAGACCGACCAGCAACCCCACCGCGAGCCACCACCGGGCGTCGCGCATCAGAGCCCGAACGACCGCCAGCAGGACCGCCGCTGTCAGCACCAGGTCCAGCGTCGACGTCACGAGCAGATGGCCGAAAACAAGCGGGAAGAGGGTGGCGGTGGACGCGGCGGCAAGGACCTGCGCCCCCCGACCACCAGCCAGCTCGCGTGCGAGCAGTGCGGTCAGGATGGCTGTGGCTGCGAGCACCAGGGCGCCCGGGAGCCGCAATGCCCACAGGTGGTCGCCGAACACCTCCATCGTGAAGCGCGCCAGGAGCGGCGTTGCCGGTGGTTGGTCCACATAGCCCCACTCCGGCTGCCGGCCGAGGAGGCGGAAGTAGAGCTCGTCACGGTGGTAGCCGTAGGCCCCGGAGGTGGCGACGACCAGCACCGCAACGACCGCGGCAACGACACCGACCGGCCCCCAGGCCATCGCCGGGTGCTGGATCTGTCGCGCCGGCGCAGCCTCCGGGGGCTCGGGGGCGCGCTCGCCGATCACGGATCGGCTTCCGCGCGTTGGCTGCTTGCCGTCTGACACGGCGGCAAGCCTGCCATGCGGCTACCGACAACGGCCGCTCAGCGCGACCCGGCTCAGTCCAGGCCCGACGCCGGGGACTCGTCTGCATGCTGTCCCGCCACACCGTAGAAGTCGGCGTCGTGGGGTGCATCCGGGAAGTGCGCATGCGCCTCGACGCGCGCGATGTTCCTCCCCAGAGCCGCATAGACGAAGGAGATCACCGGGTTGATCAGGTTGAAGAAGGCGAACGGGAAGTAGGCCACCGTCGCCACGCCGAGGACTCCCGCCGCGTATGCGCCGCAGCTGTTCCAGGGGATGAGCGGGCTGGTGACCGTGGCGGTGTCCTCGACCTGTCGCGACAGGCTCTGGGGGGCAATGCCCCGCTCCTCGAACTCATGCTTGTAGACGTTTCCCGTCAGCACGATCGAGAGGTACTGGTCGGCGGCAACCACGTTGATGCCGATCGCCGTGGTGCCGGTGGCCCCCATGAGCCCGCCGTCGGACTTCGCGCGGCGCCGGAGCGGCTCGATCAGCTTGGACAGGAATCCGCAGTGGTTCATGATCCCGCCGAAGGCGAGCGCGGTCATGATCAACCAGATCGTGTTCAGCATGCTCGACATGCCGCCTCCGGAGAGCAGCTCGTCAAGTGACTCCGATCCGGTGTCGGCCACGAACCCGTTGGCCATCGCATCCCAGACGCCGGTCAGCATGACCCAGAAGGTGCCCAGGTCGGTGTCTCCGACGAAGGCGCGCACAACATCCGGCTGGAGGATCACAGCGACGAGGCCCCCTGTCAGCGCCCCCGCAAGGACGGCGAGGGTCGGGGGAATCCTGCGGACCGCGAGGACGATGACCACAGCCAGCGGGATCAGGGTGAGGATGCCCACGTTGAAGGCCCCCTCGATCGTGAGGGTTGCCGCCCCCTCCTCGATTGCGCCCTCGGGGGTGGCTTGGAACCCCAACAGGAGGTAGATGCCCAGGGCGATGGTGATCGCCGGGACAGTGGTGACCATCATGGCGCGGATGTGTTTGTAGAGGTCGGTTCCGGCCACGGCCGCCGCGAGGTTCGTGGTCTCGGACAGCGGCGACATCTTGTCGCCGAAGTAGGAGCCGGAGATCACGGCGCCCGCCGCGATGGCCGGGTTGAGTCCCAACGCCTCAGAGACCGCGATCAACGCCACGCCCATCGTCGCCATGACAGTCCAGGAGCTGCCGATCCCGAGGGCGATGGCCGCGCAGATGGCCGCCGCGGTGATGTAGAAGAAGTCCGGGCTGAGGATGCGAATCCCCCAGTCCGAGAGCGTGGCGATGGTCCCGGACATGTTCCAGGTGCCGATCAGCGCGCCCACCGCCAGGAGGATGAAGATGGCACCCATCGCTGAGGCCACGCTGTCCACGCCCGCCTTGGACACGTCCGCGATCGAATGGCCGTTCTTGTACCCGACCTGACCGGCGACTGCTGCGGAGAGGAACAGCGCCACCTGGACGGGACCGAAGATCGCATCGTCGCCATACAGGTAGACGGCGCAGCCGAGCGACACCACCAGGAAGGTCAGCGGGATCATCGCGTCGCCCAGCGACGGCTCGCGCACCTCTCGGCGTGCCCCATGGTGAGTATCCATGCTCACTCCCCACCCGGTCGCGGCTGCTGAGCAGTACGCTACCGGCTGCTCCTTGGGGTGTCATTAGCCCAAGCCTGAGACAGAAGCCCGTTTCCGGAGCCTACTGTGCAACCCATGACCACTGGACTTCGTGGGCTCCTGATCGGTTCGGTTGCCGCCGCCCTGGTCGCCACGCCCCTGACCACAGCCGCTGCCGACCCGGCGGAGCCGTCGGCCACCCAGGCCCGGGTAGCGGTGTCGGTGGCCACGCTCTGGGCCTCCCCGGCTTCACCCAGGTCCATAGACGCGAAGGCTGTCCGGGCACCGGCGCGCCCAGCCAAGTGGCTGCGCTCCATGTCCGTCTGGGAACGTCGCGGCCTCAACGGCCGGGTCGAGAGCCAGGCCCTGTACGGCCAGCTCGTCCAGGTCCTGGAGCGGCGCGAGGGGTGGGCCCGGGTGGTGCTGCCACTCCAGCCCAGCCCCAAATCGCCCGATGGGTACCCGGGATGGATCCCCGAAGCCCAGCTGGTGGAGGCGCCCGACGTGGCCGCCACCGCAGAGGCGATCGTGACCAAGCGCAAGGCGTGGGCCTTCGAGAACAAGGCCCGCACGGCGCGGGTGCTCAGGCTCTCCTACGGCACGAGGCTTCCGGTCCTTCGAACTCGCAAGCACGCGGTATCCGTGGCCGGTCCCGAGGGCCGCACGCTGTGGCTCTCGGCCAAGCGCGTGGCGGTGGGCGCACCGGGAGCTGCCGCGCGGCCAGCGACCAGGTCGGCCGTTGTCGCCGAGGCGCGCAGGTTCCTCGGCCTGGCGTACCTGTGGGGAGGCACGTCCGGCTTCGGGTTCGACTGCTCGGGCTTCACCCACACGATCTATGCGCAGCTCGGCGTCACCATCCCCCGCGATGCCACTCCCCAGTTCGACGCGGGCACCGCGGTGACGGACGTCAGCAAGCTGCGCAAGGGGGATCTCGTGTTCTTCCGCAACTCGTCCGGGTCCATCCATCACGTCGGCATCTACGCCGGTCGCGGGCGGATGATCCACTCCCCCCGGACCGGCCAGCCGGTGCAGATCTCGTCGATCACCTCGGGGCTCTGGGCACGCGAGTTCGCGGGAGGTCGCCGCTACTTGTGAGCCTGAGGTGGGAGTGAGCACTGAGACGGTACCGTGCCTGCATGTCTGCCGAACGAGACCTCTCCGTGCTGCTCTCCTCGATGGAGCCCGAGCGCCGTCCGGGCGTCTTCGTCTTCGCGACCAGCCGGGCGGTCCCTGCTGGTGCCGAGCCCGTCGTGGTCGTGCAGGAGATCGAGGGGACGACAATGGTCCTTGAGCGCACCGAGGCAGATGCCCTGGGACTCGCCTATGACTTCGTCGCGGCCATGATCACCCTTCGCGTCCACTCAGCGCTCGACGCCGTGGGGCTCACCGCGGCGGTGTCCACGGAACTGGCCGCCGCCGGGATCAGCTGCAACGTCGTTGCCGGGTACTTCCACGACCATTTGTTCGTCCCCGAGGCCCACGCAGACCGAGCCATGGCCCTGCTGCGGGCCCTTGCCGGCCGCACGTAGGCGCTTGGTCCGATCAGCCCAGAACCGGACGATCGCCTGTGGTTCTCAGCCGCGACAACCGACCGCTACCAGATGGGCGTCTTGTCCAACTCGATGGCGGCGTCCAGCGTCTCCAGGAGGTCCTTGCGGGCCTTGACCTTGGTGTTCGCGTGCGCCGTCAGGTTGATCTTCGTCAACTGCTCGGCCATCGCCCGGGCGGTGGGCATCAACGACTCTGGCGCCACGACGGCGTCGAGGAACCCCGCCCGCAGCGCCTCCTGCGGGTCGAACATCTCGGCGTTGATCACTGAACGGTTGAAGTACGACCTGCGCAGGCGATCACGTGCGAGCTCGATGCCGACGTGGTGCATCGTCATGCCGATCTGCACCTCGTTGAGCCCGATCTTGAACGGTCCCTCGACACCCACCCGATAGTCCGCGGACAACAGGATGAAGGCGCCCTTGGCCACCGCATGCCCGGTGCAGGCGACGACGATCGGGTACGGGTGGGCCAGCATCCGGCGTGCCAGGGTCGAGCCGGCGGCGACCAGGTCGATGGCGTTCTGTGGGCCGGAGGTCATCACCTTCAAGTCGTAGCCACCGGACAGGATCCCAGGCTGCCCGGTGATGATCACCACGGCCCCGTCGGCCGTTGCCCGGTCCAGTGCAGCGTTGAAGGCCGCGATGACCTCCGGCGAGATGGCGTTCACCTTGCCGTTGTCCAGGGTCAGGGTGGCAATGCCATCGTCGAGCTGGTAGCTGATCAGGTCGCTCATGCGTGGTGTCCTTGGCTGCGAAGGCGGGCGGCGCCGTGTTGCGCGACCCGAACCAAGACCCTAGCCACGGGCTGAGCCCCTTCGGCCACCGGACCCCCAGCAGAGGAGGCTGGGGGTCGAGCGGCCCGGGCCTCAGAACGCCGTCGGCACGTAGTGCAGAGGCAGGTTCGGCGCCACGTAGCCGTCGGGCTTCGGGGGCTTCGGCATCTTCACGTCCGACGGCTCCAGTGGCGTATAGGGAATCTGCGTGAGCAGGTGGGAGATGACGTTGAGGCGCCCGCGCTTCTTGTTGTTGTTGTCCACCACCCACCATGGGGCCCATGAGGTGTCGGTCATGTGCAGCATGGTGTCTCGCGCGCGGCAGTAGTCGTAGTGCTTGGTGTAGGACTTCAGGTCCGTCGGCGAGAGCTTCCAGACCTTGCGGGGATCGTCGATCCGGTTCGACAGCCGCCTGGTCTGCTCCTCGACACTCACGTTCAGCCAGTACTTGACCAGGATGATCCCCGATTCGACCATCGCCCTCTCGACGGACGGCACCGCTTCGAGGAACCCGTCGGTCTCGGCCTGCGTGCAGTAACCCATCACCGGCTCCACCCCGGCCCGGTTGTACCAGCTGCGGTCGAAGATCACGACCTCCCCCGCAGCCGGGAAGTGCGTGATGTACCGCTGGATGTACATCTGCGACTTCTCCCGCTCAGTGGGGGTCGGCAGCGCGATGTGCTTGAACACCCGCGGGCTCGTCCGCTCGGTGATGCGCCGGATCGTGCCGCCCTTCCCGGCGGAGTCCAGGCCCTCGAAGACGATGCAGATCTTGGCACCGGTCTCTTTGACCCATTCCTGCAGGGCCACCAGCTCGCCCTGCAGCCGCTCCATCTCGGCCTCGTACTCCTTCGTGGACAGCTTCCCTGTCGCTCCCCTGCTGCCCGCGGACGCGCCCTTGCTCCCCTTCACGTCCTTCTTGGCCTTCTTGTCCTTGCCCATACGTCCTCCTGGATGCTGAACGGGATGTGCTGATCCGATGGTCCCACCCGGTGCGGGTGGGACGCGTGCCCGGCCGCGGTCGACGCTGAGGCGCGCCTCCGCCACTCTCAGGCTGTGACCGGGGCCGCCTGCTTGGGCACGGCCGCAGGAACCACGGGCGCCTCGTGGGGAGGCCGCGAACGCGCGATCGCCTGCCGATCTCCCACCCGATCAGCAACAGCACCGCGGGGGCCGCTGCGATCAGCCACTGGGTCTCGGTCAGCGTGACCAATCCGAGGAAGGAGGACTTGTCCATCCGCAGCGCGATGCCCACGGGGGCAGTGATGACGAAGTTGATTCGGACCAGCAGGGCGCCCTCCGTGGGGTCGCCGACAACCTTGCCGTCGACGAGCTCCGCGTCGTTGGTGATCAGGAACGGCAGGGTCCCTGCCTCGATGGTGTTGGTGTTCGCGGAGTGATGGACCTCGCCGTCCAGGCTGTAGCCGGACCCTGAGATCTTGTAGGTGTCGGTGGGGTCGATGACCTCGATGACCGTCACCTGGTTCATAGTCAGGGTGCCAGGGCGAGTGCGATGGCCGTGGTGAAGATCGACTGCTCGGATTCACCGCGGGACAGGCCCAGGGCGAACATGATCACGATGGTCAGCCCGGCCGCTCCGGCGATCCAGAGGGTCAACGTGTCCAGCTGCTGGGTCATCGGGGTCTTGAGGTTGGGCGTGGACCTCAGCATCCCGGAGATCCTGCCCACGGCGGTGTCCCCGCCGGTCCCGGTGACGATCATCACGCCGCTAACGTTGGTGACGGGGGTGTTCATGAACGCCATGTCCAGCTGATCGCCCAGCACCGGGTTGTCGTCCGGGTACGCCCCTCGGCTGCCCCGTGGGGCGACGATCGGTTCACCGGATCGCTGGTCCAGTAGCCGATGGTCACTACCCTGTCGATATGGACCCAGATGTGCTGCTCGTCGGTTGTGGCCGCCTCGGTGCCGATATCGGCCTCCGGCTGGCGGCGCGTGGGCACGCTGTGGTCGGGATCCGCCGCCGGGCGGAGCTGGTGCCGCCGCCGCTGCAAGGGCTCTCGGCTGACCTCACGCGGGAGGAGCCGCAGCTGCCGGACCTCGACCTGGGTCACCTGGTGGTGGCACTCACGGCCAAGCCCCGCACGGAGGAGGCCTACCGGGCGACCTACGTCGACGGACTGGCCCGCGCGCTCGACGCGCTGGGTCGGGACGGCCACGTACCCGGGCGCGCCGTGCTGGTCTCCTCCACCGCCGTGTTCGGCACCCAGCCTGACGGGATCCTGGTCGATGAGGACACGCGTGCGCGTCCGTCGGACGGGCCGGGTCGGATGCTGTGGGCTGCCGAGCAGCTCTTCACCGAGCGGCTCCCGCACGGCACCGTGCTGCGGCTCTCCGGGCTCTATGACCGCGACTCATCCCGGTTGACGGCGCAAGTCCGAGCCGGTGCCATCTCGGAGCCGAACCGATGGACCAACCGGATCCACCGCAGCGACGCCGCCGCGGCGGTCGTCCACCTGCTCACCCGCGCCGAGACACCTGACCGGCTCTACGTGGGCACGGACGATGAGCCGGCCCTGCTCGGCGATGTGGCCGCACACGTCGCCCTTGGCCTTGACGCGCCCGCACCCCCAGCCACCGATCCGGCCCGGGCGACGGGCAGGAGGCTCTCGAACGCTCGGCTGCGGGCAACGGGCTGGGCGCCGGAGTTCCCGACGTACCGCGAGGGCTACGCCTGAGCGCCCTCGCTCCGAGGGCCCTCGGAGCGCCCCGGAGGCCGTGGATAGCATCAAGGCACACTCCCGGAGATGGCCTGACCAGGCCGGCCGTCCCGGGCCCACGACGGAAGGGGCTGCGCCCATGAGGACCCGCATCACCGAGCTGCTCGGCATCGAGCACCCGATCATCCAGGGCGGCATGCACTACGTCGGTTTCGCCGAGCTGGCGGCCGCGGTGTCCAACGCGGGCGGGCTGGGGATCATCACTGGCCTGACCCAGCGCACGCCTGAGGACCTCGCGAAGGAGATCGCCCGGTGCCGGGAGCTGACCGACAAGCCGTTCGGCGTGAACCTGACCTTCCTGCCGACCGTTGCCGCCCCGGACTACCCGGGCTACGTGCGGGTGATCCTCGAGGGCGGCGTGCCGGTCGTAGAGACCGCCGGGCGCAACCCGGAGGCTGTCCTGCCGGTGCTCAAGGACGCCGGGGTGAAGGTGGTCCACAAGTGCACCTCAGTCCGACACGCCCTCAAGGCCCAGTCCATCGGGTGCGACGCAGTCTCCGTGGACGGGTTCGAGTGCGGCGGGCACCCCGGCGAGGATGACGTCCCCAACATGATCCTGCTGCCGCGAGCCGCTGATGAGCTCAGCATCCCGTTCGTCGCCTCGGGCGGCCAGGCCGACGGCCGCAGCCTCGTTGCTTCGCTGGCGATGGGCGCTGACGGGATCAACATGGGCACCCGCTTCATCGCGACACAGGAGGCCCCGGTCCACCAGAAGGTCAAGGACGCGATCGTTGCCGCCTCCGAGCTCGACACCCGACTGGTCATGCGACCGCTGCGCAACACCGAGCGGGTGATGACCAATGCGGCCGTGGAACGACTCCTCGTGAAGGAGCAGGAGCTGGGCGCAGAGCTGTCGTTCGCCGACATCATCGACGAGGTCGCCGGCGTCTACCCGCGGATCATGCTCGAGGGCGACATGGACGCAGGTGCCTGGTCGTGCGGCATGGTGGCCGGGCTCATCAACGACATCCCCACATGCCAGGAGCTGGTCGACCGGATCATGTCCGAGGCCGAGGAGATCATCCGCGGCCGCCTGATGGGGATGCTGGGCGAAGCCCCGTCGGCGTAGGGACGAACTCCCGGCGGCCTCCTCGCCACCGCCGAGCGACAACTGGACACTTCGTCCATTGTGATGGACACTATGTCTCATGACGACGAACGAGGCTGTGGCCGAAGTGGTGCCGGATCCTGTTGTGGAAGCCCGGGGCCTGACGAAGTCCTTCGGTGATGTGCGTGCTGTGATCGATGTGAGCTTCTCCGTGGGCGCCGGCCAGATCGTGGGAGTCCTGGGGCCCAACGGGGCGGGCAAGACGACCACCATCACGATGCTGACCACGCTGTCTGCCCTCGACGGCGGGTCGGCGCGGATCGGCGGATACGACGTCACCGAGCAGCCGGATGTGGTGCGGCAGCTGATCGGTGTCGCCGGTCAGGCCGCGGCTGTCGACGAGAAGCTCACCGCCAGGGAGAACCTGGAGCTGTTCGGTCGGTTGTACAAGCTCCCCCGAGCGCAGCGAAGGCTGCGCACCGAGACCCTCATCGGCCAGTTCGACATGACCGAGTTCGCGGACCGCCCGGCCGAGACGTACTCCGGCGGTCAACGGCGCCGCCTGGATGTTGTCGCCGCACTGGTGGCCAACCCGCTCGCGCTGTTCCTGGATGAGCCAACGGCCGGATTGGACCCGCGGAGCAGGTCCGAGCTGTGGGACGCGATCAGGTCCCTGGCCGATCGGGGCACCGCAATCGTCCTGACGACCCAGTACCTCGAGGAGGCCGACCAGCTGGCCGATCACATCCTGTTGATCGACCACGGCCGGATCGTGGCCGAGGGCACCCCCGCCGAGCTCAAGAAGGACTTGGAGCGCGCCGTCCTCGAGATCAGGCTGCTGGACACCGCGGACGTGGACAGGACGGTCGAGGCGATCGGGGACGTCGGTGAGGTGACGGTCGACAGGCGGGATCGGAAGCTGAGCATTCCTGTGGGCGATGACCCAGCGAGGTCACTGGAGATCCTGTCGCGCGTGCGGGACAAGGGGATCCCCATCTCCGACTTCCAGCTGCGCCGACCCACTCTCGATGATGTGTTCCTCGAACTGACCGGGGCACGCGAGCCTGAGCTGATCGCCGATGCGTCTGTGCCCGATGCCCACGACGAAGGACCCGACCATGACTGAGCAACTGACCGTGACGACTCGACCTGCGGGTCTGGTGATCAACCCGAGCCCGATGCTGCGCACCCGGCGGGCGATCCTCGACACCAACTCAGTCCTCTGGCGGGACACGATCCGGACACTGCGGCAGCCGGACATGCTCGCGTTCGCGGTCGTGATGGGGGTGTTCTTCCTCGTCCTGTTCAACTACGTGTTCGGTGGCTCGATCGGCGCCGGGGCGAACATCGACTACCTCGCCTACCTGGTTCCCGGCGTCCTGGTGATCACCGCGCTGCAGGGCGCGCAGCAGACGAGCATGGGGCTGGCGGCTGACCTGAACGAGGGCGTGATAGACCGATTCAAGTCGCTGCCGATGAGTCAGGGGGCGGTCATCGCCGGGCGGACCCTGGCTGATGCGGGACGCAACGTCGTCAGCCTGACCCTCGTCTGCCTCGTGGCGATCCCGATGGGCTACCGATTCAGCTCACTGTCCGGGGCCGTCGCTGCCATCCTGCTGGCCACTGCCCTGGGATTCGGGGTCTCGTGGATGGGGGCAGCCATCGCAGCCAAGGTGCGCAGGCCCGACGCCGTCGGAATGCTGTCGATGTTCTGGCTGTTCCCGATGATGCTCGCCAGCACCGCCTTCGCCCCCGCGGAGACGATGCCCGGGTGGTTGCAGCCGTTCGTGCGCTACCAGCCGGTCTCGACGGCATCAGATGCGGTCCGGGGGCTGGCGAACGGGACCGTCGCCGGGGACGCGATCCTCCTGACCCTGGGCTGGCTCGCCCTGCTGCTCATCGTGTTCGTCCCGCTGTCCATCTCGTTGTACCGCAAGGACGTGTGACCGCATGGAACCCAACCCCCCGCCCGCCAGCGCCAAGGCTGAGCTGCCCACCGAGCAGCGCATCATCGCTGCCGCGATCGAGATGATCGGGGAGGACGGCCTCGGTGGGGTGCGCATGTCCGCGGTGGCCAAGGCTGCTGGCGTGTCCCGCCAGACCCTCTACAACCACTTCCCCGATGTTGACAGCATCCTCGCCGCGGCGATCCACCAGCACAACGAGGAGGCCACGGCAATGCTGACCACCGCCCTGGCGATCACCGACTCCCCCACCGGGAAGCTCGATCAGCTCGTCCGGCACGTGGTGATGCTCGGCTCCCACGGTCACGGGTCCCAGCGCATCACGGATGGCCTGTCCGCCGAGTCCCGGGCGGGGCTGGCTGCCCACGAGCAGGAGATGAACTCCCAGATCGCCGCCATCCTCGACGAGGGAGTCCGCACCGGTGAGTTCCGCGCCGACCTGAGCCCCGACGTGGACGTCCTCGTGGTCTCCGCCATGCTGGACGGGATCATGGACGCAACGTCACGGGAGCCCGATCAGGCCGTGCGAGTCGCCCGGGTGGGCCTGCGGACCCTGGTTCGTGCCGTGCAGGCCGACGGCCAGGACCCCCGGCCGTAGCCCTCGCGGTCCGGCGCGCCGAGCAACCATCGGCAGGGTGTGGTCCACTGGCGCATGCCAACCACGAGCCCCGCGGCCAAGGTCGCCACATGGAGCGAGCTCCCCGACCGCAGCCCCACATACGCGCTGGTCGCCGGAGTCGACCTGGTCGTCATCCGGTACGGCGACGAGGTCTCGGTGCTGTTCGGCCGCTGCCTGCATCGGGGGGCGCTGCTCTCCGACGGTGAGATCCGCGGCAAGGACCTGATCTGCGGGGTCCACGGGTGGGACTACCGCTACGAGACCGGCGTGAGCGCGTACAACCCGGCCGAGGTGCTGGAGAAGTTCACCGCGTGGGTCGACGAGGGGAACGACGCAGTCCTGGTCGACCCCGACGAGATCGCGGCCTGGACCGTGGAGAATCCGCAGCCCTACAACCGCGAGGCCTACCAGGGGTTGTACGCCGACCACCACGGCAGTCCCGAGGAGCCGCACACCGGCTACATCCAGAAGCTCGCGCGCGACGGCCTGGGCAAGGTCGGCCACCACGGCACGGTCTCGGCCATGGGAGTCCCGCTCACCCAGCTCCCACGCTGGGATGACCTGCAGATCCTCACAGCGCAACTGGCACGCCAGCCCCTGCTCGATGATGCCGCTGTGCGGACCGACGTGGTGATCGGGCCGCGGGCCGCCAGGCCGCTGCACCTGGACATCCCGATCTTCGTCAGCGACATGAGCTACGGAGCCCTGAGCGAGGAGGCGAAGGTCGCGCTGGCCCGCGGGGCCGAGCTGGCGGGCACGGGGATCTGCTCCGGTGAGGGCGGGATGCTGCCCGAGGAGCAGGCCGCCAACTCCCGGTACTTCTACGAGCTCGCCTCCGCCGGCTTCGGCTTCAGCCTCGACAAGGTCGCGCTCTGCCAGGCATTCCACTTCAAGGGCGGGCAGGGGGCCAAGACCGGCACAGGCGGGCACCTGCCGGGCACGAAGGTCAGCGCCAAGATCGCGAACGTGCGCGGCCTGGAGCCCGGTGAGTCGGCGATCAGCCCGTCCACGTTCCGTGACCTGCACACGCCGGCGGACTTCCAGCGTGTCGCCGATGAGGTGCGGGAAGCCACAGGCGGGATCCCGATCGGCTTCAAGCTGTCGGCCCAGCACATCGAGGACGACCTCGACTTCGCCCTCGCGGCCACCGCCGACTACGTGATCCTCGACGGACGGGGCGGAGCCACCGGAGCAGCCCCGGACATCTTCAAGAACAACATCTCCGTGCCGACGATGGTTGCCCTGGCTCGAGCCCGGCGGCACCTGGACCACCCGGGCCGCACGGACGTGACCCTTGTCATCACCGGGGGCCTGCGTCGGGAGAGCGACTTCGTCAAGGCGCTCGCTCTCGGAGCCGACGCCATCGCGATCTCCAACAGCGCCCTGCAGGCCATCGGGTGCCTGGGCATGCGCGCGTGCCACACCAACAACTGCCCCGTCGGGATCGCCACGCAGCGCGAGGACCTGCGCTCACGGATCATCACCGAGACCTCCGCCCGGCAGTTGAGCAACTACCTCGGCGCCACCACGGAGCTGATGCAGGTCCTGGCCCGAGCCTGTGGCCACGACAGCCTCAGCGGCTTCACCGCCGAGGACCTCACCACCTGGAAGAAGGACGTCGCCGACCTCACCGGGGTTGCATTCGCCGGAGTTGGGTGAGCCGATCGGGAATCCCGCTCGACCTCCCACCGCCGTCCGGCCACGACCTGGCCGCGGGTCCGCGCGCCGGGCCTTACCGGATCCGAACGAGGCCATGACGGGGTCCGGGGCTGGATCACAGACTGGCGCGCTACAACAGAGTCATGACCAGTGTGAATGAGTTGGATCGGGCCCCAGGCCACGCCCCAGATCGGGCGCATCGTCGAGCGCGGTCGATCGGTGCGATCGCGAGCCTCGTGGCAGCCCTGGCACTTGCCGGATGCTCGACGAGCAGCGATGAGCTGATCGCAACCGCAGGGGGTGCGCAGCCGGCCCCGAGCGCGACCTCGAGCGATCCATCCTCGGAGGACATCGACGAGCAGCGGCTGGCGTTCGCGCAGTGCATGCGCGACAACGGCATCCCGATGGCCGACCCGGGCTCGGAGTCCGGCCCGGGGACCGGGTTCCGCGATCTTCAGGACGTCGACCCCGACACGTTGGACTCGGCCCTTCAGGCATGCGACTCGATGCGGCCCAACGGGGGCGGGCGCAACGCCGCCGACCTCTCGGATGCCGACAAGCAGTCGCTGCTCGACATGGCTCAGTGCCTGCGCGGCGAGGGGTTCGCAGTCCCCGACCCGACGTTCGACGGACGGGGTGGATTCCTCCGACCGGGTCCGGATTCGGCGATCGACCCCCGGGACCCCGACTTCCGGGCTGCCCTGGAGTCCTGCTCGAGCGAGGTCGGCTGGAGCCGACCCGGGAACCGCGGCGGCACCACCGCAACGCCGGACGCCACCCCTGAGACGACCACATAGGGCGGGATTGTGATGACTGATGTGGCGGGGATCGGGAAGGAAGCTGTGCAGGGATCAGTGGCCGAGGAGGAGCCCAGGGCCGAGGGGGGACCGGGACACGAGGGGGGACCGGGACGCGAGGGCGGCAGGCGGCCGCGACGTTGGGCCTGGGGGATCGGTGGGCTGGTCGTGATCGCCCTGATCGCGTCGGGGTTCATGATCGCGAGGTCGGGGGAGAGCGCGAGTGCGGACGGGACGTCCGGCACCGTCGACGCACTGCCGACAGCGACAGTCGACCTGGGCACTCTCACTGCCTCTGCGGACCGTGACGGGACCGTGACCAACGCGGACTCCACGACGCTCAGCTCGGATGCCGCCGGACGTGTCACCTGGCTGCCCCGCACGGCCAGGGTCATCGAGCAGGGCAGGACACTGGCCCGGATCGACGAGCAGCCCATCGTCGCCATGGTCGGTGCGGTTCCTGCCTTCCGGACGATGGCGGTCGGGACCCAGGGCCGGGACGTCAAGCAGCTGGAGACGAACCTCGACGAGCTCGGCTACTCCGGGTTCACCGTCGACACCACCTACACGTCGGCCACAGCAGCGGCCGTCCGGTCATGGCAGTCCGACGCTCGCCTCCCCGTCACCGGGGTCGTCTCACTGGGCCAGGTGAAATTCCTGCCGGGGCCGGTGCAGGTGGGTGCGGCGGCCGCGGCTGTCGGCGATGCCGTCCAGCCGGGTGGCGGCCTCTATGCAATCTCGTCGGAGGGTCGCGTCGTGCAGGTGTCGCTGGAGGAGGACGACCGCGACCTGGCCCTCGTGAAGGCACCGGTGACCATCGATGCAGGGGCCGCGGGGGTGGCCACGGGGACGGTCATCGCGGTGGAGGCTGTCACCACCTCCGCAAGCTCCGGCCAGACGGGCGGGAGCTCGACCACCACCTACGTGGTCACGATCGAGGCAGACACAGGGAAGAAGGGCAGCGATGCCGCCGCGGGCGCCAAGGCGGTCCAGACACAGGCAGACGGCTCCCCTGTCTCGGTCAGCTTCGCCGAGCAGGAGGCGCAGGACGTCCTGAGCGTGCCGATCAAGGCGCTGCTCGCCCTGGCCGAGGGCGGCTACGGCCTGGAGCTCGTCGACTCGGATGACAGTGCCACAGTCGTGGCCGTGGAGACCGGGCTGTTCGCCAATGGGCGGGTGGAGGTCTCCGGCGCGGGGGTGACCGAGGGCGCAACGGTGCGGACCGCGCCGTGAGCTCGACACTGTCTGAGCCGATGATCGGGCAGCCCGGCGCCCCGTGGCCGGTCGTGGCCTGCGACGACGTGGTGCGCACCTACCCGGGGTCACCTCCGGTCCGTGCACTCAGGGGGGTCTCGCTCGAGGTCCGAGCCGGGGAGTTCGCCGCCATCGTGGGCCGCTCCGGGTCCGGCAAGTCGACACTGATGCACCTTCTCGGGGCCCTGGACACCCCCACCTCGGGCTCAGTCCACATCGCTGGCCACGACCTCGCCGGCCTGTCCGACGGCGAGCGCTCCGCGCTGCGGGCAACCACGGTTGGCTTCGTCTTCCAGCAGTTCTTCCTCGCTGCACACCGGACGGCGGTCGACAACGTCGCCGACGGGCTGCTCTACGCGGGCATCCCACGTGCCGAGCGGGTCGAACGGGCCCGGGCAGCGCTGACCCGGGTCGGGCTGGCGCACCGACTCGACCATCTGCCCGGCGAGCTCTCCGGCGGTGAGCGCCAGCGCGTGGCGGTGGCCCGGGCGGTGGTCGGGAATCCTGCGCTGGTGCTCGCCGACGAGCCGACCGGCAACCTGGATCGGGCCTCGGGGGAGGCGGTCCTGGCCCTGCTGGCCGAGCTCAACGCCGATGGGACCACCGTGGTCATCGTGACCCATGACCGGGACCTGGCCGCCAAGGTGCCCCGGCAGATCGAGGTCAGCGACGGCCACATCGTCCGGGACGAGCCCCCCCGATGACCACGACGAGGTTGAGCAGCACGACGACAGCAGCCACCCCGCCCTCCCCGACGCGGCTGCGACCAGCCCGCCTCGCAGTGGCCGACCGCATGTCCCTCGCACTGGGCGCGATGACGGCGCGGCCACTGCGCGCCCTGCTGTCCGGGCTCGGGATCGCCCTGGGTGTGGCCGCGCTCATCGCAGTCGTGGGCCTGAGCTCGTCGAGCAAGGCCCGGATCGGCCAGCAGCTCGATGCGCTGGGCACGAACCTGCTGACCGTGACCGCGGGGCAGTCCGTGTTCGGGGCAGCTGCCTCCCTGCCCGAGGACGCCACCGCAATGGTGACGCGCGTGGGACCGGTCACCGCGGTGTCCGCCACGGGTGCGGTCGGCGCGAGCGCCTACCGCAACGAGTTCGTGGACCCGCTGGAGACCAATGGGATCTCGGTGCTCGCGACCGATGTGAACCTGCTGGACACATTGCGCGGGCAGATGGCTGCCGGCTCCTGGCTCACCGAGGCCTCAGCGGACTTTCCCGCCGTGGTCCTGGGCTCCAAGGCGGCCACCCGACTCGGGATCACCGATGCCACCGGGGACGTGGCGGTCCAGATCGGTCCCACCGACTACGTGGTCACGGGCATCATGGCCCCCAACCCGCTGGTCGACTCGATGGATTCCTCCGCGCTGGTCGGCTGGGACTCCGCCAAGCAGTTCCTGGGCTTCGACGGTACGCCGGCCACCATCTACGAGCGCAGCTCGGATGCGGCGGTGGAGGCCGTCGCTGCTGTGCTTCCGGCGACGGTGAACCCGGAGAACCCCGATCAGGTGCAGGTATCGCGGCCCTCGGACGCCCTGGCAGCCAGAGCCGCGACTGATCAGGCACTGACCGCGCTCCTGATCGCCCTCGGCGCGGTGGCGCTGCTCGTGGGGGGCATCGGTGTGGCCAACACCATGGTCATCGCCGTGCTGGAGCGCCGCTCCGAGATCGGCCTGCGCCGGGCCCTGGGCGCCACCCGACGACAGATCCGCGGCCAGTTCCTCTCCGAGAGCATCATGCTGAGCCTGGCCGGAGGCGTCGCCGGAGCGGTGCTGGGTGTGCTGGTGGTCACCGGCTATGCCCTGTCACGCGACTGGCCGGTGGCGATCCCCGCGTGGGCCCTGGCTGCTGGCCTGGCCTCGACGGTCATCGTCGGCGCCCTGGCTGGGTTCTTCCCCGCGTCGCGGGCTGCCCGGGTCGACCCCGCACAGGCACTGTCCGGCGCCTGAGGTCGTCGCGACGGCCTGGCGGGGCGACACGGCGACCAGGAGCAGCGAGATCACCGCGGCCGCTCGGTTCGACACGGCTACGCCTCAGCCTGGAGCGCCAGAAGTGGCCCTGGTCCACTTCCTGATGAGCTTCGTGGCCCATGCGTAGTGACTCGAGGTGGCCGACACCGCGTAGCTTCCCACCGAGGTCGTCCCGGTCCAGGCGTATCGCTTCTTGACGAAGAGGTCATCTGCGTCGTAGCTGTCGATGACCTCGAGCACCCGCGCGTGCGAGTCGCGCAGCCGAGTCGCAACGTCGGCCCATTCGTCGTTTGCGCAACGCGCACGGATCGCCTCATTGAGCGCTGGCGTCTGGACCCAGGTGTAGCCCGGCGCCGGGATCGCGGGCTTGTCTCCCGCGGAACCTGCCGCCTCCCAACCGAGGAGCAACTCGTGCCAGGCGTCCAGGTGCGCCAGGAGGTCCTTGACTGACCACGCCTCGCAGGCCCCGGGGCGTTCCCGCTGGATCTCGGGGACCGCTGCGACCACCGTCCACAGATGGGCGAACTCGTCGCTCGCGGCACGGAGCAGTTCGTCCTTTGTCGTCGGCCGTCCCATCCCGCCAGCCTGACGGTTACGCGGATCATCGGGCAAGGTCCAAGGTCACGATTCGCGGGCGCCGTCACGTTCGGTCGCCCGCTGCACCGCGATGGCCACCGCCTCCTCGGGGGTGCCGGCCACGATCGGCCCACCCTCGGGCAGGTCCCAGCCATCCACCATGACGATCGGCGCGCCAGTACGCACCGCGAGCGCGACCTCGCTGAGCGTGCCCCACGAGCCACCCACGCAGATCACGGCATCACCTGAGCGCACGACAAGCCCGTTGCGCAGCTCCCCCAGCCCGGTGGGGATGCTCGCGGTCAGGTAGGCGTTGGCAGCCCGCCGGTCACGACCCGGGAGCAGCCCGATCGAGACGCCCCCGGCTGCCGAGGCCCCCTTCGACGCTGCCGCCATCACACCACCGAGGCCACCGGTGACCACGACGTGCCCGGCCTCGGCGATGAGTCGACCGACGGCTTCGGCGGTCGCGGTCTCAGCGCTGGTGGCGCCCTGGCCGGGGCCGATGACGGCGATCGTGAGCGACATGACGGCCGCTCACCGACCCGCGTCCGCGGGGACTGTCCGGGTACTGGCCCACTCGCGCAGCGCAGCCACCTTCTCGGCCATAACCACGCTCAGCGGCCGGGTGGCGCGCAGCTCCGCGAGGATGTGCCCGGCCTCGACCGAACCGCCCTCCGCGTGTGCCGCGTACTCCGCGCTCGCGACGGCCTGCTCGAGCTCCGCGCCGGAGAACCCGTCGGACGCCGCTGCCAGGGCTGCGAGCCCGGCGGGGTCGATCATGACTCCGCGACGGGTCGTGTGGATGGCAAGGATGCCTGCACGCGCGGCGGCCGAGGGCAGGTCGACGAAGAAGACCTCGTCGAAGCGGCCCTTGCGGATCAGCTCGGGCGGCAGTGCCGTGATGTCGTTGGCGGTCGCGACGACGAATACCCTGCCCTGCTTCTCGGCGAGCCATGTCAGGAAGGTCCCGAGAACACGCTTGGCACTGCCCGTGTCGCTGTCTGAGGAGGCAAGGCCCTTCTCGATCTCGTCGATCCACACCACGCACGGCGCCATCACGTCGGCGGTCGCCAGGCTCTCCCGGAGCCGACGCTCGGACTCGCCCACGTACTTGTCGTGGATGCCGGCCATGTCCAGGCGGAGCAGGGGAACTCCGAAGATGCCTGCGGCGGCCTTCGCGACAAGGGACTTCCCGCAGCCCTGCACGCCCAGCAGCAGGACGCCGCGCGGTGGGTCGAGACCGGGCGCGGTGCCGTCGAAGGCGGGGCGCCGACGCGTGAGCCACTCCTTCAGGCGGGACATCCCGGCCACATCGGCCATACCCGCGGTCTCGTACTCGAACGAAAGCACGCCACCCCTGTTGAGCAGGTCGTACTTCGCGCGCATGACGGCCGGCGAATCGGAGGCGGTGATGGCGCCGTCGTCGAAGATCGCTGTCCGGGCCAGGCGGCGGGTGTCGGTCAGCGACAGCCCGCCGAGGTTCTCGACGAGGCGGCCGACCGACTCCTCGTCGGCTCGGACGAGGCTCTCGTTCTCGGCGGCCCACTCGCGGGCCGTCTGGTCGACGATGGCCCGGCGCTCCGCGCGGGTGGGGAAGGCGATCTCGAAGCGGGTTGCGTAGGTCTCGAGCTCGGGTGGCAGTTCGAGGTCGTGACTGATCAGCACGACCGTGCGCGGGGTGTTCGCGTAGTCCTGGGCGATGTCCTTGAGCAGGCGGACGTTGACCGGGTCGTCGAGGAACGGGTGGAAGTCCAGGAGCAGGTACGCGCCGCTGATGCCCATCCGGATCGAGTTCAGGACCTCGGTCGGGTCGTTGTTGAACTTCTGGGCCGAGCCGAGATTCCGGTCGATGCGGTGCAGGCCGCGCGTCACGACCCACTCGAAGACCGGCAGCGGCGGTCGGCTCCGGCCCGCGATCGACAGGACCAGCGAGCGCACGTGTGCCTCGTCGCGCGTCTCGATGACGACGATGGGGACCCGGCTCCGCAGCAGGGCGGCCAGGTCGTCGGCGGTGCCGCTGCTCATGGGCCAGATCGTAGTGGCGCGGAGACTAGGCTTGTGGTCAATCCACGCGGACGTGCGCAAGGGGGGCGGACCTGATGCCACTGGTGGTCAAGAAGCGCTACACGGTGCGCGAGACCTACCGGATCTCCCAACTCGCCGCCCGCAGCGCGCTGACCACCAGGCGCGACCAGTGCGACCGGGACGCCACGGAGCGGATCATGCTGGCGGTCACGGAGGTCAACGGCTGTGAGATCTGCTCGTACGCCCACGCCCGCCGGGCGATCGAGGCGGGCGTGGGCAACGACGAGGTCCGGGCCCTGCTCGGCGGGATCACCGAGGGAGTACCCGATGATGAGCTGGCCGGCATCGCCTTCGGCCAGCACTACGCCGACACCCGCGGGCATCCGGACCTGCAGGCGTGGACGGACCTGGTCGAGCGATATGGCCAGGCGCAGGCCCTCTGCGTCCTGCGTGCCGTCCGGATGATCATGTGGGGCAACGCCATGGGGATTCCCCTGGGCTCGCTGCGCTCCCGACTGCGCGGTGCCCCCGAACCGGGCAGCAGCGTGACCTACGAGGTGGGGACCCTCGTCGGCGGGGGCCTGCTCACGCCAGTTGCCCTCGCCCACGCCCTGGTCTGCGAGCTGCGCATCAGGTCGAGGTAGTTCGCTTGGCGCCGGTGGCGGTGGGTTGAGTGCTGCTGCTCATGGCACGCGGGCCCGGTTCCCCCGCCGGGCTGGGGTCGACGTCGACCAGTGACTCAAGGATCTCCACGGCCCGGGGTGCCCCGCCGGCGGCCGCGAAGCCCGCGGCCACCCGCCCGGCCGCCTCGGTCCGGCCGAGCGCATCACGCACTGACGAACGAAGCCGCTGCGGGGTCAGTCGCTTGGGGGCGAGTCGCACCCCCGCGCCGGAGTGCTCCACCCGGCGAGCTGACTCATGCTGGTCGCGGCCCCAGGGCACGACGACCACGGGGACACCTGCCGCCAGCGCCCGCTGGGTGCTGCCCATGCCTCCATGGGTGACGACGACGTCCACATCATCGATGACGGCAGCGTGCGACAGGAACCTGACGATGCGGGTCCGCTCGTGCGCAGCGGCGAACCGGTCCGGATCAAGCGCCGAGGTGGTCACGATGATTGACCCAGGTTCGTCGGCCAGCCCCGCAAGGGCCGCGTCGATGATCGCCCCATCCTCCTGGAGCTCCGTGGACACGTTCACCAGGACTCTCGGATGTGGCAGGTCGGCGAGCCACGCCGGCGCCTGACCCGGCGGTGACCAGAGCCCGGGCCCGATCGGATACACGTTCGCGGGCCAACTGCGCCGGGCGTACTCGAATGGCTCCGCCGTGCGGTAGAGCAGGGCATCAGCCTGCACGTACACGTCCCCCAGCCCGCCCAGCGCCGGCAGACCGAGCCCGGTGCGCAGCGCGTTGAGCCTGGAGATGACTGGACGGACCATCCGACCCGTGGCCGCCGTGACCAGACGATCCCGCGTGCGATCCACGGCATTGCGGGGTGGGGCGAACCCGGGGCCGAAGGCTGGCGTGTCCGGCGACGGCACCGCCAGGGCATAGGGAAGGAAGGCCGCCCACGGCCTCCCCTGGGCCTGCGCCAGCGCCGAGGCGCCCCAGCTGTTCGCGTCGATGACCAACAGATCGGGCTGGAGCTCGTCGATGGCAGCCTGGAGGTCGCGCACCTCGTACGGGGCTCGGGCCATCCAGGTCTCGAGCGCCGCCAGGATCTGGGCGCGGGTGCCCGACGAGGTGTAGTCATCCATCGTGATGGCCTCGATGGCCGGCGCGATCGCCCGGTGTGCAATGCCGGCGGTCTCCACGTGCTCACGCTCGGCGGCGAGGGTCGCCACCACGACGTTGTGGCCCTGCCCCTGCAGTGCCAGCGCGACGTCCATCATCGGGTACAGGTGGCCGCGGGCGGGTGAGGTGTAGATCAGGACGGTGCTCATGAGTCCTCCAGGACGGCGTTGATGAGGGCGGAGATGACGGTTCGGGTCGCGTCGGGCGAGCGCCCGAGGTCGAGCCTGAGCAGTTTCCAGATGTAGAGGTCGGTGGCAGCGACGAGGGCATCGACCGTCGTCTCGGATGGCTCCCTGAGGCGGGGCCCGAAGCAGCGCTGCACCCACGCCCGGTGGTAGGCCCGGCCTGTCTGCGCCGCCTCGACGACGAGGGGATCTCCCCCGTGCTCCTGGGTCAGGAGGTTGAGCACCAGCCTGCCCTCAGCCTCGTAGTGCGCGAGCAGGCCCGCGATGGCACCCTCGACGTCGCCGGGGGCGCTGCCCTCGCGCTGTTCCTGCACACGGGTGCCCAGCTGCTGCCGGACCACGCCGAAGCAGCCCTCCCGCGAGCCCATGTGCCGGAGCACGGTCTGCACGGTGACACCGGATTCCTCGGCGATGGACTGCAGGGTCACGTCGACGATCGGGCGCTCGGTGAGCAGCGTCTCGGTGGCCTCGGCGATGCGCTGCGTGGTCTGCGCTGCCTGCTGGGCGCGGTTGGTCATGTCGTAGGTGCGTACCATTCGACCTCCTTATTCGTGTGAATCGTACTCACACCAATAAGTTGATGTCAATGCCACTCACATCATTACGGACCCTCCTGGTTGTGGCCGGCGCACCGGCGCGCAGTCCGCTCCACGACCAACCCAGGTGTCAGCGCCACTTGATCGAGCAGCCCATGCTCGGCCGGTGCGGCTCGGGGACCGACATCCCAGCACGCACCCGCGTGAGGGCATCCTCGAGCAGCGCCCCCGTGACCGGTTGGCCGTTCCCGGGGGTGGAGTCGTCCATCGCGCCCCGATACGCCAGGCGGCCCTCGGCGTCGTAGAGGAAGAAGTCCGGCGTGCAGGCCGCGCGGAAGGCGCGCCCCACATCCTGGGACTCGTCGACCAGGTACGGGAAGCTCCAGCCTGCCCGCTGCGCCTGCTCGGCGAGGTGGGCCGGCGCATCCTCGGGATAGCCCTGCGCGTCGTTGCTGCTGATGGCCACCACCTGGAGATCCGGATGGGCTCGCACCAGCTCGCCGAACCGGGCCTCGACGTGCTGGACGTAGGGGCAGTGGTTGCACATGAAGGCCACCAGCAGCGGGGCACCCGCGAAGGATCGGCTCGTCACGGTCGCCCCGGTGAGGTCGGGCAACTCGAATGCCGGCATCGGGGACTGCAGGTCAACCATCTGGGATGCGATAGCCATGGATCCAGCCTACGAGCAACGCCCTGGACGGGCAGTATCAGGATTCAGCGCCGAAACGCCGTGCCGGGCCGAGGGCCCGAGAGCAGCGTCAGAGGAAGTCGCGAAGCCCGGTCTGCCGCGTGGGATGCCTCAGCTTGGACAGCGCCTTGCACTCGATCTGGCGGATGCGCTCGCGGGTCACCCCCTGGCGTCGGCCGATCTCCTCGAGGGTCTTGGGATCCCCATCCGTGAGGCCGAAGCGCATCCGCATCACCCCCGCTTCGCGTTCGGTGAGCTGGGCCAGTGCGGCCTCGAACTGCTGGGCCAGCAGGGCGTGAGCCACCGCGTCCGACGGGGCGAGGGCCTCGGCGTCCTCGATCAGGTCACCGAGCTCGGAACCGGACTCCTCTCCGATCGGAAGGTGCAGCGAGATCGTGCGCCGGGCGAACCTCTCGAGCTCGACGACCCTGTCCGCCGGCACGTTCAGCGCCTCGGACAGCTCCGCTGTGGTTGCTTCCCGGCCCAGGTTCGCCCTCGCGTCCACTCGGAGGCGGGACAGCTGGTTGATGAGCTCTGCCACGTGCACCGGGACCCGGATGGTGCGGGACTGGTCAGCCATGGCCCGGTGGATCGCCTGGCGGATCCACCACGTGGCGTACGTGGAGAACTTGTAGCCCTGGGTGTAGTCGAACTTCTCCATCGCGCGGATCAGGCCGAGGTTGCCCTCCTGGATCAGGTCCAGGAACAACATGCCTCGCCCCGTGTACCGCTTGGCCAACGAGACAACCAGACGCAGGTTCGCCTCGAGCATGTGGTTCCGTGCGCTCTGCCCGTCAGCCACCAGCCACTCAAGGTCCTGACCGAGCGCCGAGCCCGACTCCACCCCGGAGGCCAACCTCTCCGCGGCGAGCACGCCGGCCTCGATCCTGATCGCCAGCGAGACCTCCTCCTCAGCGCTGAGCAACGCCACGCGTCCGATGCGCTGGAGATAGTCCTTCACCGGATCGGCGGTGGCGCCCGCGACGCTCACCCGCGGCGCGGGCGCGTCGGCCTCGTCACCGTCTGAAAGCACGAATGCCCCGTCTGCAGCCGCCGGTCCCACGTGCGCGTCGGGGGACCCCAGGTCCGACTCAAGGTCCCTGACAAGGTCCGCCTCCAACTCAGCCTCGAGTTGGGCCACCTCAGCCCAGTGCGCGGAATCCGGGATCGGGTCGAGTATCGGCGTCACACCATCGGGGCGCTCGGGCTCGATCGGTGGCTCGATCGCCACCGTCGCCTGCCGGTCACGCTTCGACATCCCAACCCTTCACACGCACCGCCGCAACAGCACCGCACCCAGATCGCCGCACGGACCAACCCAGCAGGACTGCGCCGAACGAACGTCTCGTGAGCCGTGCTCGCTCACCGGACAACTCCCGCAGGCAGCCATCGAACGGGAGTGGGAGAGCGCTCTCACTGAAAGGGTGTCGCCTTGCGGCACCCTTGTCAACCTCCTGCGCGAGTAGCATCGACACCGCCCACGTCGAGGAGCTGCGATGAAGACCATCTGCGTGACCGGGGCCGCGGGCATGACGGGAACGGCAACTGTCCTGCGTCTGCTCGCCGACGGGTACTGCGTCGTGGGCGCCGACCTCGTGCCGCTGCCGTCGACGCTGCCACCGCAGTGGTCGCTGCCGACGTTCCAGTACGTGCGGTGTGACCTGGCCGACTACGGCGACACCGTCGAGGTCATCAGCGGCGTCGACGCTGTGGTCCACCTGGCGAACGTGCCTGCGCCCGGCCTGCGCCCCGCGTCGCGGACGATGAACGTCAACACCGCGATGAACTCCAACGTGTTCCTCGCGGCCACTCAGGTCGGCCTCGAGCGGGTCGTCTGGTCGAGCAGCGAGACGACCCTCGGACTGAACTTCGATGCGGTCAACGCGCCGAAGTACCTGCCGGTGGACGAGGGCCACAGCCCCTATCCGACGAGCACCTACGCCCTGTCGAAGGTACTGGCCGAGACGACTGCGCGGCACCTGGCCGACTGGTCAGGGATCCCGTTCGTGGGGCTGCGGCTGTCCAACGTCATCCGTCCGGAGGCGTACGCCGACTTCCCGCAGGCCTGGGCTGATCCGTCGAAGCGCCAGTTCAACCTCTGGAGCTACATCGACGTCGACGACGCCGCGGCGGCGTGCAGCGCGGCGCTCACGGCCGACGTCCATGGCGCGGACGAGTTCATCATCGCCAGTCCCGAGACCACGATGCCGATCCCCACGCGGGAGCTGATCGACCGCTACTACCCGGCCGTGGAGGTCCGCCGCGACCTGGGGTCGCACGAGTCGCTGCTGTCCAGCCAGCGTGCCCGCGACATCCTCGGGTTCACGGCCACGCGAAGCTGGCGCGACCACGTGTCGGCCTGATCAGCGGTCGCAGTGGGTGCGCGTGTCGGTGGGTTCTACAGCGCTGCCAGGACCCGATCCCGGACCTCGTCGACGGCACCCATGCCATCGACCTGGACCAGGATCCCGGCCTTGGCGTACACGCGGGTCAGTGGTTCGGTCTGCTCGGTGTAGACCTCCATGCGCCTGCGGATGACGTCCTCGGTGTCATCGGCCCGGCCCTGCTCCTGGGCCCGCTTGAGCAGCCGGGACACGATCTCGTCGGTGTCCACCGTCAGCTCAACCGCCCGGTCGAGGGTCAGGCCCATTTCGGCCAGCGCGGAGTCCAGCACTCCCACCTGGTCCAACGTGCGCGGGTACCCGTCGAGGAGGAAACCGCCGGCGGCGTCCGGCTGCCCGAGGCGCTCGCGCACCATCGCGTTGGTGATCCGATCAGGGACGTAGTCCCCACCGTCCATGAACATCCCGGCCGTGATGCCCAACGGCGTGGCCTCGGCGAGGTGGGCACGGAAGAGGTCCCCGGTTGAGATGTGCGGGATGCCCAACCGCTCGGAGAGCACCTTGGCCTGTGTGCCCTTGCCCCCCCCAGGGGGGCCCATCAACACGATGCGCATGTGCCGTGACCTCTCGTCGCAGTGGACCTCAGTGGATCTCAGTGGATCTGACACGCGACACACTATCGGCCGACGTTGGCCTGATGGGCCTTGGCCGGAGGCTGCCGGACCCAACCGGGCACCGGGTCCGAGCGCATCACCGGGCCGCCCGCAGGACCTCCTCCAGGATCGGTCCGGCCGTCTGGGAACCGGACTGCCCGACCTCGACGAAGACCGCGACGGCGAGGTCCCCCTGGTAGGCGATCATCCAGGCGTGCGTCTGCAACGGCGTGCTGGTGCCGAACTCCGCGGTACCCGTCTTGGCGCCGACCGGGGGGCCCGGGACATCGCCGAGGAACGTGGCTGTCCCCTCGGTGACCACAGCTCGCATCATGTCCTGCAGGGCGTCGGCCTCCTGCGTCGTCAGGGGCTGGTCCACCTCAGTCTCTGGCACCGGCTGATCGGGGAGCAGGCGCGGCACGATCGCTTGCCCCTGCGCGACGGAGCCCGCAACCGCCGCCATGGCCATCGGCGAGGCCAGAACGGAACCCTGCCCGATGAGGGATGCGGCCTGCCCGGTCTCGGATGTGGGCGGGGGAACCTCGCCGAAGTACGCCGGGAAGCCCAGGTCGTGATCGACCCCGAGTCCGAGCGCGGCCGCTGCCTGTCCGAGGTCGTCACCGGTGAGCTTCTCGTACTGCGAGACCAGGGCCGTGTTGCACGAGTTGGCGACCGCCGACCGCAGCGGGATGTCGCCCATCCGGCTGGGCGGGTAGTCGTCGTAGTTCGTGAACGGCTTGCCGTCCACGACCACCCTGGCCGTGCACGGGAGCAGGTCCGAGGGCTGCACGCCGGCACGCATCAGCGCGAGCGCGGTGACGACCTTCGTCGTCGATCCTGGCGGGTACTGCCCGATCGTTGCTGTGCTGTAACCCTCCGACCCCGGGCCGCTGGCGGCGGCGAGGATCTCCCCGGTGGAGGGGCGCAGAACAACGACGGCGCTGGCTGGTCCGACATCGTCCAGCTGCGCCTCTGCCACGCGCTGCAGTCCTGGATCCAGGGTTGTGCGCAGCGGCTGGCCGTCGACCTCGGCCGTGGTCAGCAGCGTCCGCTCCTCATCACCACGCTTGGCCGCGACGACCACCCCGGGCGTCCCACCCAGGAGGTCCTCGTAGCGGGCCTGCAGTCCGGACAGGCCCACGACGTCTCCCGCCCGGACTCTCCCGTCGGACTCCTCGATGATCTCCGCCGTCGCGGGTCCCGCACGACCCAGGATGGCGGCGGCGAAGTCCCGGGTGGGCGCCAGCGCCACCTCGTCGTCCAGGCCGACCGCGCCGGGGATCGCAGCAACCGCAGAGGAGTCCACCTCCTTCGCGTCCGGTGCGCGCAGGGTCAGGGCCTCGACGAAGGCCTTCGGACCGGCCTGCTCGACGCGCTTGGCGTACGCCGCGGGATCGATGTCGAGCAGCCGCGCAAGGGCCCGGGCTGACTCGGTCGCCTGCTCCGCGGGCACCCTGGTCTTGTCGATGCCGACGCGGACCACCGGACGGTCCTTGACCAGGGGAACGTCGCCCGCACCGAGGACGGCACCGCGCTGCCCCTGCTCCGTGGTCAGGTCCAGCGCCTCCCCGTCGGTGAGCGATGGCTCGACCATGGCCGGTGACCACTGGACCGTCCACTGCTCGTCGGCCCACGTCATCTCGGCCGAGGTGTCGTAGCTCCACGGGGCCCCGGGGGTCTGCCACTGCCAGGCCATCGTGACGGTGGCAGCGTCCCCGTCGACCTGGATGTCGGTCGCGCTCACCTCGACGGGGAGGTCATCCATGCCGGTCAGGACCGCGTCGAGCTGCTCCTGACCTGCCCCGTCGACCGGCACGGCACCCAGCTGACCGTCGGCCAGCGCCCCAGCGAGTTCGGCGGCACGCGCCTCGGCGGCCTGGACCCGGCCGTCATCCGAGGAGCACCCCGGCAGCACACCCAGTAGCAGGACACCCAGGGCGATCGCGAGTGGACGAGGCATCAACGCTCCTCCGGTCGGCTGATGACCCGCCTCATCCTGCCGTACCGGTCGGGCACGCCACCCAGCGTGCCCCTTCCGGGCGGCCGCTGACGCGCGCCCACGCCGCAGAGGCCAGCACCCGGTTCGCGTCGTTCTCGGTGGTGCGCGACCGCAGCGACGGCCGGCTTGGCTCACTCCTGCCCGGGGACCCGCACCTCCTGGCGCACCTGATCCACCTCTGCTTGGGGGTACTCCCCCTCGCAGGGCCACCCGGAGCCCCCCGGATCGAGCACCGTGGTGTGGCCGTGGAGGTGGAAGTAGGCGACCGCCCAGAAGTAGTCCAGCCCCAGATCGCGGTAGGCGGGGAAGTCCTCCAGGATCTCCGCGAGCGGCAGACCCAGGTCAGCCGCCGTGGTCTCGGTGACGGGGGCCCTGAGGTCGGCGCACCCCAGACCGGCGCGGTACAGCCAGGGTGTCGAGCTTGTGGGGTCGGTCCGCTGCTCCTCGGCCGTTGGTCCCTGCAGGTAGCCACCGTCGGACCCGACGACGAGCACCAGGCTGTTGTCGGGTTCCATGTTCATCCGGGGCGCACACGTGATGACGCTGCCGACCCCGACCGGACCAACAAGCGAGCAGTCGACCTGTGTCGCGGTCCGGCCCTCGTGAACCGGAAGCCCGCGGGCTGCGATGTCGGTCCTGATGTCGAACGTGGTCACCGGCCCGACGGTTGGCATGTAGGACCGGCTCTGGCCCTGGACGACGACGCTCTGCTCGAAGACGTCGCTGATCTCGGTCGCCGTGAAGACCTCAGCACACGGACGACCATCGCCGTCGGGATCCATCGCGGCAGGTTGCCCCTGGTCGAACCAGTACGCGACCACTTCGGCGTAGGACAGGCCGCCGGAGTCGGCATCCCCCTGGGGTCTGTCGGAGATGCCGGCGAAGTCCGGACCGGGGGCCGTCTCGGCGGTCACCGGGCGGGTGAGGTCCGCGCAGGCCAGCCCATCGCGGTACAGCCATTCAGGATCACGATCGGACCAACCGGGGACACCGGCGGCCTGCACGGCATCGCCGAACCCTCGGAGCGCCTTGTGGACGTACCGGTCCCCCTCGAGCATGAGCACGAGGACCTCGACCGAGACCTCCTCCTCCTCGGAGAAGTAGGAGCAGGTCAGGGCGTTCCCCCCCTGCAGGACCCCGGCTGCGGTGCCGGGCGCGAACAGGTCGCCCAGTCCACACACGAGGTCTGCCGGGCCGAACGTCTCAGCGAGGCGGGATTCGAGGTCCCGTTCAACATCTGCGACTGTCACCACAACGTCGCGCACACTCGCGGAGACCACCCCCTCGGAGGCCCCGCCCGAGGCCGCCCCGCCGCTCGCGCAGCCGCCGAGGGCCAGGGCGAGCCCCAGTCCCACGATCCCGATCCCGTGCGCGCTGATCCTCCTGCCGCTGATGCCCGAGGAACCCATGGCATCCTCCCCTCGCCACCCACGCTAGGGCCGGGAACGCCCACCCCATAGGGCATTTGGTCCTGGCACGGCGGTGCCGGGGCCTTCCGCCCGGTGCGCCTACGCCGCTGAGGCGAGCACCCGGTGTGCCGTGTCGGCGAAGTCCTGCGGGTGGCGCAGCATCCATCCGTGGTTGCCGACCACGACCCGGGTGGATGCCGATGGGGCGACCCGCAGCCGCCCGGCGGGCACGATTGAGTCGTGATCGGCCAGCACCAGGTGCGCCGGCACGTCGCGCAGGTGCAGGGTCGTCAGCTCGCGGGTCAGGTCCGCCGTCTTGGCTGCGTACGCCGACAGCGACAGCGGCAACGGATGGCGAAGCAGCGTTGTCAGTGAGTCCGACGCCCTGATCGCCAGCTCCTGGTTGACCTCCAGCACCATCCCCCGGGCCAGCGACAGCCACGACCAGACCGACGACCCGGCGCCTCCCACGGGGCAGATCAGCAGCAGCGCCGCGAACGTGGTCAGCTCCGTGGCGGCGGCACGGGCTGCGATGCCGGCCCCGAACGAATGTCCGGCGACGGGGACCGGCTCCCCTGCGAGTGGTCCGAGCCGGTGGGCCTCGGCGACGAACTCGGCGTGGCCGCCCAGCGTCGAGCGCAGCGGCGGCAGCGGCTCCGAACGGCCGAACCCGGGCAGGTCGCACGCATGGACGGCCCACCCAGAACGGGCGAGCGCGTCCAGGGCGATCCGGTAGCCGCTGAGCAGCATTCCCCAGCCGGGCACGAACAGGATGGGGCGACCGTCCGGGTCGCCGTACGTGTGCCAGCCGACACGACGCCCCTGCACGGTGAAGGTTGTCGTGACCGCGGGAGCCATGACTGCAATATCGGCTCGGGCAGGTCCCCGGTGTAAGTGGGGCAGCACTGATGCGCAAGAGGCCCCAGAGCGGCGACCGTCCGCCTGTGTGAGCCGGTCGGTGCAGTCGAACGACTGACCCGTGTACTGCACTCCGGGCTTAGGTTGGGAGGATGAGCGACGCAGTCCCGACCCAGACGATGACCCGGTGGAACGCCAAGCAGCGGGCGTGGGAGACGCGACTGCGGGGCCGGGGCGTGCTGGCCGAACCCCGGATCAACCGGGGAACCGCCTTCACCATGCCCGAGCGGCAGGCGCTCGGCCTGGTGGGGATGCTCCCGGCGCGGGTGCTGACCCTCGACCAGCAGGCGGACCGTGCCTACCGCCAGTACCTCGACCAGCCATCCGATCTGGCCAAGAACGTCTTCCTCACCGCTCTGCACGACCGCAACGAGGTGCTGTTCTTCCGCCTGCTCGTGGACCACCTGCCGGAGATGCTGCCCATCGTCTACACGCCGACCGTGGGCGATGCGATCCGCCGGTACAGCCATGAGTACCGACGTCCTCGTGGCGTGTACCTGTCGATCGAGGACCCGGACGGGATCGAGAGCGCCCTGCTCTCCAGCGGCCGCGGGACGCAGGACATCGACCTGATCCTCGCCACCGATGCCGAGGGGATCCTCGGGATCGGCGACTGGGGCGTCGGTGGCATCGAGATCGCAGTCGGGAAGCTGAACGTGTACACGGCCGCGGCCGGAATCGATCCGTCGCGCACGCTTGCGGTCATGCTCGACGTGGGTACCAATCGGCAGGCGCTGCTCGACGACCCGCTCTACCTCGGCGTCTCCCGCCCCCGCGTGGACCGCGAGGAGTACGACGCCTTCATCGACCGCTACGTCAGCGTCGCATGCCGCTTGTACCCGCACGCGCTGCTGCACTGGGAGGACTTCGGCACGAGCAACGCCCGACGGATCCTCCAGCGCTACCGCGGCTCCACGCTCACGTTCAACGACGACATGCAGGGCACAGGTGCGGTCAGCCTCGCGGCTGTCATGTCCGCAAGTGCGGTCAGCGGACGACCATTGGCCGACCACCGGGTCGTGGTGTTCGGCTCGGGGACGGCCGGGATCGGGATCGCCGACCAGCTGCGTGACGCCATGGTCGGCGCCGGTCTGTCGGCTGCGGAGGCGACGCGGCGGTTCTGGTGCGTCGGGCGCCACGGACTGCTCACCGACGACCGCACCGACCTGCGCGATTTTCAGGAACCGTACGCCCGACCGGCGACCGAGGTCGCGGAGTGGGACCGTGACGAGCAACTCGGAGGGGTGAACCTCGGCGAGGTCATCCGCGAGGTGCATCCGACGATCCTGATCGGTTCCTCGGGGCAACCGCGCGCATTCACCGAGCAGATGGTCCGGGACATGGCTGCCCACGTCGAGCGCCCGATCATCATGCCAATGTCGAATCCGACGGATCTGGCTGAGGCCGTCCCAGCCGACCTGATCGAATGGTCCGACGGCGCAGCCCTGGTGGCGACCGGCAGCCCCTTCGCCCCGGTCACCTACGCCGGGACCACCTACACGATCGCTCAGGTGAACAACGCCCTGATCTTCCCCGGCCTGGGGCTCGGGGTGACGGTGGCCAGGGCCACTCAGATCACCGATGGGATGCTGATGGCCGCCGCGCAGGCGGTCGCAGCAACGGTGGATCCGCAGACCGTGGGAGCGTCGCTGCTGCCCCAGGTCGCCGATCTGCGCCGCACGTCCGCCCTGGTGGCGATCGCTGTGGCGCGGTCCGCGCAGCAGCAGGGAGTCGCGGGAGTCGTCGACGGCGGCGCTCTGGAGGCCGCCGTCCACGCAGCCATGTGGCAACCCGAGTACAGGCCTGTTCGGGCCACCTGACCAGCACGACAACCGGTCGGCGGATCGCTGTCGAATGGGGTGCGGCAGCTGTCGGGCCCGGATCGCTGGGCGGGCGCACCACCTCCCCAGCTCCTTCAGGGAGCGCCGATCGCCTCGCGCCATCTGTGGGCGGTACACTCTCCCCACCCGCTGCAAGGGCGCCAGCCGAGCGGGGCGTGGTCTGTGCGGTCGCTGACGTGATCATCGACTGAGGGTTGGCGGGTTCCCTGCGGGGGTCGGTCGCGCTGTCGCAGGCCCGTGGGGCACGAGGCGTGTTGCGTGGTGGCCGAGGCGGCCACGACGGATGTGCTCGTTCTGCCGGTCGCATGACTGCGAGCGGGTCGACGCCCGACGCGTTGTTGCGTGCCGGGTACGCCGGGGAGGTGTTGTGGCTCGACGAGGCCAGGGCCAGAAGCCTGCGCGCCGAGGGCCTGCGCGCGATCAGCGGCGCGCACGACCCCGCGACGACGAGGGCCTCATGCCCGTGCTCGCCCGCTTCGTACGCCAGGTCCAGGCCGATGTGGCGCGCGGCTCGGGGCGCGCCTCGGTGCGCACGAAGTTCCAGGTCGCCGCACTGCTCGTGCGCGAGGAGCGGGCCCGCGTGATGGCGGACCAGACGATCAGCGACGCCAACAGGGCCAAGCAGCTCACGCGTCTCGACGGCATGGGAACGATCCTCGCGCGGACCGCCGCACGCGACACCTCGTTGCTCGTCCTGATCGGGGAGGACACGGAGCTCTCGGAGTCGGGCAAGCTGCTCAGGGCGGACCTGCTGGAGTCCGCCGGTGTCGAACGAGCCCTCGCCGAGCCCGAACCGGCCCCCGAGCTCACACCTGCGCCGGTCAAGCGGCAGGTGGTGCCGCAGTCAGTGGTCTCCCGGCAGCTGGCCAACCCGTTCCTCGCCCCGGATCTCGACGCCGCCCGCCCGACCGAGGTGCGTCCACTGCGGCTGGCTGGCTGGGAGCTGCTCGGCCCCCTGCTGCGCTCCTTCGAGGACGCGGGCACCGGAGCCTCCTCATGCATGGCACTGCCCGATCCGGCGCCGGCGCGAACCCCGGGGCGCCCGGACCTGATGGTGCACCAGGCGCAGCTGGTCGCCGCCGCAGCGATGGGGCACCGCACGTTCCTGCTTGCCGACGAGCCCGGCCTGGGCAAGACGGCGCAGGCGCTGCTCGCGGCCGATGCAGCTGACGCCTACCCGCTGCTCGTCGTGGTCCCGAACGTCGTCAAGACGAACTGGGCCCGGGAGGTGGGCCTGTGGACCCCGCAGCGTTCAGCCACCGTGATCCATGGCGATGGGCACACGATCGACGGTTTCGCCGACATCGTCATCGTCAACTACGAGGTCCTCGATCGGCACGTCGGCTGGCTGGGCGACCTGGGCTTCCGCGGCATGGTCGTCGATGAGGCGCACTTCATCAAGAACAAGGCCTCGCAGCGCTCGCAGCACGTGCGCGAGATCTCCGAGCGGATCCGCGCCCGGACCGGGCGGCCGCTGCTCATGGCACTGACCGGCACGCCGCTGATCAACGACCTCGAGGACTTCCTGGCCATCTGGGCGTTCCTCGGCTGGATCGACGAGAAGAAGCCGATCGGGGACCTGATGCGGGCGCTCGAGGACACCGGACTGGTCCCGGGCGACCCCGGCTTCTACCGGGCTGCCCGCACCTCTGTCATCGACATGGGCATCGTTCGCCGACGCAAGGTCGACGTGGCAGCTGACATCCCCGCACGCCGTGTCGCCGACCTCCCGGTGGAGCTCGACGACGAGGCCGGTCGCTCGATCCGCGCAGCCGAGCAGGAGCTCGCCCGGCGCATGGTCGGGCGGTACTTCGACGCCCTGCAGCGACGCAGCTCCGACTCGGTCGTGGCGGGCATCGACCACGAGCTGGTGCGCCGTGTGGCCATGTGGGAGCGCCAGGACGCGGAGAAGTCTGAGTCCGGCGAGAACGTCTTCGCCATGATGCGGCGCATCGGGCAGGCCAAGTCCGGCCTCGCCGCGGACTACACCGCCCAGCTGTCCCGCAGCGTCGGCAAGGTGGTGTTCTTCGCCAAGCACGTGGATGTGATGGACAGCGCGGAGCAGCTGTTCGCCCAGCGCGGGATCCGGTACGCCTCGATCCGCGGGGACCAGACGCGCAAGGTGCGCCAGGCGAACATCGATGCGTTCACCAATGACCCGGACGTGGCCGTCGCGGTCTGCTCGCTGACCGCAGCCGGCGTGGGCCTCAACCTGCAGATCGCCTCGAACCTCGTGCTGGCGGAACTGTCCTGGACCGCTGCTGAGCAGACCCAGGCCATCGACCGCATCCACCGCATCGGCCAGGAGCAGCCCGTCACCGCGTGGCGCATCATCGCCGCGCAGACCATCGACTCCAAGATCGCCGAACTCATCGACGCCAAGGCCGGGCTCGCCGCCCGGGCGCTGGACGGATCGGACGAGGAGCCGTCAGCCGCGGCTGACATCCAGCTCGAGGCGCTCGTCGCGCTGCTGACCGACGCGCTCGCCGAGGCACTGCCAGGGGCATTGGGGCCGGCTTGACCGCGCCCGGGCTCGACCTGCTGCTCGACCGCGATGGTCTGTGGTGCACCGCTCCCGGCGACGGCCCGGGCGTGATGCGTTCGCTGCCGCGCCCCGGTGGGATGTCCCCGGGGCGGGTCTGGGCGACTCCGGTCGATGCACAACTGGGGCCCACGTTCGCCGACCTCCTGGATCCTGATATGCCGAGTTCCGTCGGCCCACCGACCGTCCGGGCGATGGCCCTCGGACGGCTGACTGCCGCGGCCATCCGGACGGCGGATGACCAGCCGGTACCCATCCCGGAGGGCGCTGGCTGGAGGTGGCGGGCCGCACCCGGACCGGCCCTGTCCGATGAGCTGGATGTGGCGGTCGCGGCGTGCGTGATGGCAGGCGTGGTGATCGACGACGAGCCGGAGGTACGGCTGCGGGGATTCATCGACGACGTCGTGGACTCCCGCGTCGCCGCAGGGCTGGTGGCGGCGGACATGACGCTGCACTCATCGGTGGGCTCCCCATCGGTGGGCCGCACATCGAGTGGGCCCTCGGGCCAGCGCAGCGCCACGCGGTGGGCCGAGCACGTCATCGCCAGGGCGGGTGCCAACGCCCGGACGGCCCTGGTCCTCAGCCCTCCGGACCCCGAGTCGCTGACGAGCCCGCACTCCGGTGCCATGTGGACGCTGGCGCCACTGGCGATCCGCACCGACGAGCCGACGACGCGATTGCCCTGGCTCAGCGCGGACCCGGCGCTGTTCGGGGCGACGCCCGCCGCGTGGGCTCGGTGGGCCGAGACGGAGGCGCTCATGTTGGCCAGGGCGTGGGGCTCCCGGCTGCCCGAGGTGGTCGAGGCGCTGGGTGGCGGGTCCTCGGTCGGCCTTTCCGACGCCGACGTGCTGGAGTTCGTCGACCACGTGGCCCCCAGGATGCAGCCGGCCGGGTTCGACGTGATCGCCCCGGGCGGACTGTTGCACCCCTCGCCGGTGCGCCGCCGCCTGGCGTCCGTCGGTTCGGGCACCGGAGCTCTGGGCGTGGACACGCTGGGCCTGGAGGCCGAGGTGCTGGTCGACGGGGAGCAGCTGACAGCGGAGGACTTCGCTGCCCTCGCCGCGTCGAAGTCCGAGCTGGTGTCTGTTCGGGGGCGGTGGCTGCGGATCGGTCCGCGGGACGCCCAGAGGCTGGCAGTGCTGGTCCGACGGCTGAATCGGCCGGTGTCCCCCGGCGACCTGCTGGCCGACGAGGCGTTCGAGGGCGTCGAGCTCGACGCGGACCAGGTCCTGCCGGCCGGGCTGCGCGCGGCGCGGTCCATGCCCATCCCCGACGGCGTGGTGGCAACCCTGCGGCCCTATCAGCATGCGGGCCTGGATTGGCTGTCGTGGCTGGCCGACAACCAGGCCGGGGGGATCCTGGCCGACGACATGGGGCTGGGAAAGACCCTGCAGGTGCTGACGTGGATCCAGGCCGACCACGCGGGCACCACGCTGGTCGTGTGCCCGGTGACGCTCGTGGACACCTGGGTGCGCCAAGCTGCCGAGTTCACCCCCGGGCTGCGGGTCAGCGCCTTCCACGGTGCGGCCAGGGGGTCCGTGGCTGAGTCGGCCGCCGGCGCCGACGTGGTCGTCACCACCTACGGCCTGCTGGCCCGCGACGAGTCCCTCGCACAGGCGCAGTGGCATCGGGTCGTGCTCGACGAGGCGCAGGCGATCAAGAACCCCGACACCCGGGCGGCTCGCGCGGCACGCGCGCTCACGGCCAGGCATCGGCTGGTGGTCACCGGCACACCTGTCGAGAACCACCTCGGTGACCTGTGGTCGCTGATGGCCTTCGCCCAACCGGGGCTGCTACCCCGACGCAAGCAGTTCGCCACCCGGTACGCCTCCGGCGATCCGGCCGAGATGGCCCGGCTCCGCGCGGTGGTCGCACCGTTCCTGCTGCGCCGGGTGAAGACCGATCCGGGCATCCTGCCCGACCTGCCCGATCGCCAGGTCATCCGCGCCGACTGCACGTTGACCCGGGAGCAGGTGGGCGCCTACGAGGCGGTCGTCGCCGACATGATGGGCGCCCTCGAAGAGCTCCGACGGGCCGCGGCCTCGGGGGGTGCCGGCGACGGTTCCGATAGCGGCTCAGGCAGCAAGGCCGGCGGTGCGAGGGGCCAGGCCTCCGCCGGCGCTGACCCGGAGCTCATGGGGCGGCGGGCCGCGGTGCTGGGTGGGATCTCCCGGCTCAAGCAGATCTGCGTCCACCCCGCGCTGCTCACCGAGTCGCGCCACTCACTGGGCGACCGGTCGGGCAAGGTGACCCGGCTGGTCGACCTGTGCGCGCAGATCGTCGACGAGGGCCAGGCCGTCGTGGTGTTCACGCAGTTCGCCTCGTTCGTGCCCGACCTCGCCGCCCACCTGTGTGACCGTCTCGGCGTGGAGGTGGCAACCCTGACCGGCTCGGACAGCCGGACGGCCCGCTCTGCGACCGTCGCCGCGTTCGGCGAGAGCGATGGCCCACCGATCCTGATCGCCTCGCTCAAGGCCGGCGGCACCGGGCTGACGCTCGTGCGGGCCAACCACGTGATCCACCTCGACCGCTGGTGGAACCCCGCCGTCGAGGACCAGGCCTCCGACCGCGTGTGGCGCATCGGCCAGCACCAGAAGGTGTCCGTGCACGTCCTGGTCTGTCCGGGGACGCTTGAGGACCGTATCGACGAGGCCCTGACGGCCAAGCGCGAGCTGGCCGCGTCCGTGGTCCGCTCCACGGAGTCGGCCATCACCGAGATGTCGGATGCTGACCTGTCCGCTCTCGTCAACCTCGTCCGCGAGCGGGTCCTCGAATGAGCACGCGACGCTGGCCCACCTACTTCGACTCCGCTCCCCGGCGCGCGGTCGAGGGCGGGGTCGTGGTGGCCAAGCCGGGCAAGGTCAGCGACCCGCTGGCCGTGGAACTCGTGGCGGCCGCCGAGATCGAGAGCGCGCCGCAGATCCTCGCCCGCGGGCGGACGTACGCCCGCGCCGGACAGGTCGTGGCCGTGCAGGTCGCGCCTGAGGGCTTCTCCGCCCAGATCCAGGGCACCGGAGCCACGCCCTACGACGTACGCCTCGACCGGACCATGATCTCCGGCTCGGATCGGGTCGCGGCGGACTGCACATGCCCCTACGGCTGCGACGACGGCTGGTGCAAGCACGCCGCGGCCCTTGCGTATGTGGCCGCCTTCCTGCTCGATCGCGACCCGCAAGCACGTTCTGAGTGGACCGGACAGGCACGCTCAGGGGCTGGCGGCGATGTGCCGGGCAGCGTCGCCGCAGGCGGGCAGGGCTCGAGCCCCGATCTGGCCATCCCGACCAGCATCGCCGGCGCTGCGGTGGTTCCCGCGTCTGCGCTCAGCCTCACCGCCGAGGACCTCGCCGTGCTGCGCAGCCCCGTCCCCCCGCGGGACGCGGAGGACCTCCTGGCAGCAGCCGAAGCCCTCGTGCCACCCCCGTGGGACCCATGGCAGGGCCCGGGCGCGGATCCGGCCCCCGGAACCGAACCTCCCGGTCCCTGACACCGCCCCTGACCGCCTTCGACCAGCTCCTCGGGTCAGCCCGGCGGGCCCGGTCGCAGCCGTTTCGCGCCACCCAGCGTCGTGACGCTGCCGAGGCGAGAATGGATTTCGTCGGCCGAGGCTCTTCTCGGTCGCCAGGATCGAGAAGATGGGACGGCCGATGCGGTACTTGGACACAACGACGACCGACAAGCCGGTCTCGCGGATCGGGTTGGGCACCTGGCAGTTCGGCTCCCGGGAATGGGGATATGGGGACCGCTACTCCACTGAGGACGCCGGCCTGATCGTGGGTCGAGCCGCTGAGCTGGGCATCACCCTGTTCGACACAGCCGAGGCCTACGGCTTCGGCCGCAGCGAGCGGATCCTGGGGGCAGCCCTTGCCGAGCACGGACTCCGGGACGACGCCATCGTCGCGACGAAGATCTTCCCGCTGTTCCCTGTTGCCCCGGTCGTTCGCCAACGGGGGCGGGCCAGTGCTGAGCGCCTGGCCGTGTCGAGTATCGACCTGTACCAGGTGCACCAGCCCAATCCGGTCGTGCGCGACGGAACGACGATGGCCGGGATGCGCGACCTGCAGGATGCTGGGATGGTCGCGGAGGTCGGGGTGAGCAACTACTCGCTGGCCCGGTGGAAGGAGGCGGAGGCTGCGCTCGGGCGCCAGGTGCTGTCCAACCAGGTGCAGTTCAGCCTCGTCCACACGGCCCCACTCGATGACCTCGTCCCCTACGCCGCGGACCGGGGTCGGATGGTCATTGCGTGGAGCCCCCTGGGGCAGGGCCTCCTCTCGGCACGGTACGACGCCACGCATCCGCCGACGGGTGCCGTTCGCCGGATGAACCCACTGTTCCTCGAGGAGAACCTCGCCAGGGCCGTTGGCCTCCTGGACGCCCTGCGTGACATCGCCGCCACGCACGATGTCAGTCCCGCCCAGACGGCCCTGGCCTGGCTGATCCATCACCCGTCGGTGGTGGCCATCCCCGGCGCATCGAGCATTGCGCAGGTCGAGGCCAACGCGGCAGCCGCGGACATCACCCTGACGGGCGCCGAGGTGCAGGAACTCACCGAACAGGCGCGCGCGTTCCACCCTGTCTCCGGCCTGGCGGCCGGCCGGCAGATGGCCAGGGCCCGGCTCCACCGGTCGTGATGCGACCCGTTCCCGACGAGGACGTCCTGCATCTGGCACTCCCGCGAGCGGGCCTCTCCGGGATTCCCGGGGTGGCTCCCTGACTCAGGACTGGCTGACCCCGGCGTGGTCGTCCAGCCAGGTGTTGACCAGGTCGTCGAACGCTGTCGTGTCCTTGTTCCACTCCCCGGTGTGGAAGGCACCGTCGAAGAGCATGAAGGTGCCGTCGGGCACGTCCTGCGCGAACTGCTCGATCGAATCGGGAGGTACCAGATCGTCCTCCGTGACCGCGGTCACCAGTGCCGGCACCGGCCAGGACGCGGCGTTGTCGAGGTACTCGGCCTGCGAGTAGTCGATGGCCGAGCGCATCTCGACGATCCGCTCCCCGAGCCAGATCACCGGTGCCAGCGGACCAGTCGGAAGGCCGAGACGCTCGGCGCCGAAGATCGTGACATCGTGAAAGCTCATCGCCGGGGACAGCAGGATCGTGCCCGTGACCTCCGCCGTGTTGGACCCGTTCTCCATGTACCCGGCGACCACGGCCCCGCCCATCGAGTAGCCGACCAGGATCACGTCCGACGCGCCCGCCTCCATCGCGTAGTCCACGGCGGCCTGGACATCAGGCCACTCCGTGGCCCCGAAGTTGCCCAGACCGTCCTCGTACGGGACGCCCGGCTCCTTCTTGTCGTCGCGGTAGTTGATCAGCATCGTGGTGATCCCCCGCTCGGCGAACCGCGGCGTGATCCGCAGCCCCTCCCGGATGCTTCCGTTGCGGCCGTGGACGACCACGGCCCACGTCGACGACTCAGGTGCCGTGGCAGCCGGATCGACGACGATGGCCGGCATCGCCCCGAGCGGTGATTCGTAGGTCACCGGGCGACCGCTGAGGCCCAGCGCCTCCGCGTTCGGGTAGCTCGGCCAGTCCATCTTCCCCAGGGCACCGGCCTGCGGCGCCGTGCCCTCGATGAGCTGGTAGGGGCGCGTGACCTGGTCTCCCCCGACGGTCGCACCCTGGTCGAGGGAGAGATAGCCACCTGCCTCGAAGAGCATCCCGACGCGGGAGACCGTGTTGGCGTCGGCCTCGGGATCCTCGATCGAGTCCGGGACGCGGTACGTGATGACGCCCGAGGACCCCTGGGCGTCCGGGGTGACCGAGACGATCTCGTTGTCGAACAGGGCATCGTCACCCTTGATCTCAGCGCCGTCGAGCACGAGGCCGGACAGATACCACGCGGCGCCCACGGCCAGGACGAGGAGGGTAACCCCAATCCCCAGCACGATCGCGAGTGTCTTCTTCATGGCGTTGGACTGTAGGCGCCGCGAGTCCCGGATGCCATGGTGAGCCGTCGCGCGACCCGCCGTTCATCGGGCGACGACGCAGGTTCTCGATGATGGTGGCCCGATCTTCGCCGGGATCAGTGGTCGTCGTCTGAGTGCGGGGGGCTCGGAGACGTCCTCGTGGCGGGCGCCGGTCCCCCTGCTGGGATCCGTGCTGTCGACCTGTCCCACGACTTCTCGGCAGCGCGCAGGCGCGCCAGCAGGGGCTCGGCGCCGAGGGACTCCAGGATGGCCCGGCCCTCCGGGATGGCAGCGGCGACTGCCGGCTCCCCCGGACCGATCAGCAGGGCCATGTCCAGGACCACCAGCGCGACGTCGAAGCGGCAGCCGGCATCGCGGTACCCAGCCAGCCCAGAGCGATACAGGCTCAGCGCGTCGGCGATGCGGCCCTCTGCGGCGGCAATGCTTGCTCGGATGATCGCCAGGTCGTCGTCGAGCACCCCACCGGGGCTGTCGTCGACCAGGTCCAGCACCCGCCGGGCAAGATCGAGGCGTCCGGCGTGGACCGCGATCCTGGCCACACTGCCTGCCTCGAACGTCATCTCAGGACCGGAGTACTTGAAGAACGCCTCGCAGTAGCGCAGCGCATCCTCGTCGTCGCCGGCTGCGAACGCGCAACGGGCGAGGTATGCGCTGGCGTTGAGCTCGGTCTGGAAGTCGTTCTCGCGCAGCGCGTCCGCGAGGATGCGCTCGGAGCGGGCACGGTCGGGGTTGCCCGTCCAGGCATCCGTGGTGTCCCGGCAGGCAGCCAGCCATTCGACCTCGAGGCGATCCGGGTCAGCATCAACCAGCTCGCCGATCGCGTCATGGATCCAGGCCCACTCGCCGAGGCGCTCGGCGACACCGCTTCCATTGCCGGCGTGGTAGGCGTCGAACGCCCGGATGCCGGCCCGCCTGGCCAGGGCCATGCCGTCACGGACCTGATCGAACGCCGCACGAGGGTCGGTGACTGCGATGAAGGTCGCAAGGTTGTTGGAGCCCCGGAGGGCGGCGATGTGCTGGCCGTGGGCGCGCGCATCGACGATCGCGCCCTGGAGCAGCGCGATGCCCTCCCGGCGGTGACCGCTGTAGCCCAGGGAGGTCCCCTTGGTGACCAGTGACATGGCGACGATCTCATCGTGGCGCAGTGGCTCGGCGAGCCGGAGTGCCAGGTCCGACCACCGGATGGCCTCAGCTAGGTCCGGGATTCGGAAGGCAGTGTTCCCCAGCTGCTCGGCGAAGAGGGCTGCGGCCTCCCGCGCCGCAACGCTCAGGGCCCCCACGGAGTCGGTCGCCAGCTCCGCCAGCGCCTCGGCCTCATCACGCACCGGGGCGGCGACCTCGGTCGCAGACGCGATCTGCGCCGCCGACAGGTAGACGGACATGCGCAGCGCCGTCGACCGGATGACACCCACCCGGTCATCGAGTGCCGCGAACCCCGCCACCGCGGCGGTCAGGCTCTCCTGGGCCTCTTCGAAGCGCGAGTTCAACCCCTGGAGCCACCCCGCCCGCTCCAGCAGCCGGGCGTGATCGGCAGGGCTGCGGGTGACCTCAAGCGCCGTGGTGAGCGCGTCAGTCGCCTGGCCCAGGGAGCCCAGGGCCTCTGCCCGGTCCGCTGCGGCGAGCAGGGACACCCGCGCCTGGGCAGCGATGGCCTCACCTTCCGGGCCGTCTGGAGCGGCTCGGTACGCAGACACGAAGTGGCTGGCGACCACCCCGGCCACTTCCTCATCGTCGAGCGTCTCGAAGTAGCGGGCTACTGCAAGGTGCCTGGCGCGGCGCTCCCGCTTTGCCAGCGTGGAGTACGTGACCTCGCGGACCAGGCTCTGGACGAACGCATGCTGACCCCGGGTCGGTGCCCGCGGGTCGGTCTCGACCGTGAGGATCTCGCGGCGCACGAGTGAGTCCAGCCGAGGGGTGAGCGAGTCGGGGTCCTCGTCGCTCACCGCCGCGAGGCCGTCCAGGGTGAACGTCTGGCCGAGCACGGCCGCGTCCTGCAGGATGCTTCGATCCGCACTCGGAAGCCGGTCCAGCCGGGCCGCCACCAGGGCCTGCAGGGTCGGCGGGACGTCCAACGCGCCCACGTCCTCGGCCCGCAATGCGCTGTCCGTGGGCACGACCAGGCCGTTCTCGTGCGCGAGCCGGCCGGTCGCCACGAGCATCCGCAGGGTCTCGACAACGTAGAGCGGGATCCCATCGGCGCGATCGACGATCTGGGCGACGATGGACTCCGGCAGATCAGGGGCGATCCCCCTGATCAGATCGCGCATCGCGTCCTCCCCGAGCGGATCCAGGCGCATCGAGATCGCCCCGCGGCGGTCGGTGCCCCAGCCGGGACGACGCTCGAGCAGCTCCGGCCGGGACAGCGTCAGGACGAAGATCGGGCTCGTGCGCCCCCAGTCCAGGAGGTGCTCCAGGAAGTCGAGCAGGCCATCGTCGGACCACTGCAGATCCTCGACCACGAAGGCGACGGTCCCCAATTGGGCCAACCGCTCGAAGAACGTCCGCCACGCCGCGTAGAGCTCGGTCCGTCCACCCGACGGCGTTTCGCCGATGCCGAAGAGGACCAGGATCCGCGGCTCGATCCACGCCCGCTCCGCCGCATCGGGTATGTGCAGCTCCATCATCGCCGCGACCGCACCCCGGGTCGTCTCCTCGTCGTCACCCTCAGCGAGGCCGGCGCGTCGGCGCAGCATCTCGCCGAGCGCCCAGAACGTGACGCCCTCGCCGTACGACGGTGATCGCCCGCGGTGCCACCAGACCTGCTCGATGACGCCATCGAGGTACTTCTCGAGCTCCCAGGCGAGCCGGCTCTTGCCGATCCCGGCCTGGCCCACCAGCGAGACCAGCCGGGCACGGCGCTCCCGACCGGTTGCATGGAACTGCTCCTTGAGGAAGCGGAGCTCGTCACCTCGACCCACGAAGGGCGGCTCGATGGCATCGGGCCGACGCGCACCGCCGAGCTCGCCGACGACGCTCATCGCCTGCCATGCGGCGACCGGCGCCGCCTTCCCCTTGAGCTCCCGGTCGCCGGCCGACACGAACGCGATCGCCGGCTCCGCGGCAATCCGGGTTGCCTCGCCGACGAGGACGCCGCCCGGCGGCGCCGCAGACTGCAGCCTGGCTGCCGTGTTCACCATGTCGCCGGTGACCATGCCCTGGCCCTGGGCACCCATGCTGACCGCGGCCTCGCCGGTCAGCACACCGGCCCGGAGCGCCAGGTCCACTCCGAACTCGCGACCGACGGTGGGAACCATGTCGACGAGATCCAGGGCCGCACGCACGGCGCGCTCCGCGTCGTCCTCGTGAGCGACTGGGGCTCCCCAGAGCGCCATGACTGCGTCCCCGATGAACTTCTCGACCACGCCGCCATAGCGGGAGACGATCTCCCTGGCCTTGTCGAAGTAGCGGCTCTGCAGCTCCTGGATCGTCTCAGGGTCGCGAGTCGCGGACAGTGAGGTGAAGCCGACGAGATCGGCGAACAGCACGGTGACAACCCGCCGCTGGGTCTCCCCCTGGGCGGCGTCGGCGGCGCGCTCCCCCGCCTGATGGTCAGCCGGCGCGGTCGATGTCGACGCCGCAGCCAGGGGACTGCCACACGTGCCGCAGAAGTTCGCAGCAGGCGGGTTCGCCGCCCCACAGGACGGGCAGCCGCCGAGTTCGGTCCCGCACGCCAGGCAGAACCGACCCTCGTCCGGGTTCTCGGACTTGCACCGGGGACAGACCATGGTGCGCGCGAGCGTATCCGACTCGCCGGGTGCACGTCAGCCTGTCCGGAGCCCGGCACGTCAGCGCCGACTCAGCACCCGACGATCCTGTGCCTGCCGATCGAAGGATCGCCCGGCCGAGCCGGAGGCAGCCCACAACCGGGCGGACCGGCACGTGGCCAGCAGCGCCACGGGGCGCGGAGTCGAACGCTCTACGGGTGTGCCGGCGTGGGCTCCTGTCCGATGCCGATCAGGGGCGCCATGAGTTGGCCTTCGATCTCGACCTCGAACGCCGTGTCGACGTGCACGTCGACCAGCCCGGCCGCCTCGAGCGCCTGGTGGACCTCGCTGCGGCTGAGCCCATGGGTGTCGCTGTCCTCGTCGTGTCGCTCCCAGTCCCATTGGACGAACAGGCCCCCGGGACGCAGCAGCTCGGCGAGACGTCGCACGGTGCCGGGGTAGTCATCGAGGAAGCTGCACACCGACGAGCAGACGACGAGATCGTGGCTGTCCTGCGCCGACGGGATGTCGCGGTCGAGTCGGACATGTTTCCAGCCCCGGCGCTCGGCCTTCGCCTCGAGCACTCCACGCATCATCGCCGACGTGTCGACCGCGTCCACCGATGCGACGGTCTCCACGAACTGTTCGGTCAGCAGGCCAGTCCCGCAACCGAAGTCGCACACCTTCGCGACGGCGAGGGTGGCTCCGCGGTCGTCAAGCACCGCCACCAGGGAGCTGAAGGCCGCCGCCGCGTGGGCACGGGCCGCCGGGTCATCGTCCCAGGCCGCGGCGTACTCGTCCCACGGGTCACTGCGGACGTCGAGGCTGTAGACGAGTCCCCCGTCGGAGCCGGGCCCGCCCCGTGCGAAGCCGTTCTTGACCAGAACCCGGGCCGATGCAGCGTTCGACTCCTCGACGCCGGCGGTCACCGTCGACAGACCGGGATTGGCCCTGGCGAACGGCCAGGCTATCCGAGAGACTCCTGTGCCAGCCCGAAGGGCTCCATGGATGGCCAGGGAGCCGCCGGGCAGACGCCCGCGCAGCCTCTTGCAATGGGGGCAGCGCTGGAGGATTCTTGGGCCGGGGCTTCCCGGACGGGGGATCGAGGAGGGCATGCGCCGTGCGGGAAGCCAGCGGGCCGGGGCGCGGCCGCATGAACCGCCGGATCGCCGCGGTTGTCGGCGTCCTCTCGCACGCTGCGTGGTTCATCGAGGACGAGGTCAAGGCAATCGCCGAGTACGTCCCAGCCGGTGGAATCTGCTTCGACGTCGGCGCTGGGTATGGCCTCTACACGGTGGCGATGGCCGCGGCCGTCGGGCCCGGGGGAACAGTCCATGCGATCGAGCCCCAACCAGATCCGAACCGTGTGATCGACGCTGTGGTGCGCATCTGCGGGGCACAGGGGCGAGTGGTGCGCCACGACTTCGCACTCAGCGACACGACCGGAACGTCAATGCTGAGCGTGCCGATGCGGCGCGGACGAGCGGTCCACGGCCGTGCCTTCGTCATGCGGGATGCGCTGTCTCCGGGGCCGAACGCGGTGGAGTTCCGGACCGAACGCCGCCACTCGGTCCGCCTGTCGACACTCGACGACCTGGCCGAGCAGCAGGACCTGACACGGCTCGACATGATCAAGGCCGACGTCGAGGGCGCCGAGCTGCAGGTCCTGACCGGCGGCGTCAAGACGATCAACCGGTTCCGGCCGACGGTGCAACTGGAGATCGAGGAACGTCACCTGGGGAAGTTCGGGAGCACCGTGGACGACGTCACCGGGTTCCTGCTCGACCGTGGCTACACCATGCACGGCTGGGTCAGGGGCGGGTGGCGCCCGGCGCCGTCTGCAACCTTGGCCCCGCGCAACTACCTGTTCGTGCCGTGAGCGGGCTCGTCGAACAGCGGGGGCCGGGGACGCTTCGCCGACCGTTGGCCAGCCTGGGGCCAGAACGGTCCGGGACACCTTCGCCGACAAGGTCTAGCATGGCAGTCTCGCCGGACTCGGAGGTGTGCGTTGACAGCCCGATCAGTCGCACCATTGCTGCTCCTCGTCCTCACACTCTCAGGGTGCAGCCAGGCGGGAGACGCGCTGGATCAGGCGCAGGGGCTGAAGGACAAGGTCGACAACATCCGATGGTGCTCTGACGTCGTTCGCCTCGCCGCGGCCGTCAACACCGCCAACCCGGAAGCAGCCCGCAACCTGGTGGATGCCCTTGAGCGATCCGCGCCCGAGGATCTCGCCCCAGACGTGCAGGAGGTTCGTGCCGCCGTCCGGGAGATCGAGGTCGGCGATGCCAAGGCCAAGGACCTCCCGAGCGACGACGTGAACGCCGCCGTGGGACGACTCGTGGACGCCGTGGAGCAACGCTGCGCCGGCGAGGTGGGCGAGGAGTTCGGCAACAACTGACCGATCCCGGGCGCTGGGGCCCATCGACGGCCGAGGTGGGCGCGGCCAGTCTCGCTTCCTGGTGACCGTCAACCACTCTCGAAGCCATCGCGCACTTCACTTGGCAGGGCCTTGTCGGCGTACACCTCCCAATTCTGCTTCAAGGCGTCCATCACCGTGGCGGAGGCTTCCCCGGAGCGGGGCTACGTGGCGGAAACGGGGGCTGTACTGGCCGTTGTCTCCTTCGCTGCCCACGCCGAGCAGTTCCTCGCGCCTCGCCCACCTGCTCTGGGTCCCGCCGGACTCACAGGTGACCACGACCTCGATCCCGTTCCGCAGGGCATCGGCGAGCCGAGCGCGTCACCTGGATGAACGTCCCGGATCCCTCGAGCCGAGTCCTCGATGTGGGCACCGGCGCCAAGGACTGAACGGTCCAGCGCCGGCGTCACAGGCCCATGGTGCGCCCGATCAGGTCCTTCATGATCTCGTTCGTCCCGCCCCCGATCGGGGTCCATCGCATATCCACCCAGGCCTGGGCGATCGGGTACTCGGTCAGGTATCCGTATCCACCATGGAGCTGCAGGCACCCATCGATGACGCGTTGCTGCAGATCCGTGGCCCACCACTTCGCCATGGCGACCTCGGCCGAGGACAGCGAGCGATCGGACCATTCGGCGATGCACCGGTCGATGAACACCTGACCGATCGTCAGCTCGGTCTGCATCTCCGCCAACCGGAAGCGTGAGTTCTGCAGCGACCCGATCGGCTTGCCGAACGCCTCACGATCCTTGCAGTACGCCAGGGTCCAGGTGAGCGCGGCACGCGCGGCAGCGATCGCGTTGACCGCGATGATCATGCGCTCCTGATCGAGCTCCCTGCCCATGAGGTACAGACCTTGGCCGGGCTGACCGATCAGGTTGGCCTTCGGCACCCGCACGTCGTCCAAGAACACCTCGACGGTGTCCTGGGCATGCCAGCCGATCTTCTTCAGCGGCCTGCTGATGGTGACCCCGTCGGTCGGGACCTCGATCGCGAGCAGGCTCACCCCCCACTGCTTGAACTCGGGGTTGGTCACACAGGACACGATGAGCAGGTCGGCGAGCACACCGTTCGAGACGAAGGCCTTGTGGCCGTTGACAACATAAGCATCCCCGTCATCGATGGCCGTCGTGCGCAGCGAGCCCAGATCACTGCCCGACGTGGACTCGGTCATGCCCACCGCAAGGATGGTCTCCCCCGTCACCATTCCGGGCACCCACCGCCGCAACTGGTCCGGGGTCCCGTAGTTCAGGATGTAGGGCGCGACGATCGTCCCGTGGACTCCGAACCCCGGTCCGGTGCAGTTCTGGGCGGTGAGCTCCTCACCGAGGATCGCGTCGTAGCGGAAGTCACTGACCCCAGCACCCCCGAACTCCTCCGGCGCCGCCATACACAGATACCCCAGCGCCCCCGCCCTCGTCCAGATCGCGCGAGGCACCACCCCATCGCTGGCCCACTGTGCGTGCAACGGGGCGATCTCGCTGACGACGAAGTCCCGTACCGACGAGCGGAACAGATCGTGGTCCTTGCCGAAGATCGTGCGTTCCATCACTTGGGTTGCCTCGAGGTCGCGAGATGGCGCTGTTCGAGGCGCGATCCAAGCTCATCCGCGATGATCCACGCGACCGTCTGCACGTTGGGCTCCGCCATGATGCTGTTGGGACCAGTGTGATATCCCGGTGCATCCCTGACGTCAAGCTCGGTGGCCACGCCTCCCCAGAGGCGAGGGCTTGCCTGTACCCAGTCGCGCGCAGCGTCCGCAGCGCGGACAAAGGTGACCCTTCCGTCGTATTCTCCGGGCTCGTGGCGGCTTTGCAGTCGGAGTGCGATGTGGTTGATCCGCTTGCCCGCGAGGTCGGGAGGGAGCGGCGTTCCCTCCCGTTGCAGCTTCCTCCACGATCTGCCGTGACGGGCCCTTCCCGCGTTGATCCGCAATGCGACCCAGTTCAACCTGGCGACGGTCCGCAGTCCGCGCCAACGTCCCTCCCGAATCGTGTCCCAGTATCGTGCGACTCGGCGACCTCGAGTACGGCCGATCGGGAACGTGGTGTCGAGGATCGCGAGCAAGCCCACGGTTCGGTCTTGCTCTCGCAGCTTGCGAGCAAGCTCGAATGCGATCAGGCCGCCCGTCGAGTGACCCGCGAGGTGGATGGCGCCCGTCGGTTGGAACCTGCAGATCGCCTCCGCGTAGCGCTCAGTCATGGCATGGACGGATCTGTCTGGGTCTTCGATGCCATCGACCCCTCGCGCTTGCACTCCGACGACCCTGATCGAGTCAGGCAGGTGGGTCGATAGGGGCTGGTAGACCAAGACATTGCCGCCCCCCGGGTGGATCAGGTACAGGGTCTCCGGTCCCGTGCCCGACATTGGCACGAGAACCGAGTTCTCGTGCTGCGTGTCCTCCAGATACCCAGCAAGGGTTGCAAGCGTGGGCGCGCGCACCAAGGACGCCAGCGGGAGTGACTTCCCAAACTCGCGGCGGATCGCGGAGGTGACCCGAATCGCGAGGAGGGAGTCTCCACCGAGGGAGAAGAAGTCGTCGTGGATCCCCACGGTTGCCACTCCCAGCAGGTCGCGCCAGATGTCGGCAAGCAGTGCTTCCTCGGGGGTGCGCGGCTTGACGTGCCCGGTGTCCGGTGCTCCGCCCTGGGTGCGCGGGTCTGGTAGCGAGGCCGTGTCCAGCTTGCCGTTGGGCAGCTGCGGAATCGCATCGAGTGCGATGAGGACGTCCGGGACCATGTAGTCAGGCAGCGCCCCGCGAAGTGTCTCGGTGACCGCACGCGCGTCGAACGCTGGCCCGCTCGGCACGGCGTAGGCCACAAGCTGCGCGCCGGCCCGTCCAGCCAGTGGCCGCGCGATCACCGCGGCCTGCTTCACCTCGGGGTGCGCACGCAGTTCCGCTTCGATCGCGGCCGCCTCGATGCGGTGACCGCGGATCTTCAACTGCTGATCGGTCCGGCCCAGGAAGCTCAGGGTCCCCTCGGGCGAGAACGCCGCCAGGTCTCCGGTGCGGTAGATGCGCTTCGGCTGACCACCGATGCTGATCGTCAGGAAGCGTTCAGCCGTGAGGTCCGGGCGACCGAAGTACCCGAGCGCGACCCCGGCACCGCTGACGCACAGCTCCCCCGCGAAGCCGAGCGGGACTCGATTGCCGTAGGCGTCGAGGAGGTGGATCTCGGCCCCGGCGATCGGCCGCCCGATCGGCAGGGCGCGACCGACGTCGCGCGCGTGGGCCCGGTGCGCCGTGCACCAGACCGTGGCTTCCGTGGGTCCGTACTCATTGTGCAGCTCGGCGCGACCTCCCTTGTCGAGATGAGAGGCCAGTACCCCGGCCGGACACGCCTCCCCGGCGACGATCGCCACTCGGAGCGAGGCAAGCTCGCCGCCCACCGCGTGGTCGAGGAGCACCTGGTAGAGCGTGGGAAGGCACAGCGTGTGAGTGACCTGCTCGTGCGCGGCCAGCGCGAGAAGCGCATCGACATCCTGCTCGAGACCCGGATCAGGAAGGACCAGGGCCCCACCTGTCGTCAACGTCCAGAAGATGCCGGCGACGGAGCTGTCGAAGGCGTAGGAGGACAGCAGCAGGAAGCGACCCACAGGCTCCCCGTAGTGCGGGGAGCGTGCCCTCGTGGAGGCTGCCAGGGAGCCATGCGACACCATCACCCCCTTCGGACGTCCGGTTGACCCGGACGTGTGGATCACGTACGCGACACCGTCCAGGGAGACCGAGGGCAGCGCCACGGCCGGATCGTCGGCCTCATCACGATCGACCAGGACAAGATCGGCAGCGTCCCCCAGCGCCTCGGCCAGCGAGTCGGCCAATGGGGAGTTCGTCACGATGGTGCCGATGCCGGTGCCCTCGACCAGCCCCATCACATGTGCGCGCGGATACGTCGGGTCAAGCGGAACGTAGGCCGCTCCAGCCTTGAGGATCCCGAGGATCGCGATCACAAGATCCGCGCCGCGAGGCAGGTGCAGCCCGACCGGGGCGCCGCCGGTGACACCTGCCCGGACCAGGCGCCTGGCCAGCCGCGACGATTCCGCGTCCAGCTCGGAGTACGTGACACTGCGGCCCGAAGACGCCACGGCCTGCCGGCCGGGGTCGCGCGCAGCAACATCGTCGATCATCTCCACGACCGTCCGAGGATCCACCGTGAGATCCGGCCCCCGGGAGAAGGCCGCGATCCGGGCATCGTCGGAAGGGCCGACGAGGCTGAACCCCGACAGCATCCCATCCGGGTCGGCGATGAACCCACGAGCGACAGCGACGACCTGTGCGAACAACGCGTCCACCGCAGCCTCGGAGAACCTCGACCTGTCGTGGACGACTCCCAGCCTGATCTCGTCGCCGGGGATCACCAGGACCGCCAAGGGGTAGTTGCTCTGCTCGATGTGGCGCGCCGGTCCCAGCGTGATCGAATCGCCGAGCCGTCGACCACCGCCAGGTGGGTAGTTCTCGAACACGACGATGCTCTCGAACAGGGACTCGCCACCCGGCACGTCACTCCACCGCTGCACGTCAGCCAGTGAAGCCAACTCATGGCGCCGGTCGTCGAGCTGCCCCCTCTGGATGTCGCTCAGCAATGCGCCGAGCCGCTGCGCTGGCGGCAACGAGACCCGGGTGGGGAGGGTGTTGATGAACAGCCCGGTCGCCCGCTCGGAGCTGTCCAGGCCCGGCGGGCGTCCCGCGACCGTGGTCCCGAAGACCACATCCCTCGTCCTGGCCCAACGCCCCACAACCAGCGCCCAGACTGCGACGAAGACCGTGTTCAACGTGACCTGATGACTGCGTGCCAATGCAGCCAGGTCGTCGGACATCGCCTGATCCAGGCTCCGGTACTCGGTTCGGTACCCCGTCGACCCCTCCGAAGAAGGGAGCCCGGGCACGGTCAGGTCGAGGGGCTCTGCATACCCAGCGAGCCTGCGGGTCCAGTAGTCCCGCTCGGCCTCGGTGTCCCGGTCGACGTAGTACGCGACGAAGTCGCGGTACCGCGGCGGGTCCGGGAGCATGACCGGTCGACCGTCGACCGATGCCCGATACGTCCCGAACAGCTCGTCAAGCAGGATCTGGGCCGACCAGCCATCCGCGATCAGATGGTGGAAGGACCACACCCACTCCCACTGCCGGTCCCCCGTCCGGATCAGCAGCATCCGCGACAGCGGCGCCGCGGCAAGATCGAACCCCTGATCCCGGTCCAAGGCGAGAATGCGCGCCATCTCCCCATCCCGATCCGCCTCCGGGACACCGGTCAGGTCGATGTGCTCCCACGGGTGCTCGACCTCCGCACGGACAACCTGCAACGGGTCGTCGAGGCCGTCCCAGACGAAGGCCGTCCGCAACGTGTCATGACGCGCCACCACCGATGCCCACGATGTTCGCAGCACCTCGGGGTCGAGGTCTCCAGAGACCGGTGTCACGATCTGATTGACGTACACCCCAACACCGGGATCAGCCACGCTGTGGTAGAGCATGCCCTCCTGCATGGCCGTGAGCCCGTACGCGTCGACGACGCCGGCCAGGCCCGCCTCGCTCACGAGGCACCCCGTGCCGTGCCCAGCGCGGCTGCGAGCCTACGCATCGTCGAAGCGTCCAGGTCCCCGATCCCCTCCGAAGCACCGCCTCGCCCCGGGGCGCTGAACGCCTCGACGAGGTCAGTGATGTGGGCTGCCATGGTCGAGGCGGCCGAGGCGAGCACGGCCCCGTCGTTGCCCGTCCAGTCGAGCACCAGCACGTCATCGTCGATGTAGGCCGTGATCTCGGCGCCGAACCCGGCGACTGCGTCGGCGGGTCGGGCAAGGCGAATCACTCCTTCCCGCTGCATCGAGCCATCAACGCGCGGGGCAGCCACACGACCGAGGTAGTTCACCACCCCATGGATCCCCGAGTCCAGTGCGAGCGACTCACGCACGGCCGGGTCTCCGTGGAGGTACCTGAGCACGCCGTAGTCGCGGCCGCTGGCTGAGGCCGCCCTGATCTGGTCCCGCAGCCGGAGTGCTGCCCGGTCCGGCGGGAGCGACCGAGGTACCTCCATCGCAACAGGGAAGAGCGCGGTGAACCAGCCCATCGTGCGAGCCACGTCGACGTCGTCGCTATCAGATTCCCGGCCGTGGCCCTCGATGAACAGACGGACCCGTGCTGAGTCCTGGATCTCAGCCAAGGTCCGGGCGGCTGAGGCGGCGATGATCTCGTCCACGCCCATCTGCCATTCCGCAGCCCCGGTGACCAGGGTCTCGGTCAACGCGGGGGACATCGCCACCCGGTGAGAGACCAGTGATCCGCCCCGGTCGCCGGGCCATGCGCCCGCGTCTGCCTGCACGATCCTCGACCACGGCTCCGGGTCGATCCCCGGCGCCGCCTCGCCCAGGAGCTCCACCCACTGCTTCACGGAGGTCATCACCCCGGGGAGTTGTGGCTCCAGGTTCGCGCATCGCTGGCGATACAGGTGATCGAGATCATCCACCAGGTGCGACCATGACACAGCGTCCACCACCAGATGGTGAGCCGCGATGCAGAGGATCGCCTCGCCCTCCGGCGTTCTGACGAGCGCGGCCCTGGCCAGCGGCGGGGAGTCGAGATCCATCGGTCCCGCGACCCTCTGCTCCACCTGTGCGACAGCCTCATCGGACAGGGTTTCGACCTCGACGACCTCGAAGGGCATCGACGAGGCTGTGGGGTCAATTGAGGATCGCCGCCCATCGGCGCCCAGCCCGAAGCGCTGTCGGAGGACATCGTGGTGCTCCACCAGGTCGTCGAGTGCGGCCCGCAGGGCATCGACGTCGCCCTCTGGGGGCATGGTGACCTTGACGACCTGATGGAGGTGGCTCGGGACGGCGCTCTCCTCGAGGAACCAGTGCTGGATCGGTGTCAGCCCGACGGGCCCGGTGACTCGCTCGGCAACCTGGGCGCCCTGATCATCCACCGCCCTCGCCAAGCCCTCGATGGTGAGCTCCTCGAAGAGCTGGTGCAACGTGATGGGAATCCCCGATCGGTGTGCACGCGCGATGATCTGCACGGCCGTGATCGAATCCCCACCGAGGTCGAAGTAGTTGTCCCGGACGCCGATCCCCTCAATGTCGAGCACGTGCCCCCAGATTCCAGCGAGCGCTCGTTCCATGTCGGACTTGGCCGCGACGTAGGCGGACCCGACATCCGGGCGCTGCGTATCTGGGGCCGGAAGGGCATCACGGATGACCTTGCCGTTCTCGCTCAGTGGAAGGCTGTCCAGCCGAACGAACTGCGACGGGATGATCTGCTCGGGAAGCCTCGTCGCCAGGTGGGATCGGAGTTCGGGGGTGGGTATCTCGGAGGGCGCCACGTAGTACGCCACCAAGCGATTGCCCGACTCCCGTTCGGTGATGTCCTCGGGGAAGCCGATCTCGCCGAGCATGCGGGACACCGATGCGACATCGATCTCGTCGTCCAGTTCCGCCATGGCTTGCTCACGGGACTTGGTCCCGAGGCGAACATCCCAGCTGTACGGGAGCGCATAGTTGTGGAAGCCCTGTGTTGCCCGGTGGTAGTAGATGCCCACGTCATTGATCAGGCAATTGGTCGACCTGCCCGTGTCCGTGGGTCGGATCCAGGGCACCCGCCCGTCGAGGTACGCGTACAGGTCGTCGAGGTCGACGTCGACATAGCGGTAGAAGTCGACGAAGCGCACCTTGTCGAAGATCCCGTTGTCGTCGAAGACCGATGTGTCCAGCAGCCGCTTGGCCGCGTCATCGACCTGATGGTATGCGCGACGCGCCTCGAGGACGTTGGCGTCGATCTGGTCCGAGCTCACTGTGAGCTCGGTGAACAGCTCAGGGGTGAGTCGTGTCTCGAAGAACTGGCCCCGTGACAGTCCCGTGACGATGAAGGGGATGCCTTTGTCGTGGGCTGTCTGCACCGACAGTGTGTACAACGTCTTGAAGCACCCGTTGCACACGTTCGCGTGCCGTTGCAGGCTGTCGACGAAGATGTCGTTCATCGCGGGCGTGGAAGCGAAGATGTGGTCCACGCCGAGCGTGTCCACGACTCGTCGGATGTTGTCCTTCGCCTGGTCGGAGATGTAGCCGTTGTCGAGGGTGAACGCGAGTACCTTCAGCCCCATGTCCACCAGCCGGCACAGGACGTACGTGCTGTCCTTGCCACCGCTGAGAAGCGCCAGGCAGTCGTACTCACCGGTGCGTCCCGCGGACCCCAGGACGTGCGCGAGCTCGGCCTCCGGCTTGAAGTAGACCCGGGCGCGGTCGGCGTAGCTGTCGTAGGCGCGGCACTCGCTGCACACGCCATCCGCGTCGAACGAGATGCCCGGGTAGCTCGACGCGAGGCCGCACCTGGCGCAGTGCACCACATCCACCTGCGTAGCGTCCGAGGGCGGGGACCAGATACGAGCGGCGGCGGCGGTGACAGCCGGATGCGACACCACAGCGCTCTCGACCTCCCCCAGCTCGACTCGCACTCCCTTGATCTTCACCTGGTCGTCGCGACGTCCGAGGTACTCGATGGTTCCATCGCGCCGGACCCTGGCGAGGTCCCCGGTGGCGTACGTGCGCACCGAGTCGTCGCGAGGATCGAGTCGGAATCGATCCGTCGTGAGGTCCTCTCGCCGCGCGTACCCGCGGGCCACGCCGACCCCGGAGACCCAGAGCTCGCCGGCCACGCCGAAGGGGACGGGCTGCCCGCGCGAGTCGAGCACCAGGGCCCCCATGTTGGCGATCGGCCGGCCGATCGGCACACTTCCGGAGGTGTCCAGGGTCCGCTCATAGGTGTGGATGATGCACCCGACCGTGGCTTCGGTCGGCCCGTACTCGTTGTGGATGCTGACCTCGTCGGCGAAGAGATCAGACGTTCGCCGCGCCACGGCCGTGGTCAGATCCTCGCCGCCGAGGATCAACTGCCGGATGCGTCGGCCCGCCCGGCGGTCGGAGGGCAGGAGGGTGAGGTGTGAGGGGGTGAGCTTCACGATGTCCACGGCGTCGTCTGCGAAGACGTCCAGGACGGTGAGGTCTGCTCCCGTGGTCGGCTCCGGGTACACCCGAACCGCCCCGCCGGACGTGAGCGGGACGAAGACCGACGTGATGGTGAGATCGAACGTGAGGGGTGTGAACAGCGGGAAGGTCAACGGCTCGCCCTTGCCGTAGAACGTCCGCGCCCACGAGATGTAGTTCGCCAACGACCTGCGCTCGATCATCACACCCTTGGGGGTGCCCGTCGAACCCGACGTGTAGAGCACGTACGCCAGATCGTCCGGGGCCGCCGCGCCGTCCGCGCGCGCGTCGTTGGCTGAGATGTCGTCAAACGTCCACCTCGGGACAGGGACTTCAAGGTCCGCGTCGGTCACGACAAGTGCGCATCCGGCGTCCTGCAGGATGAACCGGATGCGGTCGGCGGGCCATCGTGGATCGATCGGAACGTAGGCGCCACCGCCCCTGAGCACGCCCATCATCGTTGCCACGGCCGCCATGGAGCGCCCCAGGGCCACCCCGACGACGGAACCTGCCGCGGTGTGGCCCGCGACGGATGCGGTGAGCTCCTCGACCTCGGCGTACGTCCATGACCGGTCGCCCTCGATGATGGCCACGGCCTCTGGCGAGGACTCCACATGGTGCAGGAACGATGCGACGACATCCTCGGCCAGCCCAGGCGCCAGCTCGCCGTTGACCGCCTTCAGGACTTCGGAGCGCTCGGGCTCGGACAGCAGGTCGACCTCGTCGATGGGCGCATCCCAGGCCTCAGGCATTGCGTCGAGCAGGCGCAGGAAGTGCCCGGGGATCGACGTGCGCAGCTGGTCGTCGAATGCGGTCACACTCATGTCGAACGCCAGGGTGAATTGGCCTGTTCGAGCGAAATCGTGGACCTGGAGTCGGAGATCATGGTTGGCGTCGACGTGGTCCGGGTGCAGCCACTGCGCTCGTGTGGCCAATCCGGCGAACGTCCCGAAGTCAGCACGGATGAAGTTGAGGACGGTGTTGATGCGTCGGCTGGTGTCGGGCTCCATGGTGCCCGGTGCTGCGGCTCGCATCATCGAGGCCGCAGCATCCCTGACCCGAGCATGAAGCGTCGCGAAGGTGTCCCCCTCCTCGACCGTCACTCCGAGCGGATAGACCTCCATGAACAGCCCCGGAGTGCGTCGGAAGGCCCCCGTCGAACGGTTGTGGACCGGTGCGCCGATGGTGATCGACGATTGCCCGCTCGTCCGATGGATGAAGGCGAACAACGCGGTCGCGAAGAGCTGGAACCACGTGAGGTCAGGGGTGAGGGCCTGGACTCCTGGCGCGGAGGCCAGGGCTGCCAGCGAATCGCGCCTGGTGGCGTCCAGCTCCACGATGATGCGTTCGTTGCCGGTCTGGGTCCCGTCGCCCCTGGTCCCGTACAGAGCTGGGGGCACGACGGGTTGACCGGGCCCCGACGGGCGATCCGAGGGCCTCTCCTCGCGCAGGGCCCGTTCGTGGTCCACGAACGCGCGGTACTCATGCAGGGGCTGTCCATCGGGCGCAGCGCCCGTCCGGGCCGCCAGGTACAACTGCTCCATGCGCTGGTACAGGATGGCCATCGCCCACGCGTCAGTGACGACGTGGTGCTGGTTGAGGTACCACGCGTGACATCCGCCGGGAAGCCGCAGCAGTGCGGAGTCGAAGGTCCGGTGGTGCATGTCGAGAGGGACCGCGCAGCGTTCCTGCGCCCACCCGGACGCCGAGGGCGCGTCCGCGGCTGTGAGGTCGACGACCTCGATCGGATCGGTGACGGTCTCGACAGCTGTCTGGCCAGGCACTCCCTCGCTGCTCACGAGAACCGTGCGAAGTGCATCGGCTTCGGCTACGAGCTGGGTGAAGGCACCCACGAACGCGTCCTCGTCCAGTGCCCCGTCGATGTGGAACACGAACGCCATGTTGTACAGCGGCACGTCCGGGTGGATCTGCTGGCTCGCCCACAGCGCCTCCTGGGCGCGGGTCAGCGCCGACCCGGCGCCCCGGTCTACCAGGCTCATGCTGACTCCGTCATCTGGCGGGACTCGACGAGCGCCGCCATCGTCGTCGCGGAGCGGAAGTTCTCGATCGTCACGTCGTGCGGGGCGATCGTGACCCGGAACTCCTTCTCGAGGTAGTCGATCAGCCTCGTCACACCGAGCGAATCGATGGTTCCGTCCAGGACGACCTCATCGTCGATCCCCACCTCCCTGGCCCCGTCGAGCAGGTGGGCGCTGATGAACTGGGCAATCGACTGCTGTGTGCTCATGGGTGGGCTCCAGCCATGGTGGCATGTCCTGCTTGGGCATCGGTCTGAAGTCTGAGTCGATCGATCTTCCCCGTGGACGTGCGTGGGAACCCGTCCCGCACGGCGATCGACGCGGGGACAGCATACGTCGGAAGCGCGCAGGCGGCATGGGCCCTGATGTCCTTCACGCTGGCCTCCGATCCCGGGATCAGGATCACCTCGGCGTGTGGCTGGAGGCTGCCCTCGGCATCCGCGAGCGCATAGACAGCTGCCTCGTGGATGGACGGGTGCTCGAGCAGGACTGCCTCGACCTCGTCCAGCTCGACCCGGTTGCCACGCGCCTTGATCTGGCGGTCCCGCCTGCCCAGGAAGGCCAGATCCCCCTCCTCGGTCGGGGATACGAGGTCTCCGGTGGCGTGATAGACATCGGGTCTCCCGCCGGCCCCGGGGACGTTCACAAGGGACCTGTCGTTGAGATCGGGTCGAGCCCAGTATCCGCGCATCAGCGTGGGTGCGCGTACCAGGAGTTCGCCGTTCTCCCCGACCCCGACCGGCCTGCCCTCGGAGTCGACCACCATGACCGTGACGTTCGGATACGGCCGACCGATCGGTAGCCCGAGGTCGCCTTCGTCCGGAACGGCGGGAACGCGGTAGTGCGTGCATCCGTTGGTCTCGGTCGGTCCGTACACGTTCACGAACTGGGCATTCGGCAGGCTCGACATCATGTGTCGCAGATGCTTGATCGGCATGGGCTCACCGCCGAACAGGACCAGGCGCAGGCTGGACAGATCCTTGCCCTCCAACGTGCCCGGTGCTGCGAGACGGACCAGGGCGAGCGGCACCGTGTAGAAGACCGTCATCCGTTCATCGGCGATCAAGGCGGCAAGACTCGCCGGGAACCGCGTGTACTCCTCAGGGATGATCACGGTCGTGGCCCGCGCTCGCGCACCGCCGAAGTAGTCCAGGGTGGAGAGGTCGAAGTGCAGCGGTGCGTAGTTGCTGATGACATCCCTGCTCGACAGTCCGTACTCGGCCGCCGTCACCTCGGCCCAGGCAAGGGCGCTGCGGTGCGTGTGCATGATGCCCTTCGGAGTCCCCGTCGAGCCAGACGTGTAAAGGATGTAGCACAGGTCCTGCTCGGTGGTCGGGATCCGTGGAGGCGTGGTCGGCCGAGTGGCGACGTCCCACCACGGGATCGCGGTGAACGGGGCATCTTGCCCATCGTCGATCCCGAACACGGTGGCGATCGGGACGCCCGCCTCGCCGAGCGCGAGGAGCGTGGGGAGGAACCGATCCTCGCTCACGAGCCTTGTGATGCCACAGTCACGGAGGACGAATGCGATCCGCGAGACCGGCGACCCGGGATCAACGGGGACGTACACAGCCCCTGCGGCCATGATCCCGTAGAGCGCAACTGCGCTGTCGAACGACTTCTGCAGCAGGATGCCGACCCGGTCCCCCGGCGCCACTCCGTCCTCGATGAGGGCGTGCGCAAGAGCCGAGGCAGCGTTCCAGCAGCTCACCGTAGGTGAGCGTCTCCCCTCGGTGGCGCAGGGCCGGGTGAACCGGATCCACCTCGGCTGCCTGCTCGATGAGGTGCGTCAGGAGGTAGGTCATGGATCTCGATGAGGGGGCGTCTCCCTCGGCATCACGATCCCCCATGGGCGGCATCCCGTGGGTCGATGTGTCGCCCCACGGCGCTTCCCGTGGCCAGGTGGTACGGGTCGAGCGGATCGGATCCGATGTCCTCGATGGCGATGGCCGTGCCGAGCCCGAGCCTCGCGGCGTGGTCCATCAGGATCCGTGCAGCAACCTGGTCCTCGAGGGCCCACCCTGTCGAGTCGAACACGGTGAGATCGTCCTGCCACGCCCGATACGACTCGGGATGCGCCGCCACATGCGCCAGCGACGGTCCGATGTCCTCGGCTGCGAGCACCTGGCACTCGCCTTCCATGACTGCCTGATCGAGCACGTCGGGCGATACCAAGGCACGCCGGAGGAACTCCACCGGCAGTTCGTACTTGCCCTCGAAGTCCGACCCGACGGCGTTGACGTGGAGCCACGGCTTCGTGGGGAGATCATCGAACAGCGGTCCCTCACCAATCCCGATGGATGTCGCGGTGCACACGATGTCGGCCGTCTGCATGAGCAGCTCCATGGGCACTGGCCTGACCTCGACTCCGGGCGGGAGGAAGCGCTCGATCCGCGCCGGCAGGGACGCCAGCGCAGCGTGATCGACGTCGTGGACGAGCACCTGGTCGATCGGGAAAGAACGGATCAGGGCATGGATCTGAGTCACTGCTTGGGCGCCACATCCGACCAGCCCGAGGATGTGGCTGGAGGGGCGGGCCAGGACGCGGCTCGCCACGGCCGAAGCGGCTCCGGTCCGCACCGCGGTCAGAAAGGTTCCATCAACAAGGCCGCGCAGATGACCGGTGCCCGTGTCGTAGACGCTGATGGTGGCGAGGATCGTCGGCAACTGGCGAGACCTGGGGTTGCCGGGGTGATAGCCGACGACCTTGATGGTGGTGGACTCACCGGATTGCATCACGGGCATCCACTCGATCAGACCGGTCTCGGGGTCGGAGTAGTGGAACCCGTCCCTGGTCCGAACCTTGGTCACCGAGTCGTCGAAGGTGACGATAGAGGTGGTCAGTTCCTCGATCATCTCGTCCATGAGGCGATCCAGGCCAACTTCGGCGATGACCGCAGCGACATCATCGCGTCCGATCACCGTGGTCGCGAGAGCTCCCGTGGCCCCGATCATCGGCCACCCCCAGGAGTCGACAGCGCTGCTGCCGGACGCCGGCTCCCCCACCGCTGTCGACGTGCACTCTGCTCAACAACCAGATGCTGTGCCATATCCCTCTCCCGCGGTTGTCGGGCGACCGGTACTGGCGCAGGAATCTCCTGAGCCACGGCCCAAGGCCGATGACAGATCATAACCACCGGACGCGGGCAGCGTTCGGCAAGGTAGGGTGCGGCGTGGCCAACCGAGGAGTCGACCCCTCGCTGGCGGCCCGCCCCGTGGCACTGCCTGCATCCGTGTCCTACGCGCTGCGTCGGGTTGGGGATTCGGCGAACACGGCAACGGAGGCCGAGTTGGCAGCGCTCCACCCGCGCACCGTTTCGACACGACGGGCCGCGTTCGTCGCGGGCCGCACGGCAGCCCATGCCGTCCTCGCAGACCTCAACTCCGACGTCCCGTCGATCCTCCCTGGTTCCATGCGCGAGCCGTTGTGGCCGCACGGCGTCGCAGGCTCGCTGTCGCATGCCGGCGATGTCGCGATAGCCATCGCGGCTGGCCGCGAGCATGTCGGCGGAGTTGGTGTCGACATCGAGAAGATGCGACCCGCCCCCGAGCTGTGGGATCAGGTGCCGCTTCCCGTGGAACGTCGCTGGTTGGCGGACCTTGCCGACCCAGTCGAACGTGACCGGATGCTGGTGGCCCTCTTCTCGGCCAAGGAAGCCATCTACAAGGCGTTCTACCCCAGGGTCGGTCACTACTTCGGATTCGAGGCCGCCGCACTCGAGCCGACACCCTTCGGCTTCGCCGCCAGCCTGGTGGAGGCCATCGATGAGGCCTTCCCGCCGGGTCGGCCCTTCCGGGTCAACTCGGCCTGGTTCGGCGACATGGTCCGGAACTGGCTGGTGCTCGCGGCGTGAATCCGGCTGACGTGAGGCACGCGTTGATGCGAGCGCGGCACATGGCCTAGGATCTGGCCGCATCGCGAGAGCAGCGGCATCGCGAGGGCTGCGGCATCGGAGGGCGTGATGGTGAGCAACAACCTGGTGACACGGGTGGGCGTGCGTGTCGGCCTGCTGGCGGTGACGACACTGCTCCTGGTCCTCAGTCAGGTGAGCGCGGCCTTCGGGCACAACGCAAGCGAGAGCTACGTGTACCTGGACGTCTACGACAACACCGTCGAGGGTCGCGTCGAGTACCCGGTCAACGACCTGAACGAGGTGCTGGGAACAGAGTTCCCGAAGGACCCCGCCGGTGCCCTTGAGGCTGCCGAGGAGAACCGCGATCTGCTGCACGAATACTCCGAAGAGCACCTCGCCATGTCCGGTCAGGGTGGCGCCGAATGGCCCCTCGTCTTCGGTGACCTCGAGACCCTTGGCGCCCCCGGAGGTGCCTACATCATCGTGAACTTCGAGGTTGATCGGGAATTCACGGAAGTCCCGAGGTCGTTCACGGTCGCCTACGACGGGATCATCCACGCCAAGCCCGACCGTGATGCCCTGCTGATCATCGGCACGGACTGGGGCTCGGGGACGTTCAACAACGAGGCCAGTGAACTGCTCCGATTCACCCCCGACCAGAGCGTCCAGACGGTCGACCTCGGCGCCACGTCGTTCTGGAGTGGCTTCACCGGGGTCATCCTCCTCGGCGCTGAGCACATCGAGATCGGCTCGGACCACATCCTGTTCATCTTGGCCCTGCTGCTGCCCTCAGTCTTGGTGTTCTCCAAGCTCGCCGGATGGCAGCCGGCGGCGAGTTTCGGATCCAGCCTGTGGCGCGTGCTCAAGATCGTCACCATGTTCACCATCGCCCACACCATCACGCTCACGCTCGGCGGCTTGGGAATCATTGTGTTCCCGCCGGCCCTCGTGGAGACGGTCATCGCCGTCTCGATCATCCTTGCGGCCCTCCACAACATCAGACCGGTCTTCGCGAACAAGGAATGGATCATCGCGTTCGTCTTCGGGCTGTTCCACGGATTCGGATTCGCTGGTCTCCTGGCGGACCTCGGCCTGACGCAGAGCCGACAGTTCGTCTCCCTGCTCGGGTTCAACCTCGGCATCGAACTGGGCCAGGCGACGATCATCCTGATGATCTTCCCGGCGTTGTACATCGCCCGGAGGACGCGCGCCTACCTGCCCGCCATGTACGTGGGCTCCGTCACGCTCATCGCGATCGCCAGTGCGTGGGTTCTTGATCGGGCCCTCGGCGTCGACCTGGGCATCGACCGATGGGTCTCTGCGGTCCTCATGTGGCCTCGCTCCTCCCTGCTGATCGCCGCGCTGTACGCGGCGGCAGCCGCCCTCTACGCCTACGACAAGCGCAAGGACGCCCTGATCCCCGTTGCAACTGCTGAGACAACGGTCCAGGAATCCCAACGGGCCACGTCGACCGAGGGCGTGCGGCCCTAGGAGACTGCTGAACAGAGCGAGCCCTCCGAACAGTGGGCGTGGGGGCTCGTCGGCATGCCGGCCTCGGCCGACTCGGCGGTGCCCAGGAGCCTGAGGCTCTCCCGCGCAGGTGGGGCGTTCGAGGTGAAGTGCTCAGCGATGGACGTCTCGAAGGTGAAGGAGTCCAAGGCCACGCGCGTCAGGCCGATCGACTACCGGTGATCCAGGACCTTGGCGCGCGACAGCTCGTCCATCCTTGTTCCAGTACCTGGGCGCTCCACCAGCCGATCGTAGCCAAGCAGCGACGTCGAATCTGATGTAGTCAACATCGACGAGCGACTTGCTAGTGTTCTGCTGCCGCACGATGCCCAGTGGTCGCGAAGCCCCTGGAGGAGCGATGAGCAGTCAGGCAGTCGAGCCGAGGACGGACGGCCTCACCAAGCAGCTGGTGTGGTACTTCGGCGGGTTGATCGTGGTGTATGCCCTTGCTGTGGCGGCGTTCTGGCCACCGGAAGGGGAGGACCCCAACCAAGCCATCTTCCTGTTCCTGATGTTCGCCCCAACTGTTGGTGCCCTCCTGGCTCGCTTCCTCGGCGGGGGGCGCATCCAGTGGGGGCGGCCGAGCTGGTGGATTCTGGCGGGCTTGGTGCCCGCAGTCGTGGCTCTCGGTGCCTACCTGCTGGGATCGATCCTGGGGTGGGACACCGAGGACCCCTCGGTCCTGAGGTCGGCGCTCATCGCAGCGCCCATCGGGATCTTGACGGCGGCCATCTCCGCCCTGGGCGAGGAGATCGGCTGGCGGGGCTTCCTCTGGCCGACGCTGCGGTTGAGGTCCGGGTTCTGGCGGACCAGCCTGATCATCGGCGTGATCTGGTGGTTCTACCACCTGCCGATCATCCTCGTGGGCTGGTACGGGTCGCTCTCGGGCCTGCCGGCGTTCACGGTGGCCATCGCCGGCATCACGCTGTTCGTGGGCGTGCTCACCGACCGCTCGCACTCGCTGTGGCCAGCGGTGATGACCCACGGGGCGTGGAACGCCCTCGTGGCCACCAGCTTCGCGGTGACTGAGGGGACCGAAGTGGTGCCCGCGTTCAGCGGCAGCGACCAACTCCTGGGCGAGTTCGGATGGCTCGCAGCCGTCAGCTCGCTGGCCGTCGGGCTGCTCGCGGCCTGGTGGCACGTGACACACCCACAAGAGGGGTGATGGACCCCCCCTCTGCAGTCGGTCAACCCGGTCCGCGCGGGTGTGCGGGCTCGGCGGGACGCGTGGCGAGGCTTGCCACCGCCGGCACGTTGGCTGCCATCCTGCTCGGGGGGTGCCACCAGTCGGGACCGGAGTCGGTCACCGACGGTCAGTACCGGCTCTACGCCACCTCGACGGGTGAGTCGCAGCTCCCGGACAGCACACTGGTGGTCGCGGACTCGACGGTCACGCTCACCCAGGCAGATGAGGTCACGGAGGTTGCGAAGGGCCAGCCTGGCGAGGAATACACCCTCTGCCCGCCGCAGGGAGACGCGGCGCCAACGCCGTTGACCGGACCCATCGCGGTCGGGGACCTGGAGCTGTCCAACCCCGCGATCTTCGGCGACTGCTCAGAGGTTAAGCCTGCGCGCGTCACCGTGATCGACCTCGATTCATTCGAGGAAGGCGCCGGTGGACTCCCGTTCGCTCGCTGGGCCGAGTTCTGCAACACCGCCGACCCGGACTGCTGAAGTCCGGCACGCAGACCGGACCACCCACGCCCAGGTACGTGCGCAGCCATTCCTTGAAGCAGGCGGCTGCGGCTACTGAGGAATCAGCACCACAACCGCATCGGGCTAGGGTCGTGGAGGTCGGGGCTCCGATGTCAACCGCCCAGTGGAAACGTCTGCCTATTCGTTCAGCCTTAGACATATCGGGCGACCAAGGTGACCTAGCTGTCCGGTGCGAATCCTGGCCCCCACGTCGGGTCCACGGCGGCGCGGAGGAAGCCGCCTGCTGTGCCCAGGTCGGACAACATCCAGCCGCGTTCGAGTTCCACTCCTGGGTCGTCAAGCCCACCCGTGCGACCGCCCTGCCAGGGAACGCCTACGGGCATGAACCTGCAATGCCGACGGGCCTTCGGGAGACGCTGAATAGGCTTCTGACCGGCCTATTCAGCCGGACGATGACTGTCGGGAGCACGAGGTGCGTCGTGCGCCTTCGGCCGCCATGGGTCGCTCCGCCCAAGCAGCATGCGAGCAAGGACGCGACCGGTTTCACCGCTGCGCACGCAAAGCGTGCGCAGCGGTGCGGGCCCGCCGGCTGTGGCTCGTTGGATACCTCGCGCCGCACTTCCGCCGTCGGTCCACAGATTCCCCTCAGTCCGGGACGCTGGCCAGCAGCCCCGGTCTTGCACTATCTTGTACAGAAGCCGGCAACACCCCAAGTCGCTTGCCGGATGCTATGCGCGAGGAGGCGCCGTGATCGAAGTGTGCACACGGACCGCGTCGTTCGGTGGCCCGGCCGCCGCCAGGGCGGAGACAGCGGGCTTGCGCTCGGTCAACGCCGCGCAGCCGGTCAACCGCTGCTCCCACCGCCGCGGAGCCAGCGCATGAGGATCGGGATCGGGAACGACCACGCCGGGTACGACCTCAAGATCCACCTCGTCGGACACCTGCGCCAGGCCGGCCACGAGGTCACTGACTTCGGCCACCACGACACCAGCAGCGCGGACTACCCCGAATATGGGCGTTCTGTCGCCCATGCCGTCATGGCCGGAGGGGTCGATCGGGGCATCGTGATCTGCGGCTCCGGGGTCGGCATCTCCATCGCCGCGAACAAGGTCGCCGGCATCCGCGCCGTTCTCTGCTCCGAGCCCTACACCGCCGTGCTGTCCCGCCTCCACAACGACTCAAACGTCCTGGCCCTGGGCGCCCGAGTCGTCGGCATCGGCCTCGCCGAGCTCATCACCGACACCTGGCTGGACGCCGACTTCGAAGGTGGACGCCACACACGACGTGTCACGCAGATCGAGAGTTGAGGCCGCCGGCGCGGCCATTCCCGATCCACGACCGCCCGAATCAGAGCAACCACCGACCCACCGGTCCCAGGCCCACGCCGATGCCGCGACCGCGTTGTGGCTGTGGTTGCACGCCTGGTTCCATGGCAAGATCGCTCCCGGGGCCCCTGCCGCCTTGGTCGGGGATTCCCGACGGACCCAACAAGTCGTGGCGCGCCTGGAATGCCTCGCTCAGCACCGTCAGCTCGCGCTGCGTGTGGATCGAACTCGGGATCGACCCAGGGCCCGGGTCGGCATGGCTGGCTCAACATCAAGTCGCTTCAGGGCTTGCGCATGAAGGGTGCCGCTGTCTTTCTCGACGTCGACGGGACTTTGGTGGATGAGCGCGGGGTCATCCCCGACAGCGCCAGGGCGGCGGTGTGGCGGGCCCGCGCGAACGGCCACTTGGTGTTCCTGTGCACCGGACGCTCCGTGTCGCAGTTGTGGCCCGAGATCGTCGAGATCGGCTTCGACGGTGTCGTCGCTGCGGCTGGCGGCTACGTCGAGGCTGCCGGGGAGGTCCTGGCCAATCATGGAGTCGCGGTCGATGAGGTGCGCCACGTCGTGGAGTTCTTCGGTGAACGGGATGTCGATTTCCTGCTTGAGTCCCACGACGGGCTCTTCGGCAGCGCCCACGTCCAGCAGCGCTTGCGCCAGCTGTTCTACGGACCGGTCACCGACGAGGACGCGCTCGCGGAGATGAAGCGCGGCCTGGGCGCTTTCATCGACTCGATCGAGGTGGGCGCGGTCCCCGATGGCACGAGGGTCAACAAGGTCCTCTTCCTGGATTCCCAGGTGAACCTGGACGAGATCCGCGCCGAGTTCGCCGACACCTTTGAGGTTCTGCCTGCTTCTGTCCCCGCGTTCGGCGACAACAGCGGGGAGTTGACACAGATCGGGGTCCACAAGGCGTCTGGGATCGGGGCCATCATCACGCACCTTGGCATCGATCGCAGCCATACGCTGGCGATCGGTGACGGCTACAACGATCTCGAGATGCTGGCGGAGGTGGGGCTCGGCATCGCGATGGGCAACGCCCCGCAGGCCGTCAAGGACGTCGCAGACGAGGTGACTGCAACCCCGGACCAGGATGGTGTCTACGTCGCGTTCCACCGACACGGGCTCCTATGACAGATCCGATCGCTGCCGTCTCCCGCACTCCACACAGGCGTCCGTAGTCTTCAGATGCGACACCACGGGCCCCCCAGCACTCGGCACTCCGGCAAGTATGGAGGGCCGAGTGCTGGGGGCCGCGGATCAGACTGAGGCGCGCGCGTTCTCCATCGCTGAAGCGACTGACCCGAGCAGCTCGATCCAGGCGGCCTCGAACTTGTCGACACCCTCCGTCTCGAGCTGCTGGTCAACAGCGTCCATGTCGACGCCAACAGCGGTCAGGGCGGTCATCACTGCCGCCGCGTCTGCGTACTGGGCGCGGACTGTGTCGCCGTGAACCACGCCGTGGTCCGCCACGGCGAGCAGGGTCGCCTCGGGCATGGTGTTCACGATCCCCGGTGCCACGAGCTCAGTCACGTACAGGGTGTCGGAATAGGCCTTGTTCTTCACGCCGGTGGATGCCCAGAGCGGCCGCTGCACCCAGGCACCGGCTCCGGCCAGCTCTTCCCACCGCGGGCCGCTGAACGTCTCCTCGTACTCCTGGTAGGCCAGGCGTGCGTTGGCCACCGCGGCCCGCCCGCGCAGGTCCAGCGCTTCCTGCGTCCCCATGGCCTCGAGCAACGGATCGATCGCGGTGTCGACGCGGCTGACGAAGAAACTTGCCACGGAGGCAACACCGGCCACCGGCTTTCCTGCCCCAAGCCGGTCCTCGAGCCCGGAGATGTAGGCCTCCATGACGTCCCGGTACCGCTTGAGGGAGAAGATCAGGGTGACGTTGACGCTGATGCCCTCTGCAATCGCGGCGCGGATCGCGGGCAGCCCCGCCTTCGTGGCCGGGATCTTGACGAGCAGGTTCGGTCGGTCGATCTCTTGCCACAGCTCGCGTGCTTGCGCGATTGTCGCCGTGGTGTCGTGCGCCAAGCGTGGGTCGACCTCGATGGAGACCCTTCCGTCGATCCCTGCGGATCGTTGGGCAACCGGCGCGAACAGGTCGCATGCCGCTTGGACATCATCGGTGGTCAGAGCCCGAACGACGGTATCGACCTCCGCTCCCTCGGCGGCAAGGGCCTCCACCTGGGCGGTGTAGAGGTCAGAGCCGCTGATGGCGGCCTGGAAGATTGAGGGGTTGGTGGTCACACCAACGACACAGTGTTCGGCGACTAGCCGCGCGAGCCCGCCCGTGACCAGCCGGTCACGGGAGAGATCATCAAGCCAGACGGAGACGCCCTCGTCGGAGAGTGCCTGAAGTGGGGTGCTCATGGAATTCTCCTCGTTTGGATTCCCGATGGTGATGGCAGGTGGTCCCGGTCGGTGGAGGGACCGACCGGCGTGTGCGGGCGCCCGGAGGCAGGAGCGCCCGCACACAGGCCAGGTGTCAGTCAGACTGCTGGCCAGTCTGCTGCGCTTCGCGCTCTCGCTTCTGCGCGGCCCTCAACTCCTCCTCGGCGTCCTCCTCGGCCTCCTTCTCGGTCACCCAGGCGGCGTGATCCTTGCCGGGCTCCCAGCCGGTGACGACGTACTTCAGCTGGTACCAGATGGCCGCCGAGATCAGAACCGCCGCGATGACGATCGATCCGATGATGGTGAACCCAGCGTTCACCGTGTACCCGATCAGCACGCCGTACCAACCGAAGTCGGCATCGCCGAAGGTGGTGTTGGCGAAGCCCAACTCGCCCAGGGCCTGCAGCAGGAACACCGGCAGGAAGGTGATCAGCACACCGTTGGTGAACGCGCCCAGGATCGCACCTCGACGACCGCCGGTGGCGTTGCCGAAGACGCCTGCACCACCACCGGTGAAGAAGTGCGGGACCATGCCGGGCAGGATCAGGGCCCAGCCGAACGCAGGTCCGAAGACCCAGGCCAGCAACCCGAACGAGAGCAGGCCACCGACGAAGCTGGCGATGAAGCCGACCAGCACCGCGTTGGCGGCATACGGGAACACGATCGGGATGTCCAGCGCCGGAGCGGCGCCGGGGACCAGCTTCGACGAGATGCCCTCGAAGGCAGGCACCAGCTCGGCGAGGATAATGCGCACGCCGTAGAGGATGATCGAGACGCCGATGCCGAACTGCAGACCGAGGCTGATGCCCTGCATGATGAAGTTGCCGCCACCGGATGCGCCGAGCAACTCGAACGCTGCCTCGCCACCGATCTTGATCCAGACCCACGTCGCGAACACGACGTAGAACGCACACATCGACAGCGCGGTGGCGATCATCGTGTCGCGCAGGAACCGCAGACCCTCGGGGACCCGGAGGTCCTCAGTCGAACGCGAGTGCTTGCCGAACGCCTTGCCGACGAAGCCGGCCGCGATGTACCCCGCGGTCCCGAAGTGCCCGATGGCCAGGCTGTCGGTTCCGGTGATCTGCTTGGTGAAGGGCTGGGAGAACGCCGGCATGACCTGCATGACGGTCGCCAGCAGCAGGGCGCCGACCGCCACGGTCATCAGGGCCGACATGTCGGCCACCGCCAGCACGGCCGCGAGCATCGCGGACATGAAGAACATGTGGTGGCCCGTGAGGAACACGTACTTCAGCGGGGTGAAGCGCGCGATCACCAGGCTGAGCAGGAAGCCCGCGGTCATGATCCAGGCGACCTGAGCGCCGAACTGGTCGACGGCGATCGAGACGACCGCCTCGTTGGTCGGCACGACACCCTGAGCGCCGGTCGCTTCCAGGATGAGGACACCCAGGGGTTCCAGCGCGGCCACGACGACCCCGGCGCCGGCGCCGAGGATCAGGAAGCCGAGGGTCGCCTTCAGGCCACCGCCGATGATCTCGCCGACGCTCTTGCCCAGCGTGATCAGGCCGATGGCCGTCATGAGGCCCACGAGGTAGGCCGGTACGGCCAGAATCTCGTTGACGATGAACTCAATAACTGGCATGGCTAGTTACCCTTCCTCCCGAAGCTCGTCACTCGGCGAGCGCGGCCTCGATCGCCTTGGCGATCTCATCCACGTCCATGAAGTTGTTGACCACCTTGACGGGGATCGGCAGCGAGCTGAGTTCGCCTGCCAGCTCCTGGCTGGTCAGCACGATGTCGGCGTCGCGTGCCGCGCCCTTGGCCACACCGACGTCGGCTGCCTGGACATCGCCCTTCTTGCCCAGCTTCTTCAGCGCCTTGTCGGTGTTCATCTTCAGCAGTACTGACGTGCCGATACCCATCCCACATACGGCGATGATCTTCAGCATTTCGCGTTCCCTTCGGTCGTTTACAGGATCTAATGGTTGCCCTCGGCCAAGCCGGCCTCGGACTCGCTTGAGGTGTGAAGACCCAGCAGGGTGCGCAGCTCGTCTGCAGTGGTGGCCTGCTGCAGCTGCTCCATGACGCCCGGGGCAGCCAGGAACAGAGCAAGCTGCTGCAGGGCGCTCATGTGCGCGTCGTGGTCCTTGCTGGCAAGTCCAGCGACGAGGTACACCGGATCGTTGGCCTCGTGGCCGAAACTCACTGGGTGGGCGAGTTGGATGAAGCACATCCCGGTGTTCAGCACGTCGTCCGAGGCCTGCGCATGGGCCAGAGCGAAGCCCGGCGCAATCACGATGTAGGGCCCGTATCGGTCCAGGGCGGCAAGCATCTGGTCGGTGTAGGCCGGCGTGGTCGCTCCTGTGGCTACCAGCAGGTCGCCTGCGGCGACCACCGCGGCCCGCCAATCCGCAACTTCCACTTGAGCGGTGACGGCCTCCAGCGGCAGCAGGTCGCTGAGCGACGCGGTGGGGGGAGTTGATGGTGATGCGGTCATGGCGCCTCCTCTGGCTCCGGAGATAGAAGGGTCGTGCACCGGCTTCTGTTGACTCTAGAACAAAAGTCTCTCCATGGCTAGACCAAGAGAGGCAAAAGGCAGGGGTTTCTGCGATCCTCACGCCTGCGGCCGACCAACCGCGGCACAGGACTCGTCCAACTCATATCCGATCAGTGTTGAACGAATCGAGGCGCGCAGCGGGCCGACGGTCGGGGTCGCCGCGACCGCCGGCCGGAAAGGAGATGGTCCTCACCGGGGGTGGGCACACCTGCGACCAGGCACAGGGCCATCCCGGGAGCTACGCCCGGGATGGCCCCGCAGACTGTCAGATGAGTGGGGGAACAGGACGACACGGGAGGCCCCTAGGGCGTGGTCCTGCCCCACCGATCACCCCGGCAGTCGGCTGAGGGCGAGTCTGGCCTTGTCCGCCACGTTCTCGGCGGTGAATCCGTACTTCGCGAGCAGCAGTGGGCCGGCGGCCGATTCACCGAAGTGCTCAATCGAGACTATCTCGCCGGTGTCGCCCACGTAGCTGCGCCAGCCCATCGCGACGCCGGCCTCGATTGCGACCCGCGCAGTACCAGCGGGCAGCACCGATGCCTTGTACTCCTCGGGCTGGATGTCGAACCATTCCTGGCAGGGCATCGAGACCACCCGGGTCGGGATTCCCGCACCCTCCAACGCGGTGCGGGCCTCCAGGGCAACGCTCACCTCCGAGCCGGTCCCCACCAGCACGACCCGGGGATCGCCCGTGGATGCCTCCAGCAGCGTGTAGCCGCCCCGGGCCAGATGCTCCGCCGGGGCGCAGGCGTCCGGGCCTCGTTCGACTGTGGGCAGGTCCTGCCGGGAGAGGATGATCGCGCTGGGTCGGTCGTTGTTGTGCAAGGCCCGCGCCCACGCATGGGCGGTCTCGTTGGCGTCCATCGGACGGATCACGTCCAGTCCTGGGATGGCCCGCAAAGAGGCAAGGTGCTCGATCGGCTGGTGGGTAGGCCCGTCCTCACCCACGCCGACGCTGTCGTGGGTCCACACGAAGATGCTCGGGGCCTTCTGCACCGCAGCCAAGCGGACAGCGCCGCGCATGTAGTCAGAGAACACGAGGAACGTGCCCCCGTAGGGACGGGTCAGCCCGGATAGGGCGATTCCGTTCAGGATGCCGCCCATGGCATGTTCGCGGACACCGAAGTGCAGGGTCCGACCGTTGTAGTCGCCCACGAACTCATGGCTGTTGCGCTCCGGTGGCAGGAATGACGGCTCCCCCTTCATCGTCGTGTTGTTCGACCCGGCGAGGTCCGCCGAACCGCCCCACAGTTCGGGCACCGTGTCGGCCAGAGCGCTGAGCACGGCACCTGAGGCGGCCCGGGTGGCCATCTTCCCGGTGGGGAACGTCGGCAGCGCTGCAGCCAACCCCTCCGGCAACTCACGGCCTACCAACCGGTCGAAGAGCAGACGCTTGTCCGGGTTCGCCTCTTGCCAGAAGTCGAATCGGGCCTGCCACTTCTGCTTGGCCGCGGCGGCTCGCTCCGCCGCATTGCCACGGGTGTGCGCCAGGACCTCGGCGTCCACCTGGAAGGACTGTTCCGGATCGAATCCGCGCGCAGTCTTCAACGCAGCGATCTCCTCCGCGCCCAGCTTCGCCCCATGCACCGAATGGTGGCCAGCCTTGGTGGGCAGCGGCCAGCCGATGACGGTGGTCAAGCGGATGAACGACGGACGGTCCTTCTCCTGCTTCGCGGCCTCCAGAGCATCGTGGAGGGCCTCGACATCCTCGACATACCCGGTGCCACCCTGGGTCCAATCCACGTGCTGTACATGCCACCCGTAGGCGGCATAGCGGGCCATGACGTCCTCGGTGAACGAAATCTGCGTCTCACCCTCGATCGTGATCCGGTTGTCGTCGTAGATCAGCACGAGATTCCCCAAATCCTGCGTGGCGGCCAGGGACGACGCCTCCGACGAAACACCCTCCTGCATACAGCCGTCTCCCGCGATGGCGTACACCATCCGATCGAAGACGGACTCCCCCTCCTCGGTGTCCGGATCCAGGAGCGCCCGCTCCCGCCTCGCCGCCATCGCGAACCCGACTGCGTTGGACACCCCGGCTCCCAGCGGGCCCGTCGTGCACTCCACCCCCAGGGTGTGGCCATACTCCGGGTGCCCCGGCGTGAGCGAGCCCTCCTTCCGAGTCCCCTTCAGATCCTCCAACTCCAGGCCGTATCCGGCAAGGAACAACTGCGCGTACTGAGTCAGCGCTGCGTGACCCGCAGACATCACGAATCTGTCCCGACCCACCCAATCCGGGTCCGTCGGATCACCGGTCATCACCTTCTGGTAGAGCAGGTAGGCCACTGGCGCCAATGAGATCGCCGTGCCCGGATGCCCATTCCCCGCTGACTCCACCGCATCGGCGGCGAGAAGCCGGGCAGTGTCGACCGCCCGGCTATCGAGGTCGTTCCACACGAACGGAGTGGTCATGAAATCGCCCTTCCTCGGGATCATGCGGTTGATAGTGGATATTGCGCTCAGAAGATCGCTTTCTCGGATGCGAAGGCTCTGGTCACGGAGTGGTCGACGACTTCTGCACACCCTAGAACAAAAGTATCTCGGTTGGCTAGGTCCCAGTGGGGAAGACCCAAGACGCGCGTGTCCCACAGGTTGGCATCCCTCGGCGCTCGGCCGGGGCCCCGAGGAGGGCATTATGGTCAGTTTCTGAACCAATCAAGTCCAGCTGATGTGCGGGACTGTGATCCGAGAACTTCCCGAGGGGATCCTGCGGCCGCCCGATTCGTCCGGGGCGTGGCCACGTCGCGTCGCGTCGCGTCGCGTCAGCATCGAGTCACGGACGGTCGAACCAAGCCCTCTGGTCAGGGTCTCTTCCCCTAGGCGTGATTGCCGTCTCCGGGGGCGCACTCCAGAGCCATGCCCCGCCCCCACGCCGCGCTCAACGGGGCTCAGGCGGGCATCGCCATCAAGGGGAGCGTGTCACGGGTTGAGTGCGTCGCGAATTGCCGCAGCGATCTCGTCCAGGTTCATGAAGTCATGGATGACTCTCACCGGAGTGCCCAACCCTTCGAACCAGTCAGCCGTCTCCGCGTTCGTGAGCACGAGATCGGCCTCACGCACCGCACCCCTGGCCACCGATATGTCGGCCGCTTCCACGACACCGGACAGGCCCAGTCGCTCAAGCGCCTTGTCGGTATTCATCTTCAGCAGAACGGCGGTGCCGATACCCATCGAGCAGACGGTGACGATCTTCATCGGCCTGACGATCTTCATCGGTCCATCCCTCGGATCGTGGCGCCATTCGCCCGCCCACCATCGGGGCCGGCCGGCTGGGCCGCGTGGCCAGTGACCGGTCGAAGCCCGATCAACTGGCGCAGTTCCTCAACTGTAGCGGCATTGCGCAGCCTCGGGATCGCGCCCGGGCCGGAGAGGACACTGGCCAACTGCAAGAGGGGTCCCATGTGGGAACGCCCGTCGCTGCTGGCAAGCCCGGCGATCAGCTGAACCGGATCGTTGGCCGGGTGGCCGAAACGCACGGGATGCGCCAGCTGGACGAAGGACATACCTGTGCGCAGGACAGCTTCCGAAGGCCCTGCGTGGGCCAGGGCGAAGCCCGGCGTTATCACTATGTAGGGCCCGTTCCGTTCCAGCACGGCAATCATCTGGTCGGTGTAGGACGGCGTGGTCGATCCAGTTGACACCAGCAGATCACCAGCGATCCGAACCGCAGCCCGCCAGTCCGCGGCATCCACCTGCCCCACTACGGCCTCAGGCGGAAGCAGATCACCGAGCGATTCGGCTGAACTCACGTGTGGTGTGGTCAAGAGACGCTTCCTGGGGTTCGTGGCGAGCGCAAGGCGCTGCAACTATAGGGCGCGTTTCGGCAGATGGCCTACAATTGGGTCGCTCATCGACCCAAGACTCCCAGTTGAGTGAAGCCACAAGGACCTAGGGGGGGTGCAGATGACGACTGGATACGGGCTGGAAGGCGGCCTGTCTCGCAGCGATAGCCCCGGCGCCTTGCTCGCACTCGTCCGTCACATGGGGGGAGCAACTCGGAAGGACCTTCTGAATGCCACGAATCTGGCTCGGGCAACCCTCGAATCCCGGCTGGACAGGCTCTCCAAGCAGGGCTACATCGTGTCCCGGGAGGCTCCCAGCGCAGCAGGTCGTCCACCGCAGATGTTCCACTTCAACGAATCCGGGGGATATCTGGTCTGCATCGACATGGGGTCGACGTCGACGCGGATCGGCATAACCGATCTCGCTGCACGCCTTGTGGCGCAGAGGTCCGTGGAGTTGGACCTGTCCATGGGTCCGGGCGTCGCCCTGGGCAAGGTGGGAACCCTCCTGCGCGACATGATCAGGAGAGCAGGCATAGAGCCACGCCTGGTCATGGGCGTCGGGGTGGGAGTTCCCAGCCACGTGGTGGTCAGTGGTCGCATGGTGCGGCTCCCCTTCGACAGCCAGGCAAGCGGCTCGTGGACAAGCATGATCATCTCCGATGAGATCACGGCATTCCTCCCCGCACTGGGTATCCGCCCTGTCCCGGTTCTGGTCGACAATGGCGCGAACACCATGGCGCTTGGCGTGTGGCGCACGTCCTGGCCAGAGGTCCGGGACATGATCGTGCTCAAGGTGGGTATGTCGATCTCGTTCGGCATCATCGCCAATTCGGACATTGTGCGCGGCGCGATCGGACTGGCTGGAGACCTCGGGCACATCCCTGACCCCGAAAGCGCCATCGTCTGCACCTGCGGCCAGCGCGGGTGCGCAGTGGCGGTCGCCAGCGGCCGCGGGATCGCCAATCTCCTGGGCACCAGCGTGGGAACAATCCACACCAGCAGTGATCTGGTTCGCCTTCAGGAGTCGGGCCGTGAGGACGTCGCAGATCTGGTGAAGCAGGCCGGCCGGCGCCTCGGCGTTCTGATTGGTGGTGCCATGGCCACCCTGAACCCTCAGCTCGTGGTGGTGGGGGGCAACCTGGCAAGGGACAACTCCTTGCTGCTGGACGAGATCCGGTCTGTGGCTCCGTCCCGCGTCCACCCGCTCGCCGCATCGACCACGAGCATCATCCCGACATCGATCTCCGACGAAGGCGGGCTGATTGGAGCAGCCCATCTCGCACTTCGACACATCCTCGACCCGGTCAACGTTGACCGGGCGCTCGGACAAGGAGTGAGTCTCGACATCCACCAGGTCGGCTGACGCGTGATACTGCCACAGCGCGAACGTTGGTGACGACTCCTCAGGGCGCCCCCCGCTGACCAGGTCCGGGTCCGGGCACGAAACCTACCCGACGGCCAGCCACCCCGGGCAACGAGTCGGACCCGCTGAACCTGCAGCGCCCCCGAGCGCCGACGTTGCAGTCAACGACGGCCATCGCCAACCGGCGCACCCGCCGGCGCGGAGTCCATGGTTGCCCAGAGCAGGTTCACCGAAGACACCCAGAGGACGTCCGCCGTCGACCTGCTGCAGGCCGTCGCCCACCTTCGCTGGGCCCGCTGCACGATGGCCCGTGTCGACGGGGCGGCGCTGTCCAGTCAGCGGAGGAGGTTCGTCAGCCAGGGTCGGGCCAGAACAACCTCGGGCACGTCGAGCATCAAAGATTCCGAGAGCAGCGTCACTGCGGCCGCGCTCAGAGCGCGCTGACTACATTGGGCCCTCACTGCGCCGAGGACCGGTTTCGTTGGCCAGCAACCACCGTTCGAAGGCGGGATTGCACAGACACGCCGGTGAACGCTTGGCCCGGATCAGGGCAATGGCATCTGCCGGCTGCATCCCGTCGAGCACCAGGGCTCGCGCAGCGACCAGGCTGCTTCGGTTCAATCCTGCCTGGCAGTGCACCAGAACGGGCCCGGTGGCCCGGCAGTCGTTGATCCGGGCCGCGATCGTGTCCACCTGGTCGAATGCCTGGTCCTCGCTGTCGTACATGGTCACCTCGAGGGCGGTGTCCAGATCGTGGTTGACCGTGTAGGCCTCCCAGGGATAGAGCGAGACCAGATGTCTGATGAACGAGGGCAGGATCATCCCGTCCTGGCACCCACCCAGCCAGAGGTTCGATGCGACCTCGCTCATGAACGGAACATCGAACGGGATATGCCCGTGCATGGACACTCCGCGCATGTGTTGAGTCAGCGGATCGAACTCGATGTCGATCCTCGTGGGGTCGCCACTCATGACGGGGCCGCTTCGCAGTGCCCCTCTTCGATCACCATCGCGCACCCCCATTCCTCCTCGACCACACGTTCTCGGCGTCGGTGCGCGGCGAGCGCCAATGCCATCAGCGGGATCGCTGCCCACGTCCTGCTCATGCCTGTCACGCTACGCGGCGACCGGGGTGCCCGAAAGGTCCGAAGGGCCCCACCGGCCCGGCCCGGGCAGGTCGCCGGGCGCTCGAGGGTTCAGCCCTGCCGGTCGTGGGCAGACTGGCCCCATGTTCCATCGCCACCCCCTGCTGAGCCTGGTCACGGGGGCGTACCTCGCCCTCGTGGCCTGGCTGACGCTCACCCCGCAGGCGGTGGCCGGCGAGTTCATCGGAATCATCTACCGGGTCCTGGACGCCCTGCACCGGCGCGGCTACCTGCTGTCCCTGGACAACAACGAGCTGGAGTTCCTGGCCAACATCGCCCTGTTCGTGCCGGTCGGGATGTTCCTGCTCCTGCTGTTCGGCACGCGGCTGTGGTGGGTCGCGCTCGCCGCGTCGTTCGCGATGACCTTCCTCATCGAGATCGCGCAGTACCGCATCCCCGGGCGCGTGCCGGACGAGCGGGACCTGCTCGCGAACGGGCTCGGAGCGGTCATCGGAGTGCTCGTCGCTGTCGTGCTGACGCTGCCGGCAGCGCTGCGCCGCCGACGGCAGCGCCGGATCACGGTCCCACCCCCGGGCCGGCCGGCTGGCTGAGACGACCAGTGGGTCCGTCGCCTAGGTCCGCGCCGGGCGACCATCCGAGAGAGCGGGCTGCGCGTCGGCATTCGAGCCTGCCGGCGCGGTCTGCCAGACCCAGCGCCGAGCGAGAGCACAAGGGCACCTCGGGATCAGCGTTCCAGGACCGTACCCACTGGCGATCCCAGCCGGGCCGGCGATCGCCGGCCTGACCAGGGCCCCCCGGCTCCGATGAACCATTCGACTGCAGCCGCTCACTCCTGCCCGGGCACTTGGGTTGGGAGTTGTTCGCGGGGCGATCGACAACGAGGAGGACTCGCGTACTTCGCCGCGAAACGCGCGCTGCTTGAGGCGCCATCGCGACCGCAGGTGTCGGTTACTCGACGGGGATGCGTTCCGCGTTGGCGGCGAGCCAGGCGTCGAAGTCGAGCAGTTCGGGATTCAGTGCGCGCGCCGTCTCCGTCGAGCGGTAGCCGAGGAACTCATCGCCGACGATCGCCTGCCACTGGTACATGTTGCCCATGTCGTCGGCGCCCGGGAACCCGAGGGCACGGTAGTCGTCGAAGGGCATGTCGTAGAAGGTGACGGGACGCCCGAGATGGTTCTCGAAGGCGGCCGCGAGTTCCGGACCCGAAAGCGTCTCGCCGGCGATGCCGACCGCCTCCCCCACCAGGCTCGTGCCCTTCTTGAAGATGCCGGCGACAACCTTGCCCACATCCTCGACCGCGATGCCGGGCAGCTTGCCGCCGCCCAGAGGCAGCGCCAGGACGAGGTTGCCATCGGGACCCTTCTGCGGACCCTGGCCGAAGAAGACGAAGTTCTCCCAGTAGAAGGCCACCTTGAGCCGTGTGACCGGCACCTGCTCCTCGACGAAGACGGCGTCAGCTTCGCCCTTGGCATCGAAGTGCGGCACGTTGTACTTGCCTTGGAGCGTCGGCATCCGCTCGTCAGAGAGCGGTACCCACTTGCGCGTGTCCTCGAGTGTCGACCAAACGACGTGCTCGACCCCCGCCGTCTTTGTGGCACGCGCCAGGGCCGTGGCCTGGGCGATCTCACGCTCGGTCGACATGTGCTCCCAGAAGTTGGTGACCAGGAACGCGCCATAGGCGCCGGCAAAGGCCGCATCGAGGCTCGATGGCACGTCGGCATCACCGGCGACCACTTGGGCGCCCGCCTCGGCAAGCGCGCGGGCCTTCTCGGACTCCGGGTCACGGGTGATCGCGCGCACGCCGAAGCGTCGATCGGGATCGGCCAGGATGGCGCGCACCAGTCCGCCACCCTGCGCTCCGGTGGCGCCGACGACGGCGATGATCTTCTGTTCGGGCATAGTCGTTACTCCTTCGACCTGAGCACAGCGCTCCCAGGGTTGGAGAGCGGTTCACTTCGCGAACTTCGACCCCGGCCGCACAATACCGGATACCGTTGATCCGTCAACTATAGTCCTATGCGCGAGATGTCCCGGTGGGCCATATCCTCCGGCCACCGCCGTTGACCACGTCAACGACGACCAGTGGCTACCTCGAATCCGGTGCGGCCGACAACGGGTCGACGCCGTGCGCGACGCGGGTGGCGTCCGACGATTCCCCGAGGTCCTGAAGCGTCATCCCTGGTTCCGAGGCTGCAGCAGCCAGGCACCGTGTGCCCCAATCCATCAGGACGTGGCGGGGCCCTGGTCTCATCGCACGCGCCGTTCCGGTGCGAACCCAGCTCCCAGGATCGGATCCTGGTCATCGAATTGGAGCGCTGCGGGAACGAACCGCATCATGGTCGTCCTCAGCAGCGAGTAATAGACCTGGTCGAGGTGCCCAGCGAGGCTTCTGCGCATCGAGTGGGTCATTTTCGGTCACCTCCGCAGTCAGCGTCGACCCGTGGCACCCGGTGGTCGGCCCGGGTGCGGCAACCGGCAGGCCTCGGTCGGTGCCGTGCTCATCACGGTGGCACGCCGGTGAGGAGCCGCGCAATGACGTGCCGGGATTGTTAACAGGATCGTTGCCGGGTGTGCAGCTTCCTCGCAGCCACCCAGCGGGTGGTCTAGGGCCGGCGTCCGGACCACCGTGAGTGGGCGCTGCCCGCGACGCCAGGGTTCCCGTGACCATGGTGACGATCTCGGCACGCAGAGTGGGCAGGGCGACGTTCGAACTGGCCCCCGGACACACGAAGAAGGGCATCACCGCGCGCCAAGCCAAGACGATCCTGTCCTCGGTGCGCCCGCGCGATGCGGTCGGCAGGACCCGCAAACGGCTCGTACTCGGACCTCGCCCAGTTCGGCCGCAACCGTTCGCGTCCTGGACCGGCACCGCCCCGTTGGACGCCTCCTCCGGCGAGCAGATCCGCCGCGTCGTCGCCAGCTTGCCGGCAGCCCCGTGATGCGCCACAATTGTGGCCATGACTATTGAGTCGTTGCGGCAGGTCCGCGACCACTTCAGCGAGGTCGTCGACCGGGTCGAGCGGGAGCATGAGCGGGTCACAGTGACACGCAATGGGCAAGCGGCTGCGGTGATCCTCAGCCCACAGGACCTCGCAGAGCTTGAGGAGTCCCTCGATGTCCTGTCCGACCCCGATGCGCTAGCCGACATCCGCGAGGCTGATGCCGCCTACCGCACCGGTGACGTCGTCCGTGGCGCGGACGCCGTGCGCGGCCTGCGCCGGTGACCAGCGCCAACCCCTACGAGTTGGTCGTCACCCCGCCGGCCGCACGCGCGATCCGGACCGGGCTGACCGAGGCAGTCGCCGCAGCAGTGATCGAGTTCCTCACCGGGGCCCTCATCAGCGATCCCCGGCGCGTGGGCAAGCCCCTGCGCGGCGACCTCGCCGGGATCCATTCCGCTCGGCGCGGCACGTACCGCGTGCTGTACCGGATCAACGACACCCGCCGCGAGGTCATCGTCCTACGCATCGACCACCGCCGCGACGCCTACCGACCCAGTTGACCGAAGAGGACTCGCGCCCAATGGTCCCGCTTCTAACCGTCTCCCTCGGACGCGCTGCTACGAGATTGGTTGCTGACGCTCAGGCACTCAGCGCGAAGCCGAGTGGACGGGCGTCGCCAGAGCTCCCGGGCTGTCCCGGCGGGATCTGGCTCGGATCGGTGCGAGTGTCTGCCCGGGGGTAGGCACGGCGGAGACAGGCTCAGGCCGGTGCCGCCGCGGGCGTGACCAGAAGGCGGGACGGCGACCGGCGGCCGGTCGGCCTAGCAGCGCCCCTGGAGGAACTGCTCGTCGAACCCGTTATCGGAGACCTGGAGATCGAGGCCGGCCGGCTGCACCGTCAACTGCTGGTGGTCTGGGCCACCACGTAGGTCTTCGCAGGCCGCCGCCTTCTCCTCCTCCTCAGCCGTGAGCCACAGCCTCAGGGTGTTCTCGTACTCCTCGCGCTGCTGGTCGCGCGTTTGGGAGTCCGTGGTCGCTGTCGTGCCGCATGCAGAGAGGCTGACGGCGGTCAGCAGGGCTGCCCCGGAGATGGCGAAGGTCTTGGTAGCGCGGTTCATGGGCCTGTCTCTTCGTGTGGGAGGGGTGACGCCCCCCAACTGTTCCCGTGCTCTCCCCCGTCAAACCCGCGTGCCGCGCCGGTTCGGATACACAAGAGGCGTGGGATTGCCACGGGGGGGCCCGATCCCATCGGTCGTGCTCAGATCCGGGGGTCGAGCGAACTGCTCGGTGTCAGAATGTGGGGACTCCCACAGTGCGTGTGGGGGGTCCCTGCCTGTGTGGTCATGCGGCGGTGGGTAGCCGGGCTCGGTACGTGGTCTGGTTCGTGAGCATGGCGTGTAGACATCGCCGGGGCGTCTTGCCATGCATGCGGATCTGGGCGGCGTTGCGCTTCTTGCCTCCGTCACACCCTCAACTGGATATGGGACGGGGTGGCGTCATGCCGCGTGCACTGTTGGTGGGATGGGTCTAGGTCTTGGTCGGCGGGGTGGACCATGCCCCTACGAGTGCCCTTTCCGCCTGTCGCGCGCCTTGGGCGGACATCGCAGCGCCGGATCGGGCTGGTTCCCCGGGGGGTGTCGCGGCGTGGGTCGGCTACCGGAGCAGGCGCACTCGGATGGGTAGGTCGAGATCGGCCCAGGCGCGGTCGGCAGTCAGCACCTCGGAAGGGTTGCTGCGGACGGTCAGAGCCAAGCAGCATCGATCACCCAGCGACAGCCGTGTGCCTCCGTCGAGCGATCGCATCGCGCCAGCGAGCTCGGCGTCCGCTTCGGTGACGGGTTCGATGACCACACCGGCAGCGGTGAGAAGCCCCCGCACACGGCCAACGTCGACCTCGGCGTCGACCAGCTTGCCGATCACCTCGGCGAGGTTCGCCGCTCCCAGGCGCGCGGACGCAAGCGCCTCAGCGACCACCACCGCGCCCGGTTCGTCGTGCACGAGCGCCAGCACGGCCGACGCGTCGAGAACCGTCATTCGCCGACTGCGGCTGCGCGGCGACGCTCGTCGAGCAGCTCGTCGACCAGCGACCGCGTCCTGGGCACCTGCGAGGCCACGCCGCGCAGCTCAGACGCAGCATCCTGCGGCCGTTCAAGCACGAGGCTGTGGCCGACCAGACGCAGGTGCAACTGGTCCCCGGAGGTGAGCCCCAAGGCACGGCGAACCTCTGCCGGGATGACCAGTCGCCCTTGCTGGCCCAGCACCAATGTGGCATCCACGAGTCAAGGATGCCACCGCTGGCCAATTCATGCCACAGCCACTTGCTGACGGAAGCCCCCAGGGCATGTCAGAGATGCACCGTGCCATACCCGCTGGCCACGCTGGGCCCCGAGCAGGCGGCCCCGGTGATCGCCGGAGCCCGGTTGCACCGCGGGGCCGCGGCATCAGCGCACGGGGCGGTGCCGTCGACGACTTGGCCGACCCAGTCGTCGGGGTAGCGGCGCTGCTGGCCGCGCCGGGCCGTCCCCTCCACCTTGGCCCGGTGGTGGCCCAGGACCTGGAACCGCAGCGGCCGAGAGAGCCTCCCCACTATGGTCTGCACGTTCCCGGGCTGCGGTTTGCTGGCTGTCTCAGGCGGGCCCCGTGGGGTTGATCCGGGGGCTGGCGGAGCGAGGGGTGCCGCGGTAGCGCCTTGCGGTGTATCGCCGGGTCGTTGGGCCCTGTTGCCGGAGTGGGCCTACCGACAGCCATTCACCAGAAACGCCGCCTGGGCCGCCGCCCTTGGCCCCTGGCTGGACCACGACAACACTGACCGGGCACACATCGCGCTCGGCGGCCACCCGCCCGTCAGCCGCACACCGTCACCAACGTGACGGCCGAGTTCAGCTGGGCACTTGGGCCCCCTGCTCAGTGTCGATCGACCGCGGGGAGTCGCTGGCTGGCACGGTGAGGGAGGGATCTGCCCCCTCTGCGGCCTCGGCGAGCCCGGGTGGGTCCTGCCTAGAAGTGCCGGTAGTCCGCTGGTTCGTTGCCCTTCACGGGTGTCGTCAGGGGCAGCATGCCCACGACCCCTTCGAGGACCCGGTAGATCCCGTACCCGAGGGCGGCCATGATGGTCGGCGGCAGCACCCATACTGCGGTGGCGGCAGCCGTCAGTCCGGCGCCGTACTGCTTGCCCCACAGTGTTGATGCCGGAAGCGGCGCCATGGCGGCGACTGCGACCAGCCCCCAGTTGCTGGCGAAGACCCCGTACATGAAACTGGTCATGCCGACGGTAGCGATTAGGAGCCAGACGATCAGCAGCCCTCGAAGGCGGGTGGAGCGCCATCGCGTGCCGAACGCGACAGCGGTCCACATCATCCAGCGGCGGATGAAGCGGACCCCGAGTTCCTTGAGCATGAAGCGGAAGAACCGGTCAGCCTCCGCGTCGGCGACTCCCAACGTGTTCGTGGGCCCGATCAGGCGATCGTGCAGCAGGGCGGCGGGTGTGTGGATGCCATAGGGGCCCACGAACCACCGCAACGCGGCCGGCACGGAGGCCAGGTCCGTGCGGGCGGGGTCGCCCAGGTCAGCGGGACGCAGGATACAGGCCTGTGGCGGAAGCCCGGGCACACCGGTATCGCCGGTGTACTTCAGCGACGTCTCAAGCAGGAACGTCGTGCGGCTGATCTGCTGGATCCGGATCACAGCCGGATTTCCTGGTCGGTCCGGGTCTTCAAAGCAGTTCGACCACGGCGGTTGGGCAAGGTTGGCCATGCCCCAGAGTCAGCCCTGTCGACGTTCGATGGCAACCACCAGCCCTCAGGCAGTCCAGCACCGGGCCGCCGGAATCGAGGTTCTGGGGGGGCACGGCGTGCCCCTGGGTCCCACTCGGAGGAGGCCCCCGCGACATACGGCCGCACGGCGGCACGGCGGGAAGAAGCGGGGAGCCGGGTGGGGGCACCTTTCTGGCCGGACCGGGCCAAGTCCACCGGTGACCCCTGGCCTGAGCAGTAGTCGAACCCTCGGGTTGAGGTTGAGGCCACTCTGTGCACAGGTGCACAGAGTGTGGATAACTCGGAGTGACCGTTCCCGGTCACAGGAGTCCGCCCGGAGGGGGAGGCCGACGGCTGCGCCTGGCGCTGACACCGGAGCGAGGCGGGCACCTCGGCTCGCGTTACCATCGACCGTCCGAGTGCGACGTTGACTGTGGCAACAAGAAAGGCCGCAATGGACCCTGGGATTGGCGGCGAACCGTCTGATCGTTCGCCCGAAGATGCCGAGAGCGAGGCTTCCCATCTCGGCCGGGCTCTGGAAGAACTGGTGCAACGGTTCGATCGACGGGACTGGGTCGAACTGGCCGCCACCGTGACCATGTCGCTGGCGGTTCTCTTTGCGGCGTGGTCCGCGTATCAAGCGTCGCTGTGGGGTGGCGTTCAGTCTGCGAACGCAAGCAACTACACCGGGAGTCTCACGGAGTCGAGCGAGGTCACCACCCTGATCACGGCGCAGTTCGAGGCCGACTCGCAGGCTATGTCGGCCTGGCTGATGATGGCGGCCGAAGACAACGAGCGTGGCATGCAGATCCTCGAAGAACGGTTCGATGACACGCTTCGCCCGGCATTCGACGTCTGGATTGCTGGTTCGGTCGATGGTGACATTCCGCCGGGGCTACCCCAGGACTTGCCCGAGTATGAAGAGAGCTTCGAGGAACTACTCGAGGCGCAGAGCTTCCACTTCTCCGAAGCCACGGAGGCCGCCGCGGCAGCCGCCGAGGCGAACAGCACCGCCGATAGCTACGTGCTGGTCACAGTGATCATGGCGTCTGTGTTGTTCTTCGCCGGAGTGGGGACGAAGCTCTCAGGCAAGTCGATCCGGCTCAGCCTGCTCGTTGTGGCGGGCATTCTGTGCGCAGGAGCCATCGCTGGGGTGCTGTCCTTGCCGCAACAACCTGTGAGCTTCTGACCGGCAGATCCCAGGTGCCCACCGGACGGCGCCACCAAGCGCCGCGGTCCGTGCTCGCGTCAGTCCCGTTCAACCCACCTGTCGACCGCCCACAGCACCGCCAAAGCAAGGCCCGGATCGACCCCTTCAGCCACATCGAGGGTGTAGGCGTCTCGGACCGTGACCCACTTCTGTGTGATCTGCACGACCGGCCGCCCCCCGGAGGAGATGGCGTACTCCTTCTCGATGAAGGTGCCCTCCAACTCCCAGTCTTGTCCGTCGCTCAGGGTCAGGGTCATCCGCGACTTGATGGGCGAGAACATCTGGGCCTGCAAGGACGCCACCTCCGCGCCAGCCGCATCAGAGATCGTCATACGCTTGGGGATACCGAGAAGGCGTCCCCGTACCTGGTACACGACCGCGTCAGCGCTGTCGCGGATCTCGGCCTTCGGGCGTGTGCCCAGCTTCCCGTCCACGAAGAACTGCTGCTGCTCGGTGCCCGGCTCAAGGACGGCGAAATCCCGACCCGCCCCGAACTTGCTCTTGACCAGGTAGCGGTTCCACCCGGCAGGCGGTGGCGGCAGCGTCATGACGGACTCCTCTACTCGGGAAGGCAGAAGTGAGCAGGCTAGCACCCCCAAGGGCCCCACCTAGGGTGAGCAGTCCGGACCGACTCGGGCGTGCCGCGGGCCTCGCAGACCCACCGGTCTGCGTGACACCGGACCCACACACCTCAGCGCCCACACAACAGTCCGACCCCCGATCGACACCCAGCAGTCCAGGCAGGACTACCCGAACGAGCGGGCGCTACCGCCAGCGGCTACCGGCGGTGACACCAAAGTTGCGTCCGGCATGGTGTGTGCGAGTTGGCCGAGGAGGAACGCCAACCAGCCGGCCCCAGTCTCACCGGTGTTGACACGGGTGCGGGGATGCCGTTCGACTTCGACGGCGACGGGTACGCCGATCTGGCGGTGGGGGTGCCCGGGGAGGACCTGCGGGGCAAGCGGGACGCTGGGGCGGTGCAGGTGCATGTACGGGTCGGCTGCGGGTGTGACCGCTCGGGATCAGTTGTGGCATCAGGGCCGCAAGGGGATCAAGAACAAGCTGGAGAAGGGGGACCGCTTCGGGAGCACCGTCGCCTCGGGGGACTTCGATTCCGATGGGTACGCCGATCTGGCGATCGGGATCCCGCTTGAGGACATCGGCAAGAAGAGGGACGCCGGGGCCGTGCAGGTGCTGTATGGAAGCCCGACCGGCCTGACCGCACGGGATCAAGTCTGGCACCAGGGCAAGCCCGGCGTGCCCGGCAAGAGCGAGGCCCGTGACTGGTTCGGTGGCGAGTTGGCGGTCGGGGACTTCGACGCCGACGGGTTCGCCGACCTTGCCGTGGGCGTCGTGGGTGAGGACATCGGCTCGATCGAGAACGCCGGGGCGGTGACGGTGCTGCGCGGGTCCAGTTCCGGGTTGACGTCGGCGGGTTCGGTCACGCTGCGGCAGGGCCGCGACGGGATGCCCAGCACGCCGGCGGAGGACGAGTACATCGGCTCGAGACTCGACGCTGGGGACGTGAACGGCGACGGCCACGACGACCTGGTCATGGCCGTCAACGATCACGACTTCTACATCGCTTGGGATGAGGCGGGGGCGGGGGCTCATGTGATCTTCGGCAGCTCGGCGGGGCTGACCCCCGTGGGAAGCCAGTTCTTCGGCCCCCAGGACTTGGGGCAGGATGGAAACGACGGATTCTCGACAGTGGTGCTTGCCGATGTCAATGCTGATGGCCGGGACGATCTCGCGGGGACCATGTGGCACAACTCCGCGGTGGATTACGCGGCCTTCGTCCTGCACGGTCACGCCGACGGGCTGCACCCGGCCCCGCTTGTGCCCGCTGGCGGGCCGGGTGTCGACGGCTACTGGGCCAACTACACATGCAGCACGAATCTGGCGGTCACCGACTTCAACGCAGATGGGCTGGTTGATCTGATCTGTGCCGGACATGCCAAGCCCACTATGGAGAAGGCTCTGAGTGTGATCCTCGGAACGGGGTCCGGCTTGGGAACCGCGATCGTCGATTCGGTGCTCAACATAGGTGACTTCCCGTTCATCACCGGACTGCAGGCGCTGCCGCTGAGCGGCGGAAGCCATGGCTGGCTCGTCGTGACGGGTCCGCAGGACTACGCCACCTCCTTGAGCGTGCCACGGAACGCCGGCGTCGTGGGGGTGCTGCAGGGCACGGCGGCCGGCACCGCCGGACCGGTGACGTTGTGGCACCAGGACAGCCCCGGGATCAAGGGAAAGGCCGAGACCGGCGACCTCTTCGGGTCCCTAGGCTGACTCGCAGGTTGCGATCGGCCACAGGGCGCCCGCCAGTGGTGCTCGAGCCGCTGCCAACGGGCTGCGCTCCGTGTCTCGGCCGGGCCGCCGCACGATCTGCACGCCTGCGCAGCTCTCGACGCGGGGTGCGTCCGCTCGCGGCGAAGTGGGGCAGGTCGCATCCGCTGCCGGTGCAGTGGGAGCTGGTCGTTGTGCTGTGGTGGCGTTGGGGGGCGTAACGTGAAGATGCCGACCGGGGGATTTCGGTATTGGGCCAACGGTCCCTCGGTCACTTCGAGGAGGAACCATGTCGGGCCAGCCACGAGTAGCGGATCCTGGGAATCACCCGCACAACGCGGGCGACCGCCGGGGGCGGCGTGGCCGGCGGTCTGGGTTCGGGGCGGTGCTGGCCGGGGTGATGGTCGCGGGCATGGTCAGCGCCCCACCGGTGGTTGGGGTGAGTCCCGGGGTGCCGGGATCGGTGCCTCAGTTCGTGGCCGCGGCACCGGCGGGCCCACCCTACGGTGGTCGTGCCGATGGCCAAGAAGAAGAAGCGGCCGCGGGTGGCGTTCACCAGCAAGAAGCGGCTGGTGGTGAACATCGATCCGGACCTGCGGCGGAAGAAGAACTGGAAGTTCAAGCTGCAGCGCAAGTCCACGGGCAAGTGGCGCAAGGTCGGTATCTACCGCACCCGGGGCAAGTCCGAGATCCGCAAGCTCAAGGTGAAGAAGGGCAAGTACCGGGTGAAGGTGTACGCCCGACCCGGGTACCGGAAGGTGACCACCAAGGCCTACCGATTCACCCCCACCACCCCCATCCCGCCGCCGACAACGACTCGGGTATCCGTCAACAGCGGCGGCGCCCAAACCGCCGGGCCCTCCTACGGCACGGCGATCAGCGCTGACGGCCGATGGATCACCTACACCTCCGAGGCGACGAACCTGGTCGACAACGACACCAACGACACGACTGATGTGTTCCTGTTCGACCGGGACACCGGGCTCACCCAGCGGGTGTCGGTCAACAGCAACGGCGCCCAAGCCGCCGGGCCCTCCTACGGCACGGCGATCAGCGCAGACGGCCGATGGATCACCTACACCTCCTAGGCGACGAACCTGGTCGACAACGACACCAACGACATGACTGATGTGTTCCTGTTCGACCGGGACACCGGGCTCACCCGACGGGTGTCGGTCAACAGCAACGGCGCGCAGGCCAACCAATGGTCCGAGGTCCCGGCGATCAGCGCAGACGGCCGATGGATCACCTACACCTCGTACGCGACGAACCTGGTCGACAACGACACCAACGGTGCGATCGACGTGTTCCTGTTCGACCGGGACACCGGGCGCACCCGACAGGTGTCGGTCAACAGCAACGGTGCGCCGGCAAACGGAAACGGGCAATCCCGCTTCCCGGCGATCAGCGCCGGAGGCCGGTGGATCGCCTACCACTCGGGCGCGACGAACCTGGTCGACAACGACACCAACAACAAGCGGGACGTGTTCCTGTTCGACCGGGACACCGGGCTCACCCAGCGGGTGTCTGTGCGCAGCAATGGCGCGCAGGCAGGCAGCAGCTCCCTCTTCCCGGCGATCAGCGCCGACGGCCGGTGGATCACCTACAACTCGGACGCGACGAACCTGGTCGCTGACGACACAAACGGTATGACCGATGTGTTCCTGGCCGAGCTGTGGTGACCGCGCGCACGCAGGTGCGCACAACCTTCGCTGCGGTGGAATCGCTGGGTGGGTGACAACGGCTACGACCGCTGGATGCGTCCCGGCGAGCTTGGACCGACCGGAAGCTCGCGCCGCCCAGCGACCTAGTGGGCAAGCTCATCCTCGCCTGATCGGGTGCGCAGGCCCCACCGGGAGGCAGGTCGTTTGGCCCGTCTGGGTTCAAGCTCGTCCGGCTGGCGTGGAGGTGGAGTCAACTGGACATGGGACGGGGGGCGGGTCATGAAGCGCGCGCTGTGGGGCGGAAAGCCGTGCCCGGGCGCCTCATCCTCGCCGTCGCCCGCGGGGCGGCCGGCCAGGCCTGGCGGTCGACATCCTCGCCGGCTGGAACGGCAGCAGAGTCGTGGAAGCGGACATGGAGTCACCTCACGCGGCAACCCCGCAGGAGGCCCAGACCCCGCACGCCACCAACGCGGCCAAGCGCAGGGATGTAGCACGCAAGACCCGTCCGCACGGCGTGAGCGCGTCCTCACGCGGCGATATGCAGCACCTCGCTCGCGACCGAACTACTCGGGACGTGGATCCGTCTGCGGGATCAGCCGGAGAGCGGTACTGCGGCAAGCTACCTCGCCCCTGCGCGCCACCGCGCAGGACCATCCTGGTGGCATGTGTAGCCGCCTCATAAGGCATACCCCCGGCCGCATTGACCACGCAGATGAGGCGATCCTAACCTTGCAGCCAACTGGTGCGGCCCGCGGTTGGCTGTGGAGGTCGCGCTTGATGAGGACCCCGACGGGGGTTCTGCCACTGAGGGCCCGCCGTGCGAGTCCACGCTCCCGACGGGCCCTCAGTCTCCTCCCGGTTCGGAGGGCAACTTGTTCATCAAGGCCAAGAAGTAGGACCTCAGGAAGGAGCCCTCGCCGCGCGCTCCCCCCCGTCCGCGGCGGGGGCTTCCTGCTGTCCGCTCACCGTCGATGTGAGCCTGTCTTTGAGTGGACTGCTAGGTCATCTTCATATCCGCCTACGCTGCGACAGCGTCCCAGCTGGGCGTAGCGACGCACGCCCGCTACGCGGCGCAGTGACGCGGGTCCAAACAACGATTGCGTAGACAGCCCGGTGTGCGATTACTTCCGGGTGCGTCTCGCGGCGGCGATGAAGGCGCGCACAGGGCGGTAGCCGCCTGTGGCCCGACGGTGTTGGCGAGCAGGTCGACTATGGTCGCGTACCCGGGGGTGGTCGGCAGTGAGGTCCAGGTGGTCACGGTCAGTCGCCCGCCGCGGGTGAGCACGCGGGCCATCTCGCCCAGGGGCAGGCCGCCGGTCGGTGAGGAACATCAGCACGGAGCCGCAGACGATGCGGTCGAAGCTCGCATCAGGCAACGGCAGCGCTTCAGCGGTCCCGCGGCGCCACTGCACCGGCTCCGTGCTGCCGACAGCCACAGCCACAGCCACAGCCACAGCCACAGCCACAGCCAGCATGCCCTCGTTCGGGTCCACGCCGACAACGCGGCCGGTCGGACCGACCCGTCGGGAGCCTGAACCGCGATAGGACACGTCCGGTACCAGCCTCGGTCCGCGGCGTGGCCAGAGGCGATTCGGTCCGGGGCGGACGCGATCGGCACATCCGTGCCACATCCAAGCGGATCCACACTGGTTGGCGCGGGCGGTTCTGCACACGGGCGCGTTCGCGGCACCAACAAGAACGGGGAATCGATGATGAGACCAGCGGCATGGGCAACTTGGCCACAACCGGTGCTGGGTAGCGTCGCGGCGCCGTTGGCACGACTTGGAAGGGGAGCATTGTGAAGCGCATCGGCGCACGACCATCGTGGGGGCGGTTGTTGGCCCAATCGGTGGTGGGGATGCTGGTCGTCACGGGTCTGGCGGCGGGCCCGGCGGCGGCGGGCCGCGGGGGGTATCAGCCGGATTTCGAGGTGGTGGCCTGTGACGCGGAGCAGTTCGCCGGGCGGCTGCCGGCCGGCGTCGACGCCGAGTGCGGCCTGCTCAGGGTCCCGGAGAACCGGAAGCGTCGCATGGCCGAGGGCAACACGGTCGTCCTGCCGGTGATGATCGTCCAGGCCTCCACGGCCAACCCGAAGCGTGATCCGGTCCTGCTGCTGACCGGCGGGCCGGGCCTATCCGGGATCGACGCGTTCACGCAGTCTGGGGCCGGCCTGCCCGGATGGGTGCAGGCGCTGACCGAGCAGCGCGACGTGATCGTGCTGGACACGCGGGGCACCGGGAAGGCGCAGCCGTCCTTGGTCTGCAACGACCCCGAGTTGGGCACCAACTGGTCGCTCGCGGCCTGGTATGAGACGTTCGCCTCGACCGATGACCCGGTCACCGAACGCGCAGTGGTCGACCAGGCCTACGTTGACTGCGCCGTCAGTAGGCGGGCTGCGGGCGTGGACCTGGATCAGTACGACAGGCCCACCGTGGCCAAGGACCTGGTCGACCTGCGCAAGGCCTTGGGCATCAGCAAGTGGAACGTCTATGGGGTGTCGGCCGGGACCACGGTCGCCCTCGAGCTGCTGCGCCAGCAGCCGGGCCGGCAGCGCTCGGTGGTGCTGGACTCGGCCTACCCACCGTTCACTGAGATTGACCCCGCCAGTGTGGTGGCCATGCGCAAGGCAGGCTTCCGCGCCGTGATCGAGGCCGCTGACCTGGACCGCGAGGCCGTGGAGTCGAGCCTGGTCGCGATCAAGGAGCGGTACAACGCCACTCCCTACAGCGCGACCGACCCGTACATCGGTGTCCCGCTGAACTACACCGGCGACGACGCGATCTGGATGCTGTCGTTCGTGATGGGGGCGCCCGACCTGGTGCCCCTGCTCGAACTGTTCGTGGCGAACCTGCAGTACTACGATGTCGCGACTGGGCAACCGGTAGGGCTCTCCTTGGAGCTCTACCTCGGCCCGGGCGTTGAGACAGTGTTCGACTTCGTACTGAGCTGGTTCTACCCACTCATGAACAGTGTCGCCTCAGCCGACGGACACTGGATGGCCGTCGAGTGCGCCGACCGCGCCCGGTTGTCAGAGCCGGCCGACTACGCCGCCGTGATGGCCGCCGAGCCGATCTACGGCGCCACCATATCGGGGCTGCCCACGATGCCCAACGTGTGCGAACAGGTCAACGTAGAGCCGGTGCCCACCCGGACCTACCGGATCCACAAGGTGGGGGTCCCCTCGCTCGTGCTCGCCGGGTCGCTGGACGCCCTGCGAACGCCGCCCGCCGTCGCAGCCCAGGTCAGCGGCATGCTCGGCCGCTGGTCGCAGTACGTGGAGTTCCCCCGCGCCGCGCATGCCGTCGCCGGGTACAGCGAGACCGACCCGGCGAGCCAGTGCGCCGACGAGATGATCGCCAGCTTCATCGACCGACCCCGCCAGCCGGTGGACACCCGTTGCATCGGCGGCTGACCGGGAGAAAATGAAGAGGCGTAGTGCCCTCCGAGCCCCCAACCGCCTGACCGGAGGGCACTACGCCACTGCGCCTGTCGGCGGCGCCAACCCCAAGACCGACCTCAGCCGAGGACCCCTGATCAGCAGACAACTGGTAGCACAGACGGACGGGTAGGCGCGGCCTTCCGGGCGCAAACGCCATACCCTCTCGCGCGAGCGAAACAAGCCAAGAGCGCTGCTCAGGCGCCGACACCCCTGGTCGCCATCGAGCGACACACAGCGCCCGCTTCGCGGCGAAGTGGGGCACCTACGGACTTGGTCGTGCAGGTGCCGCCAAGCCACGAGTTGTCCGGCCCACAATTTCGCACGGACGGGGGTCACGAGTGCGTGATCTGAGGTTTCTGCTGCCTGATCCGGGTGACGGGTACCGCGGCACGAGAGGATCGTCGTGTCGCGGACGACCTCTGTGAGTAGGTCACCGCCGACGAGGTTGCTGGCTTCGATGCCTCGGTTCACGCCTGGGACGGCACGGCCGAACTCTCCGATGACGGGGGAAACGGGTCATCGCGGCCGGGGCGTCAATCACCTCGCGCCGGCGTAACTCATCCATGTCCTCGGTCTCCGGCGTCACCTGGATGCGGTCGTGTGTCCCCTGCGGCGCCGCGCGGTACGCGGTTGACTTGGCAGGTCCTTCGGCTCGCAGACGGCCCGGCGTCGCCGGTCGGATCAGCCCTGTCCGTGGTCTATCGCGTCGGGGTGAAGGTAGTGGGGGTCGGTGATGCCCTGGTGACGCATGGCGATGCCGGTGAGCAGTTCGAGGGCGCGGCGGTTGGCGACCAGCGGGGTGACGTAGGTCGGGTCGACAAGTGGGTTGAGCTCGACCAACTCGATGCCGATGAGGTTGGTCTCGGCCCCGAGACGTCGTAGCAGTGGGAAGAGCTCGCGGGGAGTGAGCCCGTTGGGTTCAGGAGTGCCGGTACCGGGGGCGTAGGCCGGATCGAGAACGTCGATGTCGAGAGAGACGAACAGGTAGTCCGTGCCCTGGGACGCCTCGGCGATGGCCCTGTCCATCACCTGGGCCAGCCGTACCTCTCCACCTCGGCCATGAAGTGATAGCGGAATCCCTGGTCTCTCATCCAGGCCAGGTCGTCATCGCCGGGCATGTAGCCGCGCAACCCGACCTGAATGAAGTTCTCGCCGCGCACGTGGCCTTGCTCGATCAGCTTGCGGACAGGTGTGCCGTGCGTGAGGTGGTGCCCGATGCCGTACGACGCGGCGTCGTAGTGGGCATCGAAGTGGATGACACCGATCTTCCCCTTGCCGTACACGTCGGCCAGGGCAGCCACATCCGGGTACATCAGGGCGTGATCGCCGCCCACGATGAACGGCATGGTTCCGCTCTCGGTGATCTCCCGGACGATGCCACGGACAGGTTCGACCGATCGGTGGGTGGACTCGAAGTCGACGGCAGCGTCGCCGTAGTCGGCGATGACGAGCTCCTGCAGTGCGTCGACTTGGGTGTGCGCGTGCGGCAGCCCGCTGGTCACCGACGGCAGGTACATGTCGTTGGCACGCAGGGCCCGCGGTCCGAACGCCGCCCCGCGCATGCCACCGGAGAAGTCCAGCCCCGCCCCGACCAGAAGATCTGCATCTGCGCGGCCCACGTGATGACGTCGTGGTTGAGGAACTCGCTGCCGTTGTCGAAGTCCAGCCCGGTCACCTCGAACGGGATCACCGTCACCCCGGCCTTCAACGCTGACAGGACGTGCACCTGGGCGTTGTTGCGCACGGAGCGGGTGAATACCCACCCGAGGTGGACGTCGGTCAGGTTCACGGTCCGGGCGAACTCGCCCTTCAACGGGGGCCGGGGCTTGTCAAGTTGTCTGTGTAAGTAGTGTTGGTCTGGGTGGGGTTACAGGTAGCGGTTGATGCGGTCGGGGTAGACGAGGGCGAGTTCGCCGAGGGCTGCTTTCCAGCCTTGGATGGTGGCGCCCTCGACGAGTTTGGCCGGTGCTTTGCGGGGGGTGCCCTTGGGTCGGCCGGCTTCCTTGGCGCGTTCTCGGGCTCGCTTGTCCTCGATGTTGCGGATCGCGAGCCAGAGCAGTTTGACCACGGCGGCGTCGTTGGGGAAGTGGCCGCGGTTCTTGATGATCTTGCGCAGCTGGTAGTTCAACGACTCGATCGCTGTTGGTGGTGTAGATGACCTTGCGCAGCGCTGGGCGCGAACGCCAGGAACGGGGTGAACCGGTCCCAGGCGTGCTCCCAGGTCGCGACCGCGGCGGGGTACTTCGGCCCAGCTCGGAGTCGGCGAACTCGACCAACGCGAGCAGTGCGGCGTCCTCGTCGGGGGCGGTGTAGATCGGGCTCAGCAGCGCGGCGACGGCTTTGCGGTCTTTGTAGGACACGAACCGCATCGACGCCCGGATCAAGTGCACGACGCAGGTTTGCACGGTGCCTGCGGGCCAGGTCGCCTCGATCGCTTCGGGGAACCCGGTCAGCCCGTCGCAGCACACGATCAGGACGTCACGCACGCCCCGGTTCGCGAGCTCGGCGCAGACCCCGGCCCAGAACTTCGCGCCCTCGCTGGCCTGAACCCAGATGCCCAGAACGTGCTTGACGCCGTCCATATCGACGCCCACGGCGATGTGCGCGGCCCGGTTAGTCGACGTGCGCGCCGTCGCGGACCTTGACCACCAGCGCGTCCAGGTAGATCACCGGGTAGAACGCCTCGAGCGGGCGGGCCTGCCAGGCTGGTGACTTCCTCGGTCACCGCGTCGGTGACGTTGCTGATCGTCTCCGGGGACAGCTCGGTGCCCGAGCGTGGATGCCAGGTGATGGCTGAATGTCGCGGATCGTCATCCCGCCGGCGTACAGGCTGATGATCATGTCCTCCAGACCCGCCGAAGCGGCGGGCGCCCTTGGGGACCAGCGCCGAGGCGAAGCTGCAGTTCCGGTCCCGGGGCTGTCCACAGGGACGTCGCCGACCTCGGTGCCCACCGTCTTCGGGGTGGTCCCGTTACGGGAGTTCGCCTGAGCCCCGACCGGCCGGGTCGCCCTTCGGCGTAGCCCAGGTGGTCACGTGAGCTCGGCGTCCATCCCACGCTCGAGGACGGCCTTGATCAGTTCCGGGAGGAACCCGCCCTGCCCCGTCAGCGCGACTCCGCGCTCATCGGTGGCGGCCATCAACTGGTCGAGCATCTCCTCGCCGAACAACTCCCGGCGCAACTTGCGAGCCTCAGGCTCCTGGCTTGTCTCCGCGTCTTTGGTCACAGTCACAGTCAATCTCCTTCAATGAACGACCACTCCGTTACACAGACAATCTGACACTTGGGGCCGCAGTGCGCCACCGTGTCGCCCTCGAAGAACCCCGGCTCGGCCTCGACCTCGTCACCAGCCCTACGATCTTGATCGAGGCCCGCAACAGCGGCGAGGGCTTGGTCGTGGACACCCCACGGATCTGGTCGGTGGCCTTGGCCGGGGCCAGATACCGGTCGATCGACGCCGCCGACATCGCCAGCAACTCGGCACGCACCACAGGGCTGTAACGGCCGGTCCCGAACACGAGCTCGCCGTGGCGCTCCAGCCCGTCGAGCTGGGTCCGCATCGAGACCGCGAGGTACTTCCCGCACTGGCCCCCCGACGCGGCCCACACCCGCTGCAGCACCTTGATCGCGTCGTAGGAGAACTTCGTGGCCCGCTGCTTCCTGGGCCGCTTTGCGACCTGCCGCCCCGCGCCCGGCCGGCGCACCGCTGCGACCAGCCGCCGACGAGCGTTGTCCCGCGACCAGCCCGTGACCGACACCACCTCGTCGAGGACCCTGCCCTTCTCCGCCTTGCCAGCCTTCCGATACGCCTTCGCGTACCTCGTGGTGATCTCGACCCTGGACGCCAGCGACAACTCACTCCTCATGGCCCAACAGCGTCACCGTTACGCGGGCATTCCTATCTGAGGCACGGACAGCGCTTCGCGGGCAGTTTTCGTGAGTCTCGTCGGTCCATTGCCGCGCAGCACCATCGTGACTAGAATACTAGTCATGAGTACCCAGTCCCTGGCATCGGTGAAGGCGCATTTGAGCGCCGTGGTCGATGGCGTCCATGAGACGCACGAACGAGTCACCGTGACCAAGAACGGGGTCCCCACCGTCGTGGTCGTGGCTGTCGAGGACCTCGAGTCGCTCGAGGAGACGCTCGCGATCCTTTCCGACGAGGACACGATGCGTCAGTTGCGCGAGGCCGAACGCGAGGTTGCGGCCGGCGACACCCTCGACGCCACCGAGCTCCGGAACTTGCTGGATCGAAGGGCGCAGTCCGAGTGACCTATCGGCTGGCGATGGCTCGCAGCGCGTCCCGCGCGCTGGACCTGGGCCTACCGGAGGCAGTCGCGTCGGCGGCGGCGGAGTTCGTCACTGGCGTGCTATTGGAGAACCCGCAACGGGTGGGCAAGCCGCTGCAGCCTCCGCTGGATGGCAAGTGGAGTGCGCGTCGCGGGCAGTACCGGATCATCTACACGATCGACACCGCCGCCCAGGTCGTGACCGTGCTGCACATCTCCCACCGGCGCGACGCCTACCGGTGACAACCTGCCCGTCTGTCAGCCCGACCGCGCACGGCTAGCCGACCGGGTCGCTGGTCAGGCACCGGCTCCTCGGCGCGGACACGCCCCGAATGGCGCCCGACTCGCGGCGAAAGGGGGCACTCCTGACATGCCCCGAGGGTTCGTCTTCGGCGCCGGTAGATGTCTCGCCGGTGGTGGCGTCCGTGGGCGTTGCCTGAGCCGTCGGGAGGCCGGCTCAGGTTGGGGTCGTTTGGCCCTCGGCGTCCTACGGGGCAGGGGATAGCGTCGGGAATGACGGGGACTGCGCGGGGCTGTCGCGGTCTCGGGGTGGATCCCCGAGGATGGCGGTGTGTCATGCATGGGACGCGGATCGCTGGATCGCTGGTGGCGGCGATAGCGATGATCGGGGGAATGGGCTTGACCGGCTGTGGCGGGAGCAGCGGGGGAAGCGCGGGGCAGGGCAGTGGGGGGCCACCGTTCGATGTGACCTCGAGCGTGGTCTCCGGTGAGAACACCCAGGAAGTCGGCGTCTGGGCCCCGGACGCCGAGGGCAGTTGGCCGGTTGTGTTCGGGTTCCATGGCCTGGGCGCGGACAAGGAGGGCTGGGATGTGCTGGCCACCGAGCTCGCCAAGCAAGGGGTGGTGGTCTTCGTGGCCGACTACCGGTCGACGGGCTCGGGGATCGACATGAAGAAGGACCTGGTGTGCGCGAACCAGTACGCCGCCAGTGTGGCCGGGGACTACGGAGCCGACCCCGATCAGTCGTGGACATTCGTGGGGCACAGTCTGGGAGCCGGCATCGTGCTGAACCCCAGGGACGATGTGCTGGACGAGCCTGGCGGGGCCCTCGATCCGTGTACGGAGGGCCTGCCCGACAAAGGTGGCATCGTGGCGATGGAGGGGTGCTACTACGACTCCCCGGATGATCCCATCAGTGACGTGACCATGCCCGGGCCCGGGATTCCGGTGACGCTGGTGGCCGGCGAGAAGGACGACACGTGTCCTGCTTGGCAGTCCGAGCATGCTGCGCAGGCGTTCGAGGAAGCCGGCTACGACGTCTCCCTCGTGACGATTCCCGGCGGCACGCACGGAACTCCACTGTTCTTCGACCCCAGCCAGGATCCCTGGGCGCAGTTGTCCAGCGACGACCCGGGAGGGCAAGCGACCGTGGCCGCGATCCTTGCGGCGATCGAGTCCGCGCAGTCCTGACGCTGGGCCGCTACCTCTGCGCGGTGTTGGCCGGACGCGAGTCAGCTGCCGGCCAGGGGCGCACCGCAAGTGAGCCGCAGCGGTCCCCGCAATGCCCGGTTCCGCCAGGCCCCTTCCAGCCAACCGAGACTCCAGGGCTCGGGCCTACACCACGCCCCACGACTTGAACGTACCCCCTGTACAGGCAGCGTCCTACTGGGCGGGCTGTCGCGGAGATGTGGGGCAGGTTCCAGGCGGCGCTCATGTCGACGCGATCCGGCCGGCCTGGTTCAGGCTACCGTCCGCTTCCAACGGTGCCCCGATCACCAGGTCGGCCTCGTCGGCGGTGTCGAAGCCGGGCGGGCTCTCCCCCCGACTCATCGCGGCACGATGAGGTCAGCTCGTATCTGAAGGACGACTGGACGAGGCAGCAGAACTGTCTCCGTGGCTGACGCGCCGTGGCGTGGTCTCGCCCTGTCGCGTCTGATTGCCTCCCTGCACCTGCCTACTGAGGGCGACAACCGTCGCCCAGCGCCGCCTGAACCGCGGGCCGCAGCCAGGTTCGTGCGTACCCGTGCGTGCGGTCACCACATCCGGGTCAGGAACACGTCATGCTCGCTGTTGGTGTCGTTGTCGACCAGGTTCGTCGCCTCCGAGCTGTAGGTGATCCATCGGCCGTCGGCACTGATCGCCGAGACCCAGGAGCCGTCGCTTGCCTGCGCGCCGTCGCTGCGGACCGACACCCGTTGGGTTTGTCCGGTGTCCCGGTCGAACAGGAACACGTCGGCCACGCCGTTGATGTCGTTGTCGACCAGGTTCGTCGCCCTCGAGTTGTAGGTGATCCATCGGCCGTCGGCGCTGATCGGCGGGCCCATCAGCGAGTGGTCGTTGGCCTGCGCGCCGTCGCTGCGGACCGACACCCGTTGGGTGAGTCCGGTGTCCCGTTCGAACAGGAACACGTCCTGGACGCCGTTGGTGTCGTTGTCGACCAGGTCCGTCGCCTCCGATTGGTAGGTGATCCACCGCCCGTCGGCGCTGATTGCCGGGAATTCGGAGTCGCCCGCCCCCGTGGCTTGGCTGCCGTTGCTGTGGACCGAAACCCGTTGGGCGGTCCCGGTGTCCCGGTCGTACAGAAACACGTCCCAGGTGTTGTTGGTGTCGTTGTCGACCAGGTTCGTCGCCTCCGAGTCGTAGGTGATCCACCGGCCATCGCCGCTGATCGCCGGGAAGAGGGAGGAGTCGTTGGCCTGCGCGCCTTCGCTGCGAACCGATACCCGTCGGGTTCGTCCGGTGGTCCGGTCGAACAGGAACACGTCGTACGCGCCGTTGGTGTCGTTGTCGATCAGGTTCGTCGCAATCGAGTGGTAGCTGATCCATCGGCCATCGGCGCTGATCGCCGAGCCCCCGGAGGAGGCGTTGGCCTGCGCGCCGTCGCTGCGGACCGACACCCGTCGGGTGAGCCCGGTGTCCCGATCAAACAGGAACACGTCGTCCACGCCGTTGGTGTCGTCTGCGACCAGGTTCGTCGCGTCCGAGGTGTAGGTGATCCATCTGCCGTCGGCGCTGATCGCCGAGACCCAGGAGGAGGCGTTGGCCTGCGCGCCGTCGCTGCGGACCGACACCCGTTCGGTTTGTCCGGTGTCCCGGTCGAACAGGAACACGTCGGCCACGCCGTTGGTGTCGTTGTCGACCAGGTTCGTCGCGTCCGAGTGGTAGGTGATCCACCGCCCGTCGGCGCTGATCGCCGCGCCCCGGGAGGAGGCGTTGGCCTGCGCGCCGTCGCTGCGCACTGAGACCCGGGTGATGTCCATGACTGTGGGTCCGAGGGTGCGGGTGGTCAGCGGGACGCCCGGGCTGGTGTTGCCGGTGGTATCCCGGGTGAACACCGCGTACGACTGCGGGGCGTCGACCGGCAGACCAGCATCGGTCACCGTAGCCGCTGTCGCTGATGCCAGGGCCACTGCGGCCCCGTCAGCCGGGGTGGCCGGCGCGGTGTCGCCGGTCGCGCGGCGCACGATCACCGTGGCCAGGTCCGGGTCCGCCGGGTTCGTCCACGCCAGACTGATGCTCGTCGCGGTCCGACCGGTGACCGCCAACCCGGTGACCACACCCGGTGCCGCGGTGTCCGGGGTGGTGGGGGTGAATCGGTAGGCCTTGGTGGTCACCTTCCGGTACCCGGGTCGGGCGTACACCTTCACCCGGTACTTGCCCTTCTTCACCTTGAGCTTGCGGATCTCGGACTTCCCCCGGGTGCGGTAGATCCCGACCTTGCGCCACTTGCCCCTGGACTTGCGCTGCAGCTTGAACTTCCAGTTCTTCTTCCGCCGCAGGTCCGGATCGATGTTCACCACCAGCCTCTTCTTGCTGGCGAACCTGACCCGCGGCTTCCTCTTCTTCTTGGCCATCGGCACCACCACCGTAGGTGGGCCCGCCGGTGCCGCGGCCACGAACTGAGGCACCGATCCCGGCACCCCGGGACTGGTCCCGACCACCGGTGGGGCGCTGACCATGCCCGCGACCATCACCCCGGCGAGCACCGCCCCGAACCCGGACCGCAACCCACGCCGCCCGCGGCGATCGCCCGGGCCCTGCGGCTGATTCCCAGGATCCGCTGCACGTGGTTGGCCCGACATGGCTCCTCCAAGATGACCGAGGGACCGTGGGCCCAATGCCTGACCTCCCCCGGTCGGCACCTTCACGCTACGCCCCCCAACGCGACCACCGCCCAACGACCAGCCAGCGAACTCTCCGGGAGACGGTGCATGTGGCCCACCACGCTTGGTGGGAGCACTGCGGGGAAGGTCGTGATGAAGACCGTGATCGCAACTGCTCTGGACGAGGAGCCACTGCGGGCTCTGCGCGTCCAGAACCAGAGGTCCAGGCTTGGGGTCGTAGCTGGACCCCGGCGAATCCAGCGATGGGAGCGGCGCCGACCCAGCGCCTCTCGTCTGGCCGCGTCACACTGGGCGCTTTGATGCCTGCCCCAAGGTGCGTCCGCTCGAGGCGCTGTGACGCGCCTGGCCCAGCCGAGTCCGGGCGTGGCTGACTCACCCTGACCCCGGGTCACACCGGGCGTCGGCGCGAACCGAACTGGGAAGGCTCGGCGATGAAGCCGGGTGAGTGCGGCGTCATGCCAGCCTCGATGGGGCCCGGTTGGCGGATTCTGCGTGCCCACAGGTCCCGCTGCGGCTCGGGCGGTGCGCGGCGGCTACTTCCCGGTGTCTTGGAGGTATGTCGCGTACGCGGTGAGGAAGGCGCTGCCCATCTTGGCACTGCCGAGCCGGCGGTAGAAGAACCCCAGCAGCCCGGACGCAGTGAGGTCGCTAATGACCAGCCGGTGGCTGACCCCGCCGTCGGTGGGGGTGAACTCATCGCGGAAGTGCGCAGTGGCCGTGACTGTTGTGCCAGCCTGATACTCCTCGTCCACATCCAGGGTGACAGGGTCGTGGTCAAGGTTCACGGCGATGGCCGTGCGTGTCATAGTGCCTTCGTTGGTCTGGATGGTGACCGAATCGGCTGACTTCTCCAGCACGTCGACACTGGTCATCCCCGGCATGTGGCGGACGACCCCGGCAAAGAGGTCTCCGGGGTCCGCCAGCGCGCGCTTCACATCCTGGATGCTGCAGTCGATCTGCTGGGAGCCGTCAAACCACACTGACATCTGAGGTCCTTCCACGAACCGTGGTCCCGTGGGGTCGGCGCGGTGGGCTTCCGCGCCTATCGCCGCGCAGGGCTGATGCTGGGCAAATCACGGTACCAGCCCACGCGCACCGCAGGAGGGCTTGTGACCTGCCCCGTGAACCCACCCAGTGGTCAGGTGGGGCAGCCAGCCGGGATGCTGGGGCCCGTCCACGGCTGCCCGCAGCCGGAGCACAGTCGCCATGACCTGGTCCTCAACATCGACGACGCGGGCGACAGTCAGCCGTCGGGCGCCCAGGATCAGGAGCCCCGAGGACCGGGTCACGACGTACGACTTGCTGACCGGCCTGGTCAGCCAGCAACTCGAGCGCATGGAGCGGCATCGGTCACGCTCATGCGCTGCGCACGGCGCTGCGCCGGCCCGCGAATTGCCCCATGCCCATGCCCAGAATCTAGCCAGGATCGCGACACGAACCCTCTCGACAGTTGGACCCACGCGCACACCTCCACGACGAGGGACGGGGGCGTCACCCACCCGACGTATCGCAAGGGCCGCGACCCCGGCGTCACCATGATTCATGAGATCCCCGGCATGATCCCCGAGGTGATCGACTTCGCCGAGGAGGTGGCCGCGGTGGGCTGCCCGTCGTGATGCAGCACCTCCTTGGCACGCCCGGAGACCCGGTGTCGGTGTCGGTGGGTAGCCGTGATCGGGAGGAAACAGGCCGCGGAACTCAACCCCTCCCACGCCGCCGGTTTGGTTTCGACTTCCACCGTCACCCTGACGGGATCATCCCGTGGCGCGGGGTCAGGTCGTGACCGGGGCCGAGGCCTCACTTGGGAGCGGGAAGCCCAGCAGGTTCCGGACGTAGTCGATGCTGCGCTGTTCCTCGAGGGTCGTCCTGCGACCGAACCGGGGCCACGCCTCGGCGATCGTCTGCGCCATGTGGATCATGGCCTCCTTGAAGGCCTGCGCCTGGCTGGCGTCGGACATGGCGTCGAGCAGGGTCCGGCCGGCTGAGAGCACCCAGGGCAGCCCGGCGGCCATCTGCAGGTCCAGGTGATCCATGATCTGGTCGAAGTCCTGGGAGATCTGCCCCATCACATCACGCACGAGGGCATCCTGCGGGCGCTCGGCCGTGGCGGCGACATCCTCGGCGATCGAGGCGAAGGCGCGGCGCTCGGCGGGGGACAGCGAGCCATCGGCGTAGGCGACGACGAGGAAGACCGCGAGCGGGACGCCCACGAGGAGCTCCCACTCGGGATCGCTGAAGCCATGCTTGTCGACCATTGCTCTCCATCCCTCGGTCAACCAACCTACCCGGCTCGACGTGGGGCTGGGCGCCGAACCCCACCCGCGACCCCGGGCGAGGCCATCGGCTGGTGTTCACATGCCCACTCGGGGGACCTGTGCGACTCTGACTGTATGAAGGTGCTGGTGACGGGCGCGACCGGCTTCATCGGAATCGAAGTGGTCCGCCGTCTCAACGCGCACGGCGTGCGCCCCCGGGTCATGGTGCGACGCGCGACCCGGGCGTCGCTGCTCTCGCCGCTCGACGTTGAGCCTGTTCACGGCGACCTGCTGTCAGCGTCCGCTTTGCGACGGGCAGTCGAGGGGGTCGACACCATCATCCATCTCGCCGGCCGGGCCACGTTCGAGCCCTACGAGCGACTGCGCCCCACACTGGTGGACGGCACGGCCCGCTTGGCCTACGCGGCAGCTGAGGCTGGGGTGGGCCACATCGTGTTCGGCTCGAGCGCATTCGTGTACGACGGGTCGACACCGGTGGACGATGACACGCCCACCCGTCCGAGGCTCGACTACGGACGGGCGAAGGTGGCCGCCGAAGCTGCGCTCGGCGAGGTCGCTGCCACCGGCGGCCCCACCGTGGCCTCTGTGCGACTTCCCCACGTGTACGGCCCGCAGAGCCTTCTCTTCGGGCTGATCCGCCGACGGCTGGTCGTCTTCCCCGGCCCAGGGGACAATCAGTTCGCCCAGCTCCACGTCGACGATGCCGCCAGGGTTCTCGTCGCCGCAGCCGAGCAGAGCTGGACGGGCACGGCCCCGTGTGGCGATGGGGAGAACGCCACTTGGAACACGTTCTTCGACGTTCTCAGCTCATACGCACCGCGCGTCCGCGTCATACGAGTCCCGGAGCACCTTGCAGCCGGAGCCGCCGCCGTCGGCGGCGCCCCACTGGGCCGGTTGGGTCCCACCATGGTCAGCGCTGACACCGTCCGGGGCTGGAACCTTGATCTGCCGATCATCGGGACTCGGCTGTGGAGGGAGCTGGGGATCGAGCCCAGGTACCCCAGTGTCCTCAGCGGCGTCCCCGCCACACTCGACGCGTCGGTAGCGTTCAGGTGGCGTCATTCGGTGTTCGACTGGTCCTGACGCGCAGTCCCCGCCGGGGCTCCGGCGCGCTGCGCCGAGGGCCGTCGATGACCGGTTCGGGCACGCTGTCCGATGCCGCAGCAGGGCTGACCAGCCGCTGCACGAAGGGCCAGCGCTCGTGGCGAGGGTGGCCAAGCAGCACTATCACCCTGACCCGGAGGAGCGACCGTGGGCCCAGCCCCGCAACGACCGGCACCTCGGCGGCTGGCCCCGCCGAGATCGCGGACCTGCTGGCCCAACTACTGGCCGACAGCTACACCCTCTATCTCAAGACCCACAGCTACCACTGGAACGCAACCCACCGCCGGGCTGGCCACCACCTGTCAGGAGATCCACCAGAAGGCAGCGTGGATGCTGCTTGCACTACCGCAGCAACGTGCGCGCCGCGGCGAGCCCCGAGTTGTGGGCTGCCTCGATGCGTGGGCCGTCGAAGGCGTCACCGGCGAGCACGATGTCCCCGCTGGCTGACACCCAGCAGTCATCGGGCCACGAGGTGCGCGGGGTGGCGTAGCGCCACTTCTTCACCTGCGCCTGGCCGATTGCCGCGTGGCTGAGCCATGGGCCGGCAAGGTCGACCAGTGACGCCAGCACGTCGGCGGGGTCGCGCTCCCAGTGCGCCTCGCTCCACGCCGGCGAGGCATGCAGTGTGAGCGCGGGAGTGGCACTGACACCCTTGGCGGCATTGTCGGCGACGAAGCTGACGTCGTCGTTCGGTCTCTGGACTGCTCCGGGCGGTTCGACCCTTGGCGGTCGGTCCAGTGTGGCCAGCAGGGCGATCGTGCGGTCGTAGTCGGTGCGCATCAACCGATCGTCGAGGTCGATCGCTGCGTCGGCGAGCAGCGCGGACGCCTGTGGGAGCGGCGTGGTCACCACGACCCGGTCGGCGAAGCGGTACGCACCGTCATCGAACGCGACCTGCCACCGCGACCCTGACGGGCGCACCGCGACGGCCCTGCTCGAACACGACACATCCAGGCCCACCGCCAGGTCGTTCACCAGTGAGCTCATCCCTGCTGGTGCGATGAAGCGTGGGTGCACTTCGGCGGAGCCGAACCCGTGCGACCACACCGTGACCAGGCCACGCTCGATCCAGTCATCGACACGACGCTGGAAGGCCGGAGTGCGCACCGTGAAGAACTGGGCCCCGTGATCGAGGGTTGCAGGGCCGATGCGCCGGGTGGCCAGGCGGCCGCCGGGTGAACGGCCCTTGTCGACGACAGCGACCCCGATGCCGGCAGCCCGGAGTTCGTTGGCCGCGACCAGGCCGCTCAAGCCGGCCCCGACGATCACCACCCGCCTCACCGTGGGACCAGCCCGTTGTCGAGCCGAGCCTGCTCGCCGAGGCCGACCAGGTGGGCCCGCCCGGCCGGGCCGAGGAACGCCCCCAACATCCGCCTGACCGTCGAGGCTGGCACGACCGGGAACCCGCGGGCGGCGCCCATCACGAACACCCGACCTACCATCGCCCTCTCCCAGACACAGCCCACGGACCAGCCCCTGTTGAGCATAGGGTCGCCGTGGAGGTGCGGGCTCATGGGGCGTGAGGTCGACGCGGTGGTGGTGGGCTCCGGGCCGAACGGGCTGTTCGCGGCGGTGGCCCTGGCGCGGGCGGGGTGGCGGGTGCTGGTCCTGGAGGCAGCGTCCCAGCCCGGGGGTGGGTTGCGGACCGAGGAGGTGACGCTGCCGGGGTTCCGGCACGACATCTGCGCCACGGCCCATCCGCTGGCCACCGCTTCGCCCGCCTTCGCCGAGGCGGACCTGGCCCGCGAGGGGCTGGCGTTCGCGCACACGGGGATCCCGCTGGCCCACCCCCTCACCCCGGACCGTTCGGCGCTGCTGCACCGCGACGTCGCCCGCACGGCCAGCCAGCTGGGCGTCGACGGCACCCGGTGGCGGCGACTCGTCGGGCCGATGGCCGACCACGCCGATCGCATGGTGGCCGGGGTGCTGGACCCCACCGCGGTGCCGCCCCGCGAGCCGCTGTGGACTGCGGCCTTCGGCGCCACCGGGCTGTGGCCGGCGAGCTGGGTCGACCGGGCGGTGCTGCGCGACGAACGCGCCCGGGCGCTGCTCGCGGGGTCCGCGGCGCACTCGGTGCTCGACCTGTCCGCGCCGATGACGACCGGTGTCGGCCTGCTGCTGCTGGCCCTCGGGCACGCCGGCGGGTGGCCCTTCGCGGTCGGTGGGTCGCAGTCGATCGCCGATGCGCTCATCGCCCGCCTGGAGTCCCTGGGCGGTGAGGTCCGCTGCAACCATCGGGTCCAGTCGATGGCCGACGTGCCCGCGGCGCGCGCGGTGCTGTTCGACCTCACGCCCCGGCAGGTGCTGGCCATCGCCGGCGACCGGTTCCCCTCCCGGTACCGCCGGCGGCTGGAACGCTGGCGGTACGGATCGGGGTCGTTCAAGGTCGACTGGGCCCTCGACGGGCCGGTCCCCTGGTCCGACCCGGCCCTGGCCGGCGCCGGGGTGCTGCACATCGGCGGCCCGGCGGCGGAGGTGATCGACGCCGAGCGCGCGGTCGCCCGCGGGCGGATCCCGCACCGACCGTTCATCCTGTTCGCCCAGGCCACCGTCGCCGACCCCACCCGGGCGCCGACGGGCAGGCACACCGGGTGGGGCTACTGCCACGTCCCCCATGGCAGCGACGTCGACATGACCGCTTCCATCGAGGAGCAGGTGGAGCGCTTCGCCCCGGGGTTCCGGGAGCGCATCCTGGCCCGGCACTCCATGGGACCCGCCGCCCTCGAGGCCCACAACGCCAACGAGATCGGCGGGGACATCGGCGGCGGCACCGCCGACTGGCGCCAGCTCGCCGCCCGACCCGTCCCGTCGCTGTCCCCGTGGGCGACACCGGACCCACAGCTGTTCCTCTGCTCCTCATCCACGCTGCCCGGCGGCGGGGTGCACGGCATGTGCGGCTGGAACGCCGCCCGCACCGTGCTCCACAGACTCGGCTGACTCCAGCGCCACCCGCTCGCGTCGAACATACGCGAAACTTATGCAAATGTTGCGGGGTGGTGTGAGCTGGTCCACAGTTGAAGCACCGACGGCGCCGCCGCTGGTCTGCACTTCCACAAGGAGTCCACCATGAGCGAATTCCTCACGGACGGCCAGTTCACGACCGTCTACAACGTGCTGTCCTTCGGGCTGGCATCCATGCTGTTCACGGCGATCTTCATGATCCTGGCCATGGGTCGGGTGCTGCCGCGCTACCGGCTGGCGCTCATCACCTCGGTCATGGTCACGGGGATCGCGGCCTACCACTACTACCGGATCTTCGGCTCCTTCACCGACGCGTTCGGCGAGGGAGGTGATCCCTCGCTCTACAACGTCGGCTACCGCTACGTCGACTGGCTGCTGACCGTTCCGCTGCTGCTGGTCGAGACCGTGGCCGTGCTGGCCCTGCCCGCCGCAGCCCGCAAGGGCCTGCTGATGAAGCTGGTCCCAGCTTCGTTCCTCATGATTGCGCTGGGATACCCGGGTGACGCCCAGCTCGACTTCCTGTTCCCTGCCCCGGTCTGGGGCGCGCTGAGCACGATCCCGTTCCTGTACATCCTCTACGTGCTGTTCGTGGAGCTCGGTCGCTCGCTGGAGCGGCAGAGCCCGGTCGTGCGCAAGAAGGTGGCCAACCTGCGGCTGCTGCTGATCGCCACGTGGGGGGTCTACCCGATCGCGTTCCTGTTCAACATGAACGCCGACGGGTTCGAGGCGGTTCCCTTCGTGGCGCGAGAGGTCGGGTACACGATCGCCGACGTGGCCGCCAAGTGCCTCTTCGGCCTGCTGATCTACGGCATCGCCCGGGTCAAGTCCTTCGAGGATGACCCCGCCTTCGCCGAGCAGGAGGGGGGGCACGACGGGTCCGCCCGCGACTCCCTAACCCCGGACGACCCCGCTCGCAAGCAGGCGACAGTCTGACCCAGCGCGACCTGACATCGGGGGCGAGCCATTCCCCACCCGTGGATCCTCGTCCCCGATGTCGTCGCGGCCGCGGACACGTCGCCGTGCCGTCTGACCGGGCCTGCCGGTGTGCCTGGCCCTCGGCGACTCGTCGCAGGTCAGCCACCACTTGCTTGTTCGTGTCCGTTCGCTGGAATACGGCGCGATTCGGCGGGGCTGCCGACATTCTGCCGACATGACGAGCACCCAGAAACGCCGCACACTCCGCCGCGTCACACGCGGCGGACCGCACTGCCACATGGTCCGACGATCAGGCGCGCCAACTGCGCCTGTCGATGCAGGCGCTACAGCCGGTGGACGTGCCGGCCCCTGGACTGTCGGGGGTGGTAGCCGGCGTGTGGGCGATGCCGGACGGCGGCCACCAGGTCGGCCGACTGGGTGTTACTACGCCGCACGAGGGGAGGGGCCAGGCCATCGGCCAGCGCGGGGCCGGGCGGTCACCGCAGCGGGCGTCACTCGCCAGTCCTGTTTGCGGCCGCTCCGACGCCGATGAACATGAGGCCGCCGCCAGCGATGATCAACCACATCGGAAAAGGTTCAGCGGCCATGAGGAGCCAACCGGCCGCCGCCGCCAAGAAGACGAGGCCGACGACCATCATCATCATCATCCGGCCCCTCCTGTTTGTCTGGATCTCAGTCGACATGTCTCTGCACCTCCTCCCATACCCATCGTCGTCATAGGCGCGGGAGAACCCAAGAGGCCTTGGACCCGATCGCCGTGAGTCCCACGCAGGGGACCCCTCTGGGCGGAATCTACGCTGGTGCGGACAAGACCCCTCTCGTCGCGGTGCGTCCGTACGCGGCGCAGTGATGCGGGTCGGGCTTCCCCCGTCGGACGCGAATCCCCAGCTGTCGGCGAGGAGAGCTCTCACCAACGACTACTGATGCTCCGGTCATGGGGGCGCCGAGTGGTGCGCTGCGGCCGAGTGCGGTCGCGATGCGGATGTCGTCAGGGGTTTGGGGGGTGAGCCTCGGGGTTCTGCAGCCAGGAGATGGCTTCGGGCCAGAGGCCTCGGGCGGGTCGCTTGAAGTAGCCGAAGTGGCCCAACCTGTCGAGTCCCGCATCGGCAGGGTCGATGTGGCGCCGCTCGACGTGCGGATAGACGCTCATCAGGGCGTCAACGGAGGGCCGCGTTGCCTCGGCGTCGTCGGAGATGCTGTAGGCGAGGACCGGCGCCTGGAAGTCCGCGTACCGCTGCACCGGAAGCGTCGGATCGTCGAGGATGCCGCCGGGCCTTCGCATCGAGACGGCCATCTGCAGGGCAGCTCCGGCGGGGACGTCCTCCGCAGAGGAGAACCGGCTCCATGGCAGGTAGCCGAACACCGTCGCGAACGGCCTGGTCGCCCACGAGCGGGCCAAGGATCGCGCCGCGCCCTTGCGGTATCTCCAGTAGGTGTTCTCGCTGCCCACCGTGACCATGGCATTGACCAGGTCGGCGTTGTTCATGAGTCCGGGAAGGATCCCGCCCAGCGAGTGGCCGACCATGAAGACGTGCCGTGGGGCCTGGGTGCGGCCCCGGCGAAAGACGCGTAGAAGCGGCTGGCAACCGCGAACGCGCCGTTGATGATCACCCAGTCGCCGGCACCGGCACCCGATGAAGTGATGGTGGCGGACAGGGGGAACCCGTCCGTCGCGGGGATTCGGACCTCGCTTCGCGTCACGTCATTGGCCGGCATTGACTCGCCCCTCCTGCGAACCACGCTAGTCCTCGATCGCCCGGTGTCTCTCACTTCAAGGGTCCGCTTCAGGCCACGTCATCCCGGGCGCTCTCGTGCCTGCCCCAGGGTGCGCGTTTCGCGGCGAAGTGACACGGCCGCGAGCGGAACGCTACGCCGCGAAGGACGCACCAGCCGAAGTGGACCAATAGGAGCATGCATCTGCCGTTCTGAGGCGATCGATGATCGCGCCGGCCACGCCCGGCTGCGGTTGGCGCGGTGACGTGTGCCAGCCGAGACCTGCTGCCCGTGGTGGTCCCAGCCGTCCTGGAAGTGGTCGGTGCCCTCGGCGTGGCCGCCGCCGGGCGGCGCGCCGGTCGGACGCCGCAGAGGAGGCCTTCCAACCCTGGATCGGGCCCATACCCCGTACTACCCTGAACGAGGCGGGTCCAGCCCTTCGACAGGAGTACGAGATGTCTGACCGCGACCCGGCTGAGCCGCTCCCCGAGCAGCAGCCGCAGCCGGTTCCCCCGACCACGCCCTCCGACGAGCCCGGCACCCAGACCGCACCTGGCCCGTACGCCGGGTACGCCCCGGGCGGCGGGACTTATGCCGGGTACCCGGGCCAGAGCGGCGAGCCCTACGTCGGGTACGCCGGCCCACCACCCGGGTACGGCCCCGTGGCGTACGCGGCTCCCCGCACCGACGACAAGGCCGTGTGGTCGCTGGTCAGCGCGATCGCCGGATTCATCCTCTGCCCGATCGTGCTGCACATCGTCGGGTGGGTGCTGGCGAACCAGTCGCTGCGCGACATCCGCTCGTCCCAGGGCCGGCTCTCCGGCGACGGGATCGCCCGCACCGCCCGCATCCTGTCCATCATCGCGCTCGTGCTCTACGGGCTGGCAGCGATCATCGCGATCGTCGTCTTCGCGATCCTGGTGCCCCTGGGCCTCCTGACGCTCGGGACGGTCGCCAGCAACGTGGACGCCGAGTCGCGCACGGTCGCGCCGACGTCGATCGAGGCGATCGACGGCGAGACCTTCGATCACGGCGTCGGCGACGTCACCTACGACCTCGGGGCGCTGGACTTCACCGACCGCACCGTCGACGTGCGCATCCAGGTCGGTGCCGGCTCGCTGCTCGTCGAGGTCCCCGACGAGGTCACCGTGGTGCTCGGCGCCGAGATCGGCGCCGGCGAGCTCGATGCCTTCGGCTCGGCCCGCGACGGCGTCGGCATCACCGAGGACCGCACGTTCGACGGCGAGCCGGACGGGGGAACCCTGGAGATCGACATCAACATGGGGCTCGGGGAGGTCACGCTCGACCGGGTCGGCTGACTCGCGTCGGCAGGTGGCTGCTGCTGCGCCAGGCCTGCCGCAACGACACCTTATGGCCGATCGACAGGATCGCCCGGTGTAGATGCAGCCGGCCAGCCGGATCACCCCGTAGGTGGCGGCCAGCAGCAGCACCACCGACAGCAGCAACTGTCACGACGACACCTCCGTGGCCGCGGCACCCACCGGCATCACGGGCGACGTCGGTGACAGCAGCGAGGCGGCCACCGCGACCATCGGGACCACCGCGCCAGCGGGTGCCGACTGCCCCGAGTGTGGGCGAACGACTGCCCCGAGTGTGGGCGAAGGACGACTGCCCCGAGTGTGGGCGAAGGACGGCGTGGTCTCGGTTGCCATGGTTCTGACAGCTGGTGCCAGCTCCTACAGGGTGTTCCGCTTGGGCATTGCCAGACGGATCTCCAGAAGGGCCGTCCCAGATGCCCCTGCTCTGGTAGACCATGCTCGACGAGTCGGTCTCGATCCGGCACCGCGTCCGATGCGCCGAGCTCCTGGTCAACGATTCGGCGCCAGCCTGCAGCTCGGCTTCCCCAGTAGGTGGACAGGCGGGAGCGGCCGTCAATCTCCCGGTTCAGGAGCTCATGGTGCTGGCTGCGGGTCCGGAGCACCCACTGGCCGTATCGGGGACGTTCTTCGCCGCCGTTCAGCCTGCGCAATTCGTGGGCGCTGTGATGCCTGCCAAAAGGTGCGCGTTTCATGGCGAAATGGGACAGTCTGGACTCGCCCGCAGAACGACCCATCGAATGACCGTGCCCGGGCCTGGCGCGGCGAGCGTCGCTAGGTCTGGTGACTCACTTGAGATCGGCCCAGGTCTGGCTGTTCGCCGCGACGTTTGGCCGCCCGCTGCGGCGGGCCTTGCTGGCGCCGTCGCCGTTCAACACGGGACGGCAACTGCGTGTCGCCCATGCCGAGAAGGGGAGAGCGCGGCCACACTGGCCGGAGCGTTCAAGCGGCTGTTGAGCTTGCATCTGGGTGGTGGGAAGCGCAGGCTGGACCCGACAGAGCCGCGGGTTGTGTCGCCCAGAAGGGAACAGCCCATGACCCAGTACGAGATCAGCGACGAGGGCAGCGGCGTCACGATCGAGCTGACAGGCACGTCTGGTAGCCAGGACGAGTTGCTCGTCGCCTTCGGGGAATGTCAGACGGGGCAGTGCTCATGCCCGACTGAGGAATATCAGAAGGTGGACGCCATGGATGTGGAGGCGTCGACCGACGCCATCACCATCCGGCTGCGCACCAAGCCCGACACCGAGTTGGACACCGACGCGATCGCGGCCTGTCTGGACTACACGGTCACCCAGGCCGAGCAGTAGACGGCGGACCGCGGCCGCCAACGGCGCGTCTGACTCGCGCAACCGGCGGGCACATCTGTCGCGAGGAGCCAGGGCAACCCGGCACAGGTCCCCACGACGCTGCGCGGCACGTCCATCTGGGCGCAGTTGACGCAGATCGAAAGGCTGGCCTTGGCTGCGTCCACAGGCGGCGATAGGGGGCAGGTCGGTCGGGCTCTCAACTGTGCGGCATCCGGGTCGAGTGGCTCAGGGGGTGGGGTGTTCGGCTTCTTCGCCGAGGTCGACCAGCTCTGCCCCGGTTGCAGAGAAGTCCTTGGGGTTGAAGGTGTAGACGGGCAGTGCCTGGCTCACGGCGATCGCGGCGATCATGGCGTCGAATGCGCGCGCTCGAGGCTTCTGACCCGCTGCCCGTAGTGACGCGGCGATGGGGCCGAAGGCTCGAGCGGCCTCGGCGTCGAAGGGCAGCGGTTCTCCGAAGTCAGTCTCGGCCTGCTGGAGGTGTCGTTGGCGTGCGGCTCGCTCGGAAGCGGTGGCGGCGACGAGCGGTCCGACGCTCAGTTCCGCCAAGGTCACGGTCGTGATGACGGACTCCGCGGCCAGGCGCCGAGGATCGACCTCCCCCAGACGGATGACCGCGCTGGTGTCCAGGACCGCGCGATCATGTGGCGGGGTGGTCATAGGGACTGGTCCAGCAGTGCGTCGATGTCGCCCCTCAGCGCGGTGGCGTCCACCCGGGGAAGCCGTCGCCGGCGAGCCACCAGCTCCGCGGCAGACAGGCTTCGTCGTGGGAGGGGTCGTAGTTCGGCGACCGGGGTGCCGTCGCTCGTGATGGTGAGGGTCTCGCCCCGTTGGACGCGTGCGAGCACGTCGCCGCCGTGATTGCGGATTTCGCGGACCGAGACTCGCTTTTCATCAGGGGTCGCAGTCATGCCTCTACTGTATCACCCGTGAGACTCCTCTGGTCAGTCTGTCGGCCGCGGGCGAGTGGCGTCCCCGCGTGTGCGCTGTCGACCGGGGCGAATCTCGCAAACCCGAAGGGCGCCCGGCTCGCGGCGAAAGGAGGGACCGGATTGCGGCTGAGGTGTGCGTTGACCGCGCGGGAGGGCTGGCGTCCGGGGGCGCGGCCTGTGGGGCTTGTATCGACGCGTAGTGGCTGCGGATGACCACCACGCCGTAGTGGGCCGCTAGGCGGTGCTACGCACCCGGTGCGGCTATGGGCGACCGGTTGGCTGATCCGCTCGTCGGGCATCGATTGGATCCCGCAGCCAGTCACGCCGATCCGAAACTCGACCGCGACCGCTCGCTGTGGTGGCGGCCCCCGCACCCGGTGGCCCGGGGCCCTAGGGGTGATGCTCGGGCAGGGCGGCTGCGGTAGGCCGCGGCGTCGTCGGCCAGCGGTCTCGCCGCCCCTACCCTTTGACACGCTGCAAAGGTAGCTACGACCTCCACCCCTGGGCGATCAAGCGCGAATCGAGACGGTCCACAGGTGGGCCGTGGCTGCCCCGGGGCCGCGGCTACCGGGAGTCGTCGGTCCGCGGCAGGGCAAACCAGAGCGCGACCAGGCTCAACGGCAGGAAGATGAGATTGCCGATCGCGCCCGGCGGGGGCGAGTCGATGACGAGGGGCTTGAACTGCTTGACGAGCGCCCGACCACCCCAGTCGAGCACCTGGAGCAGGAGTCCGAAGGGAACCAGGAACCGATAGCCGACAATGATGACCCAGCCCACGAGGGCCAGGAGAAGCTGCGACCACCCCCAGGTCGCGAAGATGGCGACGATGTTGTCCCCGCCCGCGGCCTCGAGGCCGATGCCCGCGATCGAGTTGGCGCCACCGTCTGCGGCGAAGACATGGATGAGGCTGCGCACGGTGGTCAGCAGGGTGAGTGCGACCAGGTACCAGTAGGCCAGTCGGGTCCCTCGGTACCCGTGCTCCGGCGGGGGGAAGATCATCCTCAGGTCGCGCATCCGCCGCGGGTCCCACACGTGGTCGCCTCCCCGTCATCGGCCGGGGTCGGAGGTACCCGCGGGTTGGGCAGCGCCCTCCCGTGGGGCAGCCTCCGCCCGTCGGGCAGAAGCCGTACAACGCGGCGCTTCGTAGGACCCGGCACTTGATGAAGCACACCGATTCCGATCTTGTCGACATGTACTGCCCCTGCCTGACCACCCCAGCGGGACCGTTCTGAACCCAGAGCACGTCCTACACACGGCAGTAGAAACCGCCGACCCACTGGCCGATGCGACAACCACGTTGCGCGCCCGATGGGAGGTCCGACGAGTCGGAGACCGGCATCTTGAGGTCCGGAGCGTTCTCGGTCGAGTCGTTCCAGGATCCAGAATCGGTCGTGGGTCGCCCGCTGTTCGGCGGAACCGAATACCCCGTCGGCACGATGTTCGGTGCACTTTCCCACGGACTCAGCCGACGAGCCCACCGCGGTGGGCGATGATCACGGCCTGCACCCGGTCGCGGGCGCCGAGCTTGAGCAGGATTCGACCGATGTGGGTCTTGGCGGTCGACTCCGCGACGAACAGTCGAGCCGCGATCTCAGCGTTGGTCAAGCCCTCACCGATCAAGGTGAGCACCTCTATCTCACGCTGGGTCAGCTCAGCCATCCCCTCTGGTGAGGCAGGAGCCGGGGCACCAGCGGCGGGGGCGGCGGCCGACGGTGCCGCGTCGGTCACTCCACGCAGCGCTGGTCCGACTCGGTCCAGGAGCCGGCGCATGGCGCTGGGCGAGACCACGGCATCGCCGGCGGCCACGGCTCGGATGGCCTTGACGAGGTCGTCGGGATCGGTGTCCTTGAGCAGGAACCCGGAGGCCCCCGCGCGCATGGCATCCAGCACCGCGTCGTCGGTGTCGATCGTGGTGAGCACCAGGACCCGGGTTCCGATGCCTGCCATCCCCGTGAGCCGCTGCGTCGCCTGCACCCCGTCGAGCACAGGCATGCGGATGTCCATGAGGGCGACGTCCGGGTTCTTCGCACGGACGAGGTCGAGGCCGGCCTGGCCGTCACCGGCCTCGCCAACGATCTCGATGTCGTCCTCAGGCTCGAGAATCATGCGCAGGCCCGCCCGAACCAGCATCTGATCGTCGATGACCAATACGCTGATGTGTCCTGTCATCGCACCTCTTCGTCAGCGCCGTGCATGTCGCCTCGGCGTGGGATCGTGGCACGAACACGGTACTCGGTGGCGCCCCGATCGATCTGCAGGTTCCCGCCGTAGAGGGCCAACCGCTCCCGCATCCCGACCTGGCCCGATCCCCCGCCCGGGATGTCCGAGGGGGTGGAAGCCTCGTCGGGCAGCTGGCTGCGGACCTCCAAGACCAGGGCATCAGGCTTGTAGTCGATCCGCACCTGGACCCCGGCCCCTGGGCGACCATGCTTGACGGCATTTGTCAGCGCCTCCTGCACGACGCGGTGGGCAGCGAGCTCGACGCCGGGGGTCAGCCGGTACGCCGTGCCGGACACCTCGAGCCCGACCGGCATCCCGCCCGCGCTCAATCCGGCGACGAGCGACTCGATCTCCGGCAGTCCGGGGCTGGGCTCCCCCGCACCCGGGAGATCGGCGTCCCCCTCGCGCAGCACGGCCAGCACCGCCCGCATCTCGGCGCGCGCATCCCGCGCGGTCTGGCCGATGACCGCGAGCGCGTCAACTGCTCGGCCAGGGTCACGGTCGGCGATGCGCTGACCGCCCGCCGCCTGCACCGCGACGACGGCCAGCGAGTGGGAGACGAGGTCGTGGATGTCGCGGGCGATTCGGGCCCGCTCCTCGGCAACGGCGCTGCGCGCAGGTCGCGCTCCCGTTCGGCCACAGCGACCCGGTCCAGGAGACTCTGCTGATACTGACGCTGCACCCGGACACCGCGTGCCCAGCCAACCAGGCTGAACAGCAGCACGGCGCTCACCAGCATGACGGACAGGTCGGACGTCAGGACCAATGTGGCCAGCCAGCGGACGCCAGCGACTGGGACCAACCACCGGCGCAGGGTCGAACTCGGCTCATAGGCCTCGACGCAGAACACGGCCGGCGGTAGGAGGATCAACCAGGGCGGCAGTTGGGTTCCCACCGCCGCGGTCAGGATCGCAGACATCAGGCACAGGGCGACGAAGAGCCGAACGGGCCGCTCCCGGCGGCTGGGCACCAGTGACAAGCAGACCACGGACATCAGCACGCACACGAGGGCTCGCACGGACTGCGGGTGCTCGACAACCACGGGCAGGACGTAGATCGCCATCAGCCCGGTCAGCCCGAGGCCGAACAGAACATCGACCATCCGCCGGGGCCAGCCCGGGCGCATGCTGTTCCCGGCTTGCGCGTCGGACACCTCGGGGGAGGCGATTCTCAGGCTCGTGTCCTCCATCACGGAAGGATCATGGCATCGAGCACGCAACTGGGTGTCCTCCCGGTGGTGTAGTCCCGGAGGCCACACCCGGACCAACGGCGCACGGAAGATCATCCCCCGGGGGGATTTGACGGTGATGGCGCTTGGGAACCCTGAAGACACGCCAGCGGTCCAACGCTGCGCTCGACCCAGGAGACCCTCCAATGACAACCACGATCACATCACCCACCGCGCCAGCGGCCACCTCCTCCGAGTCCGCCCCCGGGCCGGCGGCGGTGAGCGCCCGCTCCCTGTCCAAGGTGTACGGCCGCGGCGGCACTGCCGTGCATGCCCTGCGGTCAGTCGACGTGGACATCGAGCGGGGCCGCTTCACCGCGATCATGGGACCCTCCGGATCCGGGAAGTCCACCCTGCTGCACCTGCTTGCCGGCCTTGACGGAGCGTCGGACGGCAGGGTCTGGATCGGGGACCACGAGCTGGGCCGACTCAACGACGACCGGCTGACCCGGCTCCGTCGCGACCACGTCGGCTTCGTGTTCCAGGCCTTCAACCTGATCCCGACCCTGACAGCCGGCGAGAACATCCGGCTTCCGCTGGACCTGGCCGGTCGCAACCCCGACCAGTCATGGTTCGACTACGTGGTGTCTGCTGTCGGCCTGGCTGACCGGCTCGCGCACCGACCCAGTGAGCTGTCCGGCGGGCAGCGCCAGCGGGTGGCGATCGCCCGGGCCCTGGTCACCAGGCCGGAGGTGGTCTTCGCCGATGAGCCCACAGGCAACTTGGACAGCACATCTGGCGCCGAGGTGCTCCGGCTCCTGCGCGAGGCGGTCAACGCCGCCGATCAGACAGTCGTCATGGTGACCCACGATCCGCAGGCGGCCTCCCATGCCGACCGGGTGCTCGTCCTCGCCGATGGGGCGATTCGCCACGACCTTGCCGACCCCGACCTGGACTGCATCATCGCCGCGGTCTCGGGGAAGGCGGCCTGACATGGGAGCCATCACTCGCCTGTCACTGCGAACCGCCTCCGCCCACCGCAGCCGGTACATCCTCGGGACCGTCGCAGTCGGCGTGGCCAGCGCCTTCATGGTCGCCGGGAGCATGCTGGTCGAGGCACTGTCCACACAGATGCGCCTGGCGGGCGCTGACGACACGGGCGCGTCCGCCGGGCTGTTCGTGCTGCTGTCCGCCTTCGGATTGGTCGTTGTCGTTGCCGCCGGTTTCGTGATCACCAATTCCTTCCAGACCATGGTCGCCGCTCGGTCCCGCGAGCTGGCACTCCTGCGCGCCGTGGGCATGAGAGGGCGCCAGGCCTTCGCATCGGTGCTTGTTGAGGGACTGCTCGTCGGGTTCGTCGGAGCACTGGTCGGAGTCGCCCTCGGAAGCATCGCGGCTTGGGCGGTGATCGCTGTCGCGATGCCGGGCGCAGCCCTTGTCGCACCGGGGGCCAGCACCCTCGCCCTGTCCCTGGGCGTCAGTCTGTTGGTGACCGTGGCCTCGGTGCTGGCACCTGCCCGCCGGGCAACGCGGATCCCGCCCATCGCGGCGCTGTCATCGGCCGACACGCTGACGGCCGATGACATCGGCAGGACCCGCATCGCTCTGGGTGCCGGCGTGCTGGCACTCGGCCTGGGCGTGGCACTCGCGCCGATCCAGGGCGGAGGCTCCCTGAGCATCCTGGCATTCACCGTCGGCGCCCTGGTCGCCTTCGCCGGCATGTCGCTGCTGGCTCCGATCTTCGTCCCGGCCATGGCGCGCATGATCACCGTCGGCATGACCCAGCGACCCGTGGGCCGCCTTGCCGTCGGGAACCTCGCCCGGGGCCGGCGTCGCACGTCGAACACGGCCATGGCCGTGGTCCTGGGGGTCACGCTGTTCACCGGAGTCAACGTGGTGCTCAACAGCGCGATAGAGACTGCCCGCGCGGCGGGCTACGCCCAGGACGACACTGGCGCCGTCTTCGGGCTCGCGTTCGGCCTGACCGGCCTGACCATCCTCGTGGGCCTGCTCGGGGTGCTCAACACGATCGTGCTGTCCGTCCGAGAGCGCGCTCGGGAGTTGTCCCTTCTGCGCGCGGTCGGCATGACCGTGCGCGAGGTGCGCCGCACGGTCACGATCGAGGGCACGCTGGTCGGCCTCGTCGGCGTCGGCCTGGGCATCGTCCTGGGCCTGGCAGGATCCGCCCTGCTGATGACCCGACTGCCCGACGAGGGCCTGCTGTTCGCCCCACCGTGGACACTGATCGGCGTCGTCGCCCTTGCCAGCCTCGCCCTCGTCGCGACCAGCACCCGTGTGGTCGCCGGTCGGGCCGCGTCCTGCCGCCCAGCCCTGGCCGCCGTGGCCTGAAGCAGCCGACCCCCTCTCCCCGGGAACACCCCGCGACCACGCTTCCAGGAGCCCTCGTGACCATCCTCACCTCCGTGCTGCGCGGCTTCCGAAGCGGCTTCCCGCGCCTGTGGATGGGCGGGCTGGCCATTGCCTCTCAGTGGCGTTCGTCGTCGCCGGGACGATGGTGGCCAGCTCCGTCCGGGGCATGATGACGCAGAAGGACATGCGGCTGCCCCTGAACACGACTGCCGCGCTGCCCGTTGACGGTGGCAGAGTGCCCGCCGCCGCGGCCGAGGTGGGGCTGCCGGCAACCGATCGAGCGGTCGTCCTCCTCGGCCCGGACCGGCGCGCGGAGGTGGCCGGGAGACGGCCCGTGGCGCTCGCCGATGACCGCGCCGTGCGGATGCTCTGCGGGCCCTGCCCAGCGCCGCCGATGAGGTTGCCCTGGGGCCACGCACCACCCGGATCCTGGCCGCGCAGGCAGGTGACGCGGTCCACGTGCGCGACTCGACTGGAGCCGTGCGCACCCTGACGCTCACCGGCATCGCCGACCCCGCATCGGGTCCGAGGCGGTGACCGTCACCGGAGTGGGGATGCAGGAGCTGCTCGGGGCCGGATTCGACCAGGTCCTGCTCTTCGGAAGCCCGAGCGAGAACAGGGCAGCCACCTCGGGGATCGGTCTCGGTGCGGCCGTCGCTCTGGGCGATGTGCAGCACCCTCCGGCCGCGCCCTCGGCCAAGTGAATGCTCGATCGCAACTGATGTCCACCGCTGTCCCGCGTCCCCCACCGGGCCACCGCCACGCCCCACCGTGGTGGCCGCGGGCACCTTTCTCGCAGGTTGACCCATCCCCCGTTCGAC